>NZ_BJNG01000018.1 GCF_006539565.1 Pseudonocardia hydrocarbonoxydans
GGCGCTCGGCTCGACCGCTCCGCCTCCGGCCCGCGGTCGGCCGGCGTGGCCGGCTACCCGACCCGGCCAGCGGAAGCGACCGTGAACCAAGAGGCCGATCAGGCAACGGATCTACCCGCTGCCCGTCTGTGCGGCAGATGTCGCACCTGGACGCGAGGCACTGTGCGGCGTCGACCTGCCTGCCTGCGCGGCGAGGTGAACGATCTGCGCAATCTGAACCGCATCGAGGTGATCCGAGCGGATCGCCAGCGTGAACCGACGCGGGTCCCTCAGAAGGCCCTTGGTCGACTTCTCCCACCGACGTACCCACCCGCGCTCAGGTGCCGGCTGCCCCTCGTTGGCTGTCCAACCATCGGCAAGGCGGCGTTCGGCCTCCTCGCGCGGGCACCAGAGCAGCACGTGGAGCCAGTCGTCGGCCTCCCGCTCGAACGCCTCGACGGTGGCGATGTCGTCGACGCAGGCGACGGGCATACGCCCCTGCTCACGGAGCTTGCTCAGGCGTTCCCGGTCGTAGACGAAGGTGTCACCGTCAGTCGTGAACCGGTGGAAGACCTGCGCCCAGGCCTGCAGGTCGTCCAGATGACGTTGGGTCGTCTGCTCCGCATCGACCGGCGAACGGGCGGCCACGGTCAGCGCGGGCATGGCGGCGTAGCTCCTTCGAAGACTCGTCAGGGCGAATGCCACCGTCCGTTTGCCGCTCGCCCGGGGCCCAGCCAGAACAATGCCGCCGTACGGCTGCGGTGAAGCAGATGGCTCCGTCAACGTCCCACCCCCGATGTCCATGCCAAACCGACGGTACTCCGGAAGCGACAAACCGGGCTCTGCCCGAACCCGACACCGCTCAGAGATCGGGGGAGGTGCGGCGGGGTGGCGATCCCCTCACGGCGCGCCCGAGGGCTACCGGGTCGAGGGGTGGGCCACAAGGCGGGACTACATGCCTTGCACCCCACCCCTCGACCCGGAAGGGTTCCACCCGCGCCGCGAGGAGATCACCACCGACACTCGGGCGCGGACGTGCAAGAACGGCCCGCGCGGACTATGCACGGACGCAGCAGGTGTGGACGCGGCTCCGCCGCAGGTCAAGGCCATGTTGACAGTGCACTGTAAATCCGTCGGCTTAGCCTACGAAGGTTCGAATCCTTCACCTGCCACACCCCGCAGAAGCGGCCCCTGACCAGCAGATACATGGTCAGGGGCCGCTTCTGCGTTGTTCACGGCTTCCACGGACTGATCTTCACGATCCGGCACGCAACGCCTCCGCCTCTGCGTGACGGTGGCCTACGGAAGCGGCGCCTCGTGCGGCTCTCGCCCCGCGAGTCGCAGCAGCCCGAGGCCGTCTCGATCGACACGGGCGTAGAGCACGTACGGGCGCCCGGCGTGGTCGTTCTCCGCCCACTCGATGACGACCTGGACACTCTCGGCGCCGCGGACCTCGTACTCGTCGGAACTGGTGCCCTCGTGGAAGTGGACGCGGTAGGAGGGCGAGCCGCACTCCCACTGCTGGTCCCGTGGGTCCACTGCGACGATCTCCATGGGCCCAGCCTGCCAGCGCGGGGAGTGCGAGCGCATCGCGCTGACACCGCTCGGAGACCAGGGGAGTGCGGCCCGGACGGCTGTTCGTGCGCCGGACCGCACTCCAGCTCAGCCGGTGGCCGGCACGACGCCCTGCAGCCAGTCCATCGAGACCTCGAAGGCCTCGGGCGCCTGGAAGAAGGCGTTGAGGTCGTGGCCGGGGCCCTGCACCACGTACGCCTCGACGGACGGGGCCTTCGGGAAGAACGGCCGCTCCTGCTCGACGACGCGCTCGGCGGAGGAGCAGTCGGTGCCCAGGTCGATCAACTCCTGGTTGCAGAAGATGCCGTCGTTGTCCCCGTTGAGGAGGAAGACCGGGACGTCGATGTCGAGGACGGTGGTCTGGACGAGCGGGAAGTTGGCCAGCTCGCTCTGGGTGACGGTGCCCTTGGTGGCCTCGTCGCGTTCGATGATCCGCGGGTCGACGTCGGTGCCCGGCGCGTAGAACAGGCCGCGGTGGGTGCCCGGGCGCGGGGTGGCGTACCCGGGGTCGAGGGGTTCCCCGGCGAACTGGGGATCGAGGAACGCCGGGTAGATGCCGGTCTCGATGGCCACCGGCGTCCGGTTGTTCACGCGGTGGGTGTATCCGGTGAGCAGGACCGCGTCGACGTCCTGGAACCGGGACGCCGCGATCATGCTGGTGAAGCTGCCGTAGGAGTGACCGACCAGCGCGACGCGGTCGAACCCGCCCTGCTGCCCCTCGACGGAACCCTCGCGCAGGGCCTGCACGACGTTGTGCAGGGCCGTCGAGTTGGAGGTGATGTCGACGAAGGCCGACAGCGGGCGACTGCTCTCCCCGTTGCCGATCCGGTCGATCGCGGCCGTGGCGTAGCCGGCCTCGGCCGCGGCGGCCTCCCACGAGTAGGTGTCGGCCCCGGGGTCGGCGGGGTCGGCGATGTTCCAGTAGCGGTGGTCGTAGGTGATGCCGTGGGTGAGGACCTGGACGGCGCGGGGCGCGGCACCGTCGGGCAGGCACAGCTTGACCACGACGAACTGGTCGTTGCGCTCCCGGTCGAAGGTGACACCCAGGTCGGAGCCCGGTGCCACCACCACGCCCGGCTGCAGGTCCACCGGGAGCTCGCTGGTGGTGCAGGTCCGCCCGTTGTCCGGAGCCACGGAGGCGGCGACCACGGCGGGGTCGGAGTTCGGGCCGGCCGACGCGACGCCGGGACCGACGAGGGCCGTGACCGCGGCCAGGGCGGCGACCGTCACCAGGCCGGTCCGGTGCCGGGCCGTGCCCAGGGGGTTCCTCATCGATTCCTCCAGTCGGGGCGGCGCAGACGGGGACGACCGCGCTCACCGGATCAACGACCCCCGGAGCGGCGGGGTCCGCACCCCATCGGGTGTCTGCTCCCGGCGTCGAGATTGCCGACGCGCCTGCGCAGCGATCCTCCGCACGGATCCAGGTGCGAGCGCGGACTGTGCACGGACCCGAATGGTGTGTGCGCGGCGTCGTCGAGCCCCGTGGTCGTCGAGGTGAAATCGGGATCCCCCCACGTCATCGAGACCCCCGTGCGTCGATCGACGAGCGTCCCGTCGACGTCGAGGTCCGCAGCCGGTGGGCCGTGTGCACGCCGCGAACGGGCTTGACCGTCGACCTGCTCCAGGGTCGAGGGTGGCCACGCAGCAGTGACCGGAAGGGGTCCGGATGGACGACGACGTGATGGCCCGCGTGACCGCCGCGGTGCAGCGCGGTCGAGCAGGTGACCGGGTGGCCGCCCGGCAGGAGCTGGCGGTGATCTGGGCCGAGGTGCAGGGCGACGACTTCCACCGCTGCGTGGTCGCGCACGTCATGGCCGACCTGCAGGACGACCAGCGCGACGAGCTGATGTGGGACGAGCGTGCCCTGGCGGCGGTCGACGGCGTGAGCGACGAGCGCGCGCAGGAGTTCGATCCGCGGCTGCGGGTGCGCGGATTCCTGCCGTCGCTCTACGCGAGCCTGGCCGACGATCACCGGCGTCTCGGTGATGCGGACCGCGCCCGCGAGTTCCTCGGCAGGGCACGAGCCGCATCCGACGCCCTGGGCGGCGATGCGTTCGGCGATCTGGTGCGAGGCGTCCTCGACAAGGTGGACAGGGCGCTGGCCGAGGGTTCGACCGGGCGACTGCCGGAGGACTGATCCGGCGTGACGTGCGCCGGGCCCGCGTGAACGGAACCTCATCGCTGTCGTGGGCGGGACGGACGACGACCGGGTTCCGTTCGAGGCGGGAGTACCCGGGCTCAGGAGAGGTTGACGATGTTGCCGTCCCGGTCGATGTCGATCAGGTGCGCGGCGGGGGTGGCGCCCAGGCCCGGCATGGTGCGCATGTCGCCGCAGATCGGGTAGATGAACCCGGCGCCGACCGACGCGCGCACCTCGCGCACGGGCAGTCGCCAGCCCGTCGGCGCGCCCGTCAGCGACGCGTCCGACGACAGCGACAGGTGGGTCTTGGCGATGCAGACCGGGAGGCCGCCGTAGCCGTTCGCCTCGTAGGTCGCGAGCTGGCGGGCGGCGAGCAGGTCGTAGTCCACCCCTGCCGCCCCGTAGACCTTCGTGGCGATCGTCTCGATCTTCTCCCGGAGCGGGGCGGAGTCCGGGTAGAGGAAGCGGAAGGCCGACGGCTCGTCGGCGGCCTCGGCGACCGCCTCGGCCAGCTCCCGGGCCCCGCGACCGCCGTCGGTGAAGTGCGTGCAGACCGCCGCCCGCGCCCCCGCCTCCGCGGCGATCTCGGCGATCGCCGCGTGCTCGGACGGGTGGTCGCCGGGGAAGGCGTTGATCGCGACGATCGGCGAGACCCCGTGCAGCCGGATGTTCTCGATCTGCTTGCGCAGGTTGGCCCCGCCGATGTGGACCTCGTCGGGGTTCTCGGCGAACAGCGCGTCGGGCAGCGGCTGCCCGGCGACGATCCGGTGCCGCCCGGAGTGCGCCTTCAGCGCCCGCACCGTCGCCACGACGACCGCGGCGTCCGGGACGAGCCCCGACGCCCGGCACTTGATGTTGAAGAACCGCTCCGCACCCATGTCGGCCCCGAACCCGGCCTCGGTGACGAGGAACTCGCCGCTGTGGATGCCGATGAGGTCGGCGACGACCGAGGAGTTGCCGTGGGCGATGTTGCCGAACGGGCCGGCGTGCACGAGGACCGGCGTGTTCTCCAGCGTCTGCATGAGGTTGGGCTTGAGCGCCTCCCGCATGATGACGGTCATCGCGCCCGCGCCGCCGATGTCCTCCGCGGTGACCGGTGTGCGGCCCTTCGTGTAGCCGACGACGATGCGCCCGAAGCGTTCGCGCATCTCCTGCAGCGAGCGGCTGAGCGCGAGGATCGCCATCACCTCGCTCGCGGCGGTGATGTCGAACCCGGTCTGCCGCGGGATGCCGTCCATCCGGCTGCCCAGGCCGACGATCACGTTGCGCAGCGCGCGGTCGTTGACGTCGAGCACCCGCCGCCAGGTGATGTCGTGCGGGTCGATCCCGGTGGTGTTGCCCTGGAAGAGGTGGTTGTCCAGGACGGCCGAGAGCAGGTTGTGCGCGGCGGTGACCGCGTGGAAGTCACCGGTCAGGTGCAGGTTGAGCGTCTCCATGGGGACGACCTGGCTGTAGCCGCCGCCCGCCGCGCCCCCCTTGATCCCGAACGTCGGGCCCATCGACGGCTGCCGGATCGCCACCGTGGCCTGCCGCCCGGTCGCGCACAGCGCCTGCCCGAGCCCGACGGTGGTGGTGGTCTTGCCCTCGCCCAGCGGTGTGGGGGTGACGGCGGACACGACGACGTACTTCGCCCGGGGCCGGCCCGCGAGCTCGTCGACGGCGGAGAGCTTGATCTTGGCGACGTGCTCGCCGTAGGCCTCCATCAGGTGGGGCCCGATGCCCATGGCGGCGGCGACGTCCCCGAGCGGCTTGAGCGCGGCGCCCTGGGCGATCTGCAGGTCGGACGGGAAGGGCATGGGTGTCTCCAGAGCTCAGGCGGTCACGCGCAGTCGGTCTCTGTCGTCGACGACGAAGTGGCCGTCGCGGATGTCGCCCGCCCACGCGGCGGTGGGCGCGAGCGCGCCGAACGGGAAGAAGTGGATCCCCCGCAGCAGGCAGGCCGGGTCGGCGGCCGCGGCCGCCGCGACGCCGACGAGGGTGGCGTCGGGATGGTGGACGGGGGAGGTGGCCAGGCGCAGCACCCCGCCCGCCTGCTGGCGCAGCACCTTCAGCGACGCCCCCACCCCGCAGCGCAGGCCGAACCGCAGCAGGCGGGCGGGCGTCGTCAGGCCGGGCAGCCCGACGTGCACCGGCACGTCGACGCCGTGGGCCCGGATCCGGCGTTCCCACGCGACGATCGGCTCGGGGGCGAAGGCGAACTGGGTGACCAGGTGCAGGTCCAGGCCGCGCTCCCGGGCGATGCGGCACTTGGCCAGCAGCGCGCGCAGCAGCTCGTCGTCGTCGACGTCGGGATGGCCCTCCGGATGGCCGACGATCCCGACGCGGGTGATGCCGGCGTCGGCCAGCAACCCGCTGTCGAGGACCTGGGCCGCCTCGTGGAACTCGCCGACCGGTGTGGTGAGCGAGCCGGCGAGGACCAGCAGGTCCCGCACGCCCACCGCGGCGAGGTCGGCGAGCATCCGCCGCAGGGTGGCGTGGTCGGGCACGGCCCGGGCCGCGAGGTGCGGCACCGGCCGCATCCCGGCGTCGCGGACCGACCGGGCGACCGCCACGGTGTCGGCCCACGGCGTGTGCGGCAGGAACGTGAGGTACACGGCCGTCCCGGGGGCCAGGACGTCGGCCAGGGGCGGGAGCGTCGGCGCCTCCCGCGGGGTGATCTCCACGCTGAACCGCGCCATCAGCTGCCGCACCACGGCGGGATCCATCCCTCAGCCCCGCCGTCGCCGGATCTCGGCGTTGATCGCGGGGACGACCTCGTGCATGTCGCCGATCACCGCGTACGTCGCCTTGGTGACCATCGGCGCGGCCTCGTCGCTGTTGATCGCCAGGATCGTCCTCGAGCTCGCGCAGCCGGCCCAGTGCTGGATGGCCCCGCTGATGCCGCACGGGATGTAGACGTCGGGGGAGATGCGGCTGCCGGTCTGGCCGATCTGCTCGTGGTGGGGGCGCCAGCCCAGGCTGGTGACGACCCGGGAGACCCCGAGCGCGCCGCCGAGCAGCTCGGCCAGCTCGACGGTCGCGTCGAACCCGGCCGCCGACCCGGCCCCGCGCCCGGCGCCGACGACGACCCGCGCCGAGGTGAGCGCGTCCGACCGGCCGGCGTCGTCGACGGGCTCGACCGACACCACCCGGGCCACGAGGTCGGCGTCGGCGACCTGCGGGGTGAACGTGCGCAGCGTCGCCGTGACCCCGTCGCCGGGCTCGTCCTCGACGGCGTGGCCCGCGACCGTGAGCACGGCGGGGCGCGCGGGCAGCTCCATCTCCTCCAGCACCGAGCCGCCGACGACCTGACGGGTGACCCGCAGCGGGTCGCCGGCCCCGGCGGCCACGACGTTCGCGGCCATCGGCACGTCGAGGCGGGCGGCCAGGTGGGCGGCGACCTCCATGCCGCGCGGGGTGCCGGGGGCGACGACGACCCCGGCGTCGCCCGCCGCGTCCTGGACCGCCGCGGCCCAGGCGGCCCCGCCGAAGGCCGCGACCGCGTCGCCGACGGCGTGGTGGACGACCTCGACGCCGTAGCGGCCGAGCTGCTCGACCACCCCGTCCGGCAGGGCCCCGACGACCACCGCGTGCAGCGGGGCGCCCATGCGCGCGGCGAGGGTGAGGGCCTCGCGCGAGACCTCGGTGGCGCCGGAGGCGTCGGTCTCCACGAACGCGAGAATCATCGCGCCACCCCCAGCTTCTCCAGCAGGTCGACCACCGACTTCGCCGCGTCCGGCCCCTCGCCGAGCACCTCGACCACGTTCGGTCGGGCGGGCGGCAGCAGCAGCCGCACCCGGCCCGGGCCGTCCGGCCCGCGTTGCGGTGTCACCGTCTCGACCCGCACCTTCTTCGCCTTCATCCGGCCGGTGATCGTCGGGTAGCGCGGCTCGACACCGCCCTCCAGCACGGTGACGACGGCGGGCAGCGGCACCGCGTAGTTCTCGATGCCGTCGGGCCCGTCGACCTGCGCGGTCACCGCGCCGTCCGCCACCTCGACGGTCCGCGCCCCGTTGACCACCGGGCGGCCCAGCGCGTACGCGAGCCGGATGCCGACCTGGAAGTCGCCGGTGTCGGCGGCGTCGTTGCCGAGCAGGACGACGTCGTGCTCCCGGGCCACGGCCGCGATCTCGCGCGCCACGTCGGCCGGGCCGAACCCGGACGGGTCCGCCTCGATCAGCACCGCCCGGGAGCACCCCAGTGACAGGGCCGTCCGCAGCTGCTCGACCGCGTCGTCGGTGCCCAGCGTCAGCACGGTCGCCGCGCCCCCGGTGCCGGTGGCGATCCGCACCGCCAGCTCCACCGCGCAGCTCTCGTGCGCGCTGATCGTGTACCCGACGTGGCGGGCGTCGACGCCCTGCGCGTCGTCGGTGAGCGCCACCTCGCCCGCGACCTCGGGCACGCGCTTGATGCACACCAGCACGTCCGCCATGGCTCAGCCCCGGATCCGCTCGTTGGTGGGGTCGAACAGCGGTGTGGCGTCGTTCGACCGCACGGTGACCGGGTAGAGCTCCTCCATGTAGGACACGGCGAGCCGGTTGCCGACCACGGCCTCGTCCGGCGGCAGGTAGGCCATGAGCACGTGGGCGCCCAGCGACGGCGCCGACCCGGCGGAGGTGACGTAGGGGTGACGGCCGTGGCCGTCGGTCAGCGGGCCGCCGTCGCGGGTGAGGATCGGCTCGCCGCCGAGCATGTAGCGCCTGCCCCCGCTCGCCGACGTGTGGTCGTCGACGGTCATCGTGCACAGCACCGAGAGCGGCGCCGCCTCCCGCTGGGCGAGGTAGGCGTCGCGGCCCACGAAGCCGGCGTCCTTGACCTTCGGGCGGGCCATCCCCGCCTCGACGATGGACCGCTCGCCGTCGAGCTCGAACCCGTAGGCCCGGTAGCCCTTCTCCAGCCGGCCCGTCGTGCCGTACACGCCGATCCCGACCGGGACGGCGCCGTCCGGCCGCCCGGCCTCGTGCAGCAGGTCCCACACCCGGGCGCCCTGCTCCATCGGCACGTAGAGCTCCCAGCCCAGCTCGCCGACATACGAGATCCGCGACGCCAGCACCTCGACGTTGCCCAGCTCGATGCGCCGGCAGGTGAGGAACGGGAAGCCCTCGTGCGAGATGTCGGCGTCGGTGAGGCGACCCAGCACGTCGCGGGCCCGCGGGCCCCACAGCCCGATCGTGGTGAACGCCGAGGTCTGGTCGACGACCGCGGCCCCCGCGGGGAGGTGGTCGGCGAACCACTTGAGGTCGGCCATGCCGTGCGCGCCGCCGGTGACGACGCGGTAGCGGTCGTGGGCCAGCCGCATGACGGTGAGGTCGGAGCGGAAGCCGCCCTTGGCGTCGAGCACCGGTGTGTAGATCACCCGGCCGTCGGCGACCGCGGCCTGCGCGACGACGATGCCCTGCACGGCCTGCTCCGCCGCGGGCCCGACCACGTCGAAGATCGCGAACGCGGACAGGTCGACGATGCCGGCCCGCTCGCGCATCGCGAGGTGCTCGGCGTTGATGATCGGCGACCACCAGCGGGCGTCCCACTCGTGCTCGCGCGGCATGACCCGGTCGCCGTACTCGCCGAGCAGCGCCTCGTTCGAGCGGTACCAGAACGGCCGCTCCCAGCCGACGGTCTCGAAGAACTCCGCGCCCGCGGCCTGCTCGGCGGCGTGCATGGGCGCGAGGCGCTTGCCGCGCTCGCCGGACCACTGCTCGGCCGGGTGCACGATGCCGTAGGTCTTGTTGAACGCCTCGGACGTGCGCGACCGCACGTAGGCCCGGGTGCGCTGGTGCGGGTAGAAGCGGGCGATGTCGGCGTGGTGCACGTCGATCTCGGAGTGGCCGTGGGTCATCCACTCGGCGACCGCGCGCCCGACCCCGGGCCCCTCCTTGATCCACACCGCGGCCGCCGACCACAGGCCCTTGACCTCGGGGGTCTCGCCGAGCAGCGGCCCGCCGTCCGGGGTCAGCGAGAGCAGGCCGTTGATCGCGTAGCGCATCTCGGCCCCCTCGGCGCCGAGCGCGTCGGGCATCAGCTCGTAGGCCTGCTCCAGCTGCGGGTCGAAGTCGTCGGCGGTGAAGGGCATCTCGGTGGGGGAGAGCTTGGCCTGCTCGATGGACGGGATCTCCTCGGCGTCCATGAGGATCGGGCGGTGGGCGTAGGAGCCGACCTCCATGTCGGCGCCGTGCTGGCGCTCGTAGCAGAAGGTGTCCATGTCGCGGACGATCGGGAACGAGATCTCGCCCGGACGCTCGGCGAGCTGCGGGATCGGCCCGACCGAGATCATCTGGTGCACCGCGGGGGTGAGCGGGATCGACGCGCCCGCCATCGCGGCCAGCTTCGGGCTCCACACGCCGCAGGCGACGAGGACGGTGTCGGTCTCGATGTCGCCGCCGGTGGTGCGCACGCGGGCGATCCGGCCCGCCTCGACGTCCATGCCGACGACCTCGACGGTCGGCACGACGGTGAGCGCGCCCATGGCCAGCGCGGACTCGCGGAACAGCGTGCCCGCGCGCAGCGAGTCGACGACGCCGACCGACGGGCACCAGAACGCGCCCAGGATCGTGTCCTTGTCCAGGAACGGCACGCGCGCGACGACCTGCTCCGGGGTGACCAGCTCGGCCTCGACCCCCCAGGCGCGCGCCGACGACATCCGCCTGCGCAGCTCCTCCATCCGCTCCTCGGTGCGGGCGACCTCGAACCCGCCGGACTCGGTGAACACGCCCAGCTCCTTGTACTGGCGCACCGAGTCCAGGGTGAGGTCGGCCAGCTCGCGGGAGTGGTCGACGGGGAAGATGAAGTTCGACGCGTGCCCGGTGGAGCCGCCCGGGTTGGGCAGCGGGCCCTTGTCGATCTGCACGATGTCGCGCCAGCCGAGCCGCGCGAGGTGGTGCACGAGGCTGTTGCCGACGATGCCGGCGCCGATCACGACGACGCGGGCGGTGGCGGGGACGGTGGCCATGGTGTCCTCTCTCAGTCGCCGAGTTCGCGGCGGCGGCGGGTCACGTACGCGGCGAGCTCCTCGCGGACCGCGTCGTCCAGCGGCGGGGGCTCGTACTCGTCGATCTTCCTGCGGGCCAGCTCGCCGGCGCGGGTGGCGGCGTCCTTGCCGCCGCCCCGCATCCAGCGGTCGTAGTTGTCGGAGCTGTTGACGAACGGCCGGTAGAAGCAGGTCCGGAACCGTTCCATCGTGTGGGCCGCGCCGAGGAAGTGGCCGCCGTGGCAGACCTCGTCGTGCGCGTCGAAGGCCAGCGACGCCTCGTCGATCTCCAGCGGGGTGAACTCGTGCTGCAGCATCTCCAGCACCTGGCAGTCCAGGACGAACTTCTCGTAGCTCGCCACCAGCCCGCCCTCCAGCCAGCCCGCGGAGTGCATCACCCAGTTGATGCCCGCGAGGAACGTCGGGAGCATGGTCATCAGCGACTCGTAGCCGGCCTGGGCGTCGGCCGTCTGGCTCGACGTCAGCCCGCCGCCCGAGCGCACCGGCAGCCCGAAGTGCCGCGCGATCTGCCCGGTGCACAGCAGCCCGACCGCCGACTCGGGGGTGCCGAAGCACGGCGACCCGGACTGCATGTCGATGTTGGACAGGAACGACCCGAAGACCACCGGGCAGCCCGGGCGGATCAGCTGGGACAGCGCGATCCCGGTGAGCGCCTCGGCCATCTGCTGGGCCAGCGCCGCCGGGATCGACACCGGCGACATCGCCCCCATCAACAGGAACGGCGTGATGACGACGGCCTGGCCGGCCTCGCAGTAGGCGAACTGCGCCTCCAGCATGCGCTCGTCCCAGCGCAGCGGGGAATTACAATTGATCAAGGAGATGGTGGCGGGCGTGCGCTCGATGGACTCCCGGCCGCCGAAAAGGATCTCCGTCATGGCCAGGGTGTCGGCGGCATTCACGCCGGAGACGACGTTGCCCATATAGATCTTGTCGGTGAGCGTCTGCAATGCGAAGGTCATGTCGAGGTGCCGTGAATCGAGCGGGGTGTCCTCCGGCTCGCACACGATCCCGCCCGCCGAGTCGAGCACGCCGAAGCCCTGCGACAGGCGGGCGAAGTTCTCGAAGTCGTCCATCGTGGCGTCGCGGCGGACCTCGCCCTCGCGCACGAACGGCGGGCCGTAGACGGCGCCGAACGCCATGGCGTCGTCGCCGATGTGCACGGAGTTCGCCGGGTTGCGGGCCTGGACGTCGAACGAGCGCGGCGCCTTCGCGACCTGCTCCAGGACGAAGTCCGGGTCGAACCGGACGATCCCGGCGCCTTCTTCGGACTCCTCGACCTTCTGCCCGGCCCGGCGGAACAGCTCCAGCGCCCGCTCGTCGCCGAACTCGACCCCGATCTCCGACACCAGCCGTCGCCAGCCGCCGTCGAGGGTGGCCATCGCGTCCTCGGAGAGGATCTCGTAACGGGGCATCCGATTGCGGAACATGCGCTTCTCCGCTCGTGACCGAATTCTGCTCGGGCCATCCGGCCTCTTGACGGGCCGGGCGACCGGCGTCACAGTAACCGCGTTTCCAGGAACAGCGGTTCCATACTGTGAAACTTTTGCCGACACAGGTTTAGAGGCGGATCGTGATGGCTACGCATACGGGCAGCCAGGCCGTCGAACGCGCGGGCGCCCTGCTCGGCGTCATCGTCGAGTCGGGGACGCCGCGCACCTTCAGCTCGCTCGTCGACGAGCTCGGCATGGCGAAATCCACCACCTCCCGGCTCCTGCACGCCCTGGAGCGCAGCAGGTTGGTGCACCGCGACCGGGCGGGGGCGTTCCGCCCGGGCGCGCTGTTCTCGCTGCACGCGGCCCGGCCCAGCGCGCTGCACGACCTCTCCGAGCTCGCCCGGCCGACGATGGAGCACCTGTCGGAACTGTCGCGGGAGACGGTGAACCTCGCCGTCCCGCGCGGCGGCACGCCCGTGCAGATCGACCAGGTGGAGAGCCGCTACCTGCTCGGGGCCGTCAGCTGGGTCGGGGTCGACGTGCCCGCGCACTGCACGGCGCTGGGCAAGGTGCTCTACGCCTACGGGGCGCTCGACCTGCCGCGCGGGGCGCTCGAACGCCGCACCGCGCACTCCCCGGTCGACCGTGCGCAGTTCGACCACGCCCTGATCGAGGTGCGGCGCCGGGGCTGGGCCGCCTCGCTCGACGAGCTGGAGCTGGGGCTCGCCGCCGTCGGTGCACCGGTGCGGACGGTCGACGGCACCGTCGTCGCGGCCGTCTCGGTGTCCGGCCCGACGAGCCGGGTCAACGAGTACGGCATCACCCGCCTCGGCGACCTGCTGGTCGCCGAGCTCCGCGGCCTGTCGGCGCTGCTGGGCCACTACCCCGCTCGAAGGGACGTGTCATGACCGACCACGCTGCGACAGAACACGCGGCGATCCTGCGCGGGCTCTACGACGAGACCCTCGTCGGCAACCGGCCGCGCGTGCTGGAGCTGACCCACGAAGGGCTCGCCGCCGGGCTGACGCCGGAGACGATGCTGTTCGACGCGCTCATCCCCTCGCTGGAGGAGGTCGGCGCCCGCTTCGAGCGCGGCGACTTCTTCGTCCCCGAGATGCTGGTGGCGGGCAAGGCGATGAGCGGAGCGCTGGACGTGCTGCGCCCGCTGCTGGCCGAGACCGGCGCCCGCACCGTCGGCACGTTCCTGATGAGCACCGTCAAGGGCGACGTGCACGACATCGGCAAGAACCTGGTCAACATCATGCTGGAGGGCGCCGGCTTCCACGTGATCGACCTGGGCGTGCAGGTCTCGCCGGAGAAGGTGGTCGCCGGCATCCGCGAGCACAACCCGGACATCGTCGGCTTCTCGGCGTTCCTCACCACGACCATGCCGATGTTCAAGGCCAACATCAACGCGCTGCAGAAGGCGGGCCTGCGCGACCAGGTGATCGTGATGGTCGGCGGCGCCCCGGTCACCCAGGAGTACGCCGACGCCGTCGGCGCCGACGGGTACGCCGCCGACGCCGCCACCGCCGTCCGCCGGGCCAAGGAGCTGCTCGCCGCCCGTCGCGCCACCGTGGGGGTCTGAGACGTGCACACCGTCCTGCGTTCCGCGACCCGCGAGGTCGTCATCGGCGGCGACCAGCCGTTCTGCCTGATCGGGGAGCGCCTCAACCCGACCGGCCGCAAGATCTTCGCCGAGCAGCTGCGCCGCGGCGACCTCTCGCGCATCGCCGTCGACGTCGAGGAGCAGGTCGCCGCGGGCGCGACGATGCTGGACGTCAACATGGGCATCCCGCTCGTCGACGAGGCCGAGCTGCTCGCGACGGCCGTCACGATGGTGCAGGACCTCACCGACCTGCCGCTGGTCATCGACTCGTCGGTCGTCGAGGCGCTGGAGGCCGGGCTCGCGGTCTACCGGGGCAAGGCGCTGGTCAACTCGGTCACCGGCGAGCGCGAACGGCTCGACGCGATCCTGCCGATCGTCGCCCGGCACGGGGCGGCGGTGATCGCCCTGCCCAACGAGGAGGACGAGATCCCCGACGAGCCGGAGCGGCGGCTGGAGATCACCAGGAAGATCGTCGACATCGCGGTCGGCGAGTACGGCATCCCGGTCGAGGACATCGTGATCGACCCGCTGGCGATGCCGGTGGGCGCCGACACGTCGCTGGTGCGGACGACCCTGCGCACCATCGAGCTGATCCACGACGAGCTCGGCCTCAACATGACCCTCGGCGCCTCCAACGTCTCGTTCGGCATGCCCGGACGCGCCGCGCTGGGCGCGGGGTTCCTGGCCATGGCGATGCACGCGGGCCTGACCAGCGCGATCATGGACGTGCGCTCCCCGCAGATCGTCGAGGCGGTCAAGGCGGCCGACCTGCTGCTGGGCAACGACGACTGGGGCGCGGCGTGGATCGCGCGGTTCCGGGCCGCCCAGGCCGCGGCGGGGACCTGATCCCCGTGCCCGACCTCCCCGTGCCCGACCTCCCCGCGCCGGACCCTCCTGTGCCGGACCCTCCTGCCCCGGACCGGGTGCGGATCCGCTTCGAGCCCGACGGCGCGCAGTCGCGGGAGGTGCGGGTGCCCGCCGGGGCCACCCTGTTCGACGCCGCCAGCTGGAACGGCATCGCGGTCGACTCCACCTGCGGCGGGCACGGCACCTGCCGCAAGTGCCGGATGCGGGTCGTCGAGGGCGCCGTGCCGGTGTCGCGGCTCGACCCGCGGGCGTTCGGCCCCGACGAGCTGCGGGCCGGGTGGCGCCTGGCGTGCGTCGCGCACGCCGAGGGGGACCTGCGGGTCGAGGTGCCCCCGCTGGTCACCCGGCCGAAGGCGGCGACGGTCGGCGTCGGGCGGCAGGTGATCCTGCGGCCCGCCGTGCAGAAGCGGTGCGTCACGCTGACCGAGCCCACGCTCGCCGACCAGCGCACCGACGTCGAACGCCTGCGTGACGCGCTGCCGGACCTGGAGCTGCGGATCGGGCTGCCGGTGACCCGCGACCTGTCCCGGGCGTTCCGGGCCGATCCGGTCGTCACCGCCGTCGTGGTCGACGACGTGCTCGTCGACGTCGAGCCCGGCGACACGGCCGCGCGGCTGTTCGGCATCGCCTTCGACCTCGGCACGACCACCGTCGTCGCGACGCTGCTCGACCTCGCCACGGGCACGCCCGTCGCCGTCGCGTCCCTGCTCAACCCCCAGCAGCCCTTCGGCGCCGACGTGATCACCCGGATCAGCGCGACGATGATGGACCCCGACGCGCTCGGCAGGCTCACCGCGCTCGCCCATTCCGCCCTCGACCAGCTGGCCGGTGAGGTGTGCGCCGACGGGGGCGTCGACCGGCGCGAGGTCTACGAGATCGCGGTCGCCGGCAACGCGACGATGTGCCATCTCGCGCTCGGGCTCGACCCGGAGCCGCTGGGCGTCGCCCCGTTCGTCATGGCCGCGCGGTCCTTCGACGACCTCGGCGCGGCCGACCTCGGCGTCGCGGTGCACCCGCGGGCCCGCGCGTACGTGTTCCCGGCGCTGGGCGCCTACGTCGGCGGCGACATCGTCGCGGGCGCGCTGGCGTCGGGGATGGACCGCGACCGGCGGGTCCGGCTGTTCGTCGACATCGGCACGAACTGCGAGATCCTGCTCGCGGCGGGCGACCGGCTGCTCGCCACCGCCGCCCCGGCCGGACCGGCGTTCGAGGGGGCGGCCATCCGCTGCGGGATGCGCGCCGCGCCGGGCGCCGTCGAGGGCGTCAAGATCAGCGACGAGGACGTGCTGCTGGAGGTCATCGGCGACGTCGCGCCGGTCGGGCTGGCCGGGTCCGGGCTCGTCGACGCCGTCGCCGCGATGGCCGCGGCCGGGCTCGTCGACCCGTCGGGGCGGCTCGTCGCGGCCGACGCGCCCGCGGTGCCGCCCGGCCTGGCCGCGCGGCTGCGCCTGGTCGGGAAGGAGCGGGTGTTCGTCCTGGCGACCCGGGAGGGGTACGCCACCGACGACCCGGCCGGCTGGCTCTACCTGTCCCAGCGCGACATCCGCGAGCTGCAGTTCGCCAAGGCGGCCATCGCGACCGGCTGGACGCTGCTGCTGGAGGGGCAGGGGCTCACCCCCGACGACGTCGCGCAGGTGCTGCTGGCCGGGTCGTTCGGCAGCTTCCTGTCCCCGGCCGCCGCGGTGCGGATCGGCCTGGTGCCCGACGTCGCGCTGCTGCGGATCGTGAGCGCGGGCAACGTCGCGGGGGAGGGGGCGAAGATGGCGCTGCTGTCGCTGCGCGAGCGCGCGGCGGCGCAGGCGCTGCTGGAGGAGGTGCACTATGTCGAGCTCTCCGACCGCGCCGACTTCAACGACCGGTTCGTCGACCGCCTCGCCTTCCCGGGCTGACCGGGTCGCCGTCGTCGCCTGCGGGGCGATCGCCCGGCACGTGGCCGACGTCGCCGTCCGCCGCGGCTGGCCCGTCGACGTGCACCCGCTGCCGCCGTTGCTGCACAACCGCCCGGAGCGGATCGCCGCCGCGGTCGAGCGGCGCGTGCGCGAGCTGGGGCCGCACTACGCGCGGGTGGCGGTCGGGTACGCCGGCTGCGGTACCCGCGGGGCGCTGGACGAGGTGTGCCACCGGCTCGGCGTGCCCCGGCTCCCCGGCTCCGACTGCTACGAGGTCTTCGCCGGGGCCGCCCGCCTGCGTGCGGTCCTGGAGACCGAGCCCGGCACCTACCTGCTCACCGACTACCTGGTGACCTCGTTCCACCGCTCGGTGGTGGTCGAACTGGGTCTCGACCGGTTCCCGCAGCTGCGCGAGGACTACTTCGGCCACTACCGCCGCGCCGTCTGGCTGGCCCAGCACCCGACCGCCGCCCTGCGCGCGGCGGCCGGACGGGCGGCGGGCGTGCTCGGCCTGCCGCTGGAGGAGGTCGTCGTCGGTGACGCCCTGCTGGAGCGGGCGCTGGAGGAACTCCTGGCGATGGGGCGCCGGCGTCAGCGGCGGGCCAGCAGGTAGGCCTGCGGCGTCCGTTCGTCGGGACCGGGCTGCCGGACGGTGTGCGACCGCACCGACAGGCCCGCCGCCTCGAGCAGGGCGGCCATCCGCTCCGGGCGTCGGCGCAGGAAGGCCAGCTCGACGGCGTGCCCGAGCACGTCGGTCAGGACCAGCGGCTCGTCACCGACCTGGAACACGAGCAGGGCGTGGCCGCCGGGGGCCAGGACGCGGTGGAACTCCGCCAGCGCGCCGGGGAGCTCGTCGTCGGGCACGTGGATCGTCGAGTAGTAGGCGAGCAGCCCGCGCACCGAGGCGTCCGGCAGCGCCAGGTCGGTCATCGAGCCCACGGAGAACCGCAGGCCGGGATGCGCGGCGCGGGCGAGGTCGACCATGCGCGGCGAGAGGTCGATCCCCGAGGCGTCGACGCCCAGCGCGTGCAGGTGCGCGGTGATCCGCCCGCCGCCGCACCCGACGTCGACGACCGGCCCGTCCCCGACGAGCTCGGCGAACCACCCCAGCAGCGCCCGGTCCAGCGGCCGGGCGGCGAGGTCGTCGCGGGCCCACGGGACGTAGTCGGCGGCCACCGCGTCGTAGGACTCCCGCGTCCGGCGCACGTGCTCGGACTCGCCCACGGCGGCGACGCTACCGCTCACCCTCCGGCCCCCGTTCCGACCACCACCGTCGCGTCCCGCTCCTCGTCGGCGACGATCCGGGTGGCGAGCCCGTGGCTCCGCACCGCCGCCGCCGTCGAGGGGGCCTGACGGTCGCTGGTCTCGATCAGCAGGTGCCCGCCGGGGGCGAGCCAGCGCGGCGCCGCGGCCGCCACGCGCCGCTGCACGTCGGTGCCGTCGGGCCCGCCGTCGAGCGCCACCCGCGCCTCGTGCAGCCGGGCCTCCGGCGGCATCAGCGGGATCGCGGCGGTCGGCACGTAGGGGGCGTTGGCCACCAGCACGTCGACGCGCCCGCGCAGGTCGGCGGGCAGCGGGGCGTCGAGGTCGCCCTCGTGGACCCACCCGCCGGGCAGGTTGCGCCGGGCCAGCGCGACCGCGGCCGGGTCGACGTCGACGGCGTGCACCCGCGCACCGGGGACGGACGCGGCCACGACCGCACCGACGGCGCCCGTCCCGCAGCACAGGTCGACGAGCACGCCGCCCGGCGGGGTCAGCGCCACGGCCTGCTCGGCGAGGAACCCGGTGCGCCGCCGCGGCACGAACACCCCCGGGCCGACGGCGATGCGCAGCCCGCAGAACTCCGCCCACCCGAGCACGTGCTCCAGCGGCTCCCCGGCCACCCGCCGCGCGACGAGGGCGTCGAGTCCGGCGGGGTCCGTGGCGGCCGCGAGCAGCAGGCGCGCCTCGTCCTCGGCGAACACGCAGCCCGCGGCCCGCAGCCGCGCCACCACCTCCTGGCCGGTCACGTCCCGGTACGCGGTGTCGGGTCGACCCGCTCCAGTGCCTCCTGCAGCGCGGCGTAGCCGACCCGCGCGGCCCGCTCCACCCGGGCCGGGTCGATGGTCAGCCCCCGCACGCCGACGTCGTGGCCGGGCAGCACGGCCAGCAGGTGCGCGCCCGTGCGCGACGGGTGCGCGGCGTCGTCGAGCACCGTCATCGACGGCCCGTGCCGCGCGCTCTCCTGCGCCATCGCGCCGAGCCCGGGTGCGAGGCGGTCCAGCGCCCGCGCCCAGCGGGCGGGCCCGGCGCCGGGGTCGGTGGCGCGCAGCTCGGGCAGGGTGCGGTTGAGCAGCGCGAGGACGTGCGTGGCGCCATCGCGCAGCGCGCGCAGGACGGGCAGCGGCTCGGCCACCGACCCGTCGATCCAGCGGCGGCCGTGCAGCCGCACCGCGGGTCCGGCCAGCACCGGGATGGCCGCGGTGGCGCGCATCGCGAGCCGCCACTCCGGCACCGAGCGCGGCTCCAGGACGTGCGGGGTGAGGTCGTCGGCCGCGGTCGCGACGACCCGCAGCGGCACCGGGGAGTCGCGCAGCCGCTCCCACGACATCGGCTTGGCGACGGTGAGGATGTGGCCGAGCAGGTGGTCCAGCGACACCATCGGCCGGCGGCTGCCGAGGCGCCGCGGGTCGACGAACGCGCGGCAGGCCATGTCCTCGAAGAAGATGTGCGCCGCGCCCCGGCCGTCGCCCAGCAGCAGCGCGCCGCCGATGTAGGCCCCGGCCGAGCTGCCGTAGACGACGTCGAAGCAGCCGCCGAGCCCGGCGTCGTCGAGCGCGTGGGCCATGCCGCCCGCGTACACCCCGCGCATCCCGCCCCCGCTGACGACCAGAGCGATGCAGTGGCCGTCGTCGCGCACCCCGGTGTCGCGGCGGCGGACGAGCGCGCGGAGCACCTCGTCGTCACCGGGGAGCGGGAGCACGGCCGGATCATCCCCCGCGGGCGCCGGTCAGACCAACACGCCCGGGTTGAGGACGCCGTGCGGGTCGAGCGTCGCCTTCACCGCGCGCAGCGCCGCCGCGAACGGCTCAGGCCGCTGCCGGTCGTAGCCGGGGCGGTGGTCTCGGCCGACGGCGTGGTGGTGGGTGACGCTCGCGCGGTGCCGGGTCAGCACCTCCATCGCGGCGGTCTTGATCTCGTCCCACGCGCCGAGCTGCATCCCGGGACGCCCGCCCGCGAGGACCGTGAAGTAGGGCGCGGGGCCGTCGGGGTAGACGTGGGTGATCCGGCAGTTCACGATCCCGTCGACGCCGCAGACCTGCCGCACCGCCGCCCCGACCTCGCTGCGCACGGCCTCGATCAGCGCGTCGGCGGCGTCCCAGGTGCAGGCGGTCTCGAAGGTCTCGACGATCCCGCCGCATCGCGTGATCCCGTCGCGCAGGTAGGGCATCCGCAGGAACGCCGAGCGCCAGGTGCCGACCGCGTCGCCCTGCTCCTCGACGGCGCCGCCGTGCGCCTGCGCGATCGCCACCGGCCCCGCGACGTCGACGGGCGCGACCGCCGACTCCGCGCCGAGCACCAGCACCGTGTGCCCGCCCTGCGCGGCACCGGAGAAGTGCGCCTCGCCGTGGTCGAGCAGCCGGCAGTTGGCCAGGGTGACCCCCGACTGCACGATCTCCCGGACCGCGGCCAGCCCGTCGTCGAAGCGGACGAACCGCACCGCGGCCGACGCCCGGTGCACCGGGCGCGCCTGCACCCGCAGCCACGCCTCGGTGAGGACGCCGAGCGCGCCCTCCGAGCCCAGGAACAGCCGGTCCGGCGACGGGCCCGCACCCGAGGCGGGCAGCCGCCACGACTCGTTCACCCCGGCCGGGGTGACCACCCGCAGCGACTCCACGAAGTCGTCGACGTGCGTGCCGCCCATCGCGTAGTGCCCGCCGGAGCGGGTGGCGAGCCAGCCGCCGACGGTGGAGAACTCGAAGCTCTGCGGGAAGTGCCGCATCGTGAGGCCGTGCGGGCGGAGCTGGTCCTCCAGCCCCGGCCCGAGCGTGCCGCCCTGCACGCGGGCGGCCCGGCTGGTGGCGTCGATCTCGAGGACGCGGTCGAGCCGGGTGAGGTCCAGCGACACGACCGGGCCCTCGCCGCGGTACTCGGTGCCGCCCACCACCGAGCTGCCGCCGCCGTAGGGGACCACCGCGACACCCGCCCCGCCCGCCCAGTCCAGCACCGCGGCCACGTCCTCCTCGGAGCGCGGGAACGCGACCAGGTCGGGCGCGGCCGAGAGGTCACCGGCCAGCGCGCGCACGACGTCGCGGAACGCCTTGCCGTAGGTGTGCCCGGCCCGGACGTGGGGATCCGCGGTGAACCGGTCGGCCAGCGCGGCGGGCGGGTCGACCCGCGGCGCGCGCAGCGCGGGGACCGCAGGCACCGGCACGGGGTCGGTGGCGCAGCCGGGCAGCCCCGCGGCCAGGCCCGCGCAGGCGTCGTCGGCCAGCGCCTCCTGCGTCCAACCCCAGCCCCACCACGACCGTGTCCGCTCGTCCATCCGGCCCACCCTGCCGCACGGCCGTCCACGCCCGTTCGGGTGTCCCCGCCGCGCGCCGCCGGGGCGCGGCGGGGGACGGCGGTGAGGATCGCGCCGTGAAGATCCGGACTCTCGGGGTGGCCCTCGCGGTCGTGCTCGCCGGCCCGCTCACGGTGGCGGCCGGCACGCCCGCACTGCCGCCCCTGCAGGTGACACCCGACGGCCGCTCCTTCACCGCGGGCGGCGAGCCGTTCCTGTGGCTGGCCGACTCGGCGGCGGGGCTGCTGTCGGCCGACGACCCGGCCGAGGTCGCGCACTACCTCGACGTCCGCGCCGCGCAGGGCTTCACCGTCGTGCGGGCGCCGGCACCCGAGGGCGTCGACTGGACCCGGGTCGACGCCGCGGTCGACGGGGCCGCGCAGCGCGGCCTGCGGCTCGCGATCACCCCGGCGTCCCCCCGGCCGGGGCTGGGGGAGTTCCTCGGCGCGCGCTACGGCGACCGGGTCGTCTGGGTGCTGGGCGACGGCACCGGCCACGACGGCGGGCCGTGGTCGGCGGTCGCGTCCGGCATCGCGGCGGCCGCGGGCGACGACCCGCTGATGACCTTCACACCGGCCCCCGGCCGCGCGTCGGGCGACACCGTCGGCGACGCACCGTGGCTGTCGTTCGCGCTGGTCCGCAGCGGGCTGTGCCAGGGCCTGCTCACCCGCGTCGTCGACGCCCACCGCCCGTTCCTCGACGCCCGCCCGGCCCACGAGGACGGCTGCGCGGGCCCCACCGACGCCCTCGGCGTCCGCCGCGCCGCCTACGCCGACGTCTTCTCCGGCGCCGCGGGCCACACCTACGGCCACCCCGGCGCCTGGGCCGAGGACGCGGACGTCCGCGCCGCCGCGCTGCGCGACGAGGGCGCCACCCAGCTCGTGCACCTGCGGGCCCTGACCGACTCGCGCAGCGCCCGCACGCCCGCCCCCGAGCTGCTCACCGAGGGCGACGCCGGGGTACTGCGCGGCCCCGACCACCTGCTCGCCCACGCCCCCGCGGCCGACGGCTTCGCCCTGGACACCACCGCCCTGCCCGGTGACGAGCTGCGCGCCTGGTGGTTCGACCCGCGCACCGGGGAGCCGGTGGACGCCGGGACGGTGCCCCGCTCGCCGTCGACGGCGTTCTTCCCGCCCGTCACCGGGCCCGCGGACGCCGACCAGGACTGGGTGCTGGTCGTGGACGCGGTGGACGGGGCCGCGGTCCCGCTCGCCCCGCCCGGATCCCCGTAGGCCCGCCCGGATCCGCGTAGGCCCGCCCGGATCCCCATAGGCCCGCCCGGATCTCAGTAGGGTGGTGGCGTGGCGCAGCTGAAGGTGGACGCGGAGCCGGCGGAGGTCGGGTTCGACCCGCAGCGGCTCGCCCGGATCGACGAGCACTTCGCCCGCTACGTCGACGACGGGCGGCTCGCCGGGTGGACGGTCGCGGTCGCCCGCCGCGACCGGGTCGTGCACCTGACCCACCACGGCCTGGCCGACGTCGAGGCCGCCCGCCCGGTCGGCGACGACACGCTGTGGCGGATCTACTCGATGACCAAGCCGATCACCTCGGTGGCCGCGCTGATGCTGCTCGAGCGTGGCCTGCTCGCCCTGACCGACCCGGTGTCGCTGTATCTCCCGGCGTTCGCCGACCTGCGGGTCTACCGCGGCGGCGCCGCGGCGAACCCGGGCACCGAGCCCGCGACCGAGCCGGTGCGGATCTGGCACCTGCTCACCCACACCGCCGGCCTGACCTACGGCTTCCACCACGCGCACCCCGTCGACGAGATGTACCGCAGCCGCGGCTTCGAGTTCGGCGTCCCCGCCGGGATGGACCTGGCGGCGGCCTGCAACGCCTGGGCGGCCATCCCGCTGGTGCACCAGCCCGGCGCGGAGTGGAACTACTCGGTGGCCACCGACGTGCTCGGCCGGGTCGTCGAGGTGGTGTCGGGCCGCCCGCTCGACGCGTTCCTCGACGAGGAGGTCCTGCGCCCGCTCGACATGACCGACACCGGCTTCGGCGCCGCCGACCCCGACCGGCTCGCCGCGCTCTACGTCCCGAAGCCCGGCGGCGGCCTGCACCGCCACGACCGGATGGGCGACGCCGCGCTGCGCGATCCCACCTTCCTCTCCGGCGGCGGCGGGCTGGTCTCCTCGGCCGCGGACTACCACGCCTTCACCCGCATGCTCGCCCGCGGCGGCGAGCTCGACGGCGT
The DNA here is from genome assembly GCF_006539565.1 of Pseudonocardia hydrocarbonoxydans. GTDB lineage: Bacteria > Actinomycetota > Actinomycetes > Mycobacteriales > Pseudonocardiaceae > Pseudonocardia > Pseudonocardia hydrocarbonoxydans. Next base: position 23,194 of record NZ_BJNG01000018.1, read on the forward strand.
GCGCCTGCTGTCGCCGCGCACCGTCGCCTACGCCACCCGCAACCACCTGCCCGGGGGCGCCGACCTGCAGGAGTTCGGCCGCCCGATCTTCGCCGAGTCCGCGTTCCAGGGCGTCGGGTTCGGGCTGGGCTTCTCCGTGGTCGTCGACGCCGCCGCCGGGAAGTCGCTCACCAGCGCCGGCGAGTACGCCTGGGGCGGGCTGGCCAGCACCGCGTTCTACGTCGATCCCACCGAGGAGATCACCGCCATGTTCCTGACCCAGCTCATGCCCTCCAGCACCCATCCGATCCGGCCGCAGCTGCGCACGCTGGTGACCTCGGCGCTGGTGGACTGATGTCGAACGCACTGGCCTTCGTCGTCCGGGTGGCGGTCGTCGCCGTCAGCCTCTGGGTGGCCACCCTCGTCGTCCCCGGCATCGACAACGACGCCGGCGGCACCGGCGCCCGGATCGGCACCCTCGTCGGCGTCGCACTGATCTTCGGGCTGGTCAACGCCGTCATCAAGCCGATCGTCAAGGTCGTCGGCTGCCCGTTCTACATCCTCACGCTGGGGCTGGTCGGGCTGGTCGTCAACGCGCTGCTGTTCCTGCTCGTCGGGTTCATCGCGGGCGGGCTCGGGCTGCCGTTCACCGTCGGCGGGTTCGGGGCGGCGTTCGTCGGCGCGATCGTGGTGGCCGTGGTCGGGTTCGTGCTGCACGTCGTCATCCCCGACCGGATCGACCAGCGCTGATCAGACCGGCCAGCGCTCCTGCCGGTAGGCCCCGTCCCAGAACATCCACTCGTAGCGCGACGTCGTGGTGAAGTGGCGCCGCATGCGGGCGAGGTCGGGCTCGGACAGGGCGCCCGCCGCGCGGTCGGTCTCGGCGAGGACGGCGTCGACGACGCCCTGGAAGTCCTCGCCGCCGTACATCGCGATCCAGCGCGCGTAGAGCGGGTCGGGGGAGCCGGCGGCCAGCAGGTGCTCGCCGACCCGGGCGTAGATCCAGTAGCAGGGCAGCACCGCGCCGACGGCGTCGGCGTAGGAGCCGCCGTGGGCGGTGGCGAGCAGGTAGCTCAGGTAGGCCTGCGTCGCCGGGGCGACCTCGTCGTCGAGGGTGCCGAGCTCGTCGAGCAGGGACGCGTGCAGGTCGCGCTCGGCCGCGATCGCGCCCGCGGCGTGCCCGGCGAACATCAGCGTGGCGTCCTCGGTCGGGGCCTTCGCCGCACACACCGCGAGCGCCTTCGCGTACCCGCGCAGGTAGTGCGCGTCCTGCACGATGTAGTGCCGGAACGCCTCGCGCGGCAGCGTGCCGTCGGCGAGGCCGGTGAGGAACGGGTGGGCGAGGATCGCCCCGTAGATGCCGGTGATGTCGGACCAGAGTACGTCGCGGGGAGCCACGAAGATCAGGTTAGCGCCGGGTCACGGTGTCCGTACGGGGTGTGCGCAGAGTGTGAGATCCTGGTCACTCTTCGGGTACGATGGGGTGTGCGGGCAGTGCAGCCGGCCGGAACATGTACGCAGAAGCACGGATCGATCCCCCAGGGTGGCCCCTCAACGCTGAGAGCCCCGCATCGCACGCGGAGGTGAGTCGGAATGAGCCCCGTACCCATGGATCATCACGAGAAGGTGCGGCTGCGTGCAGCCGCTTTCCGGGTGACCCGCCTGTACCCCGGCCCGGTCGGTGAGCTGCTCTCGCGGGAGCTGCTGACCTGGGAGGAGTTCGGGTACCGCCTGGGCGGCGGCCAGCTGGTCATGCGGCTGGTCGACCACGTCCTCAAGACGCCGCTCGGGCAGGCGGAGGCGGCCTGACCTGCGGCGCCGTCCGCGGGGTCAGCGTCCGAACGTCGCCGTCACGGTGGCGTTCTCGGTCTCCGACGTGCCGTCGAACAGCCCGCCGACGGCCGCGCCGACGACCAGCAGGGACGCGAGCGTCACGACCGTGCCCAGCCGGCCCACGAGGTCGAGGGCGCGCACGGCGCGGTCGCGGGGCGTGGCGGTGCGGTGATGACGACCGATGGGCCGGTGTCCGGCGGGGGCGGGCGGGGATGAGGACATGGCGGCACCGTCTTCGATCGGTGGGGCGGGAGGTGTCCGGTCCGGTGCGCGCGTGCCGGGTGGACGTACACCCGGAACATCGCCGCCGCCCCACCGATCGTTAGCTGTGCGTCACCCGATCGTGTCAGTCCGTAGCCGCTCCCGCAGCTCCCGCTTGAGCACCTTCCCCGCCGCCGACACCGGGATCGCGTCCACCAGGTGCAGCTCGCGGAGCCGCTTGTACGGCGTGACCTGCGCGTTCACCGCTTCCCGCAGCGCGTCGGCGTCGGCCCCGGGGGCCACGACGAACGCCACCGGCAGCTCCCCGACCTCTGGGTCCGGCCGCCCGACCACCGCCGCGCCCGCCACCCCGGGCTGCGCGTGCAGCAGCTCCTCCAGGTCGCGCGGATAGACGTTGTAGCCCTTGTAGATCAACATGTCCTTCTTGCGGTCGACGATGGCGAGGTAGCCGTCCTCGTCGAGGACGCCGATGTCCCCGGTACGCAGCCAGCCGTCGACGAGGGTGGCCGCGTTCTCCTCGGGGCGGTCCTTGTAGCCGACCATCACCTGCGGACCCCGGATCACCACCTCGCCCGGCTCGCCCGCGGGCAGCGGGGCCAGGTCCTCGCCCGCCGGGTCGACGACCCGTACCTCGGTGTCGTACACCGGCAGCCCCACGGTGCCGACCTTCCGCACCGCCGACCGCGCGGCCGGGCCGATCGTGGCGCCCATCGTCACCTCGGTGAGGCCGTAGCCCTCGGCCACGACGACGTCCTCGCCGAAGCGGCGCTGCAACCCCTGGATCATCTCCACCGGCAGCGGCGCCGCGCCGGAGGTGAGCGTGCGGACGCTGGACAGGTCCCGGGTGGCGAGGTCGGGATGGCGCAGCAGCGCCGCGAAGATCGGCGGCGCCCCGCCCATCCCGGTGACGGCGAACCGTTCGGCGTCGGCGAGGTAGGCGGCGGGGTCGAAGCGCTCGTGCAGCACCGTCGTGGAACCGGTCAGGGTGGGGACGTTCAGCGCGCCGACCGTGCCCATCGCGTGGAACCACGGCGTCAGGTTGACGGCCACGCCGGCGCCCAGCCGCGTCGGGTACTCCTCCGGCGACCCGACCTGGTCGAGCACCACCCCGCCCGCGTCGTCCAGGGCCGGGACCGAGCCGGTGCCCCAGCAGGCGTACTGCAGGGTGTTGACGACGACGTTGCGGTGCGGCAGCTGCACGCCCTTGGAGCGCCCGGTGGTGCCGCCGGTGTAGGCGAGGTGGGCGAGGTCGCGGTGCACGTCGATCTCGACGGCCGGTGCGCCCGTCGGGGCGTCGGCGTGGAAGGCCTCGAAGTCCGCCATCCCGTCGACGGCCGTGCGGTGCGCCGGGTCCAGCGCCTGCTCCCGGTCGGTGACCAGCACCAGCCGGATCGCGGTGCGGTCGCGCACGGCGGCCAGCGCGGGCGCGGCCGGGCCCCAGGTCACCGCCGCGACGGCGCCGCAGTCGGTGAGCTGGGCGGCCAGGTCCGGCGGCGGGAGCAGCGGGTTGGTGGGGGAGAACGTGGCGCCGGAGAGCAGGATCCCGTAGTAGGCGATCGCGTACTGCGGGCAGTTGGGCAGGTGGACCGCGACGACGTCGCCGCGGCCGATCCCCGCCCCGCCCAGCGCGTTCGCGAAGGCGCAGGCGCGCTCGTACAGCGCCGTGAAGGACAGCTCGCGGCCGGCGAAGTGGATCGCGGTGCGGTCGCCGAAGCGCCGCGCGGAGCCGGCGAGCAGCGCACCGACCGGGACCTCCGGGTAGGTCAGCGTCGTCATCGGATGCTCACCGGCATCGACTTGATCCCGTTGATGAACATCGACTGCAGCCTCCTGGGCTCGGCGGTGGCGTGGATGTCGGGCACCCGGGTGAGCAGCTCGCGGAACATCACCGCCATCTCCCGGCGGGCGAGGTGCGCGCCGAGGCAGAAGTGCGGACCGGCGCCGCCGAACCCGACGTGCGGGTTGGGGGAGCGGCGGACGTCGAACGCGTCGGGGTCGCGGAAGTGCGCGGGGTCGCGGTTGGCGGCCCAGTAGAACAGCAGCACCTTGTCGCCCGCGGTCATCGGCTGGCCGCCCAGCACGGCGTCGACGGCGAGCGTGCGGCGCATGAAGATCACCGGCGACGCCCAGCGCACGATCTCCTCGACCGCGGTCGGGGTGACGCCGTCGAGGTCGTCGAGCCAGACGCGGCGCTGCTCGGGATGGTCGGTGAGCAGCTTGAGACCCCAGCTGACGGCGTTGCGGGTGGTCTCGTTGCCGGCCACCACCAGCAGGATGAAGAAGCTCGCCAGCTCGTCGGGGGTGAGCCGCTCGCCGTCGATCTCGGCGTTCACCAGTGCCGAGGTCACGTCGTCGGTGGGGTGTCGCTCGCGGTGGCGGCCCAGGTCGCGCATCAGCTCGGCCAGCTCGTTGCCGGCGTTGAGCAGCGCCACCAGGATGTTGTCGGCGTCCGGGACGTACTCCGGGTCGCTCGCCCCGAGGATCACGTTCGAGGTGCGGAACACGAAGTCGTACTGGCTCTCCGGCACGCCCATCATGTCGCAGACGATCTTCAGCGGGAGCCGGGCGGAGATGGCGCTCACGGCGTCGCACTCCCCGGCGTCGACCAGGTCGTCGACGATCCGTGTGGCCGTCGCCTGCACCTCGTCGGTGAGGCCGGCGAGGCGCTTCGGGGTGAACCCGCGCGAGACGATGCGGCGCAGCCGGGCGTGCCGCGGGTCGTCGGTGTTGATCATCGAGCCGTAGAACTCCAGGAACTCCGGCGGCATGTCGGCGACGTTCGTCGCGCCCGGCCCGGAGGTGAAGACCTTGGCGTTGCGGCTGGCCTCGACCAGGTCGTCGAGGCGGGTCAGGGCCCAGTAGCCCGGGCCCTGCGGGAGGTAGGCGAACTCCGGCTCGGCGAAGAACGGCACCGGCTCCCGCTCCCGCAGCGCGGCGAACGCCGCCGCCCGCTCGTCGATCGGCGCCGTCCAGAACCGTTCGATGTCGGACAGGTCCGGGCGGGTGGCCCAGGTCGTGCTCGGCGGCATCGCCGGCCTCCTCGGAGTGGTTCGGATCACCCCACCCTAGTTACCAGGGGGTAGCACTCAAGGGTCCGCGCGGGCCGGGTCCGGGCCCGCAGGGGCCAGCCTCCCGACGCACGCGTGACGCGAGTCGGTCACGCCGACACCCGCGGGGCGAGCAGCCCGCGGGCGTAGGCGATGCCGACGGCCTCGGTGCGGCTGCCCGCGCCCAGCTTCGCCATCACCCGGGACAGGTGCACGCTCACGGTCTTCTCGCTGATGAACAGCGCCGCGCCGATCTGCCGGTTGGTGTGGCCCTGCGCCACCTGCTCCAGCACCGACCGCTCCCGCGGGGTGAGGACGTCGGGCGCCGGGGCGGCTCCTTCCCGTGCCACGCCCGCGCGGGCGGCGAGCGCGTCGACGGCCGCCAGCAGCGGGGCGGCCCGCAGCGCGGCGGCGGTGCGCCGGGCGGAGTGCAGGTCGTCGGCCACGTCGGAGCCATGGTGCCCGGTGGCGAGCCGGGCTTCGGTGCGGCGCAGCGCGGCGTGGGCGCCGCGGTAGCCCAGGCCCGCGGGCTCGTAGGCGAACGCGTCGACCACGGCGTCCCACGCCGACGGGTCGGGCCCGGTCAGCCGGGTGAGCTCGGCCCGCGCGCGGAGCAGCCAGGCGTGCCCCTCGGGCCCCATCTCCGCCCCGCGGGGCAGCCCGCGCAGCGCCGTCTCCTCCGCGTGGGCGAGCATCCGTCCGGCGTCGCGCAGCGCGTCGGCGGCGTCGGCCCCCGCGGCGACGCGGTCGGCGTGGGCGGCGATCCCGAGCGCCGCGAGCGCGATCCCGCCGAACGCGTACCCCTCGATCGCGTCGAGCGCGGCCTGCGCGGCGAGCGAGCGCGCCACGGCGTCGTCGGCCCGGCCCTGCCAGAGCGCGGCCTCGGTGGCGGCCGTGCCCAGGTACACCGCGGCCTGCACGCCCTCCACGAGGTGGCCACCGAGCTCGGCGTAGCGGCGCTCGACCACCTCGAACCGCCCGCGGGCGGCCGCCACGAGCAACCCGGCCGCGACCAGACGGGCCGACACCGACGCGGGGACCGCCGCCCCTGCGAGGTCGGCGGCGGTCTCGGCGGCGTCCCAGTCGCCCCCGAGGAACCGGGCGATCACGTGGGCGACCCGGACGTCGAGCCCCGGCATGCTCCAGCGCAGGCCGGTGACGGCGGCGCGCTCCTCCCCGGCGGCCAGCTCGGCGGCGGCGTCGGCGAACCGGCACTCCTCCAGCAGCGAGAACCCGACGCCGGAGTAGGTGCGCAGCTCCGCGCCGAGATCACCCGCGCGACGGGCCAGCGAGCGGGCGGTGGCCAGCCGTGCCCGCGCCTGCTGCGGCCGCCCGGAGTAGGCCTCGCAGCCCGCCGTGGTGACGAGCGCGTCGGCCGCGGCGGCATGGGCGAAGCGGTCGGCGTCGGGCAGGGCGCCCGCGGTGCGCACGGCCAGCTCGGCCTCGCGCACGGCGTCGGGGAACTCGTCGACGCGGTAGTGGGCCCTGGCCAGCACCGCGTGGCACCAGGCGAGGTGACCCGAGGGTGCGCGCGTCGCGAACACCGCCATCGCCTGTTCGGCGGCGTCGCGGGCGGCGCGCAGGTCGCCGTCGAGCTCCAGCAGGCGCAGCGCGTACTTCAGGCGCAGCGTCGCGGTGAGCACGGGGTCGGCCCGGAGCTCGGCGAGCTCCAGCGCGCGCCTGCCGAGCGCGCTGCCGCGTTCGGGGTCGCCCGTGGCGCTGGCGGCCCACGCCGCCAGGCCGGTGAGCTCGTACTCCGGCGCACCGGCGACCGCCTCGGCGTCCTCGACCGCGGGCCACAGCTCCAGCGCGCGTTCGGCGTGCACGAGCAGCTCGGCGGGGGCCTCCTGCTCGTCGGCCTCGCGGGCGGCACCCTCCGAGGCGGCGAGTGCGGTGGGCAGGTCGTGGGCGGCCAGGGCGTGGTGGGCCAGCAGCGCGGCGCGGCCCGGTTCGTCGGGTGCGGCCGGGTCGGCGAGCAGCGCGGCGAACGCGGCGTGCAGGCGGCTGCGCTCCCCGGGCAGCAGGTCGTGGTGGATGGCCTCGCGCAGCAGGGCGTGCCGGAAGACGTAACCGCCGCCCGCGTGCTCGTCGGCGACCAGGACGTGGTGGTGCACGGCCTCCCGCAGCCCCAGCTCCAGCTCGTCGACCCCGAGCCCGGCCACCGCGGCCAGCTGGTCGTGCCGGACCCGGCGCCCGGCCACCGAGGCCACCCGCAGCAGCCGCTGCGTCGTGGGGCCCAGGCTCTCGACCCTCCCGAGCAGCACCTCGACGAGGCTGTGCGGCAGGCCGTCGGAGCAGGCCGAGACCAGTTCCTCGGCGAAGAACGCGTTGCCCTCGCTGCGGCGGGCGACGCCGTGCAGCAGCTGCGGGGTGAGCGCACCGTCGGCGAGCAGGCGGACCAGTGCCAGCGCGTCGGCGTCGCCGAGGGGCTCCAGCTCCACCCGCTCGACGGCCGGCAGCCGCACGAGCTCGGCGAGCACGGGCCGCAGCGGGTGGCGGCGGTGCAGGTCGTCGGAGCGGTAGGTGGCCAGCACGACCAGGCGTTGCGCGTCGAGCCGGGAGAGCAGGAAGACGACGAGGTCGCGGCTGGACCGGTCGGCCCAGTGCAGGTCCTCGAGGACGACGAGCGCGGGCCGTTCGGCGGTGAGCCCGTCGAGCACCGACAGCACGGCGTCGAACACCCGGAGCTGGCCCAGGGAGCGGTCGGACTCCGGCTCGGCCCGCGGTGGACCGCCGGGCTGCAGGTGCCGCAGGGACCCGTGCGCGGCGACCAGCTCGGGCGGCTCCGCCGCGAGGGCGCCGACGATCTCGGTGAACGGGAGGTAGGGCAGCGCGGCCTCGGCGGTGTCGAGGCAGCGCCCGGTGAGCACGGCGAAACCCGCCGCACCGGCCCGTGCCACCGCCTCGGCCACCAGCCGGGACTTCCCGACGCCCGCGTCGCCGGAGAGCAGCACCCCCGTCGGCGAGCCCGCGGCGGCGCGGTCGAGCGCGGCGACCAGCGCGGCGACCTCGCGCCGGCGCCCGACCAGCTCGATGCCCGCCCCGATCCGCGCCACGCCGGTCATCGTGACACGGCGTACCGACGGTTCGGGTCCGTGTTCGCGGCGGGGGTGGGGGCGGCACCGGGTGGCGCGGGCGGCCGCTCCGCGCGGCGGGCCCGGCGTGCGGCCCTGGCGAGGCGGCCGAGCCGGAACCGCTCGGCCTCCGCGACGAGCTCGCGGTGCCGGAGGTCGGCGACGAGGGGCAGGTCCGGGATGTCGAAGAACATGGCACGAGCCTCGTGCTGAGGCCCGGACCCGGGCATCGGGCGATCACGTCGTGTCCGCCCGCCCGGGCAGGGGGTCGCGGGTAAGGCCCCGGGCCCGGCCCTTACCCGCGGTCCCGCCACCCGGCGTCGGCGGCGGCGTTCGCGCGCGTTCCCAGGTCTCGCGCGCCCCCGGGGCCGCGCGGGACCCGGCTGTGCGCGCGGGACCCGGCTGTGCGCGCGGGACCCGGCGGGGGCGCGGGGCCAACGGCCCCGGCGCGGGCTACTCCGGCGCCGGGAGCAGGCCCCGCTGGTAGGCCCGCAGCAGCCGTCGCGGCACGCGGTACTCCCGCCCGTCGATCCGCACCGGCACCAGGTCGGGCGCGGTCGCCTTCCACTGCGCCCGGCGGCTGCGGGTGTTGGACCGGGACATCCGGCGCTTGGGGACGGCCATCAGTGCTCCTCCTCGGAACGGTGCTCGGGGCCCGCCACCGCGTCGGCGGCAGGAGAACAGGGGTCGGTGTGCCACCAGCCGAAGGGGTCGGGCAGCTCCCGCCACGCGTCCTCGCCCGCCGCCAGCTCGAGATCGGTCAGCAGGGCCTCGCGCAGGACGGCGTCGATCTCGTCGGGGTCGGCGGCGTGGGAGAGGACGACGAGCTCCTGGGCCCGGTCCCCGAAGCGCGGGTGCCAGCCCAGCGCGGCGATGGCCCGCCGCTCGTCCGACGCCGCCTCCCACACCTCGGGGCCCGCACCGTCGAGCCAGTCGCCCGCGTGCCCGACCTTCAGCCCGCCGCCCGCCGACTCCAGCCACAGCACCGCGTCCGGACGGGTGGCGAGCCAGATCCGGCCCCGGGTGCGGACGACGCCGTCGAGCAGCACGTCGAGCGCGTCGTGCAGCCGCTCGGGATGGAACGGACGGCGCGCGGAGAACAGCACCAGCCGCACGCCGCAGTCGCCGTCGAGCGGGGGAGTGCCGCGCAGCAGGGCGGCGTGCACGTCGTCGGGGCGCCCGCGCCGGGCCGCGCCCGGGGCGAACACCCGCTCGTCCAGCTCCCGGATCCGCACGCGCGGGGCGGCGGGGGCGAGCCGGGCCAGCACGGCGTCGAGGCGGGCAAGCTCCCAGGCGTCGGCCGTGTCGACGGGCACGATCAGGTCGGCGAACTCCGCCTGGGCGACGGCCACCTGCGCCACGGTCCGCTCGTCGTCCGGCAGGTCGGAGAGCCCGCGCTCGGGGAGTGCGGCCTCGCCGGTGGCGTCGTCGAACCACGTCGCCGTGTCGACGACGGTCACGACGCCCCGCAGGTCCACCGCGTCGACGACGGGCGCGCCGTCGACGAGCACGTGCAGCAGCGACCAGCAGACGTGTTCGGGCTCGAGCGCGGCGTCGAGGTGCAGCACGATCCGCGCGGGCCCGTCCGGCCCGGCCAGTGCGACGAGCTGCGGCAGCAGGTCCTCGCGCATCGTGCAGGACACACAGCCGTGGGCCAGTTCGACGGTGGTGGTGACGTCGTCGTCACGGGTGCGCAACCGGCGTCGCACGACGCCGCGGCCGACGTCGCGCAGGTCGTGGTGCAGCACCGCGACGGACGGGTCGAGGGCACGGATGCGGGTGACGACGGCCTCGACGCCGGGCGGGGTGAGCCCGGAGAGCACGAGGAGCTCGGGGCGGGACACGGGACCTCCAGGGGTGGGGTACCGTCCACCGTAGATGAAAACGAATGTCGTTACGCAGGGAGGTGGGCGATGGTCCGCAGCAACGAGCTCCGGCCGATCGTGAAGATGCGCTCGACGGCCGGCACCGGCACCACGTACGTCACGCGGAAGAACCGGCGCAACGACCCGGACCGGATGACGCTGCGCAAGTACGACCCGGTGGTCCGCCGCCACGTCGAGTTCCGGGAGGAGCGCTGATGGCCCGCCCCGAGCGGACGCCGCGGAAGAAGGCCAACCCGCTGCACGCGAAGAAGATCACCCACGTGGACTGGAAGGACACGAACCTGCTCCGCCAGTTCGTCTCCGACCGCGGCAAGATCCGCGCCCGCCGCGTCACCGGGCTGACCCCGCAGCAGCAGCGGCAGGTGGCCACGGCCATCCGCAACGCCCGCGAGATGGCGCTGCTGCCCTACCCGCGTCCCGGGAGGGCGTGATGTCGCGCCGCTGCGAGCTGACGGGCCGCGAGCCCGGTTTCGGCAGGAACGTGTCCCACTCCCACCGCCGCACGAGCCGACGGTGGGACCCCAACATCCAGGTGAAGCGCTACCGGTTCGAGGGCCGCACGGTGCGGCTGCGCCTGTCCACCGACGCGATCCGGACGATCGACCGGATCGGTATCGACGCGGCGGTGGCCCGCATCCGGGCCCGCGGAGGGAAGGTCTGATGGCCAAGACGAGCAAGATCGTGAAGAACGAGCGTCGCAAGGCGATCGTCGCGAAGCACGCGCAGCGGCGGGCGGAGCTCAAGGCGGTGATCGCCCGGCCCACGACGCCCGAGGACGAGCGCGCCGCCGCGGTCCGCGAGCTCAACCGCCAGCCGCGCGACGCGAGCGCCACCCGCGTCCGCAACCGCGACGCCGCCGACGGCCGACCGCGCGGCTACCTGCGCAAGTTCGGGGTGTCCCGGGTCAAGCTGCGCGACCTCGCGCACGCCGGCTACCTGCCCGGGGTGCACAAGTCGAGCTGGTGACGGGAGGCGATTTCGGGCCGCCGCGGGAGGTGTGTAGCATCTTCAACGGCCGCGGGGAGTGACCGTCCGCAGGCCCGTGCCGCCCCTTTAGCTCAGTCGGCAGAGCGTCTCCATGGTAAGGAGAAGGTCTACGGTTCGATTCCGTAAAGGGGCTCGGTGAGGCGGCGTGAGCAGCCTCGCATAGCGGTGTAGCTCAGCTGGTAGAGCAAGCGGCTCATAATCGCTGTGTCGCCGGTTCAAGTCCGGCCACCGCTACCAGTTCGACTCAGTGACAGACAAGCATGGAGGCACCCGCGATGGGTAAGGCCACGGACGTCCGGCCGAAGATCACGCTGGCGTGCGAGCAGTGCAAGCACCGCAACTACATCACGAAGAAGAACCGGCGCAACGACCCCGATCGCCTCGCGATCAAGAAGTTCTGCGCCAACTGCGGCACGCACCGCGAGCACCGCGAGACCCGCTGACGGTGCCCGACGCCTCGTTCGTCGGCATGGCACTGGCGCCCTCGGCGCCGTACCTCGTCGGCCGGGAGAAGATCAGGGAATTCGCCCTCGCCATCGGCGAGGGCGCTTCCGTGTGTACCGACGTCGACGCGGCCCGGGCCGCGGGCCATCCCGACGTCGTCGCGCCGCCCACCTTCGCCGTCACGTTCACGATGCCGCTGATCGAGGGCTTCCTGCGCGACCCGGCGTTCGGCTGGGACTACTCGCGGATGGTCCACGGCGACCAGTCGATCGTGCTGCACCGCCCCATCCACGGCGGTGACGAGCTGGTCACCGTGATCCACGTCGAGGAGCTGAGCACCCGCGGCGGCAGCCACCTGCTGACGCTGCGCTGCGAGGTCGCCGACTCCGGCGGGTCCCCCGTCGCCACGACGAAGGCCCTGCTGGTGACGGCCGCATGAGCGTCGAGAAGGGCCCCGTCGAGAAGGGCACCGAGCTGCCCCCGCTGGAGCTGCGCGTCACCCGGGCCGACCTGGTCCGCTACGCCGGCGCCTCCGGCGACCTCAACCCGATCCACTGGAGCGACCGCGTCGCCACCGGGGTCGGCCTGCCGGGCGTCATCGCCCACGGGATGCTGACGATGGCGCTCGCCGGCCGGTTCGTCACCGACTGGGCGGGCGACCCGACCGCGGTCCGCAGCTTCGGCGTCCGCTTCACCCGCCCGGTGGTCGTCCCAGACGACGACGAGGGGGCGCTGGTGGAGCTCTCCGGCAAGGTCACCGACGTCGCCGACGGCGTCGCGAAGGTCGCCGTCACCGCACGGTTCGACGGGAAGACGGTGCTCGGCCGGGCCGTCGCCGAGGTCGTCCTCCCCGCCTGAGCGCCCCGAGTTGCCCGCGTCCCCGCGCCGGGTCGATGCTGCCGGGCGTCAGCACCACCGACCGGAGGGAGCACGACGTGAAGTTCGGCAAGCTCGTGGACAAGGCGTGGGAGGACAAGAGCGCGGCGGAGATCCTCGCCGCGCCGCCGTCCGCGCTGGAGGGGCTCACCGAGAAGCACGACCAGGTCCTCGCGGGCCTGGGCATCAAGACCGTCGCCGACCTCGGCAACTGGAAGTACGCGCAGCGCGCGGCCGCGCTGGTCGCGCTCGGCCCGCTGGACAAGTAGGGCGGGCGGAACCGCTCCGTCGGGTGCCGTACACTCGTCGTGCTGGGTGCGTCGTCATGCGACGTACCTCTCCGCAGGCGGGCAGGTCTCCCGGCGGAGTGGTCTAGGGGTGTAGCTCAACTGGCAGAGCAGCGGTCTCCAAAACCGCAGGTTGCAGGTTCAAGTCCTGTCACCCCTGCACTGCGTACAGGAACGGAAGCAGCGGATCCGGCCGGCAGTCCCTGCCGGTCGACATCCGACGGTGAGCTGGAGGACGGGTCGTGACGGACGAGCGCGAGGCGAGCGGAGACGGGCGGGAACGCCCGGATTCCGCTGCCGACCGTCGGGGTCGACGAGCCGGCTCCACGCCGGCCGGCGACGGCGACAAGGGTCGGGCCACCGCGGTCCGGGACGGCCGTCCCGAGAAGGCATCGCTGCCGAGCAGGCTGATCCGGTTCCTGCGCGAGGTGATAGCCGAGCTGCGCAAGGTCATCTGGCCCACGCGCAAGCAGCTCATCACCTACACGATCGTCGTGCTGGTCTTCGTGTCCTTCATGGTCGCGTTCGTCGCACTGCTGGATCTGGTGTTCGCGCAGGGTGTCACGTACCTGTTCGGCACGTGACCCGGCACGACACGGAGAAGGAAGCGAGACGTACGTGAGTTCCCCAGACGGCGGCACACAGCTGTCCGACAGCCAGATCGAGGCCGACGAGGCCGCGCTCGACGCCACGGCCGAGGCCACTCCCGACGCTGATCTCCCCGAGCAGGCCGTGCAGGACGCCGACGTCGAGGCCGCCCACGGCGCCGACGCGGTCGGCGACGGCTACACCGACGACGCCGTCGACTCCGAGGGCACGCCCACCGCCGACGTCGCCGTTGACGAGGGCGTCGCCGGTGACGAGCCGGAGGCGGAGGTCGACCCGGTCGAGGAGATGCGTGCCGCCCTGCGCCGCGCCCCCGGCGACTGGTACGTCGTGCACTCCTACGCCGGCTACGAGAACAAGGTGAAGACCAACCTCGAGACGCGGGTGCAGACCCTCGACGTCGAGGACTACATCTTCCAGGTCGAGGTGCCCACCGAGGAGGTCACCGAGATCAAGAACGGCCAGCGCAAGCAGGTGCAGCGCAAGGTGCTGCCCGGCTACATCCTGGTCCGGATGGATCTCAACGACCAGTCGTGGGGCGCCGTGCGCAACACCCCCGGCGTCACCGGGTTCGTGGGCGCGACGAACAAGCCGTCGCCGCTGAGCCACGACGACGTCCTCAAGTTCCTGCTGCCCAAGGTCGAGCCGAAGCAGGCCGCCGCGGGTGGCAAGGCGGAGGCCGGCACGAGCACCGGTGCCAAGCCCACGGTGGAGGTCGACTTCGAGGTCGGCGAGTCCGTCACCGTCATGGACGGGCCGTTCGCCACGCTCCCGGCCACCATCAACGAGGTCAACGTCGACGCCCAGAAGCTCAAGGTGCTGGTGTCGATCTTCGGCCGCGAGACGCCCGTCGAGCTGGCATTCAGCCAGGTCTCCAAGATCTAGTACGAGGAACAGAGATGCCCCCCAAGAAGCGGAAGCTCTCCGCGATCATCAAGCTCCAGATCAAGGCCGGGGCCGCGACCCCGGCCCCGCCGGTCGGCCCCGCGCTCGGCCAGCACGGCGTCAACATCATGGAGTTCTGCAAGGCCTACAACGCGGCCACCGAGTCCCAGCGCGGCGACATCGTCCCCGTCGAGATCTCGGTGTTCGAGGACCGGTCGTTCACGTTCGCGCTGAAGACGCCGCCGGCCGCGCGCCTGCTGCTCAAGGCCGCGGGCGTCGACAAGGGCAGCGGCACGCCGCACACCACCAAGGTCGCCTCGGTGACCATGGACCAGGTGCGCCAGATCGCCCAGACCAAGATGGCCGACCTGAACTCCGACGACATCGAGCAGGCCGCGAAGATCATCGCCGGCACCGCGCGCTCGATGGGCATCACGATCAAGGGCTGACCAGCCCCCCTGCACGCGTGGGAGAGCCGGGCGCGGCTCGCACCACGACCTGAACGAGACCGAGGATTTCAGATGGCACAGCGCAGCAAGGCCTACCGCGAAGCCGCGGCGAAGATCGACAAGGACAACCTGTACACCCCGCTCCAGGCCGCCAACCTGGCCAAGGAGACGTCGAGCACGAAGATGGACGCCACCGTCGAGGTGGCCATGCGGCTGGGCGTCGACCCCCGCAAGGCCGACCAGATGGTCCGCGGCACCGTCAACCTGCCGCACGGCACCGGCAAGACCGCCCGCGTCATCGTGTTCGCCACCGGTGACAAGGCCGCCGAGGCCGAGGCCGCGGGCGCCGACGTCGTCGGCGCCGAGGACCTCATCGAGCGGATCCAGGGCGGCTGGCTCGACTTCGACGCCGCCATCGCCACCCCGGACCAGATGGCCAAGGTCGGCCGGATCGCCCGCATCCTCGGCCCGCGTGGCCTGATGCCGAACCCGAAGACCGGCACCGTGACGCCCGACGTCACCAAGGCCGTCAACGACATCAAGGGCGGAAAGATCAACTTCCGCGTCGACAAGCAGGCCAACCTGCACATGGTGATCGGCAAGGCCTCGTTCGACACCGCCAAGCTGGTGGAGAACTACGGCGCCGCGCTCGACGAGATCCTGCGCGCCAAGCCGAGCGCCGCCAAGGGCAAGTACATCAAGAAGATCACGGTGAGCACGACGACGGGCCCGGGCATCCCCGTCGACCCACTGCGCACCCGCAACCTCCTGGTGGACGAGCCCTCGGCCTGATCCCCGCACCACCCCGACACCCCGTCGCCCTCCCGGGCGGCGGGGTGTCGTCGTCGTCGCGCCCCCCGTTCCGGGCGGCCGGCGGCGGTCAGGACCAGTCGGCGAGCACCGCGTCGACGGACTCGGCCTCGCCCGCCGTGCCGGGGACGGTGGAGGGCGTGCGGGAGAAGCGGGGGGCGGGCGCGGCCTGCGGCACCCCGTCGGACTCGACGATCGTCGAGCGCGCGGCGATGTGCGGGTGCGCGGCGACCTCGCCGAACGCCAGCACCGGGGTGACGCAGGCGTCGGTGCTCTCGAACACCGCGGCCCACTCGTCGCGGGTGCGGCTCGCGAACGCCTCGGTGAACCGGGCGCGCAGCTCCGGCCACCGCTCGCGGTCGAACTGCGCGGGCAGCTCGGCGGGGTCGATGCCCAGGCCGGCGAGCAGCGCCGCGTAGAACTGCGGCTCCAGCGAGCCGACGGCCACGTGCCTACCGTCGGCGCAGGTGTAGGTGTCGTAGAAGGGCGCGTGGCCGTCGAGCAGGTTCGAGTCCGGCTCGTCGATCCAGAACTTCTGGGCCAGGAAGCCCCAGAACATCTGGCTCAGCAGCGACGCACCGTCGACCATCGCCGCGTCGACGACCTGCCCCTGCCCGGAGCGGCCGGCCTCCCACAGCGCCGACAGCACGCCGACGACCAGCAGCATCGAGCCACCGCCGAAGTCGCCGACCAGGTTCAGCGGCGGCACCGGCCGCTCCCCGGCCCGGCCGATCGCGTGCAGTGCGCCGGTCAGCGAGATGTAGTTGATGTCGTGCCCGGCGCGCGGGGCCATCGGGCCGTCCTGGCCCCAGCCGGTCATCCGGGCGTAGACCAGCTTCGGGTTGCGCGCGTGGCACTGCTCCGGACCGACGCCGAGCCGCTCGGTGACGCCGGGCCGGTAGCCCTCGATCAGCACGTCGGCCTTCTCGACGAGTCGCAGGACCGTCTCGACGCCCTCGGGCGACTTGAGGTCGGCCGCCACCCGGCGGCGCCCGCGCAGCGTGGGGTCGGGCGCGCTCGCGTCGCCGAGCTGCAGCCCGCCCGGCCGGTCGACGCGGACGACCTGGGCGCCCAGGTCGGCGAGGATCATCGCGGCGTGCGGGCCCGGTCCGATCCCGGCCAGCTCCACGACCTTGCATCCTGCCAGCGGTCCAGCCACGTACTGCCTCCTCGTCGACACCGTGTCGTCGCCGCGAGCGTAACGTCCGCGCGGTGCGCATCCTGATCACCGGCGGGGCCGGGTTCGTCGGCTCCCACATCGCGGACCGGCTCGTCGCCGACGGTCACGACGTGCTGCTGCTGGACGCCCTGCTGCCCCAGGCGCACGGCGACGGCCCGCCGCCGTGGACCGGTGACCACGAGCTCGTCGTCGGCGACGTCCGCGACGCCGACCTGCTCGCCCGCCTGCTGCCCGGCATCGACGCGGTGTGCCACCAGGCGGCGATGGTCGGCCACGGTGTCGACCCGTCCGACGCCCCCGACTACGCCGCCCACAACGACCTCGGCACCGCGGTGCTGCTGGCCGGGATGCACGCGGCAGGCGTCGCGCGCCTGGTGCTGGCCGGGTCGATGGTGGTCTACGGCGAGGGCCGCTACGACTGCCCGGAGCACGGTCGCGTCGCCCCCGGCGCCCGCTCGGTCGCCGACCTCGACGCCGGCCGGTACGAGCCGGCGTGCCCCGCCTGCGGGCGCGATCTGGTGCCCGGCCTGGTCGGTGAGGACGCCCCGCTCGACCCGCGCAGCACCTACGCCGCGACGAAGGCCGCCCAGGAGTTCCTGGCGTCGGCGTGGGCGCGGCAGACCGGCGGCACGGTGTGGTCGCTGCGCTACCACAACGTCTACGGCCCGCGGATGCCCCGCGACACCCCCTACGCCGGGGTGGCGTCGATCTTCCGGTCCGCGCTGGAGCGCGGCGAGGCCCCGCGGGTGCTGGAGGACGGCCGGCAGCGCCGCGACTTCGTCCACGTCACCGACGTGGCGGCGGCGAACGCGCTGGCGCTGGCGGTCCCGCCGCCCGCGCCCGGGCTGACGGCGCTCAACGTCTGCTCCGGGGAGCCGCACACGATCGGTGACCTGGCCGGCGAGCTCGCGGCCGTGACGGGCGGTCCGCAGCCCGTGGTGGTCGGCGGGGCCCGGCCCGGCGACGTCCGGCACGTGGTGGCCGACCCGGCACGGGCCCGGGAGCTGATCGGCTTCCGCGCCGCCACGTCCTTCGCCGACGGGGTGCGCGCCTTCGCCACGGACCCGCTGCGTGCCCCCTCCCGCACCTGACGTCACGCTCTCGTAAGGCCGAACGGCCGACAGAACGCCGCCCGGCGGCCGAAGATCAGGACGTGAACGGCTCCCCCCAGATCGTGCTGCCCTGCCTGGACGAGGCGCAGGCCCTGCCGTCGGTGCTCGCCGCCCTGCCCGCCGGCTGGCCCGTCCTGGTCGTCGACAACGGCTCCACCGACGGCACCGCGGACGTCGCCCGGTCGCTGGGCGCCACCGTCGTCGTCGAGCCCCGCCGCGGTTACGGGGCGGCGGTCCACGCCGGGCTGGTGGCGGCGCGGACCGAGCTGGTGGCCGTCCTCGACGGCGACGGGTCGCTCGACGCGGACGTCCTGCCCGCGATGGCCGCGACGGTCGCCGACGGCCGCGCCGACCTCGCCGTGGGACGGCGGGTGCCGGTGTCGGCCGGGGTGTGGCCCTGGCACGCCCGCGCCGGCAACCTGGTGATCGCCGCCCTGCTGCGCCGTCGGGGCGTCCCGGTCCACGACATCGCGCCGATCCGGGTGGCCCGTCGGCAGGCGCTGCTCGACCTCGCGGTGGCCGACCGCGCGTTCGGCTACCCGCTGGAGCTGCTGCTGCGGGCGGGAGCGGCGGGGTGGCGGATCGCCGAGTCCCCGGTGGCGTACCGGGCCCGCGCGGGCGGGCGGTCGAAGGTGTCCGGTTCGGTGCGCGGCACCGTGCGGGCCGCGCGGGACATGGCCGGGCGGCTCCGGTGAGCGGCGTGACCCTCGTCGTGCTCGCCAAGGCCCCCGAGCCCGGCCGCGTCAAGACCCGCCTGTGCCCGCCGGTGACCCCGGGACAGGCCGCGGACCTGGCCGCCGCCGCGCTGCTCGACACCCTCGACGCCGCGCGTGCCGTCCCCGGCGCGACGGTGCTCGTCGCGCTCACCGGCGACCTGGGCCCGGCGGCCCGGTCCGGCGAGCTGGCGGCCGCGCTGCGCGGGACCGTCGTCGTCGCCCAGCGCGGCGACGGGCTGGGTGAGCGCATCGCCGCGGCGCACGCCGACGCGGCCGCGCGGGCGCCGGGCCTGCCGTCCCTGCAGGTGGGCATGGACACCCCCCAGCTCGACGGCCCGCTGCTTGCCGCTGCGGCCGCGCGGCTGCACCGGGAGGGCGGGCCGGACGCCGTCCTCGGCCCGGCGTCCGACGGCGGGTGGTGGGCGCTGGGCCTGCGCGACCCCCGGCACGCCGCGCTCGTCGCCGGGGTGCCGACCTCGCGCGCCGACACCGGCGAGCGCACCCTCCACGCGCTGCGCGCCGGCGGGCTGCGCGTGGAGCTGCTCGCCGAGCTGCGCGACGTCGACACCGCGGCCGACGCCGTCGCCGTGGCCGCCGCGGCGCCGCACTCCCGCCTCGCGGCGGCCGTGGCCGCGCTGCCGTCCCTGAACACGGTCGTGCGGTGCTGACCGTCGTCCCCGGGTTCGACGCGGCACTGTCCGGGTCGACCGCCCGGCTGCGACGCAGCGACGGCGTCGAGGTCGAGCTGGCCGTCGCCCGCTGGCACGACCCCGCCTCCGAGGGCGACGGGTGGCTGCTCGACCGGTGTTCCGGCGCCGTGATCGACCTGGGCTGCGGCCCGGGCCGGCTCGTGGAGGCCCTGCTGGGTCGCCGCCTGCCGGCGCTGGGCGTGGACGCCTCGGCGGCCGCCGAGGCGCTGTGCCGTCGTCGCCGGGCACCGATGGTGCGCCGCGACGTGTTCGCGCCGCAGCCCGCCGAGGGCTGCTGGGACCACGTCCTGCTCGCCGACGGCAACATCGGCATCGGGGGCGACCCGTTGCGGCTGCTCCGGCGGGCCGCGGCGCTGCTGGCGTCCGGCGGCACCGTGCTGGTGGAGACCGACCCCGACCCCGGGATGTGGTGGCGGGGCAGCGTGCAGGTGTGCACCGCGGACGCCGACGGCGCCGCGGTGCCGTGGGCGTGCGCCGGGGCGGACGCGCTGACCCGGCTCGCACCACGGGCCGGGCTGGTGCGGACCGGCGGGCTCGCCGGTCCGCGCAGCTTCGTCGAGCTCAGGCGGAGCTGACGCCCGCGGTCCGGGCGGCCGGGGGCAACGTCAGGGTGAACCGGCAGCCGGGCCCGTGGTTGGCCACGTCCAGCGCGCCGCCGTGCGCCTCGGCCAGGGCCCTGGCGATCGCCAGCCCCAGGCCGGCCCCCGAGTCGGGGCCGGGGGTACGGGCGGGGGTGCCGCGGTAGCCGACGTCGAAGACCCGCTCGAGATCGGCCCCGTCGATGCCACCGCAGCCGTCCTGCACGTGCAGCCACGCCGCCCCGTCGCGGACGCCTGCGGTCAGCCGCACCTCCCCGCCGGGCCGGGTGTGGCGCAGCGCGTTGGACAGCAGGTTGCGCACCACCCGGGTCAGCTCGGTGTCGCTGCCCAGCACCGTGGGCCAGTCCTCGGGGTCCTCCGCGACGACGTCCACGTCGGCGCGCCCGGAGGCCGTCTCGGCGGCGACGGCGTCGGAGACCACCTCGCCGAGCGCCACCGGCGCGACGTCCAGGCGCAGGGTGGGGGAGGTGGCCCGGGAGAGCTGGAACAGGTCCTCCACCATCGCCGCCATCCGCACGGTCTCCCGCCGGATCCGGGCCAGGTACTCGGCGACCTCGGCCGGCTCGCGCACCACGCCGTCGGCCAGCGCGTCGGTCATGCCGCGGATCCCGGCCAGCGGGGAGCGCAGGTCGTGGCTCATCCCGCTGACCAGCGAGCGCCGCGCCTCCTCCGCGCGCCGCTCCGACTCCCGCATCTCCCGGGCCCACAGGGCGTCGCGGGCGAAGCCGCGGCCCAGCAGCATCGCGGCGGGCACCGTCACCACGGCGACGACGCCGACCACCGCGACGGTCCCCACGAGCTGCGGGGTGTACATGAACCCGCTGACCGCGACCACCCCGGCGAGGGCGGCGGCCAGCGGCACGACGCCCAGCGCCGTCATCGCCGCGGTCATCGAGCGGCGGCGCAGCCGGTGCAGCACGAGGCCGCCGAGCGCGGCGACGGGCAGCGCGAACAGCAGCGCCAGCGGCGCCGCACGGGTCAGCTCCGCGATCACGCGGCACCGTCGTAGCGGTACCCGGTGCCCCAGATCGTCGCGATCCGGCGCGGCTGCGTCGGATCGGCCTCGATCTTCTCCCGCAGCCGCCGCACGTGGACGGTGACCGTGGAGTGGTCGCCGAAGTCCCAGCCCCACACCTGCGCGAGCAGCTCGGCCCGGGTGAACGCGCGGCCGGGCCGGGCGAGGAGGAAGGCCAGCAGGTCGAACTCGCGGGTGGTCAGGGCCAGCTCGACGGCGCCGAGGAATGCGCGCCGGGCCGCCGGTTCGACGCGCAGGTCGCCGTCCACCAGCGGGGCGTCGGGTCCGTCGACGGGGGCGGTCCGGCGCAGCACGGAGCCGACCCGCAGGACCAGCTCGCGGGGGCTGAACGGCTTGGTGACGTAGTCGTCGGCGCCCAGCTCCAGACCCAGCACCCGGTCGTCCTCCTCGCCGAGCGCGGTGAGCATGACGATCGCGGCGTTCGTGCGCCGCGCCCGCAGTGCCCGACAGACCTCCAGGCCGGACAGGCCGGGCAGCATCAGGTCGAGCACCACCACGTCGGGCTCCCCGCGCACGGCCGCCTCCAGCCCGGACGGGCCGTCGCCGGCGAGCTCGACGCGGTGCCCGGCGTCGCCGAGGTAGCGGGCGACGACGTCGCGGACGGTGGCGTCGTCCTCGACGACCAGCACATGGGCGTTCACGAGGTCAGGGTAGGCGCGGCCCCGCCCCCCGACGGCCGTCGTCACCGTTCGGTAAGGCGGCCTCACGGAACGATGACCGATCGGCCGGATCGGGGACGCCGGGCCGCCCCCGTTCCTAGGGTCGTGATCATGTCGCCGAACGAGCCCGAGTACGGGTTCCCCGCCACGCTGTGGCGGGCCGTGGAACGCCGTCGCCCACCCCTGCCGCGCTTCCGCAGCTCCGTGCGCGGGCCGCGGTTCACCGCCTGGCTGGGCCTGGTGCTGCTGGTCGGGATGCCGGTCGTGATCGTCACCGGGCTGCTGTCCTACGTCGCGTACGGGTCGGCGCCCATCCCCGGCGACGTCGGCTTCCTGCGCCCGCCGGCGTTCGACTGGCCCACCTCCCCGGCCTGGCTCTACCGCGTCAACCAGGGCACCCACGTCCTGCTCGGGCTGGTGCTGGTGCCGGTGGTGCTCGCGAAGCTGTGGTCGGTGGTGCCGAAGCTGGTGGCCTGGCCGCCCGCACGCTCGCTCACCGACGCCCTGGAGCGCGGCACCGTGCTGCTGCTCGTCGGCAGCCTGCTCTTCGAGATCGTCACCGGCGTGCTGAACATCCAGTACGACTACGTGTTCGGGTTCAGCTTCTACGCCGCGCACTACGTGGGGGCGTGGGTGTTCATCGGGGCGTTCGTCGCGCACGTCGTGCTCAAGCTGCCGCACATGGTGGCCGGCCTGCGCCGCCGGGAGGACCCGCCCGACCACGACCTGGTCGCCGACGACCCGCTGCCGCCCACGATCAGCCGCCGCGGCGCGCTCACCCTCGTCGGTGGGGGAGCGGCGCTGGTCGGGTTGCTGTCGGTGGGCCAGGTGCTCGACGGCCCGCTGCGCGGCACCGCCGTCCTGCTGCCCCGGGGGCGCACCACCGCGGCGGGCGACGGCGGCCCCAACGACTTCCCGGTGAACCGCACGTTCGTCTCGACAGGGATCGCGGCGGCGGCCACCGGCGCGGCCTGGCGGCTGGACGTGGGCGGCATCCGCCTCGACCGGGCCGCCCTGCTCGCCATGGACCTGCACACCGCGGACCTGCCGATCTCCTGCGTCGAGGGGTGGTCGACCCAGCAGACGTGGACGGGCGTGCGGCTGCGTGACCTGGCCGCGCTGGCCGGGGTGCCCGAGCCGACGTCGGCGGTGGTGCGGTCGCTGGAGACCGGGCCGTTCGCGCAGGCGGAGCTGCACGAGGGGCAGGTGCTGCACCCGGACTCGTTGCTCGCGCTGCGCGTCAACGGGGCGGACCTCTCGCCCGACCACGGGTTCCCCGCCCGGCTGATCGTCCCGGCGATACCGGGTGTCCGCTGCACCAAGTGGGTGCGGTCCGTCGAGTTCCGGAGCGTCTGACGTGCGGTTCGTGCGCCCTGTGGTCCTGCTCGGCTGCGTCGCCCTGGCCGGCTACGCGGCCACGATCGTCGCCGGTGACCCGTCGTGGGTGCGGATGGCGGTGTGGTTCCTCGCCGGCGTCGTCGTGCACGACGCGCTGCTGCTGCCGCTCTACGCCGGCGCCGACCGTGCGCTCGTGGCGCTCGCACCACGCACCCGCGTGCCGGTGGTCAACCACGTCCGCGCCCCCGCGCTCGGGGCCGGGCTGACGCTGCTGCTGTTCCTGCCCGGGATCGTCCGCCAGGGCGAGGGCGCGGTGATCGGGGCGACCGGGCTGGACCAGTCCCCGTTCCTGGGCCGCTGGCTGCTGCTGGTCGCGACGCTGTTCGCGGTCTCCGCCGCGGTCTACGGCCTGCGGGTGCTCGCCGGTCTCACCAGACCGTCACTCACCAGACCGTCAACAGCAGGTGGTTCACGGCCAGCGTGAACGCCGCCTGCGCCGCCAGCCACGGCCGGACCCGGGGGAGCAGCGCACACGGGATCACCAGCCACACGCCGAACGGCAGCCAGATCCGTTCCACCTCGGCCTTCGACAGGCCGGACAGGTCCGCCGCCAGCAGGGCGGCGAGCCCGCCGGCGGCCAGTAGCAGCGCCCCCAGCGGCAGCGCCCGCGGCGACGCGGCGGCCCGCCGGATCCCGGCCAGGACGGCAGGCCCGACGGCGAACGCGACGGCCGCGAGGTTGGCCCACACGAAGTAGGCGTAGGGCCGGGTGGCCGCGACGCTGGCGGCGTAGATCACCCGGGTGCGCTCCAGCCCGGTGAACCACCAGAACCCGGCCAGGGTGAACGCCAGCACCACCAGCCCGACGCCCAGCGCCGCGAACCCGACCGCGCGCCACCGCCGGGTGGCGGCCACGACCGCGAGCGCCACGAGCCCGCCGAGCACGAGCCCGTAGGACTGGTACAGCGCCCAGCCCAGCAGCACCCCGCCCGCGAGCGCGGCGCCGTCGGCCCGCCCGCCGTGCCCCGTGGCGCCGACGGCCAGCAGCGCGACGCCCCAGGCGAGCACCGCGGCGAACATGCCGTCCGCGGACACCCCGACCCAGACCGCGCCGGGGAACAGCACGGCGAACGGCAGCACCCGGCGGGCCAGGTCCTCCCCGGACAGGGCGCGCACGGCCACCGCGACGGCGATCCCGGCCGAGGCCCCGATCAGCACGGTCACGACCCCGGCCGCGCCGCCGTCGCCCAGGCCGAGCCGGTCGAGCACGACGTAGAACAGGAACACCCCGGGCGGGTGGGCGCCGACGTGCGTCGTCCAGTGGACCGGCTGGTCGGTGAGGATGAACTGGTCGAAGGTGCGCAGCACGGCGCCGATGTCGGTCACCCGCGGCACGTCGTGCAGGTACTCCTGGTCGCTGGAGAGGCGCTCGACCACGCCACGCGTCCAGCCGTCGACGAGCGCGAGCCCGAGGGTCCACACGGCGGACGCGGCGTACCCGGCTGCCAGCAGCGGGCGCCACCCCGCCCGTTCCGCGAGCTCGGGGCCGCGGGCCACGACGAGCACCGCGACGGCGACCGCGACCGGCGTGCCGGGCCCGACGTGCGGCAGCCAGACCGCCAGCAGGGGAGGCCAGCCGAGGAAGAGGTCGACCCCGTCCGCCAGCAGGGCTCGGCCGACGAGCGCCGCGGCGCCGACGAGTGCCACCCCGGCCGCCACGGCGAGCAGGTCGGCGGTGGTGCCGGAACGGGTGCGGAGCGAGGGGGGAGCCACCGGCCCACGGTAGGGATGATCACCCGGGCCGGGCCTTACCGTCCGGTGACGCTCTCAGGCGACGGCCACCGGGTCGGGCCGGACGCCCGCGTCGAGGTGATCGAGGGTGTTCCAGGCCGTCGCGAGCCGGTCCAGCGCCTCGTCGACACGATCCGGGCGCAGCGTCCAGGGCAGGCGGAGGTACCGCTCGAACGCGCCGTCGATGCCGAACCGCGGGCCCGCGGCGAGCAGCACGTCGTGGCGCCGGGCGGCCACCGTCAGCCGGCTGGACACCGGATCGCCCAGGTCGATCCAGAAGCTCAGCCCGCCCGTGGGTGCCGAGGGCCGCCAGGCCGGGAACCGCGTGGCGAGCGCGGCCCGCAGGCCGTCGCGTGCGGTGACCAGCGCGGCACGCCGCCCGGCCGTCACCGCGGGCAGGTCGTGCACCAACCGGGCGGTGAGCAGCTGTTCGAGCGCGGGGCTGCCGAGGTCGACGGCCGCGCGCAGGGCGGCCAGGCGGCGCACGGTCGGCGCGGTCCCGCGGATCCAGCCCACCCGAAGCCCGCCCCAGAACACCTTGCTCGCGGACCCGAGGGTCAGTACCCCCGCCGCCTCGGCCGCCCCGAACGACGCCGCGGGCGGCGGGACGGGACCGTCGAGCCACAGCTCCGACAGCGTCTCGTCGAGCACGAGCGGGGTGCCGGTGCGCCGGGCGAGCTCCACCAGCCGGGCCCGGCCCCCGGGGTCGAGGACGGCACCGGTCGGGTTCTGGAAGTCCGGGATCACGTAGGCCAGGCGCGGGGCGGCGTCCCGCAGCGCCGCGGCCACGAGGTCCAGGTCCCAGCCGTCCGACAGCGGCAGCCCGACCGGCCGTGCGCCGCGGGCGGTGATGGCCTCCAGCGCGTTGGGGTAGGTGGGCTGCTCGACGAGGACGCGGTCGCCCGGCCCGGTGAACCCGGCGAGTGCCAGGGCGATCGCCTGCTGCGCCCCGGCCGTCACCAGCACCTGGTCGGGGTTCGTGGGCAGGCCGCGCTCGGTGTAGCGGCGGGCGACCGCGGCGCGCAGTTCCGGCAGGCCGAGCAGGTCGTAGCCGTGGCCGCCGAGCAGCCCGTCGAGGTCGTGCAGCGCGCCGGCGGCGGCCGCCCGCAGCTCCTCGGACGGGGCCGGCAGCGCGGCGTGCGCGAGGTCGAACAGCGCGCGGTCGCCGTGCGGGGAGAACGGGGACGGGGCGACCGTCCCGGCCCGGTCGGCGGGCAGGCGGGTCCAGCTGCCCGAGCCGCGCCTGCTGTGCAGCACGGCGGCGTCGCGCAGCGCGTCGTAGGCGGCCGCGACCGTCGTGCGGCTGACGCCCAGCGCGCCCGCCAGCTCGCGCTCGGCGGGCACGCGGGTCTGCAGCGGCAGGCGCCCGTCGAGGACGAGGAGGCGGACGCGGTCGGCGAGCGCGCCGGCCAGGCCGCGGCCGTCGGGCGGGCGCCAGTCACCGAGTAGCCGGGCGAAGCTGCGCGCACCGATCCGGCGGTCCAGGGCCTCCACGGGTCCACCTTCCCGGAATTGGCCCTCGATGCCAAGGCCAATCAGGGTGAGGGTGGACGCATGGAGATCTGGGTGTACGCGGTGCTCGTCCTCATCGCCCTCGCGGCCCCCCGCTACGGCGCCGACAGCCGGTGGTCACGGCCCGGCGAGGCCCCGCGGCGCCGCGCGACGGTGCGGGGTGACCTCACGCGCCTGCGTCACGTGCTCCAGTCCCAGGTGCCGCGGGCGAAGACGGCGAGCGTGTGCCCGCCGTCGTCACGCTGTTCCGCGCTGTAGTGGTAGCGGCCCGGCTGCCACCCCTCGTGCGAGGCGATGGCACCCAGGTACCCCGCCGCCCACTCCTGCCAGCCGTCGACCAGGTCGGGCAGCGGATCGGGCGCGTCGCACACGACGTCGGTGAACGGGTGGAAGTTGCCCTGCAGGCCGGTCCACATCCGCACGTCCAGCCACACCTGGTCCATGGGCCGGGAGTATCGGGCCGCCGGGGCGGCGCGGCCCGGCGGGTCACCCGATCAGGCGTCGAGCAGGTCCTGGCGTCCGGCCGAGGCCAGGTGCTCCCGGTAGGGCCCGAACATCTGCTTGGCCAGCGGCAGCACCTTGAGCAGCTTCGCGACCGGGCCCTTCGCCCGCACCGTGCCCTTGGCCAGTGCCACCGGCAGGACGACCTTGCCCAGCCAGAACCGGTTGCCGGTGTCGGCGGTCATGAACAGCTCGACGTTCGGGTCCGGCCCCGCGCCCGCGCCCTCGTGGATCTCCTTGCCCGGCATGTCGACGGTGATCACCGCGTCGGGATCGGTGTAGGTGATGCGCAGGACGATGCCGGTGGGTTCGAGCTTCGCCACGAGGTCGGCGTCGTCCATCCCGCGCCGGAACACCCCGCCCAGGAACTCGTAGACCTCTTGCTCGCTGCTGAACGCCGCCACGTCGGCCCCTTTGCTGATGTCGGTGCTGGTCGGGGCAGTCTGGCGCACCCGGGCGGCCGGGCGCAGGACCACGAACGGGCCATGTGCGGCCCGTGCGGGCCAGCGGCGGATCAGCGCGGGGCGGGGTCGTCGGTGTCGTCGAGCAGGCCGTAGCGCCCGGCCAGTGCGGCCGCCTCCACGCGGTTCGCCGCGCCGAGCCGGTGCAGCAGCGAGGCGATCATCCGCTTCGCGGTGCGCTCGCTGACCAGCATCGGCCGGGCGATCTCACTGGTCTCCAGTCCCCGGGCGAGCAGCCGCCACAGCGCCACCTCGCGGGGGCCGAGCCGCTCCAGCAGGCCGTCACCGGTGCGGTCGCCCGCGGCGAGCAGGGCGTCGAGGAGATCGGGACGCACCACCCGCACCCCGGCCACGATCGCCAGCAACGGCGCGACCAGCACCTCGGGGTCGGCCGACTTGCCCAGGAACCCGGCCGCCCCGGCCTGCAGCGCGGCGGTGGCCAGTCCCAGGTCGTCGGTGCCCGACAGGGCCAGCACGTGGGTCCGCGGGTAGGCGGCGGTGACCCGCCGGATCGTCTCGACGCCGCCGAGCGGGGGCAGTGCGAGGTCGACGATCGCGATGTCGGCGGCCTCCCGCCCGACCAGGGCCACCGCGTCCTCGCCCCGGGTGGTGGACCCGGCCACGACGAACCGGTCGCCCGCGCGGGACTCCAGGAGCAGGGCGAGCCCCTGGGCGAAGAGGGCGTGGTCGTCGACGATGACCACGACGTAGCGGCCGTCGCGCACGATCGGCGACTGTAGCGGCTCCGGGCGACCGGTCATGCTGTCCGCGTGGAACCGACCCTCGAGCACGCCCGGGAGGACCGGTCGGCCGTCGTCATCCGGGTCGTGGCGGTGGCGGCGGTCGGGCTGGCGCTGGTGCTGGGCCCGCAGCTCGCCCGTGGCCCGGTCGGGCCGCTCGCCGCGCTGGTCGCGGCGGCGTTCGGCTACGCCGTGGTGCTCGCCGTCGCCGACTTCCGCGGACGGCAGCTGCTCCCCCCGCGGGTCGCCACCGCGATCGACGGCGTGCTGGTCGTCGTCGCCTGCGGGCTGACCGGGGGCGCCGAGAGCATCATGGTCGCGCTGCTGCCGCTGGTGGTGATCGCCGCGTCGGTGCGGGGCGGGGCGGTGGTCGGGCGGCTGGCCGCGGTCGTCGCGGGGGCCGGGTTCACGGTCGGCGCGGTGCTCGGGTCCGACGCCGACGTCCCGCTCGCCGACCGCTGGCTCGCCGGTGCCTGGTGGACCGGCTTCCTGGTGGCGGCCTCGGTGCTGGTCGGGGTGCTGGTGCAGGCGCTGGAGCGGCAGCTGGAGGCGGCCGCGCTCGCCCGGGCC
This sequence comes from Pseudonocardia hydrocarbonoxydans, assembly GCF_006539565.1. GTDB lineage: Bacteria > Actinomycetota > Actinomycetes > Mycobacteriales > Pseudonocardiaceae > Pseudonocardia > Pseudonocardia hydrocarbonoxydans. The sequence goes on from NZ_BJNG01000018.1 coordinate 51,503, forward strand.
GAGCACGAGGCGTTCCTGGAGGAGCGCGACCTGCGCGCCCGGCTGCTCGCCGCCCAGCAGGCCCGTCTCGACGGGGTGCGGGTCGTGCTGCACGAGTTCCGCACCCCCGTCGCCTCGCTGACGGCGCTGAGCACCGATCTCGCCGCGGGCCGGCTGTCCGGGGCGTCGCGCGAGACGGCCACCCGGCTGCTCGCCGAGCACGCCGTGCACCTGCGCGACATGCTCGACGGCCTCGCCGACGTCGCGGTCGCCCAGGGGAGCCCGGTCGGCCGGGTGCGGGCCCGGGTGGTGCCGCTGTCGGAGCTGGCCGACGCCGTGCTGGACGCGGCGGGGGTCGCCGCGGCGCGCCGTCGCCCGTCGGTCGTCCCGGACGGGGCGGCGGTGCGCTGCGACCCCCAGCGGCTGCGCCGGGTGCTGACCAACCTCGTCGAGAACGCGGCCCGGCACAGCGGCGACGCGCCCGTCGAGCTGGACCTGCGCCACGCCGACGGCCGGCTGGTCGCCGAGATCCGCGACCGCGGCCCCGGCCTGCCGCCGGGGCAGGAGGGCGTGGTGACGGCGAAGGGCGTGGCGCTGGGGGAGCGGCGCGGCACGGCGGGGCTGGGGCTGTGGATCGTCGAGGCGCTGGTGGCGTCGATGGACGGCGAGCTGAGCCTGGTCCCGCGCGACGGCGGCGGCCTGGTGGCCCACCTCGACCTCCCCCTCCCCGCGCCCTGACCCGTGACCCGGGACTCGCGGCCGCGGAACGGGGGACTCGCGGCCGCAGAACGGGGGACTCGCGGGGGAGACCCGCGAGTCCCCCGTATCCCGGCCCCGAGTCCGGGTCGCGGCCCACCCGGTCGGGTGAACTGGCACGTGGGGGCCAGGGGCGGACCCTCCGGACCGGTGTGGTGCGGCCGGTCGCCGGTGCATGCTCCCCCCATGCGGACGCAGGCGGCGGTGTTGTGGGAGCAGGGCGGCAAGTGGGAGGTCGAGGAGGTCGAGCTCGACCCGCCGAACGCGGGCGAGGTGCTCGTCGAGCTCGCCGCGAGCGGGTTGTGCCACTCCGACGAGCACCTGGTCACCGGTGACCTGCCGGTCGGGTTCCCGATGGTCGGCGGGCACGAGGGCGCGGGGCGGATCCTGGAGGTCGGGCCCGGCGTCACCGACGTGGCGGTCGGCGACCCGGTCGTCATGACCTTCCTGCCGAGCTGCGGGCGCTGCTCGTACTGCGTGCGCGGCTACACCGCCCTGTGCGACGACGGGGCGGGCGCCACCCTGGGCCCGCAGCTCGACGGCACCTACCGCTTCCACTCCCGGGGCGAGGACGTCGGCCAGATGTGCCTTCTCGGCACGTTCGCACGGCACACCGTGGTCCCGGTCAAGTCCGTCGTGAAGATCGACGAGGGGTTCCCGCTGCACCTCGCCGCGCTCGTCGGGTGCGGGGTCACCACCGGGTTCGGCTCCGCCGTGCGCACCGCCGAGCTGCGCGCGGGCGACACGGCCGTCGTCATCGGGATCGGGGGGATCGGGGCCAACGCCGTGCAGGGCGCCCGGATCGCCGGCTGCCGCTACGTCGTGGCCGTCGACCCGGTGGAGTTCAAGCGGGAGAAGGCGCTGGAGCTGGGCGCCACGCACGTCGCGGCGAGCATGGACGAGGCCTGGAACACCGTGTCGAGCCTGACCCGCGGCCAGCTCGCCGACGCCGCCATCCTGACGACGGGCGTCGCCGAGGGCTCCTACCTGCAGCCCGCGCTGCAGCTCGTCGGCAAGAAGGGCCGCGTGGTCGTCACCGCGCTGGGCCACCCCGACGAGGAGACCGCCACGCTGTCGCTGCTCGACCTCACCCTCTACGAGAAGCAGATCCGCGGCGCCCTGTTCGGCAGCTCCAACGGCCAGCACGACGTGCCCCGGCTGCTGGAGATGTACAACCTCGGCCAGCTGCGGCTCGACGAGCTGATCACCCGCGAGTACTCCCTGGAGGAGATCAACCAGGGCTACGACGACATGCGCGAGGGCCGCAACATCCGCGGGCTCATCCGGTACTGACGAAGGGATCCACCGCAATGACGCGATCGATCGAGCACGGCAAGCGCACCGGTTTCGCCACCCTGGGCAAGGGCGGGCTGAACTTCGACTCGTTCCCGATGAAGCTGTTCGCCAAGGGCAACGCCAAGCACTGGAACCCCGCCGACATCGACTTCTCCCAGGACGCCCGCGACTTCGCCGCGATGACCGACGGCGAGCGCTGGTGGACCACGATGCTCGCCACGCAGTTCATGGCGGGGGAGGAGTCGGTGACGCAGGACCTGCAGCCGTTCGTCGCCGCGATGGCCGCGGAGGGCCGCCTGGCCGACGAGATGTACCTGACGCAGTTCGTGTTCGAGGAGGCCAAGCACACCGAGGGCTTCCGGCGGTGGTTCGACGCCGTCGGGATCACCGAGGACCTGCACCCCTACATCGCCGACAACGGCTCCTACCAGCAGATCTTCACCCACGAGCTGCCCGACAGCCTCTACGCCCTGGGTGCGGACCCCTCGCCGCGCAACCAGATCCGCGCGTCGGTCACCTACAACCACATCGTCGAGGGCACGCTCGCGCTCACCGGCTACTACATCTGGGCGAAGATCTGCAAGAGCCGGGGGATCCTGCCCGGCATGCAGCGGCTCATCAAGCACATCGGTGACGACGAGCGCCGCCACATGGCGTGGGGGACGTTCACCTGCCGGCGCCACGTCGCCGCCGACGACACCCTGTGGGACACCGTCGACGAGCGCATGCAGGAGCTGCTGGTCCCGGCCATGGGCGTGGTCGCCGAGCCGTTCGACCGGCTCGCCGAGGGCGAGGACCCCCCGTTCGCGATCGAGCTGAACGAGCTGGCCGAGTACGCGATGGACAAGATCGGCCGCCGGCTGGGCGCGATCGAGTCGGCCCGCGGTGCCGATCTGCACGTGATCGACGTGGACGCCACCCCGGAGGCGCTGGAGGAGAGGTTCCACGCCGAGGATCAGGCGGAGCTGGCGGCGGCCTGAGCCGTCCCCACCGCCCCGCGCACCTCCCACCGCGCCGCGCGCGTTCGAACGTGCGCGCGCGGCCGCGAGGTGCGCGGGGCACGTTCGGTGCCGACCCGGCGCACGCTGAGTGATCGATGGTGACCCCGCCGTGACCTGCGGGTACCGTCGGTTACACCTGCTGGGGGATGGCCCTCGCGCGAACGGTCCAACTTCGACTTCCTCCGCAACTGGTCAGTAACCCACCTCACGATTCCTCGTTGGGCTGTTGTGGGCAGTCGGCCGCCCGCTCCCCGCATCGCGGCCGCGACTCGCCCGGAACCCGAACGAGGAGGCGGCGCCGTGGCCGGTGTCGAGGTGCAGGTCGAGGGGCTCTCGAAGTCCTTCGGCCGGGCGAACATCTGGTCGGACGTCTCGCTGACGCTGCCGCCCGGTGAGGTGTCGGTGTTGCTCGGCCCCTCGGGCACGGGCAAGTCGGTGTTCCTCAAGACCCTGATCGGGCTGCTCAAGCCGGAGAAGGGCTCGATCGTCATCAACGACACCGACCTGGTGAAGTGCTCGGAGTCGCGGCTCTACGAGATCCGCAAGCTGTTCGGGGTGCTGTTCCAGGACGGCGCGCTGTTCGGGTCGATGAACCTGTTCGACAACATCGCCTTCCCGCTGCGCGAGCATACCAAGAAGTCCGAGGCGCAGATCAAGGACATCGTCGCGGAGAAGATGCACCTGGTCGGGCTCACCGGCGACGAGAAGAAGCTGCCCGGTGAGATCTCCGGCGGGATGCGCAAGCGGGCCGGCCTGGCCCGCGCGCTGGTGCTCGACCCCGAGATCATCCTGTTCGACGAGCCGGACTCCGGCCTGGACCCGGTGCGCACGGCGTACCTGAACCAGCTGATCATCGACCTGAACGCGCAGACCGACGCCACGTTCCTGATCGTCACCCACGACATCAACACCGCGCAGACCGTGCCCGACAACATCGGCATGCTCTACCGCAAGCACCTGGCGATGTTCGGGCCGCGGGAGGTGCTGCTGACCAGCGAGGAGCCGGTCGTCTCCCAGTTCCTCAACGGCCGCCGTCAGGGCCCGATCGGGATGAGCGAGGAGAAGGACACCGCCCAGGCGCAGCGCGAGATGGCCGAGGCGGGCGAGCTGGCAGGGCTGCCGGAGATGAAGCCGCAGCTGGAGGTCAGCGCGGGGATGCCGGAGCGCAAGGCCGTCGGCCGCCGCCGCGACCGGGTGCAGCAGATGCTGCACACCCTGCCGCCCGCGGCGCAGGAGGCGATCCGCCGCAGCTACGCGGCCGAGCCCGCGATGGCGGGCGCGGGTGCGCCGCTGCCCCGCCGGGGGCTGCTCGGGGGCCCCGGCGGCGCCGCCGACACCGACGTGTTCGACCGCCCCGGGCTCCAGTCACCCCCGCCCGGCCCCGGCCGCCACCGGCCGCAGGGGTAGCGCCGTCGTGACCGCTCCCCTCACCCGCGCGCTGACGCCCGTCGGCCGCCTGTTCTCCCTCGGCGTCGACGTCGTGGTCAACACGTTCAAGCCGCCGTTCCAGCTGCGCGAGTACATCGAGCAGACCTGGTTCGTCACCAAGGTCTCCGCGCTCCCGACGGCGCTGTTCACGATCCCCTTCGGCGCGACGATCGCGCTGCTGCTCGGTGAGCTCACCCGCCAGTTCGGCGCGCAGAGCCAGACCGGGGCGGGCAGCGTCCTGGCGATCGTCCAGCAGGCCGCGCCCATCGTCACCGCGCTGCTGATCGCCGGGGCCGGCGGGAGCGCGGTCTGTGCCGACCTGGGGGCCCGCACCATCCGCGAGGAGATCGCGGCGATGGAGGTGCTCGGGATCTCGCCGATCCAGCGCCTGGTCGTCCCGCGGGTGCTGGCCATGGCCACCACCGCCGTCGTGCTCAACGGGCTCGCCACCGTCGTCGGCGTGGCGGGCGGCTACTTCTTCAACGTCATCGTCCAGGGCGGCACCCCGGGCGCCTACATCGCGGCGTTCTCCTCGATCGCGCAGGTCAGCGACATTCTGGTCAGCGAGCTCAAGGCGCTGCTGTTCGGCTTCACCGCCGGCGTTGTCGCGGCGTACCGGGGCCTCAACCCGCCCCCCGGCCCCAAGGGCGTGGGCGACGCGGTGAACCAGGCCGTCGTCATCTCCTTCGTGCTGGTGTTCTTCCTCAACCTGGTGCTGACGACGCTCTACCTCGACCTCGTCCCGCCGAAGGGCTCCTGACATGGCGACCCTCACGACCCGGGCCCGCAGCCTCGTCCGCGGCCCGCTGGACCAGCTCGACGAGTTCGGCGACCAGCTGTCCCTCTACGGCCGCGCGATCGGCTGGATCCCGCGCACCCTGCGCCGGTACCGCTCGGAGATCGCGCGGCTGCTCGCCGAGGTGAGCTTCGGCTCCGGGGCGCTCATCGTCATCCTGGGCACGGCCGGCGTGATGCTGTCGCTGTCGCTGTTCGTCGGCTCGCTGGTCGGCCTGCAGGGCTTCCGTGCGCTCGACTCGCTCGGCGTCGAGGCCCTCACCGGGTTCATCACCGCGTACTTCAACACCCGCGACATCGCGCCGCTGGTCGCCGCCGCGGCGCTGACGGCCACCCTCGGCGCGGGCTTCACGGCGCAGCTCGGCGCGATGCGGATCTCCGAGGAGGTCGACGCGCTGGAGGTCATGGCGGTGCCGTCGGTGCCGTTCCTGGTGACCACCCGCGTGATCGCCGGGACGATCGCGATCATCCCGATCTACACGATCGGCCTGCTCGCCAGCTTCCTGTCCTCCCGGCTCAACGTCACGCTGATCAACGGGCTGCCGGGTGGCACGTACGACCACTACTTCGACCTGTTCCTGCCGGTCAGCGACGTCCTGTACTCCTACCTCAAGGTCATCGTCTTCGCGCTGGTGATCATCCTGATCCACTGCCACTACGGCTACACGGCGAAGGGCGGGCCCGCGGGCGTGGGGATCGCGGTGGGCCGGTCGGTCCGGCTGTCGATCGTCTCGACGGCGATCCTCGACTTCTTCCTCACCCTCGTGATCTACGGGACGGAGACCTCGGTGCGGGTGGCCGGATGATCAAGCGTCGACTCCAGGGCCTCGCGTTCGTCCTGGTCATCGCGTCCCTGCTCGGGCTGGCCGTCGCCGACTACCGCGGCGTGTTCGAGCGCGGCGTCCCGGTCACCCTCGAGGTCGACCGCGCGGGCAACCAGCTCACCGAGCGCTCCGACGTCAAGGTCCGCGGGCTGATCGTCGGCACCGTCTCGCAGATCAGCACCACCGGCTCGGGCGCGCAGGTGGAGCTCTCGCTCGAACCGGACATGGTCGAGCTGATCCCCGCCGGGGTCTCCGCCCGGCTGCTGCCCAAGACGCTGTTCGGCGAGAAGTACGTCTCGCTCGTCGCCCCCGAGAACGGCGGCGGGGGAACGACGATCGCGGCGGGCGACGTCATCCCGATGGACCGCAGCGAGACCGCCCGCGAGATCGACGCCGCGCTCGACGGGCTGCTCCCGCTGCTGCAGGCCGTCTCCCCGGACGACCTCGCGACGACCCTCGGCGCGCTGTCGCAGGCGCTGGCGGGTCGCGGCGAGCGGCTCGGCGACACCCTCGTGCGGCTCCAGGAGCTCACCGGCGGCCTGCGCCCGGGCATCCCGGACCTGCAGGAGGACATCACCCAGCTCGCCGACTTCGCGCGCAACCTCGACTCCGCCGCCCCCGACCTGCTCGACGCGCTGGAGGACTTCACGGTGACCAGCCGGACGGTGGTGGAGCAGCGCGACCAGCTCCGCGCGCTGATCGGCGGCGTCACCACGGCGTCGGACGACCTGCGCGGCTTCCTCGACCGCAACGGCGAGAACATCATCTCGCTGTCCGCGGCCTCGCGGCCGACGCTGGAGAGCCTCGCGCGCTACTCGCCGGAGTTCCCCTGCTTCTTCGAGCAGCTCAACGGCCTCATCCCGCGCCTGGACGAGGTCTACGGCGCGAACAACGGCCGCCCCGGCGTCTACGTGACGGTCGAGATCGTCAACAACAAGGGCAAGTACGTCCCGAACCAGGACGAGCCCGAGTACCTCGACGACCGCGGCCCGCGCTGCTACCCGATCCTCCCGCTCGGTCCGCAGGAGCCGCCGGACGGGCCGTTCTGCGACGGCTCGCTGGCCCCGCCCCCGCCCGCCGACTCCCCCCGCGGGGACGTCGACGACCTCGGCGGCGACACCTTCGGCACCGGCGACGCCTCCTACACCTGCGAGGACGGGTCGAGCGCCCGCGGCGAGGCACCCGAGGGCCCGGCACTGCCGGGGCTACCGGGGCTGCCGGAACTGCCCATCGAGGCCATCGCCTACGACGGCATGGGCCTGCCCAACTCGCCCGGCGAGCAGGCGCTGGTCGCCGAGCTGGTCGCGGCCCAGGACGGTGGCGACCCGGCGGCCGTCCCGAGCTGGAGCTCGATGATGGTCGGCCCGCTCTACCGCGGGTCCGAGGTGACGTTGACGTGAGGAACCTGCCGCTCGCGCCCCTGCTGAAGTTCCTGGCCCTGGCCGTCGTCGTCGCGCTGGCCACCACCGTGCTCGGCGTGACCATCGCCAACGGCTCCGGTGGGGAGCGCGCGACCTACAGCGCGCGGTTCGACGACGCCGCGGGCCTGCTGGTCGGCGACGACGTGCGCATCGCCGGTGTCGTCGTCGGCGCCGTCGAGGCCGTGCGGATCGTCGACCGTCGCTTCGCCGAGGTCTCCTTCACCGTCGACGAGGCGCAGAACCTGCCCGCCTCGGTGTCGGCGGCGATCAACTACAAGAACCTCGTCGGCCAGCGCTACCTCGGCCTGACGCAGGGCTCCGGCCCGACCGGGGCGATGCTCGCCGAGGGCGACACCATCCCGCTGGAGCGCACCCGCGGCCCGCTGAACCTGACCACGCTGTTCAACGGCTTCAAGCCGCTGTTCGCCGCGCTGGACGCCGAGCAGGTCAACAAGCTGTCCTTCGAGATCATCGAGGTGCTGCAGGGCCAGGGCGGCACGATCCGCAGCCTGCTCGCGAGCACCGCGTCGCTGACCAACGAGATCGCCGACCGCGACGCCGTCATCGGCCAGGTCATCGACAACCTCAACCTCGTGCTCGACACCGTCAACCAGCGCGACGAGGAGCTGTCGGCCCTGGTGATCTCGCTGCAGGAGCTGGTGTCGGGGCTCTCGGAGGACCGCGAGCCGATCGGCGAGGCGCTGGCCTCCATCGGCGACCTCACGCAGGTGACGGCCGACCTCGTCGAGGAGGGCAGGCCCGCCCTGCGCGACGACATCGCCGCGCTCGGCGACCTGTCCGACAACCTCAACGCGAGCGAGCCCGCGCTGGAGAGCTTCCTGGTCAACTGGCCCGGCAAGCTCAACACGATCACCCGCGCGGGCAGCTACGGCAGCTGGTTCAACTTCTATCTCTGCCAGGCCAGCGGCACGGTCGGGCTCACGCCGTTCGTCCCGTCCTTCCAGTTCGACGCCTACACCAACACCCAGGCGCGCTGCGGGGCCGACCCGGCCGGCAGCGGGGAGGGCGACACCACCCTGCTCGGCGGTCCGCTGCCCGCTCTGCCCTCGTCGCCGGACCTGCCCGCCATCCCGCTGCTGGGGGAGAACTGATGCCCGAGAAGCGCGGACCCGTCCCCGTCGCCCTGATCGGCATCGCGGTCATCATCGGGATCCTGGTCGCGGCGTTCACCGTCCCGGCCGCGGTCACCCGCGGGGAGATCCACCGCGCCGAGTTCAGCGAGGCCGCCGGGCTCCAGTCCGGTGACCTGGTCACCGTCGCCGGCGTCGAGGCGGGCCGCGTGGAGTCCGTCGAGCTGGCGGGCGACCGCGTGCTGGTCACCTTCGACGTCAAGGACGCCTGGGTCGGCGACCGCACGACGGCGTCGATCGAGGTCAAGACGCTGCTCGGCGCGAAGTACCTGGAGCTCGACCCGCAGGGCGACGCCGAGCTCGCCTCCGACGCGGTCATCCCGCTCGAGCGCACCGCGTCCCCGTTCGACGTCGTCGAGGCGTTCAACGGCCTGTCGAGCACCATCGACGGCCTCGACACCGACCAGCTCGCCACCAGCCTGGACACGCTGTCGGAGACGTTCTCCGGCACCGCGCCCGAGGTCCGCGGCGCGCTCGACGGCCTGTCCCGGCTCTCGCAGACCATCGCGAGCCGCGACGAGGAGATCCGCAGGCTGCTCGCCGGTACGCAGAACCTGTCCGGGGTGCTCGCCGACCGGGCGCCGGAGTTCGAGCGGCTGCTGCGCGACGGCAACCTGCTGCTCGCGGAGATCCAGCGCCGCAAGGACGCGATCAGCGCCCTGCTCGACGGCACCCGCGCGCTGTCGGTGCAGCTGCGCGGCCTGGTCGCCGACAACCAGGAGCAGCTCACGCCCACCCTGGAGGCGCTCGACGGGGTCGCGGAGATCCTGCAGCGCAACCGCGACAACCTCGACCTGGCCCTGGAGCGGCAGGCGGTGTTCACCCGCCTGTTCAGCAACGCGGTAGGCAACGGCCGCTGGTTCGACAACTACATCTGCGGTCTCGTGCTCCCGCCGCTCGGTCCGATCAACGAAGGCGGCTGCTGATGGCGCTCAACGCAACCGACCGCCGGCAGTTCCAGCTGGTCGGCCTGGTCGCGGTCATCGCGGTGCTGCTGGCGACGGCGTTCGTCGTCATCGCCCGCCCGCCGGGCCGCTCGGTCGTCGCCTACTTCACCTCGGCCACCGCGGTGTTCGAGGACAACTCGGTGCGGGTGCTCGGCGTCGACGTCGGCTCGATCGACCGCGTGATCCCCGAGGGCACGCGGGTCCGCGTCGAGATGACGATCGACGACCCCGACCTGCGGCTCCCGGCCGACGCGCGGGCCGTGGTGATCTCGCCGAGCCTGGTCACCGGCCGGTACGTGCAGCTCACGCCCACCTACTCGGGCGGGCCCGAGCTCGTCGACGGGGCGGTGATCCCGGTGGAGCGCACCGCGGTCCCGCTCGACGTCGACGACCTGGCCCGCACCGCCACCGACCTCACCGACGCGCTCGGCCCGAACGGCGTCAACGCCGACGGGTCGCTGTCCCGGGTGCTCGACGTCGGCGCCGCCAACCTGGGCGGCAACGGCCAGGCCCTCAACGACACGATCACCGACCTCGGCGAGCTGTCCGGCACGCTGGCCGACTCCCGCGAGGAGCTGTTCGGCACGGTCACCGAGCTGCAGCGGTTCGTCGCGGTGATCGCGGCGAACGACGCCGAGGTCCGGGAGTTCAACACCCGCCTGGAGGACGTCGCCGCCTTCCTGGCCGACGAGCGCGGCGACCTCGGCGACGCCCTGCGCGAGCTGTCGATCGCCCTCGGCGAGGTCGCGGTGTTCGTCCGCGACAACCGGGAGATCCTGGCGTCCAACGTCGACCGGCTCACCGAGGTCACCGGCGTGCTGGTCGGCCAGCAGCGGGCGCTGGCCGAGACCCTCGACACCGCCCCCAACGCGCTGAGCAACCTCGCGAACGCCTACAACGGCTCCTCGGGCACCCTCGACACCCGGGCCAACATCAACGAGCTGACGTTGCCGCCGCTCGTGCTGATCTGCGAGCTCCTCGAGCGGGGCACGCCCGAGGCGCTGGCGGAACTGCCGGTGGGTGTCGCCGACGCCTGCGAGGCGCTCGGCCCGCTGGAGGCGCTCCCCCTGCCGTCCGCGGCCGAGGTGATCACCTCGCTGCAGGCGGGCGAGGTGCCACCGGTCCCCGGTCTGGCCCTGCCCACCGCTCCGGCCGGCCCGGCCGCGGCCCAGCCCGCCCGTCCCCTGGATGGTGAGTGATGACCGCACGGACGCTGCGGCTGGCCGCCGTGCTGACGGCCGCGACGATGGTCACGACCGGCTGCGGCCTGCTGTCCGACGGCCTGCGCGGCGTCACCCTCCCCGGTGGTGCCGACCTCGGTGAGACCCCGTTCGAGGTGACCGCCGAGTTCACCGACGTCGTCGACCTGGTGCCCCAGTCGCTGGTGACCGTCGACGACGTGCCGGTCGGCACCGTCACCTCCATCACGGTCAGCGACCGCTGGACCGCGATGGTGACGATGCTGGTCAACGACGACGTCGAGCTGCCCTCCGACGCCTCGGCCCGGGTGCGCACGACGAGCCTGCTGGGGGAGAAGTTCGTCGAGCTGGGCGCGCCCGCCGACGGGGCGGGCTCCGGCACGCTCACCGACGGCGCCGTGATCCCGCTGGAGCGCTCCGGCCGGGCCGCCGAGGTCGAGGAGGTGCTCGGCGCGCTGTCGATGCTGCTCAACGGCGGCGGCGTCGCGCAGATCCGCACCATCGCGAACGAGCTGAACCTCGCGCTGGAGGGCAACGAGCCGGAGATCCGGGCGCTGCTCGACGACGTGGACACCCTCGTCGGCGCGCTCGACGAGCGGAAGACCGAGATCACCCGCGCGCTCGACGAGATCAACCGGCTGGGCATCACGCTGGCCGACCGCCGCGGGCAGATCGAGGTCGCCCTCGACGACCTGGAGCCCGGGCTCACCGAGCTGGAGGACCAGCGCGCCCAGCTCGTCGACATGCTGCAGGCGCTCGACCGGCTCTCCGCCGTCGGCACCGACGTGATCAACCGCAGCCGCGACGACCTCCTGGCCGACCTGGAGCTGCTGCGCCCGGTCCTGCAGAAGCTCGCGGAGTCCGGCGCCGACCTGCCCGAGTCGCTGCAGCTGCTGTTCACCCCGCCGTTCACCGACGCGGGCGAGGCCGCCTTCGCGGGCGACTACGCCAACCTCTACGCCACGGTCGATCTGGACCTGGGGTCGGTGCTGGCGAACCTGACGCGGTCCAACCAGCCGCTGCTGGGCCCGGACAGCCCGCTCGCCGCGCTGCCGCCCACCGGCCAGCTGCTCGGGCCCCTGCTCGGCCCGACCGGCGCGCTGCAGGGCCTGCAGGAGTTCCCGCTGCTGGGCGAGGCCGTCCCGATCCTGCCCGGCCAGGTGCAGCCGCTGCCCGACCGCGCACCCGAGGGCTCCACCCGGGCCCCCGAGCCGGGGCAACCGACCGAACTCGAACAGCAGGAGGCCGAGCAACGCGGCGGCGGCCTGCTCGGCGGCCTCCTGGGAGGCGGACGATGATCACCCGGTCGACGAGGATCCAGCTGGTGGCGTTCCTGCTGCTCACCGTCATCGGCGTCGGGTACACCGGCTTCCGGTACGCGGGCTTCGGCGACGTCGTCGGCACCACGACCTACCCCGTGACGATGCGCCTGGCCGACTCCGGCGGCATCTTCACCGGTGCCGACGTCACCTACCGCGGCGTGTCCGTCGGACGGGTGGGGCCGCTGACGCTGACGGCCGACGGCGTCGACGTGCGGCTCGACGTCGAGCGCAGCGCCCCGGACATCCCCGCCGACGTCGACGCGGCGGTCCGCAACCTGTCCGCGATCGGCGAGCAGTACGTCGACCTGCAGCCCGCCTCCGACGGCGGGCCGCTGCTGGAGGGCGGCTCGGTCATCCCGGTCGACCGCACCACGGTCCCGGTGCCGGTCGAGGAGCTCGTCGTCGGCGTCGACGACCTGGCGCGCTCGGTGCCGCTGGAGTCGCTGCAGACCGTCGTGTCCGAGCTGGGCACCGCGTTCGAGGGCACGGCCGGGCCGCTGCAGCGGATCCTGTCGACCACCGACGCCTTCAGCGAGGACGCCGTCGAGGCCCTCCCGCAGACGCTGGACCTGCTGCGCGACGGGCGCACCGTGCTCACCACGCAGAACGAGGTGTCCGGGTCGTTCCAGAACTTCAGTGCCGACCTGGCGCTGCTGGCCGACCAGCTCGCGACCTCCGACCCCGACCTGCGGCGCCTGCTGGAGACCGCCCCGCAGGCCTCCGAGCAGATCACCGGGCTGCTGCGGGAGAGCGGCAACGGGCTGTCGGTGCTGCTCTCGGACCTGCTCACCGTCGCCCGCGTCGCCGAGCCCCGGCAGGCCGGCATCCGGCAGCTGCTGGTGACCTACCCGGCCTTCGCCTCCGTGGGCTACACCGTGGCCCCCGGCGACGGCACCGCGCACCTCGGCCTGGCCGTCAACCTGTTCGACCCCTACCCCTGCACGCAGGGTTACGAGGGCACCGAACGGCGCAGCGGTATCGACATCGCGGACACCCCCGCGAACGCCGACGCCTACTGTGCGGAACCCCCCGGCAGCCCCATCTCCGTGCGCGGGGCGCAGAATGTCCCCCGGGCGGAGACCCCCACTCCGCCGAAGGACGCACCGGTCGGGCCGCCCGAGGGCGGCGTGTTCGCCGGCGCGGCACCGGTCGGTTCGCAGACCCCGCTGACCAGCCCGGCGCAGATCCTCACCGGCCTGCTCCCCTAGGCCGCGTTCCCCCTTTGGAGGGCGCATGACCCAGCTCGACGAGCGCGACACCGGTCCCGGGCCGGACGCCGCGCCCCGCCGCGACCCGGTCCGGCTGCTCACGGTGCTCGTCGCCGGGGCGGCGCTCCTCGCTCTGGTGCTCGGCGCGCTGTGGGCGTTCACGGTCACCGACGACTCGCTGGATCTCGCCCGGCAGCGCGACGTCGTGCTCGTCGACGCCCGGCAGGCCGCGATCAACCTCAACACCCTCGACTCCACCGACGTGGAGCCCGGGCTCGACCTGTGGGAGCAGTCGTCCACCGGCGGGCTGCTCGAGGAGTTCCGCGCCAACCGGGCCGAGTACGCCGGGCTGGTCACCGAGTCCGGCCGCAGCACCGCCGCCTCGGTCACCGACGCCGCCGTCGCCGAGCTCGACCTGCGCTCCGGACTGGCGCGTGTGGTCGTCGGGGTGGACGTGCAGGTCACCGTCCCCGGCGAGGACCCGGTGCTGCTGCGGCAGCGCCTGCAGATCGAGATGACCCGCACCGAAGCGGGCTGGAAGGCCAGCCGGGCCGACGTCGTCCGCTGACCGGCCCCCCACCCGTCCCCGCCCCGAGCAGGAGGTGCGACAGATGCCCGCACGCCGCCGCATGAGCCCCAGCCCCGCCACCCGCCGTCCCAAGGTCGCGGGCACCGCGCCCGCGACCCGCCCCGAGACCGACGGCGAGGGCCCCACCCTCACGGGCGTCCGTCCGCCCCGGGCCGCCGCGCCGGCCAGGGCCCGTGGGCGCACCGAACCGGGCGTCGTCGACCCCGACGCCGGTCCGGTCTCGCCGGTGACGGCCGACCCCGACGTCGCGGATCCCGCCGAACCCGTCGAGCCGGCCCCCGCCGACCTCGACGGGGACGCCCCGGAACGGGCGGCCGAGGGCGCCGTCCCGCGCGGCCGCCGCGCGCCGCGCCGCGAGCGGCCCGCACCCACCGCCGACACCCCCGGCCGGGCCGCCGCGCTGCTCGCCCGGCTGCGCACCGTGCCCGTGCTCGCCGCGGCGCTGGTGGTGCTCGTCGCGCTGTCGGCGTTCTTCGGCATCGCCACCGCGAGCCTGCGGGGCACCCCGGCCGCGGCCAACACCGCGCTGACCGACCTCGCCGCCACCTCCGAGGTCCAGAGCCAGCTCGGCGACGCGCTGGAGCTGCTCTACTCCTACGACTTCGCCCGCCTCGACGAGAACGAGCGCGGCGCCCGCGGCGTCATCACCGAGGGCTTCGCCCCGGAGTTCGACCGGCTGTTCGCCCAGGTCCGCGAGCTCGCCCCGCAGCAGCAGGCCGTCGTCTCCGCGGTCGTCACGGTGTCGGCGGTGCAGTCGATCGACGGCGACCGCGCGGTGCTCGTCGCGTTCATGGACCAGCAGGCCACCACCGCGGCCAACGCCGAGCAGGTCGCCGCGGCGGGCCGGCTCACCGTCACCGGCGAGCGCGTCGACGGCCGCTGGCTCATCGCCGGGGTGGAGAGCCGCTGACCTGCTGACACCCCCCGCGCCGGGCCCCGGCGCGGGGGCGTAGCATCGTCCTCGGTTCCACCGAAGACCGCAGGTCTGCGCCCGCTCGTCCAGGGGCGTACGAAGGCCCCGCCAGGAGCGGGCGGCCCGCGCAGGAGGACGAGGCAGCTCCGGGCGCCGACGTGCGCCCCCACGCCCCGTGCGCTCCTGCGCCGGGGCGTTCCGCGTCTCCAGGGGCAGTCGCCGGTGGGTCACAACACCGACGACTACCCGAGAGGAGGCAGGGAATGGCTCGACCCGACAAGGTCGCTGCGGTCGAAGAGATCGCCAGCCGCTTCCGGGGCGCGTCCGCCTCGGTCGTCACCGAGTACCGCGGCCTCAGCATGACCCAGCTGATCGCGCTGCGCCGCGCTCTGGGCACCGGCACCACCTACCGCGTCGCCAAGAACACCCTGGTGAAGCGGGCGGCGGAGGATGCCGGCGTCGACGGCATCGAGTCGCTGCTGGTCGGCCCCACGGCCATCGCGTTCATCAACGGCGAGCCGTCGGAGGCCGCCAAGGCCATCCGCGACTTCGCCAAGGACAACAAGGCCCTGGTCATCAAGGGCGGCTACATGGACGGTCGCGCTCTGACCGTCGCCGAGGTCGCCTCGCTCGCCGACCTGGAGTCCCGTGAGGTCCTCCTGGCCAAGCTGGCCGGCGCGATGAAGGCCAACCTGTCCAAGGCCGCCGGCCTGTTCGCCGCTCCGGCGTCCCAGGTCGCGCGCCTCGCCCAGGCACTCGCCGACAAGCGCGCGGAGGAGGGTGGCGAGGCTGCGGCCCCGGCCGCCGAGGCCCCCGCCGCCGAGGACGCCACCACCGAGGCTCCGGCCGACGCCGAGAGCTGAGCTCCACCCCCACCTGCCGCATCTGTGCTGCACCCCTGAGAAAGGACCGCCACCATGGCGAAGCTGTCCACCGACGAGCTGCTCGAGGCCTTCAAGGACCTCACCCTCATCGAGCTGTCGGAGTTCGTGAAGAAGTTCGAGGAGACCTTCGACGTCACCGCGGCCGCCCCGGTCGCCGTCGCCGCCGGCCCCGCCGCCGGTGGTGCCGCCGCGCCCGCCGAGGAGGAGAAGGACGAGTTCAACGTCGTCCTCGACGCCGCCGGTGACAAGAAGATCCAGGTCATCAAGGTCGTCCGCGAGCTCGTCTCCGGCCTGGGCCTCAAGGAGGCCAAGGACCTCGTCGAGTCGGCCCCGAAGCCGATCCTCGAGGGCGTCGACAAGGCCGCGGCCGACGCCGCCAAGGCCAAGCTCGAGGAGGCCGGCGCGAAGGTCAGCCTGGCCTGATCACCGCGTCACCACCGCACGCACGACAGGGGCGGCACCCGGACCGGGTGCCGCCCCTGTCGCGTGTCACCGCCCGCGCAGCTCGCGGCGCAGCAGCTTGCCGGTGACCGTCTTGGGGATCTCGTCGAGGAACTCGATCGACCGCGGGTACTTGTAGGCCGCCATCCGCTCCCTGGCGAACGCGATGAGGTCGGCCTCGGAGACCTGCTTGCCCGGACGCAGGCTGACGAACGCCTTGACGCTCTCGCCCCGGTACTCGTCGGGCACCCCGACGACGGCGGCCTCGCGCACCGCCTCGTGCTCGTAGAGCACGTCCTCGACCTCGCGCGGCCACACCTTGTAGCCGCCCGCGTTGATCTGGTCCTTCTTGCGGTCGACGATGTAGAACCAGCCGTCGGCGTCCATGTACCCGACGTCGCCGGTGTGCAGGGAACCGCCGGGCAGCGCCTTCGCGGTCTCCTCCGGCTTGTTCCAGTACCCGGCGACGACCTGCGGGCCGGTGGTCACCAGCTCGCCGATCTCCCCGACCGGCAGGTCGTTGCCCTCGTCGTCGACGATCTGGACCACGGTGTCGTAGACCGGCACGCCGACCGACAGCGCGCCGGACGCCTCGTCGACGGGCCCCTCGGTGCCGAACGGCGTGCCGTGGCTGGGCGACGTCGTCTCGGTGAGGCCGTAGACGTTGTGGATGTAGTGCTCGAACGTCGCGGCGAAGGCCTTCACGGTGGACGGCGGGATCGGCGCCCCACCGGAGAGGATCTTGGTCAGCGACGCCAGCGCGTCCTTCTCGGCCGCGGGGGAGTTCATCAGCGCGATGAACACCGTGATCGAGCCGACGGTGAAGGTGGCCCGCTCGTCGCGGATCGTCTCGATCGTCACCGCCGGGTCGAGCCGGTACATCAGCACCAGCGGCGCCCCGATCAGCAGCGAGATCGCGATGTGCGCGATCAGGCCGGTGATGTGGAACAGCGGGGCGACGCCGAGCACGACGTCGTCGCTGCTCAGGCCCACCCACTCGCGGTAGGTCTGGGCGTTGAACACCACGTTGCGGTGGGTGGTCATCGCCCCCTTGGGCGGGCCCGTCGTGCCGGAGGTGTAGGTCAGGAACGCGATGTCGTCCGGGCCGAGGGTGACCGCGGGCGGTGCCTGGCCCGCGAAACGCTCCAGCAGCCCGGCCATGTCGACGGTGCCCTCGCAGGCGATCCGCTCGACCCCGGTGAAGATCCGCGGGTCGTCGCGGGTCTGGTACTCCAGCTCCGAGGTGGTGATCACCTGGCGGACCGCGGTGCCCGGGACGACGGCCGCCGCCACGTCGCGGTACAGGCTCTCCAGACACACCAGCACCGTCGACCCGGAGTCGGTGAGCAGTTCGGTGAGCTCGCGCTCCTTGTTCATCGGGTTGATCGACACGGCGATGCCGCCGGCCTTCCAGCAACCGATCTGCGCGATGAGGAACTGCGGCACGTTCTGCAGGTAGACCGCCAGGCGCTCACCCGGCGCGAACCCGGCGTCGACGATCCCGGCGGCGAACGCGTCGGTCAGCGCGTCGAGCTCGCGCAGGGTGATGCGGCCGTCGAAGTAGCGGATGATCTCCCCGTCGGGGTCGCGCGCCACCGCGGCCCGGAACATCTCCAGCGCGCTGTCGAACTCCGGCGTGATCGACGCCGGCTGGCCCGGGGCGTACCGGGCCAGCCACGGCTTCGCGTGGTAGGCGCCGGTCATCGGATCACGATCGGGTTCACCGGGGCCCCCGTCCCGTTGACGACCTTGAGCGGCGCGGCGACGTAGAGGAAGCTCCACCGTCCGTCGGCGGCGCAGGCGTCGGCGAGATCCTCGAACCAGGCGATCTCGGTCAGCGTGACGCCCAGGTTGCGCATCAGCGCGTTGTGCAGCGGCAGCGCGACGCCGGTCTCCGGCTCGTAGGTCACCTCGTTGGCGATGGTGTCGGTGACGAGGTTGGGGATCTCGCGGGTCTGGAACCACTCGACGAGCTCGCGCGAATACGTCAGGCCGGGCTCGTTGAACCCGTCGTAGAACGACTCCTTGTCGTTGAGCTCGTACCAGTACTTCATGAACCCGGTCCGGACGCACAGCACGTCGTGCGGCTCGATCGTGACGCCCTGCGCGGCGGCGGCGGCCTCGAGGTCCTCGTGGGTGAACGTCTCGCCCTTGTCGAGCCACTGCTTGCCGCGGTGGCGCGCCATGTCGATGAGGACGCCGCGCCCGACGACGCCCTTCTCCGCGATCGGCAGCACCGAGGCCTTCTGCATGCCGCCGACGGTGCTGCGGGCGTCGTAGCCGTTCCAGAGCTTGCCGTCGTACCAGACGTGGCCCAGCGCGTCGTACTGCGTGGAGCCCTGCAGGAAGATCAGCGCGGTGTCGTCGGCGTAGTGCAGGCCGCCGGGGAACGCCGGGGCGCCCTCGCCGTCCCAGGTGGACTCGTCCATGACGTTCTGGCGCTGGATGCCCTCGCGGCCGGGCCACAGCGGGTCGCCCGGCCCGTCCTGGCGGCCCATCTGGATCTGCAGGGTGAAGGTCTCGCCCGACTTCACGTGCTGCACACCGCGCAGCACCTCCCCGGCGTCGAGATAGTTGAGCGCGCCGAGCTCGTCGTCGGGCCCCCACTTGCCCCAGTTGGAGGGGGCGTCGGCACCCAGCAGGTCGCGCATGGCGGGGGCGTCGGACATCGTCGTCTCCAAGAAGGTCGACAGCAGAGTGGACCTTCGCGATCGTGGTGTCGCCCGTCACAGACTGTCAAACGGAAGCCGTTCGCCGTCCCAGCGGGCGGGCGCGGGCGGACCGGGGCGCGCCCCCGCGCCGCCGTCGGCGGTCGCCGCGACGGGACGAGCCCCGGCCGGGGCCGCCCGTCGGGCGCGATCACCGGGCCCGATCTGCCGGTCGTCCCGCAGAAGGGACCACTTACCGACGCGTAGCGTCTTGACTCGGTGCGCCTGTCAGGTCACTCTTAGGTCTCGATGGTTCCCTTGGGGACCTGTCTCGACAGCGGCTGCATTTGCAGCTAGACTGCCTCTTTGCGCTGCCTCCGTCCAGCTTCGCGCGCGCATCGAGGTCCCTGCCGAGGAGAACGTGCTCCGGCGGTCCACCCCGAGATGCTCGCGAAGGTGGTCGGCGGCCGCGCCCTGACAACAGACGGGGTGCCTCGGACCTTCCCGCTCCTACCGCAACGATGAGAAACGGTAGCGCGTGGAACCCGCAGCACGCCAGATGAAGAGCGCAGTTCCGGAAGGACGCATCTTGGCATCGCCGCACGCCACCAAGACCCCCGCGACCACCTCGGACCACATGGCCCTCCCCGGAGCCCCCACCCGGGTCTCCTTCGCGAAGATCCGCGAGCCGCTCCGGGTCCCCGATCTGCTCGACCTGCAGACGCAGTCGTTCGAGTGGCTCGTCGGGGACGAGGCCTGGTTCCAGCGGCGTATCGATGCCGGTGACGAGAACCCGGTGGGGGGTCTCGAGGAGATCCTCACCGAGATCTCGCCGATCGAGGACTTCTCCGGGTCGATGTCCCTGTCCTTCTCCGACCCCCGTTTCGACGAGGTCAAGGCGTCGGAGGAGGAGTGCAAGGACAAGGACATGACCTACGCGGCTCCGCTGTTCGTCACCGCGGAGTTCACGAACAACACCACCGGTGAGATCAAGAGCCAGACGGTCTTCATGGGCGACTTCCCCGTGATGACGTCCAAGGGCACGTTCATCATCAACGGCACCGAGCGCGTCGTGGTGTCTCAGCTGGTCCGCTCGCCCGGTGTCTACTTCGACCACAACATCGACAAGACGACCGAGAAGGACGTCTACTCGGTGAAGGTCATCCCCAGCCGCGGTGCGTGGCTGGAGTTCGACGTCGACAAGCGCGACACCGTCGGCGTCCGTATCGACCGCAAGCGCCGCCAGCCGGTCACCGTGCTGCTCAAGGCGCTGGGCTGGGACGCCGAGCAGATCTCGAAGCGCTTCGGCTTCTCCGAGACGATGCTCGCCACCCTGGAGAAGGACCACACGGCCGGCCAGGACGAGGCGCTGCTCGACATCTACCGCAAGCTGCGCCCCGGCGAACCCCCCACCCGGGAGAGCGCGCAGACGCTCCTGGAGAACCTGTTCTTCAAGGACAAGCGCTACGACCTCGCCAAGGTGGGCCGCTACAAGGTCAACAAGAAGCTCGGCCTGTCCACGCCCAACCCGGTCGGCACGCTGACCGAGGAGGACATCGCCACCACCATCGAGTACCTCGTCCGGCTGCACGCCGGGGAGACCTCGATGATCTCCGACGCCGTCGAGGGCCAGGAGGGCTCGGGCGTCGAGATCCCGGTCGAGACCGACGACATCGACCACTTCGGCAACCGTCGCCTGCGCACCGTGGGCGAGCTGATCCAGAACCAGATCCGGGTCGGCCTCTCGCGCATGGAGCGGGTCGTCCGCGAGCGGATGACCACCCAGGACGTCGAGGCGATCACGCCGCAGACCCTGATCAACATCCGGCCCGTCGTGGCGGCGATCAAGGAGTTCTTCGGCACGTCGCAGCTGTCGCAGTTCATGGACCAGACCAACCCCCTCGCGGGTCTGACGCACAAGCGTCGCCTCTCCGCGCTGGGCCCGGGTGGTCTGTCCCGCGAGCGCGCCGGCTTCGAGGTGCGCGACGTGCACCCCAGCCACTACGGCCGCATGTGCCCGATCGAGACCCCGGAGGGCCCGAACATCGGCCTGATCGGGTCGCTGTCGAGCTTCGCGCAGGTCAACCCGTTCGGCTTCATCCAGTCCCCGTACCGCAAGGTCGAGGACGGCAAGGCCGGCGACCAGATCGACTACCTCACCGCCGACGAGGAGGACCGCTTCGTCATCGCGCAGGCCAACGAGCCGCTCGACGAGGACGGCAACTTCATCGGCGACCGCGTGCTGGTGCGCCGCAAGGGCGGCGAGGTCGACTACATCTCCCCGGCGGGCGTCGACTACATCGACGTCTCCCCGCGGCAGATGGTCTCGGTCGCCACGGCGATGATCCCGTTCCTCGAGCACGACGACGCCAACCGCGCCCTGATGGGTGCGAACATGCAGCGCCAGTCGGTGCCGCTGCTCCGTTCCGACTCGCCGCTGGTCGGCACCGGTATGGAGCTGCGTGCCGCGGTCGACGCGGGCGACGTGGTCGTGGCCGAGAAGGCCGGCGTCGTCGAGGAGCTGTGCGCCGACTTCATCACGGTGATGGCCGACGACGGCACCCGCCGCACCTACCGGCTGCACAAGTTCCGCCGCAGCAACCAGGGCACGTGCACCAACCAGAAGCCCATCGTGGTGGAGGGTGCGCGCGTCGAGGTCGGGCAGGTGCTGGCCGACGGCCCGTGCACCGAGAACGGCGAGATGGCCCTGGGGAAGAACCTGCTCGTGGCGATCATGCCGTGGGAGGGCCACAACTACGAGGACGCGATCATCCTCTCGCAGCGCCTGGTGCAGGACGACGTGCTCACGTCGATCCACATCGAGGAGCACGAGATCGACGCCCGCGACACCAAGCTGGGCGCCGAGGAGATCACCCGGGACATCCCGAACGTCTCCGAGGAGGTCCTCGCCGACCTCGACGAGCGCGGCATCATCCGGATCGGCGCCGAGGTCCAGCCCGGCGACATCCTGGTCGGCAAGGTCACGCCCAAGGGCGAGACCGAGCTGACCCCGGAGGAGCGCCTGCTCCGCGCGATCTTCGGTGAGAAGGCGCGCGAGGTCCGCGACACCTCGCTGAAGGTGCCCCACGGCGAGACCGGCAAGGTCATCGGCATCCGGGTCTTCTCCCGCGACGACGAGGACGAGCTGGCGCCCGGCGTCAACGAGCTGGTCCGCGTCTACGTGGCCCAGAAGCGCAAGATCCAGGACGGCGACAAGCTCGCCGGCCGGCACGGCAACAAGGGCGTCATCGGCAAGATCCTGCCCGCCGAGGACATGCCCTTCCTGCCCGACGGCACCCCGATCGACATCATCCTGAACACCCACGGTGTGCCGCGACGGATGAACATCGGGCAGGTCCTGGAGACCCACCTCGGGTGGATCGCCAAGACCGGCTGGGACATCGAGCAGGGCGAGAACGCCGAGGGCACCGACTGGGCCAAGCAGATCCCGGAGAGCCTGTACTCCGCCCCCGCCGGCACGAAGACCGCCACCCCGGTCTTCGACGGCGCCAAGGAGCACGAGATCACCGGCCTGCTCGGGTGCACGCTGCCCAACCGTGACGGCGAGCGGATGGTCAAGTCCGACGGCAAGGCCACGCTGATGGACGGCCGTTCCGGGGAGCCCTTCCCGTTCCCGGTGTCGGTGGGCTACATGTACATCCTGAAGCTGCTGCACCTGGTGGACGACAAGATCCACGCCCGGTCCACCGGCCCGTACTCGATGATCACGCAGCAGCCCCTCGGTGGTAAGGCGCAGTTCGGTGGCCAGCGCTTCGGTGAGATGGAGTGCTGGGCGATGCAGGCCTACGGCGCGGCCTACACGCTGCAGGAGCTGCTCACGATCAAGTCCGACGACGTCGCGGGCCGCGTGAAGGTCTACGAGGCGATCGTCAAGGGCGAGAACATCCCGGAGCCCGGCATCCCGGAGTCGTTCAAGGTGCTCCTCAAGGAGCTCCAGTCGCTCTGTCTGAACGTCGAGGTGCTCTCCAGCGACGGGCAGGCGATCGAGATGCGCGACACCGACGACGAGGACCTCGAGCGGGCCGCGGCGAACCTGGGCATCAACCTGTCCAGCCGCCCCGGTTCCGAGTCGATGACCGTCGACGACGTCGTCAACTGACCGCCCGCCCGAAGCCGATACAACGAAGGACTGAGGACTCATAGTGCTCGACGTCAACTTCTTCGACGAGCTGCGCATCGGTCTGGCCACCGCGGAGCACATCCGCGAGTGGTCCCACGGCGAGGTCAAGAAGCCCGAGACGATCAACTACCGCACGCTCAAGCCCGAGAAGGACGGACTCTTCTGCGAGAAGATCTTCGGCCCGACCCGGGACTGGGAGTGCTACTGCGGCAAGTACAAGCGCGTCCGGTTCAAGGGCATCATCTGCGAGCGCTGCGGCGTGGAGGTCACGCGCGCCAAGGTGCGTCGTGAGCGGATGGGGCACATCGAGCTGGCCGCCCCGGTCACGCACATCTGGTACTTCAAGGGTGTGCCGAGCCGGCTGGGCTACCTGCTCGACCTGGCGCCCAAGGACCTCGAGAAGATCATCTACTTCGCGGCCTACGTGATCACGTCGGTCAACAAGGAGCTGCGCCACAACGACCTGTCCACGCTCGAGACCGAGATGAGCGTGGAGCGCAAGCGGGTCGAGAACCGGCGCGACACCGATCTCGAGGAGCGGGCCCAGAAGCTGGAGGCCGACCTGGCCGAGCTCGAGGCCGAGGGCGCGAAGGGCGACGTCCGTCGCAAGGTCAAGGACGGTGGCGAGCGCGAGATGCGCCAGCTGCGCGACCGCGCCCAGCGCGAGCTCGACCGGCTCGACGAGATCTGGACCGCCTTCGTCAAGCTCGACGTGCAGCAGCTCATCGCCGACGAGTCGATCTACCGGGAGCTCTACGACCGGTACGGCGACTACTTCACCGGCGCCATGGGCGCCGAGGCGATCCAGACGCTGCTGCAGAACTTCGACATCCCGGCCGAGGCCGAGAACCTGCGGGAGACCATCCGCAGCGGCAAGGGGCAGAAGAAGCTCCGCGCCCTCAAGCGCCTCAAGGTCGTCGCGGCGTTCCAGACCACCGGCAACTCGCCGATGGGCATGGTGCTCGACTGCGTCCCGGTCATCCCGCCGGACCTGCGCCCGATGGTGCAGCTCGACGGTGGCCGCTTCGCGACCTCCGACCTGAACGACCTGTACCGCCGGGTCATCAACCGCAACAACCGCCTCAAGCGACTGATCGACCTCGGCGCACCCGAGATCATCGTCAACAACGAGAAGCGGATGCTGCAGGAGGCCGTCGACGCGCTGTTCGACAACGGCCGCCGCGGCCGGCCGGTGACGGGCCCGGGCAACCGGCCGCTCAAGTCGCTGTCCGACCTGCTCAAGGGCAAGCAGGGTCGGTTCCGCCAGAACCTGCTCGGCAAGCGCGTCGACTACTCCGGCCGTTCGGTCATCGTCGTCGGCCCGCAGCTCAAGCTGCACCAGTGCGGCCTGCCCAAGCAGATGGCGCTGGAGCTGTTCAAGCCGTTCGTCATGAAGCGGCTGGTCGACCTCAACCACGCGCAGAACATCAAGTCCGCGAAGCGCATGGTCGAGCGTGGCCGCTCGCAGGTGTGGGACGTGCTCGAGGAGGTCATCTCCGAGCACCCGGTGCTGCTCAACCGCGCACCGACCCTGCACCGCCTGGGCATCCAGGCCTTCGAGCCGCAGCTGGTGGAGGGCAAGGCCATCCAGCTGCACCCGCTGGTCTGCGAGGCGTTCAACGCGGACTTCGACGGCGACCAGATGGCGGTGCACCTGCCGCTGTCGGCCGAGGCGCAGTCCGAGGCGCGCGTGCTGATGCTGTCGTCGAACAACATCCTCTCGCCTGCGTCCGGGCGTCCGCTGGCCATGCCGCGACTCGACATGGTCACGGGCATCTACCACCTGAGCCGGCTGCGCGAGGGCGCCCACGGCGAGGGCGGGGTCTACTCCTCGGTCGCCGAGGCGATCATGGCCTACGACCGCAAGGTGCTCCACCTGCAGGCGCCCATGAAGATCCGGCTGCACGGGGTCACCCCGCCTGCCGAGATCGCGGAGTCCATCGGCTGGACCGAGGGCGACCCGTGGCTGGCCGAGACGACGCTGGGACGGGTGCTGTTCAACGAGCTGCTCCCGGCCGACTACCCCTTCGTCAACGAGATCCTGCCGAAGAAGCGCCAGGCGATGATCGTCAACAACCTGGCCGAGCGGTACTCGATGACCGAGGTCGCGCAGTGTCTCGACCGGCTCAAGGACGCGGGCTTCTACTGGGCCACCCGCTCCGGGGTCACGATGGCCGTCTCCGACGTCATCGTGCCGCCGAACAAGCAGGAGATCCTCGACGGCTACGAGGTCAAGGCCGAGCAGGTCAACAAGCGCTACCTGCGTGGGGCCCTGTCCCACCAGGAGCGCAACGACGAGATGGTCAAGATCTGGACCCAGGCCTCCGAAGAGGTCGCCCGGGCCATGGAGGCCAACTTCCCCGAGGACAACCCGATCCCGACGATCGTCAAGTCGGGCGCGGCGGGCAACATGACCCAGGTCCGGCAGCTCGCCGGCATGCGTGGTCTGGTGGCCAACCCCAAGGGCGAGTACATCCCCCGTCCGATCAAGTCCAACTTCCGTGAGGGCCTGTCGGTCCTGGAGTACTTCATCTCCACGCACGGCACCCGCAAGGGCCTCGCCGACACGGCACTGCGTACCGCCGACTCGGGCTACCTGACCCGTCGTCTGGTGGACGTGAGCCAGGACGTCATCGTCCGCGAGGTCGACTGCGGCACCGAGCGCGGTGTCTCCATGGCCGTCACCGAGGAGACCTCCGACGGCCGGCGGATCCCGCACCGTTACCTGCGCACCGCCGTCTACGCCCGCACCTCGGGCGAGGACGTCACGGGGCCCGACGGTTCGGTGATCGTGTCCCGGGGCGACGACCTCGGCGACCCGGCACTCGACGTGCTCGTCGCGGCCGGCGTCGAGACGATCAAGGTGCGCAGCCCGCTCACCTGCATGTCGGCCACCGGCATCTGCGCCATGTGCTACGGGCGCTCGATGGCCACCGGCAAGCTGGTCGACGTCGGCGAGGCGGTCGGCATCGTCGCGGCGCAGTCGATCGGTGAGCCGGGGACCCAGCTCACGATGCGTACCTTCCACACCGGTGGTGTGGCGGGCGACGACATCACCACGGGTCTGCCGCGTGTCCAGGAGCTGTTCGAGGCCCGCGTCCCCAAGGGCAAGGCCCCGATCGCCGACGTCGACGGGCGCATCTCCATCGAGGACGGCGAGCGTTTCTGGAAGATCACCCTCACGCCGGACGACGGCAGCGAGGAGATCGTCTACGAGAAGCTGTCGAAGCGGCAGTGGCTCGCGATGACCGTCGTCGACGGCCAGGAGCGTCCGCTCGCCGACGGCGACCACGTGCACGTGGGCCAGCTGCTCCTCGAGGGCACGGCCGACCCGCACGAGGTGCTGCGCGTCATGGGCCCGCGTGAGGTGCAGCTGCACCTCGTGCGTGAGGTGCAGAAGGTGTACCGCACGCAGAGCGTGGACATCCACGACAAGCACATCGAGGTGATCATCCGGCAGATGCTGCGCCGGGTCACGATCATCGACTCGGGGTCCACGGAGTTCCTGCCCGGCGCCCTCGCCGAGCGGGCCGACTTCGAGACCCAGAACCGGCGCGTCGTGGCCGAGGGCAACGAGCCCGCGTCCGGCCGCCCGGTCCTGATGGGGATCACGAAGGCCTCGCTGGCCACGGAGTCGTGGCTGTCCGCGGCCTCGTTCCAGGAGACCACCCGGATCCTCACCGATGCCGCGATCAACGGGAAGCGCGACAAGCTCGTCGGGCTCAAGGAGAACGTGATCATCGGCAAGCTGATCCCGGCCGGTACGGGCATCGCCCGCTACCGCGACATCCAGGTCCAGCCCACGGAGGAGGCCCGCGCGGCCGCCTACGCGCTGCCGAGCTACGACGACGGCTACTACAGCCCCGACGTGTTCGGCACGGGCACCGGCGCCGCGGTGCCGCTGGACGACTACGACTTCGGTCGCGACTACCGCTAGGTAGCCGCTCGGAGGGTCCCGGACGGGGCCGGCCACCCCTCTCCCGTGGGGGTGTCCGGCCCCGTCCGCGCGTTCCGCCCCTGCACGAACGGCACTCTGGCCCCACCGAGTTGGGTGAGAGCGTCGGGGATTCTGCGGGACCTGGCGGTGAACCACGCGCACGCGGCCCGCCGACCACGCCCGCCGGTCCTGGCCGTCCCGGCTCAGGGGCGTTCGTAGTCCGCAGGGTCGAAGTGCGCCGTGCGGCGGCGGTACTCGCGCATCAGGCCGGGCCAGTTGTTGACGATCCGCCCGCTCGCCGTGCGGTACCAGCTCTGGCAGCCCGTCCACACGCTGTCGCCCAGCCTGTCCTGCATCTCGGTGTCGAAGCGCGACTCCACGTCCGGGCGCACGCTGAGCGGGCCCGCACCGCCGGCGACGGCGGCGATCGCCTGCCGCACGTAGGCGATCTGGCTCTCCAGCATGTGCACGATCGACCCGGAGCCGACGTTGGTGTTGGGGCCGTAGAGCAGGAACAGGTTGGGGAAACCGGGCACGGAGATGCCCAGGTGCGCCCGCGCGCCGTCGCGCCACCGCTCGGACAGCTCGACACCGCCCGGGCCGAAGATCTTCATCGGCGCCAGGAAGTCGCTGGTGGCGAAGCCGGTGCCCAGGATGATCACGTCGGCCGCGTGCTCGGTGCCGTCCGCGGTGCGGACTCCGGTCGGGGTCACGGCGGCGATGGCGTCGGTGACGACATCGACGTGGGGGCGGGCCAGCGCCGGGAACCAGTCCGAGGAGATGCCGACGCGCTTGCAGCCGACGGGGTAGTCGGGCTGCAGCCGCGCGCGCAGCCCGGCGTCGGGCACCTGCCTGCGCAGCATCGCGTGGTGGGCCCAGCGGAACGGCGGGGTGAGCAGCGGGAACCGGGTGAAGCCCAGCGCGCCGGTCTCGAAGAACAGCGTCCAGAACCCGCGGGCGGGCAGCCGGCCGGCCGGGAGCACGCGCTGCAGCGTGCGGGCCACGCGGCCGTAGGGGCGGTCCGGCTTGGGGATCAGCCAGGGCGCGGAGCGCTGGAAGACCGTCATCGAGGCGACGTCGTCGACGATGGCGGGCACGAACTGGATGGCGCTGGCCCCGGTGCCGACGACGGCGACCCGTTTCCCGCGCAGGTCGACGTCGTGGTCCCACTCCGCGGAGTGGAAGACCGGGCCGGCGAAGGTGTCGAGCCCGGGGATCCGGGGCCGCGCGGGCCGGGACAGCTGCCCGCACGCGGGCACCAGCACGTCGGCCTCCAGCGAGCCGCCGTCGGAGAGGTCGAGCCGCCACGTGGCGCGGGCGTCGTCCCAGTGGGCCTCGGTGACCTCGGTGCCCAGCCGCGGTGCGAGCCGGTGCTCGGCCGCGACGCGTTCCAGGTAGCGCAGGATGTCGGGCTGCGGCGCGAAGCGCCGGGTCCACTCGCGCCCCGGGGCGAAGGAGAACGAGTAGAGGTGCGACGGCACGTCGCACGCGGCACCGGGGTAGGTGTTGGCCCGCCACACCCCGCCCACGCCGTCGGCCTTGTCGAGGATCGTCACGTCGGCGACGTCGGACCCGCTCAGCACCGCACCGAGCCCGATGCCCCCGAAACCCGCACCGACGACGGCGACGCGCACGCGGTCCGCGGCGCAGTCGCGCCGCACGGCGGCACCGAGCCCGGCCACCGCGGCGTCGGCCTCGGCGAGCAGGCCGGCGAACACGGGGTAGGCGTGCCACATCCCGGCCGCGCGGGTGTAGGAGACCGGGACGCCGGCCGCGCGGGCCCGCTCGACCAGCGCGTCGGCGTCGCCGACCAGCACCTCGTCCGCCCCGGCGACGACGTGCAGCGGGGGGAACCCGGACAGGTCGGCGGCCAGCGGTGCGAGCTCCGAGGCGTCGGCACCGGCCCGGTAGTCCTCGGCGGCGGGGGTCAGCGTGTCGGCGTCGAGCATGGCGTCGCGCCCGGAGTTGGCGAGCACCCACGGCGAGGACAGGTCGAGGTCGAGCCACGGGGAGATCAGCCCGATCGACCCGGGCAGCTCCTCGCCCGCGGCCCGCAGCCGCAGGGCGAGCGCCATGGCCAGCCCGCCGCCCGCGGAATCCCCGAGCACCGCGATGTGTTGTGCACGGTGCCCGGCCGCGCGCAGCGCCCGCCAGGCCGCCACCGCGTCGTCGACGGCGGCCGGGAACGGGTGCTCCGGGGCGAGCCGGTAGTCCGGGACGTGCACGGGTGCGCCGCAGGCCCGGCTGAGCTGGGCGGTCAGCGACCGGTGTGATCTCGGGGAGCCGGTCTTGTACCCGCCGCCGTGCAGGTACAGGACCTGGTGCGGGCCGTCGGACCCCGGTGTGGCGACCCGCTCCGCAGGCACACCGCCGAGCACGGTGGCGGTGCGCCGGGTGCCCCGGGGCACGGGCAGGACGTACCCGGTGACGTCGAGCAGCCGGCGGCTGAGCGGCAGCGGCAGCAGCGGGGTCAGCAGCGGCGCGACCACGCCGCGGGTCAGCAGCCGCACGGCGGCACGGGGGAGGGGCATACCGGACGGTAACCGGAGACGCGGGTCCGGCGGAACGGCTCGCCGGGGCCACGCGCCGCACGCCCGGGCCAGGCACGTCGGGTGCGACGAGCGGGTGTCCGTGCGCGGCGAGCGGGCGAGTCCCCTTGCGGCCGGCGGCACGGTGCGGCACTCTGCCCGTACCGGCAGACGCTGACCAGGACCCGTTTTGACCCCCTCTCGGCGGGGCGGGTACTCTTGGTGCTTGCGCTCGACCTCGGTCGGGCCGATCTGCGCGCCCGTGGGTCGTCGATCGCAGGCTCCGGCTCGCGATCGCGCCGCGACGCGCAGGGCCGATGGCCACCCGGTGAGGTTCCCCGACTTCATGTGCACGGTGTCCAGAGGTGCGACACGCCCGACCTCGGGGGAGGGCGGCCGGTGCTACCGGCCTCCCCGGCACGTCATCCAGAGAGCACAGCACCACCGACGGGAAGAAGCAGACGGTTCATGCCCACGATCCAGCAGCTGGTCCGCAAGGGCCGTCAGGACAAGGCCACCAAGACGAAGACGGCCGCGCTCAAGGGGAGCCCCCAGCGCCGCGGCGTCTGCACACGCGTCTACACGACCACCCCGAAGAAGCCGAACTCGGCGCTTCGCAAGGTCGCGCGCGTCAAGCTGACCAGCCAGATGGAGATCACGGCCTACATCCCCGGTGAGGGCCACAACCTCCAGGAGCACTCGATCGTCCTCGTCCGCGGCGGCCGCGTGAAGGACCTCCCGGGTGTCCGCTACAAGATCGTCCGCGGCTCGCTGGACACGCAGGGCGTCAAGAACCGCAAGCAGGCTCGCAGCCGCTACGGCGCGAAGAAGGAGAAGAGCTGATGCCTCGCAAGGGCCCTGCTCCGAAGCGACCGCTGGTCTCCGACCCGGTCTACAGCTCGCCGCTGGTCACCCAGCTGGTGAACAAGGTGCTCCAGGACGGCAAGCGCTCGCTGGCCGAGCGCATCGTCTACGCCGCGCTCGAGGGCACGCGCGAGAAGACCGGCGCCGACCCCGTCGTCACGCTCAAGCGGGCGCTCGACAACGTCAAGCCCGCCCTGGAGGTGCGCAGCCGCCGCGTCGGTGGCGCCACCTACCAGGTCCCGGTCGAGGTCCGTGCCGTCCGGCAGACCACGCTGGGCCTGCGCTGGCTGGTGTCCTACGCCGGCGCGCGCCGCGAGAAGACCATGGTCGAGCGGCTCATGAACGAGCTGCTCGACGCGAGCAACGGCCTCGGTGCCGCCGTCAAGCGGCGCGAGGACATGCACAAGATGGCGGAGTCCAACAAGGCCTTCGCCCACTACCGCTGGTGACCGACGGACCGTCGATCGCCAACCCTCTGAGGGAGAGCTAGCAGTGGCACGGGACGTCCTGACGGACCTGGGCAAGGTCCGCAACATCGGCATCATGGCGCACATCGACGCCGGCAAGACCACCACGACCGAGCGGATCCTGTACTACACCGGTCTGAACTACAAGATCGGTGAGGTGCACGACGGCGCGGCCACGATGGACTGGATGGAGGAGGAGCAGAAGCGCGGCATCACGATCACCAGCGCCGCGATCACCTGCTTCTGGAAAGACCACCAGATCAACATCATCGACACCCCCGGCCACGTCGACTTCACCGTCGAGGTCGAGCGCTCCCTGCGGGTGCTCGACGGCGCGGTCGCGGTCTTCGACGGCAAGGAGGGGGTCGAGCCGCAGTCCGAGCAGGTCTGGCGGCAGGCCACCAAGTACGACGTCCCGCGCATCTGCTTCGTCAACAAGATGGACAAGCTCGGCGCCGACTTCTACTTCACCGTGAAGACGATCAAGGAGCGGCTCGGCGCCACGCCGCTGCCCCTGCAGCTGCCGATCGGCTCCGAGAACGACTTCATCGGTGTCGTCGACCTGGTCGAGATGCGCGCGCTCACCTGGCGCGGCGAGGTCAAGATCGGTGAGGACTACACCGTCGAGGAGATCCCGGCCGATCTCGCCGAGAAGGCCGCGGAGTACCGCACGGCCCTCGTCGAGGCCGTCGCCGAGACCGACGACGAGCTCATGGAGCTCTACCTCGGTGGCGAGGAGCTCACGGTCGAGCAGATCAAGCACGGCATCCGCAAGATCGTGACCGACCGGATCGCCTACCCGGTGTTGTGCGGGTCCGCGTACAAGAACAAGGGCGTCCAGCCCATGCTCGACGCGGTCATCGCCTACCTGCCGTCGCCGCTGGACGTGCCGCCGGTCGAGGGCACGCTGCAGGACGGCGAGACGGTGGCCACCCGCAGGCCGGCCGTCGACGAGCCGTTCTCCGCGCTCGCGTTCAAGATCGCCGCGCACCCGTTCTTCGGCAAGCTCACCTACATCCGGGTGTACTCCGGCAAGGTCGCCGCGGGGTCCCAGGTCGTCAACTCGACCAAGGACCGCAAGGAGCGCATCGGGAAGATGTTCCAGATGCAGGCCAACAAGGAGAACCCGGTCGACGAGGCCCAGGCCGGCCACATCTACGCGGTCATCGGCCTGAAGGACACCACGACCGGGGAGACCCTGTCGGACCCGCAGCACCCCATCGTGCTCGAGTCGATGTCCTTCCCCGACCCGGTCATCCAGGTCGCGGTGGAGCCGAAGACCAAGGCCGACCAGGAGAAGCTGGGCGTCGCGATCCAGAAGCTGGCCGAGGAGGACCCCACCTTCCAGGTCACGCAGGACGAGGAGTCCGGCCAGACCATCCTCGCCGGCATGGGGGAGCTGCACCTCGAGGTGCTGGTGAACCGCATGAAGACCGACTACAAGGTCGAGGCGAACATCGGCAAGCCGCAGGTCGCCTACCGCGAGACCATCCGCCGGACGGTGGAGAAGTACAGCTACACGCACAAGAAGCAGACCGGTGGCTCGGGCCAGTTCGCCAAGGTGATCATCACCATCGAGCCCCTGGACACCGCCGACGGTGCGCTGTACGAGTTCGACAACAAGGTCACCGGTGGCCGCATCCCGCGGGAGTACATCCCGTCGGTCGACGCCGGTGCACAGGACGCCATGCAGTACGGCATCCTGGCCGGCTTCCCGCTCGTCGGGGTCAAGCTGACCCTGGTCGACGGTGCCTACCACGAGGTCGACTCGTCCGAGATGGCGTTCAAGGTCGCCGGCTCGATCGCGCTCAAGGAGGCCGCACGTCAGGCCAGCCCGGCGCTGCTCGAGCCGATGATGGCCGTCGAGGTCACCACGCCCGAGGACTACATGGGTGAGGTGATCGGCGACCTCAACTCCCGCCGCGGCCAGATCCAGGCCATGGAGGAGCGGGCGGGCGCCCGCGTCGTCAAGGCGCTGGTCCCGCTGTCCGAGATGTTCGGCTACGTCGGCGACCTCCGGTCGCGGACCCAGGGCCGGGCGAACTACACCATGGTCTTCGACTCCTACGCGGAGGTCCCGACCAACGTGGCCAAGGAGACCATCGCCAAGGCCACGGGCGAGTAGCACTCCCCGGCGGGCCCGTCACGGGCCCGCCGGACCCCGTTCCACCCACAGACCCCCCCCGTCAGCACGGCGGATGAAGTCACTCAGTCCAGGAGGATTCCCCAGTGGCGAAGGCGAAGTTCGAGCGGACCAAGCCGCACGTCAACATCGGCACCATCGGTCACATCGACCACGGTAAGACCACGCTGACGGCGGCAATCACCAAGGTTCTCCACGACAAGTACCCGTCCCTCAACGAGGCGTCGGCGTTCGACCAGATCGACAAGGCTCCCGAGGAGCGTCAGCGCGGCATCACGATCTCGATCGCGCACGTCGAGTACCAGACCGAGAAGCGCCACTACGCGCACGTCGACTGCCCCGGGCACGCCGACTACATCAAGAACATGATCACCGGTGCGGCGCAGATGGACGGCGCCATCCTGGTGGTCGCCGCGACCGACGGCCCGATGCCCCAGACGCGTGAGCACGTGCTGCTCGCCCGCCAGGTCGGCGTGCCCTACATCGTCGTCGCGCTGAACAAGGCCGACATGGTCGACGACGAGGAGATCCTGGAGCTCGTCGAGCTCGAGGTCCGCGAGCTGCTGTCGTCGCAGGAGTACCCCGGCGACGACCTGCCGATCGTGCGCGTCTCGGCGCTCAAGGCCCTCGAGGGCGACGCCGAGTGGGCCGACAAGCTGCTCGAGCTCATGGACGCCGTCGACGAGTCGATCCCCGAGCCCGAGCGCGACGTCGACCGCCCGTTCCTCATGCCCGTCGAGGACGTCTTCACGATCTCCGGTCGTGGCACCGTCGTCACCGGCCGCATCGAGCGCGGCATCGTCAAGGTGAACGAGGAGGTGGAGGTGGTCGGCATCAAGGAGAAGTCCTTCAAGACCACCACGACCTCCATCGAGATGTTCAAGAAGTTCCTCGACGAGGGTCGCGCCGGCGACAACGCGGCGCTGCTGCTCCGCGGTGTCAAGCGCGAGCAGGTCGAGCGCGGCATGGTCATCGTGAAGCCCGGCACCACCACGCCGCACACCGAGTTCGAGGGCCAGGTCTACATCCTGTCCAAGGACGAGGGCGGCCGGCACACGCCGTTCTTCAACAACTACCGTCCGCAGTTCTACTTCCGGACGACGGACGTCACCGGCGTGGTCACGCTGCCCAGTGGCACCGAGATGGTCATGCCCGGCGACAACACCCTCATGGACGTGAAGCTGATCCAGCCGATCGCCATGGAGGAGGGCCTGCAGTTCGCCATCCGCGAGGGTGGTCGGACCGTCGGCGCCGGCCAGGTCACCAAGATCACCAAGTAACACCGCACCACCCCCCGGTCAAGGGTGCCGCACGTCGTGTGGCATCCTTGACGGGTTGCGCGTAGGGCCCCGGCATGCGCGGAGTTCGTCTCCGTGCGTGCCGGGCCCGGCGCCAGCCCCCCGAGCACAGTGACCCCCCGGGGTCGCGGGTGATCACGGGGAACCGGTACGCGATCCGGGCGACACGCCCGACCTCGTGGACCGGAGCCCAGACCGTGCGAACCGACAGCGCCACCGCGCGCTGCGCCGGTCCACGGGCCGGGCCCGACCCGGAAACGCCCGCAGCACGCTCCCAGGATGAGAAGGACGACCGACGACCATGGCGGGACAGAAGATCCGCATCAGGCTGAAGGCCTACGACCACGAGGCCATCGACGCCTCCGCGCGCAAGATCGTCGAGACGGTCACGCGCACGGGAGCTCGGGTCGTCGGGCCGGTGCCGCTGCCGACGGAGAAGAACATCTACTGCGTCATCCGCTCGCCGCACAAGTACAAGGACTCGCGCGAGCACTTCGAGATGCGCACCCACAAGCGGCTGATCGACATCCTCGACCCGACGCCCAAGACGGTCGACGCGCTCATGCGCATCGACCTGCCGGCGTCCGTCGACGTGAACATCCAGTAGGGCTGACGGACTCATGAGCGAACGACAGATCACCGGGATCCTGGGCACCAAGCTCGGGATGACCCAGGTCTTCGACGAGAACAACCGGGTGGTCCCGGTCACCGTGGTCCAGGCGGGCCCGAACGTGGTGACGCAGGTCCGCACGGCCGAGAAGGACGGCTACGTCGCCGTCCAGCTGGCCTACGGCGCCATCGACCCGCGCAAGGTGAACAAGCCGCGCACCGGGCACTTCGGCAAGGCGGGCACGACGCCGCGGCGCCACCTGGTGGAGCTGCGCACCTCCGACGCCGCCGAGTACACGCTCGGCCAGGAGATCACCGCCGAGGTCTTCTCCGACGGCGCGACGGTCGACGTGGTCGGCACCAGCAAGGGCAAGGGCACCGCGGGCGTCATGAAGCGCCACGGCTTCCACGGCCTCGGCGCCAGCCACGGTGTGCAGCGCAAGCACCGCTCGCCGGGCTCCATCGGCGGCTGCGCCACGCCGGGCCGCGTCTTCAAGGGCATCAAGATGGCCGGCCGCATGGGCGTCGCCCGCGTCACCACCCAGAACCTCACCGTGTTCCGGGTCGACGCCGAGCGCGGCCTGCTGCTGATCAAGGGTGCCGTGCCCGGTCCCCGTGGTGGCCTGCTGCTCGTCAAGACCGCCGCGAAGGGTGGTGTGACCGCATGACCACGACCGTGAAGGCAGACCTGCCCGCGCACGTCTTCGACGTCACCGCGAACGTGCCGCTGATGCACCAGGTGGTGGTGGCCCAGCTGGCCGCCGCCCGCCAGGGCACGCACGACACGAAGACCCGTGGCGAGGTCCGCGGCGGCGGCAAGAAGCCGTACCGCCAGAAGGGCACCGGCCGCGCGCGCCAGGGCTCGACCCGCGCGCCGCAGTTCACCGGCGGCGGTGTCGTCCACGGCCCGACGCCGCGCGACTACACGCAGAAGACGCCCAAGAAGATGAAGGCCGCCGCGCTCCGCGGGGCCCTCTCCGACCGGGCCCGCGCGGGCCGCGTCATCGTCGTCGACTCGCTCGTCACCGGCGACGCGCCCTCCACCAAGGCCGCGCGCACGACGATCGAGGGCCTCGTCAGCGACGCCGCGCACCGCGTGCTCGCCGTCGTCGGCCGTGAGGACGTCGTCAGCCAGCTCAGCCTGCGCAACCTGCCGACCGTGCACCTCATCGCGCCCGACCAGCTGAACACCTACGACGTGCTCGTCAACGACGTCGTGCTGTTCACCGAGGAGTCGCTCGAGACCTTCCTCGCCGGGCCCGTCGCGGCGCCGACGCGGAGGTCCGCCGCCGCGGCGCAGCCGCAGGGCCTGCTCAAGAAGCCCGCGGCCCCCGCCGACGACGCCGCGCCGTTCGGCCCGCAGAGCCACGCTCCGCTGGCCGACGGTGGCCAGCCGGAGGGCTTCCCCGTCAAGGGCAACGCGGACTCGATGCTCTACCACGTGCCGGGCAGCTCGTTCTACGCCCGCACCGTGGCCGAGGTCTGGTTCGCCACCGCCGAGGCTGCCGAGGCCGCCGGCTTCCAGCTGCCGCCGTCGCAGCGTGAGAAGGAGGGCAAGTGATCCCCGATCCGCGGGACGTCCTGCTCGCGCCGGTCGTCTCCGAGAAGAGCTACGGGCTGCTCGAGGAGCGCCAGTACACCTTCCTCGTGAAGCCGGACGCGAACAAGACCGAGATCAAGATCGCCGTCGAGAAGGTGTTCGGCGTCAAGGTGCTCTCCGTGAACACCCTGAACCGCAACGGGAAGCGCAAGCGCTCCCGCACCGGCTACGGCAAGCGCAGGGACACGAAGCGCGCGATCGTCACGCTCTCCGAGGAGAGCCGGACGATCGACGTCTTCGGTGGCCGGGCAGGGGCGTAGGACGATGGGTATCCGTAAGTACAAGCCGACGACCCCCGGTCGCCGTGGCTCCAGCGTCTCGGACTTCGCCGAGATCACGCGGTCCACGCCCGAGAAGTCGTTGATCCGTCCGCTGCACTCCAAGGGCGGGCGCAACGCGCACGGGCGTATCACCACCCGGCACCAGGGCGGTGGCCACAAGCGGGCCTACCGCCTGATCGACTTCCGTCGCAACGACAAGGACGGCGTGCCGGCCAAGGTCGCGGAGATCGAGTACGACCCGAACCGCACTTCGCGGATCGCACTGCTGCACTACGCCGACGGCGAGAAGCGCTACATCATCGCGCCGGAGAAGCTCAAGCAGGGCGACCGCGTCGAGGCCGGCCCCCGGGCCGACATCAAGGTCGGCAACAACCTGCCGCTGCGCAACATCCCCACCGGCACCGTGATCCACGCGATCGAGCTCCGCCCCGGTGGCGGCGCGAAGATGGCGCGCTCGGCCGGGGCCAAGGTGCAGCTGGTGGCCAAGGACGGCCCGTACGCGCAGCTCCGGCTGCCGTCGGGGGAGATCCGCAACGTCGACGTCCGCTGCCGCGCGACGATCGGCGAGGTCGGCAACTCCGAGCACTCCAACATCAACTGGGGTAAGGCCGGCCGCATGCGGTGGAAGGGCAAGCGCCCGACCGTCCGCGGTGTGGCCATGAACCCGGTCGACCACCCGCACGGTGGTGGTGAGGGCAAGACCTCCGGTGGTCGCCACCCGGTCAACCCCGCGGGCAAGCCCGAGGGCCGCACCCGCCGTACCAAGCCGTCCGACAAGTTGATCGTCCGCCGGCGTCGCACCGGCAAGAACAAGCGCTGAGCAGGGAGGTAAAAGATGCCACGCAGCCTGAAGAAGGGCCCGTTCGTGGATGACCACCTGCTCAAGAAGGTGGACGTCCTCAACGAGTCGGGCAAGAAGACCGTCATCCGGACCTGGTCCCGACGGTCGACCATCATCCCCGACATGATCGGGCACACGATCGCGGTGCACGACGGCCGCAAGCACGTGCCGGTGTTCGTGTCGGACTCCATGGT
The DNA here is from genome assembly GCF_006539565.1 of Pseudonocardia hydrocarbonoxydans. Taxonomy (GTDB): domain Bacteria; phylum Actinomycetota; class Actinomycetes; order Mycobacteriales; family Pseudonocardiaceae; genus Pseudonocardia; species Pseudonocardia hydrocarbonoxydans. The sequence continues at coordinate 89,208 of NZ_BJNG01000018.1, forward strand.
GGGCCACAAGCTGGGGGAGTTCGCGCCCACGCGGACCTTCCGTGGCCACATCAAGGACGACCGCAAGTCGCGCAGGCGCTGAGACGGAGCAGGAGGAAGTGACCATGGCTGAAACGGCCGAGAGCACGACCGCCGCGCCCGTCCGGGCGCGCGCGATCGCGCGGCACGTGCACATGTCGCCGACCAAGGTCCGGCGCGTCATCGCGCTGATCAAGGGTCGGCCGGTCCAGGACGCTCTCGACATCCTGCGGTTCTCGCCGCAGGCTGCCTGTGAGCCCCTGTACAAGGTGGTCGCCAGTGCGGCGGCCAACGCCCAGAACAACCTCGACCTGGACCCGGACACCCTCGTGGTGGCCGTGGCCATGGCCGACGAGGGCCCGACGCTCAAGCGCATCCGCCCGCGGGCCCAGGGCCGCGCGTACCGGATCCGCAAGCGCACGAGCCACATCACCGTCGAGGTCGAGTCGCAGCCCGCCAAGAACGGGCGCGGCGCTCGTGGTGCGAAGGGGAGGACCCGCTAATGGGTCAGAAGATCAACCCGCACGGCTTCCGCCTCGGTATCACCACCGACTGGAAGTCGCGCTGGTATGCCGACAAGCAGTACGCCGAGTACGTCAAGGAGGACGTCGAGATCCGCCGCATGCTCTCCAAGGGCATGGAGCGGGCCGGCATCTCCAAGGTCGAGATCGAGCGCACCCGGGACCGGGTCCGTGTCGACATCTTCACCGCGCGTCCGGGCATCGTCATCGGTCGCCGTGGCGCCGAGGCCGACCGCATCCGCGGCAACCTCGAGAAGCTGACCAAGAAGCAGGTCCAGCTCAACATCCTCGAGGTCAAGAACTCCGAGTCGGACGCACAGCTCGTCGCGCAGGGCGTCGCCGAGCAGCTGTCCAACCGCGTGGCGTTCCGTCGCGCGATGCGCAAGGCCATCCAGTCGGCCATGCGCTCCCCGCAGGTCAAGGGGATCCGGGTGCAGTGCTCGGGTCGCCTCGGCGGCGCGGAGATGTCGCGTTCGGAGTTCTACCGCGAGGGTCGCGTCCCGCTGCACACGCTGCGCGCCGACATCGACTACGGCCTGTTCGAGGCCCGCACCACCTTCGGGCGCATCGGCGTCAAGGTGTGGATCTACAAGGGTGACGTCGTCGGTGGCCGTCGCGAAGGTGCCCCGGCTGCGGCCGCGGCTCCCGGTGGCGACCGCGGCCCGCGTCGCGAGCGTCCGGCCCGCCGTCGTTCGGGTGCCTCGGGCACCACGGGCTCGGGCACCGAGGCCGGCCGTGCCGCCGCCGAGTCGTCGTCCGGTGGCACCGCCACCGCGACCGTCGACGCGCCGGCGCCCGATTCGGGTTCGGAGGCCTGATCATGCTGATTCCGCGCAGGGTCAAGCACCGCAAGCAGCACCGTCCGCACCGCACCGGTGCGGCCTCGGGCGGCACCCGCGTCACCTTCGGTGAGTACGGCATCCAGGCCCTCGAGCCCGCCTACGTCACCAACCGGCAGATCGAGTCCGCTCGTATCGCCATCAACCGGCACATCAAGCGTGGCGGCAAGGTCTGGATCAACATCTTCCCGGACCGCCCGCTCACCAAGAAGCCGGCCGAGACCCGCATGGGTTCCGGTAAGGGATCCCCCGAGAAGTGGGTGTCCAACGTCAAGCCCGGCCGGGTCCTGTTCGAGATGAGCTACCCGAACGAGCAGCTCGCCCGCGAGGCCCTGCGCCGCGCGATCCACAAGCTGCCCATGAAGTGCCGGATCGTGACCCGTGAGGGTGGTGACATCTGATGGCCGCGTCGACGACGACCGCAGCCGAGCTGCGTGAGCTCACCGACGAGGAGCTGGTGCTCCGCGTGCGGGAGGCCAAGGAGGAGCTGTTCAACCTCCGTTTCCAGATGGCCACCGGGCAGCTGGACAACAACCGGCGGTTGCGTACCGTCCGGCACGACATCGCGCGGATCTACACGATCATGCGCGAGCGCGAGCTGGGCCTGTCTGCCGCCCCGGACGAGAATGAGGGCGCGGCATGAGCGACACAGCGAAGACGCCGCCCACCGAGGTGGAGCGGAACGAGCGCAAGATCCGTGAGGGTCTCGTGGTCTCCGACAAGATGGCGAAGACGATCGTCGTCGTCGTCGAGGACCGCGTGAAGCACCGGATGTACGGCAAGGTCATCCGCCGGACGACGAAGATCAAGGCGCACGACGAGGCCAACACGGCCGGCGTCGGCGACCGCGTCCGGCTGATGGAGACCCGCCCGCTGTCGGCCACCAAGCGCTGGCGCCTGGTGGAGATCCTGGAGAAGGCGAAGTGATCCAGCAGGAGTCGCGACTGCGCGTCGCCGACAACACCGGTGCCAAGGAGATCCTGTGCATCCGGGTGCTGGGCGGTTCGGCCCGGCGCTACGCGGGCATCGGCGACACCATCGTCGCCACGGTGAAGGACGCGATGCCCGGGGCCGGGGTGAAGCGCGGTGACGTCGTCAAGGCGGTCATCGTCCGCACCGTCAAGGAGCGTCGCCGCCCGGATGGTTCCTACATCCGTTTCGACGAGAACGCCGCCGTGCTGATCAAGCCGGACGGCGAGCCGCGGGGGACCCGCATCTTCGGACCGGTCGGTCGCGAGCTGCGCGACAAGAAGTTCATGAAGATCATCTCCCTCGCGCCGGAGGTGCTGTAACCCATGAAGATCAAGAAGGGCGACACCGTCGTGGTGATCGCCGGCAAGGACAAGGGAGCGAAGGGGAAGGTCATCCAGGCCTACCCCGAGCGTGACCGCGTCCTGGTCGAGGGCGTGAACCGGATCAAGAAGCACACCCGGGTCAGCCAGAACCAGCGCGGCGCCCAGTCCGGCGGCATCGTCACGCAGGAGGCCGCCATCCACGTCTCGAACGTGATGGTCGTCGACTCCGACGGCAAGCCGACGCGCGTGGGCCGTCAGGTCACCCGCGACGAGGACGGCAAGCGGTCCAGCGTTCGGGTCTCCCGGAGCAACGGGAAGGAGATCTGACATGACCAGCACCGAAGAGAAGACGATCCCGCGGCTCAAGCAGCGCTACCGGGACGAGATCGCGGGTGAGCTGCGCGAGCAGTTCTCCTACGCGAACGTCATGCAGATCCCCGGCGTCGTGAAGGTCGTCGTCAACATGGGTGTCGGCGACGCCGCCCGCGACGCGAAGCTGATCGACGGCGCGATGCGCGACCTGGCCACCATCACCGGCCAGAAGCCGCAGATGCGCCGGGCCACCAAGTCGATCGCCCAGTTCAAGCTGCGCGAGGGCATGCCGATCGGCGCGAAGGTCACCCTGCGCAGCGACCGGATGTGGGAGTTCCTGGACCGGCTGCTGACGATCGCGCTGCCGCGTATCCGCGACTTCCGCGGCCTCTCGGCCACGCAGTTCGACGGCCGGGGCAACTACACCTTCGGCCTGAACGAGCAGTCGATGTTCCACGAGATCGACCCCGACTCGATCGACCGTCCGCGCGGCATGGACATCACGGTCGTCACCACGGCCACGACCGACGAGGAAGGCCGGGCGCTGCTGCGCAAGCTCGGCTTCCCGTTCAAGGAGGCGTGAGATGGCCAAGAAGGCCCTCCGGATCAAGGCCGCGGCCGTTCCGAAGTTCAAGGTCCGCGGTTACACCCGCTGCCAGAAGTGCGGACGGCCCCGCGCCGTGCTGCGCAAGTTCGGCCTCTGCCGGATCTGCGTCCGCGAGATGGCCCACGCCGGCGAGCTGCCGGGCGTGAGCAAGTCCTCCTGGTAGCCCCACCCTCCTCCAGATCGTCACAGGCCCCCGGGTGCGAGCCCGGGGGAACCAGGCGGGAAAGCAGTGACGTCACATGACGATGACCGATCCCATCGCGGACATGCTCACGCGTCTGCGCAACGCCAACTCGGCGTACCACGACCGCGTGGTCATGCCCCACTCCAAGCTCAAGGTGTCGATCGCCGAGATCCTCCAGCGTGAGGGCTACATCGCCTCGCACTCCGTCGAGGACGCCGAGGTCGGCAAGTCCCTGGTCATCGAGCTGAAGTACGGCCGCAACCGCGAGCGGAGCATCGCCGGCCTGCGCCGCGTCTCCAAGCCCGGTCTGCGCGTCTACGCCAAGTCCACGAACCTGCCGCGCGTGCTCGGCGGTCTGGGCGTGGCCATCATCTCCACGTCCGCCGGTCTCCAGACCGAGCGGCAAGCACACAAGAACGGCGTGGGCGGAGAAGTCCTCGCCTACGTCTGGTGAGGGGGTAACACCATGTCCCGAATCGGGAAGCTGCCCATCACCGTTCCGTCCGGTGTGGATGTCCAGATCGACGGTCGTACGGTGACGGTCAAGGGGCCCAAGGGCACCCTGACGCACACCGTCATCGAGCCGATCACGGTCGAGCGCGACGACACCGGTGCCGTGGTCGTCAAGCGGCCGGACGACGAGCGGCGCAGCAAGGCCTACCACGGCCTGTCGCGCACGCTGGTCAACAACCTCATGCTCGGCGTCACCACGGGCTACGAGAAGAAGCTCGAGATCGTCGGCGTCGGCTACCGCGTCGCCCTCAAGGCGGGCAACCTCGAGTTCGCGCTCGGGTTCAGCCACCCCGTGGTCGTCCAGCCGCCGGAGGGCATCACCTTCGTCGTCGAGACCCCGAACCGGTTCTCCGTCCAGGGGATCGACAAGCAGCTGGTCGGCGAGACCGCCGCCAACATCCGCAAGATCAGGAAGCCCGAGCCCTACAAGGGCAAGGGCGTGCGGTACGCGGGCGAGAACGTGCGCCGCAAGGTCGGGAAGACGGGTAAGTAATGGCCGAGACAATTTCCGCGGCGGCCAGGAAGCGGACCGCCTCCCAGGTGTCGGCCAAGCGCCGTACCGCCGTCACCCGCCGGCACGCCCGGCTCCGCAAGAAGGTCAGCGGCAGCCCGGAGCGTCCCCGGCTCGCGGTCAAGCGCAGCTCGCGGCACATCCTCGTGCAGCTGATCGACGACCTCGCAGGCCGCACGCTGGCCTCGGCGTCGACGATGGAGGCCGACGTCCGCGCGCTCGACGGCGACAAGAAGGCCCGTGCGGCCAAGGTCGGCGAGCTCGTGGCCACCCGGGCCCGCGAGGCCGGCGTCACTGCCGTCGTGTTCGACCACGGTGGTTTCGGCTACCACGGCCGGATCGCCGCGCTGGCCGACGCCGCGCGCGAGGGTGGTCTGGAGTTCTGATGCACACGAACAACATGGAAGGAAACCACTGATGCCGGGACGTGCACGGCGCGACGGCGGAGGGCCCGGTGGGTCCGGAGGGCCCAACAGCGGGCCCGGTGGCGAGCGCAACAACTCCGGCGGCGGCCGTGACCGCCGCGACGGGGGCGGCCGGGGCGGAGCCCAGGACAAGACCCCGTACATCGAGCGGCTGGTCACGATCAACCGTGTCGCCAAGGTCGTCAAGGGTGGTCGGCGCTTCAGCTTCACCGCGCTGATGATCGTCGGCGACGGCGACGGCCTGGTGGGCGTCGGCTACGGCAAGGCCAAGGAGGTGCCCGCGGCGATCGCCAAGGGTGTGGAGGAGGCGAAGAAGAACTTCTTCCGCGTCCCCCGCATCGGCGGCACGATCGTCCACCGGGTGCAGGGCGAGGCCGCTGCCGGCGTCGTCCTCCTCCGCCCGGCCAGCCCCGGTACCGGCGTCATCGCCGGTGGTCCGGTGCGTGCCGTGCTGGAGTGCGCCGGGATCCACGACATCCTCTCCAAGAGCCTGGGCTCCGACAACGCGATCAACGTCGTGCACGCCACGATCGCCGCGCTGCGGATGATCCAGCGTCCCGAGGAGGTGGCGGCCCGCCGTGGCCTGCCGCTCGAGGACGTCGCCCCGGCCCAGATGATGCGTGCGCGTGCGGAAGCCGCACAGGCGGCGAGGGTCTGATGTCGAAGCTGATCATCACCCAGCGCAAGAGCGTCATCGGCGCCAAGGCCAACCAGCGCGCCACGATGCTCTCGCTCGGGCTGCGCAAGATCCGCCAGACGGTGGAGAAGGACGACACCCCGCAGATCCGGGGCATGGTCCACACCGTCCGGCACCTCGTGACGGTTGAGGAGGTGAACTCGTGAGCGAGTCCACCATCAAGATCCACCACCTGCGCCCCGCGCCGGGTGCGAAGACCGCGAAGACCCGCGTCGGACGCGGTGAGGGCGGCAAGGGCGGCAAGACCGCCGGCCGCGGCACCAAGGGCACGCGCGCCCGCAAGGGCGTGCCCGCGGGCTTTGAGGGCGGGCAGATGCCGCTGCACATGCGGCTGCCCAAGCTGAAGGGGTTCAAGAACCGCTTCCGCGTGGAGTTCCAGGTCGTGAACGTCGGCGACCTGGCCACCCTGTTCCCGCAGGGTGGCACCGTCGGTCCCGACGAGCTCGTCGAGGCCGGTGCGGTCCGCCGCAACCAGCCCGTCAAGGTGCTGGGCAACGGTGACCTCGACGGCGTCAAGCTCACCGTGAGTGCTCACGCGTTCTCGGGCAGCGCCCGCGACAAGATCGCGGCCGCGGGCGGGTCCGTCACCGAGCTGTGACACCCGTTCGGTGCGGACCGGGGCCCTACCGGCTCCGGTCCGCGCCGTGGGGGCGGTACAGCCGCTGTTAGGGTTCTGCGCGGGTCGGCCGGGTGCCGCCGCGGCAGCCCGCGACGCGGGGGCCACCAGTACAGGAGGATCACACCAGTGCTCAGCGCTTTCCGGTCGGCACTGACCACGCCGGATCTCCGGAAGAAGATCCTCTTCACGCTCGGGATCGTCGCGGTCTACCGGCTCGGTGCCACCATCCCGTCGCCGGGTGTCTCGTACCCGGCCGTGCAGCAGTGCATCGCCGACGTCTCCGGCGGGGCGAACGCCAGCGTCTACTCGCTGATCAACCTGTTCTCCGGCGGGGCGTTGCTCCAGCTGTCGATCTTCGCGCTCGGCATCATGCCGTACATCACGTCGAGCATCATCGTGCAGCTGCTCACCGTGGTCATCCCGCGGTTCGAGCAGCTGAAGAAGGAAGGGCAGTCGGGTCAGGCCAAGCTGACCCAGTACACCCGCTACCTGACGATCGCGCTCGGCGTCCTGCAGGCCACCGGCATCGTCGCGCTGGCCGACCGCGGGCAGCTGTTCCAGGGCTGCACCCAGGACATCATCCCGGGCAACAGCGTCTTCGACCTCGCCCTGATCGTCGTCGTGATGACCGCGGGCACCGCCGTCGTCATGTGGCTGGGCGAGCAGGTCACCGAGCGCGGCGTCGGCAACGGCATGTCGCTGCTGATCTTCGCCTCGATCGCCGCGCGGATCCCGGCCGAGGGCGCCAACATCCTCAACAACCCCGAGGGCGGCCCGCTGATCTTCGCCGGGGTCTGCGTCTTCGGTCTGGCCATCATCGCGAGCGTGGTGTTCGTCGAGCAGGGCCAGCGCCGGATCCCGGTGCAGTACGCGAAGCGGATGGTCGGTCGCCGGATGTACGGCGGCACGTCCACGTACCTGCCGCTCAAGGTCAACCAGGCCGGCGTCATCCCCGTCATCTTCGGCTCGTCGCTGCTGTACCTGCCGCAGCTGATCTCGCAGCTGGCCGGGAGCGTCGACGGCGGGTTCCAGCAGTTCGTGCAGACCTATCTGGTCGATCAGTCCAACCCGGTGCACATCCTGCTGTACGTCGCACTGATCATCTTCTTCACGTACTTCTACGTCGGCATCACGTTCAACCCCGACGAGCGGGCCGACGAGATGAAGAAGTTCGGCGGCTTCATCCCCGGCATCCGCCCGGGCCGGCCCACCGCCGAGTACCTGAACTACGTGCTCTCGCGCATCACGCTGCCCGGATCGCTCTACCTCGGCCTGATCGCGGTGCTCCCGAACTTCTTCCTGGGGATCACCGGATCGGGTCAGAACCAGAACTTCCCGTTCGGCGGCACGGCTGTTCTGATCATGGTCGGCGTGGGTCTCGACACCGTGAAGCAGATCGAGAGCCAGCTCATGCAGCGCAACTACGAGGGATTCCTGCGCTAACGTCGCATCGACAAGCTGTAGAACAACAGGGGAAGGCGGGCTCGCGTGCGACTCGTTCTGGTGGGGCCGCCGGGTGCGGGCAAGGGAACTCAGGCTGAGCGGATGGCGGAGCGGCTCGACGTGCCGCACATCTCGACCGGCGACCTGTTCCGGGCCAACCTCAAGGAGGAGACCCCCCTGGGGGTCGAGGCCAAGCGCTACATGGACGCGGGTGACCTGGTCCCCGACGAGGTCACGGTCGCGATGGTCCGCGAGCGCCTCACCGAGCCCGACGCCGCGAAGGGCTTCATCCTCGACGGCTTCCCGCGCACGGCCCCGCAGGCCGAGTCGCTGGCCGGGCTGCTGAGCGAGCAGGGCCTCGAGCTCGACGCGGTCGTCGAGTTCGACGTCGCCGACGAGGTCGTCGTGCAGCGGCTGCTCGGGCGCGGGCGCAGCGACGACACCGAGGACGTCATCCGTCGCCGCCAGCAGGTCTACCGCGACGACACCGCCCCGCTGCTCGAGTACTACGCCGACCGCCTGGTCAGCGTCGACGCCGTCGGTACCGTCGAGGAGATCACCGACCGGGTGTTCGACGCCCTGCCCCGGCCGTGAGCCGGGGGCGCGGAGGGGTCCGCGGCCTGGTGGCCCGGCTGCGTGGCCGGGACATCGAGCTGAAGACGCCGGGCGAGCTGGAGGCGATGCGGGCCGCGGGCGCGCTCGTCGCCCGCACGCTCGCGGCCGTCGTCGACCTGGCCAAGCCGGGCGTCAGCACCGGTGAGCTCGACGCGCTGGCCGAGCAGACCATCCGCGACGGCGGCGCCGTGCCCTCGTTCCTCGGCTACCACGGGTTCCCGGCGTCGATCTGCGCCTCGGTGAACGAGCAGATCGTGCACGGCATCCCGTCCACGGCCACGCTCCTCGCCGACGGCGACCTGATCTCCGTCGACTGCGGCGCGATCCTGGACGGCTGGCACGGCGACGCCGCGGTCACGATCCCGATCGGTGCGGTCAGCGAGGCCGACCGGAAGCTGTCGGCGGCGTGCGAGGCCGCGCTGCACGCCGGGATCGCCGCCGTCGTGCCCGGCGGGCGGCTCTCCGACATCTCCCACGCCGTGCAGACGGCCTGCGAGGAGGCCGGGCGCCGCGACGGCGTCGAGTACGGGATCGTCGCCGAGTACGGCGGCCACGGCATCGGCACCGCCATGCACATGGACCCGTTCCTGCCCAACCACGGCGACCCCGGACAGGGGCCGCGGCTGCGTGCCGGCATGGCGCTGGCGGTGGAGCCGATGCTCACCGGCGGCGACCCGGAGACCCTCGAGCTGCCCGACGGCTGGACGGTCGTCACCGCCGACGGGAGCCGCGCCGTGCACTGGGAGCACAGTGTCGCCGTCACCGAGGACGGGCCCCGGATCCTCACCCTGCCCGGATCCTGAATCGGTCGAGCACACCGTCGTGACCCAACACTGATCACACGGCGGGTCCGCTCGCCGGGGTGCTGGGCTAGGTTCCGGCAATGACAGCAGCAGACGGGGGCGCCACCGTAGGGGTGCCCCGCGAGTCCGGAGCGGGGGAGCGCCGGGTCGCGCTGGTCCCCAAGGTCGTGGAGAAGCTCGTCGGGAAGGGCGTGCGGGTCGTCGTCGAGTCCGGGGCCGGGCTCGGGGCGCTGATCCCCGACGACGTGTACGTCGCCGCGGGCGCCACCATCGGCGACCCGTGGACGGCCGACGTCGTGGCGAAGGTCGCGCCGCCGACCACCGAGGAGATCGGCAGGCTCCGCCGGGGTGCCACGCTCATCGGCTTCCTCGCCCCGCGCACCGCACCCGAGTCGCTCGCCGCCCTCAAGGAGGCCGGTGTGGTGGCCTACGCGATGGAGGCGATCCCGCGCATCTCCCGCGCCCAGTCGATGGACGCGCTGTCCTCGCAGGGCAACGTGGCCGGCTACAAGGCCGTGCTGCTCGCGGCGGAGCGCTCGACGCGCTTCTTCCCGATGCTCACGACCGCGGCGGGCACCGTGAAGCCGGCCCAGGCGCTCGTGCTGGGCGTCGGCGTGGCGGGACTGCAGGCGCTGGCCACCGCCAAGCGCCTCGGCGCCCGCACCACCGGGTACGACGTGCGGCCCGAGGTGGCCGACCAGGTGCGGTCCCTGGGCGCGCAGTGGCTCGACCTGGGCATCGAGGCGGTCGGCGAGGGCGGCTACGCCCGCGAGCTCACCGAGGAGGAGCGCGCCGAGCAGCAGACGCGGCTGGAGGAGGCCATCACCGGCTTCGACATCGTGATCACCACCGCGAACGTGCCGGGCCGCACGGCGCCGACCCTGGTCACCGCGAAGGCCGTGGAGGGCATGCGCCCGGGCAGCGTCGTCGTCGACATGGCGGGCGAGAGCGGCGGCAACTGCGAGCTCACCGAGCCCGGCGAGGTCGTCGTCAAGCACGACGTCACGATCGCCGCGCCGCTCAACCTGCCGGCGACGATGCCCGAGCACGCCTCGGAGCTCTACGCGCGCAACGTCTCGTCGCTGCTCGAGCTGATGCTCGACGACGAGGGCCGGCTCGCGCCCGACTACGACGACGAGGTGCTCGCGAAGTCCTGCGTCACCCGGGAGGAGACCTCATGACCGGCGCGGTCCTGGCCGCCGAGGCCGCCGAGGCGGGCTCCACGGGCCTGCTCGCGAACATCGCGATCCTGGTGCTGGCCGGCTTCGTCGGCTTCGCGGTGATCTCGAAGGTGCCCAACACGCTGCACACGCCGCTGATGTCGGGCACCAACGCCATCCACGGCATCGTCCTGCTGGGCGGGCTCATCGTGCTGGGCCGCCTGGAGAACCCCTCCGTCGGCGACGCGATCATCCTGGTCGTCGCCATCGCCTTCGGCATGATCAACGTGATCGGCGGCTTCCTGGTCACCGACCGGATGCTCGGCATGTTCAAGGCCAAGCCCGCGCAGAAGAAGGGCGACTCCTGATGGACGTGCTGGTCCCGATCCTCTACATCCTCGCGTTCGGCCTGTTCATCTACGGCCTGATGGGCCTGACCGGGCCGAAGACGGCGGTGCGCGGCAACAAGATCGCCGCGGTCGGCATGACGATCGCGGTGGTGGCCACGCTGCTCACCGTCACCCACAACTGGATCCTGATCATCGTCGGGCTCGTGGTCGGCACGGCGCTGGGGGTGCCCTCGGCGCAGAAGGTGCAGATGACCGCCATCCCGCAGATGGTGGCCCTGTTCAACGGCGTCGGCGGTGGCGCGGTCGCGCTGATCGCGTGGTCGGAGTTCCGCACCACCGACTCGTTCTCCGGTGAGCCCGCCTACGTGATCGTGGCGTCGCTGTTCGCCGCCATCATCGGCTCGGTGTCGTTCTGGGGCTCGATCGTCGCCTACGGCAAGCTGCAGGAGATCCTCCCCGGCCGCCCGATCGGCCTGGGCCGGGCGCAGCAGTTCGTCAACGTCGCGCTGCTGGCCGGGGCGATCGCGTGCGCGGTCGTGGCCGGGCTCGGCGGGGCGGCCGAGATCTGGATCATCGGCCTGCTCGTGGTGGCCGCGGTGCTCGGCGTGCTGGTCGTGCTGCCGATCGGCGGCGCCGACATGCCCGTGGTCATCTCGCTGCTCAACGCGCTCACCGGCCTGTCGGCCGCGGCCGCGGGCCTCGCGCTCGACAACACCGCGATGATCGTCGCGGGCATGATCGTCGGGGCGTCCGGCTCGATCCTGACCAACCAGATGGCCGTGGCGATGAACCGCACGATCCCCGCGATCGTCGCGGGCGGGTTCGGCGGCACCACCCTGGTGCCGGGCGCCGACGACGGCGTCGACCGCACCGTGAAGTCGACGTCCGCGGCCGACGCCGCGGTGCAGATGGCCTACGCGTCGTCGGTCATCGTGGTGCCCGGGTACGGGCTGGCCGTGGCCCAGGCCCAGCACACCGTCAAGGACATGGCGAAGCTGCTGGAGGCCAAGGGTGTGGAGGTCAAGTACGCCATCCACCCCGTGGCCGGGCGCATGCCCGGCCACATGAACGTCCTGCTCGCCGAGGCCGACGTCCCCTACGACGCGCTCAAGGAGATGGACGACATCAACGACGAGTTCTCCCGCACCGACGTCACGCTGGTGATCGGGGCGAACGACGTCACCAACCCGGCGGCCCGCACCGACCCGTCGAGCCCGATCTACGGGATGCCGATCCTCAACGTCGACCAGAGCCACTCGGTGATCGTGCTCAAGCGCTCGATGGGCAGCGGCTTCGCGGGCATCGAGAACCCGCTGTTCTACGCCGACAACACCTCGATGCTCTTCGGCGACGCCAAGAAGTCCGTCGCCGAGGTCACCGAGGAGCTCAAGGCGCTGTAGCGGGAGGCGGGTACGGCCGCCCGGGCGGCGGCCGTACTCGCCGCCCGTCGACGACAGTGGGCGACCGGCTACGGTGCCCGTCATGATCGATCTGGGCCGCGTGTCGGCGCTCTACCGGACCCACGCCGCCGACCTGGCCCGGGTGGTGGCCGACCAGCGGCGGTTCCGGGAGTCGACGCCGTCGATGACCCCGCAGCTCGACGACCTGGAAGCCGAGATCACCTACCTGCTGCTGCGCGACGCCCGCCCGGCGCACGTGATGGAGCTGGGCACCTTCCACGGCTGGTCGACGAGCTGGATCCTGCAGGCGTTGCGCGACAACGGGTCCGGGCACCTGCACTCGTTCGACCGCATCGACAACGTGCGGCACACCGTGCCGCGGGAGCTGACCGGCGACCGGTGGACGTTCGTGCACGGCGACGTGCGCAGGCGCCTGTCGGACGTGCCCCGCGACACGGGTTACCTGTTCGTCGACGCCGCGCACACGGCGGCGTTCGCACGCTGGTTCCTCGCCGACCTGTTCCCGCTCGTGCCGTCCGGGATCCCGGTGAGCGTGCACGACGTGCACCACGGCCGGTTCGTGCTGCCGTTCACCGAGGGCGCGGTGCTGCTGCGGTGGATGCGCGAGCGCGGCGTCGAGGGCTTCACGGCGTCGCGGCGGCGGGCACCCGGCGTGTACGCACGCCTGATGGCCCTGCGCGAGGAGCTCGGCCTGGCCGGCGCCCGCGGCACCACCCGCAACCCGATGCTGTGGTTCACGATGCCGGGCTGACCGGGGTGACCGGGGTGACCGGGGTGTCCAGCGGGTGGGCGATCTCGTCGCGGTACAGGCGCCAGCCCAGGATCGCCGCGACCGCCAGTAACACCGGGATCGCGCCGGCGAGCACGAACGTCAGCGGCAGGCCCAGTGCGTCGCCGACGGGACCGGCCAGCGCCATCGACACCGGCATCAGGGCGAGCGAGACGAAGAAGTCCAGGCTCGACACCCGCCCCAGCATGTGCGGCGGCACCCGGCGCTGCAGCAGCGTGCCCCAGATGACCTGGGCCCAGGAGTGCGCGACGCCCACCGCGACCGCGGCGACCACCATCAGCCAGAGGCGGTCGGTGAGCCCCATGACCGCGAGCGGGAGCGATCCCGGGCCCCACAGCAGGATCATCAGGGTCAGGTAGCGGCGGGGCAGGCGCACGGCCGACGCCCCGAACGAGCCGAGCACGCCGCCGATGCCGTAGCCGGCCAGCACGAGGGCGTACCCCTGCGGCCCGGCGCCGGTCTGGTCGCGCACCGCGAAGGGCACCAGCACCTCGATCGGCCCGATGACGACCAGCACGAGCAGGGTCGCGAAGACCAGCGTGGCGAAGAACCACCCCGTGCGCAGGAAGTAGCCGACGGCCTCGCGCAGGTCGCCCAGCACGGAGCTGCGTTCCGCGGCCGCGGTGACCGGCGCGACCCGCATCACGAGCAGCGGCAGCAGGGCGAGGACGTAGACCGCGGTGGCGGCGGCGAGCGCGGCACCGGGTGCGATCGCCGCGACCAGTGCACCGGCCGCGGCCGGGCCCAGCGCCTGCAGGGCGACCGGGCGCAGCATCCCCTCGACGCCGTTGGCCGCGAGCAGCTCCTCGGCCGGGAGCATGGTGGGCAGCAGCGCGGAGTAGGCGGGGAAGAAGAACGCCTCGGCCGCCCCGACGGCGAACGCGATCACCGTGAGCTGCCACAGCCGCAGCCCCCCGGTCAGCGACAGGACGGTGACCAGGCCGACCGCCCCGATCCGCAGCACCTCGACGCCGATCAGCAGGGCCCGGCGCGGCAGCCGGTCCGCGGCCACCCCGCCCAGCAGCACGCTGACCAGCAGCCCCGCCGACAGCCCGGTCATCACCAGCGACAGCTCCGACGGCCCGCCGCCCAGCGCGATGACCTGGAAGACCAGCGCCACCGTCCACATGCCGCTGGCGAACAGCGACACGCCCATCGACGCGACGAGCAGCCGGTAGTCGCGGTGGCGGAACGGGCGCAGCGGACGGGGCAGGGTACGGACCACGCGTACCCCGGGCTGCTCGATGCTCACGCCGCCCAGCTCACCCGTCGCCCGGGGGGACGGTCAAGGCGATTGCGGGGCGCCTTGTACCCCATGCGCGAGGGGTCCGGCAAGGGTCGTACACTGGAGTTTCGGCGCGCCCCTGCGCCGGTTCCGTCGCGTGCCTGAGAGGGCCTCACGGTCCCGGGTCGGCGGCGCTCCTGCACGACCATCCACAGTACGCACACCTGTCACGGATCGCGGAGGACATGGCCAAGAAGGACGGGGCGATCGAAGTCGAGGGCCGGGTCGTCGAGCCCCTGCCGAACGCGATGTTCCGCGTGGAGCTGGAGAACGGACACCGGGTCCTCGCCCACATCAGCGGCAAGATGCGGCAGCACTACATCCGGATCCTCCCCGAGGACCGGGTCGTCGTGGAGCTGTCTCCCTACGACCTCACCCGCGGCCGCATCGTCTACCGATACAAGTGACCGACAACTGAGAGAGCGACGGACGTGAAGGTCCAGCCGAGCGTCAAGAAGATCTGCGACAAGTGCAAGGTGATCCGCCGTCACGGGCGGGTCATGGTGATCTGCGAGAACCTGCGCCACAAGCAGCGTCAGGGCTGATCACCGCACCGTAGATCGACGCACCAGAAGAGGAACTCGACGCACCTGCCGCGCCACACGGGCGCAACCACCCCCGGAACCAGGCCGGGGCCCGGGACTCAGCGGCTCCGGGACGGGCGTCGGGCAGACCTGGCACACAGCATCGACAGGAGAAACCGCCGCATGGCACGTCTTTCCGGCGTCGACCTCCCCCGCGACAAGCGGATGGAGATCGCGCTCACCTACATCTACGGGATCGGTCGCACCCGCTCCCTGGAGATCCTCGCCGCCACGGAGATCGACCGCGACCTGCGCTCGAAGGACCTGACCGACGAGGACCTCGCCAAGCTCCGCGCGTACATCGAGGAGAACCTGCGGGTCGAGGGTGACCTGCGCCGCGAGGTGCAGGCCGACATCCGCCGCAAGATCGAGATCGGCTGCTACCAGGGGATCCGGCACCGCCGCGGCCTGCCCGTGCGCGGCCAGCGCACCAAGACCAACGCCCGCGGCCGCAAGGGACCGAAGAAGACGGTCGCCGGCAAGAAGAAGGCAGGTAAGAAGTAATGCCGCCCCGCACTCGCCAGCAGGCCGGACCCAAGAAGGTCCGCCGCAAGGAGAAGAAGAACGTCGCGCACGGGCACGCGCACATCAAGAGCACCTTCAACAACACCATCGTGTCGATCACCGACCCGACCGGTGCCGTGATCGCGTGGGCCTCCGCGGGCCACGTCGGTTTCAAGGGCTCGCGCAAGTCCACGCCGTTCGCCGCCCAGATGGCCGCCGAGAGCTGCGCCCGCAAGGCCGCCGAGCACGGCATGAAGAAGGTCGACGTGTTCGTGAAGGGCCCCGGGTCCGGCCGCGAGACCGCGATCCGTTCCCTGCAGGCCGCCGGCCTCGAGGTCGGCACGATCTCCGACGTGACCCCGCAGCCGCACAACGGCTGCCGCCCGCCCAAGCGGCGCCGGGTCTAGGGGAGGTAGGACAGACATGGCTCGCTACACCGGACCCATGACGCGCAAGTCGCGTCGCCTCAAGGTCGACCTCGTCGGGGGAGACCAGGCATTCGAGCGTCGCCCCTACCCGCCCGGCCAGCACGGCCGGATCCGGATCAAGGAGACCGAGTACCTCCTGCAGATGCAGGAGAAGCAGAAGGCCCGCTTCGCGTACGGCGTGCTGGAGAAGCAGTTCCGCCGCTACTACGAGGAGGCCAACCGTCGCCAGGGCAAGACCGGTGACAACCTGCTGCAGATCCTCGAGACGCGTCTGGACAACGTCGTGTACCGCGCGGGCCTGGCCCGCACCCGGCGCATGGCCCGCCAGCTCGTGAACCACGGTCACTTCCTGGTCAACGGCCAGAAGGTCGACATCCCGAGCTTCCGCGTCTCCCAGTACGACGTGATCGACGTCAAGCCGAAGTCGGTCAACACGGACCCGTTCATCATCGCCAAGGAGCTCCTCGGCGACCGTCCGGTTCCGGCATGGCTGCAGGTCGTCCCCTCGAACCTGCGCATCCTGGTCCACCAGTTGCCCGAGCGTGCGCAGATCGACACGCAGGTCACCGAGCAGCTGATCGTCGAGCTCTACTCCAAGTAGCGGCTCGACACCCCCGGTCCCGCAGGGAGGGGCCGGGGGCTCACTGCGGCATCAAATAGCGGTTGCCGCAGGCCTGAAGGAGGCCCATTCCCATGCTGATCTCTCAGCGCCCCACCCTGGCCGAGGACTCGGTCGTCGACACCCGCTCCCGGTTCGTCATCGAGCCGCTGGAGCCCGGTTTCGGCTACACGCTGGGCAACTCGCTCCGGCGCACGCTGCTGTCGTCCATCCCGGGCGCGGCGGTCACCAGCATCCGCATCGACGGCGTGCTCCACGAGTTCACCACCGTCCCGGGGGTGAAGGAGGACGTCACCGACATCATCCTGAACCTCAAGGAGCTGGTGGTCTCCTCCGAGGAGGACGAGCCGGTCACGATGTACCTGCGCAAGCAGGGCCCCGGCCCGGTCACGGCGGGCGACATCGTCCCGCCCGCCGGCGTCACCGTGCACAACCCGGACCTGCACATCGCCACGCTCAACGACAAGGGCCGCCTCGAGGTGGAGCTCGTCGTCGAGCGGGGTCGCGGCTACGTCCCGGCCATGCAGAACAAGGCCACCGGCGCCGAGATCGGCCGCATCCCGGTCGACTCGATCTACTCGCCGGTCCTCAAGGTGACCTACAAGGTCGAGGCCACCCGTGTCGAGCAGCGCACCGACTTCGACAAGCTGGTGCTCGACGTCGAGACGAAGCCCTCGATCACCCCCCGCGACGCGCTGGCCTCGGCCGGCAAGACGCTCGTCGAGCTGTTCGGGCTCGCCCGCGAGCTCAACGTCGACGCCGAGGGCATCGAGATCGGCCCGTCGCCGCAGGAGGCCGACACCATCGCGGCCTTCGCGATGCCGATCGAGGAGCTCGACCTCACGGTCCGCTCCTACAACTGCCTCAAGCGCGAGGGCATCCACACCGTGGGTGAGCTCGTCGGGCGCAGCGAGGCGGACCTGCTCGACATCCGCAACTTCGGGGCGAAGTCGATCGACGAGGTCAAGATGAAGCTCGTCGGCCTCGGGCTCGCGCTCAAGGACAGCCCGCCCGGATTCGACCCGTCGGCCGCGGCCGCCGAGTACGGCTCCGACACCTACGACGCCGACCAGCCGTTCGGCGACGACGGCCAGGACTACGCAGAAACGGAGCAGCTGTAGCCATGCCTCAGCCCACCAAGGGGGCCCGCCTGGGCGGGTCACCCGCGCACCAGCGGCTGATCCTGGCCAACCTCGCGACCTCGCTGTTCGAGCACGGCCGGATCACGACGACCGAGGCCAAGGCGCGCAAGCTGCGTCCGTACGCCGAGCGTCTGATCACCAAGGCCAAGGTGAACGACCTGCACAACCGTCGCGAGATCCAGAAGGTCATCCGCGACAAGACCGTCGTGCACCGCCTGCTCGCCGACATCGGACCGTTCTTCGCCGACCGGCCCGGTGGCTACACGCGGATCACCAAGACGCTGCCGCGCAAGGGCGACAACGCCCCCATGGCCGTGATCGAGCTGGTCTCGCAGAAGACGGTCACCGACGAGGCCAACCGCGCCCGCCGCGCGGCGGCGTCGCAGGCGGCCACCACCTCGGCCGCCGAGGCGGCCGAGGAGGCGTCGGAGAAGGCTCTCGAGGCCGCGGCCGAGGCGCCCGAGGGCAGCGAGACCCAGGAGAAGGCGCTCGACGCGGCCGAGGCCGCCGAGGACGCCGCCGACTCCGCCGACGCGCCGTACGGCGAGGGCAGCCACGCCCCGCTGGACGACCCGCAGGAGGCGCCGGAGGGCTTCGAGATCAAGGGCAACGCCGACTCGATGCTCTACCACGTCCCCGGCTCGCGGTTCTACGACAACACCGTGGCCGAGGTCTGGTTCGCCAGCGCCGAGGCCGCGGAGGCCGCCGGGTTCTCGCTCCCTGCCTCACAGCAGGACAAGGACGAGTCCTGAGCGACCCGCACCACCCCACCGAGCCCGTCGTCCCCCCGGACGGCGGGCTCGGTCGCTTCCGCCTGGACCTGGCCTACGACGGCACCGACTTCTCGGGGTGGGCGATGCAGCCCGGCCTGCGCACGGTGTGCGGGGTCCTCGTCGACGCGCTGTCGACGGTGCTGCGCGAGCCCGTCGCGCTCACGGTGGCCGGGCGCACGGACGCGGGGGTGCACGCCACCGGGCAGGTGGCGCACGCCGACCTGTCCCCGACGCTGGACACGGCGTGGCTGGTGCGCCGACTGGCCCGGCTGCTGCCCCCCGACGTCCGGGTCCGGGCGGTGAGCCCCGTACCACCGGCGTTCGACGCCCGGTTCTCCGCGCTGCGCAGGCACTACCGCTACCGGGTGGCCACCGCGGTGCACGGGGCCGACCCGCTGCGGGCCCGCGACACGCTGTCCTGGCCCTTCCCGCTCGACGTCGACGCCGTGAACGCCGCGTCGGCCGGGCTGCTGGGCGAGCACGACTTCGCCGCGTTCTGCAAGCGGCGCGACGGCGCCACCACGGTGCGGGCGCTGCAGGAGCTGCGCTGGACCGTCGACGACGACGGCGTGGCCACCGCCGGCGTGTCCGCCGACGCCTTCTGCCACTCGATGGTGCGCAGCCTGGTGGGCGCCCTGCTCGACGTCGGCCGCGGGCGGCGCCCGGTGGGGTGGCCCGCCGCGCTGCTCACCCGCACCGAGCGGGCGAGCGAGGTGCCGGTGGCCCCCGCGCACGGCCTGAGCCTGGTGGGCGTCGACTACCCCGCCGACGCCGATCTCGCGGCGCGCGCCGAGCGGACCCGGCGGGTCCGGGTGCCGGGGGAGGCCGGTCCTTGATCGCCGCGGTGATCGGCCGGAGCATGGGCGGATGAACCCGATGCTCGACGTCGCCGTCGAGGAGGCCCGGGCCGGTCTGGCCGAGGGCGGCATCCCGATCGGCGCGGCCCTGTTCGCGAGCGACGGCGCGCTGCTCGGGCGCGGCCACAACCGCCGCGTCCAGGACGGCGACCCGTCGCTGCACGCCGAGACCGCGGCGTTCCGGGCCGCGGGGCGCCGGCGCGACTACCGGTCGACGATCATGGTGACGACGCTGTCCCCGTGCTGGTACTGCTCGGGCCTGGTGCGCCAGTTCGGGATCGGGGCGGTGCTCGTCGGCGAGGCGCGGACGTTCCACGGCGGGCACGACTGGCTCGCCGAGCACGGCGTCACGGTCACCGTCCTGGACGACGAGCGGTGCGTCGGGCTGATGGAGGAGTTCGTCGCGGCCCGTCCCGACCTGTGGTTCGAGGACATCGGCGAGGTCCGGTGAGTTCTCCCGAACGCCCACGGGCGGGGGCGCCGCGGGGTTAGCGTCCCGAGGTGCGTACGAGCGCGGAGTCCGGCGGAGCGACGCGGGCACCCGCCACCCGCGACCAGGTAGACGCCTACCGGTTCGGGCTGCGCCGGCTGGAGGCCGCGCTGGTCCGCGGCGACCCGGTGCCGCTGCACGAGCAGCTGCGGTCGCAGCGGCGGGCCGCGATCGCCGGGGCGCTGGTCGGGATGCTGGCGCTGGGCGGGGTCGCGATCTGGGCGCAGGTGGCGCCGCGGCCGGACTGGACGCGGCAGGCCGTCGTCGTCGGGTCCGGGTCGGGTGCGATGTACGTGGTGGCGCACGAGCCCGACCGGCTGGTGCCCGTCGCCAACCTCCCCGCGGGGCGGCTGGTGCTCGCGGCGCTGCGCGCGGGCGGGGCGAGCGCGGCCGACCCGGCGACGGCCGTCCCGGTCCTGGTCGCCGACGCCGACCTCGACGCCGCCCCGCGCACCCCCACCGCCGCCGTCGCCGGTGCCACGGCGGTGCGCCTGGGCGGTGCGGTGATCGCGCCGCGCTGGGCGGTCTGCGACACCGCCGATCCCGAGTCCGGTCGCGGTGCGCTGCGCACGACCGTCGTCGGCGGAGCGGAACCGGTGGCCCCCTCGGGCGGCGCCGTGCTGCTCGCCGTCCGCGGTGGCGACACCTGGCTGGTCACCGGCGGCCGGCGGCACCGCGTCGACCTGGCCGACCGCGCCGTCGTCAGCACCATGGGGCTCGGCGGACGGGAGCCGCGCCCGGCGTCGGCGGCGCTGCTCAACGCACTGCCGGAGGGGCCGCCGCTGCGCACCCCGCGCATCCCCGGCGCGGGCGCCGCGAACGGCCCCGGACGGGTGGGCGACGTCCTGGTCGGCCGCCCGGCGGGCGAGGGCCCGCCGACCCACCACGTGCTGCTCTCCGGCGGCGCACAGCAGGTCGGCCCGGCCGTGGCGCAGACACTGCGGGCCGCCGGCTCCCGGACGCGGGAGGTCGGGCCGGAGGAGCTGGCCGGGCTGCCGCCCGTCGAGGAGCTGGACGTCGAGGGCTGGCCGGAGACGGTGGGCCCGCTGCGCGAGGCCGGGGACGCGCCCGTCGTGTGCGGCGTGTGGTCCGCGGCCGACGGCGGTGCGCTGCTGGTCGGGTCGGCGCTGCCGGTCCCGGCGGGTGCCGCGGGGGTCGACCTGGTGCAGGCCGACGGGGCCGGGGAACGCGCCGACGCCGTCGTGCTCTCCCCGGCCGGGGGCGGGGCGGTGCGGGCCACCGCGCCGGGCCGGGCCGACGGGGCCGGGCCGCTGTGGCTGGTGGCGGCCTCCGGCGTCGCCTACGGGGTGGCCGACGAGCCCACGGCGCAGGCCCTCGGCGTCACCGCGGCCGAGCCCGCCCCGGAGTGGGCGCTGCGGCTGCTGCCCGTCGGCGGCACGCTGGACCTGGCCGCGGCCCGCGAGACGGTCGACGTCCTGCCCGGCTGAGGGACCGTCAGCCGTGGGCCGGGCGGCGGCGCAGGCCCACCGCCGTGGCCGCCGCGACGGCGAGCAGCCCGCCCAGCACGGCGAGGTCGACGGGCGGGAGCGGGGCCGGCGGGTCGCCCACCGGGTCGGTGCCGGCGAGCGTCGCGGTCGGGGCCTGCGCGGGGCCGTCGGTCACCTCCAGCACCGCGGGCTCGGCCGTGAGCGCGGCGACCGGGTCGATCACGCCGAGGCCGAGCGCGGCGTCACGGCCGCCCGCCGGGCGCCGGGCCGTCGCCAGGATCCGGTCGACGACCTGTGCCGCGGTCAGCTCGGGGAACCGCTCCCGCACCAGCGCGGCCAGCCCGGCCACCAGCGGCGCGGCGAAGCTGGTGCCCGCCACCGGGTCGGCGGTCACGCCGCCGTCTACGGCGAGCGAGCGCATCCCGGTACCGGGGGCCGCGAGGTCGACCCACCGCCCGCCGACGGTGAACGGGGCGGCGGCGTCGTCGGGGCCGGTGGCGCCGACGGCGACCAGCTCGTCGTACCAGCCGGGCAGCGACACCTGCGCGCCCGCGTCGGCGCCCGGCTCGGCGCAGAGCCCGACCCCCGCGTTGCCCGCCGCGGCCACCACCACGACCCCGGCGTCCTCGGCGTAGCGGAGCGCGGCGTGCAGCTCGGCGCCCTCGACCGCCGCCCGGTCCGGGGGCAGGCACACCGCCTCGGAGACGTTGACGACGTCGGCGCCGGAGCGCACGGCCAGCACCACCGCCTCGGCCAGGGTGGCGACGTCGCCCGCCGGGCGCTGCCGCCCGTCGGCGGCCGGGACCGTGTACGAGGGGCTGGACTGCCGGATCGACAGGACCTCGGCGCCCGGCGCGATCCCGACCACCTCGTCGTCGGCGGACGGGGACGCGGCGAGCAGCCCGGCCACCGCGGTGCCGTGGCCGTCGCAGTCGTCGAGGCCGTCGCCGCCGGTGAGGTAGTCGCCGCCGCCGCGCAGCCGGTCGCCCAGCCGCGGGTGCGGGGCCACCCCGGTGTCGATGACGGCGATGAGCGTGCCCGCCCCGGTGGCGATGCGGTGGGCGGCCGCCAGCTGCAGCCGCCGCGCGGGCGCCGGGTCGGTCGACGCCGGCGGCCCGGACGCGGGCGGCGTGCAGGACCGTGGCGACCGGAGCCCGGGTGCGGGCCCCGGGGGCCGGCCCGCGGGGGCCGCGACGGTGACCGGCGGCGGGTCGCCGGGGTCGGGTGGCGGGTCGGCCGCCGGGACCGGGACGAGCAGCAGCGCTGCGAGCAGCACCGCCCCGCGACCGCCGCTCACAGGCCGCGGACCAGGGCGAACAGGCCCATCGCGCCCAGCGCGAGCGGCACGGCGGCGGCGGTGAGCACCCCCTCCAGGATGTCGACGGCCCGCCGGGCGACCGGGGACGGCGGTGGCCCGCCGCCGACGGTGACGGCCAGCACGGCGCCCAGCACGGCGGCGCAGGCCACCAGCAGCCGCCCCGGCCCGCCCGAGCCCAGACACAGGACGGCGGCCAGCGCGACACCCCCGCCGACCGCGCAGGCCAGCAGCGTGCGGGCCGGGGCGGGGTCGGCGAAGCTGCGTGCGCGCAGGCCGAGCACGGCCACGACGGCGCCGCCGAGCACCGGCCCCGTCCAGCCCCCACCGGCCGCGACGGGCCCGACCGACGCCGCCGCCACCACCGCGCAGCCGCCGACCAGCCCGGCGAGGTGGCCGCGGGCGAGCGCGGCGCGGGCGGCGAGCTCGGCCGGGGGCAGCAGGTCGGGACCGTCGTCGGCGTCGGCCAGCTCGCCCGCGTCGGAGGCGACGACCGGCCCGGGCAGCCCGGCCAGGCGCAGCGCCGCGCGGGGCAGCAGCGGGGCGGCGAGGACGGCCCCGGCCCCGGCCCCGGCGGCCAGCGCGGCCACCGGGATGTCGAACCGCAGGGCCGCGACCGCGGCGACGGCGACCGGCACGGCCGCGACGACGACCGCGACGAGCGCGGGGGTGACCGCCCGCAGCAGGGCCTGCCCCGCCGCCGCGGCGACCCCGGCGGCGGCCGCCGCCAGCAGCACCTGCGCGGCACCCGGGACGGCGGCCGTCGCGGCGGCGCCCGCCCCGGCGGCGAGCGGGACGGCGACGAGCGCGGGCGTCACCGCGTGGGTGCGGGCCGCCCGCGTCAGCGCGGCCGCGGCGGCGGCGGTGCCCAGCAGCGCCGCCGTCACCGCCCACGGGCCGGGCGGCACCGAGGCGAGCACCGCCGCCGCGAGGCCGCCGAGCACGACCGCGACCGCGGCGCGGGGCGTGACCCGCGGCCCGGCCGTGCGGCCGGCGGAGGAGGCCAGCGCGTCGACCGGGTCGTCGAACACCGGCGACGGGGGCGGGGCCGTCGCCGGGCCGATCCGCAGCATCTCGCCGTCCAGGACGCCCAGCTCGTCGAGGGTGGCGGCGGGGTGCAGCGGCCCGCCGGTGACGCCGGAGAGCCGCCACGGCAGCGGTGCGTGGCCCGGACCCGGCTCGCCGACCAGCTCCAGCACCATCGGCACCAGCTCGCCGAGCGGGAGGTCGGCGGGCAGCGCGACGTCGACGCGCGTGCGCGGGGCCAGCACGGTGAGCCGGGTGTAGGCGGGCGGGGCCGGATCGGCCACCGGGGGTCGGACGGACGGCATCGCGCTCCTCGGGTTTCTCCGTATCGCCTCGCCGGGCGGGATCGGCTGCCTACTATCCGCCGCGCCGGGGTCGCCCCGTGGCCGTTTGACCGAAGTCGCGGAGGTGGGTGCGTGGGCACCGTCGGAGTGGTCCGGACGCCGCGTCCGGTGCGGCACAGCCCGTCGGGCGAGCTGACGCTGGAGCCGCCCCCCGAGCCGGAGCGGGTCGTCCCCGCCGGGGTGATGGCGCGGCTGCTGCCGCTGGTGATGCTGCTCGCCTCCGTCGGGTTCATCGCGGTCCTGGGCGTGCGGAACCCGACGTCGTGGCTGTTCGGCGGCATGTTCATGGTCTCGACGCTGGGCATGATGCTCACCGGCGCGGGCGGTCGCGGCGGGGGCAACCGCTCGGCCTCGGTCGACGAGGACCGCCGCGACTACCTGCGCTACCTCGCCCAGGTGCGCCGTCGCGTCCGGGGGATCGCCGGGCAGCAGCGCGCGGTGCTGGAGTCGGTGCACCCCGAGGTCGGGGCCTGGCCGGTGGTGCTCGCGGCCGGGCGGCTGTGGGAGCGGCGGCCCGCCGATCCCGACTTCGGGAGGCTGCGCGTCGGGTGCGGGCCGCAACGCCTCGCGACGCGGCTGGTCGCCCCGCAGACCGGGCCCGTCGAGGGCATCGAGCCGATCACCGCGCTGGCGCTGCGCCGGTTCCTGCTCCGGCACGCGGTGGTGCCCGACCTGCCGGTGGCCCTGTCGCTGCGGGCCAGCTCGACGGTGTGGCTGGAGCCGCCCGCCGACTCCGCCGACCTGCGGCCGGCCCGCGCGCTGGCCCGGGCGATGGTGGCGCAGTACGCGCTGTGGCACAGCCCGGCCGACGCCCTGCTCGCCGTCGTCGCCCCGCCCCCGCTGGCGGGGGAGTGGGAGTGGGCGAAGTGGCTGCCGCACACCGCGCACCCCCGCCGGCGCGACGCCATCGGCGCGCTGCGGATGCTCACCGCCGACGCCGACGAGGTGCGCCGCTGGTGGGTCACCGAGCTCGCCGGGCGTCCCGCGGGGCCGGGGGCGGGCGAGCCGCACCTGCTCGTCGTCGTCGACGAGGTCGCCGACGGGCCCGGCCCGTGGGCCGCGGTGGCCGGGGTGACGGTGCTGCGGGTCGGGCCGCCGCCGGGCAGGCGGCCGTCCCCGTCGGTGGTGCGGTTGCTGGTCGGGCCCGACGCCGTCGAGCGCACCGGTGGGGGCCCACCCGACGGCGACGGGGCACCGCGGGTGATCGGGCGGCCCGACGCGCTCGGCGTCGCCGAGGCCCGCGCACTGGCGCGGCGGCTGGCCCGCTACCGGCCCGGCGGCGCCGGATCGTCCACCGCCGACGGCCCGCGTCCCGCCGCGGGCCTGCCCGCGCTGCTCGGGATGGCAGGCGGGCGCGACGGGGTGACCGAGCTGCGGGCGCGCCGGCGCCGCAGCGAGACCGACCGGCTGCGCGTGCCGATCGGGCTCGACGAGAGCGGCGGCGCCCTGCACCTGGACCTCAAGGAGTCGGCCCAGGGCGGCAGCGGGCCGCACGGCCTGTGCATCGGCGCCACCGGCTCGGGCAAGAGCGAGCTGCTGCGCACGCTGGTGCTCGCCCTCGCCGCCACCCACTCCTCCGACGAGCTCAACCTGGTGCTCGTCGACTTCAAGGGCGGCGCCACCTTCCTCGGGCTCTCGGCGCTGCCGCACGTCTCGGCCGTCATCACCAACCTGGCCGACGAGCTGACGCTGGTCGACCGCATGGCCGACGCGCTGGCCGGGGAGATCACCCGGCGCCAGGAGCTGCTGCGCGACGCCGGCAACCTCGTCGGCGTCGCCGACTACGCCGCGGCGCGCCGGGCCGGCGCGGACCTGCCGCCGCTGCCCGCGCTGCTGGTCGTGGTCGACGAGTTCTCCGAGCTGCTCGCGCAGCGCCCCGAGCTGCTGGAGCTGCTGGTCACGATCGGCAGGCTCGGCCGGTCGCTGGGGCTGCACCTGCTGCTCGCCTCGCAGCGGCTGGAGGAGGGGCGGCTCCGGGGGCTGGAGTCGCACCTGTCCTACCGGATCGCGCTGCGCACGTTCTCCGCGGCGGAGTCGCGCGCCGTGCTCGGCGTTCCCGACGCGCACCAGCTCCCGGCCACCCCCGGTGCGGCGTTCCTGTCCACCGGCACCGACGAGCTGGTCCGGTTCCGCGCCGCCTACGTGTCGGGCCCGTCCGGCGCGCCGGGGCGGCCCCGCGGCCCGGTCGAGGGCCGCACGGCGCACCTGTTCGGGGTGCGCCCGGTCGCGCCGCCCGCCCCGCCCGGTCCCGAGCCGGAGGAGCCCGCCGACGGGCCGACGGTGCTGGAGACCGTCCTCGCCGCGCTCGACGGGCTGGGCCCGCCCGCGCACCGGGTGTGGCTGCCGCCGCTGGGCGACCCCCCGCCGCTGGACGCGCTGGTCGGCGACCCGCGCCCGGTGCCCGGCCGGGGGCTGGCCGCGTCCGGCGGGCGCGGCGGGGCGCTGCGCGTGCCGATCGCGCTCGTCGACCGGCCCTACCAGCAGCGGCGCGACCCGCTGCTGCTCGACGTCTCCGGCGCCGCGGGGCACCTGGCGGTGGTGGGCGGGCCGCGGTCGGGGAAGTCGACGACGCTGCTCACCGCCGTGCTGGGCCTCGCGCTGACCCACACCCCCGCCGAGCTGGGGGTGCACGTGCTCGACTTCGGCGGCGGGGCGCTCACCCCGCTGGGCGGGCTGCCGCACGTCGGCACCGTCGCCGACCGGCTCCAGCCCGACCTGGTGCGCCGCACCGTCGCCGAGATCGCCGCCCTGCTCGCCCGGCGCGAGCGGCTGTTCCGCGACGCCGGGGTGGCGGGCATCGAGGCGTTCCGGTCCCGGCGCGCGGCAGGCGAGTTCGCCGCCGAACCCGCCACCGACGTGCTGCTCGTCGTCGACGGGTACCTCACGCTGCGGCACGACTTCGAGGACCTGGAGACGCGGCTGCTGCCCGTCGCCGCGCAGGGCCTGTCGTTCGGGGTGCACCTGGCCGTCACCGCGGGGCGGTGGAGCGAGCTGCGACCGGCGTTCAAGGACCTGTTCGGGAGCCGGCTGGAGCTGCGCCTGGGCGACGTGTCCGACTCCGAGGTCGACCGGCGCCGCGCGGCCGCCGTGCCCGCCCGTCCGGGGCACGGCCTGGCCCCCGACGGCGCGGCGATGGTGCTCGCCGCACCGCGGCTCACCGGGTCGGACACCGTCGCGCTCGTCGGCGACGTGGCCGCGGCCTGGCCGGACGCCGGGTTCGCCCCGGTGCGCCAGCTGCCCGACCGGCTCGACCACGACCGGCTGCCCGATCCCGAACCGGGCTCGGCGGGCCTCCCGCTCGGCGTCGACGAGGAGCGGCTGGCGCTCGTGCAGTTCGACGTGGCGGCCGAGCCGCACCTGCTGTGCTTCGCCGACGCGGAGAGCGGCAAGACCACGCTGCTGCGGCTGCTCGCGCACGGGATCGTCGGGCGGTTCCGGCCCGACGAGGCGCGGGTGGTCGTCGTCGACTACCGGCGGACGCTGCTCGGCGCCGTCCCGGACAGCCACCTCATCGGCTACGCCAGCACGCCCGACGCGGCCCTCGACGCGGCCCGGGAGGTCGCGTCGTCGCTGCGCCGCAGGCTCCCAGGACCCGACGTCGGGCCCCGCGAGCTGCGCGAACGGAGCTGGTGGAGCGGGCCGGAGGTGTTCGTGCTGGTCGACGACTACGACCTCGTCGCCCCCACCGGGGGCCACGGCGGCGCGCACCCGCTGCTGCCGCTGCTGGAGTTCCTACCGCAGGCCAAGGACGTCGGGCTGCACCTGGTGGTGGCGCGGCGCTGCGGCGGGGCGGGCCGGGCGATGTTCGACCCGGTGCTCGGGCGGCTGCGCGAGCTGTCCACCCCCGGCCTGGTGATGAACGGTCGGCCGGACGAGGGGGCGCTGGTGGAGACCGTGAAGGCCACTCCGTCGCCGCCGGGGCGCGGCACGTTCGTCGACCGCAGACACGGCGCACGGCGCATCCAGCTGGCCTGGATGCCGCCCGCCGACGCGCCGTGAGGGTCGCGGTCCAGCCCGGCGCCACCGTCGTGCGGGTCGCCCGGCCCGGACCCGACGGCGCGCCGCGGGTGGTGGAGGTCCCCGCCGAAGCGGGGGTGCCGCTGCCGGTCCTGCTGCGCGGCCTGCTCGACGGTGCGACCGAGACGGTGCTCCTCGGCCGCGCGGCCGGGCTGCCCGGGCGGGTCGTCGCCGTCGACGCGGCGGTGGCCGTGGCGGGCGGCCGGGCGGAGGCGCTCGTGCTCGACGTCGGGGCGTCGGCCACGCGGGTCCGCATGGTCCGCGGTGGCCGGGTGGTGGCGCGGCGCACGGCCCCCGGTGGCGACCGGCTCGGGGCGGCGGCGACCTGGGTGGAGGTCGTGGGGGCGGCCCGGGAGGTGGCCGGGCGGCCGGACGTGCCGGTGCTGCTGGCCGGCGGGTGCGCCCGCGCGCCGGGGCTCGCCGCGTGCCTCGACGCGGCGGGCTTCGTCGACGTCACCGTGGTGCCCCGGCCCGACGCGGCGGCGGTGCTGGCGGCACTGGACCTGCCGCTGCCGCCCGCGGTACCGCCGCCCGGTGGGTGGTGCCCACCGCCGCAGCCGTGGCTGCCACCCGTCCCCGAACCGGTCCGGCGCCGGGGCCGGGTGCTCCTGGGCGCCGCCGCCGTGGCCGCCGCACTGGGAGCGCTGCACGCGCTCGGGCGGCTCGTCGAGCCGGGAGCCGAGCCCCCACCCGAGGGCGTGCTCGCCCAGTACGGGTACCGGCTGGCCCTGCCGGCGGGCTGGGCGCACACCGGTGGCCTGCCCGAGCGGCGCCGCAGCCTGCTGACCCCGGTGGCCGCGCCCGAGGGCAGCGACCTGATCGCGGTGGAGGCCACCCCGCTGGGCTACGACGCGTCGGCCGAGCCGCGCCGCGCGGCGGCGGAGCTGCGGGCGGAGTTCGACGCCGCCGGGCCCGCGCTGTCGGGCTACGAGGCGGACGCGCGGTTCGGCGGCCGGGCCGTCACCGCCTACCGCGAGCAGGACGGCGTCACGCAGGTGCGGTGGTACGTCGTCCTCGACGGCGGCACCCAGCTCAGCGTCGGCTGCCGGCACACCCCGTCCGGGGCGGCGGCGGTGGCCGCGGCCTGCGCCGAGGTGGTGGCCACGATCCGCGGCGGCTGACCGCCGGCGCCCGGCCGTTCGCACCAGCACACGTCTGCCCCGAACGGCCACGGGCGCCCGGCCGGGGGTGACACGGTCCGGCGCACAGGGGTGACCACCGTCGCGGTCACCGCACGGAGGAGGAGACATGGACGGTTTCGGTACCTCGACCGAGGAGATGATGGCCGCGGGTACGCGGGCGATGGAGGTGAGGGACACCATCCTGGCCGACCTGCGCGCGCTGCAGGGCAGGCTCGCGCCGCTCGCCGCCGAATGGTCCAGCGACAGCTACCGGGTCTTCGTCCAGCTCATGGCCCGCTGGGACACCGACGCCAACCGCCTCGGGGAGGCGCTCGGCGCGATCGGGGAGGCGATCCGCACCTCGGGCACCGGCTACCAGGCCTCCGAGGACGCCTCGCGCGACCAGCTGACCACGATCACCGCCGCACTGGGCTGAGGGAGGACGACATGTCGCAGATCAAGGTGGGGTTCGCCGCGCTGGCCACGGCGCAGGAGGACATCCGGGCCACGACGAAGCGGATGAACGACCGGCTCGTGGAGCTGGAGGACGGGCTGCGGCCGGTCGCGGCGTCCTGGCAGGGCGAGGCCGCGCTGTTCTACCGGGAGAAGCAGCGGGAGTGGAACGACGCGGCCGTCGACATCGCGGCCGTGCTCGACCAGATCGGGCGTGCGGTCGGCACGGCGAACGAGAACTACCAGCAGGTGGAGGCCCGCAACCGGTCGCTCTGGACCTGAGCGACGGGGTCCGGAGGGGGCGTTGTGACCCTCCTCCGGACCTGCGGGTACCCTCGACAACCGATAGTGCGGCGAGAGGTCGTGCCCTCCGTGTGCGGGCATTCCGCCTCCGGGGCCGGTGGCCTTCTCCGCACCAGATGCACCAGAGGCAGCTCCCGAGCCCGCAGTTCGACGAGCCCAGACAGCGACGAGGTAGGTCCGTGTCCACGTACAGCCCGAAGCCCGGCGAGATCAACCGCGCCTGGCACGTGATCGATGCTACGGACGTGGTGCTCGGCCGCCTCGCCACGCACGCCGCCACGCTCCTGCGCGGCAAGCACAAGCCCACCTACGCGCCGCACATGGACACCGGTGACTTCGTCGTCATCGTGAACGCCGAGAAGATCTCCGTGTCCGGCAACAAGCGCGACGACAAGTTCGTCTACCGGCACAGCGGTTTCCCGGGCGGCCTCCGGCAGCGCTCGGTCGGCGAGATGATCGAGAAGCAGCCCGACCGCCTCGTCGAGAAGGCCGTCAAGGGCATGCTGCCGAAGAACAAGCTCGGCCGGGCCATGGGCAAGAAGCTCAAGGTCTACGCCGGGCCGGACCACCCGCACGCCGCGCAGCAGCCGGCCGCGTTCGAGATCACCCAGGTCGCTCAGTGACCACCTCTGAGCCGACCAGTTCCGAGTCAGTGGAAGGACAGCCCGTGAGCAGCCCCGAGCCCGAGGTCGAGGCCCCCGCGGAGACCGAGGCCGTCGAGGCCGAGGCCGGCTCCGACGAGGTCGCCGAGATCGACTCCGCCCCCGTCGACGCCGACGCCGACGCCGACGACACCGACGTCGAGGTCGACGTCGCGAGCGACCTCACCGACGCCGTGTTCTCCGACCGCCCGGTGCAGACCGTCGGCCGTCGCAAGGAGGCGGTTGTCCGCGTCCGCCTGATGCCCGGCACCGGCAACTTCACGCTCAACGGCAAGAGCCTGGAGACCTACTTCCCGAACAAACTGCACCAGCAGCTGATCCGGGAGCCGCTGGTGCTGCTGGAGAAGACCGAGCGTTTCGACATCTTCGCCAACCTGCACGGCGGCGGGATCTCGGGCCAGGCCGGCGCGCTGCGTCTGGCGATCGCCCGTGCGCTGATCGAGGTCGACTCCGAGGACCGCCCGCCGCTCAAGCGCGCCGGCTTCCTCACGCGTGACCCCCGCGTCATCGAGCGCAAGAAGTACGGCCTGAAGAAGGCCCGCAAGGCGCCCCAGTACAGCAAGCGCTGAACATGGGCGAACGACGTCTCTTCGGTACCGACGGCGTTCGCGGACTGGCCAACGGCGAGCTCCTCACCCCGGAGCTCGCCGTTGCGCTGTCCGCCTCCGCGGCCCGCGTGCTTGCCGAGCGTGACCGCTCGCACCGCCCGGTCGCGGTGGTCGGGCGTGACCCCCGCGCCAGCGGCGAGATGCTCGAGGCGGCCGTGGTGGCCGGTCTCACCAGCGCCGGTGCCGACGCCGTCCGGGTCGGTGTGCTGCCGACCCCGGCCGTCGCGCACCTCGTCGACGCCCTCGGTGCCGACCTGGGCGTGATGATCTCCGCCTCGCACAACCCGATGCCCGACAACGGCATCAAGCTGTTCGCCTCGGGCGGGCACAAGCTGCCCGACGCCCTCGAGGTCGCGGTCGAGGACGGGCTGCGCGACACCGGGCCGCGGCCCACCGGCGCCGCGATCGGCCGCGTCCGCGACCTCGCCGACGCCGCCGAGCGCTACACCGCCCACCTGCTCGACGGCACGCCGTCGCTTGCGGGGCTGCGGGTCGTCGTCGACTGCGCGCACGGGGCCGCGTCCGCCGTCGCCCCCGACGCCTACCGGCGCGCCGGGGCGGAGGTCGTGGCGCTGCACGCGGAGCCGGACGGGCTCAACATCAACGACGGTGTCGGTTCCACCCACCTCGGCCCGCTGCAGGACGCCGTCCGCGAGCACGGCGCCGACCTGGGCGTCGCCCACGACGGCGACGCCGACCGGTGCCTGGCCGTCGACGCGGCGGGTGCGGTGGTCGACGGCGACCGGATCATGGCCGTGCTCGCGGTCGCGATGCGCGACGCGGGCGAGCTCGCCGAGGACACGCTGGTCACCACGGTGATGAGCAACCTCGGGCTGCACCTGGCCATGGAGGCGGCGGGCATCGCGGTGCGCACCACCGCGGTCGGCGACCGGTACGTTCTGGAGGAGCTGCGCGCGGGCGGGTTCACCCTCGGCGGCGAGCAGTCCGGGCACCTCGTGCTGCCCGCCCGCTCCACCACCGGCGACGGGCTGCTCACCGCGCTGCGGCTGATGGCGCGGATGGCCGGGACGGGGTCGTCGCTGGCGGAGCTGGCGGGGATCGTCACGCCGCTGCCGCAGGTGCTGCACAACGTGGTCGTCGCCGACAAGGCGGCCGTGGCGGACTCGGCGGCCGTGCGCGACGCCGTCGAGGCGGCGCAGGTGGAGCTGGGCGGCACCGGCCGTGTGCTGCTGCGGCCCTCGGGCACCGAGCAGCTGGTGCGGGTGATGGTGGAGGCCCCCACCGAGGAGCAGGCCCGCGACACCGCCGTGCGGCTGGCCGAGGTCGTGGCCGCCGCGCACTGAGTTCCGCCGTTCGGCCCCGTGCCGGGTGCGGGTCGGTCAGGATCGGCCCATGGCGCACGAGCTGCAGCTGGATCCCGACCGCCTGCACGTCCACGGGAGGCGGCTGTCCGCGCTCCTCGACGGGCTGGTCCCGGCGCCCGCGGTCGATGCCGCGACGCGTGCGACGCTGGCGCGCACCCCGGGCGGGGCGGCGGTGCTCGCCGAGCTCGACCGGGTGGCCGCCGCCGTCGACCGGACGGGACGGGAGCTCTCCGGGCTGGCCGCGGGTCTGCACGTCGCCGCGTACGCCGCGGCGGCCGTCGACGGCGACACGGCCGGGCGGCTCGGCGAGCTGGTGGACCGGCCGTGAACCCCGGCGACGCCGCCGATCACGGCCTCGACGAGGCCCTGCGGGCCGCGGCCGGGCTGGTGCTCGTGACCGCCGCCCGCCTGCAGGAGGCCCTGCCCGGGCTGGGGCGGGTGATCGACGACGTGGCGGGTGACTGGTCCGACGACGCGGGGCGCGCCTGGGCGGAGCGGGCGCGGCTGGTCCGGCGGGTGCTGGACCGCGAGCTGGAGGCGACGGTGGCCGTGGGGAGGCTGCTCGCTGCGGCGGCGACCGGCCCGGTGGACGCCTCCGTGGACGGCCCGGTGGCGTCCGGTCCGTCCGGCTCCGGGCCGCGCCTGGGCGGGACCGGGGCACGCCGGGTCGACGACGAGCGGGGCATGAGCATCGCCCGCCTGTCCGACGACGGGCGCTGAGCCCGTCCACCCGCGTGAACGGCACCGGGTTCAGGAACGGGCGACGACCTCGGTGCCGGCGACCTTGCCGTCGACCAGCTCGTCGAGGGCGTCGGCGCGCTCGTCACCCAGCTCGCGCAGCAGGAACGCCGTGACGAGCCCGCGCGTGACGCGGCGGGTCCGCTCGTCGGGGCTTCCGGCCAGCAGCAGGTCGCTCCAGTGCAGGCCGTCGAGGAACCCGGTGTGGGTGGCCTTCTTCAGCGTGCGCAGCACGACCGGTCCGCCTGCGGCCATCGAGACCGGCTCGGCGTGCCCGGCGGCGGGGGCGACGGTGTCCCGGCCCGCGGTGAGGTGCAGCGTCGGGACGGTGACGGTGCGGGCCGCGTCGAGCGCCGACGGGCGGGTCTGGGCCATCGCGATCGTCACGACGGCCCGCACCCGCGGGTGCCCGGCGGCCGCCAGGATCGCGACGCCGCCACCGATCCCGTGCCCGGCGAAGGCGGTGCGGCGGGCGTCGACACTGATCCGGCCGTCGCCCAGCCGCACCCCCGCGCACACGTCCAGCGTGGTGCGCAGGTCGGCCGCGAACCCGGCGTGGCTGGGCAGGGCGCCCCGATGGCTGCCCGGGGCCGCCGCGACGATGCCCCAGGTGGCCAGGTGCCGCAGCAGGTCGGCGTAGCGGTCGGGGGGCTGGAGCCAGTCGTGGCCGAACGCGACGGCGGGCAGCCCGAGCCCCTCCTCCGGCGCGAACACGACGCCCGGGATGCCGACCATGCCCAGATCTCCGCGCAGGGCCACCAGGGGGCCGGGGCGGGAGAGCTGGGCGAGGGCGTCCTTGCCGCCGCGCAGCCCCGAGAGCTGCGCCTGCACCGCGGTGGGCGTGGACGAACGGGTCCGGGTCACAGCGCAGAACCGTAGTACCGCGGCCCGCCCGTCGCCGGTCCGGGACGGGACTCACCCGATCGGGCCCGGGCGACGGGAGCGGCCGGCCCGCCTACCCTCGCCCGCATGTGGGGTGTGTGGACCGCCGGTCAGATCCGGGAGGCCGAGGCGTCGATGATGCGGCGGGTGCCCGGCGAGACGATCATGCGGCGGGCGGCGTACGGGCTCGCGGTGCGGGTGCGCGCGATGCTGGGGGACGGGGTGGCCGGGCGCCGCGTGGTGCTGCTGGTCGGGGCCGGTCACAACGGTGGTGACGCCCTGTGGGCCGGTTACGAGCTGCGCCGCCGCGGTGTCGCGGTGACGGCGGTGCTGCTGGTGCCGGAGCGCGCCTACGAGCCGGGGCTGGTGGCGTTGCGCCGGGTCGGCGGCCGCGTCGCCGCGGCGGCGGGGGCCGCGGCGCTGGTGGAGCGGGCCGATCTGGTCGTCGACGGGATCGTGGGGATCTCCGGTCACGGTGCGGTGCGTGAGCCGGGGGCCGGGCTGCTCGCCGCGGCGGAGCGGGCGCGGGTGCCGGTCGTGGCCGTCGACCTGCCGAGCGGTGTCGACACCGACACCGGTGAGGTGCACGACCCCGCGGTCCGCGCGTCGGCGACCGTCACCTTCGGGGCCCGCAAGCCGGTGCACGTCCTCGCCGCGCCGTCGTGCGGACCGGTGCACCTCGTCGACTTCGGGCTGGGGCCCTACCTGCCCGCGCCGCACGCGCAGGTCCTCGAGGCGGCCGACGTGGCGGACCGCTGGCCGGTGCCCGGACCGGCGGACGACAAGTACAGCCAGGGGGTGGTCGGGATCGCGGCCGGATCCGCGGTCTATCCCGGCGCGGCCGTGCTGGCCGCGGGCGCCGCGGTGCTGGCGACCAGCGGCATGGTGCGCTACGCGGGCACCGGGGCCGAGGCCGTGCACGCGCGCTGGCCCGAGGTGGTGGCGACCGCCGACATCGGTGGTGCGGGCCGGACCCAGGCCTGGACGGTGGGCCCCGGTTCCGGCACCGACGACACCGGGTACGCCACGGTCGTGGCCGCACTCGACCGCGACGTGCCGCTGTGCCTCGACGCCGACGCGATCACCCTGCTCGCGCGCCACGCCGACCTGCGCGCCGCCGTGCGGGGCAGGCCCGTGGTGGTGACCCCGCACGCCGGCGAGTTCGCCCGGCTGGCCGGGGACGTGGGCGTCGACCGGATCGCCGCGGCCCGGCGCGCGGCGGCCGGGCTCGGGGTGACGGTGCTGCTCAAGGGCAACGCCACCGTCGTGGCCGCGCCCGACGGACGTGCCCTGGTGCACCCGTCGACGACGTCGTGGGCGGCCACGGCCGGGTCGGGTGACGTGCTGTCGGGGATCATCGGGGCGCTGCTCGCCTCCGGTCTGGAGCCGTGGTGGGCGGCGGGGTGCGCCGCGTTCGTGCACGCCCGGGCGGCGGAGCTGGCCGCCGACGGCGCGCCCGCCCCGGCCTCGCTGCTGCAGGCCGCGATCCCGGCCGCCGTGCGCTCGCTGCACGCCGCGGGCGGGGGCCGGCAGTGAGCCGGCGCACGCCGTGCGGGGGACGCCCCGCGCCGACCGGTGATGCGATGATGCGGGCGTGACTTCGTCGGGGACGGCCCGGGTCGAGGCGGTGATCGACCTCGACGCCGTGCGCCACAACATCGGGGTGCTCGCCACCGCGGCCGCGGATGCCCAGGTCATGGCCGTGGTGAAGGCCGACGGGTACGGCCACGGCGCCGTACCGGTGGCACGGGCCGCGCTGTCGGCCGGGGCGTCCTGGCTGGGCGTCTGCACGATCGAGGAGGCGCTGGAGCTGCGCGCGGCCGGCATCACGGCGCCCCTGCTGTCCTGGCTGCACGTGCCCGACGACGACTTCGCGGCCGCGCTGACCGCCGACGTCGACCTGTCGGTGGCCTCGCGCGAGCACCTGGCCGCCGTGCTGGCCGCCGCCCGGTCGACCGGACGCCCGGCCCGCCTGCACCTCAAGATCGACACCGGGCTGTCCCGCAACGGCGCGCCCGCCGCCGCGTGGGCCGACCTGCTCGACGACGCCGCCAAGGCCGCGGCCGACGGGTCGTGCGAGGTGGTGGCCGTCTGGTCGCACCTCGCGCACGCCGACGCCCCGCACCACCCGACGCTCGACCGGCAGGCCGCCCGGCTCACCACGGCCTGGCAGGCCGCCCGCGACCGCGGCCTGTCGCCGCTGCGCCACCTCGCCAACTCCGCCGCCACGCTCACGCGCCCCGACCTGCACTTCGACATCGTCCGGCCGGGCATCGCGGTGTACGGGCTCGACCCGCTCGACCGGCCGGTCGACGAGAGCCCCCTGCGCCCGGCGATGACGCTGCGGGCCCGGGTGGCGCTGGTGAAGCGGGTGCCCGCCGGCGAGGGCGTGTCCTACGGCCACGAGTGGACCACGCCTGCGGAGACGACGCTGGCGCTGGTGCCCGCGGGTTACGCCGACGGGGTGCCGCGGCGACTGAACCGGAACGGGCGGATGCGGGTGTCGATCGGAGGCCGGTCGCGGCCGGTGGTGGGGCGGGTCTGCATGGACCAGTTCGTGGTCGACTGCGGGCCCGACGCCGACGTCCGCACGGGTGACGGGGCGGTGCTGTTCGGCCCGGGCGACGGGGGCGGGCCCACCGCGCAGGAGTGGGCCGACGAGCTCGACACGATCCACTACGAGATCGCCACGGGCGTGCACGGCTCCCGGGTGACTCGCACGGTGGTGGGGCAGGCGTGAAGCGTCCCGGGGTCTGGCAGACCGTCGGTGTGGCGGGCGGCGTGGTGGGCGCCGCGGCCACCGGCGTGGCCGTGGGCGCGGCCGCGCGCAAGCGCCGGGAGATCGCCTCGGCGCGCCGCAGGCTCGCCACGCAGATGTCGGAGGGCGCCTCGGAGCCCGGGGTGCTGCCACCGGGCGAGGCGTCGTCGGTGACCGCCGACGACGGGGTGCGCCTGTCGTGCGAGGAGATCGACCTCTCCGACGGCCCGGACGACGCCCCCGTGCTCACCGTGGTGCTCGTGCACGGCTTCGCCCTGGACCGCCGCACCTGGCACTTCCAGCGCCGGTCGCTGGCCGAGCTGGTGGACCCCGCGGTGCGGCTGGTGCTGTACGACCAGCGCTCCCACGGGCGCTCGGAGCGGGCGCCGCGCGAGAGCTGCACGATCGAGCAGCTCGGCCGCGACCTCGACGCCGTGATCCGCGCGCTCGCCCCGGAGGGCCCGCTGGTGCTCGTGGGGCACTCGATGGGCGGCATGACGCTGATGGCGCTGGCCGAGCACCGGCCCGAGCTGTTCACCGAGCGCGTGCTCGGGGTGGCGCTGGTCTCGACGTCGGCCGGGGAGGTGGCCAGTGCCGGGCTGCAGGGCGCGCTGCTGTCGCGGCACAACCCGCTGACCCGGGGCGTCGGCCTGCTCGCCCGGCTGCAGCCCCGGCTCGTCGACGTCGTGCGCGGGGTGGCGGGCGACCTCATCTGGGCGATCACGCGCAGCTTCGCGTACGGCGACCGGAGCGTGGCCCCCTGGCTGGTCGACCTGGTCGACACCATGATCAGCTCCAACGCGGTGGACGCCCTGACCGACTTCGTCGATACCGTCGGCACCCACGACCGGGTGGCGGCCCTGCCCGCGCTGGCCGGGTGCGAGCTGCTCGTCGCGGCGGGCGAGGCCGACCGGGTGATCCCGTTCTCGCACTCCGAGCGGCTCGCGGCCGAGCTGCCCGACGCGGTGCTGGTGCGCTTCCCCGGGGTGGGGCACCTGCCGATGCTGGAGCAGCCCGCCACGATGGACGAGGCCCTGGTCGGGCTGCTGCAGCGCAGCGCGGCCCGGATCGTCGCCGAGCCAACCACCGGCCGTGCCCGGCCCCGGCGGTTCCGGCGGCGGGCGTGAGCGCGCCGGACGGCGCGGACGGCGCCGTGCTCGAGCTGCCCGGCGTCGCCGACACCGAGGCACTGGGCGAGCGCCTGGCCGCCGGCCTGGGCGCGGGCGACCTGGTGGTGCTCTCGGGCCCGCTGGGCGCGGGCAAGACGGCGTTGGTCCGGGGGCTCGCCCGCGGCCTCGGGGTGAGCGGACCGGTGACGTCGCCGACCTTCGTGATCGCCAGGGAGCACCGGGCCGGTCCGCGCGGCGTGCCGCTCGTGCACGTCGACGCCTACCGCCTCGGGATGGCCGCCGACGTGGCCGCGGAGCTCGACGACCTCGACCTCGACACCGAGCTGGCCGACGCCGTGGTGGCCGTGGAATGGGGCGAGGGCGTGGCCGAGCGGCTCTCGGCCCGGCACCTGCTCGTGCGCCTGCACCGCCGCCCCGACGACGTGCGCACGGCGACCGTGACACGGGTCGGTGCGGGTCCGGACGAGGTGTTCGGGGGATCGGTTCATGGCGGCGACGGTGCGGCCCACCCCTGACGACCCCCGCCCCGGACGGCGTCGACGACCGTGAGTTGTCCACATCGCCGGGAGTCGTCCACAGGCGGGCAGCCCCTCGGGACGGGCCCGGGCCCGCGCTCGTAACCTGGGCGGATGCACGTGCTCGCCCTGGACACCGCCACACCCGCCGTCACCGCGGGTGTCGTCGAGCTGACCGCGGACGCGGTCGTGCCCCGTTCGGTCCACGTCGTGCACGACCCGCGCAAGCACGCGGAGCTGCTCATGCCCGGCGTGCTCGCCGCGTGCGCGGGCGCCGGGATCGCGCTGCGCGAGGTCGGCGCGGTGGTCGTCGGGGCCGGGCCGGGCCCGTTCACCGGGCTGCGGGTCGGGATGGTCACGGCGGCCGCGCTGGGCGACGCGCTCGGGGTGCCCGTGCACGGCGTGTGCACCCTCGACGCGATCGCCGCCGACGTCGCCGGGCCGGGCCCGTTCGTCGTCGTCACCGACGCCCGGCGTCGCGAGGTGTACTGGGCGCTCTACGACGGGTCGGGGGCGCGGCGGGACGGGCCCCACGTGGAGTCCCCTGCCGCGCTGGTCGGGCGCGGCCTCCCCGCGGTCGCGGCTGCCGGCGGGTCGGCGCCCGGTCTGGGATGGCCGGTGCGCGAGCCCGCGGCCCCGTCGCCGCGGGGGCTGGTCGCGGTCGCGGCGGCCGCGGTGCGGGCGGGTGTCGAGCCGGGCCCGCTCGAGCCGCTGTACCTGCGCCGCCCCGACGCCGCGGAGCCGGGTGCGCGCAAGAAGGTGAGCGCGCGATGAGCCCCGCCACCACCCGCACCGACGACCTGCGTCCCGACGACGCGCCCCGCTGCGCCGAGCTGGAGAAGCTGCTGTTCCCCGAGGACGACCCGTGGAGCGAGCGCGCCTTCCGCGACGAGGTCCGCATGGGCCACCTCTACCGCGCCGCCCGCGACGGCGACACCCTCGTGGGCTACGCCGGGCTGGCCTTCGTCGCCGGTCCGCCGCAGGCGGAGGCCGAGATCCACACGATCGGCGTCGACCCGTCGCACCAGGGCCGCGGGATCGGCCGCACGCTGCTGCGGGAGCTGCTCGCCGTGGCCGACGCGGAGTCGGCCACGGTGTTCCTGGAGGTCCGCACCGACAACGCGGTGGCCAAGGCGCTCTACGAGTCGGAGGGCTTCTCGGT
This sequence comes from Pseudonocardia hydrocarbonoxydans, assembly GCF_006539565.1. Lineage (GTDB taxonomy): Bacteria > Actinomycetota > Actinomycetes > Mycobacteriales > Pseudonocardiaceae > Pseudonocardia > Pseudonocardia hydrocarbonoxydans. Next base: position 128,820 of record NZ_BJNG01000018.1, read on the forward strand.
GGTCGGCCTGCGCAGGCGCTACTACCGGCCCAGCGGGGCCGACGCCCACACGATGCGGAGGGACGCCCGGTGATCGTCGTCGGTATCGAGACCTCGTGCGACGAGACCGGGGTCGGGGTCGTCCGCCACGACGGGGCCGCCCCGGAGCTGCTGGCCAACGAGGTGGCCTCCTCGGTCGACGAGCACGCGCGCTTCGGCGGGGTGGTGCCCGAGGTCGCCTCGCGGGCGCACCTGCAGGCGATGGTCCCCGCGGTGCGCCGGGCGCTCGCCACCGCCGGGGTCACCGCCCGCGACGTCGACGCCGTGGCCGTCACGGCGGGGCCCGGGCTCACCGGTGCGCTGCTGGTCGGGGTGGCGGCGGCGAAGGCCTACGCCACCGCGTGGGACGTGCCGCTCTACGGCGTCAACCACCTCGCCGCGCACGTCGCCGTCGACACGCTCCAGCACGGCCCGCTGCCGCCGTGCCTGGCGCTGCTGGTCTCGGGCGGGCACTCCAGCCTGCTCGACGTGCCCGACGTCGCCGGCCCCGTCACGCCGCTGGGCGCCACCATCGACGACGCGGCGGGCGAGGCGTTCGACAAGATCGCCCGCCTGCTCGGCCTCCCGTTCCCCGGCGGCCCGCACGTCGACCGCGTGGCCCGCGACGGCGACCCCCGCGCGATCGCGTTCCCGCGCGGGCTCACCGGCCCCCGCGACGCCCCGTTCGACTTCTCCTTCTCCGGGCTCAAGACCGCGGTGGCCCGGCACGTCGAGGCGCTGGAGCGGGCCGGCACGCCGGTGCCGGTGGCCGACGTGGCGGCGAGCTTCCAGGAGGCCGTCGTCGACGTGCTCACCGCGAAGGCCGTGCGGGCGGCCCGCGAGCGGGGGATGGAGACGCTGCTGCTGGGCGGCGGGGTCGCGGCCAACTCCCGGCTGCGCGCGCTGGCCCAGGAGCGCTGCGACGTCGCCGGCCTCGCGCTGCGCGTCCCGCGCCCGGGCCTGTGCACCGACAACGGGGCGATGGTGGCGGCCCTGGGCGCGCACCTGCTCGTAAGCGGTGCGCAGGCGAGCCCGCTCGACCTGCCCGCCGACTCGTCGATGCCGGTCACCGAGGTGCTGGTGTCCTGATCAGAGCAGCAGGTTCACGATCGCGACGAGACCCACGACGACGATCACCCCGCGCAGCACCGGCTGGGGCAGCCGGCGCCCGACCCGCGCCCCCAGCAGCCCGCCCGCCGACGACCCGATCGCGATGAGCGCGACGACCCGCCAGTCGACCTGCGCCGGGGCCACGACCAGGAAGGTCACCGCGGCGACGGCGTTGACGCAGGTGACGAGCCCGTTCTTGAGGGCGTTGAGGCGCTGCAGCGTCTCGGTCATCACGGTGCCCAGCAGCCCGACGAGCAGGATGCCCTGCGCGCCGCCGAAGTAGCCCCCGTAGACCCCGCAGGTCGCGGTCGCGGCCAGCGCGGCCGGGCCGACGTCGGGCCGCCCGGTCCGCCCGGGCCGCCGGGCGAGCGCCCGGGCGATCCAGGGCTGCACCGCGACCAGCAGCGCGGCCACCGCGATCAGCACCGGCACCACGGCCCGGAACGCCGAGTCGGGCAGCACGAGCAGCAGCACCGCGCCCGTGGCGCCGCCGAGCACCGACATCGACCCGAGCACGAGCAGCCTGCGCCGCTGGTCGGCCAGCTCCCGGCGGTAGCCCCACACGCTCGCGACACCGCCGGGCACCAGCCCGATGTTGTTGGAGACGTTCGCGAGCACCGGGGGGTAACCCAGTGCGAGCAGCGTGGGGAAGGTGATCAGCGACCCGGAGCCCACCGCGGCGTTGATCGCCCCCGCCGCGGTCCCGGCGAGCAGGATCAGCACCACGTCGAGCGTGCTCATCGGGCCCCCTCCCGGCGGGCCCCGGTGCCCGCTCCCGCACCCTCCTCCGTGATGGGCGGGAGCGGTTAGGGCGTACGCCACGTCAGGCGGGTTCGAGCCCCGGCCGCCGGTCCTCGACGACGAACGTCGCCCGGGTCTCGACCGGCGCCCCGGCCTCCTGCACGTAGGGCAGCACGCGGAACTCGGCCGTCAGCTCGTCGGCGGTGAACCGGGTGCGGACGTAGCCGCGCCGGTCGTTGAAGAACCGGATGTGCGGGTTGTCCGCGAGCTGCCCCGCGGTGTCCTCCCGCGTCTCGGAGCCGTCGCCGCCGGAGGTGATCGAGCTCGACACGAGCTCGGTGCCGACCACCGGGGACGCCGGGTCGTCGAATCGCCGCCTGACCTCGGCCGCCCAGTGCGCGTGCACGTCGCCGGTGAGGACGACGACGTTGCGCGACCCGGCGTCCACCCAGGAGTCGACGACCCGGTCGCGCGAGGCCGTGTAGCCGTCCCAGGCGTCGGGGTTGAACCCGCGCGCCCCGCCGGGCACGAGATCGACCTGGGAGAAGAACACCTGCTGGCCGAGCACGTCCCACCGGGCACGGGAGGTGGCGAACCGCTCGGCGAGCTAGCGCTCCTGCTCGGAGCCGGGCAGCGACGCGGCCGGGTCGGTGCGGGCGTCGCAGTCGGCGGGGAAGGTGTCCTCGCACGGCTGGTCGGTGCGGTACTGGCGGGTGTCGAGCATGTGGAACGCGGCCGTCGCGCCCCAGCCGACGCTGCGGTACAGCCGCATGTCGGCCCCCGACGGGCGCTGGGCCGCGCGCAGCGGCATGTTCTCCCAGTACGCCCGCAGCGCCGCCGCCCGCCGCGGCGCGAACGGGCCCGGCGGGTCCTCGGGCAGCTCGCGCACGTCGCCGGCCCAGTTGTTCTCCACCTCGTGGTCGTCGAACACCACCAGCCACGGGGCGACGGCGTGCGCGGCCTGCAGGTCGGCGTCGGTCCGGTACTGGGCGTGCCGCTGCCGGTAGCCTGCCAGCGTCGAGGTCTCCGGGCCGAGGTGGTCGCGCACGTTGCCCTGCGGCGCGACGTACTCCCCGGCGGCGTACTCGTAGAGGTAGTCGCCCAGGTGCAGCACCAGGTCGGGCTCGTCCTGCGCGAGCCGGGCGTAGGCGGTGAAGAAGCCGTGCTCGTACTGCGAGCACGAGGTGAAGCACATCGTCAGCGGCACCATCGAGGCCGCCGCGGGCGCGGTGCGGGTCCGCCCGGTCGGGGAGATGGAGCCCTCGGCCCGGAAGCGGTAGAAGTACTCGCGGCCCGGCGCCAGCCCGGCCGCCTCGACGTGCACGCTGTGCCCCAGCTCCGGCCCCGTCGTCCCGACGCCCCGGCGCACGATCCGGCGGAAGCGCTCGTCGGCGGCCAGCTCCCACTCGACGTCGGTGCGCCGCTCGCCCATACCGCCCAGGCCGTCCTCGGCCAGCGGGTCGGGGGCGAGGCGGGTCCAGAGCACGAACCCCTCGGGAGAGGGTTCGCCGGAGGCCACGCCGAGGGTGAACGGATCGCCCCGGCGGGCCGTCGCGGAGGGGCCGGCCGCCGCGGGGGAGGCGGCCAGCAGGCCGGCCGGGGCGGCCAGCACGGCGGAGGCGGCGAGTCCGGCCCGCAGGACGGATCGGCGGTCGGTGGCGGTGCTCGCGTCGTCGGTCACGACCGGCAGCCTCGGCCACCCGATGGTGCGCGCAGTGGACCGCGTGGCTCGACCCGGTGAACGGTGGGCCACCGTTGAGGGATTGGCACTCTCGTGGGTAGAGTGCCAACGCACGCCGAGATCACCCCGGCACCCCGGCACCCGCGGCGGCGGGGAACCCGGTGGTCTCGCGTTCATCCGATCAGAGCCGATACACGTACACCCCGAAGGGGAGGTCATCGTCGTGGCGAACATCAAGCCGCTCGAGGACAAGATCGTCGTCCAGGCCAGCGAGGCGGAGACCACGACCGCGTCCGGCATCGTCATCCCGGACACCGCCAAGGAGAAGCCCCAGGAGGGCAAGGTCCTCGCGGTCGGCCCCGGCCGTATCGACGACAACGGCAACCGCGTCCCGCTGGACGTGGCCGTCGGCGACGTCGTCATCTACTCCAAGTACGGCGGCACCGAGGTCAAGTACAACGGCGAGGAGTACCTCATCCTCTCCGCGCGCGACGTGCTCGCGGTCGTCAACTGACGCAGGCAGTTCTGTAGTACCGCCGCCCCGGTGGTCCCTCGACCGAGCGGGCCACCGGGGCGGTCGCTTGTCCCGGATAGATCCCAGAGAGGCAGGACATGCCGAAGCAGATCAGCTTCGACGAGCAGACCCGCCGCGCACTCGAGCGTGGGGTAAACCAGCTCGCGGACGCGGTCAAGGTCACCCTCGGCCCGCGCGGCCGGCACGTCGTCATCGACAAGAAGTTCGGTGGGCCGACCGTCACCAACGACGGCGTCACCATCGCCCGTGAGATCGACCTCGAGGACCCGTTCGAGAACCTCGGGGCCCAGCTCGCGAAGACCGTCGCCACCAAGACCAACGACGTCGCGGGCGACGGCACCACCACCGCCACCGTGCTCGCCCAGGCCATGGTGGCCGCGGGCCTGCGCAACGTCGCCGCGGGTGCGAACCCGATGGCGCTGGGCAAGGGCATCTCCGCCGCCGCCGAGGCCGTCGCCGACTTCCTCCGGGAGAAGGCCGTCCCTGTCGACGACAAGGAGCACATCGCCCAGGTCGGCACGATCGCCTCGCGCGAGCAGGAGATCGGCAACCTGATCAGCGAGGCGCTCAAGGCCGTCGGCAAGGACGGCGTGATCACCATCGAGGAGGGCTCCACGCTCGCCACCGAGCTGGAGATCACTGAGGGCCTGCAGTTCGAGAAGGGCTACCTCTCCCCGTACTTCGTGACCGACGCGGAGTCGATGGAGGCGGTGCTGGAGAACGCCTACGTCCTGCTGCACCGCGACAAGATCGGCGCCATCGCCGACCTGCTCCCGCTGCTGGAGAAGGTGCTCGCCGACGGCAAGCCCCTGCTCATCATCGCGGAGGACCTCGAGGGCGAGGCGCTCTCGACGCTGGTCGTCAACTCCATCCGCAAGACCGTCAAGGTCGCCGCGGTCAAGTCGCCGTTCTTCGGCGACCGCCGCAAGTGGTTCATGGAGGACCTGGCCATCGCCACCGGCGGTACGGTCATCAACGCCGAGGTCGGCCTCAAGCTGTCCGAGGCGGGTCTCGACCTGCTGGGCACGGTCCGGCGCGTCGTGGTCACCAAGGACTCCACCACCCTGGTCGAGGGCGGTGGCCCCAAGAGCGCCGTCGACGACCGGGTCGCGCAGCTCAAGCGCGAGATCGAGGACGCCACGTCCGACTGGGACCGCGAGAAGCTGCAGGAGCGGCTGGCCAAGCTGGCCGGCGGCGTCGCGGTGATCAAGGTCGGGGCGGCCACCGAGACCGCGCTCAAGGAGCGCAAGCACCGCATCGAGGACGCGGTGTCGGCCACCCGGGCCGCGGTCGAGGAGGGCATCGTGCCCGGCGGCGGTTCCGCGCTGGTGCAGGCGGCCAAGACGCTGGACGGCGGCCTCGGCCTCACCGGCGACGAGGCCACCGGCGTCTCGATCGTCCGCAAGGCCCTGTCGGCGCCGCTGTTCTGGATCGCCGCCAACGGTGGCTTCGAGGGCTCGGTCGTCATCAACCGGGTCGCCGAGCAGGAGTGGGGCCACGGCTTCAACGCCGCCACCCTCACCTACGGCGACCTGCTGGCCGACGGCGTCATCGACCCGGTGAAGGTCACGCGCTCCGCCGTGGTCAACGCCGCGTCGATCGCGCGCATGGTGCTCACCACGGAGAGCGCCGTCGTCGACAAGCCCGTCGAGGCCCCGCCGGCTCCCGCCGGTGGCGGTCACGGCCACGGGCACGGCCACTAGCCCCACCCGCACGTACGAACGGGCCACCTCCGGATCGGAGGTGGCCCGTTCGCTGTCTCGGAGCCGGCGCGCCGCCGCGGCGCCTGCCCCGGGCGTCAGCGGGGGGTGGGCTCGCGCTCGGCCATCTTCAGGGTGCGCTCGCGGCCGCGGATGATGTCGTCGCGCTCGGACTCCGACAGGCCGCCCCACACGCCGTAGGGCTCCTGCACGGCGAGCGCGTGCCGTCGGCACTGCTCGAGCACCGGACAGGCCTCGCAGATCTGCTTCGCCCGGATCTCGCGGTTGGCCCGCGCCGGGCCCCGTTCACCCTCGGGATGGAAGAACTCCCCGCTGTCCATCCCGCGGCACGATCCGTGCATCTGCCAGTCCCAGATGTCCGTGACCGGGACCGGGAGCCTCCTGATGTCCGCCACGACGACCACCCCTCCAACGACGACCGTTCCGACGGTCCCGGAGTCCCCATCCTAGAACCGCGCCAAACCTTGTTCAAGTGCGATATCGATCGGGGTGGTGTTGCTCTTCTCCCTACCGGCCCCGCACCATGAGCGGATGCATCCCGAGCCGTCGGCGGACGCCCCCGGCGACCCGGGCCCGGACGACCCCGCCCCGCCGGAGCAGGCCCGGCTCTCGGTCGCGGCCGTCGCCCGCCGGCTGGGCATCGCCCCGTCGACGCTGCGCACCTGGGACCGCCGCTACGGGATCGGCCCCGGCGAGCACGTGCCGGGGCGCCACCGCCGCTACACCGCCGACGACGTCGCGCGCCTCGAGCTCATGCAGCACGCCCTGCTGCGCGGCGCCTCGCCCGTCGACGCCGCCGCCTACGCCCGGTCCGCCCGGCTGCCCCGGCCAGACGCCGACGGCCCCCGCCGCCTGCCGCCCGCGCCCGGGGCGCCGGGCGCCCTCGACGCGTCCGACGACGGCGGTCCGCTGCTGCTGTCGGACCACGCGGGCGACGGCCGGGCCGCCACCCGGGTCCGCGTGGGCGGCCGCGCGCTGCGCCTGCCGGGCGCGGGACGGGCGGCGCGCGGCATGGGCCGCGCGGCGCTGGCCCTGGACGCCACGGCGATCCGCCGGCTGCTCGAGGAGTCGATCGCGGCGGACGGTGTCGAGCAGACCTGGGACGCCGTGGCCCGCCCGGTGCTGGCCGCGGTGGCCCAGCGCTGGGCCGACACCGGTGCGGGCATCGAGATCGAGCACCTGATCAGCGAGTGCGTGATCACGGTCTTCGGGCGGCACGCCGCAGCGGCACCGGCTCCGCGCAACCCCCGGCCGGTCCTGCTCGCCGGGATGCCGGGGGAGTTCCACACCCTGCCGTTGACGGCGCTGGCCGCGTCACTGGCCCACCGGTGCGTCGAGTCCCGGGCGATGGGCGCGAACCTGCCCTCCGACGCACTGGTCGCCGCCGTCCGGCGGACGGCGCCCGCCGCGATCGTGCTGTGGTCACAGCTGCCGCAGAGCGCCGACGTCGGCCTGCTGCGGTCGCTGCCGCGCACCCGACCGCGCTTCCGCACCTTCGTCGCCGGCCCGGGATGGGCGGGGGTCCCGCTGCCGCCCCGGGTCGGGTCCCTCGCCTCGCTGTCCGACGCCGGCCGGCAGCTCGTCGCGGCGGTGCTGGTCTGAGCGGGGCGGCCGCGCCGTCGGCCGCGCTGCGGGCCGCGGCGTTCGGTCCGGGGCCGGACGCGCTGGTCCGGATCGGCCCGGGCGCCTCTCCCGCCGACCGGTGGTGCGCGGCCGTCGTCCACGGGGGCCAGGGGAGGTTCGCCGCCGCCGCGACGGTGCTGCAGGGGCTGCTGGCCGATCCGCGGGTCCCGGGTGCGGTCGCCGCGCACGCCGCCGTGACCCTGGCCGCCCACCGCCGGCAGCGGGGCGGCCACGCCCTCGCCCGCCCCCTCGACGGCCGCGGCCTGCGGCTGGCGGCGGCCGCGCCTGCCGCGCCGCGGTGCCCGGACGGCACCGACGCGGCCGCGGCGGGCGTCGACGCGCTGGTGGGGCTGGCCGCCGACGCGCTGGGCCTGGGCGACCCCGTGGCGGGTCGGCTGCTCGACGCCGCCGAGGCCGTGGGGCACCCGTCCTGGCGGACGGCGGTGCGCATCGGCTGGGTGCGTGCGGAGGCCGCCCTGTACGCGGGCGTCGCGGCCCGCGGGCTGGAGCCGGCGGAGCGGGCGCTGGAGCGGGCGCGGGAGGCCGGGTCGGTACGGCACGTCGTCAAGTCCCGGCTCGTGCTGGCCGTCGTCCGGGCCGTCGCTCACCCGGACGGAGCAGTGCTGGGTGAGCTGGATGCGATCGCCGAGGCCGCCGACGGGGCCGGGCTGTTCCCCCTGTCGGGTCCCGCCCGGCTGGCGGCGGCCGACCTGGCCGACACGCTCGGTGGTCCGACCGTGACCGGATCGTCACCGAACGCAAACGACCGAGCGGGCGACCGGTCGCCCGAAGCGGCGAACGGCCGGCCGAACGGCACGGCGCGCCGACGACACGCCGCGGCACGGACGGCGAGCGTGCTCTACCAGCTCAGTGATCCCCTGGGCAGGGGTCTGACGGGGGAGCCGGTGCGGGCGTCCGCGCGGACCTCGGTAATGTAATTACTCCATTCGGAACTTCGTCACCCACATGACGAGTGCCACTCGGCGCAACTCTCCCGAATGGAGGGCACAAATGGGCCCTGATCGTGTCAAGGTGGAGCGGTCACCCGCCGATGCGTGGGGTGACACATCACCCGGCTGCAGGAAGCTGCAGGAAGGAATCGTCGTGACGACGGTACTCATCTGCGACGATCGTCGCAGCGTCCGCGAAGGCCTGACCCGCGTGATGTCCGCGGTGCCGGGGGTGCACCGGATCGATTGTGTTGCGCACGGGGACGAGTTGCTGGCCCGGTTCTCCCGGCAGCCGGTCGACGTGGTCCTGGTCGGCACCCAGCGCGCGGTGCCCACCGGGGTCGAGGCGACGCGGCGTCTGGTCGCCGCCCACCCCCAGGCGAACGTGATCGTCTTCGGGGCCCCCGACGACGCGGGCAGCATCGCGGCCGCGATCGCGGGCGGCGCGCGCGGCTACCTGCGTTGGGACGCCTCGCGTCCCGAACTGGTGGCGGCGCTCGCACACACGCTCGCGAGCACGGCCGTGCCCACGCCGCGGGCTCCCACCGACCCCGGTGTCCAGCTCACCGAGCGCGAGCTGCAGGTGCTGCGCGGGATGAGCCAGGGCAAGAGCAACGGGCAGATCGGGCGCGAGCTCTACCTGTCCGAGGACACGGTCAAGACCCACGCGCGCCGGCTGTTCCGCAAGCTCGGTGTGCGCGACCGCGCCCAGGCCGTCGCGCACGGCTTCCGCCGCGGCCTGGTCTCCTAAGGGACGAGTCCCCCAGGGGACGACCCAGCTCCACACGGGTGCGTGGCCGCCGACCGGCGGCCACGCACCCGTTCGCATGTCCGCCCGGTGACGGTTCCCGGGCAACTCCGCGGCGTCCCCGTGCGTCCTCCTGTCGAGGGACCCGCGTCGGCGGTCCCCGGCCCTTCGCTACGGTGGACCGCACTGAGGGCACGGTTGAGCACTCTCCGTGGTCGGCCTCACGAACGGATGAGATCGAAGATGCTGCGTAACGCCCGGACGACACAGTGCGATGAGTGAGACGACAGACGTTCCCGACGAGCTCGTCACCCGCGCCATGGCGGGAGACCGGGCTGCGGTCGGGCGCGTGCTCGCCATCATTCGACCCCTGGTCGTGCGCTACTGCCGCGCGAGGCTGGGGCGAGAGCGTTCGTTCGCCTCCGCGGACGACGTCGCGCAGGAGGTGTGTCTGGCCGTGCTGACGGCCTTACCGGGGTACCGGGTGCAGGGACGCCCGTTCCTCGCCTTCGTCTACGGCATCGCCTCGCACAAGGTGATCGATGCCCACCGGGCGTCCACGCGCAACAAGTCCGACCCGTTCGCCGATCTGCCGGACTCGGTCGAGACCGCGGACGGGCCGGAGCAGCGGGCGCTGCGCGTCGAGCTGTCCGGCGAGATGGCGCGCCTGCTCGACCAGCTCCCCGAGAAGCAGCGCGAGATCCTGGTACTGCGCGTCGTGGTGGGTCTGTCGGCGGAGGAGGCGGCCGAGGCCGTCGGTTCCACACCCGGAGCGGTCCGGGTGGCACAGCACCGGGCCCTGGCCCGGCTTCGCAAGTCGATGCCCGAGGGGGTGGTCTAGATGCAGGACGAACGACGCGGTTTCGGCGGGACGAGTCCTCGCCGGCCGCACACCAACGGCACCAACGGTTTCCGTCCCGACGGGATGCGTGCCCGCCCGGTCCCGTTCGACGAGCTGGCCGACGGCCCGATCGATCTCGTGGCCGTACAGGCCGACGACGAGCTGATCAGCGCGCTCGCGGCCGGCATGTCCGTCTCCACCCCGGGAGTGCACGGCTACGACGCCGACGACCAGGTCGTCGCGTTGCTCGCCTCGTGGCGCTCCGAGGTCGACTCCGAGCCGCTCCCCGAGCTCGTCGACCTCGACACGGCGATGGCCACGGTGCAGGCGGCGTCCCGCCCGGCCGGGCGCCGGGCCCGTCACCTGTTCCCGCTCGCGGCCGCCGCGGCGATGATCGTCTTTACGATCGGCGGCGTCTCCTACGGCGCGGCCGACGCCCGCCCGGGCGACTCCCTGTGGGAGGTGTCCCGGGTCCTCTACAGCGAGCGCGCGGAGTCCGTCGAGGCCGCCGTGCGCGTCGAGTCGCGCATCGACCAGGCCAAGGACGCCCTCACCCGCGGCGAGCCCGCGGTGGCGGCACAGGTCCTGGCCGCGGCCGAGGAGGATCTCGCCGCGATCCGGATCGAGGAGGGCCTCGTCGAGCTCAGCGACACGGCGAGCTTCCTGGAGGCCAAGGCGGCCGAGACCCCGCAGGGCCAGCGCATCCAGCCGGGCACCCCGCTGGCCGCCGACCCGCAGCGCCGGGTCCCGCCACGGGCCGCCGCCGAGGGTGCCCCGCCCGCGCCCGCGACGACGACGCCCGGCTCGTCCGCGACCTCGCCGACGACGTCGGCGGACCCCGGGGTCAGCCCGCTCGACGCCGGTCCCACCAGTGCCACGGTCACGCCGAGTCCCACCCCGAGTCCGGGCGGGTCCGTCCCGCCCGGCGACACCCAGGCCCCGCCGCCCGCCACGACCGAGGGCGGCGCGGACCCGACCACCACGACGGGCCAGGGCCTCGGCTCCACGGCCACCCGCGAGGGCACGCCCACGGCGTCCGGGTCGGAGACCCCGACCGCATCCTGACCGGTCACGCCGAACGGCCCCGGTCCCCGCGAGGGGGCCGGGGCCGTTCGACGTACGGGCGGGTCAGGAGTCGGAGAGCACCGCGTCGGCGTAGCCGCGGCAGTACTCCCACGTGACGTAGCTGCTGGGGTCGGGATCGAAGGCGGGCTCGTGCGGGCGCATCTGGCCCTCGTCGAGCAGCTGCTGCAGGCTCGCGCGCAGCAGGCTCCACTCGTGGAAGTGCTGTTCGCCGCAGTCGCCGCAGTCGACGACGATGCCGCGGACCCCGCGGGCCTCCAGCAGGGCCTGGTACACGGCGAGGTCGGCGAGGTCGGCGACGATCTCGTCGCGCTCGACGTCGCTCAGCTCCTCCGCGTCCTCGGGCTCGGGGCCGTCGAGGGACAGCGCGGGGTCGTGCGGATCCCCGGCGAACGGGTCCGGCGGCAGCGCGTCAGGTGGCACCCCGCCGATCCTACTCGGCGTGGGTGCCGGAGATCTGTGGGCAGGCCCTCGCCCGACCGGCGCGTCGCTGCGTGTGCGCGCGGATACGATGGCGGCACAGGCGGCAGCGTGCCGTGATCGGCGAGGTGGAGGTGCGATGACGAGCGAGGCCGCCGGTCTGCCGCCCAAGTTCGCGATGCTGGGCCTGACCTTCGACGACGTGCTGCTGCTGCCGGCCGAATCCGACGTGGTGCCCAGCAGCGTCGACACGAGCACGCAGGTCACCCGCCGGGTGCGCCTCAAGGTGCCGCTGGTGTCGTCGCCGATGGACACCGTCACCGAGGCGCGGATGGCGATCGCGATGGCCCGCGCAGGCGGGCTGGGCACCCTGCACCGCAACCTCTCGCCCGAGCAGCAGGCCGCGCAGGTCGAGGTCGTGAAGCGGTCCGAGGCCGGGATGGTCACCGACCCCGTCACCTGCTCGCCCGAGGCCACCCTCGCCGACGTCGACGCGCTGTGCGCCAAGTTCCGGATCTCCGGGGTGCCGGTCACCGACGCGGGCGGCCGGCTCGTCGGCATCATCACCAACCGCGACATGCGGTTCGAGATGGACCACAGCCGTCCGGTGTCCGAGGTGATGACCCACGCGCCGCTGATCACCGCGCGGGTGGGCGTCTCGGCGGAGGCCGCGCTGGGCCTGCTGCGCCGCCACAAGCTGGAGAAGCTGCCGATCCTCGACGGCGACGGCATCCTGCGCGGGCTCATCACGATCAAGGACTTCAACAAGACCGAGAAGTACCCGCTGGCCACCAAGGACCCCGACGGCCGGCTGGTCGTCGCGGCGGCGGTGGGCGTCGGCGAGGAGTCCTACGCCCGCGCGATGGGGCTGGTCGAGGCCGGGGTCGACGTGCTGATGGTCGACACCGCGCACGGGCACTCCCGCCGTGTGCTGGAGATGGTCGCCAAGCTGCGCGCCGAGGTGGGCGAGGTCGACGTCGTGGGCGGCAACGTCGCCACCCGGGCGGGAGCCGCGGCGCTCGTCGAGGCGGGGGCCGACGCCGTCAAGGTCGGGGTCGGGCCGGGCTCGATCTGCACCACGCGCGTCGTCGCCGGGGTGGGCGCGCCGCAGATCACCGCGATCTACGAGGCCTCGCTGGCGTGCGCGGCCTCGGGCGTGCCGGTGATCGGCGACGGCGGCATCCAGTACTCCGGCGACATCTCCAAGGCCATCGCGGCGGGGGCGTCGACGGTGATGCTGGGCAGCCTGCTCGCCGGCACCGCGGAGTCGCCGGGCGACCTCATCCTCGTCGGCGGCAAGCAGTACAAGACCTACCGCGGCATGGGCTCGCTCGGGGCGATGAGCGCGCGCGAGGGTGCCAAGTCCTACTCCAAGGACCGCTACGCCCAGGACGACGTGCTCAGCGAGGACAAGCTGGTGCCCGAGGGCATCGAGGGGCGCATCCCGTTCCGGGGGCCGCTCTCGCAGGTCGTCCACCAGCTCACCGGCGGGCTGCGTTCGGGCATGGGCTACGCGGGGGCCGACACGATCCCGCAGCTGCAGCAGGCGCAGCTGGTGCGTATCACCGCGGCCGGGCTCAAGGAGAGCCACCCGCACGACATCACCATGACGGTCGAGGCGCCCAACTACGCCGCGAGGTAGGCCGTCTACCCTGCTGCACGTGCGTGACCTCGTGGAGATCGGGATGGGCCGGGAGGCCCGTCGGAGTTACGACCTGGGCCAGGTCGAGATCGTGCCCTCGCGGCGCACGCGGAGCTCGCAGGAGGTGTCCACCGCCTGGCAGCTCGACGCCTACCGCTTCGAGATCCCGCTGATCACCCACCCGACCGACGCGGTGGTCTCCCCGGCCAGCGCCGTCACCGTCGGGAAGCTGGGCGGCCTTGCCGTGCTCAACGCGGAGGGCCTGTGGGCCCGGCACGCCGACGCCGACGGTGCGCTCGCGCGGGTGGTCGAGGCCGCGGAGTCCGACGACCCGGCCGCAGCCGTCCGCCTGCTCCAGGAGCTGCACGCCGCCCCGATCCAGCCCACGCTGCTGGCCGAGGCGCTGCGCACCGTCCGCGAGGCCGGGGTGACGGTCGCGGCACGGGTCAGCCCGCAGCGGGCCCGCGAGCTCACCCCCGACCTGCTCGCGGCCGGCGTCGAGATCCTCGTCGTGCAGGGCACGATCATCTCCGCCGAGCACGTGTCCGGTGGCGAGCCGCTCAACCTCAAGGAGTTCATCGCCTCGCTCGACGTGCCCGTCGTCGCGGGCGGGGTGGGCGACTACCGCACCGCGATGCACCTGATGCGCACCGGCGCGGCCGGCGTCATCGTGGGGTACGGGGAGTCCAGCGCCACCACCACCGACGAGGTGCTGGGCATCGGCGTGCCGATGGCGACCGCGATCGTCGACGCCGCCGCGGCCCGCCGCGACTACCTCGACGAGACCGGCGGCCGCTACGTCCACGTCATCGCCGACGGCGGCATGACCGGCTCCGGCGACCTGGCGAAGGCCATCGCGTGCGGGGCCGACGCCGTCATGCTCGGGGAGCAGCTCGCCGACGCCGCCGACTCGCCCGGCGGCGGCCTGTACTGGACCTCCTCGGTGGCCCACCCGTCGCTGCCCCGCTCGGAGGTCACCGGGTTCGGGCCGGGCGAGCGCAGCCTGGAGGAGGTGCTGTTCGGGCCGAGCTCGAGCCCGTACGGCACCGTCAACCTGTTCGGGGCGCTGCGCCGGGCGATGGCCAAGACCGGGTACTCCGACCTCAAGGAGTTCCAGCGCGTGGGGCTGACCGTCCGGGGCTGAGCCGGGACGACAGCGACGTGAGTGCCGCGCCGGCGCAGCCGGACCGACACGGATGCGGCACTCGCGGGTCGTGGACGGCCGTGGCGGGCGCCGGGCTCATGCGGCGCTCAGGAGCTCGGCGAGGGTGACGCCGCGGCGGCGGGCCTCGGCCGCCAGGTGCCGGCGGACCGTCGCCGGGATCGTGGCGGGGCTGTGGAGCACCGTGCCCGCCCGGAACCGGAGGACCGTCCAGCCGGCCGCCGTGAGGTGGGCCTGCCGCTCCAGGTCCCGCGTCGCCCGCGCCGGTGTCAGGTGCGCGCGGCCGTCGTACTCGATCGCGACGCGCCAGGCGGGGTAGGCCATGTCCAGGTCGTAGGGCCCGACCGGGTGCTGGAGCACGGGTGCGGGAAGGCCACCGAACACCAACGCCAGCCGGACGCGGGTCTCCATCGGTGACTCCGCGAGGGGGTTCGCGAGCCCGACGATCTCGGCGAGCCGCCCGGTGCCACGGGCCCCGCGGTGCTCGCGCGCCACGGCGAGCAGGTCGGCGGGGGCGAGGCCGCAGGCGAACGCCAGCGCGTCGACGGCGACCACCGCCTCGACCACCGGCAGGCGCCGCGCGAGGTCGAACGCGGTGCGGCGGGGCGTGGTCACCGGGGTCCCCCCGACCATGGTGACCTCGTGCGGGTGGAGACGGTCGCGGCGCACGAGCAGGCCGTCGAGCGGGCGCTGGCGGTGTCCGTCGAGCAGGACCACCTCCGCGGGCGCGTCGGCCGGGCCGCAGGAGGCGCCGAGAAGCTCGGCCGCGGAGAACCCGCCCAGCACCCCGCGCCCGGCGACGAACAGCGCCGCAGCCCGGGAGCGGAGAGCCAGGTCCACCGCCCGGCCCGCGCGGACGTGGACGTCGGGCAGGAGCCGGTGGAAGCGGGGCCCGCGCAGCTGCCCCGGTGTGACGAGGCCGCGGGCGACGGCCAGGGTGCCGCGGAACGGTTCGGTGAGCATCCGACCTGGACGGGGACGCGGCCGCTCCGGTTCCGCCGTCCCCCCGGACGGTGATCCTTCCGAGTGCGTCGTGAGCGCGCTGCCGGCGACGACGAGGTGGCACTCGCGGTGGTTATCGTGGGCGGGTGCAACCACCGACCGTCCTCGTCGTCGACTACGGCGCCCAGTACGCCCAGCTGATCGCCCGCCGGGTGCGGGAGGCGCAGGTCTACTCCGAGATCGTGTCGGGGGACACCCCCGTCGAGGAGATCGTGGCGCGCAAGCCGGCGGCGATCATCCTGTCCGGCGGGCCGTCGAGCGTGTACGCCGAGGGGGCGCCCGTCGTCGATCCGGAGCTGTTCACCGTGGGCATCCCGGTGCTGGGCCTGTGCTACGGCTTCCAGGCGATGGCGCGCGCGCTGGGTGGGGAGGTGGCCCCGGACGGCACCCGCGAGTACGGGCGCACCGAGCTCACCGTGTGCGGCGGCGTCCTGCACGACGGCACGCCCGCCCGGCACCCGGTGTGGATGAGCCACGGCGACTCCGTGGTCCGCGCGCCGGAGGGGTTCACGGTCACGGCGTCGAGCGAGCGGGCGGCCGTCGCGGCGTTCGAGGACACCGACCGGCGGCTCGCGGGCGTGCAGTACCACCCGGAGGTCGGGCACTCGCCCTACGGGCAGCAGGTGCTGGCGCGGTTCCTGCACGAGGTCGCGGGCATCGCCCCCGGCTGGACCACCTCCTCGATCATCGACGACACGGTCGCCGCGGTCCGCGCCCAGGTCGGTGACGGCCGTGCGATCTGCGGGCTGTCGGGCGGTGTCGACTCCGCGGTGGCCGCAGCCCTCGTCCAGCGGGCCATCGGGGACCGCCTGACCTGCGTGTTCGTCGACCACGGCCTGCTGCGCTCGGGGGAGCGGGAGCAGGTCGAGCGCGACTTCGTGGCGGCCACCGGGGCCCGCCTGCACACCGAGCACGTGGCCGACCGGTTCCTGGACGCGCTCGCGGGCGTCACCGACCCGGAGGCCAAGCGCAAGACGATCGGCCGGGAGTTCATCCGGGTCTTCGAGACGGCCACGGCCGCCGTGGCCCAGGACGAGCACGTCGGGTTCCTCGTCCAGGGCACCCTCTACCCCGACGTCGTCGAGTCCGGCGGCGGGTCCGGTGCGGCCACGATCAAGAGCCACCACAACGTCGGTGGCCTGCCCGACGACATCGAGTTCGCGCTGGTGGAGCCGCTGCGGGCGCTGTTCAAGGACGAGGTGCGCCGCGTCGGGCGGGAGCTGGGGCTGCCCGAGGCGATCGTCGGGCGCCAGCCGTTCCCCGGGCCGGGGCTGGGCATCCGGATCATCGGCGAGGTCACCCGGGACCGGCTGGAGACGCTGCGCGCCGCCGACGCGATCGCCCGCGAGGAGCTCACCGCGGCCGGGCTGGACGACAGCATCTGGCAGTGCCCGGTGGTGCTGCTCGCCGATGTCCGCAGCGTGGGGGTGCAGGGCGACGGGCGCACCTACGGGCACCCGGTCGTGCTGCGGCCGGTCAGCTCCGAGGACGCGATGACGGCCGACTGGACGCGCCTGCCCTACGAGGTGCTGGAGCGGATCTCCACCCGGATCACCAACGAGGTGGCCGAGGTCAACCGCGTGGTCCTCGACGTCACCAGCAAGCCGCCGGGCACCATCGAGTGGGAATGACGGCGGGCGGTCCCGGGTCCCCCGACCCGGTACCGCCCGCCGTCCGCCGCCTGTCCCGGGTCGCTCCCCAGCCCCCGGGACGGGCCGTGCTACTCCCGACGGTTCGTCAGGCTCCCCACCAGGAGTACCAGGCCGACGACCGCCGCGCCGCCCGCGAGCAGCCATCGGGGGTCGATCGCGGGCAGTTCACCCACGAAGGCGAACACCGAGAGGACCAGGGCGAGTACGCCGGTCACGAGCGTCAGGGGGTCGGGCCGGCGACGCCGGGTCTGCAGCTCAGCCACGGAGCACCTCCACGTCGGCGGCGTTGGCGTGCACGGTGATCTCCAGCGGGCGCCCGCCCGCGACGCCGTCGGCGCCGAGGTCGGAGGCGTCGAGCCGGGCG
This sequence comes from Pseudonocardia hydrocarbonoxydans, assembly GCF_006539565.1. Taxonomy (GTDB): domain Bacteria; phylum Actinomycetota; class Actinomycetes; order Mycobacteriales; family Pseudonocardiaceae; genus Pseudonocardia; species Pseudonocardia hydrocarbonoxydans. Next base: position 146,113 of record NZ_BJNG01000018.1, read on the forward strand.
TCGACGCCCTCGCGCACCTCGCCGCCGTAGCGGATCGACCCGGCCCCGACGGCGCCCGCCAGCGTCAGGTCGGCGTCGGCCGGGACGGTGATCGTGACGTCGCCCGCGCCGAGGCGGATCTCGGTGGCGACCGGGCCGCCGGTGCCCGAGAGGTCCAGGCGGCTCAGGTCGATGTCGACGTCCCCGGCCGACCGCGTGTAGAGCGGGGCGAGCTGGGCGGGCGTCACCGGGCTCGCGGACAGGTCACCGAAGCCGCCCTCGGGCCACTCGTCGAACGGCATCGCGAGGGTGCCCCAGGTGAGGAGGCCGACCAGGACGGCGGCGGGGACGAGCCCGCGCCCCGCGCCCAGGAACGCCCCGGCGACGAGCCCGAGCCCGAGCACCGCGAGCACCACCCCGAGCAGCACCGGCGCGCTCGACCCCGTCAGCACGCCCAGCGTGAGCATCAGCAGGGCCGTGGCCCCGCCGGCGATCAGCGCGAGCCCGAGCGTCACCGCGGTGACCGGCGGGCGGCGGCGGGCCGGGGCGGGTGGCGGCCCGCCCGGCTCGGGCAGGTCCCAGGCGAAGGGGGCCGCGCCGAGCGGGTCCCAGGCCGGCGGGGTGCCCTTGACGAGCGAGACGGTGCCCGGCTCGTCAGCGGGAGTGACCGGCGCCGGGGGGACGGTGCGCCCGCCGCGGCTGCGGTGCAGCAGGAACAGCAGCCCGAGCGCGACGGCGAGCGGCAGGATGCCGAAGCCGCGCCCGTCGAACACGGAACCGACCGCGATCGCGCCGATGACGGCCAGCGCCACCAGCGCGGCGCCGCGCGGCCCGGACCGCGCCGACGGTGTGTCCCGGCCGTCGGGCAGGACCACCCAGCCCGCGACGTAGAGCAGCACGCCGACCCCGGAGAACGCGGCGACGACGAACGCCACGCGGATCAGCACCGGGTCCACGTCGTAGCGGTGCGCGATCCCCGCGGCCACGCCGGCGACCTGCCGGCCCTCGCGCGGCCGTGCCGGCCGCGTGTCCCACATCTCGCGGAGGCTCGTCCGCAGCTCTGTCCCGTCCATGTCCACCACCCTGCTCGCCGCGGTGGGTCGAATCATGAGGGATGACCCCGGCCCACCCCCGAGTTTCCCCCGATGTCCACCCGGCCGGTGCGTGTGACGATGGTGCGGTGAACACGCCGACCCCACCGCTGGCCCGCCGCCGTACCGGCCGGCTCGTCGCGGGCGTCGCGGGCGGGGTGGCCGACCACCTCGGCATCCCGGTCACCTGGGTCCGCGCCGCCTTCATCGCGCTCGCGGCCATGTGGTGGGCGGGCGCGCTGGCCTACGGCCTGCTGTGGGTCTTCGTCCGGCAGGAGAGCTCGGACGTCGAGCGCTCCACCCCGCGACGCGAGCGGCAGCAGGCGCTGGGTCTCGCCGCGCTCGGCGTCGCCGCCGCGCTGACGGCCGCCGCGCTGGGCAACGACCTCGTCGGCTGGATCGTCGGCCCGCTCGGGGTGGCCGCCGTCGGCGCGGCGCTGGTGTGGCGCGAGGCCGACGAGGGCCAGCGCCGCCGCTGGACCGGATCCGGCGGGCGCAACGCGCTGTGGCGGACCGTCGCGGGGGCGCTGTTCGTCGCCGCCGGGATCGCGGTGTTCCTGTTCGGACAGCTCCAGCTCGGGCAGGTGCAGTTCGCGCTGCTCGCGGTGCTGGCCACGCTGGTGGGCGTCGGTGTGCTGACGGTGCCGTGGTGGGTGCGCCTGGTCCGCGAGCTCACCGAGGAGCGCCGCGAGCGGATCGTGGAGACCGAGCGGGCCGAGATCGCCGCGCACCTGCACGACTCGGTGCTGCAGACCCTCGCGCTGATCCAGCGCCAGTCCGACCAGCCCCGCGAGGTGGCCCGGCTCGCCCGTGGACAGGAGCGTGAGCTGCGGGCGTGGCTCTACGGGCCGGGCGGCTACGGCCGGGGGGCCGCCGCGCTCGACGAGGGGCTGACCGCGGCGCTGGCCGCCGCGGCGGCGGAGGTCGAGGACACCTACGCGGTGACGGTGGCGCCCGTGGTCGTCGGGGCCGACCGCACGCTCGACGACCACCTGCGCGCGCTCGTGCTGGCCGGTCGCGAGGCGATGGTCAACGCGGCCAAGCACGCGGGCGTGGCGGAGGTGTCGGTGTACTGCGAGGTCGAGGACGACGAGGTCAACCTGTTCGTGCGCGACCGCGGCTCGGGCTTCGACCCCGACGACGTGCCCGGGGACCGCCACGGCCTGGCCGACTCCGTGCACGGCCGGATGGGCCGCCACGGCGGTACCGTGCGGCTGCGCAGCACGCCCGGCGAGGGCACCGAGGTGCACCTGGCGATGCCGGTGCGCACGCACGAGGAGGCGGCGACGTGACCGAAGCGATGATCAGGGTCGTCCTGGTGGACGACCACGCGCTGTTCCGCTCCGGGGTGCGCGCGGAGCTCGACCGCGCCGTCCCCGACGTCACCGTCGTGGGCGAGGCGGGGTCGGTCGACGAGGCGGTGGCCGCCATCCGGCACCACCGGCCCGACGTCGTCCTGCTCGACGTGCACATGCCCGACGGCGGCGGGGCCGAGGTGTTGCGCCAGCTCCGCCCCGAGCTGCCGGACGTGGTGTTCCTCGCGTTGTCGGTCTCCGACGCCGCCGAGGACGTCATCGCGGTGATCCGGGCCGGGGCGCGCGGGTACGTCACCAAGACGATCTCCGGGCGGGAGCTGGCCGACGCCGTGCGCCGGGTGCACGGCGGCGACCCGGTGTTCTCGCCGCGGCTGGCCGGGTTCGTGCTCGACGTGTTCTCCCAGAAGCCCGGGGCGGCCCCACCCGGGGACCCCGAACTCGACCTGCTCACCCGCCGCGAGCGCGACGTGCTGCGGCTGCTGGCCCGCGGGTACGCCTACAAGGAGATCGCCGGGGAGCTGTTCATCTCGGTGAAGACGGTCGAGACGCACGTGTCGTCGGTGCTGCGCAAGACGCAGCTGTCCAATCGCTACGAGCTGTCGCGCTGGGCGTCGGACCGGCGGCTGGTCTAGCTCAGAGCAGGCCGCGGGCCAGCTCGCCGACCAGGCTCGGGCTGCCGCCGCCGAGGGTGTCGCCGACACCGCCGACGGCCCCGCCGAGATCCTCGACGACCCCGCCGACCGGGCCGCCCGCCGCCTCGCCGACGCCCGCGACGGCGCCGCCGAGTCCGGAGCGCTGCGGTGCCTCCGCGGCCGGGCCGGGGGCGCCGCCTCCGGCGGTCGACCCGCCCGTGGTGCCGCCGCCGGCCGTTCCCGTGCCGCCGCCGGCCGTTCCCGTGCCGCCGCCGGTGCCGGTGCCGCCGCCGGTCGCCGGGACGGTGGGCGCGCCGCCCACGGTCGGGGCCGTCGGGGGGGCGGTGACGCCGGAGGGGAAGGCGATGTCGGTCCAGGTGCGCGGCGCGGCGTCGCCCGCGTCGAGCGGGTCGCTCTGCGCGGTGTTGTCGACGACGGACGGGATGGCGCCGACCCCGGCCTGGGGGAGGTCGAGGCGACCTTCGCCGGGATAGCCGCCGGGGGTGCCGGTGCCGCCGGCGGCACCGGTGACCCCGGTGTCGCCCAGCACGGCCGCGCCGAGGACCGAGCCCGCGACGACCAGCGTGCCCGCGGCGGCGATGGCGCCGCGGCGGACGACGGCGCCGGGGCCGCGCGGGGCCCCGTCCCGGTCGCCGGTGCGGTCGGCGGACGGCTCGTGGCCCTCGCGGCGCAGCAGGCTGCCGACGGTCAGCGGCCCGGTGGTCGGGTCCGGCGCGTAGCGGTGCAGGAGCTCGGCGACCGTGACGACGTCGGCGGGCGCGATCGGGTCGGCGACGCCGGACACCATCTGAGGCACAGCTACGACGTCCTCCCGTGGAGTGAACATGTTGCCGAATGTCTACCGGACGTCGCCGTACGGAGCCAAGTGCTGCTCGCCCGCTCGGCGTCGTTCACCTGTTCGGCGTATTACCGCTCATCGAGGATGACAGACCGTTCGTCCGTTCGCCGGGTCAGGCCTGGCCGCGGAAGCGGCCCCGCGTCTGGTCCAGCGCACCCTTCGCGACGACACCGGCCCCGCCCGCGACGAGCAGGCCGAGCACGTCGAGCGGCAGGCCGCCGCTGGTGAGCAGGAGCCCGAACGCGGCCGCCGCGGCCGTGCCGCCCGCGACCTTCCAGCGCCCGGCGACGTAGTCCGACGTCGCCCCGCCCGCAGCACCGCGCGTGCGGGCGGCGCCGTTGAGCATCGCGAGGTGCCCGACGTGGCCGAGCGCGACGAGCAGGCCGGCGAGGGCCACGAGGAACGCCACCAGACCGAACAGATCACCCATGTCGTCCAGGGTGCCACGCGGTGCCGGGGTTCAGCGCCCGCCGAGCCGCCCGCGCCCCAGCCGCAGCAGCAGCATGCCCAGCTCGCGCCCCTCGACGCCCAGCTCGCGGAAGCGGGCGAGCACCGCCATCTCGCGGTTGTAGACGATGCGGGGGCCGCCCGCGGCCATCCGGGCGCGGCCGATCCGCTGTGACACCTCGCTGCGGCGCACCACCAGCCGCAGGATCTCGGCGTCGAGGTGGTCGATCTCCCTGCGCAGCTCCTGGATCTCGTCCTCGGCCGGGATGTCGTCCTGGGGCGGGGTCTGTTCGGCGCTCATGGTCACGGTCTCCTCCTCATCGCCGGTGCCCGACCCGTGACAGCAAGAAGCCCCGGGTCACCTGGACACCGGGGCTCGTGGGTTGGTCAGCGCAGGGCCGCCACGGGCACCGGGATCCGGTACCCGTAGGAAAATCGCCCGCACTGCGATCGCACCGTCGGAGTGTGCCACAGCGGAAGGGCGTCGGGGGCGGCGGTAGCCTGTTCGACACGATGAGTGCGCTGTTCGAACTGCCCCAGACCACCGTCACCACCCCCCGCACGAAGCGGGGTGCGGCGCTGCTGGAGGGGCTCAACCCGCGCCAGCGCGAGGCGGTCGTGCACGCCGGGACGCCGCTGCTGATCGTCGCCGGGGCGGGGTCGGGCAAGACGCGGGTGCTCACCCACCGCATCGCCTGGCTGCTCGCCGAGCGCGACGTGCACCCCGGCGAGATCATGTCGATCACCTTCACCAACAAGGCCGCGGCCGAGATGAAGGAGCGGGTCGACGCGCTGGTCGGGCGCCGCGGCAACGCGATGTGGGTCTCCACGTTCCACTCGATGTGCGTGCGCATCCTGCGCCGCGAGGCCCAGCACCTGGGCGTGCGCAGCGCGTTCTCCGTCTACGACGCCGACGACACACGCCGGCTGATCGGCATGGTCACGCGCGACCTGGGGCTGGACCCCAAGAAGTTCGCCCCCCGCGCGGTCGGGGCGCAGATCTCCAACCTCAAGAACGAGCTGCTCTCCGCCGATGACGCCGCGGAGCGCGCCACGAACGAGTACGAGCGCAAGGTCGCCGAGGTCTACGGCGTCTACCAGGCCCGGCTGCGCACCGCCAACGCCTTCGACTTCGACGACCTGATCATGGAGACGGTCTCGCTGCTGGAGCGGCTGCCCGCCGTCGCCGAGTACTACCGGCGCCGGTTCCGGCACGTGCTCGTCGACGAGTACCAGGACACCAACCACGCCCAGTACGCGCTGGTCAGGGCGCTGGTGGCGCCGGCCGTGGAGGGGGCGGCGCCGGCCGAGCTGTGCGTCGTCGGCGACTCCGACCAGTCGATCTACGCCTTCCGCGGCGCGAGCATCCGCAACATCGTGGAGTTCGAGAAGGACTTCCCGGACTCGCGCACCATCCTGCTGGAGCAGAACTACCGCTCCACCCAGACGATCCTCACCGCGGCCAACACCGTCATCGCCCGCAACCCCGACCGGCGCGACAAGCGCCTGTGGTCCGAGGCGGGCGACGGGGAGAAGGTCGTCGGCTACGTCGCCGACAACGAGCACGACGAGGCCGCGTTCGTCGCCCAGGAGATCGACCGGCTCGTCGACAGCGGGGAGTACCGCAACTCCGACATCGCCGTCTTCTACCGCACCAACTCCCAGTCGCGGGTGTTCGAGGGCGTGTTCGCCCGGGTCGGGATGGCGTACCGGATCGTCGGCGGGGTGCGGTTCTACGAGCGGATGGAGGTGCGCGACGCGCTCGCGTACCTGCGGGTGCTGTCCAACCCCGACGACACGGTGAGCCTGCGCCGCATCCTCAACGTGCCCAAGCGCGGGATCGGCGAGCGGGCCGAGGAGATGGTCGCCTCCTACGCCGACCGCGAGCGGATCTCCTTCGCCACGGCCCTGCGCGTCGCCGCCGAGGACCCCGGGAGGGTGCCCGGGCTGGTCACGCGCTCGCAGCGGGCCATCGCCGGGTTCGTCCGGATGCTCGACGAGCTGGCCGAGCTGGTGGAGCGCGGCGAGGAGACCGCGGAGCTGCTGGAGGCCGTCTACGCGAAGACCGGCTACACCGCCGAGCTGGAGGCCAGCGAGGACCCGCAGGACGGCTCGCGGCTGGACAACCTCGCCGAGCTGGTCACGGTCGCGCGCGAGTTCGCCGGCGACGCCGCGGTGGCCGACGTGGCCGTCGACCCGGAGTCCGGTGGCGATCAGGTCGACGACGGGCTCCCGGCGCCGGGCTCGCTGGCGGCGTTCCTGGAGCGGGTGGCGCTGGTCGCCGACGCCGACTCCATCCCCGACGACGACCAGGGCATGGTCACCCTGATGACGCTGCACACGGCGAAGGGGCTGGAGTTCCCCGTCGTGTTCCTCACCGGCTGGGAAGACGGCGTGTTCCCGCACATGCGGGCCATGGGCGACCCGGCCGAGCTGGCCGAGGAGCGGCGGCTCGCCTACGTGGGCATCACGCGGGCGCGGCAGCGGCTCTACCTGTCGCGGGCGATGATCCGCTCGGCGTTCGGGCAGCCCAACGCCAACCCGGCGTCGCGGTTCCTCGCCGAGGTGCCCGACACCCTCGTCGACTGGCGCCGCGCCGAGCCCGAGCGCTCCGCGCCGGTGGGCCGCTTCGGCTTCGGCCGGCGCAGCACCGCCACCGACCGGGGCAGCTGGAACGTGCCGAAGGCGTCCACGGTGCCCACGCTCAGCCTCGACGTCGGCGACCGCGTCAGCCACGACAAGTACGGCCTCGGCACGGTCACCGCCGCCGACGGCACGGGCGCCCGCGCCACCGTCACGATCGACTTCGGCAGCGCCGGCACGGTGCGGCTGATGCTGATCGGCGGCGTGCCGCTGCAGAAGCTGTAGGCGCGGACGGCGCCTTGATCGTCGTCTCGGCGCGTTTCCGGCGACATCCCGCCGGAAACGCGCCCACCCGGTGATCTTCCGGGGCCGGTCGCGGAGCGCGAGCGCGGCCCGGGTCAGTAGCCGTCGATCCCGTGCTGCTCCAGCCACGGGCGGGGGTTCATCGGGTTGTCGTTCGCGTCGTGGATCTCGAAGTGCAGGTGCGGGCCGGTGGAGAAGCCGCGGTTGCCGAGCTCGGCGATCTGCTCGCCCGCGCGCACCTCGTCGCCCACCTGCACGAGCGAGCGGTTGATGTGGCCGTAGACGGACTTGGTGCCGTCGGGGTGCCGCAGCACCACCCACATCCCGAAGCCCGACGCCGGGCCGGACTCCTCGACCACCCCGTCGGTGACGGCGTAGATCGGGGTGCCGATGGCGTTGGCGATGTCGATGCCGTTGTGCGAGGTGCCCCAGCGGCCGCCGAACCCGGAGGTGAAGCGGCCCAGCGTCGGCTGCACGAACGCCTGGTCGCCGACGAGGTTGGCCAGCGGCGCGCCGAAGGCGAGGGCCGAGGCGAGCAGGGCGTCGCGGCGGGCCAGCTCCTGTCCGATCTCGACGGCCTTGGTGAGGTTCTCGACGTCGACCTGCGACTCGGCGTCGAGCCCGCTGATCGACAGCGACGCGGGCAGCAGCTGGTCGCCGCCGATGGCGTCGACCGGGAAGGGCGCCGGCCCGGTCTCGGCGACCGGGAGCAGCGCGGCGATCGTGACGGGCGGGGGCTCGGTGGTCTCGAGCAGGGGTGTGACGGCGGTCTGTCCGGCCGCGACGACGGCTCCGGTGGCCACGGCGGCGACCGTCACGCGTCCACGGACGGACGCGGTGGGTGGCGCGGGTAGCCGGTGCACCCCGGGGACGGCGACGGCGCGCAGTTGCGTGGTCGCGTCGGCGAGGTGGTCCGGAGCGCCGCTGGGGGAGCGGTGGCGCGCCACGACCTGCCCTTCTCGACGGATAAGCGGTCTGCCCGTGTCGCGTCCCGGTCGGCGTGGGCTGGGGATCCCGCCGGGCATCTCGGGGGATGCCCTGCTGCCGTCGTGACCGGTCCGTGATGCGGACGCGCGAAACGTAGCGGTGGTCACGCGGGGGAGGCAAATCCGCGGACGGCGTGTCGGGCTGTGGGAACGACCGGTCAGGACGCGGGTGACGAGCGCCTGCGGTACGTGGTCGGCTCGCGGCCGCCCGCGGCCTGACCACGGCGGAACGGGTGACGGCGGTGGTCCGAACGAGCGAGGGCGCTGACGACCCAGTGCACCGAGCGGGGGTCGATGGGCAGGGAGAGGTGACCGACGTCACGCAGCTCCAGGTGCTCGACGTGCAGGTCCTCGTGGGCCAGCCGGGCGTTGCGCTGCGGGACGATCATCTGGTCCATGCGGCTCCACACCACGAGGAACCGCGTGGGGCACCCGGGTGCGGGCCGGGCCAGCTCGTCGAGCAGCTCCGACCCGGGGCGCAGCTGTGCGGCCAGCGGGGTGGGCATGAGGTAGGCGCTGAGCGTGCCGGTGTGCGGGCTGCCCAGCGTGACCAGGGTGTCGACGACGTCGGAGCCGCCGAGGCGCTGGACGTAGTAGCGGGCGATCATCCCGCCGAGCGAGTGCCCGACGATGTGGACGCGCTCGGCGCCGGTGAGCTCGCGCAGCCGCTCCACGTGCCCGCGCAGCTCGTGGGCGGCGGTCCGGACGTCGCCGGTGAGCAGGCTGTAGTTGACCGCGTGCACGACGCCGAACCCGCGCCGGCGCAGCGCCCGGCGGAAGACGGTGAACACCGAACGGTTGTCCATGATCCCGTGCACCAGCAGGATCGGGTATCCGGCACCCTCCACGTCGGCCACCAGCAGGCCGCGGCGCTCGGGGGGCAGCGGGTCGGTGCGGTAGCCGTCACCGGTCGCGGCGAACGTCTCGTGCACCAGCCCGGCCGGGTACACCGCCAGGTGCGCCGCCAGCCACGCCCACTCGACGGCGACGCCGCGCACGCCCGCCGGTGTGCCGACGGTGCGGGCCACGTAGGTGCCCGCCCGGCCGACCTCGGCCGCGGTGCGGCCGACCGCACCGGCCATCGTGGCCAGACGGTCGAGTCCCGCGCGGACCAGCGCCATGGAGTGACGGTAGATCAGTGACCGCCGTCGCGCTGTCCCTGATTGACACACCGCCCTGTCCGTCCGGGGGTGACAGCAGTCACCGGGGCAGGTCAGGGCAGGTCCGGGCCGCGTCGCTAGGGTCGTCGCAGCAGCGTTCCCGAGAGCCGGAGAGCGGCTCGTACGCACAGCGGAGTGGGAGAGCCCATGGATCTCTACGAGTACCAGGCGAGGGACCTCTTCGCCGCGCACGACGTCCCGGTCCTGCCGGGGAAGACCGTCGAGACGGCCGAGGAGGCGAAGGCGGCGGCCGCCGAGATCGGCACCGCGGTCGTCGTCAAGGCCCAGGTCAAGGTCGGCGGCCGGGGCAAGGCCGGCGGCGTCAAGCTCGCGTCCACGCCGGACGAGGCGGCCGAGAAGGCCACCGACATCCTCGGCCTGGACATCAAGGGGCACATCGTGCACCGCGTCCTGGTCGCGCAGGCCAGCGACATCGCCGAGGAGTACTACTTCTCCTTCCTGCTCGACCGCTCCAACCGCACCTTCCTCGCGATGGCGAGCGCCGAGGGCGGCGTGGAGATCGAGCAGCTCGCCGTGGAGCGCCCCGACGCGCTGGCCCGCATCCCGATCGACGCGATCGCGGGCGTCGACCGCGCCAAGGCGGCCGAGATCGTGGCGGCGGCGAAGTACCCGGCCGTCGTGGCCGAGGAGGCCGCCGACGTCATCGTGAAGCTCTGGGAGACCTTCGTCTCCGAGGACGCCACGCTCGTCGAGGTCAACCCGCTGGTGCGCGACCCGCAGGACAGGGTCATCGCGCTCGACGGCAAGGTCACCCTCGACGAGAACGCCGGCTTCCGGCACCCGGAGCACGCGGCGCTGGTCGACGAGCGGGCCGAGAACCCGCTCGAGGCGAAGGCGAAGGCGAAGGGCCTCAACTACGTCAAGCTCGACGACGGCCAGGTCGGCATCATCGGCAACGGCGCGGGCCTGGTCATGAGCACCCTCGACGTGGTCGCCTACGCGGGCGAGAAGCACGGCGGCGTCAAGCCCGCGAACTTCCTCGACATCGGCGGCGGCGCCTCGGCGCAGGTCATGGCCGACGGCCTGGACGTCATCCTGGGCGACCCGGACGTGAAGTCGGTGTTCGTCAACGTCTTCGGTGGCATCACCGCGTGCGACGCGGTGGCCAACGGCATCGTCGAGGCGCTGGGGATCCTGGGTGACGCGGCCACCAAGCCGCTCGTCGTCCGGCTCGACGGCAACAACGTCGTCGAGGGGCGCAAGATCCTCGACGACGCCAACCACCCCCTGGTCACCCAGGTGGACACGATGGACAACGCGGCCGACAAGGCCGCCGAGCTCGCAGCGGCGGGGGCCTGAGACATGTCGATCTTCCTGAACGAGAACAGCAAGGTGATCGTCCAGGGCATCACCGGTGGTGAGGGCACCAAGCACTCCACCAAGATGCTCGCGGCGGGCACGAACATCGTCGGCGGCGTGAACGCGCGCAAGGCCGGCACGACGGTCGAGATCGGCGGGAAGACCCTGCCGGTGTTCGGCACCGTCGAGGAGGCGATGAAGGAGACCGGCGCCGACGTCAGCGTCGCCTTCGTGCCCCCGAAGTTCACCAAGGACGCCGTGATCGAGGCGATCGACGCCGAGATCCCGCTGCTGGTGATCATCACCGAGGGCGTGCCGGTGCACGACTCCGCCTACTTCTGGGCGCACGCGGTGGCCAAGGGCAACAAGACGCGGATCATCGGCCCGAACTGCCCCGGGATCATCTCGCCCGGGAAGTCCAACGCCGGCATCATCCCGGCCGACATCGCGGGCCCCGGCAAGATCGGGCTGGTGTCGAAGTCGGGCACGCTGACCTACCAGATGATGTACGAGCTGCGCGAGATCGGCTTCTCCACCGCCATCGGCATCGGCGGCGACCCGGTCATCGGCACCACGCACATCGACGCGCTGGAGGCCTTCGAGGCCGACCCCGAGACCGCCGCGATCGTCATGATCGGCGAGATCGGCGGCGACGCGGAGGAGCGCGCGGCGGCCTACATCCAGGCCAACGTGACGAAGCCGGTCGTCGGCTACGTCGCGGGCTTCACTGCGCCCGAGGGCAAGACGATGGGCCACGCCGGCGCCATCGTCTCCGGCTCGGCGGGCACCGCGCAGGCGAAGAAGGAGGCCCTCGAGGCCGCCGGGGTCAAGGTCGGCAAGACGCCGAGCGAGACCGCCGACCTCATGCGGGAGATCGTCAAGGGGCTCTAGACCCGTCCCGTTCCACGAGAGCCGCGTCCCGTTCCGGGGCGCGGCTCCCGTGCGTCCGGGGAGGACGATCGCCGTCGATGGACTAGCGTTCGGCACGCCCGTACGCCGGACCGCGGGAGTCCGCACGGAGGGGAGCACTGACGATGACCCAGCAGCCCGAGTCGAACTCGACGGCCGCGACCAGCACCACCGACCACCAGCTCAGGCCCGGGCCCGCGCGGCTGCTGGCCCTCGGCGCCGCCGCGCTCGTGGTGGTGATCTACCTCCTGGGCTTCTTCGACGAGTTCACCTTCACCGGCAGCCTCGCGGGTGCGCTCGTGATCGGCGGCGGCCTGCTCGCCGGGGCCGCGGTGCTGCCGAAGGTCGGCCGCGTGCTGGTCCCCGCGGTGGTCCTGCTGTTCACCGGCACGCTGCAGCTGCTCCAAGCCGTCACGAGCTCGGCGGGCCAGGACTTCGGCGGCGGCCCGTCCGCGTTGCTGGTCGTCGGGCTCGTCCTCGCGTTCGTGGCGTCCGGGCTGGCCGCTGGTGCGATGCTGATGGACGCAGGCGTGCTCAAGGCCCCGGCGCACCGCCCGGCCACGCCGCCCGGGTACGGCGGCCAGCAGTACGGCGGCTACGGCCAGCAGCCCCCCGGCTACGGCGGCCAGCAGTACGGCGGCTACGGACAGCAGCCCGGATACGGCCCGGGGTACGGCCAGCAGCAGCCGGGCTACGGCTACGGCGCACAGCCCGGTGTCCAGCCGTCCGGACCGCAGCCGTCGGGGCCGCAGGGTCCGGGTGCCGCCCCGGGCGGTCAGCCCGGCTACGGCCAGGCGTACGGCCAGGCCGCGGGTTACGGCGGTGCGGGCTACGCGGCGGGCCAGGGGGCCGACCCGGGCCAGAGCGCCACGGAGGCGACCTCCGCCCTCCCCGCGCCGGGCTCGGCCGAGGCCGGTTCCGGCTGGTACAGCGGGTCCGGCTCGGCCACCACGGAGGTCTCGTCGTCGGCCAGCACGCCGGTGTCGGGCACGCCGGTCACCCCGCCCGAGGGCGCGCCCGCCGCCGAGGCCGACCAGGGCCGGGCCGAGGAGACGCGCTTCATCACCCCCGACGAGCAGTCGCGGCCCGGCTGACGGGGCGCGGGCGCCCGGCGGCGAATCACTCGGCCGGGCATCCGCGCGCCTGCTCGATCCGCGCCCGCCGCGCTGCGACCCTGCGGGGGTGACCCGAACCCTCGACGCCTCCGATCACGACCCGGACGAGGCCGTCGAGCGGTCCGAGGCCGACGGGTTCGAGCGGCTCCGCGTGCTGATGGCCGGGGCCATGGGCACGGTGATCGTCAGCTACGCGCTGCTGGTGCCCGCGGCCGCGGCCGTCGTGCTCACCGCCGGGGCCGGGATCTCGGTCGACGGCGCGTTCGCCGCGGCGATCCCGCTCTGGCTGGCGGCCCACCTGATCCCGCTGGTGCTCGGCGGTCAGCCGCTCAGCGTGCTGCCGCTGCTGCCGACCGTCGTCGTCGCCGGCGTCGTCGCCACGGGGGCCGGCTGGGCCGTGCGCCGGCTCGGCGGGCGCTGGCGGACCGACGCGGGCGCGGTGCTCGCGACGTTCGCCGGGGCGCACTCCGCCGTCGCCGTGCTGGGCAGTGCGCTGCTGCCGCGGGCGGCCGAGGTGGCCGCCGCCCCGTGGGCCGCGCTCGTCTCCTCCGGGCTGGTGGCGGGCGGCGCCGCGACGATCGGGGTCGTCCGGGTGTGCGGCCGGCCCGCCGACCGGCGGATCCCCGCGTGGACCGGTGCCGCCGTCCGGACGGGCGCGGTCGCGCTCACCGGCCTGCTCACCCTCGGCGCCGTCGCGCTGCTCGCCGGGCTGCTGCTCGGAGCCCCCGACGTCGGGGAGAGCTACGCCGACCTGGCGCCCGACCTCGGCTCCGGGATCGGGGTCACGCTGCTCGCGCTCGCCTACCTGCCCAACGCGGTCGTCGGCGGGCTGGCGTGGGTCGTCGGGCCCGGGTTCACCGTCGGCACCGCGGCGGTCTCGCCGTTCGGGGTGACCGCAGGCGAGCCGTCGGTGTTCCCGCTGCTCGCGGCGCTGCCCGCCGGGTCGCCCCCGGCGTGGACCGCGCTGGTGCTCGCCGGGCCGCTGGTCGTCGGCGGCCTGACCGGGGTCGTCGCCCGCCGTTCCGGGGACGACGCGCTGCCGGTGGCCGGTGCCGCGGTCGCCGGTGCCGCCGTCGTCGCCGGGATGCTGGGGGCGCTCGCCGGGGGGCGGCTCGCGGCCGGGCCCTACGACCCCGTCCGGATCCCGGTGGAGCTGCTCGTGCCGGCGGTGCTGCTGCTGGTCGGGCTGCCCGCGCTGCTCGTGGTGTTCCTCGGGGCGGGGCGGGCGCCCGGGGAGGACCCGTACGAGTACGAGGACGACGACCAGGACGTGGACGCCCGGGACCGGGCGCCGGTCGCGGCCGTGGAGCCGGAGCCGGAGTACCAGCCGGAGGTCGAGCCGGCGGACGACGCGCCGGTGTCGGCGGAGGAACACGAGGAACGGGAGCCGGACGGGCCCGCCGGGGCGGAGCGGGACCGGGACGGGCGGACGGACGAGGGCGCCGGGACGGACGAGGCGGCCCCGAACGGGGGCGGTCGGCCGGAGGGCAGCGCCGCGTCGGAGGAGGACCCACCGGACGGCGACGAGCGGACCCCGGCACCCGTCGAGGACGGCGACCGGTCCGCGGGGCCGGACGCGGTCCGGGACACCACCGAGTCCGACACGACCGACCGGACCCCGCCTGCGGACGCTGCCGACCCGCCTGCGGAGGCTGCCGACCCGCCTGCGGACCCTGCCGAGCCGCCCGCGGAGGCTGCCGACCCGCCTGCGGACCCTGCCGAGCCGCCCGCGGACACTGCCGACCCGCCCGCGGACCCTGCCGACCCACCCGCGCGCGACCGGGCCGTCGACCGGATCGCCCGGCAGCGGCCCGCCGTCCGGGACCGCCGCGGCGTCCGCGACCGCAGCCGCCCCGACGTCCGCACGGCGGACGGGCCCGTCCCGGGCCCGGCGGCGACACCCGCTCGGCGGGGCGGCGCCGCGGCGACCGCGGCGGACCGGGAGCCGCAGCGCCGCCCGCGCTGGTTCGGCCGCGGCCGGGCGGACGCCACCCCGGAGCGTCGGGACACCGCCGCCGCCGGGCCCGCCGCCCCGCGCACCGTGGCAGAGCTGGTGGCGCAGCGGGCGAGGGAGGCCGCGGAGCGGGCCGCCCGCGAGGCCGCCGAGGGCGACGGCGGGGCTCCGACATCGGTGTGACCTGCGCCGCCGCCTAGGCTGGACGGGTTCTCCCCGATCATCGTCGAGCCGCGAGGAGCCCGCGTGTCCGCGTCGCCGAGCAGCCCGCCGGCCGCCCCGTCCGCGGGTCCCGGCCGGCGCATCGCGATCCCGGACCCGGCGCGGGTCGTCGTGCTCGTCTCCGGGTCCGGCACGCTGCTGCAGGCCCTCCTCGACGCCGGCCCGCCCGCGCAGGTGGTGGCCGTGGGGGCCGACCGGCCCGGTATCGAGGGGCTGGCCCGCGCCGAGCGGCGGGGCATCCCGACCTTCGTGCTCCGCGTCGCCGACCGCCCCGACCGCGCCGCCTGGGACCTCGCGCTCGCCGACGCCGTCGCCGCGCACCGGCCCGACCTGGTCGTCAGTGCCGGGTTCATGAAGATCCTCGGTCCGGGGTTCCTGTCCGGGGTCGGCGCCCCGGTCCTCAACACCCACCCGGCGCTGCTGCCGTCGTTCCCCGGGGTCCACGGCGTCGCCGACGCGCTGGCCTACGGCGTCAAGGTCACCGGCGCCACCGTCCACCTCGTCGACGAGGGCATGGACACCGGCCCGGTGCTCGCGCAGGCCGCCGTGCCGATCGAACCCGGCGACACCGTCGCCACGCTGCACGAACGCATCAAGATCGAGGAGCGGCGGTTGCTCGTGGGCACCGTCGCCGCGCTGGCCCGGCAGGGGGCCACCGTGACCGGACGAGAGGTGACCATCCCGTGAGCTCGGAGCGCAGGCCCGTGAAGAGGGCGCTGATCAGCGTCTACGACAAGGCGGGGCTGCTGGAGCTGGCCACCGGTCTGCACGCGCTCGGGGTGGAGATCGTGTCCACCGGTTCCACCGCGCAGCGGATCGCCGACGCCGGGGTGCCGGTCACGCCGGTCGAGCAGCTGACCGGGTTCCCGGAGTGCCTCGACGGGCGGGTCAAGACCCTGCACCCGCGGGTGCACGCCGGCCTGCTCGCCGACACCCGCAAGCCCGAGCACCTCGCGCAGCTGGCCGAGCTGGGCATCGCGCCGTTCGACCTGCTGGTGTCCAACCTCTACCCGTTCACCGCGACGGTCGCGTCGGGGGCGACGCCCGCGGAGTGCGTCGAGCAGATCGACATCGGCGGGCCCGCGATGGTCCGCGCGTCGGCGAAGAACCACGACAGCATGGCCGTGGTGGTCGACCCGTCGCGCTACGGGTGGGCGCTGGAGCAGCTCAAGAGCGGCGGGTTCTCGCTGGAGGACCGGCGCCTGCTCGCCGCCGACGCGTTCCGGCACACCGCCACCTACGACGTCGCGGTGGCGTCGTGGATGGGCAGCGTCCTGGCCCCCGACCCGGGCAGCCCGGGGGCACCTCCCAGCCTGTTCCCGGTCTGGGCCGGGGCGACCTGGGAGCGCGCGGCGACGCTGCGCTACGGCGAGAACCCGCACCAGGCCGCCGCGCTCTACGTCTCCGGCGGCCCCGGCCTCGCGGCCGCGGAGCAGCTGCACGGCAAGGAGATGTCCTACAACAACTACGTCGACGCCGACGCGGCCTGGCGCGCGGCCCACGACCACGGCGACGTCGCGTGCGTCGCGGTGATCAAGCACGCCAACCCGTGCGGGATCGCGGTCGGCACGGACGTCGCGGACGCGCACCGCAAGGCGCACGCGACCGACCCGGTCAGCGCGTTCGGCGGGGTGATCGCCACCAACGGCGAGGTCAGCGTCGAGATGGCGGAGCAGGTGGCGGAGATCTTCACCGAGGTCGTCCTCGCGCCCTCCTACGCCGACGGCGCGCTCGAGGTGCTCACCCGCAAGAAGAACGTGCGGGTGCTGCGCCTGCCGGTGGCCCCGTCGCGCACCGGCGCCGAGCTGCGGCCGATCACCGGCGGGCTGCTGCTGCAGCAGCGCGACGCCGTCGACGCCCCCGGCGACGACCCGGCGTCCTGGACCCTCGCCTGCGGGGACGCCGCGTCCCCCGAGGTGCTGGCCGACCTCGCGTTCGCCTGGCGGGCGTGCCGGTCGGTGAAGTCCAACGCGATCCTGCTGGCCGCCGGTGGCGCGGCGGTCGGCGTGGGGATGGGGCAGGTCAACCGGGTCGACGCCGCGCGCCTCGCGGTGGCCCGCGCCGGCGACCGGGCCCGCGGCTCGGTGGCGGCGTCGGACGCCTTCTTCCCCTTCCCCGACGGCCTCGAGGTGCTGCTGGAGGCCGGCGTCCGCGCGGTCGTGCAGCCCGGCGGGTCGGTGCGCGACGCGGAGGTCACGGCGGCGGCGCAGGCCGCGGGCGTCACCCTCTACCTGACGGGCACGCGCCACTTCGCGCACTGACCGACGGCGACCCCGGGGGCGGGGGACTCGGGGACGGGGGGACTCGGGGACGGGGAACGGGGGACTCGCGGGTGTTGCCCGCGAGTCCCCCGTCCTGCGCTGCCGAGTCCCCCGTCCTGCGTCCGCGGTCGACCGGTGGCGCCCGGTCCCGGGGTCGTGGGCACCACGGCCGATCGGTCGATACCCGGACCGGTTCTTGCCCCCCGCGTGCACCGGCGGTTACGCTGTCGAACATCAGTTCGAGCACGCCGACTTCCCACGGCGCGAGTGCCGGTTCATCTCGTGACGGGGGAGGCATGCCGTGGCCGAGGCCGCTGTCCGACGCATGCCCGGGGGCGGGTCCCGGGCCGACGCCGCGAGCCGGCTGGAGCTGGCCCGCGGGGTGTTGCGCGGCCTGGAGGACCGGGCCGCCGGCATCCGTCCCGTCGGCGGGCCCGCCGCCGACGGGCGCGTGCTGCCGGTGGCCGGTCCGCTGGCCCGGCTGCTGCCGGCCGGGGGCCTGCGCCGGGGGTCCTCGGTCGCGGTGGTGGGCGGCCCGGGGGCCACCTCCCTGCTGCTGGCCCTGGTCGCCGAGGCGTCGGCGGAGGGGGCGTGGGTGGGGGTCGTCGGCCGTCCGGAGCTCGGGCTGGTCGCCGCCGCCGAGGCGGGCGTGCGGCTCGACCGGCTGGCGCTGGTACCCCGGCCGGGTCGCGACCTGCTGGCCGTCACGGTGGCCCTGCTCGACGGGATGGACGTCGTCGCGGTGGCGGGGGGCGGGGTGCGCGCGGCCGACCGGCAGCGGCTCGCCGCCCGGGCCCGTCAGCGGGGGGCGGTGCTGCTCGCGCTGGGTCCGTGGCCGGGGGCCGACGTCGAGCTGAGCTGCGCCGACGCGCAGTGGCAGGGCCTGGAGGGCGGGTCCGGGCGGCTGTGCGCGCGGCGGGTGCGGGTGGAGCTGCGGGGGAAGGGCCTCGGTCCGGGGAGGGGCGGGCGGCTGCTGCTGCCGTCCCGCGGCGGGGGGCCGGGTGGTGCGCCCGAGGTCGTCGTGCCGGAGCCGGCCGCCGTGGTGGCCGGATGAGGGGCTCCCGCGCGCCCGTGCTCATGATCGCCGCGAGTGGTCCGCGGGTGTCGCCCGTGACACCTCCCGGCCACTGTCCGCGATCATGAACGAGCCGGTGCGGGTGCTGGCGCTGTGGTCGCCGGACTGGCCGGTCACCGCGGCCGCCCGGGCGGAGGGGGTGGCGCCGCACCGGCCCGCGGCGGTGGTGGTGGCCAACCGGGTGCTGGCGTGCTCGGCGGTGGCCCGTGCGCACGGGGTCCGGCGCGGGCTCAACCGCCGGGAGGCGCAGGCCCGCTGCCCCGAGCTCGCGGTGCTCGCCCGCGACCCCGACCGCGACGCGCGCGCGTTCGAGCCCGTCGTCGTCGCGGTGGAGGAGCTGGCGCCCGGTGTCGAGATCGTCCGGCCGGGGTTGCTGGTGATGCCGGCCCGGGGCCCGGTCGGCTGGTTCGGCTCCGAGCAGGCCGCGGCGGAGCGGCTGGTCGACCAGGTGGCCGCGCGCACGGGCGTCGAGTGCCAGGTCGGGGTCGCCGACGGGCTGTTCGCCGCCGTCCTCGCGGCCCGGCGCGGGCTGGCGGTGGGTCCCGGCGACACACCGCCGTTCCTCGCCCCGCTCGGCGTCGAGGAGCTCGACCGCGAGCCCGACGCCGGCCGGGCCGATCTCGTCGACCTGCTGCGCCGCCTCGGCCTGCGCAGCCTCGGGGCGTTCGGCGCGCTCGACGCCGACGACGTCGCCTCCCGGTTCGGGGCCGACGCCGTGCTGGCCCACCGCCTCGCCCGCGGCCTCGACCCGCGTCCGCCGCTGCGTCGCCGCCCGCCCGAGGAGCTGGCCGTCGAGATCGAGCTGGACCCGCCGGTCGACCGCGTCGACGCCGCCGCGTTCGCCGCCCGCGGCCTGGCTGAGCGGCTGCACGCCGCGCTCGCCGGGCACGGACTGTCCTGCACCCGGCTGGGGATCGCGGCCCGCACCACGGCGGGGGAGGAGCTGCACCGGATCTGGCGCTGCGCCGAGCCGCTCTCGCCCTCCGGCACCGTCGACCGCGTCCGCTGGCAGCTCGACGCCTGGCTGGCGCGCGGCCACGCCGGGGAGGTGCGGTGGCTGCGGCTGACCCCGGAGGAGACGGTGACGGCCGGGGCGCTGCAGCTCGGGCTGTGGGGCGAGGCCGGGGAGGCCGACGCGCGGGCCGGGCGGGCGATGGTGCGGGTGCAGGCGCTGCTCGGGCCCGACGCGGTGGTCACCGCGGTGCTCGCCGGCGGCCGCGACCCCGCCGAGCAGGTGCGGCTGGTGCCCTGGGGGGACGAGCGGGAGCCCGGGGCGCCGCCGCCGCGCCGCACCCGCCGCACGGGCCCGGTGGGGGGACCGGACGCCGCGGGGGAGAGGGCCGGAGGAGAGCGGGATCCGGCCCCCGACGAGCCGGGCGCGTGGTCGTGGGGTGTGCGGCCGGGCGACGGCACGCCCCGCCGGGCCCCCGCGGGCTGGCCCGACGACGTGCTGCGTGCCACCGGGCGGGTCAGCGCCGTCGACCGGCCCGAGTCCGGGCACGCCCGCCCGAGCAACGCGCGCCGCCGCGCGGCCACGCGGTCGACCCCGATCGGCCGGCCCGCCGTCCCGGAGCCGGCGCCGTCGTGGCCGGGTCGCGTGCCCGCCCCGTCCCCGGCGACGGTCCCGGTCGAACCGCTGCCGGCCGAGCCCCTCGACGTCGGCGGCGCACCGGTCGGGCTCGCCGCCCCCGACCGGCTCACCGCCGCGCCGCACCGGGTCGCCGTCGACGGCGGCGCGGCCCGCGAGGTGCGGGGGTGGGCCGGGCCGTGGCCGCTGGAGCAGCGGTGGTGGGCCGGCGCCGGGCCCGTCAGCCGGATGCAGCTCGCCCTCGACGACGGCACGGCGCTGCTGCTCGCCCACCGCGACGGGAGGTGGTGGGTGGTCGGCGTCTACGACTGACCGGGTGCCTGACCGGGGCTGTCAGGGTCGGCCGCGAGCCTGGGGTGCATGCGGATCGCCGTCACCACCCCCACCGGCAACGTCGGCCGGCACGTCCTCGCGATGCTGGTGCGCGCCGGTCTGCGCCCGGTCGCCCTGCTGCGCGACCCGGCGCGGCTGCCCGAGGCCGTGCGCGGGCACGTCGACGCCGTGCGGGTCGACCTCACCGACGCCGACGCGGTCGTCGCCGCCACGGCGGGGGCCGACGCCCTGTTCTGGGTCGACCCGCCCGGCACCGGCGACGACCCGACCGCCCACTACGCCCGCCTCGGCGCGCACGCCGCCCGCGCCGTCACCGAGAACGGCATCGGCCGCACCGTGTTCCAGAGCAGCGTCGGGGCCGAGCTGCGCCACGGCGTCGGGGAGATCGACGGGCTCGCCCGCACCGAGGAGCTCCTCGACGCCACCGGCGCCCCGGTGCTGCACCTGCGCTGCGGGTTCTTCTTCACCAACCTGCTCCTGCAGCCGCTGTCCGGCGTCGTCCCGGTCGTGCTGCCGGTCGACCTGCCGATGCCCTGGGTGGCGCCGCGCGACATCGCGGAGGTGGCCGTCGGCCGTCTGCTCGCGGGCTGGACCGGCCGGCGGGTGCAGGCCGTGCACGGCCCCGAGGACCTGAGCTGGGAGCAGGCCACCGCGGTCGTCGCGCGGGCCACCGGCCGCCCGCTGCGCGCCGAGCGCGTGCCGGACGAGGAGATGCGCGGGATGCTGCGGGGCGCGGGCCTGGGGGAGCGCCAGGTGGAGTCGATCATGGGGATGTCCACCGGGATGCGCGACGGGTTCGTGTCCGAGCAGCCCCGTGACGCCACGACGACCACCCCCACCACGCTCGCCTCCTGGGCGTGGGACGAGCTGCGGTGAGCCCGGGAGTGGTGGGCGCGACGTTGAGTCCGGATCGAACGTGTGTTCGACTGTGGGCATGGGCTGGAACAACCCGGACGTCCCGTGGTCGGAGCTGGAGGCGGCGCTGTCCGGGCGTCCGCGCGACGGGGGCAGCCTCACCGGCGGGGCGGAGGCCGACGGGGGCGACAGCCCGGCGTGGTCGCGCAAGCGCGGCCCCTACGAGCCACCCGACCTGGAACGCCCGGCGGAGCGCGTCCCGTTCGCCGAGCTGCACTGCCACTCCAACTTCAGCTTCCTCGACGGCGCGAGCCACCCCGAGGAGCTGGTCGAGCAGGCCGCCCGGCTCGGTCTCGACGCGCTGGCGCTCACCGACCACGACGGCATGTACGGCGTGGTGCGGTTCGCCGAGGCCGCGGCCGAGGTGGGCCTGCCGACGGTGTTCGGCACGGAGCTGAGCCTGGGCCTGTCCGCCCCGCAGAACGGGGTGGCCGATCCCGAGGGGACCCACCTGCTCCTGCTGGCACGCGACCCGGACGGCTACCGCGCGCTGTGCCGCACCGTCAGCACCGCGCAGCTGCGCGGGCGGGAGAAGGGGCGCCCGGTCTACGACCTCGACGAGGTGGTGGCCGACACCGCGGGCCACGTGCTGGCGCTGACCGGCTGCCGCAAGGGCGCCGTGCGCCGCGCGCTGGAGACCGGTGGCGACCCGGCGAAGGAGCTGCGGTGGCTGCGGGAGAGGTTCGGGCACGTCGCCGTCGAGCTCACCCACCACGGCCTGCCCACCGACGGCGAGCGCAACGACGCCCTGGCCGCGCTGGCCGCCGACGCCGGGCTGCCCACGATCGCCTCGACGGCCGCCCACTACGCCACCCCCGACCGGTTCCGCCTGGCCACGGCGCTGGCCGCGGTGCGCTCCCGGCGCAGCCTCGACGAGATCGACGGCTGGCTGCCCCCGGCGGGCACCGCGCACCTGCGCTCCGGTGCGGAGATGGCGGCCCGGTTCGACGCGCGGTACCCGGGCGCGGTGGCGCGGGCCGCGGAGTTCGGGCGGGAGTGCGCGTTCTCGATCCGGCTGGTGGCGCCGGACCTGCCACCGTTCCCGGTGCCACCGGGGGAGACCGAGGCGAGCTGGCTGCGGCAGCTCACCTGGCGCGGGGCGGCCCGGCGCTACGGCAGCCACGCCGAGTACGGCGCGGCGCTGGAGACGATCCAGCGCGAGCTCGCGATCATCGAGGACAAGAACTTCCCCGGCTACTTCCTGATCGTCCACGACATCGTGCAGTTCTGCCGCCGCGCCGACATCCTCTGCCAGGGCCGGGGCTCGGCCGCGAACTCCGCGGTCTGCTACGCGCTGGGCATCACCAACGTCGACGCCGTGGGGATGGGGCTGCTGTTCGAGCGGTTCCTGTCCCCGGCGCGCGAGGGCTACCCCGACATCGACCTCGACATCGAGTCCGGCCGCCGTGAGGAGGTGATCCAGTACGTCTACGCCACCCACGGGCGGACCTGCGCGGCGCAGGTGGCGAACGTGATCACCTACCGGCCGCGGTCGGCGGTGCGCGACGTCGCGGGCGCGTTCGGGTTCTCCCCCGGCCAGCAGGACGCGTGGAGCAAGCGGATCGAGCGGTGGAACGGGGCGCCGGTCGTCGAGGGCATGCCCGAGCCGGTGAGCGAGCTGGCCGGGCAGCTGATCGGCTTCCCCCGCCACCTCGGTATCCACTCCGGCGGCATGGTCATCTGCGACCGGCCGGTGTCGGAGGTGGTGCCCGTCGAGTGGGCGCGGATGCAGGGCCGCACCGTCGTGCAGTGGGACAAGGACGACTGCGCGTACGCCGGGCTCGTCAAGTTCGACCTGCTCGGGCTGGGGATGCTCACCGCGCTGCACCTGATGATCGACCTCGTCGCCGAGCACACCGGGAAGAAGATCGAGCTGCACGAGCTGCAGCCCACCGACCCCGAGGTCTACGAGATGCTCTGCCGCGCCGACTCCGTCGGGGTGTTCCAGGTGGAGTCCCGCGCGCAGATGGCCACGCTGCCCCGGCTCAAGCCGCGGGAGTTCTACGACCTGGTCGTCGAGATCGCGCTGATCCGACCGGGGCCCATCCAGGGCGGCTCGGTGCACCCCTACATCCGGCGGCGCAACGGGCTGGAGAAGCCGGTCTACGACCACCCGCTGCTGGAGAACGCGCTGAAGAAGACGCTCGGCGTCCCGCTGTTCCAGGAGCAGCTCATGCAGGTGGCCGTCGACGTCGCCGGCTTCTCCGCGGGCGACGCCGACGAGCTGCGCCGCGCGATGGGCGCCAAGCGCTCGACGGAGAAGATGGAGAAGCTGCGCGCGCGGTTCTTCGACGGGATGACGGCCAACGGGATCACCGGCGAGGTCGCGGACGGGATCTTCGCCAAGATGCTGGCCTTCGCCAACTTCGGCTTCCCGGAGAGCCACTCGATCAGCTTCGCGTCGCTGGTGTACTGGAGCGCCTGGTTCAAGCGGTACCACCCGGCCGCGTTCTGCGCGGCGCTGCTCAACTCGCAGCCGATGGGGTTCTACTCGCCGCAGTCGCTGGTGGCCGACGCCCGGCGGCACGGGGTGCTCGCCCGCGGCCCGGACGTCAACCACGGCCGGTCCGAGGCGCTGCTGCAGAGCGATCCGCGCAGCGAGGGCGGGTTCGCGATCCGGCTGGGCACCGCGGAGGTGCGCGGGATCGGGCCCGACCTGGCCGAGCTGATCGACGCCGAGCGCGACCTGCGCGGCCCGTTCCGCGACCTCGCCGACCTCTCCCGGAGGGTGCGGCTCACCGGGCCGCAGGCCGAGGCGCTGGCCACGGCGGGGGCGTTCGGCTGCTTCGGTGTGGACCGGCGCTCGGCGCTGTGGGCGGCGGGCGTGGTGGCGTCGGTGCGGCCCGACCAGCTCCCGGGCACCGCGGTCGGCCTCGACGCGCCCGCGCTGCCCGGCATGACCGACGTCGAGCTCACCGTGGCCGACGTCTGGGCCACCGGCGTCTCCCCGGACAGCCACCCGGTGCAGCATCTGCGCGAGCGCCTCGACCGGCTCGGTGCGCTGCGCATCGACCGGCTCGCCGACCTCGACGCACCGAGCGACCCGGAGCGCCGACCCCCGCGCGTGCTGGTCGGCGGCCTGGTCACCCACCGGCAGCGGCCCGCCACCGCGAAGGGCGTCACGTTCGTCAACCTGGAGGACGAGAGCGGGATGCTCAACGTGACCTGCTCGGAGGGGCTGTGGGCGCGCTACCGCACGGTGGCGGTCGGCAGCGCCGCGCTGCTGGTGCGCGGGCGGCTGGAGCGCAGCGAGGAGGGGGTGCTCAACCTGGTGGCCGACCGGCTGACCCGCCTGGAGCTGGCGGTGGCGGTCCGTTCGCGCGACTTCCGCTGACCCGGGCCTCCGCCGACATGACGGAGGCCCCGTCGCGCGGGTGCGCGGCGGGGCCTCCGGGTCGAGAGGGTTACTTCTGGATGGGGCTGCCCAGCGGCAGCGCCTTGCCACCCAGCTCCTGACCGATGCCGTCCACGAGGATGTAGGCGAACACGATGCAGAACAGGAAGGTGGCGATGCCGGCCGGCGGGAACAGGCTGGCGTTGGCGGTGGTGACCCCGAGGAACGCCAGGGCGAAGGTGACGCACACCAGCACGAAGCCGATGGTGAAGGTCAGCGGCAGGCGCAGCGTGGCCAGGGTGAGCACCACGAAGATGATCAGGAAGGACAGCAGGTAGGTGCCCTGGACGCTGGCCAGGTTGTCGGCCGTGATGCCCCACCAGCCGCTGGTGGCGCCGATCAGCAGGAAGCCGAAGCTCAGCCAGAAGGCCGAGAACACCCCGAAGATCGCCGACACGGTGCTGGCCCCGCCGCGCAGCGCCGCGATGGAGGCGATGAGCTGGAACAGACCCGCGGACAGTGCCACGATCGGGATCATGCCGCCGGCCTCGGTGGCGGTGTCGAGGTAGCCGACGAACCAGAGACCGAGGGTGATGCCGGAGGGGATGAAGGTCATCAGGCCCAGCAGCGCGGGGTTGGCGGCGGGTGCTGCCGGGGGAGCCGGATCGGCCGCGGCGTGTGCTCCGGACTGGACGTCACTCTCCACACTCATGGACCATGCCTCTCGTAAGGTGGCTCTCCGGCGTCAGTGCCGGTCAGCGCGTATTGTGCGTGCCGTCACAGCCGTTGAACACCCCTTCGAAGGTCTAGATCATGACCTCTACCGGAATGTGATGCTGGTCAGGCGGCCGATCCCGTCGAGTTCGGTGGATCTCTACCTGTCCGAAGGGCTGGTCGGGCCACCTCTGGGAGGATGGCGGGCGTGACGGCGACCGTGATGGACGGCAAGGCGACCCTGACCACGATCCTCGACGAGCTGGCCGGGCGGGTCGAGAAACTGACCGGCGCCGGCGTCACGCCGGGGCTGGGCACGCTGCTCGTCGGCGACGACCCCGGATCCCACTCCTACGTGCGGGGAAAGCACCGCGACTGCGCCCGCGTGGGGATCACCTCGCTGCAGCGCGAGCTGCCCGCCGACGCCACGCAGGCGCAGGTCGAGGCGGCCATCGACGAGCTGAACGCCGACCCGTCGTGCACCGGCTTCATCGTCCAGCTCCCGCTGCCCCGGGGCCTGGACGCCGGTGCGGCACTCGAGCGCGTCGACCCCGAGAAGGACGCCGACGGCCTGCACCCGGTCAACCTCGGGCGGCTGGTGCTCGGCGAGCCGGGGCCGCTGCCCTGCACGCCGCGCGGGATCGTCGAGCTGTGCGGGCGCTACGGCGTCGAGCTGGCCGGCAAGCGGGTCACCGTCGTCGGGCGCGGGGTCACGGTCGGGCGGCCGCTGGGCCTGCTGCTCACCCGCCGCGCGGAGAACGCCACCGTCACCCTGTGCCACACCGGCACCCGCGACCTGGCCGCCGAGGTGCGCCGCGCCGACGTCGTGGTGGCCGCGGCCGGCGTGCGGGGCCTGATCACCGCCGACATGGTGGCCCCCGGCGCCACCGTCCTGGACGTCGGCGTCACGCGCACCGAGCTGGGCCTGGCCGGCGACGTCGACCCGGAGGTGGCCGAGGTCGCGGGCCTGCTCGCCCCCATGCCCGGCGGCGTCGGGCCGATGACCCGCGGGATGCTGCTGACCAACGTCGTGGAGGCGGCCGAGAAGGCGGCGGGGCGGGGCTAGGGCGTGCGCACCCGCCTGCCCGAGTGGGCCCCCGCCGCGATCGTCCTGCTGATCGCCGCCGCGGGCATGACCCGCGTGCTCACCGAGCACTGGCGCCAGGGCGGGGTGCTGCTCGGCGGGGCGCTGCTGGTCGCCGCCGCACTGCGGGTGGCGCTCCCGCCGGAACGGGTGGGGCTGCTCGCGATCCGCAGCCGCGTCCTGGACGTCGTCTGCTACGCCGTGCCGGGCGTCGTCACCGTGCTGCTGGCCGTCACCATCACCCGCAGCCAGCTCGCGCTCGTCTGAGGAGTCCCCCGTAGGGGGTGACAGCCGCTACTTTCTCGGCATGACCGACGCCTCCGTCACCCGTTCGGCGCGCATCGTCGACACCCTCGTGGACGCTTTCGACGACCTCATGTCCGCCAACCCCGCCGCGTTCCGGACGAAGTTCCGCAAGATGGCCGCCGACCCGTTCGCGTTCTACCGCGGCAGCGCCTGCCTGTTCTACGCCGACGTCGCGGAGCGGGACGACCCGTGGGCGGACGAGCGGACGAGCCGGGTGTGGATCCAGGGCGACCTGCACGCGGAGAACTTCGGCACCTACATGGACGGCGACGGCGTCCTGATCTTCGACGTCAACGACTTCGACGAGGCCTACGTCGGGCACTTCACCTGGGACGTCCTGCGGTTCGCGGCGAGCATGGCGCTGCTGGGCTGGCGCAAGGCGATCTCCGACGACGACATCACCACGCTCGTGCGGGGCTACGTGCGCGGCTACGTCGACCAGGTGCGCACGTTCGTCGACAAGGACGACGACCGCGCCTTCGCGCTGAACCTGCGCACCGCCGAGGGGGCGATCCGCCAGGTGCTGCAGCTCGCGCGGCTGCGCACGCGGGTGGAGCTGCTCGACGACATCACCGAGACCGAGGGCTTCGACCGGATCCTGCGCGACGGGCCCGGCGTCCGCCGCCTCGACGACGACGAGCGGGGACGCGTCGTCGACGCGTTCACCCGCTACCTCGACTCGATCCCGGAGTCCAAGCGCTTCCGCGGGGTGGCCTACACGGTGAAGGACGTGGTCGGCCGGTCCGGGTTCGGCATCGGCAGCGCCGGGCTGCCCGCGTACACCGTGCTGATCGAGGGGCTCAACGAGGCGCTCGACAACGACGTCGTCGTGTCGATGAAGCAGGGCAACGTGGCCGCCCCGTCCCGGGTGGTGACCGACCCGGAGATCGCGGGGGCGTTCGAGCACCACGGCCACCGCACCGCGGTCTCGCAGCGGGCGCTGCAGGCCCACGCCGACCGCCTGCTGGGCTGGACCGACCTCGACGGCGTCGGGTTCGTCGTCAGCGAGGTCTCGCCGTACGAGAACGACCTGGACTGGAGCAACCTCACCGAGCCCGAGGAGATCCTGCCCGTCGTGGAGTACCTGGGCCGGGCCACGGCGAAGGTGCACTGCGTGGCCGACTCCGACGCCGACCACACCCTGGTGCCGTTCTCCACCGAGGACGCGATCCTGGCCGTGCTCGACGGGCGGGAGCAGGAGTTCGCCGACTGGGTGGTCGAGTTCGCCCACTCCTACTCCGCCCGCGTCCGGGAGGACCACGCGCTGTTCGTCGAGGCGTTCCGGGGCGGGGCGATCCCCGGGGTCGCCTCGACGGGCCAGCTCGGCTGAACCGGGCTCAGCCGAACGGGACGCGGTCGGGGGCGCACGTCGCGCCCTCGACCGGCAGCGTGCCCTCGGTCAGGTAGGTGCCCGCGGCCTGCACCACGCACGCCGACTGCTGCGCGGCCACGTGCCCGACGCCCTCGTGCACCAGCAGCGCGCTGCCCGGCATCAGGTCGTGCAGCCGCTGCGCCGCGGCGAGCGGGGTGGCCGGGTCGAACCGGCTGTTGACGATCAGCACCGGCTCGTCGGTCCGCGCGTCCCACGGGCCGCGGTAGCCCTCGACGGACACCGGCCACCGGCTGCACACGCTGTCGTTCCACGCCCGCAGCGCGCCGAAGTGCGGCACGGCGGCGTCGCGGTCGGCGCCGCCGCGGTGAACGCGTCGGGGCCGTCGGGGAACTCGTTCTCCGCGCAGTTGACGCCGAACGCGGTGGCGTTGAGCGCGCCCGCGTAGGGCGCGGCGACGAGGTCGGCGTCGTCGCGCAGGCTGACCAGGACCTGCGCCATCAGCGTGCCCGCCTCCCCGGTGGGGTCGGCGAGGGCCTGCTCGGCGAGGGCCAGGAACGACGCGCCCGCGATCGGCTGCTCCCACAGGTTCGGCTGGTAGAGCCAGTTGCCGGCCCACGACACCACCTCGGAGTACCCCAGGCGCACGGTGCGCCCGTCGGGGGCGGTGAGCGTCACGGGCGCCTCGCGCAGCGCCGTGGTGAGGCGGTCCCACGCCCCGGCCGGGTCGCCCGCGCCGAACAGGCAGCGCTCGCCGCCCGCCGCGCACAGCCGCAGGAACTCCGCCATCGTCTCCGCGGTCGCCACGTCGCCGCCGAGGCGGGTGCTGCGCAGCGGCTCGGTGCCCGCGATCGCCGCCGGGTCCACCACGCTGTCGAGGACGAACCGGCCGACGCGGTCGGGGAACAGGTTCGCGTACACCGCACCGAACAGCGTGCCGTAGGACTGCCCGACGAAGCTCAGCCGCTCCTCGCCGAGCCCCGCCCGCAGCGCGTCCAGGTCGCGGACGGCCTCGTCGGTGGAGAGGTGGTCCATGATCTCGCCGGAGGCCTCCACGCAGGACCGCGCGAACGCCTCGTCGGCGGCGAGGCGGGCGGCGCGCTCGGTGTCGTCGACGGGGAGGGCGGGGACATCGGGGGCCGCGTCGCCGCACACCATCGCGGGCTGCGACCCGCCCGCCCCGCGCTGGTCGAGCGCGATCACGTCGTAGCGGGCGTAGACCTCGGGCGTCAGCGGGTCCGGGACCGCGCCCGACCGGATCCCGGTGAGGTAGTCGACGACGCTGTAGCCGGGGCCGCCGCGGTGCAGCACGAGCGCACCGATCCGGTTCCCGGGGTCACCGGCCGGGATCCGGACGACGGGCAGCGCGAACGCCGGGCCGTCGGGGTCGGCGCGGTCGACCGGCACGGTGAGGGTGGTGCAGTCCAGCGCGGCGTCGGAGGCGCAGTCGGACCACCGCAGCTCGGGTACGGGGGGCCCGGCGGCGTCGGGCCCGGGGGCGGCGCAGGCCGACGCGACGAACAGACCGGCCAGTGCGGTGGCGACACGCGTGGATCGGATCATGGCCCGAGCATCCCGAGCCGCGCCCGCCCCCCGGCAGTCCCGACGATCACCGGGATCGATGACACCCGTCATGGCCCCCGGGGTCAGGACGCGTAGAGGGTGCGCACCAGGTCCTCGATCGACGGCTCGTCCACGGTGACGTCGCGGATCTCCACCCGCCGCGCGGCCTCGGCGATCAGCCCGGCGGCGGACCCGGTGAACTCCAGCCGCTGCCGCATCCCCTGCGCCTCCACGGCCACGTCGACGACGCCGTGGAGCCCGTGCAGCGGCCCGGCCGGCTCCACGAGGTCGACGACCAGCGTCCGGTTCCCGGCGAAGCGCCGCCGCAGCGTAGCCAGGTCGTCGTCGACGAGGACGCGGCCCTTGTCGATGACGACGACGCGCCGGCACAGCCGCTCGACGTCGGGCAGGTCGTGGGTGGTGAGCAGCAGCGTCACGTCGCCGCGGGCGTTGACGGCCGCGAGGAACGTGCGCAGCCGCTCCTTGCTGGCGAGGTCCAGGCCGATGGTGGGCTCGTCGAGGACCAGCAGTTCGGGGGAGTGCAGCAGGGCCGCGGTGACCTCGCCGCGCATCCGCTGGCCCAGCGAGAGCTGGCGCACCGGCGTCGACAGGAACGCGGCCATGTCCAGCAGCTCGACGCACTCGTCGAGCCGCTCCCGGTGCCGCGCGGCCGGGACCCGGTGGATCGCGCCGTGCAGGGCGAAGCTCTCGGCGAGCGGGAGGTCCCACCACAGCTGGCTGCGCTGCCCGAACACCACGCCGATCCGTCGGGCGAGGGCCTTCCGCTCGCGCACCGGGTCGAGCCCGCACACCCGCGCGGTCCCGGCGGTGGGCACGAGCACCCCGGTCAGCATCTTGATCGTGGTGGACTTCCCGGCGCCGTTGGGGCCGAGGAACCCGACCGCCTCGCCGCGCTCGACGTCGAGGCCGACGTCGGCGACGGCCGGGATCCGGGTGCGGCGCACGACGAAGTCACGGCCGAGGCCCCGCGTCTGGATGATCATGATCCGGTCCCCTGGTAGCGGCGGACCCCGGCCCGCCAGACGAGTGCCGCCCCGCCCACCGCGAGCGCGGCGACGAGCGGCGGGGCGTACTGCAGCCACAGCGGGAACCCGAGCGGGTCGGGCCGGCCGAGCAGCGCGAGCGCCGGGAAGTAGGCGACGAACGCGCCGGGCACCGCGAAGCACAGGACCCGGCGCAGCCACGGCCCGTAGACGGTGATCGGGTAGGAGGTGGCGAAGTTCGAGCCGTAGGTGACGGAGTTGGCGACCTCCCGGCCGTCGACGACCCAGAACGACACCGTGTTGGCCGCGACCCAGACCGCCCCGAAGATCACCGCGCCGCACAGCGGTGCGGTCGCCGCCACGAGCACCCGCAGGGGCGTCCAGTCGATGCCGCTGGTCGCGTACGCGTACGCCAGGACCGCGAGCCCGGTGACGACCTTGCCCACCCGCTTGAGGGCGATGTCGGCCGACAGGATCTGGACGAGCGTGCCGAGCGGGCGCAGCAGCAGGACGTCGAGCTCGCCGGTGCGGATGTAGGTCGGCAGCTCCTCGACCTGGCCGACGGACAGGTCGGCGAGCCCGAACGCGGTGGCGGCGAGGGCGTACATCAGCACGACCTCGTCCCGGTCGAACCCGCCCAGGCTCGTGACCTGGGTGAACACCACGAGGATCGCCACCAGCTCGATGCCCTGCCCGATCAGCTGCGCGACGACGTGCAGCGCGAACGAGGTGCGGTAGGCGAGCTGGCTGCGGATCCGCGAGGCGACGATCCGGAGCAGGACGCGGTCAGCCACCCTGCACCACCAGCCGTCGCGACCCGCGGTGCAGCACGACCCGGCCGACGCCGAGCAGCAGCACCGCCCAGAACGCCTGCCCGGCCAGCGCCCCGACCGGCTCCCCGCGCTCGAGGAACACGTCGATCGGGGTCTGGAACAGCGACGGCGCGGGCGTGAACGCCAGTGCCGTGCGCGCCCACTCCGGGAACCACGCCAGCGGGATGACCAGGCCCGAGAGCACCCCGCCGACCACGCCCCACACGGCGAACACACCGCGGGCGTCGAGCAGCCAGAAGGCGCTGGCGTTGAGCAGGAACCGGATCCCGAAGCTGACGACCACGGCGAGCATTGCGGCGACCGCGAACAGCGCCCAGGTGGCGGGCCGCTCCGGCCAGCGGATCGGGAACAGTGCCGCGCCGAAGGCCATCGGCGGGACGAGGCGGGCCAGCACAGCGAAGCCGGCCCGCCCGAGGTCGCCGGCGAGCAGCGCGGCCTGCAGGTCCCACGGCCGCCCCAGGTCGATCACGACGTCGCCGGTGCGGATCCGGGTGGCCAGCTCGGTGTCGCCCCAGAGCAGCACGACGGTGAGCAGGCCCTGCCCGAGCCAGACGAAGGTGACGGCGGCGGCCACGTCGTACCCGGCGACGACCGGGCGCTGGGCGAGTACGGCGAGCAGGACGGCGGCGCGCAGCAGCCCGAAGACGATGTTGGTGGTCAGGCCCGCGAGGGCGGCCTGGCGGTAGGTCGAGTGGCGGCGGAATCCGGCGATCACGAGCT
The DNA here is from genome assembly GCF_006539565.1 of Pseudonocardia hydrocarbonoxydans. Lineage (GTDB taxonomy): Bacteria > Actinomycetota > Actinomycetes > Mycobacteriales > Pseudonocardiaceae > Pseudonocardia > Pseudonocardia hydrocarbonoxydans. Next base: position 178,049 of record NZ_BJNG01000018.1, read on the forward strand.
GCGGATAGGGCGACAGCACGTCGATCTACGTTACGGCTGCACGCAACCGGTTTACGGTCCGTCGTCCCGGCCCACGACGATCTCCTCGTCACCCAGCGTGCCGAAGGAATCCCGGATGGCGGCGAGATCCGCGGTGAGCCGGTCCGGCTCGCCCTGCAGCGACCGGTCGAGCATCCGGCGGATGAACTCGGCCCAGGAGACCCCCTCGGCGCCGGCGCGCGCGTCGAGCACGTCGCGCTGCGCGTCGGTGAGATGGATGGTGGTGCGGTGCACACACCGCACCATGCACCACCCGACCGCGCCGGAACAGGGAGAATGCCGTACGTGGACGGCCGTCCCCGCGCCATCGACCCGGTGGAGCACGCACACCTGCGCGACGCCACCGGGTTCAGCCCGCCGGTGCACCGCTACGCCCCCGGCCCCGGGCTCGCCGACCTGGTGCGCCGCTACTGGGTGCCGGTCTGGTCGCTGCCGCCCGGCACCGTGTCGCGCCAGCGCGTGCTGCAGTACCCCGTGTGCCTGGTGGTGGTGGCCGACTCCTACGCCCGCCTCTACGGACCGCGGACCGGGCTGTCGGTCACCGAGCTGGCCGGCGACGGCTGGGCGGTCGGGGCGATGCTGCAGCCCGCGGCCGGTGCGCCGGTGTGGGGCCGGCCGGTCCGCGAGCTGACCGACCGGTTCGTCGACCTGGCGCAGGCACCCGGCGTCGACGGGCCGGGGCTGACCACCCGGATCCGCGACGTGATGGGGGCCGACGCCGCGAGCCGGCTCGCCGCGGTCGCGGTCCTGGAGCGGGAGCTGGAGCGGCTGCCGCCCGTCGAGGACGAGGGGCGGCTGGTCAACGCGATCGTCGAGTACGTGGAGGGCGACCCGCAGGTGCGGCGGGTGGGCCAGGTCTGCGCGAAGTTCGACATCCGCGAGCGCACCCTGCAGCGGCTGCTGGCCCGCCGCCTCGGGCTGCACCCGAAGTGGCTGATCCAGCGCCGCCGCCTGCAGGAGGCCGCCGCGCGGCTGCGGGCCGACGCGGTCGACCTGGCGGGGGTGGCGGCCGAGCTCGGCTACGCCGACCAGGCCCACCTCACCCGTGACTTCCGCACCGTCACCGGCCTGACGCCCGGCGAGTACGCGGCCGAGCCCGACACGCGAACGGCACCCCCACCCGACCGGATCGGGTGAGGGTGCCGTCCACCCGGGTCAGAGCTCCGTCAGCGCCGCGGTGAAGGTGGCGGACGGGCGCATGATCGCGTCCGCCTTCTCCTTGTCCACGTGGTAGTAGCCGCCGAGGTCGACGGGGCTGCCCTGCACCGCCGCCAGCTCCCCGACGATCGTGTCCTCCGCCTCGGCGAGCCGCTGCGCGAGCGGGGCGAAGTCGGCGGCCAGCGACGCGTCGTCGGTCTGGGCGGCGAGCGCCTGGGCCCAGTAGAGCGCCAGGTAGAAGTGGCTGCCGCGGTTGTCGATCTCGCCGACCTTGCGCGAGGGCGACTTCCCGGTCTCCAGCAGCTTCCCGGTGGCCTCGTCGAGAGCCTTCCCGAGCAGGGTCGCCCGCGGGTTGTCGGTCTTGTCGCCCAGGAACTCCAGCGAGACCGCGAGCGCCAGGAACTCGCCGAGGGAGTCCCACCGCAGGTGGTTCTCCTTCACGAGCTGCTGCACGTGCTTGGGCGCCGAGCCGCCCGCCCCGGTCTCGAACAGCCCGCCGCCGTTCATCAGCGGCACGATCGAGAGCATCTTGGCGCTGGTGCCCAGCTCCAGGATCGGGAACAGGTCGGTGAGGTAGTCGCGCAGCACGTTGCCGGTGACGGAGATGGTGTCCTCGCCGCGCCTGGCCCGGTCCAGGGTGTAGCGGGTGGCGGCGGCGACGTCGAGGACCTCGATCGTCAGCCCGTCGGTGTCGAGCTCGTCGAGCTGGGCCCGCACCTTCCGCAGCACCTCGGCGTCGTGCGCGCGGGTCTCGTCGAGCCAGAACACCGCGGGGGCGCCGGTGGCGCGGGCGCGGGAGACGGCCAGCTCCACCCAGTTGCGGATCGGGGCGTCCTTGGTCTGGCAGGCGCGCCAGATGTCGCCCTCGGCGACCTCGTGCTCCAGCAGCGCCGACCCGTCGCCCGCGACGACGCGGACGGTGCCCGCGGCCGGGATCTCGAAGGTCTTGTCGTGGCTGCCGTACTCCTCGGCCTTCTGCGCCATCAGGCCGACGTTGGGGGTGGTGCCCATCGTCGTGGGGTCGAAGGCGCCGTGCTCGCGGCAGAAGTCGACCGTCTCGGCGTAGAGGGCGGCGTAGGAGGAGTCCGGGATGACGTACTTGGTGTCCTGCAGCTCGCCCGCGGCGTTCCACATCTGCCCCGACGAGCGGATCGCCGCGGGCATCGAGGCGTCGATGATGACGTCGCTGGGCACGTGCAGGTTGGTGATGCCGCGGTCGGAGTCGACCATCGCCAGCGACGGTCCGGACTCGTAGCCCGCGGTGATCGCCTTCTCGATGGCCTCGCGCGTGGCGGCGGGCAGCTTCTCCAGCGCGGTGAGCACGCTGGCCAGGCCGTCGTTGGGGTTGGCGCCGACGGAGGCGAGCTCGTCGCCGTACTGGGCGAACACGTCGGCGAAGTAGGCGGTGACGGCGTGCCCGAACAGGATCGGGTCCGACACCTTCATCATCGTGGCCTTCAGGTGCACCGAGAACAGCACGCCGCGCTCGCGGGCGTCGGCCACCTGGGCGGCGAGGAACGCGTCGAGCGCCTCGCGGCGCATCACCGCGGCGTCGACGATCTCGCCCGTGATCACCGGGAGCGTCTCCTTGAGCACGGTGACGGTGCCGTCGGCGGCGACGTGCTCGATGCGCAGCGTGTCGTCGGCGCCGATCGTGACCGAGCGCTCGGAGTGCCGGAAGTCGCCGTCCTCCATCGTGACGACGTGCGAGGCCGAGTCCGGCGACCAGGCGCCCATCGAGTGCGGGTGGGCCCTGGCGAAGCCCTTGACCGACGCCGGGGCGCGGCGGTCGGAGTTGCCCTCGCGCAGCACCGGGTTGACCGCGCTGCCCTTGACGGCGTCGTAGGCGTCGTGCGGGTGGTCGGGGACGTCGAAGCCCGCCTTCTGCAGCTCCGCGATCGCGGCCTTGAGCTGCGGGATCGACGCGCTGACGTTGGGCAGCTTGATGATGTTGGCCTCAGGCGTCTTCGCCAGCTCGCCCAGCTCGGCCAGCGCGTCGGGCACCAGCCCGAACGCGGCCAGGATGCGGGCGGCGAGGGAGATGTCGCGGGTCTCGACGTCGACGCCCGCCTTGCCCAGGAACGCCTCGACGACGGGGAGCAGCGAGTGGGTCGCCAGTGCCGGTGCCTCGTCGGTGTAGGTGTAGATGACCTTCATCGTGTGCTGGCCTGCCTCGGTGATCGGGTACGCGGGACCTTGCCGTCACGCTATACCGTACGGCCGTTCTGTTAACACCCCGGCTGCGTGCCCCGTGTCCCGGGGGTCATCGGACGGCTACCGTGGGTCGGTGCCCCTGGGAATCAAGCGCCCCACCTTCACGCGCCCGGGCGTCGAGGCGTACCGGAGCTGGACCTTCGTCGTCATCCTCGGGGTCGTCCTCACGGTGCTCGCGATGATCGACCGGGGCTCGGGCACGGCGGGGGCCGACGGGTCGACGGGCTGCCAGGTCGAGGTCACCACCGACCAGCTCAACGTGCGCGCCGGGCCCGCCGAGCAGTCCGAGCTGCTGGGCGCGCTGGACCGCGGCACGGTGCTGGACGCCACCCGCACCGTCACCGACGGGTTCCGCCAGCTGGAGGACGGGCGCTTCGTCTCCGACACCTACCTGACCCCCGTGCCGGGCAGCGACTGCGGCTGAGGGATTCTGCCGGGGTGCTGGTCGTCACCTCCGTCAACGTCAACGGGATCCGGGCCGCCGCGGCGAAGGGGTTCGCGGGCTGGCTGGCCGCGACCGCGGCCGACGTCGTCTGCCTGCAGGAGACGCGCGCGCAGCCCGAGGAGATCCCGCCCGGCCTGTTCGACGGCTGGCACGCCCGGTTCGCACCGTGCCTGTCCGCGAAGGGCCGCAGCGGGGTCGCGATCCTCAGCCGCGCCGAGCCCGGGGCCGTCCGCACCGGGATCGAGGACGACGAGTTCGCCGGGTCCGGCCGCTACCTGGAGGTCGACCTGCCCGGTGTCACGATCGCGTCGCTGTACCTGCCCAACGGCACCGTCGGCACGCCGAAGCAGGACGAGAAGGACCGCTTCCTCGCCTCCTTCGCCCCCTACCTCGCGCTGCGCCGGGAGAAGGCCGCCGCGGAGGACCGCGAGGTGCTCGTCTGCGGCGACTGGAACATCGCGCCCGCGCAGGCCGACATCCGCAACTGGCGCGGCAACGTCCGGAACTCGGGGTTCCTGCCGCACGAGCGCGAGTGGCTGGCCGCGCTGCGCCGCGACGGCTGGGTCGACGTCGTGCGCGAGCGGCACCCGGGCGTCGACGGGCCGTACTCGTGGTGGTCCTACCGCGGCCGGGCCTTCGACAACGACACCGGCTGGCGCATCGACCACCACGTGGCGACGCCCGGGCTCGGCGCCCGCGCCCGCTCGGCCGTCGTCGAGCGGGCGGCGAGCCACGCGCAGCGCTGGTCGGACCACGCACCCGTGACCGTGGAGTACGGTCCGTGATCCCCACACGCGTCATCGGCGGCCGGTACGTGGTGCTGGCCGAGCTGGGTCGCGGCGGCATGGGCATCGTGTGGCGGGCCGAGGACCGGGTGATGGGCCGCCACGTCGCCGTCAAGGAGCTGCACCTGCCGGCCGGGCTGCCCGAGCGGGAGCGGCTGCTGTTCCGCGAGCGGCTGCTGCGCGAGGCCCGCACGGCGGGTCGGCTCAACGACCCCGGCATCGTCACCGTCTACGACGTGCTCACCGACGACGGTGTCGACCACATCGTCATGGAGCTGATCGAGGCCCGCACGCTCGCCCAGGTGGTCGCCGCCTCCGGGCCGCTCGACGAGGGGCAGGCCACCGAGATCGGCCGCCGCATGCTGGCCGCGCTACGGGTGGCGCACGACGGCGGGGTCGTGCACCGCGACGTCAAGCCCGGCAACGTCATGCTCGGCGCGGGCGGTCGGGTCAAGCTCACCGACTTCGGCATCGCCCAGGCCGTCGACGACCCGCGCCTCACCACGACCGGCTCGCTGATCGGCTCGCCGGGGTTCATGTCGCCCGAGCGGCTCGACGGCGGCCCGGCCACGCCCGCCGCCGACCTGTGGGCGCTCGGCGCCACGCTCTACCACGCGGTGCAGGGCCACGGCCCGTTCGACCGCGAGACCACGGCCGCCACGATCTCGGCCGTCCTGCACACCGACCCGCCCCCGGTGCGGACCCGCGGGCCGCTCGGCCCGGTGATCACCGGGCTGCTGCAGCGCTCGCCGCAGGCCCGGCTCACCGCGACGCAGGCCGAGGCGCTGCTCGCCTCCGGTGGCGGCCCGCCGTCGGAGGGCCCCACCGCGCCGGTGACGGGCCAGCTCGCGGCCCCGCCCGCGGCGGCCCGCCCGTGGCGGTGGATCGCGGCGGCGCTGGTGGCGGGCCTGCTGGTGGGTGTGGTCGGGGGCCTTCTCGGCGGTGTCGCCCTCGCCGCGGCGGGGCGGCCGGACGTGCGGGTCCTGACCTACGGCCAGGGCGGCGACGTGCCGCTCTTCGACGTCGCCTCCGAGTACTGCCTGGCGGTCGCCCCCGAGCCGGGGGTCCAGGTCCTGTCGTCGGCCACCGAGCAGTGCGACGCCCCGCACGCCGCCGAGGTCTTCGACGTCGTCGACACCTTCGGCAGCCGGCAGGCCCTCGACCTCCCGCCGGGGCTCCCCGACTTCGCTCGCGCCGCCTGCGCGCTGACCTTCGGGTCCGGTGTCGTCGCGGGCCCGGACACCGACCGGCTGGCGGTCACCGCGCTGGTGCCGTCGGAGGCCGAGTTCACCCGGAACACCGCGACCTCGGGCACGCCGTCGTACGGGCAGCGGCAGGTGTTCTGCGTGCTCGCCCCGGCCGACGGCGGCCAGCTCACCGGCACCCGGCTGGCGGAGGAGGGATGACCGGCCCCGTGCACCGCAACGTCGAGCGGGTCACCGCCGCCCTGCGCGACGCCGGGGCCGACCCGGCCCGCGTCGCCCGCCTGCAGGTGCTGCCCGGCGCGGTCACCACGGCCACGGCGGCCGCCGCGGCGCTGGGCGTCGAGGTGGGGCAGATCGCCAACTCGCTCGTCTTCGACGCCGACGGCGAGCCGCTGCTCGTCCTCACCTCCGGGGCGCACCGCGTCGACACCGGCCGGGTGGCGGCGCTGCTCGGGGTCGGGACGGTCGGGCGGGCGTCGCCGGAGTTCGTGCGCGCGGCCACCGGGCAGGTGATCGGCGGGGTCTCCCCGGTCGGGCACCCGGCCCCGCTGCGCACGCTCGTCGACCGCGCGCTGGAGGCCTACGACGAGGTGTGGGCGGCGGGCGGCATCGCGCACGCGGTGTTCCCGACGACCTTCGCCGAACTCGTGGCCGTCACCGGCGGCACCCCCGCCGACGTGGCCTGACCGCCGTCCGTAGCCGCTCCCACAACAGCCGCGCGGTGCCCGGCTCCCACTCGTGGCCGACGCCGGGGCGCACGATCCGCACGGCGTCGCGGAACGGGGCCAGCGACTCCTCCAGCGACGGGTAGTCGAAGCCGGTGACGCTCTGCGGGCCGACACCGCCGCCGATCGGCACGCCCGCGTCGGCGTCGCCGTGCACGGCCACCACCGCGACCGGTCCGGGGTCGGGGCACGGGGCCACCCGCGCGCCCCCGACGACACCGATCCCCGCCAGGGTGTGCGACCCGCACGCCCAGGCGTAGGCCATCATCCCGCCGCCGGAGAAGCCGACGGCGTACACCCGGTCGGGGTCGACGCCGCCGCGCGAGACCATCCGGGCGACGAGCGCGTCGAGCCGGGCCACGTCGTCGATCCCGCGGGCGTGCGCCCCGCCACAGCAGGCGCCCGCGTTCCAGGAGCGGTCGACGCCGTCGGGGTGGGCGACCACGATGCCCTCGACGTCGTCGAAGCCGTAGGAGTACGTGCCGTCGCCGGTGCCGCCGAGGCCGTGCAGGACCACGACCAGGGGGAGGACCGGCCGCTGCGCCGCCGGGGCGCACGCGGCGAGCAGGCAGGCGCAGAAGACCGCACACACGTACCGCCGCACGGGCCGAGTTCACACCGCTTCCTCAACGCTGTCCAGATCGGGTCGACCGCGGGCGCGGCGGGAACATACTGTCGGGACATGGCCGACCTGCTCCCCGAAACCGCGCCCACCGACGCCTCGCTCCGGCGGGCGCTGCGGCGGGCCCGCGACGGCGCGGTGATCGACGTCGCCGAGGCCGCCGTCCTGCTCGCCGCGCGCGGCGAGCACCTCGACGAGCTGCTGGCCGTCGCCTCCCGCGTCCGCGACGCCGGGCTGGTCGCCGAGGGCCGCCCCGGCGTCGTCACGTACTCGCGCAAGGTGTTCGTCCCGCTCACCCGCCTGTGCCAGGACCGCTGCCACTACTGCACCTTCGCCACCGTCCCGCACAGGCTCCCGGCCGCGTTCCTCGAGCGCGACGAGGTGCTGGAGATCGCCCGCGCCGGCGCCGCCGCGGGGTGCAAGGAGGCGCTGTTCACCCTGGGCGACCGCCCCGAGGCCCGCTGGCCCGCCGCCCGCGAGTGGCTCGACGCCCGCGGCTACGACTCCACGCTCGACTACGTCCGCGCCTGCGCGATCGCGGTGCTGGAGGAGACCGGGCTGCTGCCGCACCTCAACCCCGGCGTCCTGTCCTGGGAGGACCTGACGCGGCTCAAGCCCGTCGCACCGTCGATGGGGATGATGCTGGAGACGACGGCCACACGGCTGTGGAGCGAGCCCGGCGGCCCGCACTACGGCAGCCCCGACAAGGAGCCCGCGGTCCGGCTGCGCACTCTCACCGACGCCGGGCGCGTCGGGGTGCCGTTCACCACCGGCATCCTGATCGGGATCGGGGAGAACCGGACCGAGCGGGCCGAGTCGGTCTTCGCGATCCGGGCCGCGGCCCGCGCGGCCGGGCACATCCAGGAGGTGATCGTCCAGAACTTCCGGGCGAAGCCGGACACCGCGATGCGCAACGACCCCGACGCCGACCTCGACGACCTCGCCGCCACCATCGCCGTCACCCGGATCGTGCTCGGGCCCAAGATGCGCGTGCAGGCCCCGCCCAACCTGGTGGGGAGTGAGTTCGCGCTGATGCTGCGCGCCGGCATCGACGACTGGGGCGGCGTCTCGCCCGTCACCGCCGACCACGTCAACCCCGAGCGGCCGTGGCCCGCGATCGACGAGCTGGCCACCCGGTCGGCCGCCGCCGGGTTCACGCTGCGCGAGCGCCTCACGGTGTACCCGGGGTACGTCCGGGCGGGCTCGCCGTGGATCGACACCCGGCTGCACGCCCACGTCGCCGCGCTCGCCGATGCCGACGGCCTCGCGGACGAGAGCGCCGTCGTCGAGGGCAGGCCGTGGCAGGAGCCCGACGGCGGGTTCGCCTCCACCGGCCGCACCGACCTGCACGCCGCGATCGACACCGAGGGCCGCACCGACGACCGCCGTGGCGACTTCGCCTCGGTCTACGGCGACTGGGACTCGTTGCGGGAACAGCTCGACGCCACCCGGCGGTCGGCTCCCGAGCGGCTCGACTCCGACGTGCGCGCCGGGCTCGCGCTGGCGTCCACGGACCCGGCCGCGCTGCTCGACCCGGCCCACGACGCCGCCGCGATGGCGCTGATCCTCGCCGAGGGCCCGGCGCTGGAGGAGCTCACCCGCCTGGCCGACGACCTGCGCCGCGACGTCGTCGGCGACGAGGTCACCTACGTCGTCAACCGCAACATCAACTTCTCGAACGTCTGCTACGTCGGCTGCCGGTTCTGCGCGTTCGCCCAGCGCGAGCGCGACGCCGACGCGTTCCGCCTGTCCCTCGACGAGGTCGCGGCCCGCGCGGTGGAGGCGGCGCGCGACGGCGCCACCGAGGTGTGCGTGCAGGGCGGCATCGACCCGCAGCTGCCCGTCACCTTCTACGCCGACCTCGTCCGCGCGGTGAAGGCCGCCGTCCCGGACATGCACGTGCACGCGTTCTCGCCGATGGAGATCGTGTCGGCGGCGGCGAAGGCGGGCGTCTCGATCGAGGAGTGGCTCACCGAGCTGCGCGACGCCGGGCTCGGCTCGATCCCCGGCACCGCCGCGGAGATCCTCGACGACGAGGTCCGCTGGGTGCTGACCAAGGGCAAGCTGCCCGCCGCGCAGTGGCTGGAGGTGGTCGGCACCGCGCACCGGCTCGGCATCCCGTCGAGCTCCACGATGATGTACGGCCACGTCGACGAGCCGCGGCACTGGCTGGGTCACCTGCGCACGCTGGCCCGGCAGCAGGACCGCTCGGGGGGCTTCACCGAGTTCGTGCCGCTGCCCTTCGTGCACCACAACGCGCCGATCTACCTCGCGGGCCTGGCCCGTCCCGGGCCCACCGAGCGCGACAACCGCGCCGTCCACGCCGTCGCCCGCCTCGCGCTGCACGGTCGGATCGACCACGTCCAGTGCTCGTGGGTGAAGCTCGGCGACGACCTGTCCGCCGACATCCTGCGCGGCGGTGCCGACGACATGGGCGGCACCCTGATGGAGGAGACGATCAGCCGGATGGCGGGCTCGGAGAACGGCAGCGCCCGCACCGTGACGGAGCTGGCGGCGATCGCGCACGCGGCCGGCCGCCCGGTCCGTCAGCGGACGACGACCTACGTGGGCTCCCCGTCGCGCCTGGAGCCCGCCGCGGGGGCGGGGCCGCGGCTGCTGCCGCTGGCGTAGCGTCGGGGTATGGGTGTTCTGGGCAGTCTCTTCCCCGGTCCGGAGATCAGCGACGAGGGCGGCGAGTCCGGCGACGGGCAGCCGTGGCGGCTCGGGCCGATCGACCTGGAGAACGGCACGGTGCAGGTGATCCGCGCCGCTGCGGAACCGGAGCCCGAGCCGCAGGACTGAGTCGTGCGGCGGCCGGCACCCTCAGGGCGTCCAGGCGATCGTGAAGCGTTCCAGGACGCACGGGAGGTCGGGGTCGAAGGCCATGCCGCGGGCGTCGAGGGACCGTCGGAAGTAGGCCTCGTGGCCGGCGGTCCACGACGCCAGCGTCCGGTCGCCCTCGCCCTCGTCCCAGGCGAAGGCCGCGTCCACGGCGCGGAACGGCGTGACCTCCACCCCGGTGGTCCGGAGCACGACCCGGGGCCGGTCGCGGCCGTCGAGCACGACGCTCAGGCCCCCGACCTCGGGCAGCGGGTCACCGTCGAGCTCGTGGTCGAGCAGCAGCCCCGCGGTGGCCCGCTTCGGGCCGTGCAGCACCAGCTCCAGCAGCTCGTCGGCCAACGCCGCGGAGTCACCGAAGCGCCAGACGTCGCAGCGCGTGCCGGGGTCCGTCCCCGTCGCCGCGCAGAACTCCCGCCAGAACCGCTCCACCTCGGGGGTCCGTCCGGTCACGGGCCCGGGACCCTCACGCCGGCGTCCGGAGCTGGTCGGCGCGCACCCAGGTGGCGTGGAAGCCCACCGGCACGCGCTGCGGCAGCAGCACCCTGGCCACCGGACCGGCCGTGAGGTCCGCGGCGTCCAGGATCTCCACCTCACTGCGGCCGGTGCGCTCGTCGGTCACGAACGACACCAGGTAGCCGTCGTCCTCGCCCCGCGAGCCGTCCCGGGGGGCGAACGGGGCCTCGCTGCCGTAGCGGCCCGGCCCGAAGCGGTGCTCCTGGCGCTCGCCGGTGACGCGGTCGTACCGCAGCAGGCCGTCGAACAGCACGGTCTCGGTGTCGGCGATGTGCACGGTGTAGGCGTAACGGGCGGCCCGGCCGGTCATCCGGGTGTCGATCGAGGGGAACTCGGTGTTGGCGTCGTCGAGCCGGGTCTCGGTGGTGGTGCCGGTGTCGAGGTCGAACACGTAGCGGTGCAGGCGGGCGTCCAGGCGTAGGTAGCCGAGCAGCTTGCCCAGTGGCCCGGGGCGGGTCGGCACCGGCTCCGGGCGGGTGACCCGGCAGACGTCGAGGACGATGGTGCGACCCTCCTCGAACGCGTTGACGACGTGGTAGATGTAGCAGGGCTCCGCGGTGAACCAGCGGACCTCGGTGCCGCGGCGGGGGACCACCGCGAACCGTGAGGGCGTCCCCCGGTCGAAAGTGATCTTGTGCCGGCCCTGCCGCGCGGCCTCGGCGTCCTGCACGAGCGGCAGGTCCATGAGGATCGAGAAGTTCTCGGTGACCGCCATGTCGTGCGGCAGCCGCGGGCCGGGCAGGTCGATCGCGACCTCGTGCTCGACCCGGCCCGAGGCGCCGACGACGCCGTAGCGCAGCAGCGGGTCGCGGGCGCCGTAGTCGAACCACATCAGCTCGCCGGTGGCCTCGTCGGACTTCGGGTGCGCCATCACGTCACCGCGCAGCGTGCCCAGGAACGTCTCGGCGCCGATCGTCTCCAGGGACAGCGGATCGAGGCTCATCGGCTGCCCGCACAGGTACCAGGTGGCCAGCACCCGGCCGTCGTGGTGGACGAGGTCGGTGTTGGCGCTGTCCTTGAACGGCAGACCGCGGGCGGTGCCGACCGGGTTGCCGCGCGGGGACTCCATGACCCCGCTCCACAGCGCGTGCCCGGCGGCCTCCTCGGCGGTGAGGGCCGCCGTGCGGACGTACCGGTTGCGGTAGCGCGCCGTGCCGTTCTCGAACGCCATCGCGTGGACCATGCCGTCGCCGTCGAACCAGTGGTAGCGACCGGGCGCGTCGTAGCGGCGGTTGGGCCCGTTGCGCAGGTAGACCCCGTTCAGGTCGCGCGGGATCTCGCCGACCACCTCCAGGTCGTCGGCGGTGATCTCGTCGCGGACGGGGGCGTGCACCCCGAGCAGGTAGGGGTTGTCGTCCGTGTCGGTCTCCTGGGCGACGAACAGCGTCACGGGTTCCTCCTCCGACGGCCTGTGCCCGACGCTACCGGCGGGAGAACACGGTCGCGGCGGCTGGAAGGATGACGCCATGAGCACGCCCACCGACCGCCGCCCACGGGTGCTGTCCGGCATCCAGCCGACCGCCGACTCGTTCCATCTCGGCAACTACCTGGGCGCGGTGCGGCAGTGGGTGGCCCTGCAGGACGACCACGACGCGTTCTACTTCGTGCCCGACCTGCACGCGATCACCGTCGAGCACGACCCGAAGACGCTCGCCGCCCGCACCCGCAACGGGGTGGCGCAGCTGCTCGCGCTGGGGCTGGACCCGCAGCGCTGCACCGTGTTCGTGCAGTCGCACGTGGCCGAGCACGCCCGCCTCGAGTGGGTGCTCGGCTGCCTCACCGGGTTCGGCGAGGCCAGCCGGATGACGCAGTTCAAGGACAAGTCGGCCAAGCAGCAGGCCGATCGCGTGTCGATCGGGCTGTTCACCTACCCGATCCTGCAGGCCGCCGACATCCTGCTCTACAACGCCGACCGCGTCCCCGTCGGCGAGGACCAGCGCCAGCACGTCGAGCTGACGCGCGACCTGGCCCAGCGCTTCAACTCCCGCTTCGGGCGCACGCTGGTGGTCCCGGAGCCCTACATCCTCGCGGGCACGGCGAAGATCCAGGACCTGCAGGACCCGTCGGCCAAGATGAGCAAGTCGAGCTCCGCGCCGGGCGGGATCGTCAACCTGCTCGACGACCCGAAGGTCAACGCGAAGAAGATCCGCTCGGCGGTCACCGACGCCGAGCGGGAGATCCGCTACGACCCGCAGGCGAAGGCCGGGGTCTCCAACCTGCTCACGATCCACTCGGCGCTGTCCGGGCGGACGATCGCCGAGCTGGAGGGCGACTACGCGGGCAGGGGCTACGGCGACCTGAAGAAGGATCTCGCCGAGATCGTCGCGGATTTCACTGCTCCGCTCGCAGAACGGGTACAGGGCTACCTGGACGACCCGGCCGAACTCGACCGGGTGCTCGCCCGCGGCGCCACCCGGGCGCGCGAGGTCGCGAGCGCGACACTGGCCGCCGTCCACGACAAGATCGGGTTCCTGCCCCCGACCTGACACCTGAGGACGTGAAGCGTGGCTGTTGCCGTCGACAAGGACGCGGACGCCGTCCGGGCCAGGGCCGCGGAGGCGGAGAAGCCCGCCGAGCCGACGCTCCTGGAGCGCTACCGAGCCCGCTACGCCTGGCTCGACCACCTGGTGCGTGCCGGCGCCCGCTACACCGAGCGGCACGGCGACCACTACGCCGCGGCCATCACCTACTTCTCCGTGCTGGCGCTGTTCCCGCTGATCCTGGTCTCGGTGGCCGCGCTCGGGTACGTGCTGTTCCTGCAGCCCGACCTGCTCGACCAGCTCAAGGCCGGCATCAGCGCGAACGCCCCGGCCGGCCTGGACGACCTGATCAACCCGATCGTCGACAACGCGATCGAGTCCCGCAACACGATCGGGATCATCGGCCTGCTCGGCGCGCTCTACACCGGGATCGGCTGGATGTCGAACCTGCGCGAGGCGCTGTCGGAGCAGTGGGGTCAGCCACCGACCGCCCCGGCGATCGTCAAGAAGACGCTGTTCGACCTGCTCACCCTGGTCGGCCTCGGCGCCGCCATGATCGGCTCGTTCGCGATCACCGGCCTCGTGTTCGGGTTCACGGGCACGATCCTCGAGTTCGTCGGGCTGGCCGAGCAGGGCTGGGCGAAGTTCCTCCTCGGCCTGTTCGGCGTCCTGCTCGGTCTCGCGGCCAACTGGCTGATCTTCCTGTGGGTGATCGCCCGGCTGCCCCGCGAGCACGCCACGCTGCGCAGCGCGGCGAAGGCGGCGGTGCTCGGCGCCGTCGGGTTCGAGGTGCTCAAGCAGGTCATGACGGTCTACCTGGCGTCGGTGACGGAGTCGCCGACCGGCCAGATCATCGGCCCGTTCATCGGTCTGATGGTGTTCGCCTTCTTCACCTCGCGGTTCATCCTGTTCGTCACGGCCTGGGCGGCGACGTCGCGGGAGAACGAGCAGGAGGAGGAGGTCGAGGTCCCGGGGCCCGCGGTGATCCACTCGGAGGTGACGGTCCGCTCGGGGCCCGCTGCCGGGACCGCGGCCGGGCTCGTCGGGGCCGGGGCGATCGCCGGGGTGCTCGGAGCCGGCCTGCTGCGGGGGCGGCGCCGGGACTGACCGGAGGACTCCTCACCGTCTCCGGCGGCGCAGGACGACCGTCACCAGCACGACCAGCGCCACCACCGCGCCGACGGGCACGATCCACCCCGGCCCGGCCGGGTCGTCCGGGCTCGGAGCCGGGTCGGCCGGGGCGGGGGACGGCGGCGCGCCACCCGGGCCCGGTGCGGCGACCACCGGGGGTGCGTCCACCAGCGTCCCCAGTGGCGCGACGCCGGGCGGCAGCGCGAAGCCGAGGTCGAGCAGGGCCGCGGCCTGCGCCGTCATCGGCACGGGGGACTGTTCGCCGCGCACCAGCGCCACGACGAGCCGCCTGCCGCCGCGTTCCGCGGCCCCGACGAAGGTGTGCCGGGCGGCGTCGGTGAAGCCGGTCTTGCCGCCGAGGGCGCCCGGGTAGCCGGTGCGGAACCGGCTGGAGTTGGACAGCTCGAACCCCGGCATGTCGCCGTAGCCGGGGAAGGGCACCGACGGCGTCGCGATCGTGGCGGCGAACAGCGGGTCGCGCATCGCCACCCGGAACAGCAGCGCGAGGTCGTAGGCGCTCGACGCGCCGCCCGGACCGTCGAGGCCGGAGGGGGTGGCCGGGCGGGTGTCCAGCGCCCCGAGCCCGGCGGCCGTCGCCGTCATCGCCGCGACGGTGGCCGCGTCGCCGCCCAGGGCCCTGGCCAGCGCGGCCGCGGTGTCGTTGCCGGAGTTCAGCAGCAACCCCTGCAGCAGCTGGCGGACGGTGTAGCGGCCACCGGGGCCGATACCGGCGCGGCTGCCCTCGATCCGGAGGTCCTCGGCGGTGCCGTCGACGACGAGGTCGGGATCGAGGTCGCGCAGGGCGACGATCGCCGTCAGCACCTTGATCGCCGACGCCGGTCGGTGGCGGGCGTGCGGGGCGCGGGCGGCGAGCACGGCCCCGGTGTCGAGGTCGGCGAGCACGAACGCGGCCGCCGGGGCGGGTACGGGCGCCCCGGGCACCGGCGTCGCGGCGCCGGGCGCGGGCCACGCCAGCTCGACGGGCACGGCGCCGCCCCCGGCCACGGCGTCACCGCAGACCCCGAGCCCGCCCACCGGTTCCGCCGGCACCGGGAGCGCGGGCGGCCCGGCGGCCTCCTCCACCGCGGCCGGGCCCGGGGGAGCGGCCTGGCCCGGGCACCCCGGCGCGACCGGTGCCGCGGCCCCGGTGAGCAGCCCGACCACCAGCCCCGCCGCCGCGATCCAGCGCACGCCCGCGCACTCTACGACCGGCCGCACCCGCGGGCGCCCGCCGTCACCGGTCCCGCGCACGGGAACCGGTCCCGCGCACGGGAACCGGTCCCGCGCACGGGAACCGGCCTCGCGCACGGGAACCGGTCGCTCGCACACGGTGCGACCTGTGCGCGAGCCCGCCCCCTGTGCGCGAGCACCTGGCCGTGGGGCGCGGTCAGCGCTCCGCCGCCGCCTTCACCGCCGCGACCGTGCGGTGCATGCCGTCGACCATGAGCTGTTCGCGGTCGCGGCCCAGCAGCCCGCTGGCCGCCAGCGCCCGGACGGCGACGTTCGGGGTGCCGGTCCGCTCGCGCCACTGGGTGAGCCGGGTGCCGTCGCCGTCGGGCTCGAGCCGCCAGCCCCACGTCATCCGGCTCTCGGCGACGGTGAACGCGAACCGCGACGGTGCCGTGCACTCCACGACGCGGCAGTGGGTGCTCCAGCGCACCCACCCGTTGCGGTTCCCGCCGACGAACCGCGCCCCCGTGGCGGGCCCCGTCGCCCCGCCGCGCCACCGCCCGCCGGTGCTCTCGGGGCTCCACTCGCCCATCCGCGTGATGTCGGTGACCAACGCCCACACCCGTTCCGGTGGGGCGGCGACCGTCGTCGTGACCTCGTCCATCGGTCGAATGTGGCACATGCCGATCACCGGGTGCTCACGGGGCGCTCACCCACCGGAGCCGACGATTCGGTCACGGCCATGGTCAACCCCCGTCCGCCGGGTTTACGGTTCGCCGTCGCGCAGCGCTGCGCCGCTCCCAGCGAGATCCCGGGGCCCACGAGGTGCCGGCCGGAACAGGAGGCACGTCCCCGTGCGTCACAGAAGAGGTATGGCATTCGCCGCCGCGGTGCTGAGCAGTGCACTGGTCCTCGCGGGCTGTGCCCGCGACACCGGCACCCCCGCGGCGGGCGGTGACGCCGCGGGCACCGAGTGCGCCCGCAACGCCGCTCCCGCGGCCGCGGGCGGCGCCGCCGCCCCGAGCGCCGCCCCGATCGCCCCGAACGCCGACGCCAGCGCGCTGCGCGTGGGCCTGGCCTTCGACGTGGGCGGCCGCGGCGACCAGTCGTTCAACGACTCCGCCTACGCCGGTCTGGAGCGGGCCGTCGCCGAGCTCGGCCTGGTGCAGGACAACACCCGTGAGGTGGCCGCGGCCACCGGCGAGAGCGAGGACGCCCGCGTCAGCCGGCTGCGCCAGCTGGCGACCGAGGGCTTCAGCCCGGTCGTCGCGGTCGGGTTCGCCTACTCCGAGTCGCTGACCACGGTCGCCGCGGAGTTCCCCGACACCCAGTTCGCGATCGTCGACTCCGTGGTCGACCTGCCCAACGTCACCAGCCTGACCTTCGCCGCTGAGCAGGGCTCGTTCCTGGTCGGCGCGGCGGCCGCGATGCGCACCACCTCCTGCCAGATCGGCTTCGTCGGCGGGGTCGAGGTGCCGCTGATCCAGGCGTTCGAGGCCGGTTTCGTGCAGGGCGCCAAGGCGGTGGCCCCCGACGTCGAGGTCGACGTCGACTACATCTCCCCGGCCGGCGACTTCTCCGGCTTCAACGACCCGGCCCGCGGCACCGAGGTGGCCCGCGGCCAGCTCGACAGCGGCGCCGACGTGGTCTACCACGCGGCGGGCGGCTCGGGTCAGGGCGTGTTCGAGGCGGTCGCCGCGGCCACCACCGCGGAGGCCCCGAAGTACGCGATCGGCGTCGACTCCGACCAGTTCAACACCGTCGCCGCCCCGACGAACGAGGTGATCATGACCTCGATGCTCAAGCGCGTCGACGTCGCGGTCTTCAACTTCATCAACGCGGTCGCCGCCGGGGACACCTCGGTGCTGCCGCAGACCTTCGACCTGTCGGTCGACGGTGTGGGCTACTCGACCACCGGGGGCGGGGTCGACGACCTGGTCGCCGACCTCGACGCCTACAAGGCCGCCATCATCAACGGCGACATCACGGTGAGCAGCACGCCGTAGGGCATCATCGCGGTGCGCGGGGGGCCGGGGCCGACGCCCCGGCCCCCCGACGCACGTCCGACCCCGCACGTCCGACGAGGAGTGGCATGACGGACTACGCCGTCGAGCTGACCGGGATCACCAAACGCTTCCCGGGGGTGGTCGCCAACAGCGACATCCACCTGGCGGTGCGCCGCGGCGAGGTGCACGCGCTGTGCGGCGAGAACGGGGCCGGCAAGTCGACGCTGATGAAGATCCTCTACGGGATCCAGCAGCCCGACGAGGGCACCATCGCCGTCGACGGCGCGCAGGTGCGGTTCCGCTCGCCCGCCGACGCCATCCGGGCGGGGATCGGCATGGTGCACCAGCACTTCATGCTGGCCGACAACCTCACGGTCGCGGAGAACATCCTGCTCGGCGCCGAGGCGCAGCTGGGCATCGGGGCGAAGGCCAAGGCCCGCATCACCGAGCTGGCCCGCACCGTCGGGCTGAACGCGCGTCCCGACATGCTCGTGGAGCGCCTCGGGGTGGCCGACCGGCAGCGCGTCGAGATCGTCAAGGTGCTCTACCGCGGCGCCCGCACGATCATCCTCGACGAGCCGACGGCCGTGCTGGTGCCGCAGGAGGTCGACGACCTGTTCGCGACGCTGCGCGGCATGCGCGCCGAGGGCTTCACGTTCCTGTTCATCTCCCACAAGCTCGACGAGGTGCGCGCCATCGCCGACACGATCACCGTGATCCGCCGCGGTGCCTGCGTGGGCTCCGCCGACCCGGGGGCCGTCACGAGCCGCCAGCTCGCCGAGATGATGGTCGGCAGCGAGCTGCCCAGCCCGGAGACGCGCGACTCGACCGTCACCGACCGTGAGGTGCTGCGGGTGACCGGGCTGCAGCTGGCCGCCGACGAGGGGGGTCGTTCCCTGCTCGCCGACGTCGACCTGGTCGTGCACGCGGGCGAGGTGCTGGGCATCGCGGGCGTCGAGGGCAACGGGCAGACCGAGCTCGTCGAGACGATCATGGGGATGCGCCGGGCCACCGACGGCACGATCACGCTGTCCGGCACGGACATCACCCGCGCCGGCACCCTGGCCCGCCGCGAGGCCGGCATCGGCTACGTCCCGGAGGACCGCACCCGCTACGGCCTGCTCGCCACGCAGCCGCTGTGGGCCAACCGGATCCTGGGCCACCAGAGCAGGCCCCCGGTCGCGCGGGGCGGCCTGATCGACCGCGAGGCGGCTCGGCGCGACACCCGGCGCATCGTCGAGGAGTTCGACGTGCGCACGCCCGGCGTCGACGTCGCCGCGGCCGCGCTGTCCGGCGGCAACCAGCAGAAGCTGATCGTCGGGCGCGAGCTGTCCGGCGACCCGGTGCTGCTGATCGCCTCGCACCCCACCCGCGGCGTCGACGTCGGCGCGCAGGCGGGTATCTGGGAGGTGCTGCGCCGGGCCCGGGCCGACGGCCTCGCGGTCCTGCTGATCAGCGCCGACCTCGACGAGCTGATCGGCCTGTCCGACACGATCAAGGTGATGCTGCGCGGGCGGCTGGTGGCCGCCGCCGACCCCGCCACCGTCACGCCGGAGGAGCTGGGGGCCGCCATGACCGGTGCCGACGGGGCCGCGGCATGAGCCGGATCCGTTCCGCACTGCTGCCGCCCGCGCTGGCGATCCTGTTCGCCGCCGCGCTGTGCGCCGTCGCGCTGGTGATCAGCGGGGCGTCGCCGCTGACGGCGCTGGGGGTGATGATCGGCCAGGTCGGGCAGGGCACCACGGCCGTCGACATCGTCAACAGCGCGGCCATCTACTACATCGTCGCGCTGGCCGCGGCGATCGGCTTCCAGATGAAGCTGTTCAACATCGGCATCGAGGGCCAGTACCGGCTCGCGGCCTGCGTGGCCGCGATCGTCGGCGGGCTGATCGTGCTCCCGCCGGTGCTGCACACGCTGGTGATCATCGTGGTGGCGGTGCTGGTCGGGGCGGTCTGGGCGGGCATCCCGGCGCTGCTCAAGGCGTACCGCGGCGTCAGCGAGGTGATCTCCACGATCATGCTGAACGCCGTCTCGCTGGGCGCGATCGCCTTCCTCATCCGCCCCGACTCCTTCGGGGTGCTGCAGGGCAACAACATCTCGACCAAGCCGATCGAGCCGAGCGGGCAGTTCCCGGGCCTGGACACCGGGGCGGGCACCATCTTCGGGATGGTCGTGGTCGCCGTCCTGCTCGGCGTCGGCTACTGGTTCCTGCTCAACCGCACGCGATTCGGGTTCGAGCTGCGGGCGTCGGGGGAGTCGGCGACGGCGGCCACCGCGGGCGGCGTGAACGCCAAGCGGATGGTGATCATCGCGCTGGTGCTCTCCGGCGCGGTCGCCGGGCTCGCCGGGCTGCCGGAGGTGCTCGGGCGCGACTTCGCCTACACCCTGACCTCGCCGCAGGGCTACGGCTTCACCGGCCTCGCCGTCGCGCTGCTGGGCCGCAACCATCCTGCGGGCATCGCGTTCGGCGCGCTGCTGTGGGCGTTCCTGGACAAGTCGGCGATCGCGCTCGACAACATCGGCGTGCCCCGTGACATCGTGCTGATCATGCAGGGCTCGGTGGTGCTGTCGGTCGTCGTCGCCTACGAGGTCGTGCGGCGCTACGAGCTCGCCGCCGAGCAGCGCCGGGTCGCCGCGCAGCTGCGCGGCGCGCCCGCGGCGGACAAGGAGGTGGTCGGATGACCACCCTGACCAGGGCCCGGGCGGGTTTCGGCACGCTGCCCGGCTGGGCGCGTTCGGCGATCGTGGTGGCCGTGGGGGTCGGGCTGCTGGCGGTCACGGCCACGCTCACCGGCCAGATCCAGCTCACCTCCAGCGGCACCACCCAGGCGGCGGTGCGGCTGCTGCTGCCGATCCTGTTCGCGGCGCTGGGCGGCCTGTGGGCCGAGCGCGCGGGCGTGATCAACATCGGGCTCGAGGGCATGATGATCCTCGGGACCTGGGGCGCGGCGTGGGCCGGCTACCAGTGGGGGCCCTACGCCGCCGTCGTCGGCGGGCTGGTGTTCGGGGTGCTCGGCGGGCTGCTGCACGCCGTCGCGACCGTGTCGTTCGGCGTCAACCACATCGTCTCCGGCGTGGCGATCACGCTGCTGGGCCTGGGCGTCACCAAGTACCTGTCGACGCTGCTGTTCCTGCCGGTCTCGGGCAACCCGCGGCAGAGCCCGCGCGTCGAGGGGTTCGAGACGTTCTCGGTGCAGCCGCTGGCCGACGCGCTCGCCGCGGTGGAGGCGCAGCAACGGGTGGTGCTCTCCGACGTCGCCGGGCTGCTCGGCGGGCTGCTGTCCGGGCTGACGCCGCTGGTCGTGCTCGGGTTCGTCCTCGTCCCGGCGAGCTACCTGCTGCTGTGGCGCACCAGCTTCGGGCTGCGGCTGCGCTCGTGCGGGGAGAACCCGGTGGCCGCGGAGTCGCTGGGCGTGCAGGTCTACCTCTACAAGTACATCGCGCTGATCGTCTCCGGGGCGCTGGCCGGGCTCGGTGGTGCGGCGCTCACGCTCAACCCCGGCCAGCTCGGCTACCTGGAGGGCCAGACCGGCGGCCGCGGCTACATCGGGCTCGCCGCGATGATCTTCGGCAACTGGCGGCCCGGCGGGCTGCTGGCGGGCTCCGCGCTGTTCGGCTACGTCGACGGCGTGCAGCTGCGGGCCGGGGGCGAGGCGGTGCACGCGCTGCTCTACGGGGCGTCGATCCTGGCGGTCGGGCTGGCGGTGCTGTGGGTGTTGCAGCGACGCTGGCAGACCGCGGCGATCGCGCTCGTCGCGGGTGCGGCGGTCTATGCGGTCTACTTCTCGACCGAGACGGTGCCGCGCGAGTTCGCCTCCTACGCGCCGCAGATCGTCACGCTGCTGGTGCTGGCGGTGGCCTCGCAACGGCTGCGCCCGCCCGCCGCGATCGGCATGGAGTACCGCAGGGGCGAGGGTGACTGACCACGACTGGGCGGCGCTGCGCTCCGCCGCGGTCGCCGCGGCCGGCTCGGCGTACGCCCCGTACTCGCACCTGCAGGTCGGCGCCGCCGCGGTCTGCGACGACGGGCGCGTCGTCACCGGCTGCAACGTCGAGAACGCCTCCTACGGGCTCGGGCTGTGCGCGGAGTGCACGATGGCCGGGCAGCTGCGGCTCACCGGCGGCGGCCGGTTCGTCGCGGTGGCCTGCCGGTCGGGCACCGGGGAGCTGCTCATGCCCTGCGGGCGGTGCCGCCAGGTGCTCTACGAGTTCGGTGGCCCCGACTGCCTGCTCGACACCCCCCGCGGCGTCCGGCCGCTGAGCGAGGTCCTGCCCGACGCGTTCGGCCCGGAACACCTCCCCACCTGACGCCGCCGCGCACGTTCGGGCCCCGCGCGCACCCTCGACGGTGCGCGTCGGGGTCGCAGGGTGCGCGCGGCGCGGAACGTCGTACCGTCGAGCCATGAGCTTCTCGGCCGTCGACGTGATCACCACCAAGCGCGACGGGGGCCGGCTCACCGACGGGCAAATCGACTGGGTGCTGGCCGCCTACACCCGCGGCGACGTGGCCGACGAGCAGATGTCCGCGCTCGCGATGGCGATTCTGCTCAACGGCATGGACACCGCGGAGATCGCGCGCTGGACCCAGGCCATGATCGACTCCGGGGAGACGCTGTCCTTCGGCGACCTCGGCCGCCCGCTGGTGGACAAGCACTCCACCGGCGGCGTCGGCGACAAGATCACCCTGCCGCTGGCGCCGCTCGTCGCGGCGTGCGGTGCGGCGGTGCCGCAGCTGTCCGGGCGCGGCCTCGGGCACACCGGCGGCACCCTGGACAAGCTCGAGTCGATCCCCGGCTGGCGCGCGTCGCTGACGCTGGAGGAGATCGCCGCCCAGCTCGCGTCCGTCGGGGCCGTCATCTGCGCGACGACGCCGACGCTGGCCCCGGCCGACCGCAAGCTCTACGCGCTGCGCGACGTCACCGGCACCGTCGAGTCGATCCCGCTCATCGCCAGCTCGATCATGAGCAAGAAGATCGCGGAGGGCACGGGCGGGCTGGTGCTCGACGTCAAGGTCGGGTCGGGGGCGTTCATGAAGACCCTCGACCGCGCGCGGGAGCTGGCCCGCACGATGGTCGGCATCGGGGGCGCGCACGGACTCGCGACGACCGCGCTGGTCACCGACATGTCCGTGCCGCTCGGGCGGGCCGCCGGCAACGCGCTGGAGGTCGCGGAGTCCGTCGAGGTGCTGCGCGGGGGCGGGCCGGCCGACGTCGTCGAGCTGACGGTGGCGCTGGCGCGGGAGATGCTGGAGCTGGCCGGGATCACCGACGCCGACCCGGCGCAGGTGCTGGCCTCCGGCGCGGCGTACCCGGTGTGGGAGGCCATGATCGCGGCCCAGGGCGGTGACCCGTCGGCGCCGCTGCCGGTGGCCTCGCACGTCGAGACGGTGGCGGCCGGGGCGTCCGGCACGTTCACCCCCGACGCCCTCGCCGTCGGCACGGCCGCGTGGCGGCTCGGTGCCGGGCGGGCGCGCAAGGAGGAGGCCGTGCAGGCCGGTGCCGGGGTGCTGCTGCTGGCCGACCCGGGCGCGCAGGTCGAGGCCGGGCAGCCGCTGCTGGAGCTGCACACCGACACCCCGTCCGCGGTCGCGGCGGCCCGCGCCGCCCTCGACGGCGGCCTGCGGATCACCGACGGGCCCGCGGAGCGCCCGGCGCTGCTGCTGGACGCGATCCGCCCCTGACCCCCCCCGCGAGTCGGGACATCCGTGCGAGCGAGTTCGACGACGCGTGAGTGCGGGCCGGGCCCGCCGCTGACGTCCGGCCGTCGCACGGACGGTGCGACTGCGTCGCACGGAAGTCCCGACTCGCGGGGTCAGTCGTCGTCGGGGTCGTCGGTGACCGTGTCGCCCGCGGACGCGCCGTTGGACGACTTCACCGTGACCTTGCGGGCGCGGCGCTGGGTCGGGCGGGGCGGCGGGGGCGGGGACTGGGGCTGGCCGCCGCGGCCGAGGATCAGCTCGGCGAAGGTGGCCATCGCCTCGTCGAGCTGGCCGGCGTTGCGCTGCTCGGACTCGGCGTTGGCCCGCTCCACCAGCGCGCGGACCGAGGCGGCGTCGGGGCGCTCGACGAGCACGGCGTCGATGCGGCCGAGCTTCTCGTCGAGGCGTCCGTCGAGCGAGCCGAACTTGCCGTCGACGGCCCGGTCGAGCGAGGTGAGCCGGTCGGTGACGGCCTCGTCGAGGGCGTCGAGGCGGGCGGCGAGGGCCTCGAGACGCCCGGCGAGGCCGTCGAGCGGCTCGGTCGGGTCGACGGCCGGGCGCGCGGCCAGGTCCTCCAGGCGGCGGTGCAGGCCGATGCTGGTGTCGCCGAGCAGGTTGCGCAGGCCCTCGCCGGTCTCGTCGAACGCGCGGGTGGCGCCGTCGAGCTGCTCGCGGACCACGCGCTCGACGCCCTCGATGCGCTCCTTGATCGGCGTGCCGACCGAGGACGGCATCGCGTCGAGGCGCATCTCGTGCCGGTCGAGGCGGTTGTCGAGGTCGTCGAGGCGCTTGTGCAGGCCGCCGAGGCGGTCGTCGAGGCCGTCCATCCGGCCCGAGATGCCCTCCATGCGCCCGGCCATGCCGTCGAGGCGGCCGTCGAGCTGGGCGAAGGGCTTGGCCAGCTTGTCGGGCAGCGACTCCAGCGCCCGCAGCACCGTGGAGAGCGCGGCGTCCTGCGCGTCGAGCTTGGCGACGGTCTCGTCGAGCCGCTCGGCCAGGACGCTGACCTCGGTGCGGTCGGGCAGCTCGGTGAGGCGCTTGCGGACGGTGCCGAGCGCGTCGAGCGCGGCGAGGCGGGCGTGGATCTCGTCGAGCGAGTCGAAGATCTGCTGCTGTTCGCTGTCGCGGATCTCCGCGGCGCGCACGAGCATGCCGCGCATGCGGTCGAAAGACTGTACCGAGTCATTGCTCATGGCGGCGGGGAGCTTCCTGAGGAGCGGACGGGGCGTACGCAGCGTAGCGATGGCCGCTGATCACCCGTCCGCGGCTCCCCAATCGGAGGCGCGCTAGCCCGTACGGAGCAGTCGGGCCGGTCGGGGAGGGTGCCGTGACGTGGTGTTCTAGCGTTCAGGCCGTGCCGGTACCCCTGAATCCCGAGACCGTCCGCGACGCTCCGAAGGTGCTGCTCCACGACCATCTCGACGGCGGCCTGCGCCCCGCCACGGTGGTCGAGCTCGCCGACGCCGTCGGCTACGGCCCGCTGCCGACCACGGACGTCGCGGCGCTGGGTCGCTGGTTCCTCGACGCCGCGCACTCCGGCTCGCTGGTGCGCTACCTGGAGACCTTCGGGCACACCGTCGGGGTCATGCAGACCGCCGACGCGCTCGTCCGCGTCGCCGCCGAGTGCGCCGAGGACCTGGCCGACGACGGCGTCGTCTACGCCGAGGTGCGCTTCGCCCCCGAGCTGCACGTGGAGGAGGGCCTGGAGCTCGCCGCCGTCGTCGAGGCGGTGCTGGAGGGCTTCCGGGTCGGCACCGCGCGGGCGGCGGAGCGGGGCCGGCGCATCCGCGTCGGCTGCCTGCTGACGGCGATGCGGCATGCCGCGCGCTCCCGCGAGATCGCCGAGCTGGCCATCCACTACCGCGACACCGGCGTCGTCGGCTTCGACATCGCCGGGGCCGAGGCCGGCTTCCCGCCCACCCGCCACCTCGACGCGTTCGAGTACGTCCGCCAGCAGAACGGGCACTTCACCATCCACGCGGGCGAGGCGTTCGGACTGCCGTCGATCTGGGAGGCGCTGCAGTGGTGCGGGGCCGACCGGCTCGGCCACGGCGTCCGCATCGTCGACGACATCACCGTCGACGAGCACGGCGACGCGACGCTCGGCCGCCTCGCCGCCTACGTCCGCGACAAGCGGATCCCGCTGGAGATGTGCCCGACGTCGAACCTGCACACGGGCGCGGCGAAGTCGCTCGCCGAGCACCCGATCGGCCTGCTGGCGAGGCTGCGGTTCCGGGTCACCGTCAACACCGACAACCGGCTGATGTCCGACATCTCGATGAGCCGGGAGATGGCCGGGCTCGCCGACACCTTCGGCTACGGCTGGGCCGACCTGCAGTGGTTCACCGTCAACGCCATGAAGTCGGCCTTCATCGGCTTCGACGAGCGCCTCGCGCTGATCGACGACGTCATCAAGCCCGGGTACGCGGCGCTGCGGGCCTGATCCGGGCGGTAGGCCGTTCGGTCCTCGGGCGGAGGGCCGTCGGGTGATGTCCGGAAGCACACGGAGGGCGTAGTTTTCCCCCAGTGGACGACGGGGAACGTGCGCGTGCGCCCGGCTCCCGGCCGGGCGTCCCCCGGGTGAAGACGCAGGTCCCGCGGCTCTCCCCGCGCCACCAGCGCCGCGCCCGGCTGCTCGACGCGCTCGACGCCGGTGGGCCCGGACAGGTCACGGTGGTCAGCGCACCGGCCGGGTTCGGCAAGACGCAGCTGCTCGCCGAGTGGGTGGCGACGCGGCCCGAGCCGGTGGCGTGGGTCTCGCTCGACGAGGACGACAACGACGACCGCCGGTTCTGGGCCGCGGTGCTCACCGCGCTCGGGTCCCACACGGAGCCCGGGAGCGCGGTGCACCGGCTGGTGATCCCGCCCCGGCCGGGGCGGGACCCGGAGTTCCTGGCCGCGGTCGCGGGTCTGCCCGACGCGCTGCCGGAGCCGGTCCTGCTGGTCCTCGACGACGTGCACGAGCTCACGGCGCCGGCGGCGGTGCACGGGCTGGCCGCGCTCGTGCGCGACCGGTCGCCGGGGCTGCGGCTGGTGCTGGCCGGGCGCACCGACCCGCCGGTGTCGATCGCGCGGCTGCGGCTCAACGGGGACCTGTGCGAGATCCGGGCCGAGCAGCTGCGGTTCCGGCTCGACGAGGCCGAGGCGAAGCTGTCGGCGGAGGAGGTGGACCTGCGGCCCGACCAGGTACGCCTGCTCGTCGAGCAGACCGAGGGGTGGGCGGCCGGGCTGCGCCTCGCCGCGATCTCGCTGCGCGCGGGCGTCGACCGCGACCGCTTCCTCGCCGACCTGGCAGGCAACGGCCGCGTGGTGGCCGACTACCTCGTCGGGGAGATCCTCTCCCGCCTCGCCCCCGACGAGGTCGAGGTCCTGCGCGCGGTGAGCATCTGCGACCGGGTGCCGGTGGGGCTGGCCGCGGCGCTGGCGCTGCGGTCCGACGCCGGTGACGTGCTGGAGGAGCTCGAGCAGCGCACGGCGCTCGTCGTCGGCCACGGGACGGGGCGCGCCACCTACCGGACCCAGGCACTGCTGCGCGCGCACCTGCACGCCGACCTGCGACGCAGGCGACCCGACCTCGCGGCCGCCCTGCACGTCCGGGCGGCCGCCTGGTTCGCCGAGCACCGCGAGCCGGACCGGGCGCTGGGCCACGCCCGCACCGGCGGGCAGGTCGGCCAGGTGACCGACCTGCTGGGGCGGTTCGCCGTCACCCTGCTCTCGGGCGGCCACCACTCGGCGGTGCGCACGACGGTGGCCTGGCTCGTCGACCGCGGGGTCGGCGTCGACCACCGGCTCGGCCTGCTCGACGCGCTCGCCGCGATGGAGGGCGGCACGACCCGCCCCGCGGACGACTACCTCGCCGAGGCGGGCGCGGACGCCGATCCGGAGGTGGGCGAGCTGTACCGCCTGGTCCGGTCCCGCCGGGCGGGACTGTTCGTCGACGCGGCCGAGATGGAGCTCGCCTCCGGGCCACCGCCGCCGGACCGCGCCCCGGGCGACGTCGAGCACTGGGCCCTCGACGCCATGGCCCGTCTCGACCAGGCCTTCCTGCTGGCCGTCGACGGCCGCTCCGCCGACGCGCACGCGCTGGCGCAGGCCGTGCTCGACGGGGCCCGGCGGCGTCACCACGGCTACCTGGCGGCCCGGGCGCTGGCCGTCCTCGCGGCGGCGGTGGCGGGCGGCGGGGAGTTCGGGGCGATGACGCGGCTGGCCGAGCAGGCGGGCGCCGAGCTGCCCGGTTCGGGCTGGGCGCACACGGCGGCCGCCGGCCTGGCGTCGACGTTGCGGGCCTACGGCACGTTGCTGGCGGCCGACCCGGTCCGCGCCCTGGAGTTCCTCGACGCCGCCCCGGCCCCGCCCGTCGACGAGCCCGTGCCCGGTGCGGGGATGCACGTCCGGTCGGTCGTGCACGGGTGCGCGCTGTGCGACCTCGGGCGCACCGGTGAGGGGCTGGCGGAGATGGCGGCCGCGCGGGCGGGTGCCGTGGCGGGGCGCAACCCGCCGCGATTCACCGCGCTCGTGGCGGTGCTGGAGCACGGCGCGGCCACGGCGGCGGGCCACACCGACCAGGCGCGGGCCGTCCTGGGCTGGGCCGAGGGCCTGCTCGGCCCGTCCTCGGGCGACGTGCTGTTCCTGCACGCCCGGCGGCACGTGGCGTCGGGGCGCACGGGCACCGCGGCGTCCGCGCTGGCCCCGGTCCTCGACGGCAGCGCGCCCGTGCTGGTGCCGTGGGTCGGGGTGGAGGCGCGGGTCGTGGCGTGCCGGCTGGCCCTGCACGCCGGACGACGCCCGCAGGCCCGCCGCGAGCTCGGGCGGGCGCTCGCACTGGCCGCCGCCTCCGGCGCGCTGCGTCCGCTGACCTCGGCACCGCCGGAGGTGATCGACGTGCTCGTCCGGTACCTTGGCGGCTTCGGCGACCTCGAACCGGTGGCCGCACGGATCCTGCGGGCGCGTACCGCGACGGGCGGGCCGGGGCACCTCGTGCGGCTCACCGACCGCGAGCGCGACGTGCTCAGCCTGTTGCCGACCCAGCGCTCGCTGGGGGAGATCGCGGCGGAGCTGACGGTCTCGCACTCCACCGTCAAGACCCACGTGAAGGCGATCTACACCAAGCTCGACGCCCGGTCGCGGCGCGAGGCCGTCACGACCGCCCGGCGTCAGGGGCTGCTCGCCTCGGCCCCCTGACGCGCCCGGGGTCCGCGGCCGCCGTCATGCCTGCGGGAGGTCGGACAGGCCGTCCCCGACCAGGGAGAAGCCGAAGACGAGCAGCAGCACCACCACGACGACGTCGTTGTTGGCGATCATGAACTCCTTGACCGATCCGAGGGCGGCGGCGGCGCGCTCGCCCAGCACCAGGTGGGCCAGCACGGCCCCGACGACCGGCACCGAGCCCAGCACGACGAACGCCGCGACGGCCACGACCAGCCCGGTGCCCACCACGTCGGTCTGCCCGATCGACGCCGCGGCGCTCACCGTCAGCGCCAGGTTCTTCGGGTTGGCGACCATCAACGTGACACCCAGCCCGACCGCCCGGCCCGGTCCCGCGTCGCCGATCGTGGCCATCCAGCCCGGCAGGACGACCTCCTCACCGGGGCGTCGCCGCTTCCGCCACTTGCGCGCGGCCAGGTACAGCAGCGCCACCCCGAGCGCGAGCTCGACCCAGCCGACACCGTTCGCGGCGACGCTGCCGGGCTCGTCGACGTCGCCGGTCAGGGCCACCGCGACGGCGCTGACCGCCACCAGCCCCGCGACCCAGCCCGCGGCGAACGCGGGCCCGCTGGTGCGGGCGTGCGGCGAACCCAGCACCAGCACCACCCCGACGACCCCGAACGGGCTCAGCCCGACCGCCACCGCCGGGGCGAGGACCCCGCCGACGGCCCCGGCGACCCCGCTCACCACGCGGCGCCGGGCCGCGCGCCCGGCCGCGACGCGCTCGCCGCCGCCCCGGTGACCGGGCTGCCGACCGCCGGCGCGATCGGGGCGGCGACCACGGCGGTGGCGAGGCCGCCGGACCACCGGCGGGTCGCGTCGACGGCGGGTCGGGCCGGTCGGGGGTCGGACATCGGGTCTCCTCGGGCGGGCGCGGCACCGGCATCGGGGCCGTCAGCGTCGGGGACCGGGCGGCGCGGCGGCCTCCCCCGTCCCGGGGGAGGTGCGCTCGGGCGGCGCACCCCGGGAGGGTCGCGGACCGACCATGATCACCCCCAGCGGTGCGGGGCGGCCACGGTCGGCCGGATCGCACCGCAGACGACGATCACCGCGGGCGGCCCGTGGCGCCCTCCGGTGCTCAGGTCCCGAGGATCCGGGCCTTCTGGGCGGTGAACTCGTCCTCGGTGAGCACCCCGGCCGCCCGCAGCTCGCCGAGCTGCGTGAGCCGGGCCAGCATGTCGTCGACGGACGGCACGTCGTCGGCGGGTGCGGCCGGTTCCGGCCCCGGGGTGCCCGGGCGGCCTCCTGCTGCCGCGCCGCCACCCCGCCCGCCACCGCCGACGCCGTGCCCGCGACCACCGCGGTGCGCGCGACCGTCCCCAGCAGCCCCGGGCCGCGCCGTCCGAGCCCCCGGCGCCTCACCGGGGCACCCCGGCCATGGCCTGCTCGACCACGTCGGCGGGGATGCGGTCGTGGGTGAGCAGCGTGCCGCCCGCGGCCCGCACCGCCTGCGCGAACCGGGTGGCCCACACGTTCTCCCAGAGCACGACGAGCGCCGTCGCGCCGGGTGGGACCTCCTCGCCCACGACCGGCACGTCCTGCTCCCCGAGCAGCTCCAGCACGTCGCCGTCGAGGACGTCGAAGGCGGCGAGCGTGGCCGCGTCGAGCTCGCCGAGCTCCACGGAGGTGACGACGCCCGCGGTGTCCTTGGAGACGATGAGCAGATCCAGGATGCGGACGGTGCCGGACCCCACGAGCTCCGCGAGCGCCGGCACGACCGTGGGGTCGACGGCCGGCCCGTCGAACACGATCGCGACCCACTCGACGGGTCCGGCGGTCACCGTCCCGCCCCGAACCCGAGCGCCAGCTCGACCAGCAGGCGCGTGCCGAACCCGCTGCACCCGGCGGGCCGCCAGCCGCCGGGCTTCGCGACGTCGGCGGTGCCCGCGATGTCGACGTGGGCCCACGGGAGCCCGTCGACGAACTCGGCGAGGAACAGCGCGGCCATGATCGCGCCGCCGTTGAGGTCGCCGAGGTTGTTGAGGTCGGCGATCGGGGAGTCGATGTCGGCGCGGTAGCGCCGCTCCAGCGGCAGCTGCCACAGCGGCTCGTCGGTGCGCGCGCCCGCCTCGATCAGCCGGTCGACCAGTGCCTGGTCGTTGCCCATCACCCCGGCCACCGACGTGCCGAGCGCCCGCATGCAGGCACCGGTGAGCGTCGCGATGTCGACGATGGCGTCGGGCCGCTCCTCGGTGGCGAGCACCAGCGCGTCGGACATCACCAGCCGGCCCTCGGCGTCGGTGTTCCTCACCTCGACGGTCGTGCCGCCGCGCACGGTCAGCACGTCGCCCATCTTCAGGGCGGTGCCCGAGGGCATGTTGTCGGTGCACATCAGGTACCCGGTGACGGCGGTGCGGCAGCCCAGCTCGGCGAGCACCGACATGGCGGCGAGCACCGACGCGGCGCCGGACATGTCGTTCTTCATCATCGCGTGGACGCCGTCGGCGGGTTTGAGGCTGATCCCGCCCGAGTCGTACATGATCCCCTTGCCGACGAGCGCCAGCCGCCCCGCGGGCTCGCCCGGTGGCGTGTAGGTCAGCGTGACCATGCGCGGCGGCTCGTGGCTCCCGCCGTTGACGCCGAGCAGACCGCCACAGCCGAGCGCGACCAGTGCGTCACGGTCGAAGACCTCCACCCCCAGGCCGCGCGCGCCGCCGAGCTGGACGGCGACGTCCGCCATCCGGGCGGCGGTGAGGTGGGCGGGCGGGCAGTTCGCGAGGTCGCGGGTCAGCGCGGTGGCCCCGGCGAGGATCCGCCCGGTCTCCGCGCCCGCCCCGGCGGGACCGACCGCCCCCGGGGCCACGACGGTGACCGCCGCGACCGCCGTGCGCCCGGGTGCGGACTTGAGCGGGACGTAGGCGTAGCGGGCCAGCAGCACGCCCTCGACCAGCACCTGGGCCGTGGCCCGCGGGTCCGCGCCGGTGAGCAGCAGGGCGGGCCGCGCGCTCCACGGCACCGCGTTCGCGAACGCCGCGGCGGCGTCGCGCAGGCCCGCGGCGTCCGGCGCGTCACCGGTCCCGACGGCGACCCGGACCGGTCCGGCCCCGCCGGGGACCAGCAGCGTCCGGCCGGGTTCCCCGCCGAACCCGGCCGCGGCCAGCGCCGCGCGGTCGAGCCCGAGCTCCGCCGGCACGTCACCGGCGGGCCCGAGCAGGACGGCGAGCGCGTCGGCGTCGGACGGCACGGCCGCCGCGGCGCAGACCCGCACGGCGCCGGTCTCGCGGACCGACGGCACCGGGTCGAAGTCCGCGGGGACGCGGATGGCAGGGGACATGGGAGGTCAGGTCCTTTCCCGGAACGGCCGGAGGAGCAGGACGAGCAGCACCGCGAGGACGGCGACGTCGGTCACGGGCGCGACGCGTGGGCGCCCGTCCGGGCCTCGGACCGCCCGCCCAGCGCCAGCACGATCGCGTCCACGCCGCACAGGATCAGGAAGATCCCCACCAGGTTGACGAACAGCAGCACCTCGCGCAGCGGCGACCCGATCGCCCACACCCCGATCAGCAGCTCGAACAGACCCAGCACCAGGCCCAGCCACCACAGGCCGCGCTTGGCGTCGACCAGCGTGCCGATGATCCGGCTCAGCCCGTTGAACACGAAGCCCCACGCGGTGACGACGGCCAGCACGTACAGGGTCGGCCCGGGCCACACGACGGCCGCGACCCCGGCGCCGACG
Organism: Pseudonocardia hydrocarbonoxydans; assembly: GCF_006539565.1. Lineage (GTDB taxonomy): Bacteria > Actinomycetota > Actinomycetes > Mycobacteriales > Pseudonocardiaceae > Pseudonocardia > Pseudonocardia hydrocarbonoxydans. The sequence continues at coordinate 209,963 of NZ_BJNG01000018.1, forward strand.
GCCAGCACCCCGCCGGCGTAGGCGATCCAGCGCCAGCGCCGGTCCATGCCGCCGGCGATCAGGAACTGGACGCCGCCCGCGACGACGAACCCGATGCCGGCGAGCACCGCGACCGACGCGAGTGCAGCCGGTCGCAGGCTCATCACCAGCAGCCCGTAGAGGACGGTGAGGACGCCGATCACCAGCATCGCCCACCAGCCCGTCCGATCGGGGTCGTCCGGTCGGGCCGGGGCGTCGGGTCGGGCCGCGGCGGCCGGGTCGGCGGGTTCGGGTGCGGTCGTGCTGGACACGGGCGGCCTCCTGCCGGCGGGGGAACAGGAGTGACGGTGCCCGCCCGCCCGGGCACCCTGCCTCGTCCGCGGCGGGGGAGGTGTGGTGTCGGCCTGGCCCCGGGCCCCCGCCGCGGGCCTGCCGGGGCCCCGGCGCGGGTGCTCGACGGACGCCCCGGCGGGGCCCGGGCTCCCCCGCTGCGGGGGAGGCCCCCGCGGTCCGCGCCGCCGAGGGTGGGTGCCCTGTCCGCAGGCCCCGCAGGACCGAAAGGCGTGCCGCATGACCTCGCCACCCGCCCCGCCCGGCGTCGCGAACGCGTCCTGGCTGCCCCTGGTCGTCGTGGTCCTGACCCAGATCCAGGCCTCGTTCGCCGTCAACGCCCTGACGGTGTCCATGCAGGGGATCACCACCGACCTGAGCACCCCGGCCACCAGCGTGGGAACGGCGATCACCGCGGGGACCTTCGCGATGGCGGCGTTCATCCTGCTGGGGGCGAAGGTGGGGGCGAAGTACGGTTCCCGGCGGGTGTTCCAGATCGCGGTGGCGATCCACGGGGCGGCCATGGCGGCCGTCGCGCTGAGCGTCAGCCCGGCGATGCTGTTCGTCGCCCAGGCCGCCTCCGGCGCGGTGATCGCCCTGATCGCCCCGGCGCTGGTGGTGTTCATCTCCACCAACTTCCACGGCGAGCAGCAGGCCAGGGCCATCGGCTTCCTCGCCGCCGCGATCCCGGCGGCGGGGGTGCTCGCCCTGCTCGTCGCGGGCTCCTTCGCCTCGACGATCGGCTGGCGCTGGTCGTTCGCGCTGGTCGTCGCCTTCGCGGTGGTCAACCTGGTGCTGAGCTTCCGGATCCGGGCGGTCCCGGCGCAGCCCGACATCCGCATCGACTGGACCGGTGCCGCGCTGGCCGCCGGGTCGGTGATCATGCTGAGCTTCGGCTTCAGCGGGCTGGCCTCGTGGGGGCTGTTCCTGGCGACCCCGGCCGCCCCGTTCTCGGTGTTCGGCGTCTCGCCCGCGCCGCTGCTGATCGTCGGCGGCGTCGTCGGTGCGCAGGCCTTCTTCTCCTGGACCCGCTCGCAGCAGGAGGCCGGGCGCCCGCAGCTGTTCTCCCTCGACGTCCTGAAGTCACCCTCCGAGCGGGCCACCACCGTGTGCATGGCGACGATGCTGTTCGTCGGCACCGCGGCGAACTTCCTCATCCCGCTCTACCTGCAGATCGTGCAGGGCCGCACCAGCTTCGAGACCTCGATCTCGGTGATCCCGTACACCCTGTCGATCTTCGTGGCCAGCTCGGTGGTGGCCGGGTTCTACCGGCGCTGGTCGCCCGCCGTGATCGCCAGGGCCGGGTTCGTCGTGGTGGCCGCCGCGCTGACGCTGCTCGGGGTCACCATCCGCAACGACTGGAGCCAGATCCTCGTCGTCGTCGGGCTGATCACGCTGGGCCTGGGGCAGGGCGCGATCGTGGCGCTGGTCTTCAACACCCTGCTCACCGCCGTCCCCAGGAACCTCTCCGGCGACGTCGGCGCGTGGCGCGGGCTGGTGCACAACATCTCCGGCAGCGTCGGCATCGCCCTGGCCAGCGTGTTCGCCGTCGGGGTGCTGGGCGGGATCGTGTCGAGCCAGCTCGTCGACAACCCCGCCATCCCTCCGGAGCTCAAGTCCCAGGTCAACCTCGACCAGGTCAACTTCGTCCCCAACGACGCGCTCGTCGAGACCCTCGGCGCCACCACCGCCACCGCGGCGCAGGTGGACGAGGCCGTCCGGATCAACACCGAGGCCCGGATCCGGGCGCTGCGCACCTCGCTGCTGGTGCTGGCGGCCCTCGCGCTGCTGGCGATCGTGCCGGCGGGCCGGATGCCCGGCTCGGTGCCCGACGAGCTCCGGGCGGCACCCGCGCCGGCGACCGAGCCGGCCGGCTGACCCGGGCGGCGACCACGGAGGTGGTGGGGACGTGACGACGCGCTACGAGTTCCGGGTGGCCGGCCTGCTGTCGGAGCGGGCCAGGGGCGCGTTCCCGGACATGACGGTCCTGCACGCCCCGCCGCAGACGATCATCCTCGGGGAGGTGCTCGACGAGTCCCACCTGCACGGGGTGCTGGCGCTGATCCAGAACCTGGGGCTGCACGTCGTGTCGGTGCAGGAAGTCCCGGGCGCCGACCCGTGACCGCGCTGCCCCGGGCGTTCGTGGTGCTGGTGGGGGCGGCCGCCGCGGTGGTGCTGGCGGCGGGCGTACAGGCGACGGCCTGGCTGATCGGGCCGGCGTTCCTCGCGTTCGTGATCGTCATCGTGGTCAGCCCCGTGGAGGGGCGGCTGCGCGGGCTGGGGGTGCCGCGCTGGCTGTCGGTGGCCGCGCTGGTGCTGCTCGTCTACGCCGTCGTACTGGTACTGGTCGTGGTGCTGGTCGTCTCGGTGGCGCAGCTGGCGACGATCCTGCCGCGCTACGCCGCGGAGGCGGACGCGCTCGTCGCCGGGCTGACGGGGCTGCTGGGCGAGTGGGGCGTCGGGGTCGGCCAGGTGCGGGTACTGGCCGCGGCGCTGGACCTCGGGCGGCTCGTCGCCGTCGTCGGAGCGCTGCTGGCCGGGGTGACGGGCCTGGCCACCAACCTGGTCTTCCTGCTGTCGCTGATGCTGTTCCTCAGCATCGAGTCCACCGAGGCGTCGGCCCGGATGGCGGCCATCGCCGCGGACCGCCCGCACATCGCCGACGGGCTGGTCCGGTTCGCCGTCGACACCCGCCGGTACCTGGTCGTGACGACGGTGTTCGGGCTGCTGGTGGGGGCCGTCGACACGATCGCCCTGGCGTTGCTGGGGGTGCCGCTCGCGCTGTTGTGGGGGCTGCTGGCGTTCCTCACCAACTACATCCCCTACGTCGGGTTCTGGCTCGGCGTGCTGCCGCCCGCGCTGCTGGCCCTGCTCGTCGGGGGCCCGCAGCTGGTGCTGGCCGTGTTAGTGATCTACAGCGTGGTCAACTTCCTGCTGACCTCGCTGGCCCAGCCCCGGTTCATCGGCAACGCCGTCGGCCTGTCGATCAGCGTGACGTTCCTGGGCCTGGCGTTCTGGGGCTGGATGCTGGGGCTGCTCGGGGCGGTGCTCGCGGTGCCGCTCACGCTGCTGGTCAAGACGCTGCTGGTCGACTGCGACCCGCGGGCGTCCTGGGCGCAGGCGCTGCTGGGCTCGGCGCGTGACCTCCCCGGGCGCCGGCCGCCGGTGGACCGCGTCCCGGTCCAGGAGGACGACGGGGCCCCGCCCGCGGCGCTCGCCGGCGGGTGAGGCCCCGGGGTGTCCTACTCGGCGGTGTCCTACTCGGCGAAGGCCGCGCGCAGGGCGTCGTCCTGGTCGGTGGACAGGTTGGTGAACAGCAGCTGCGGCCGCTGCCCGGTGAACGCCTCGGAGACCTTGTCCAGCACCACGTCGGAGGTGAGGACGAACAGCGCCGAGGTGCCCGGGGTGATCTCGTCGCGGGCCCGCTTCACGAAGTCGTCGCTGATCCCGGCGTCGGCCAGGGTCCCGCCCAGCGCCCCGAACGCCGCACCCAGCGCCGCCCCGAGCAGGGGCACGAAGAACAGCAGGCCGAACAGCAGGCCCCAGAACGCCCCGCCGAGCGCGCCTGCCCCGGTCAGGTTGTGCAGCTGCTCGGTGCGGGGCTTCTTCGCGTCCTTCGGCCACGACACCGTGGCCGCGTCCCAGACCGTCACCAGCTTCTTGCGGGCCAGGTCCTCCAGGGTCGCCACGGCCCGGGCGGCTCCGTCCTCGGTGTCGAACCGCCACACGCTCAACGTGCTCATGTCCCGCTCCTCGTCCCGGGCGCCGGGGCGGCGCCTCGGGTCCGAGGTTCGGGCAGGGCGCCCCGGGGCGGCCTCCCCCGTGGAGGAGGAGACCTCAGTTCTCGTGCAGGCGCCCCGTCAGCTCCTCGACCAGCTCGCGGAACCGCGCCGACTCCCGGTCGAACGGCGGGCTCGGGGCCAGGCGGGTCGGGTTCGGGCGCACCACGAACGACACGAGCCAGCCCAGCGGCTGGTTCTCCGCGAGCGCCTCGGCGGGGTCGTCGTCGCCCGCCCACTCGCCGACGTCGCGCAGCAGCTCGACGGCCTGCTCCAGCTGCGTGGCGTCGACGGCGAGGACGCCCTCGGCGATGTCGTCGGCCAGCCCGGTGAGGACGTAGGAGTCGAGGTCGTCGACCTCCACCTCCAGCTCGCCCACCGACGCCCGCGCGACCACGTCCGGCCAGGTCGAGGCGGCCGTGAGGTCGTGCCCGTCGGCCCCGTCCTCGGCGATCCAGCGGGCCAGCGCGCGCCCGCCGCCGAAGACCTCGATGGTGCCGCCGGTGCCCAGGAACACCGGCTTGTCGTCGAGGAAGCAGCGCAGCGAGACGAACTCGCCGTCGCGGGTCGTGATCCGGATCGGGTGGATGCCGACCTCGTTCCAGAAACCCTCCGGCTCCTCGTCGTCGGTGTCGGCCGTGTCGTCGACGTCGTCGGTGTCGTCGGCGGGGGCGATCGCGTCGGCGTCCTCCACCGGTACGGCGGCCGCGGCCTCCTCCTTCTCCGCCGTCGCGAGCGCCGCGGCGTCGACCTCGGGGGTGTCGACGAGGTCGTCGAGGGCGTCGATCACGTCGTCCCAGCGCGCGGCGACGACGTCGACCAGCTCCGTCCACTGCCGCCCGCCCTCGCGCCCGACGAACGGCAGCGTGCCCTGGTGCAGCAGCCCGAAGCCGGGCGCGGAGTCGAGCACCTCGGTGACGACGTCGAGCTCGCAGACGTCGGCGATCGAGCGCAGCATCTCGACGATCTCGCCCAGCTCGCCGATCGTCCACTGGTCGGCGTCCTCGGCCACCAGCTCGGGCACGCCGATGATGTCGTAGGTCTGCGTCTCCTGCGGGGTCAGCTCGGCGACGCTGAGATCGGGCACGACCGACCACGCGGGGTGGTCGACCAGGTCGTGCTCGCGCGCGGTGCGGACGAACGCGGCGAGCTGCGCCACCTCGGGGAAGGCGAACAGCGCGTCGTCGTCGCCCAGGAACGCCTCCCACTCCTCGCCGTCCTCGCGCCACTTCGGGGCCCAGAGGGTGACGAGGTCGCCCTCGGTGAGGGAGAGCTGGATCGGGACGATGTCGCTGGCCACGGCGAGGAGCCTAGGACCCTCCCCGGTCAGCGACCGACCGGGTGCCAGACCGTCTTGATCTCGGTGAACGCGCGCAGCCGCGCCAGGCCCGGCGTGCGGGTGGGGTCGGGCTCGGTGGCCGGGCGGGGCAGCACCCGCTTCACGGTGCCCGCCGCGGCGCGCTCGCACTCGGCCGCGAGGTCCGGCGGCGCCCCGGTGAGGTCGAGGGCGTGGACGTCGCCGTGCGCGGCGAGCCAGGGCGCCAGCTCCGCGGTGGATCCGGTGAGCAGGTTGACCACGCCGCCGGGCACGTCGGAGGTGGCGAGCACCTCGGCCAGCCCGACGGCGGGCAGCGGACGCTCCTGCGACGCCACCACCACGGCGGTGCAGCCGGTGGCCAGGACCGGCGCCACGGCGTCGACGAGGCCCAGCAGCGACGAGGACTGCGGGGCCAGCACCCCGACCACCCCGGTCGGCTCGGGGGTGGACCAGTTGACCAGCGGCCCGGCCACCGGGTTCACCGAGCCGAGCACCGAGGCGATCTTGTCGGTCCAGCCCGCGTACCAGACCCAGCGGTCGATCGCGGCGTCGACGAGGGCCGCGGCCTTCTTCCGGGTGCCGCCCTCGGCGGCCAGCACGTCGTCGGCGAACTGGTCGTGGCGGGCCTGCAGCATCTCCGCGACGCGGTAGAGCACCTGCCCCCGGTTGTACGCCGTGGCCCCCGACCAGCCCCGGAACGCCGACCCGGCCGCGCTCACCGCGTCGCGGACGTCCTTGCGGGAGGCCAGCGCGGCGTGCGCCAGCAGCCGGCCCTTCGCGTCGGAGACGGGGTAGCTGCGGCCGGACTCCGAGCGCGGGAACGCCCCACCCACGTACAGCTTGAACGTCTTGGCGACGGGCAGGCGGCCGTCGACGGCGGGGGAGAGGCTCACGGGCCGAGCCTAACGGGCACCCGGCCCGGGAGCCGTCGTGGTCACGATCGCCGGCATGATCATCGTTCGGGCGCGTTTCCGGCGGGTTCTCGCCGCTTTCGCGCCGAACCGGTGATCATGGGCCCTGGATCCGGGGGAACGGCCGCTCGGCCTCCACCGCGTAGGCCACCTCCAGCAGGCTGCGCTCGTCACCCACCGCCGCCGACAGGTGCACCCCGATCGGGAGCCCGTCCGCGGACAGGCCCGCGGGCAGCGCGAGACCCGGCGCCCCGGCCACGTTGTTCAACGGCGTGAACGCGACGTAGGCCAGCAGCCTGCGCAGCAGTTCGTCGTACGGGACGGTGGGCGAGAGGTGCCCCAGCGGGGGCGTGGTGTGCGCGACCACGGGGGAGAGCACCAGGTCGTGCGCGGCGAACACCCGTGCGTAGCCGGCCTGCACCCGGCGCAGCCTGCGCACGATGACCGGCGTCCGGGGCAGCGCGCGGCGGTAGCGCTCGCGCAGGCCCTGGGAGAGGCCGTCCATGCGCGCGGGGTCGAAGTCGCGGCCGAGCAGCCAGCGCCCGGTGGACGCGGCGAGGAAGGCGAGCATGCCCCAGTAGTCGACGAAGTCCTCGACGAACGAGCCCCCGATCGGGATCGCGGCCGGCTCGACGGTGTGGCCGAGTTTCTCCAGCGTGCGCGCGGTGTCCAGGACGGCGGCGCGGGTCTGCGTGCAGGTGGCGGCACCGGTCGGGGAGTCCAGCACCAGCCCGATCCGGAGCCGGCGCGCGGCCGGGCCCTCGACGAGCCCGATCGGCGGCAGCGCCGGGTTGCGCCGGTACCGCTCGGCGGCGGCGAGGAACGCGGCGCTGTCGCGGACGGTGCGGCTGACGACGCCGTCGGCGATCAGGTCGATCGGCAGCCGCGCGCCCTGCGGGTTCGGCACGAGCCGGCCGCGGCCGGGCTTGAGACCGACCAGCCCGCAGCAGGCGGCCGGGATGCGGATGGACCCGCCGCCGTCGTTGGCGTGCGCGAGCGGCACCACCCCCGCGGCGACGAGCACGCCCGCGCCGCCCGACGACGCACCCGGTGAGTACGCCGGGTCCCACGGGTTGCGCGCGGGCGCCGCGCCGTCGAACTCGGTGGAGGCGTTGAACCCGAACTCCGGCATCCGGCTGGTGCCCAGCACGTCCAGGCCGGTGGCCAGCAGCTGCGCGGTGACCGGCCCGTGCGCGGCCACCGGACGGGGGACGAACGCCGCGGTGCCGTGCCCGCACGGCATGCCGGCGACCTCGATGTTGTCCTTGGCGTAGGTCGGCACGCCGGCCAGCGGCCCGTCCGGGGCGCCGGTCGCCGTGGGCCCGGTCGTCACCACCGCACCCAGCTGCGCCACCTGCCCGGCCCGGGCGAGCGCCGCCGCGCGCAGCTCGTCGGCCGTGGTCACCCGGCGCCGGACCAGCTCCGCCAGCCCGACGGCGTCGTGGTCGCCGAGGGCGTCGTCGGTGAAGGCGTGGGTGCGGGGCATCGGGTCGATGATGGCGCGCCTGCCGTCCCGTCGCCCGGGCCGGAGAGCGATCTCACGGGCGGCACGACCCGGTCGCACGGATGTCCCGACTCGCGGGGGTCAGGAGAGGGCGGGGGGTCAGGAGAGGTAGGCCTCCAGGCCGGCGCGGCCGCCCTCGCGGCCGAAGCCCGACTCGCGGTAGCCGCCGAAGGGGGAGGTGGGGTCGAAGCGGTGGAAGGTGTTCGTCCAGACCACCCCGGCGCGCAGGCGCCGCGCGGTCCACATCGCCTTGGCGCCCTTCTCCGTCCAGATCCCCGCCGACAGGCCGTAGGGGGTGTTGTTCGCCTTCGCCACCGCCTCCTCGGGCGTGCGGAAGGTGAGGACCGAGAGCACCGGGCCGAAGATCTCCTCGCGGGCCACCCGCATCGTCTGCTCGACACCGGAGAACACCGTGGGCGGGAAGTAGAGCCCGCGCTCGGGCAGCGGGCAGGAGCTGGTCCAGCGCTCGGCGCCCTCGGCGTCACCGGCCGCGGCCAGGTCGACGATGCGGTCGAGCTGGGCGCGGGAGTTGATCGCGCCCACGTCGGTGTTCTTGTCCAGCGGGTCGCCGACGCGCAGGGTCTCGACGCGGCGCAGCAGCAGCTCGGAGAACTCCTCGGCGATCGACTCCTGCACGAGCAGCCGCGATCCCGCGCAGCAGACGTGGCCCTGGTTGAAGAAGATCCCGTCGACGACGCCCTCGACGGCCTGGTCGATCGCCGCGTCGTCGTAGACGATGTTGGCCGCCTTGCCGCCGAGCTCCAGGGTGAGGCGGCGGCCGGTGCCCGCGAGCGTCCGCTGGATCTCCTTGCCGACGTCTGTGGATCCGGTGAAGGCCACCTTGTCCAACCCGGGGTGCGCCACCAGCGCCGCGCCGACGCCGCCCGCGCCGGGCAGCACGTTGAGCACCCCGGCCGGCAGGCCCGCCTCGGCGGCGATCTCGGCGAGCACCAGCGCCGTCAAGGGGGTGGTCTCGGCGGGCTTGAGGACGATCGTGTTGCCGCAGGCCAGTGCGGGCGCGATCTTCCAGACGGCCATGAGCAGCGGGAAGTTCCAGGGGATCACCGCGCCGACGACGCCGACCGGGCGCGGGTCGGGGCCCAGGCCCGCGTAGCCGAGCTTGTCGGCCCAGCCCGCGTGGTGGAACAGGTGCGCCGACGCGGTGGGCACGTCGACGTCGCGGGACTCGCGGATCGGCTTGCCGTTGTCGAGGGTCTCCAGCACTGCCAGCTCGCGGGAGCGCTCGGCGACGATCCGGGCGATCCGGTACAGGTACTTGGCCCGCTCGGCGCCCGGCATCGGGCCCCAGGTCTTCTCGAACGCGCGGCGGGCGGCGGCGACGGCCCGGTCGACGTCCTGCTCCGACGCGGTGCCGACCTCGGCGAGCACCTCCTCGGTGGCCGGGTTGACCGTCTTCAGCGCCTCGCCGCCCCCGTCGACGAACGCGCCGTCGACGAAGGGGCGGTAGGTGGGCGCCACGTTCGCCAGTGCCGCGGACTCGGGGGCGGGGGCGTAGTCCCAGGTGTCCATCAGGCGGTGCCGATCCGGTCGGTGTTCTCGTAGTGGCCGAGCGCCTGGGTGCGGCGCTGCCGGAGCAGGTCGTTCAGCAGCGACGAGGCGCCGAACCGGAACAGGTCGGGGGTGAGCCACCGCGGGCCGGCCACCTCGTTGACGGCCACCAGGTGCCGGATCGCGTCCTTGCTCGTGCGGATCCCGCCCGCGGCCTTGACCCCGCGCAGCTCGCCGGTGGCGCGGTGCCAGTCGCGGACGGCCTGGAGCATCACCTGCACCACCGGCAGCGTGGCGGCGGGGGAGATCTTGCCGGTGGAGGTCTTGATGACGTCGGCGCCCGCGAGCAGCGCGAGCCAGGACGCGCGGCGGACGTCGTCGTAGCCGGCCAGCTCGCCGGTCTCCAGGATCACCTTGAGGTGCGCGGCGCCGCAGGCCGCCTTGACGGCCACGATCTCGTCGTACACCTGGCCGTAGCGCCCGGCCAGCCAGGCGCCGCGGTCGATCACCATGTCGATCTCCGAGGCCCCCGCGTCGACGGCCATCGTGGTGTCGGCCAGCTTCACCGCCCGCGACGAGCGCCCGGCCGGGAACGCCGTGGCGACCGCGGCCACCGCGACGCCCGAGCCGCGCAGCGCCTCGACCGCGGTGCCCGCGAGGTCGGGGTAGACGCAGACGGCGGCGACCGGCGGCACGTCGGGGTGCTCGGGGTCGGGGCGGCGGGCCTGCGCGCACAGCGAGCGGACCTTGCCCGGGGTGTCGGAGCCCTCCAGCGTCGTCAGGTCGATCATCGAGATCGCCGTGTCGAGCGCGCGGAGCTTGGCGGCCTTCTTGATGCTGCGCGTGGCCAGCACGGCCGAGCGGCGTTCCAGGCCCACCTCGTCGACGCCGGGCAGCCCGCGCAGGAAGCGGCGCAGGGACCCGTCGTCGCGCACGGCGTCGGCCAGGTCCGTCGAGGTCCGCGGGGCCGGAACGGTCGTCGTCACGGGCCCGAGTCTAGGGCGTGTCCGACCCGCCCCGGGCGGGCCGGACA
>NZ_BJNG01000019.1 GCF_006539565.1 Pseudonocardia hydrocarbonoxydans
CCCGCCGCACCGGAGCGGGCGCGGCGGGTGTCGCGGAGGTGGATCAGGTGGAGCTGTGCAGACGGACGACGCCGACCGTGACGTCCTCCAGGCCGCCGCGGTCGAAGTCGCGGCGGAGCTGGTCGGCCTTGATCGTGGCCGTCAACCCGTCGAACGGCCCGTGGGCGTCGACCTCCCCGGTCTGGGGGTCGACGGCGAGCACCACGTATCCGTCGCACTGTGTGAGCTTCTCGGCCGCTGCGACCAGCGTCGCCTCGTCGGAAGTCGTGTTCTCCGGCACCGGATCACCTCCTAGTCATCTAGTACAGCGTCGGAGGTGCCTCCGGCGTGACAGTCTTGGCGTCCTACCACCCGTTCGGGTCAGGGTGAATGTCGAAGTCGATCACTGATCGTGCGTGATTCACGACGGGGGGCCGATGAACCGGGCGACTCGTACCGTCAACGTGACCATCCTGATACTCCTGGTGACGACGACGGTCAGCGGCGTCCTCGCCTTCGCGGTGGGGTCCCCGGGGCCCGCGCGGTGGACCACCGGTGTCCACGGGGTGTCCGGGCTGGCCCTGCTGCTCCTCCTCCCGGCCAAGGCGCGCATCGCCCGGCGGGGTCTGCGGCGGCCCGGGCGGTCGCGGAAGGTGATCGGGTGGGTGTTCGCCGCGCTCGTCGCGGCGGCGGTGGGCAGCGGGGTGCTGCACGCCGTGTGGGGCTGGGGCCCGGTCGTCGCCGGGGTGCTGCCGATGCAGATCCACGTGGGAGCGGCGGTGGGGGTGCTGCTGCTGCTGGTCGCGCACCTGGTGGTGCATCGCCGCCGGCGGCTGCTGCGCCGCACCGACGTCGACCGCCGCCGCGCCCTGCTGGGCAGCGGCCTCGTCGCCGGGTCGGTGCTGCTGGGGACGGTGACACCCGGGCGCGAGCGCCGCGCCACGGGCTCGCACGAGATCGTCGACGTCGCCGCGATGCCCGTCACGCAGTGGCTGTTCGACCCGGTGCCGCGGCTGCCGCAGGCCGGTGTGCGGACACCGGCCGGGGACGTCGACCTCGCCGGGTTGCCGCAGCGCACCGTGCGCGCCGTGCTCGACTGCACCGGGGGCTGGTACTCCGAGCAGGAGTGGCGCGGGGTGGCGGTCGCCGACCTGGGCCTGCCGCGCGGCGCGTCGGTCGAGGTGGTGTCGGCCACCGGCTACCGGCGCCGGTTCCCCGCCGCGGAGGCGGGGTCGCTGCTGCTGGCCACCCACCTGGCCGGCCGACGCCTGTCGGCCGGGCACGGCGCGCCGGTGCGGCTGGTCGCGCCCGGGCGGCGCGGCTTCTGGTGGGTGAAGTGGGTGGTGTCCGTCGAGGTCGTCGACGAGCCGTGGTGGTGGCAGCCGCCGTTCCCCCTGCAGTAGTCACCGCCGCCAGTACGCGGGGTGCGCGGCGACGGTGACGGTGCCGCGCAGCCGGATGTCGGCGGCCGAGCGCCCCACCAGGACGTCGACGGTGCCGGGCTCGACGATGTGGCGCATCGTGCGGTTCCACACCGCGAGCCGGGCGGGTGGCAGCCGGACCGTCACCGGCAGGGTCTGCCCGGGCTCCAGGTCGACCGCGGCGAACGCCGCCAGCGTCGTGCCGTCGGCGACGACGGTGCGGCCGGTCGGGTTGGCGAGGTAGACCTGCACGACCTCACGGCCGGGCCGCGACCCGGTGTTGGTGACCGAGCACCGCACGCGCAGGACGTCGCCGCCGTCGAGGACGGGCGGGCTGATGACCAGCCGCGAGTAGTCGAAGGTCGTGTACCCGCCGCCGTGGCCGAGCGGGAACGCCGACGCGACGGCGACCGGGAGCCGCCCGCCCGGCTCGGCGTGCCCGGCCAGGACGTCGGCCAGCACGCCGGCGTGGTCACCGAGCGGGCGCCAGCACAGCAGGACCGTGGCCGTCGTGGCGGCCAGGGCGGCCAGGCCGCCGATCTCGTCGCCGGTGACGACCGCGGTCTCGGCGGTGCGGACCGCGTCCTCGGGGCGGGCGGTGACGACGACGGCATCGGCCGGGGACCCGGGCGCCACGGTCGTCACGGCCGGACCGGGCCACACGGCGACGCCGGGCAGGACCGCGGCCAGCGCCCGGGCCAGCGCGTCCACGTCCGCGGAGTCGACGGCGCCGGGCAGCACCTCGACGGCGCGGGCGCGATCCAGGGGCAGGACCCCGCCCGGGTCGGTGAGCAGGACCGTCGAGCGGGTGAGCGCCGCCCGCTCCACGTGGGCGGGTGATGTGCGCGCGGCCGGGGCGCCGTGGTGGGCCGGTGGATGGGCGTCGAGCAGCCCGGGGCGGAACTTCAGCGACAGCACGGCGGCGACGGCGTCGTCCACCAGCCAGGGCGCGACGGCGCCGCTCTGCACGAGGGCGACGAGGTGGTCGACACGGCTGCCGGCGCCGACCACGTCGACGCCCGCCTCGAGGGCGAGCGCGACGGCCTGGTCGGGCCCGGACGCGATGCGGTAGGTGGTGTCGAGCGCGTCGACCGCGCCCGGGTGGGCGAGGACCGCGCCGCCGAAGCGCCACTCGCGTCGCAGGACCTGGCGCAGCAGCCAGACGTCGGTGTGGGTCGGGACCCCGGCGTTGCCCGCCGGGCTCGGCACGATCGCGGCCGCGCCGGCGTGCACGGCCGCCTCCGCGGGCGCCAGCAGCCGCCCGCGCAGCACCCGCTCGTGCCACTGGCCGTCGGGCCAGACCCCCCAGCGGGGCGAGGACGGCGACGTGGTCGGGCCCGATCGGGCCGGCCCAGCCCGCCGCGCGGCCCTGGGCGCCCAGGACGCGGGCCTCGGCGAACGCGCCGGTCAGGACGGGGTCCAGTGCGGTCGGGGAGTCGGCGCCGGGGGCGGTGGAGCCCGCGGGCACGAGCTGGCCGTAGACGCCGACGGCGCGCTGCGCCCGCGCGGTGGCGGCGGCCATCTGCTCGGCGAGCCGGAGGTCCCAGGTGGCGATGCGGCCCAGCGGGGGCAGGAACGGCCGGTCGAGGTCGGGCCCGAGCGCCAGCGGGAGCACCGGGATGCGGGCGTCGGTGGCGGCCCGGAACGCGGCGAGCCGGGCGGGGCCGTCGGGCAGGGCGGTGGGCAGGTAGACGATCCCGATCCCCGGCACGGGCGGGGCGCCGTCGACGGCCGTGAGCACCGTGGAGCTCACCTGGGCGGCCTTCTCCTGCAGTGTCATGCCGCCGACGAGCTCGCGGACCGGACGGGGCCAGGGGGAGCGACCGCTCTCAGTGGGTGCCGGCTCGCTCACGGCCCGCTCCCTCCGCGCCATCGGTTGCACCTTCAACCGGTGACGGTACGTGGCGAGACAGTGAGACGCCCGTCTCATTCTCGACGGGGCGTGATCCGGCTGTCGTTCCGTGGCCTGCGGCGTCCCGCACCGCGCGGCCCGGTCGATCACCGCGTGATCACACACCGTCACGGTGCGTCGTCCGTGCACCTGCACCGCCGCTCGTCCCGGCAACCGCCCGCGCTGATGCGATTCTGCTGCCGTGACGATCGTGTCGCCGCCGTGGACGCCCCGGCGGGTGCTCGTGGTGCACACCGACACCGCGCTGCGGCGCTCGGTCGTGCACGGGTTGCGGGGTCTGGGCGTGGGGCTGGTCCTGGAGGCGGCGTCGGCGCGGGAGGCGGGCACGGTCGCCCGCAGCCCCGGGGCCCGTGACCTCGCGATGGTGGAGGTCGTCGACGGCGAGGGGTGGGCGCTGGTCGCCGACCTGCGCCGCGTCGGCTGGGCGCCGGTGGTGGCGCTGCCGGCCGCGGTCGACGTGACCCTCGTCAGCGGGGCGTTGAGCCGCGGCGCCAGCGCCGCGCTGTTCCCCCCGGGCGAGCGGGCGGCGCCGGTCCCGCCGGGGGACGGGACCCCGGCCGTCACGGACGACCCGCGCCCGGTCCCCGACGTGCACGGCGAGCCGCAGCTGCTGAGCCGGCGGGAGCTGCAGATCCTGCAGTTCGCCGCCGACGGACTGGCCAACACCGACATCGCGCGGAAGCTGGGGATATCCCCGTTGACGGTCAAGAGTCACCTCGGTCGGATCGCGCGGCGGCTGGGGAGCGGGGAGCGCGCGCAGATGGTGTTGCTCGCCCTGCGTGCGGGCGTGATCGGCTGACGGGCCGGGCCGGTCAGCGCCCGCGTACCCGGCCGAGCTCCAGGCGTGGCGGCCAGACCGTCGAGGTCAGGATGCCGAGGGTGTAGGCGCGGGCGACGAGTGCGGCGCTGGTCGCCGGTGCGCCGTCCGGGCCCTCGGCCCGCAGCTTGCGGCGCAGCTGGGCGATCCGGTAGTCGACGCCGCGGCGGGTGAGCCGCAGGTCGTCGGCGATCTGCTGGATGCTGCGGCCCGCGGCGAGCCGGGCGAGGACGGCCGCCTCGGCGTCGGACGGGCGCCGTGCCGGAGGCATGCCGGGCCGGGTGTCGAGCGGGTGCACGACGGCCACCCCGCCCGCGGGACGGCCCGTGCCGTCGCGGATCAGCGAGACCGTGAGCCGGACCGGCAGCGGCGTCCCGTCGGCGTGCAGCAGCGTGCCGGGCAGGTCGTAGCGTTCGCGGCGGCCCGCGACGAGCTCCCGCCAGTGCGGGCGGTGGCGCTCCGCGGCGTGCGGGGTGGTGACGGCGCCGACCGGCCGGCCCACCAGCACGGTGCGCGGGTAGCCGGTGGCCCGCTCGGCGGCCGGGTTCGCGTCGACGATGCGGGCGTCGAGGTCCAGGACGACGACGGCGGAGGGCACCTCGGCGAAGACCGCCCGGAAGCGTTGCTCGACGGCGGTCGTGTCGGTGACGACGGGGGGCTCGCTGGTGATGGTGGGTGCCTCCTCGCCGTCGACCGGTGCGGTGATCAGGCTGCGCCGATCACCCGCAAGCTAGCGGGTGGGACCGGCGCGGACGCCCGTGCGAGAGGGCGACACCACCCGCTCGTCGCAGCTGCGCGGCGGCCCTGGTCCGAACAGGGACCCCGCACGCGGGGCGGACCGGAGCAACCGGTCGGGCGGTTCGGCGCAACCCGCGTGCGGTGTGTGCACCTGCACCGTCGCCGGTCCTTGCGCGGCCCGACGTCGAGCCCCACTGTCCCGGGGGTGCGGCACCGCTCCCCCCCCGGCCGCGGAGACCCCGGAGACGTCGATGACTCTCGCGCACCCGGCGCCACCCGTCCACCGCTACCTCGACGTGCTGGCGCGCGACGACGGTCGCACCCACCGCGTCGACGAACGCGTCCTCGCCGCGACGCGCTCCACCGGCGGGCGCCCGGTCGCCCGCTGCGGCCGGCTGCTCGTGGTGGCCTCGCTGGCCGAGCCGCCCGGGCCGCCGTGCCCGCTCTGCGCCGCGATCCCCTGATCCCCTCCCGTCCCGAAGGAGCCCCGCGTGGGTGTTCACCGTGCGGCCCGCCCGGGCCGGACGCGCTGGTCGGCAGCGACCGCCCTGGTCCTGCTCGCTCTGTTCGCCGGGGCGGTCGGGGCCGCCCCCGCCCTCGCCGCGACCGGCACCTACGTGCGGCTGGGGCAGTTCACGCCGGGCATGCCCGGCAACGAGCTGGTGGTCTTCCCGGTCGGTGAGGCCGGCGACGAGGTGCGCATCCCGGCCGTCGACTACGGGGGGCTCTCGGAGTACCGGCGGATCGAGCCCGGCGACTACGTCGTCGGCATCCGGCCGGCGGGGACCGACGGCCCGCCGGTCGTCACCTCGACGCTCGACGCGATGCCCGGGTCGGCGTACACGCTGGCGGCGGTCGGCCCGGCCGACGCGCCGGTCCTGACGGTCGTGCCCGACGACCTCACCCCGCCGCCGGCGGGCGAGGCCAGGCTGCGGGTGTTCCAGGCGTTCTCGCCCGACCCGGTCGACGTCGCGGGCCCCGGCGGGCTCGACCTCGGCCGGGCGGTCCCGGTCGGGGCGGCGGGTGAGTACCGGTCGGTGCCCGCGGGGCAGGTGGACCTCACGGTGCGCGGCGCCGTGCTCCCGGTGACGGTCGGGGCGGGCCAGGTCGTGTCGGTCGTGCTCGTCGATCGCGACGGCGCACCGGCCGCGCAGGTGCACGTCGACGCCGCGGGCCCGGTGGTCGTGCCGCCCGGGCCGGTCGACGCGGGCTTCGGCCCGGGTGACGGCGACCGGGTGACCGGCGTGGCCGTGCTCGGCGGGTTCGCCGCGGTGGCGGCCGCGACCGCGGCGTGGCTGGGCCGGCCTCCGCGCGCCGCCCGGCGGACGTGCTGATCGGTCCTCCGCCGTGGCCGTCGGGCCTGGCCGCCGCGGTGGCGGCGGGGCTCGCGCTGTGGGTGGTGGGGGCGCGGCTGCGGCTGCGGCCCGCGTCGCGCGCGGCGGCGATCGCGCTGTACGCGACCGCCGTGCTGCTCGTCGAGTGGTACTCGCCCGACGGCGTCGACGGCCGGGCCGCGCTGCTGCTCGCGCTGGCCGGGTGCGCGGCGGTCGGCGGGCGGGCGCGCAGCGCATTGGCCGGGCTGGCCTGCGCCGCGGCGGTGCTCGTCGCGCCGGTGGCCGCCGTCGGGTTCCTCGCGCTGCTCGGGGCGATGGCCTCGGCCGGGGCGATGGCCTCGGCCGGGGCGTTCGCCGGCCGCTGGGGCCCGGCCGCGCGCCGGGCGCTGGCGGCGGTCGCGTTCGTCGCGGCGGGGGCCGTGGCGGTCGCGGAGCTGCGGCCGGGACTGCCGCTCGCCCTGCCGGTGCCGGTGCTGGCCGGACTGACGCTGTGGGGGCTGCTGCTGTGCGGGCTGCTGTGGCGGCGCCTCGCCTGGCTGCGCCCGGTCGCGGTGGCCGTGCTCGCCCTGCTGGGCTGCGCCTGGACACCGGGGCCGGGGGCCGACGCCGTGGTGCTGGCGGCGGGCGCGGTCGCGCTGCTGTCCGCGGTGCTCGCCGAGGAGGTGCGGGTGCTGCTGGCGCGGCGCGTGCTGGCCGCGGGCGTCAGTGTCGCGGCGGCGGTCACCGGCCTGCTGGCGCCGGGGGCGTCGCCGCCCGAGCCCGTCCCGACGCCGCCGGTCCCGGTCGCCGAGACCCGGCCGGCGGTGCGGCCGGTGGCGATCCGCGTGCCCGCACTCGGCGTGGACGGGCCGCTCGGCGAGCTCACGGCCGACCCGGCCACCGGCGAGCTGGCCGCGCCCGACGACCCGGGCCGGGCCGGGTGGTTCGCCGGGGGTGTCGTGCCGGGGGAGCGGGGGCCCGCGGTCGTCGGCGGGCACGTCGACTCCCGCGCGGGGCCGGGTGTGTTCGCCGGGTTGCGCACGCTGCGTCCCGGTGATCTGGTGGAGGTCACCCGGTCCGACGGGTCGGTCGCCCGGTTCACCGTGACGGCGGTACGGCTGTTCCCGAAGGACCGCTTCCCGACCGAGGCGGTCTACGGCCCCGCACCGGGCCCCGAGCTGCGGTTGGTCACCTGTGGGGGCCGGTTCGACCGGGCCGTCCGCAGCTACGAGGACAACGTCGTCGTCGACGCCGTACTGGTCTGATCGGGTAGTCCCATGCCGTCGCGCGTGGACGGATGCCGGTGCACCCACTACGCCGCGTCACATTCGGCCGGTCAGCGGCTAGCCCGTTCGTGGTGCCGCTGGGAGTCTCGGGGTCTCCACGCCAACCCCGAGGGTGCGGTTCCGGTCGTCCTGTCCGTCGAGGACGCCCCACCCGTCCGGCGTGCTTACCCGCTGTTCGAGGAGCGCTCCCCCGCATGACTGCCCAACTCGATGCCGTCCCGTTCACCGTCGCCCGCCGGGGGTACGACCGCGGGGAGGTCGACGACCGGCTCGCCGCCCTCACCACGGAACTGACGGCGCTGGCGGCCGCCCGCGACGCCGCCGTCGCCGAGTCCCGCACCCTGACCCGCCATCTCGAGGCCAGCCGGTCGGAGACCCGCACCCTGCGCGAGGCCGCCGCCGAGGCCCGGGCCGACATCGACGCCCTGCGCGCCCAGGTCGCCGAGCTCTCCACCATCCCCAGCACCGTCGACGGGATGAGCGCGCGCCTGCAGCAGATGGTGCGCATCGCCCAGGACGAGGTCAACGACATGCGGGCCCGCGCGACGACCAGCTCCGCGCAGGTGCTGACGCTCGCCCAGGCCGAAGCCGACGAGCTGCGCGAGCAGTCCGAGGCCGAGCGCACCGCGTTCGAGGAGCAGCGCCGGGTCGCCGAGGAGTCGCTGCGCGCGCAGCTGGAGGAGAGCCGGGCCCGGCTCGACCAGCTCCGCAACGACTCCGAGGGCCAGAAGGCCCGCCTCGACGCCGAGCTCGCCGAGCACCGGCTGCGCGTCGAGGCGGAGTTCCGCACCGAGATGGACGGCCGGCGCGCGGCCGTGCTGGAGGAGCTGGCCGCACTGGAGGTCCGCCAGCGGGCGGAGGTCGACCGGATCGCCGACGCGGCGGCCCGCGACGCCCGCCAGCGCATCGGCGACGCCACCTCCGACGCCCAGCGGATCCGCGCGGAGGCCCGCCAGGACGTCGACGCCGCGCACCGCGAGCTGGAGAGCCTGCGCAGCCTGCAGCACCAGGTGGCCGAGCAGCTCACCTCGGTGCGCGCGCTGCTGGACTGGACGCTGCCCCAGATGCCCGGCGTCCAGGGGGTGTCGCAGGCACCCGGCGGCCCATCGCTGCCGGCGCCCCGCGCGGAGCAGCAGGCCGACGACGACCCGCAGCCGGCGCCGCGCCCGAGCCCCGAGGCCCGGCCCACCCCGGAGGCCCGGCCCACCCCGGACACCCGGCCCGCCGCCGCCGAGGACGCCGACGACCCGGCGGGCACCGCCGCCGAGGACGCCGGCCGCCCCGTGACGGCCTCCCCGCAGCCCCGCCCGTCGACGCCGAACGGACGGGCCGGCGGCCGCCGCTGACCCGTCCGCGTTCCCCCGATCACCCATCGAACGAACCCCAGAGGATGTGACCAGTGGCCGCTCCCGCCACCACCACCCCCACCCCGCCGACGCCCGGCCCCGGCGCCGACGGCCAGACGTTCGACACCGCGCTGCGCGGTTACGAGCGCCGCCAGGTCGACGAGTACGTGGTCGACCGCCAGAAGGAGATCGCCCGGCTGCGGATGGAGCTGGCCGACGCCCAGCGCCAGCAGCGGCTGGCGACCGAGCACGCCGAGGCCACCGAGACCGAGCTGCGCGAGCTGCGGGCCAAGTCGGCGCACGTGGAGCCCAAGTCGGTGGAGGACAGCTTCGGCTACCGCGCCGAGAAGCTGCTGCGGATGGCCGAGCACGAGGCGGCCGAGGCGCGGTCACACGCCTCGCGCGAGTCGGCGTCGATCATCGAGCAGGCCCGCACCGACGCCGAGAAGCACCGCCACGAGGTGGAGCAGACGCTGATCTCGCGGGCCTCGCTGCTGGAGCAGCAGGCGGCCCAGCGCACCGCGGAGCTGCAGGAGCGCGAGCAGCAGATCGCCGACCAGCTCACCGCGGCCCGTGAGCAGGCCGACCAGCTGCACGCGGCCGCGACCCGCGCCGCCGACCGGCTGCGTCAGGAGTCCGAGGCCGCCGCGGCGGAGACCCGGCTGCGGGCCGAGACCGCGGCCCAGCGGCAGCAGGACCAGGCGGCGCAGGAGATCGCGCGCCTGACCGCGCTGCAGTCCGACGTGCGGGCCGAGCTGGCGCGCCTGGCCGAGGTGCTCTCGGCGGAGCTGTCCGGCGGCTCGCCGCGCCGGGGCGGCGACGGCGCCAACGCCGGCGAGCAGCCCGCGGCGGACGGGGGCGAGCAGCGGGCCGGGGCCGGTGGCCGCCGGTCCGGGAGGTGACCGCGCAGCACCATCGGGGGGCGGCCGTGGTGATCCGGATGACCGGTGAGTGGGGGGCCGCGTCGACCTCGGGGCCGGTCACCGGGTCCGGCGCGCAGACCGTCGACCACGATCCGGCGATGACGTCGCTGGAGGGCTGGGCACCGGGCCCCGGGGCCCGGGGGGTCGGACGGACGGCGGCCGCGCCGGTCCGCCCGCGGCCCCGCTTCGTGCTGGTGAACGGCGGCCGGGAGCGGACGGACCCGCCGGGATGAACAGGTCGTGGTCCGGAAGCGAGCCCGCCGGGTCACCCGCAGGGACGAACGGGCCGACCGTGGAGGGTCAAGACGTGACGGATTCCTTTGGCAACTATTCCCCCGTGGTGGGAACCCCGATGGCCCGAAAGGGAGCACACGCCGCCGTCCCCCAGCCGCGCGCGGTTCCGCCGCCGCCCCGGCCGCCGGACCGCCCGCAGTTCGAGGTCGCGCTGCGCGGGTACGACCGTACGGCCGTCGACGCCTTCCTCGACGCGCACGTCGCCGAGCGCCAGGCCCTGCGCCACGAGCTGGAGGCCAGCGAGCGCCGCCGTCAGCAGGCCGAGCAGCGCGCGGCGTCCACCGAGCGGGAGAACCGCACGCTGCGGGAGGGCCGCGCCGCGGCGCCCGGCGCCCCCCCGCGCCCGACCGGCGACGGTTTCGGCCTCCGCGTCGAGAAGCTGCTGCGGCTGGCCGAGCAGGAGGCGGGCGAGGTGCGCGACGCGGCGGCCCGGGAGGCCACGGCGCTGCTGGAGCAGGCGCGGGCCCGCGCCGAGCAGCACCGGCACGAGGTGGAGCAGGAGCTGATCACCCGCTCGACCGCGCTCGACCAGCAGGCGGCGCAGCGGGCCGCCGAGCAGCAGGAGCGTGAGCAGCAGATCGCCGACCAGCTGGAGGCGGCGCGGTCCGAGGCCCAGTCCCTGCGCGACGCGGCCGAGCGCGCCGCCCGTCAGCGGCGCGCCGAGGCCGAGGCCGAGGCCGACGCCGTGCGGGCCCGCGCCGAGGCCGAGGCCCGGCGGGTGCTGGAGCAGTCGCGCCTGGAGGCCGACCGGCTGGCCGCCGTCCAGGGCGGGGCCCGCGCCGACATCGCCCGGCTGGTCGACCTGCTCGCGGTCGAGCTCGGCGACGCCGCACCGGCCGGCGCCCGGCGCGGCGCGGCGACGGCCGGGGCGCCCCGGGCCGCGGAGCCCATGACGACCGACGGGCCCGAGGTGGCCGGGGAGCGGGCGCCCGCGACCGCGTCCGCGGGCCGCTGACCACCCGGCACGCGGACGGCCCGGTGGCGTCCGCCGTCGCCGCGTCCGGGCCGGATCCGGCCGTGTCCGCCGCCGGAGGGGTGCGGCGGCCACGGTTCTCCGGTCTGCCGTGGTGGCTGCCGGCCGCCACGCTCGTCATCGGAGGGCACCTGGTGACGGCGTGGCGGCTCGGCGGCGTCGTGGCCACCGACGCGGAGGCGCGCATCGCCGCCGCGGCGGCCGCGATGCGGCTGTCCGGCTTCGCGGCCGACCCGCTGCCGTTCGCCGACGCCCTCGGCGCCCGGCAGCTGGCGGTGCTCGCCACCGTGCTGCCCCTGGACGCCCTGTCCACGATCGACGCGGCCCGGCTCGCCTGCCTGCTCGCCGGTGCGGTCGCCGCCCTGCTGACCTGGCCGGTGCTGCGGGCGCTGGGCGCGCCCGCCCCGGCGGCGGCGGTGGGGGTCGTGCTGGCCGGCGCGTCGGCCCCGGCGCTCACCCTGCACGCGGGGGTCGCGTCCGCCGCCCCCGCGGCGGCGTGGCTGACGCTGGCCGCCGTGCTCGCGACCCGCCTGCGCCGCCCGGGCCCCGCGCTGCCGGTGGCCGCGCTCGCGGTGCTGACCGCGCCGCTCGCCGTCGTCGCGCTGCTGGCGCTGCTCGCCCACCTGCTGCTCGACGGGACCGTCCGCGTCCCCCGACGCGCGCGGCGGCCGCTCGGGATCGCCGTCGCGGCCGCCGCCGTCGGCCTGGTGGTGCCGGTGGCCTCGCCGTCGGTCGCGATCGGCGGCCCGGTCGTGGACACCCCGGCCGCGCTCGCGGGCGCCGCGGCGGGCACTGCGCTGGTCCTGGTCGCCCACCGGCTCCTGCCGTGGCTGCGGGCCGTGCTCACCCCGGTGCTGGTGCTGCTCGTGCTGGTGGCGGTGCCCGGCCCGGCCCGGGTCACGGCCGCGCTGCTCGTCCTGCCCGGGCTCGCGGTCGTCGCCGGGATGGTGGCCGGGGCGCTCGCCGAGCGGCTCGCCCGTCCGGCGCCCGCCGCGGCCGTCGCGATCGTGCTGGTGGTGGGCCTGGCGGCGACCGCGGCCGGGGACGGACCGCCCCGCGGACCCGCCGCGGCGGCCGCCGGCGGGATGGCCGGGTGGGCGGTGGCGCAGCTGCCGCCCGGCACGCCCGTGCGCGCCGACGCGCTCGACCGCGCCGAGCTCGCGGCCGCCGGTCTCCCCGTCGACGCCCTGCGCGGCCCGGCCGACCCGCCCGCGCCCGGCGAGGTACTGCTGCTGACCCCCCGCCCGCCCGCCGCGGCCCCCGCCGCGGACGGCTGCCCGCCCGCCGCGACGCTGGCGGGCACCGACGAGGGCACCGGCGGGTCGGCCTCGGTGCTGTGCCGCACCGACGGCTCCGGATCCGCCGACGGCGCCCCGGTGCGGACGCGCCTGGGCGGTGCGCTCGCCGGCAACCCGGCGCTGAGCCTGGACCCGGCCGCGGCCGACCTGCTGCGCGCGGGCGCCGTGGACACGCGGGTGATCGCGGTGCTGGCGGCGATGTCGTCGGCACGGCGGCTCGTCGTCGCCGGGTTCCCGGCGGTCGACCTCGACGTCCCGGGCGCCCCGCGCCGGCAGGTCCTGATCACCGCCGTCGACGGCGCACCCGCCGCGGGCAGCCCGCTGCTGCCCACCTGGCTCGACGGCCAGCAGCCCCCCTTCGTGCCCGCGCGCGTCACCCCGGCGGGCGACGCGCTGCTCGTCACCTGGTTCGCGCTCCCCGACCGATCCGGAGGAACCCCATGACCGGTGCCCGGCGTGTATACGCCGTACTGCTGACCCTGGCGGCGCTGGTCCTGTCCGCGCCGCCGGCCGGGGCGGCGCCGGGCGGGGCGGCCTACCTGCGGCTGGCCCACCTCTCCCCGGACACCCCGGCCGCCGACGTGTACGTGGCCTCGGTGGGCGATCCGGCGCAGTCGTTCGTGCTCCCCGGGGTCGGCTACGGCGCGGTGTCGCCCTACCGGCCGGTGCCCCCGGGGGCGTACGTGGTCAGCATGCGCGCGGCGGGGGCCGCGGAGTCGTCGCCGCCGGTCGTCTCCACCACCGTCGACGCCGCCGCGGGCAACGCCTACACCGTGGCGGGCACCGGGCTCTCGGCCGAGCTGGGGCTCTCGGTCCTCGACGACCGGCTCGACATGCCGGCCGCCGGCCGCGCGAGCGTCCGCGTGATCAACGCCGCGGTGAGCGCGCCCGTCGTCGACTGCGGGCGGGCCGGGCAGGAGCCGTGGGCGCGCGACGTCGCGTTCGGCACCTCCACCGGCTACGCCGACGTGCCGCTGGGCACCTGGGACCTGGAGGTCACCGCGGCCGGCCGGACGGTGGCGACACTGCCGGTCACCCTGGACACCAACTCGGTCTACTCGGTGCTGCTCGTCGACCGCGGCGGGGCGGTGGCCGCGGAGCTGCACCGCGACAGCTCCGGCACCGCCGAGGTGCCGCGCGGCGGCGTCGAGACGGGACTGGGCGGCACCGCGGGCGTCGGGCCGCCGCACCTGGCCGGGTTCGTGGCCGCCCTGTCCGTCCTCGGCGTGCTGGTGGCCGTCGCTGTGCGTGCCGACTCCCGTGCGCGCCGGTGAGCCGCGCCACCGCGGTCCCGGCCAGGTGCTGTGGTGGCCGGGCCCGCCCCGGCGCAGGCGGGCCGGGGCGACCGTCGGGCTCGCGGTGGCGGCGGTCGTCGGGCTCGCCGGCCTGACGCTGCTGCTCCTGTCCACCGTCCGGCCGCCCGCGGCCGGGGTGGCGGCCCTCGGCACGGTGTCGGTGGCGGAGGTCCCGGAACCCGCGCCCGTCGCCGCGACCGCGCTGCGCATCCCCGACCTGGGGGTCGACGTGCAGCTCGGGGAGATCGACGTCGACGCCGCCGGGGTGCTGGTGCCCCCGGCCGACCCCGCGGTGGCGGGCTGGTTCGCCGGGTCCCCGGCCCCCGGCGACCCCGGACCGTCGGTGATCGTCGGGCACGTCGACTCCCGCGCCGGCCCGGGGGTCTTCTTCGGCCTCGCCGACATCGACCTCGGCGCGCCGGTGGAGGTCCGGCGCTCCGACGGCCGCGTCGCGACCTTCCGGGTCGTCGACGTCTACGACGTGCCCAAGGACGAGTTCCCCACCGGGCGCGTCTACGGCCCGGTGCCCGGGCCCGAGCTGAGGCTGATCACCTGCGGCGGGGAGTTCGACGCCGACGCCCGCCGCTACCTGCGCAACGTCGTGGTGACGGCGGTGCCGGTCAGCCCGTGAGCGGCCGGTGCATCACCGTCAGCCCGACGTAGCCGTGCTCGGGGTGGTGGAACGCCCCGGGCACCACGCCGACGGTCGCGAACCCCAGCGCGTGCCACAGCGCCAGCGCCCGGGTGTTGGTCTCGACGACGGCGTTGAACTGCATCGACCGGAAGCCCTGCTCCGTCGCCCACGCGACGACGTGCTCGCCCAGCGCACGGCCCACCCCACGGCGGCCGCGGGCCGGGTCGACCATGAAGCTCGCGGTGGCGACGTGCGCGCCGGGCCCGAGCTGGTTGGGCCCCGCCTTGGCGGTGCCGAGCACCGTGCCGTCGTCGTCGACGGCCACGAACCACGCGCCCGCCGTCCAGATCGCCCTGGCCGCGTCCTCGCTGAGGTCGCGGGGCAGCGTGTAGGTCTCGCCCGCGGCCACGATCGCCCGCAGGAACGGCCAGACCGCGGGCCAGTCGTCGGGGGTCGCGTCACGGATCAGCACGGTGTGATGATCGCGGGCATGCGCTCCCTCCGCACACCCAACCCGCGCTTCGCCGACCTCCCCGACTTCCCCCACGAACCCCGTTACGCCGACCTGCCCGACGGCGACGGCGGCACCCTCCGGATGGCCTGGGTCGAGGACGGCCCCGCCGACGGCCCGGTGGTGCTGCTCCTGCACGGCGAGCCGAGCTGGTCGTTCCTGTACCGCACCACGATCCCGCCGCTGGCCGCCGCCGGACTGCGGGTCCTCGCGCCCGACCTGGTCGGCTTCGGCCGCTCCGACAAGCCCGCCGAGATCGCCGACCACACCTACGCCCGGCACGTCGAGTGGGTCCGGTCGCTGCTGTTCGACGCGCTGGACCTGCGCGGGGTCACCCTCGTCGGTCAGGACTGGGGCGGGCTGATCGGGCTGCGGCTGGTGGCCGAGCACCCCGGGCGCTTCGCCGGGGTCGTCGCGGCCAACACCGGGCTGCCCACCGGCGACCACGACATGCCGCCCGTGTGGTGGGCGTTCCGGCGGGCGGTGGAACGGGCGCCCGAGCTCGACGTCGCGCGGCTGGTGCAGTCGGGCTGCCGGACGCCGTTCACCGACGCCGTCCGCGCCGCCTACGACGCCCCGTTCCCCGACGAGTCGTACAAGGCGGGGCCGCGGGCGATGCCGCTGCTCGTGCCGACCCGGCCCGACGACCCCGCCGCCACCGCCAACCGCGCCGCGTGGGCGACGCTGCGCACCCTGGACCTGCCGTTCCTGTGCGCGTTCAGCGACGGCGACCCGATCACCGCGGCGATGGAGCCCGTGCTGCGCGCGGCGATGCCCGGCGCCGCGGGCCGCGCGCACCCGACCGTCAACGGGGCCGGGCACTTCCTGCAGGAGGACGCCGGTCCGGAGCTGGCCGCGGCGGTGCTGGGCCTGGTGCGGGGATAGCCTTCGGCCCATGGATGTCCGCGTCGTCGACCACCCGCTGGCCCGCGCCCGCCTGTCCACCATGCGGGACGCCCGCACCGACAACGCGACGTTCCGGGCGGCCCTGCGCGACCTCACCCTCATGCTCATCTACGAGGCCACCCGCGACGCCCCGGTCGCCACCGCGCCGCTGCACACCCCGGTCGCCCGCACCACCGGCTACCGGCTCGCCACCCCGCCGCTGCTGGTGCCGGTGCTGCGCGCCGGGCTCGGGATGGTCGACGCCGCGCAGGCGCTGATGCCCGAGGCGCAGATGGGCTTCGTCGGCCTGGCCCGCGACGAGGCGACCCACCAGCCGGTGCCCTACATGGAGTCGCTGCCCGAGTCCCTCGACGGCCGCCCCGTCTTCGTGCTCGACCCGATGCTCGCCACCGGCGGCTCGATGGAGCACACCATCCGCATGCTCACCGAGCGCGGCGCGTCCGACGTCACCGCGATCTGCGTGCTCGCCGCCCCGGAGGGCATCGCCCACCTCGAGGGCAGCGGCCTGCCCGTCCGGGTCGTCACCGCCAGCGTCGACGAGCGGCTCAACGACTCCGCGTTCATCGTGCCCGGGCTGGGTGACGCGGGGGACCGCCAGTTCGGCGCGGTGCCCTGACCCGACCCGACCCGCCCCCCGCCCCGCGCTCCCCGGCCCTCCCCACCCCCAGGTGGCAGCAAAGCCACTGTGCTGCCACGTCCTGGCGGCATAGTGGCTTTACTGCCATTTCTGGCGGGGCGGGGCGGGGCGGGGCGGGGCGGGGCGGGCGCGGGTCAGGGGGTGGGGCGGAGCCAGCCGTCCAGGGCCGCGTGCAGGGCGGCGGGGAAGCCGCCGTCGGCCGCCAGGCCGTGCCGTTCCAGGTCGACCAGCCCGTGCACCAGCGCCTGCACCGCGAGCGCCACGGTCGACGGGTCGGCGTCGCTGCGTGCGTCGGCCAGCGCGCGCCGCACGGCGTGGGCGAAGGGCGGCAGGACCGCGGTGGTCAGGGCCGTGCCGTGCAGGTACGGGTCGCCGAGCGCGGCCTCGCGGTAGGCCGTCGCCAGGCGGGCCAGGTGCTCGACCGGGTCGTCCGCGGGCTCGACGGCGGCGAGCCGCAGCGCGAGGTCGCGCGCGGCGCGGGCGGCCACGACGTCGAGCAGGGCGGGCTTGCCGCCGAACAGCGCGTACACCGCGGTGGTCGAGGTGCCGCACTCCTGCGCCAGCACCCGCAGGCTCAGCGCGTCGGGTCCGCCGCCGGCGAGCAGCGCACCCGCACGGTCGAGCAGGCGCTCGCGCAGCGCCTCGTCGTGGACCTTCGGCCGGGGCATCGCGGCACAGTAGCGCCGTCGGCCCTCAGCCGCCCGGCATGATCGTGGCGGCCAGGGTGCCGCCGAGCTCGGCGCACGCGTCCAGGTCGGCCCGCGACGGCGCCCCGGTGACGAGCACGTGCGCGGCCGCCCGCGTCCAGCCCAGCCCGGCGGTGACCGTCTCCACCGACCGCACCGCCCCCTCGACGCCCAGGTTCCCGTGCACGTAGAGCCCGAACGGGAGGCCGCGGGTGTCGTCGGCGCAGGGGTAGTAGACGGTGTCGAAGAAGTGCTTGAGCGCCCCGGACATGTACCCGATGTTGGCCGGGGTGCCGAGCACGACGGCGTCCGCGGCGAGCAGGTCGGACGCGGTGGCGCCCAGCGCCGCGCGGCGGACGACGTCCACGCCGGTGATCTCCGGGTCGGCCGCCCCGCGCAGGACGGCGTCGAGCAGCTCGGCCGTGGCGGGCGAGGGCGTGTGGTGCACGACCAGCAGCCGGGTCACAGCAGCTCCGCCACGAGCGCGGCCAGCGCGTCGAGCCGCTCCTGCGCACGGGCCCGGTCGCCGTGCTCGACGACCTCCAGGTACGCCTTGAGCTTGGGCTCCGTTCCCGACGGCCGGATCACCAGCCGCTCGCCCTCGCGGCGCAGCACCAGCACGTCCGGCGCGGGGAAGGTGACGGCCCAGCCGGGCGGCGGGGAGTCCCGCAGCCGGGCCACGGCGGCGTCGCGGGGGCCGGGCTCCATCCGCACCGAGATGCCGCGGGTGAGGTGCACGCCGTGGGCGGCGGCCAGCTCGTCGAGCCGGTCCTGCACGCCCTGCCCGGACGCGCGCAGCGTGGCGGCGAGGTCGCAGGCCACCGTCGCCGCGGCGATCCCGTCCTTGTCGTTGACGGTGGCCGGGTCGACGCAGTAGCCCAGCGCCTCCTCGTAGCCGTACACCAGGCCGGGGCCGCCGCGCACGATCCACTTGAAGCCGGTGAGCGTCTCGGCGAAGCGCGCGCCGTGGGCCGCGGCGATCGACCCGAGCATCGACGAGGAGACGACCGTGGTGGCCACCAGCGGGTCGTCGTAGGAGCCGGTGCGCAGCAGGTGGTCACCGAGCAGCACGCCGGTCTCGTCGCCGGTGAGCATCCGCCAGCCCTGCGGCCCCGGGATCCCCAGCGCGCAGCGGTCGGCGTCCGGGTCGAGCGCGACGGCGAGGTCGGCGCCCACCTCCGCGGCCAGCGCGAGCAGCGCGTCGGTGGCGCCGGGCTCCTCCGGGTTCGGGAAGGCTACGGTCGGGAAGTCGGGGTCGGGCGCCGCCTGGGAGGCGACGACGTGCACGTCGGTGAACCCGGCGCGGGCCAGCGCGTGCACCGCGGTGGCCCCGCCGACGCCGTGCATCGGGGTCAGCGCGATCCGCAGCGTGCGCGCGGAGCCCCGGGGCAGCCGGGCCACCCGGTCCAGGTAGGGCCCGGTGACGTCCACCTCGGACACGTCGCCGCCGGTGGGCACCGACACCGCGGCGGGGGCGGCCGCGATCGCCGCCTCGATCTCGGTGTCCGACGGGGGTGCGAGCTGCGCGCCGTCGGCGAGGTAGACCTTGTAGCCGTTGTCGGCGGGCGGGTTGTGCGACGCCGTGATCTGCACCCCGGCCACCGCGCCCAGCTCGCGGACGGCGAACGCGAGCACCGGCGTCGGCAGTGGGCCCGGCAGCGTGCGCACGGCGAACCCGGCGCCGGCGAGCACGTCGGCGGCCGCCACGGCGAACGCGGCCGAGCCGTGCCGGGCGTCGCGCCCGACGACGACGGTGCCGCGGGCGCCGTCGCGGGCCAGCCACGCCGCGAGCCCGGCGGTGGCCCGGCGGACCACGGCGACGTTCATGCCCGCGGGCCCCGCGCGCACCGGGCCGCGCAGCCCGGCCGTGCCGAAGCGCAGCATCCCCGCCATCCGCGCGGCCAGCTCGTCGTCCGGCCCGCCCGCCATCGCGTCGGCGAGCACCCGCTGCAGCTCGGCCCGGGTGTCCGGGTCGGGGTCGTCGGCGATCCAGCGCAGCGCGGCGTCCCTCAGCCGAGGGTTCACGACCTCGTGACCAGCTCGCGCAGCAGCCCGCCCATCCGCCCCGCCGCGGCGGCACCCGCCGCCAGCACCTCGTGGTGGTCGAGCGGCTCGCCGCTCAGGCCCGCGGCGAGGTTGGTCACCAGCGACAGCCCGAACACCTCGACGCCCAGCGCGCGCGCCGTGATCGCCTCCAGCACCGTCGACATCCCGACGAGGTCGGCACCCAGCCCGCGGTACATCCGGATCTCGGCGGGGGTCTCGAAGTGCGGGCCGGTCAGCCCGGCGTAGACGCCCTCGGCCAGCGTCGGGTCGATCTCGCGGGCCAGCGCGCGCAGCCGGGGGGAGTAGAGGTCGGTGAGGTCGACGAACTGCGCGCCGCGCAGCGGGGAGACCGCCGTCATGTTGAGGTGGTCGGAGATCAGCACCGGGTCGCCGACGGCCATGCCCTCGCGGATGCCGCCCGCGGCGTTGGTCAGGACGACGGTGGTGCAGCCCGCGGCGACCGCGGTGCGCACGCCGTGCACCACCGGGTCGACGCCGTGGCCCTCGTAGAGGTGGGTGCGCCCGAGCAGCACCAGCGCCCGCCGCTCGCCGACCGGCACCGAGCGCGCCGTGCCGCCGTGCCCCGCGACCGTGGGCGCGAGGAAGCCGGGCAGCTCGGCCATCGGGACCTCGTGGGTCGCCTCGCCGATCAGGTCGGCGGCCGGGCGCCAGCCCGACCCCAGCACCACGGCCACGTCGTGCCGGGGCACGCCGGTGGCCTCGGCCAGCGCGGCGGCCGCGTTCTCGTGCTCGCTCATGCCCGCAGCCTACGGGCCGCGTGATCAGCTCCCGGCGGTGGAGAAACCGGCCATGAGGACGTCGAACAGGGCCTCGGTGGTGCCCTCGCCGCGGTCGCCGGGGACGGTGAGCCGGGCCACCCAGACCGCGCTGCCCTCGGCGGGCACCAGCGCCAGCCAGGTGGCGCGTTCCTGGCCGCCGCGGGCGGTGCGGTAGGTCAGCCGGTCGTCGAGCAGCGGGGTCTGGTCGAGCGTGTCGACGCCGAGCGCGTCGGTGGTGAGCCCGGCCAGCGCCGCGTCGCGCGACTCCGCCCGCTCGACGCTGAACTCCTCGGTGCCGTCGGGGCTGACGAACGACGCCGTGCGCGCGCCCCCGAGCGGCTCGTGGGCGAACGGGGTCCAGCCCACCGGCACGTCGGCGTCGAAGCCGAGCGGGTCGAGGTGCGGGATCAGCGCGGTGTCCGCCGAGGTGACCGTGACCGTCCCGAGGGGCGACTGCCCGCCCGCGATCCGGGTGACCGCCCACCCGGCGGCCGTGCCGAGCAGCACCGCCAGCGCCCCGGCGACGACGAGCGCGGCGGCCTGCACGAGGGTGGCCGGGGCGGGCTCGGGCGCGCGCGGCCGGGCGCGGGCGGGCTCGGGCCGCGGCGCCGGCGGCGGGGAGGTGCCGGGCCGGGGGGCGAGCGGGCGCGGCGACGGCGGGCCGGGCAGCGGGCCCGGGTCGGCGGCCAGCGCGGCCGCCGCCGGGGGCCGGGCCTCCAGCACCGCGGAGCTGCGCTCGGGCGGGGAGTACGGGGCGGGCGGCTCGGGTGTCGGGGTGACGAACGAGGCGAGCGTCGGGGCGTCCGGCGAGCCAGGGTAGAGCGGGTCGTCGGGGTCGGAGATCAGCGGGCGCAGCCGGATGCGCACCTCGTCGAGGGGCATCCGGGAGTCGGGGTCCTTGACCATCAGCGCCGCGATGACCTCGGCCACCGGCCCGCCGGTGCGGGTGCGGGGCACCTCGCCGTCGACGACCTCGGTGATGGTCTGCACCGGGTCGCCGCCCACGTCGTAGGGCGGGCGGCCCTCCACGGCGGCGAACAGCGTGGCGCCCAGGCCCCACAGGTCGGCGGCGGGGGTGACCGGCTGCCCGGCCGCCACCTCGGGCGCGATGTAGGCGGGGGAGCCGAGCACCAGGCCCGCGCTCGTCATCGGGGCGTCGGCGATGTTGCGGGCGATGCCGAAGTCGGTGAGCTTGACGCGCCCGTCGTCGGCGACCAGCACGTTGCCCGGCTTGACGTCACGGTGGGTGATGCCGGCGCGGTGCGCGGCCCGCAGACCCCCCGCGGTGGCGTAACCGACGACGGCCGCCTGTCCGTCCGAGAGCGCGCCGTGGTCGGAGATCATCTCCGCCAGGTTGCGCGAGGGCACCAGCTCCAGCACCACGACCGGCTCGCCGTCGGCCTCCACCACGTCGAACACGGTGATGACGTTGGGGTGCGACAGCCCGCCGACCGCCCGGGCCTCGCGCAGGATCCGCTCCCGCATGTCGAGCGCCTCACGGTCGCCGACGCCGTGCGGGACCCGCAGCTCCTTCACCGCGACCCGCCGCCGCAGCACCTCGTCGTACCCGGCCCAGACGGTGCCCATGGCCCCGCTGCCGATCTTGCCCGACAGCAGGTAGCGGCCGCCGATGCGGCGCTGCCCGTCGTCCGGCGTGGTCACGTCACCCATTCTGACGGCCGCGTATCGCCAGTTCGCACGGGGTACTCCTGCCCGTATGACCTCCGAGGAGCGCGACCCCGTGAGACGAACGGCGAAACGTGCCGCTCGTCGCCGATGTGGATCACCGCTCGTCGCGCGCAGTGCCTCCGTCCGCAGCAGATCGGCGACCCCTCGGCGAGCGTTTCCCTACGTGACCGATTTGCGCTTGGTACACCGCCGTCCGGGTGAGCACCATGTGCCGATGCAGGACAGAGCAGAGATGCACGTCCGGAGCGGGGGTGTGCAGTGACCTTGCTGGAATCCTCCCCGGTCATGCCCCCCGCAGTGGCCGACCTCGGCGTGGGCACCGGCCCCGCCTGGCTCGACGCCTGGCTGGCGGCCCACGCCGACGACGTCGTCGGCTGGCGGCGCTCCCTGCACGCGGTACCCGAGCTCGGCCGCGCCGAGCACCGCACCACCGCGCTCGTCGCCCAGCAGCTCCTGGCCGCCGGCCTGGAGCCCCGCACGCTCCCCGGGGGCACCGGCCTGGTCTGCGACATCGGCTACGGCGACCGCTGCGTCGCGCTGCGCGCCGACCTCGACGCCCTGCCGCTGCAGGAGGACACCGGCCTGCCGTTCGCGTCCACCGTCGACGGCGTGATGCACGCCTGCGGCCACGACGCGCACACCGCCGTCGTGCTCGGGGCGGGTCTCGCACTGGCCTCGGCCCCGAGCCTGCCCGGCCGCGTCCGGCTGATCTTCCAGCCGGCCGAGGAGGTGCAGCCCGGCGGCGCGCTCGACATGGTCGCCGACGGCGCCATGGAGGGCGTGCAGCGGATCTTCGCGCTGCACTGCGACCCGCGCCTGGAGGTCGGCAAGCTGGGCACCCGCGTCGGCCCGATCACCTCGGCGTGCGACCTGCTGGAGATCCGGCTCACCTCGCCCGGCGGGCACACCGCGCGCCCGCACCTGACCGCCGACCTCGTCGAGGCGCTCGGCCTGCTGATCACCCAGCTGCCGCTGCTGCTCGGCCGCCAGGTCGACCCCCGCTCGGGCACCGTCCTGGTCTGGGGCGCGGTGCAGGCGGGCGAGGCGGCCAACGCCATCCCGCAGCACGGCCTGCTGCGCGGCACGCTGCGCACCGCCGACCACGCCACCTGGAACGAGCTGGAGGACAAGGTCCGCGCGCTCGTCGCCGCGGTGCTCGCGCCCACCGGCGTCGGGTACGTCCTGGAGCACGTCCGCGGCGTCCCCCCGGTGGTCAACGAGGCGGCCAGCAGCGGCATGCTCGCCGGCGCGGCGTCGGCGATCCTGGGTCCCGAGGCCTCGGTCGGCACCGAGCAGTCCAGCGGCGGCGAGGACTTCGCCTGGTACCTCGAGCACGTCCCCGGCGCGATGGCCCGGCTCGGCGTCTGGCCCGGCCACGGCCCGATGCGCGACATCCACCAGCCCACCTTCGACCTCGACGAGCGCGCCCTGCCCTTCGGCGTCCGCGTCCTGGCCCAGGCGGCCCTCGCCTCCCTCACCACCTGACCCGCGAGTCGGGACATCCGTGCGACCGAGTCGCGCGGCGCGCGTGACCGGTTGTCCACATCGGCCCTGAGCTGTCCACAGGAGGACGGCTCGGGGTCCGTGACGGCCCGGTGGCGTCCAACCTGGACGTATGACCGAGATCGCCCTGGACGCCTTCGGTGTCGTCACGCGTGCCGAGGCGATCGCCGCCGCCGGGTCCTACCGGGTCCGGGTGGCCCAGGAGACCGGCGTGCTGCTCTCCCCGTGGACGGGGGTGCTGGTCGACGGCACCCGCTGCACGCAGACCGGCACGCTGGCGGCCGCGGCGCTGCGGGCCGTCGGTCCGGGGGCCGTACTGGCCGGGCCGACCGCGGCCCGGTTGCACGGCTGCACCGCCGCGCCGGCCACCCCGGTCCACGTCGTGGTGCCCTACGAGCACCCGCGGCGGTCCCGGCCCGGGCTGGTGGTGCACAACGGGCCGCTGCCCACCGTCGACCGGGTCGACCTGGACGGTCTGCCGGTGCTCACCCTCGACCGGGTGGTGGCCGACCTGCTCTGCCGCGGGCGGCCGCAGGACGCGCTCGCCGTCGCCGACCAGGCGCTGGCCCGGCTGGACCCGATCACCCGGGAGGGGTTCCGCGCCGCCGTGGCCGCCAGGCTGGCGACGCGTCCCGATCCGCGCGGCACGCTGCGCGCCACCCGGCTGCTGGGGCTCGCCACCGGCCGCGCGGAGTCACCCGCCGAGAGCCGGCTGCTGTTCCGGGTGGTCGACGCGGGCTTCCCGGTGCCCGAGGTCAACGCCTCGGTGTGCGGGATCGACGGCCGCGAGATCTACCGGCTCGACCTGGCGTGGACCGAGCTGCGCATCGCGATCGAGTACCACGGGTACGCCGCGCACGTCGGGCGCACCGCGCAGGACGAGGCCCGGGCCGAGGACCTGCGCCGGCGCGGGTGGATCCTCGTCGAGGTGTGGTCCGACGACGCGGACGACCCGCGCGTGGAGACGGAGCTGGCGGCGGCGTTCCGGCGTCGGGGGGTGTCGACGGAGGGTCGCCGGCCCGGGGTGCTGCAGGCGCGGCGGCACCGCGAACCGCGCCGGTGACCGCACGACGGCGACCTCTCGGTCGCACGGATCTCCCGACTCGCGGGTCAGAAGGACTTGCTGCTGGGACGGCTGCGCAGCGCGGCGACGTAGTCGTCGGGGGCGCCCGCCTGCTCGGCGGCGTCGGCCAGCACACCCAGGTAGCGGGCGCTGGGCTCGCCGCCCTCGTAGTCGTTGAGCACGTAGATCCACGCGAGGACGTCGCCCTCCAGGGTGTGCACGCGCAGCCGCAGCTTCTTGTGCATCCCCAGCTCGCCGCCCTCCCAGCGGTCGAGCTGCGAGGCGTCGGGCTCGGGCACGTCGTAGAGCACCACGAACACCTGCTCGCCCGGTGCCTCGACGACCGTGGAGAGCGCGCCCTCCCAGGCGTAGTCGCTGCCCCCGAAGGTCAGCCGCCACCCCTGCAGCCACCCCGTGCCCGCCATCGGCGAGTGGGGCGCGCGCTGCTTCATCTGGGCGGGATCCATGTTCGACCCGTAGGCGGCGTAGAGCGGCACCGCCACAGAGTAGTGCGGAGCCACCCGCGTACCGTGATCGGGCAACCCGGACGATCTCCCGAGAGGCCCCGATGACCCGCATCGTGATCATGGGCGGCGGCCCGGCAGGCTACGAGGCGGCCCTGGTGGCGGCCCAGCACGGCAGCGACGTCACCGTGATCGAGCAGGAGGGCATGGGCGGCGCCTGCGTCCTGCACGACTGCGTGCCGTCGAAGACCTTCATCTCCTCCGCCGGCATCCGCGTCGACCTGCACCGCGCCCCGGAGCTGGGCCTCACCGCCGGTCCCGACTCCGTCGGCGTCGACCTGCCGCGGGTGAACAGCCGCGTCAAGGGCCTGGCACTGGCCCAGTCCGCCGACGTCCGGGCGCGCGTCGAGCGGGAGGGCGTGCGGATCGTCCGCGGCTCCGCGTGCTTCACCGACGAGCCCGCGGCCCGCGCGCCGCACGTCGTCGAGTCCCGCACCTCCGACGGCACCCGCGAGATCCATCCCGCCGACGTCGTGCTGGTCGCCACCGGCGCCACCCCCCGCGTCCTGGACGACGCACGCCCCGACGGCGAGCGCATCCTCACCTGGCGCGACCTCTACGACCTCCCCGAGCTGCCCGAGCACCTGGTCGTCGTCGGTTCGGGCGTCACGGGGGCGGAGTTCGTGTCGGCCTACGTCGAGATCGGGGTGCGGGTCACGCTGGTGTCCAGCCGCGACCGCGTGCTCCCCGGCGAGGACGCCGACGCCTCCGCGGTGCTGCAGGACGTGTTCGCCGACCGCGGCGTGGAGATCCTCGCGCAGGCCCGGGCCGACTCGGTGCGCCGCTCCCCGGACGGCGACGGGGTCGTGGTCACGCTGGCCGACGGGCGCACCGTCACCGGGTCGCACGCGCTGATGACGGTCGGCTCGGTGCCCAACACCGCAGACCTGGGCCTGGAGAAGATCGGCCTGGAGACCGGCCGGGGCGGGTTCATCCCCGTCGACCGGGTGTCGCGCACGAGCGTGCCCGGCGTCTACGCCGCGGGCGACTGCACGGGCCTGCTCATGCTCGCCTCGGTCGCCGCGATGCAGGGCCGGATCGCGATGTGGCACGCGCTGGGCGAGGGCGTCGCGCCGATCAAGCTCAAGACGGTGGCCTCGGCGGTCTTCACCCGCCCGGAGATCGCGACCGTCGGCATCAGCCAGCGCGCGATCGACGCGGGCGAGGTCCCGGCGCGGACGATCATGCTCCCGCTCTCGACGAACCCCCGCGCGAAGATGCAGGGACTGCGCCGGGGGTTCGTCAAGCTGTTCTGCCGGCCGGCCACCGGCGTGGTCGTCGGGGGTGTGGTCGTGGCGCCGGTGGCCAGCGAGCTGATCCTGCCGATCGCGCTCGCCGTGCAGAACGGCCTCACCGTCGACGACCTGGCCTACACCTTCTCGGTCTACCCGTCGCTGTCCGGCTCGATCACCGAGGCCGGGCGGCAGCTGATGCGCCACGGCGACCTCGACTGACGGTCGTCTCGGGGATCTCCCCGATCCCGCAGGGCCCCGGCCGCCCGACGATGGACCGCATGAGCATCCAGCCCGTCACCTCGAAGATCCCCGCCGGACCGGTCGCCGTGGCCGCGGTGGGGGCCCAGCTCGTCGACGACGTCGTGTTCTTCCTGGTCCCGCCGGCGGCGCTGGTCCTCGGCCCGCTCGCCGGGCTGCTGGCGATCGCGCTGACGGCCGCGGGCGCCCGTGCGGTCACCCGCGGCCGCACCGGTCCGGTGGTGGCCCGCACCGGGCTGGCGCTGGGTCTGGCGTCGGCCGGGATCGGGCTGCTGATCGGCGGGCTGGGCCTGGTGACCCTGCTGCTGGCCGGGATCACGGTGCTGGCCGGGGTCGCCGGGGCGGTCGCCGGCCGTGGTCTCACCGCCACGCGGCTGCCCTGACCCGCGGCTGCCCTGACCCGCGCTGCCTGGTTCGCACCGTGGCGACGACTCGGTCGCACGGATGTCCCGACTCGCAGTCAGGGCAGGACGCCGGCCGCCCGTGCGGCGGTGATCCAGGACGGGAACTCGGCGAGCAGGCGGTCGTAGAGCTCGGCGTCGGGGACCGCGTCGATGTCGTCGACGGCGAAGAACCCCACGTTGTCCACGCGCCGCCCGGTCATGGTGTCCAGCTTCTCCAGCACGCCGAACCGGTTGTGCCGCCCGAGCCCGACGAACTGCCAGAACACCGGCTCGTCGACGGCCGCGCGCAGCTCGCGTTCGATCTCCCGGTTGCGGGTCACGCCGCCGTCGGAGAAGAACAGCACCAGCGTCGGGACGCCGGCGGGCTCCGCGCGGACGAAGGACCGGATCTGGGCGATCACCTTCGGCTCGTCGTTGGACCCGCCGACCGCCGCCATGTCGACCTGGCCCGGCTCCAGGCGCCGCGCCGGCCGCTTCCGGATCCGGAACTCGCCGACCCGCACGTGCAGCCGCGTCCACTCGGGCAGGTCGTCGACGGCGAGGTCGGGCAGCCGCGCCGGGTTCGTGGCGAAGGTCCAGGCCTGCATCGTGCCGTCGTCGTCCAGGGCCGCGGCCACGGCCGCCATCCGCTCGACCACCCGCCCGACGACGCCCTCGCGGTAGAGCCGGCTCATCGAGCCCGACGCGTCCAGCGCCAGCACCACCCGCGCCGCGACGCCGCGTGCCCCGCGCTTCTCCAGCGACACCGTCACCTGGCGCTTGCGCAGGTCCAGCCGTGTGCGCAGGTCGACCGGCAACCGGTCCTCGACGACCGGGGCGGCGGGCTCGTCGTCGACGGAGATGCCGTGGTCGGTGGCCAGGCCGGCCAGCCCGGAGGCGTAGCCCTGGCCGACCGCCCGGAACTTCCACGCCCCGCCGCGGCGGTACAGCTCGCCCCCGACGAACGCGGTCTCCGTGGAGGCCGTCATGGCGAACTCGGCGACGACGGCACCCCGGTCGTCGGTGAGCCGCAGCGTCAGGCCGGGGACGTCGCCGAAGGTGCCGCCGTCGGCGGAGGCGGCCAGCAGGACGCGGTCGACGGCGTCCTCCACCCGGTCCAGGTCGACGCGCAGCCGGTCGGCCCCCGCCGCCTTGCCCGCGTGCCGCACCGCGCCGGAGGCGTGCTCGGGCTGGTTGTAGAACACCATGTCGGCGTCGGACCGGACGCGGCCGTCGACGTCGAGCAGCAGGGCGGAGGCGTCGATGTCGGGCACACCGGGCCGCGGTGACCAGGTGAGGGCGACGTCGAGGCGCCGGGCGTCGACGCCGGTGTTGGCGCCCTTGGTCAGTGCCGTCATGGCCGCGATCCTGCCCCACGCGGACCCCGCCCCCCACACGACGAACGGCCGGCGCGCTGCAGACGCGCCGGCCGTGTCGCCGTCAGCTGGTCCGGGCCAGTGGAGCCGCGTGCGGCTCCCGGCACGAGGCCAGCGAACAGAAGGCGGAGCACTCGAGGCGGTCGTGCAGACCCGGCTCGAGGAGGGTCCCTGCGAACGGCCACCGGCCGGTGAAGCGCTGCAGGTACCAGTACACGAACAGGTAGTCCGGTCGTGTGGGGTCGGCGACGAACGTCGGGCTCCCCGGGAGCTGTGCGATCCAGCGGGAGTAGTCGGTCATCGCGGGGGCGGGTGGACGGGAGGCCCGGCGGGTGTGCAGCCAGTCGTCGGCCCTGGCCCGCCAGTGGGACAGGGCGATCGGGTGGAGCGTGGCGCCGGGCAGTTCGCGCACGTTCGTGGTGAACGTACTGATCAGGACCCCGTCGCCGGTGAAGGCCGCCGAGGTCAGGGTGAGCAGGGAGTGCGGGCCCGGGATGGGCCCGTCGGTGTGGACGTGGGTCGTGACGAACGGGTCGGGGGGCATGACGGATCCTGGTCGCCTGGTGGGCCGGAGCCCTGCTGATCGGGGGCGTCCGCACGGCGCGGCCTGAGCCTGCGTGGTACGGGGGATCCGCGGCGCGGTCCTGTCTGTGACATGTCACAGCCGCGTGGCGGAGGAACCGGGCCCCGTGGATGGACACACGGGTACTTCACTGCTGTCCGCTATGCACTTGTCCAGCACGGTGCGGGGTCGCTGTGGATTGACCTGGCCGGACGAACGTAGGCAGGTCCGGCCGGGGGAGTCAACGATCGGTCGCCAGGCGGCCGGTGACGATCACGTCGTGGTAGGCGCCGTCGGCCAGCCAGGCGTCGCGCATGCGGCCCTCGGTGCGGAAGCCGCACTTCTGCGCGACGCGGCCCGACGCGGTGTTGCCCGCCGCCCACAGGTAGCCCACCCGGTGCAGCCCCAAGCCGCCGAAGGCGAAGCGCAGCACGGCGGACAGCGCGGTGGTGGTCATGCCCGCCCGGCGCGCGGCGGGCAGGGCCCAGCAGGCGGCCTCGGCGTGGGCCATGTGCCGGTCGACGTGGTCGAGCGAGACCTCGCCGAGCATCTCCCCGGTCGTCGGC
This sequence comes from Pseudonocardia hydrocarbonoxydans, assembly GCF_006539565.1. Classification (GTDB taxonomy): domain Bacteria; phylum Actinomycetota; class Actinomycetes; order Mycobacteriales; family Pseudonocardiaceae; genus Pseudonocardia; species Pseudonocardia hydrocarbonoxydans. The sequence goes on from NZ_BJNG01000019.1 coordinate 28,954, forward strand.
TCGCAGACGGCCCAGGTGTAGCGCTCGTCGCGGACCCAGTCCAGGGTGCGGCGCCGGATGTAGGCGTCGGCCTCGGCCGGGTCGGCGGGCGGGCGGTTCCGCCAGCGCCGGATCTCCGGGTCGGCGCAGGAGGCGAGGACGGCCGGACGGTCGTCGATGCGACCGTCGGCGCGTGGCACCCGCAGGTACCACGCGCCGGCGTTGATCTCGACGGCGTCCATGGCCTTAGCAGGGGGATGGAAGGGCCGACGGAGGAGGCCCGGGGCGGGTCACGATCAGTCCTTGATCTCGCAGAGCACGGTGCCCTGGGTGACCGAGGCGCCCTGGTCGGCGGACAGCCCGGTGATCGTGCCGTCCTTGTGGGCGGTGACCGGGTTCTCCATCTTCATCGCCTCCAGCACGACGACCAGGTCGCCCGCGGAGACGGTGTCGCCGTCGGAGACGGCCACCTTGATGATCGTGCCCTGCATCGGCGCGGTCACCGAGTCGCCCGACGCCGCGCTGCCGCCCTTGCCGCCGCCGCGCTTGCGCGGGGCCGCCTTCGCGGCGCCGCCCCCGTTGCCGCCGCCGAAGGTCATGTCCCCGGGCAGCGAGACCTCCAGGCGCCGCCCGCCGACCTCGACGACGACCGACTGCCGCGGAGCGGTCTCCTCGTCGGCGTCGGTGCCGCCGTCGAACGGGGGCACCGTGTTGTCCCACTCCGTCTCGATCCACCGGGTGTGCACGGTGAAGTCCTCCTCGGAGGAGGCGGCGAACGCCGGGTCGTCGACCACCGCGCGGTGGAAGGGCAGCACGGTGGCCATGCCCTCGACCTGGAACTCGCGCAGCGCCCGGCGCGAACGCTCCAGCGCCTGCGGACGGTCGGAGCCGGTGACGATGAGCTTGGCCAGCAGCGAGTCGAACTGCCCGCCGACGACGGAGCCGGCCTCGACGCCCGCGTCGACGCGCACGCCCGGCCCGGCCGGGAACGAGATCGCGGTGACGGTGCCGGGCGCGGGCAGGAAGTTGCGCCCGGCGTCCTCGCCGTTGATCCGGAACTCGATCGAGTGTCCGCGCGGCTCCGGGTCCTCCAGCAGGTTCAGCTCCAGCCCCTCGGCGATGCGGAACTGCTCCCGGACCAGGTCGAGCCCGCTGGTCTCCTCCGAGACCGGGTGCTCCACCTGCAGCCGCGTGTTGACCTCCAGGAACGAGATGAGCCCGTCCTGCCCGACGAGGAACTCGACGGTGCCCGCGCCGTGGTACTCGGCCTCCTTGCAGATGGCCTTGGACGCCTCGTGGATCGTGGTGCGCTGCTCGTCGGACAGGAACGGCGCGGGCGCCTCCTCGACGAGCTTCTGGAAGCGGCGCTGCAGCGAGCAGTCGCGGGTGCCCACGACGATGACGTTGCCGTGGGTGTCGGCCAGCACCTGCGCCTCGACGTGGCGGGGCTTGTCCAGGTAGCGCTCGACGAAGCACTCCCCACGGCCGAACGCCGCAGTGGCCTCGCGGACCGCCGAGTCGTAGAGCTCGGCGATCTCCTTCTCCTCGCGCGCGACCTTCATGCCGCGCCCGCCGCCGCCGAACGCGGCCTTGATCGCGACCGGGAGCCCGTGCTCCTTCGCGAACGCGATGACCTCGTCGGCGCCGGAGACCGGGTCGTTGGTGCCGGGGACGAGCGGGGCGCCCGCGCGGGTGGCGATGTGCCGGGCGGTGACCTTGTCGCCCAGGTCGCGGATGGCCTGCGGCGTCGGGCCGATCCAGGTGATCCCCGCGTCCATGACGGCCTGCGCGAACTCGGCGTTCTCCGAGAGGAAGCCGTAGCCGGGGTGGATGCCGTCGGCACCGGCCTGCTTCGCCGCGTCGACCACCTTGCCGATGTCCAGGTAGGACTCCGCGGCCGTCGACCCGCCGAGCGCGAAGGCCTCGTCGGCCAGGCGGACGAACGGGGCGTCCCGGTCGGGGTCGGCGTAGACCGCGACGCTGCCGATGCCGGCGTCGGCGCAGGCCCGGATGACGCGGACGGCGATCTCCCCGCGGTTCGCGACGAGAACCTTGGTCAAGCGCGGCACGTTGCGGCCTCCCTGTCGATGCCCGGGAACCCGTGCCCCGGCGCGTGGTTACCGGGGAGTTTAGGCATGCGGGGGCCGATCGCCGGAGGTGGCCGGGTGTGGCGAAGGCGACGCCCGCGATCAGCGGCCCCGGCGCACCCGGCCGAGTAGGCGGCGCCACCGGCGGGGGCGGGGGCTGCGGCGGCCGTCGTAGCGCCACGCGGCCTCCCGGCCCGCGAGCTCGGCCGCGGCGCCCGGGGGGAGCCCGGTGACGGCGCGGGCGACGTCCCAGCCGTCGCGCAGGGCGCCGACCGGGCCGTGCCCGGCCCGGTGCTCGGCGAACACCGACGGCCACCGGTCGCCGTAGCTCGCGGCGAGCAGCGGCCACTGCGCCGCGGCCTCCCTGGCGCGCTTGCGCAGCAGCGCGCGGCGGGTGGCGTCGAGGTCGGCCGCGTCGAAGCCGGGCGGGGCCGGGCCGCCCGCCACCAGCGCGTCGACGAGCGCGGCCTGCCGCTGCGCCAGCGGCCCGGCGGCGTCGGGACCCCAGTGGACGCTCACGGGACCCGCGCCCCGGCCACCACACCGCGGAGCGTGGCCAGCTCCGCGTGCAGCCGCGCGGCGGGCGGGAAGCCGCCGTCGCGTTCGAGCAGGACGGCGGGGGCCGCGGGGAGGCGGTCGACGAGCGCGCCGAGCAGCCCGAGCACGGCGTCGGGAACGGCCTCGGTGTGGGTGTCGTGGTAGCGGCCGTCGTGCTCGACCCCGCCCGCGACGTGCACGTAGGCGATGCGGTCGAGCGGGAGGGTGTCGAGGACCGCCTCCGGGTCCCGCCCCCGGTTGACGGCGTTGGCGTGCACGTTCGCGACGTCGAGCAGCAGCCGCGCACCGGTGCGGTCGAGCAGCGCGGTGACGAACTCGCCCTCGGTGTACTCGTCGTCGGGCCAGTCGAACAGCGCCGCGATCGGCTCCAGCGCGAGCGGGACGTCCAGCTCGGCCTGCGTGCGGGCCACGTTGGCGGCGAGCACGTCGAGCGCCTCCCGGGACCGGGGCAGCGGCAGCAGGTGCCCGGCGTCGCGGCCCCCGGCCCGGACGAACGCGATGTGCTCGCTCACCAGCGGGGCGCCCAGCGCCGCGGCGCAGGCCGCGAGGTGGGTGACCCGGGCGGGGTCGAGCGGGTCGGTGCCGCCGAGGGAGAGCCGCACCCCGTGCGGCACCACGGTGACACCTCGCTCCCGCAGGTCCGCCACCCCTCGAGGCGGGCCGGCGGGAGCGAAGGACTCGGCGACGACCTCGGCGAACCCGAGGCCCTCGACATCGGACACCACACCGGCGATCTCCGGCCGCCAGCCGACGCCCACCCCGGCGGGGTCAGCCACCGCAGCCCCCTCCGCAGCCGCCGCCACCCCCGCCGCCGTCGCTGCTGCCGCCGCCGTCACCGGAGTAGCCGCCGCCCCCGTCACCCGATCCGGTGGTGGCGCGCTGCATCGCGAGCTCCTCGGCGAACGCCGGGTCCGACGCCCACAGCGCGCCCGCCCCGAAGATCCCCACGCCGAGCGCGGCGGTGGCGGGCCCATAGGCGACCCAGTCGGGCCGCTGCGCGGGGTCGAGCTCGTGGTGCTCACGGGCCAGGCGGGCCAGCAGGCGGTCGCCCGCCCGGGTGCGCCGCGGCGCCCGGACCAGCAGGACGACCGTGACCAGCGAGACGCCCAGCAGCGCGACGACCAGGAACCCGACGGGCCGGCTGTCGGCCACCCCGGCCAGCAGCCGCAGCAGCCCGATCCCGGCGACGGCGCCCATCCACCAGCCCGTCGCCCGGATCCGGCGGCGCTGCGGCTCGGAGAGCAGCAGGCCCGCCCCCACCAGGTGCTTGTGCACGGCGTCGAGCGCGGAGCGGACGGGCCGGTGCAGCGGCAGCCGCGACCGCTGGACCGGGCTGCCGGTGGTGAAGTGCACGGCCCGCTCCAGCGCGTCGGCACCGGGATCGAGCCGGCCCACCGCGCGGACCGTCCCCTTGACCGGCGCGACGGTGCCGCTCAGGTGCATCGCCGTCAGCGCCGAGGTGACGGCGAGGTCGGGGCCGCCGTTGAGGTAGGCCACCTCGTGCCCGCCCAGGTCGTGGACGGGCCGGTCGGGCCCGTCGGCCAGCGCGCGTCGCCGCTGTGCGGCGGCGACCCACACCACCGCGGCCAGGAGCAGGTAGCCGACCAGGAACACCGGTCCGCTGATCCCCCAGGTGCCCTCGTCCATCGCACACCTCCCGAGCAACGTCCTCATGAGACGTCTCACAGTGTTGCGATGCGTCACCCGTCAGGGAACGTTCTTCACCAGAACTTGAGGTGTCGCTACGGTGCCGCGCGCACCTGCTTCTTGATGCGGGCGAGCATCGCCGCCATGCCGCGCAGCCGCAGCGGGCTGACGGCCGCGGCGAGGCCGAGCGCGGTGTAGAAGTCGTCGGGCACGGCGAGAACGTCCTCGGCGCTCTCCCCGTCGAGGCCGGTGTGCATGATCGAGGCGAACCCGCGGGTGGTCGGCGACTCCGGCGGGGCGGAGAAGAACAGGTGCACGTGCGCGGAGTCGTCGACCTCCACCGCCAGGAACAGCGGCGACTGGCACTCGTGCACCTGCTCCATCGAGTCGGCCGCGTCGGCGTAGCGCTCCGGGAGCTCGGGCAGCTCGCGGGAGAGCTCCAGGAGCAGCTCGAGCCGCTGTTTCGGGGTGACGGCGGCGAAGTCGTCGACGAGCTCCTGGAGCTGGGCCGGGAGGGTCATCCCCGCTCCGTGCCCTGCACGATCGGCACCCGCACGGCGTTGCCCCACTCCGTCCAGCTGCCGTCGTAGTTGCGGACCTTGTCGAAGCCCAGCAGGTGGGTGAGCACGAACCAGGTGTGGCTGGAGCGCTCGCCGATGCGGCAGTAGGCCACGACGTCGTCGGTCGGGCGCAGGCCCTGCTCCTCCAGGTAGATGGCCTCCAGCTCGGCGCGGGTGCGGAAGGTGCCGTCCTCGGCGGCCGCGCGGGCCCACGGCACGCTCGCCGCGCCCGGGATGTGGCCGCCGCGGACGGCGCCCTCCTGCGGATAGTCGGGCATGTGCAGCAGCTCGCCGGAGTACTCGCCGGGGGACCGGACGTCGACCATGGGCCTGCCCAGGTGTGCGAGCACGTCCTCCTTGAAGGCCCGGATCGTGGCGTCGTCGCGCTCGGTCACCGGGTACTCGACGGGCTCGGGCTTCGGCGCCTCGGTGGTCATCTCGCGGCCCTCGGCGACCCACTTGGCGCGGCCGCCGTCGAGCATGCGGACGTCGGCGTGGCCGAACAGGCTGAACACCCACAGCGCGTAGGTGGCCCACCAGTTGTTGCGGTCGCCGTAGAACACGACGGTGGTGTCGGGGCCGATGCCGCGCTCGCCGCAGATCTGCGCGAACCGGGCGCCGTCGACGTAGTCCCGGGTGGTCGGGTCGTTCAGCTCGGTGTGCCAGTCGACCTTGACCGAGCCCGGGATGTGGCCGGTGTCGTAGAGCAGGACGTCCTCGTCGGACTCGACGACCACGAGCCCGGGGGTGCCCAGGTGCTCCGCGAGCCAGGAGGTGGTGACCAGGCGCTCGGGGTGGGCGTACTCGGCCAGCTTCGGATCGGTGTCGTTCGGGAGTGCCATGACGGCCAGGCTAGTCCGTCCCCCCTTCCCCGCGAGTCGGGCGATTCGTGTGCCCGAGTCCTGCGCGGCGTGTGATCGCACGATCCGGTGGACTCGGTCGCAGGAAAGTCCCGACTCGCGGGGTCAGGGGGACCACAGGTCGGTGACCGTCACCCCCACGCCGGCCAGCAGGCGGCGCAGCAGCGGCAGGCTGATGCCGATGACATTGGACGGGTCGCCGTCGACGCCCTCCACGAACCAGCCGCCCAGCCCGTCGAGGGTGAACGCGCCGGCGACGAGCATCGGCTCGCCGGTGCCGAGGTAGGCGTCGAGCTCGGCGTCGGTCGGCTCGCCGAACCGCACCACGGTGACGGCGTGCCCCTCGGCGACGCGCTCGATCTCGCCGTCGACGACGCGCAGCACCGCGTGCCCGGTGACCAGCTCGCCGCTGCCCCCCGCCATCTCCCGCCAGCGGGCCCGGGCCTCGTCGGCGTCAGCCGGCTTGCCGACCAGCTCGCCGCGGTGGTGCAGCATCGAGTCGCAGCCGATGACGACCGCGTCAGCCTCGGTGGTCCGGCGCGCCACGGTCGTGGCCTTCGCACCCGCGAGCGTCGTCACCTTCTCGGCGGGCGTGGCGTCGGGGACGGCGGCGAGCAGCGCGTCCTCGTCGACGTCGGACACCTCGACGAGGGGATCGAGCCCGGCCGCGCGCAGGACCGAGAGGCGGGCGGGGGAGGCCGAGGCCAGAACGACGCGCACGACGCACGACCCTACGGCCGCGCGCCGCGGCGTCGATCATCGCCTGGTGCGGTCGGCAGCTCCCGCCACCGCCACCGCTCCAGGCGACGGAACTTCGTCACCGCGGTGGCTCTTTCTGATCGGGTCTCGAGCAGCGGGCACGGGTGAGGTCGACACCATCGGGGTCCGGTGCGCTCAGAACCCCGATGACGTCGATCTCACCTGCGTGATCAGCGGGGCCAGTGAGAAGTGCGCCAGGCGCCGGGGCCCACCGTCAGCGGGACGCGCATCGCGGCCGCCGGGTCCGACCAGCGGTCGCGGGGCCTCGCCGGTGCGTCGCCACCGCCGGACGCGGCGGCGGCGAGCACCACGGTGAGCGCGGCGAGCTCGGCGTCCGACGGCTCGCCGCGCACCACGCGGAACAGCGCGCGCCGCTCCTCGGGGGTGGGCTCCCCCCCGTCCGGCGCGGCGTCGGACCCGCTCACAGGGGGATGTTCCCGTGCTTGCGCGCCGGGACGGCCTCGCGCTTGGTCTCCAGCGCCCGCAGCGCCCGGCCGACGTAGCCGCGGGTGTGCGAGGGCGGGATGACGGCGTCGATGTAGCCGCGGTCGGCCGCGATGTAGGGGTTGGCGAGGGTGTCCTCGTACTCCTGCTGCAGCTCCGCGCGGCGGTTCGCCAGCTCGTCGCCCTCCAGGCCGTTCAGCTCCTTGCGGTACAGGATGCTGACCGCGCCCGCGGCGCCCGTCACCGCGATCTGGGCGGTCGGCCAGGCCACGTTGATGTCGGCACCCAGGTGCTTGGAGCCCATCACGTCGTAGGCGCCGCCGTAGGCCTTGCGGGTGATCACCGTGACCTTCGGGACGGTGGCCTCGGCGTAGGCGTAGATCAGCTTCGCGCCGCGGCGGATGATCCCGTTCCACTCCTGCTCGGTGCCGGGCAGGAAGCCGGGGACGTCGACGAAGGTGACGACCGGGATGTTGAACGCGTCGCAGGTGCGCACGAAGCGCGACGCCTTCTCCGAGGCGTCGATGTCGAGGCAGCCGGCGAACTGGGTCGGCTGGTTGGCCACGACGCCGACCGACCGGCCCTCGATGCGCCCGTAGCCGCACACGATGTTCGGCGCGAACAGCTCGTGCACCTCGAGGAACTCGCCCTCGTCGACGACGCGGGTGATGACCTCGCGGATGTCGTAGGGCGTGTTCGCCGAGTCCGGGATCAGGGTGTCGAGCTCGAGGTCGTCGTCGGTGAGGCCGTCGGCGATGGAGCCCGCCGTGGGCTCGGGCGCGGGGTAGACCGGCGGCTCGGAGAGGTTGTTGCTCGGCAGGTAGCCCAGCAGCTCCTTGACGTAGTCGATCGCGTCGGCCTCGTCGCTGCCCAGGTAGTGGGCCACGCCGGACTTGGTGTTGTGGGCCCGGCCGCCGCCGAGGTCCTCCATCTCGACGTCCTCGCCGGTGACCGTCTTGATGACGTCCGGGCCGGTGATGAACATGTTCGACGTGCCGTCGACCATCACGATGAAGTCGGTGAGCGCGGGGGAGTACACCGCGCCGCCCGCCGACGGGCCCATGACCAGCGAGATCTGCGGGATCACACCGGAGCTGCGGACGTTGCGGACGAAGATCTCGCCGTAGAGCCCGAGCGCGACGACACCCTCCTGGATGCGCGCGCCGCCGCCGTCGTTGATGCCGATCATCGGGCACCCGATCTTGAGCGCCAGGTCCATCACCTTGACGATCTTCTCGCCGTACACCTCGCCGAGCGCCCCACCGAACACGGTGGCGTCCTGGCTGAAGACGGCGACCTGGCGGCCGTCGACGGTGCCGGTGCCGGTGACGACGCCGTCGCCGAAGGGGCGCTTGGCGTCCATCCCGAAGTTGGTGGACCGGTGGCGGGTCAGCGCGTCGAGCTCGACGAACGAGCCCGGGTCGAGCAGCTGGTCGATGCGCTCCCTGGCGGTCTGGCGGCCCTTGGCGTGCTGGCGCTCGATCCCCGTGCCCGGGTCGACCGCCTCGGCGGCGCGCCGGTAGAGGTCGGCGAGCTTGCCGGCGGTGGTGTGGACGTCCGGTTCGTCGGCGGCGGCGCCGGATGCGTCCCCGAGCGGCTCCGTTGCGGCGGTCATGGCCCGGGAGCCTAACCGGCCGGTAACCCGGCGTCCCTGCGTGCCCGGTCACGTCGGCCGTCCCGGGCGGTCCCCCCATGCCGTGGGCGGCCGCTCCCGCTTGGATCGCGGCCGTCACCTCATGTGGCGTCGATCACAGGGGGGCGTCGCGCAGGGACGGAGGGTCACATGTCGCAGCCACCACCCGGGCCGTACCCGGACCGCCCGGACCCGGTCCGGGGCCATACCCCGGCCGGCCGCCCGGGCCGGGCCACCCGGGTCAGGGCCATCCCGGCCAGGGCCGGCCGGGCCAGGGCTATCCCGGCCAGGGCCGGCCGGGACAGGGCTATCCGCCGCCCGGGCCGCCTCCGCCGGGTCACGGCCCGCCGGGCTACCAGCAGGGTCACGGGCAGCCGGACCGACGGGAACGGCCGGGCCAGGACCCGCGGACGTCCTACGGTCCACCCGGCGGCCCACCCGCCGCGGGCCGGACGCCACCTCCCGCGGTCCGCACCGCCTTCCTGCTCTGGATCGTCTACCTCGCGGTGAGCGTCGTCGGGTCGCTCGTCTCCTTCCTCGGCCGCGACGCCTTCGTCGAGGCCGGGATCCAGGAGGGGCTGCGGCTGGCCGGGGCCACCGAGGCCGACCTGCCGCCCGGCGCGCTCGACCAGGCCAGGGAGCAGGCGGCGGGCTCCGCGCTCGGGTCGCTGATCGTCTCGCTGGTCATCGTGGCGGCCGTCGCGGCGGTGATCGTCCAGATGCGCAACGGACGCAACTGGGCCCGGATCGTGCTGACGGTCCTCGGGGTGCTCGGGGTCCTCGCCGGTGCCGTGGCGCTGATCGGGCTGTCGCTGCTGCTCGGGGCGGGGGTGCTCGGTCTCGTCGTGGTGCTGGCGTCGGCGGTGCAGATCATCCTGGCGGTCGCGGCGATCGTGATGATGTACCGACCGGCGGCGAAGGCGTACTTCGCGCGGACCTGAGTCCTGACGTACTCTCTCGACTATCGAGATAGTCGAGAGGTGAGAGATGGACGAGACGGACTGCGTGGTCGTCGGCGGCGGGCCCGGCGGGGCGGTGCTGGCCTACCTGCTCGCCCGGGCGGGACGGCGGGTGACGCTGCTGGAGGCCCGGTCCGACTTCGCCCGGCGGTTCCGGGGTGACTCGCTCGCCCCGGCCGTCATGGACTGGCTCGACACGCTGGGCCTGGCCGACGACGTCCTCGCCCGCCCGCACGCCACCGCCGACGCGTTCACCTGGCACACCCCCACGGCGTCCTACCGGGTCGCCGACTACGGCCGGGCCAGCGCCCGGTTCCCGCACTACGTGCTGCTGCCGCAGCCGGAGTTCCTGGGCCTGCTCACCGGGCGGGCACAGGACCACCCCGGGTTCCGGCTGGAGATGTCGGCCCGGGTGAACGAGCTCGTCGAGGAGGGCGGGCGGGTCGTCGGCGTGCGGTACCGGGCCGCCGACGGGGAGGTGCGGGAGGTCCGCGCGCCGCTCGTCGTCGGGGCGGACGGGCGGTTCTCCCAGGTCCGGCGCCTGGGCGGTTTCGACACCGAGGAGCTCGGGGCCGGGCTCGACATCCTGTGGTTCGAGGTCCCGCGCCGCGACACCGACCCGCCGCTGTCGGGCCTGGACTACTTCGCCGTGCCGGGAGCGGCGATCGTCGCGCTCGGGCAGGGCGCCACCTGGCAGCTCGGCTACGTCATCCCGACGGGGACGGTCGCGCGGGCGCGCGAGGCCGGCGTCGGACCGGTGGTGGAGCTGGCGCGCGACCGCATGCCGTGGCTGGGCGACCGCCTCGACGCCCTCACCGCGTTCACCGACCTCACCCTGCTCAACGTGCGGATCACCCGCCTGCCCCACTGGTACCGCCCGGGCCTGCTGCTGCTCGGCGACGCCGCGCACGTCATCTCGCCGGTCGGCGGCAACGGGATCAACATCGCGATCGCCGACGCCGCCGACGCGGGTAACGCACTGGTACCGGCCCTGCGCGCCGCCGACGCCGAGCTGGACGCGGCGTGCCGGGCGTTCGAGGTGCGCCGGCGCGCGGTGTCCGACGCCGAGCAGCGCTCGCAGGTGCGGGCCGAGCGCGGCAGCCTGGAACGGATGGAGCGCGGCGACCCGCGACCGGCGTGGATCCTGCGCCTCGCCGCCGCGGTCCCCCCGATCGCCCGCGCCTTCGGCACGCGGTCGGCGTCGGCCATCGCGATCCCGGACCCGAGCCCGGCGGTCCTCGGGGCCCGGTGACCCGTCCGGCGCGCCGCCCGCCCCGTCCCGGGACGGGTGGTGGTGCGTCCGGCGACCCCGGGCGTCCGCCGGACGCGGGCGCCCTCGCCGCCCCCGCGGCGCGCCGGGCGCGGCGGTAGCCTCCCGGGGCATGAACCGCACCGCGCAGCCACTCGACGTCGGGGCGCTGCGCGCCGCTCTGGTCGGCCCGTGGGCGCAGCTCGACGTGGTCGAGCGCACGGGTTCCACCAATGCCGACCTGATGGCCGCGGCCCTCGCCGGGGCCCCCGACCGCACCGTGCTCGTCGCCGAGCACCAGGAGTCCGGACGGGGTCGGCTCGCCCGCAGCTGGGTGTCGCCGCCCGGGTCCGGGCTGACGGTGAGCGTGCTGCTCCGCCCGTCCGGGGTGTCGCCGTCGCGGTTCGGCTGGCTGCCGCTGCTCGCCGGTCTGGCCGTGCTCGACGCGGTCCGTGCGGTCACCGACGTCCCCGCCGGGCTCAAGTGGCCCAACGACCTGCTGGTCGGTCGCGAGCCGCGCAAGGTCGCGGGGATCCTCGCCGAGGTGGCCGACCCGTCGCGGCCCGCCGTCGTCGTCGGGATCGGGATCAACGTCGACTCCGCGCCGCCCGACCAGCCCACCGCCACGTCGCTGACGGCCGAGAGCGGCCGGCCCGTCGACCGCACCGCGGTGCTGGTGGAGCTGCTCACCCGGCTGCACGAGCGCGAGGCCGCGTGGCGCGCCGGGCGCGGCGACCCCGAGACCACCCGGATCCGGGCCGACTACCGCGCCGGGTGCCTGAGCCTGGGGTCACCCGTGCGGGTGGAGCTGCCCGGCGGGGCGTCGGTCAGCGGGATCGCCGAGGACGTCGACGGCGACGGCCGGCTGCTGCTCCTCGACGCCACGGGGCACCGGCGTGCGGTCGCCGCGGGCGACGTCGTCCACCTGCGGCCCGCGGACCGGGCCCACGGGGACGGGTCGACCGGCCCCGCAGGCGCCGACCCCCGGTCGCCCCTGCGGTGACCTCCGGCCCCTCACCGGGTCCGCTCCACCGCCCGATCCTGGTCGCGGGGGCGACGGGACGGGAGGTGCGTCGTGACGGCGTCGACGGTGCTGCGCAGGTGGGCGGGCCACGCCGGCGAGCGTCCTGTTGCGGCGCCCGGACGCCCTCCGGCTGCGAGGACCCGCCGCGCCGGCGCACTACGGTGGGGGCGTGCCCTACCCCGATGATCTTCTCGTCGAGGGCGAACGGGTCGTGCTGCACACGCACCCCCACGGGAAGATGCTGGCCGGCCCCGTGCTCGTCCTGCTGCTCGTCGTCGCGGTGTGCGGGTTCCTCGCGGCGGTCGTGCGCGAGCAGACCTGGGCGCCGGTCGCCTGGATCGCGCTCGCCGCGGTCGGCACCGCGCTGGTGGTCCGGCTGACGCTGCTCCCGGTGATCCGCTGGCGGACCACCCACTTCGTCGTCACGACGCGCCGCGTGCTCGTCCGCGAGGGCGTGCTCTCGCGCACCGGCATCGACATCCCGATGAGCCGGATCAACAGCGTCCAGTTCCGGCACACGGTGCTGGAGCGGGTACTGGGCTGCGGCACGCTGGTGATCGAGTCGGCCTCCGACGAGCCACTGGAGTTCACCGACGTGCCGCGGGTGGAGAAGGTCCACGCGCTGCTCTACCAGGAGGTCGCCGATGACACGTGAGCTGCCGCAGACCGTCGCCGGGACGGGGTTGCCCGAGGCCGTCACGATCTACGAGGTCGGGGCCCGCGACGGCCTGCAGAACGAGCAGGTGGTGGTGCCGGTCGAGGTGAAGGCGGAGTTCCTCGACCGCCTCGCCGGCACCGGGCTGCGCACGCTGGAGGCCACCAGCTTCGTGCACCCGAAGTGGGTGCCCCAGCTCGCCGACGCCGCCGACCTGCTCGCCCGCCTCACGCGCGTGCCCGGCGTCGACTACCCGGTGCTGGTGCCCAACGAGCGCGGCCTGGACCGCGCGCTGGAGGCGGGCGTCGGGCACGTCGCGGTGTTCGCCAGCGCCACGGAGACCTTCGCGCAGCGCAACCTCAACCGCTCCCTCGACGAGCAGTTCGCGATGTTCGACCCCGTCGTCGCCCGCGCCGTCGCCGCGGGCCTGCGGGTGCGCGGCTACGTGTCGATGTGCTTCGGCGACCCGTGGGAGGGCGCCGTCGACCCGGCGCAGGTGGCCGCGGTCGGGCGCCGGCTCGTCGACATGGGCTGCGACCAGCTCTCTCTCGGCGACACGATCGGCACCGGCACCCCCGGCCACGTCGACGCCGTGCTCGACGCCTGCGTCGCGGGCGGCGTGCCCGTCGACCGGATCGCGGTGCACTTCCACGACACCTACGGCCAGGCGCTGTCCAACACCCTGGCCGCGCTGCGCCGCGGCGTGACGACGGTCGACGCGAGCGCGGGCGGCCTCGGGGGCTGTCCCTACGCGGAGTCGGCGACGGGCAACCTCGCCACCGAGGACCTGGTCTGGATGCTGGACGGCCTGGGGATCTCTCACGGCGTCGACCTGGACGCGCTGGTGGCGACCAGCGCGTGGATGGCGCAGCAGCTGGGGCGGCCGTCGCCGTCGCGGGTGGTGCGGGCGCTCGGCGGGTAGCCGGGCGGGGCCCGCCCCGCCCCGCGACGCACGGCC
>NZ_BJNG01000020.1 GCF_006539565.1 Pseudonocardia hydrocarbonoxydans
GGGGGTGAAGCAGATCAGGTTTGTCGAAGAGGTTCGCGCAGGGGTTCTGTCAGGTCCGCGAGGCCCGATCAGGCGCTCGGTGGGGCAGCTGAATGTGCCCCAGACAGGCCTACCTCGCGGGCCAGGCCGCAACCACAGCGGACACCTGGGCATGAAGTGCGCACGACGGTGGCCAGATGTTTCGGGGTCACGCTGGGGTCACCGGCACCGATCTGGTGGTCTTCACCCGGAGCACCGATAGGACACCCACAGGTGAGTTTGTGCAATGCCTTGACCGGCTTGCCACTCGATCATCATGTTTGCGCAGTTCAGGACGCACGAGAGGGGTTCAGGTGGTGCCCCCGGCAGGATTCGAACCTGCGGCACCCGCTTTAGGAGAGCGGTGCTCTATCCCCTGAGCTACGAGGGCGGCGGATCGATCGTAGTGCCCCGTCGTCCGGCCCCGGCCACCCGATGCGGGCACGCGGAGACCTCCGGGTCACGACCGGCCGGATCGGGTCGACAGGCGCCCCCCGGCCGGGCAGGGTTCCGGTCGTGAAGATCCTGGTCCGTGCGCTGGTGGTCCTCGGGGTGCTGGTGCTCGTGGCCGCGCTGGTGGTCGTGTGGACGGTGCGGCAGCCGTTCCCGCAGGTCGACGGCGAGGTGGCGCTGCCGGGGCTGTCGGCCGAGGTGACCGTGCGGCGCGACGCCGCGGGCGTGCCGCACATCTACGCCGACACCAGCGCCGACCTGTTCGCCGCGCAGGGCTACGTGCACGCGCAGGACCGGTTCTGGGAGATGGACGTGCGGCGGCACACGACCGCCGGGCGCCTCTCGGAGCTGTTCGGGGAGGCCACGCTCACCGAGGACCGGGTGATCCGGACGATGGGCTGGCGGCGGGTGGCCGAGCAGGAGCTCCCGCTGCTCGACCCGCGGACCCGCGCGTACCTCGACGCGTACGCGACGGGCGTCAACGCCTGGCTCGCCCAGCACGACGACGCCCGGGAGCGGGCGCTGGAGTACGTGGTGCTCGGGCTGACCGGCGTCACCACCGAACCGGAGCCGTGGACGGCGCTGGACTCGCTGGCCTGGCTCAAGGCGATGGCCTGGGACCTGCGCACCAACCTCCCCGACGAGCTCGCCCGCAGCGCCGCCGCCGACACCCTGCCGCCCGAGCGGGTCGCGCAGCTCTACCCGGAGTACCCGTTCGACCGGCACCCGACGATCGTCGAGGGCACCGGCGACGGCCCGGGGCCCGGACCCGCCGTCGTCCCGGCCGGGCTGGGCGAGCTCGGCGACGCCCTGGACGCGGTCCCGGCGACGATCGGCGCGGAGGGCGGCGGCATCGGCTCGAACTCCTGGGTGATCGCGGGCGAGCACACCGCGTCGGGGCGGCCGCTGCTGGCCAACGACCCGCACCTCGGCTCGTCGCTGCCCTCGGTGTGGCACCAGGTCGGGCTGCACTGCCGGGTGGTCGGGGAGGCGTGCCCGTTCGACGTCACCGGCTTCTCCTTCTCCGGGCTGCCCGGCGTCGTCATCGGGCACAACGACCGCATCGCCTGGGGCTTCACCAACCTCGGTCCCGACGTCATGGACCTCAGCCTGGAGCGCGTCGACGACACCACCTACGAGCGCCTCGGGGCCCGTGTCCCGCTGGATACCCGCGTCGAGCGGATCGAGGTGGCGGGCGGCGAGCCGGTGGAGCTGACGGTCCGGTCCACCGACGCCGGACCGATCGTCTCCGACGTGCTGGCAGACGGCGTCGCGGGCCCGGACGGGTCGAACGCGGTGGCGCTGCGCTGGACCGCGCTGGAGCCCGGCCGCACCGCCGACTCGCTGTTCGCGCTCAACACCGCGCGCGACTGGCCGCAGTTCCGCGAGGCGCTGCGGACCTTCGACGTGCCGGGCCAGAACGTCGTCTACGCCGACGTCGACGGCAACATCGGCTACCAGGCCACCGGCCGCGTCCCGATCCGCGCCTCGGGCGACGGACGCGCGCCCGCGCCGGGCTGGACCGGTGCGCACGCGTGGACCGGCTCGATCCCCTACGACGCGATGCCGTATGTCCTCAACCCGCCCGAGGGGTACGTCGTCACGGCCAACAACGCCGTCGTCGACCCGGCCGCCTACGGCACCGCGCTCACCTACGACTGGTCGCGCGGTTACCGCGCCCAGCGGATCCGCGACCTGCTCGACACCGAGATCGCCCGCGGCCCCGTCGACGTCGCGACGATGGGCCGGGTGCAGTTCGACAGCCGCGTCGCGTTCGCCGACGACCTGGTGCCCGCCGTGGCCCGCGTCGACGACTCGCCCGCGGCCGATCTCCTGCGCGGCTGGGACGGCACGCACGGCGCCGACTCCGCCCCGGCCGCCTACGCCGAGGCCGTCTGGCGTCACCTGCTGCTGCGCACGTTCGACGACGAGCTCACCGGCGACGCGCGCCCGGGGGGCGGCGACCGCTGGTTCGAGGTGGTGCGCGCGCTGCTGACCACGCCCGAGGACCCGTTCTGGGACGACGTCACCACGCCCGCCCGCGAGACCCGCGACGACATGCTCCGCGCCGCGGTCGCCGACGCCAACGCCGAGCTCACCGAACGGCTCGGGGCCGACCCGCAGTCGTGGCGCTGGGGCGACCTGCACCGGCTCGAACTCACCCACGCCACGCTCGGCACCTCGGGCGTCGCGCCGATCGAGTGGCTGTTCAACCGCGGCCCGTACCCGGTCGGCGGCACCCGTGACGCCGTCGACGCGACGTCGTGGAACGCCCAGGTCGGCTACGAGGTGACCGCCGTGCCGTCCATGCGGATGATCGTCGACCTGGCCGATCCCGGCGCGTCGCGCTGGGTCGACCACACCGGCGTGTCCGGGCACGCCTTCCACGAGCACTACGCCGACCAGACCGGGACCTGGTCGCGCGGGGAGACCCTGCCGATGCACGATCCGACGGCGCGACACACCCTGGTGCTGCGGCGGTGAGGTTCACCGCCGTCACCGCCGACGCCGGGCGCGGGCGGATCGCGATCCCCGTGCCGTTCGACCCGGACGGGACGTGGGGCGCCAAGCCGGTGCACCGCGTGCACGGCACCGTCGACGGCTGCGGTGTGCGCGCCGTCGTCGAGGCCGACGGCGACGGGTGGCGGATCGTCATGGGCCCGGCGTGGAACCCGGGGATCGCACCCGGGCGCACGGTGGAGGTCGAGCTCGCACCGGAGGGCCCGCAGCGCGGCGACCTCGCCCCGGACCTCGCCGCCGCGCTGGCGGCGAACCCGGCGGCCGGGGCGTTCTTCGACTCGCTGGCGCAGTTCTACCGCCGCGCCTACCTGCGCTGGATCGACGGCACGAGGCGCCGCCCCGACGAGCGGGTGCGGCGCATCGCCCACGTCGTGGAGCTGCTGGAACAGGGGATCAAGGAGCGGCCGAGAGGGTGACCCGGTGCTCGCGGCGCGCCGCCAGCGCCGCGTCGGTGTCCTGCGTGACCAGCTCGGCGTTGATCTGCGCCGCGGCCCACATGCCGGCCGCCGCGGCCGTCACGACCTGCGTCATCGGCTCCGCGACGTTGCCCGCGGCCCACACGCCCGGCACCGACGTGCGGCCGGTCGGGTCGGTGACCACCCGCGTCGCGATCGCCGTGCCGCCCATCTCGACGTCGGCGGTCTCGACGCCGAGCGCGGCGAGCAGCCCGTCCGTCGCCCGGACGAACCCGGCGGTGAACACCGCCTCGCGGGCCACGACGGTGCCGTCGGCGAGCCGCACGCCGGTGAGCCGGTCGTCGGCGACGACCACCCCGGCGACGCGGCCGGCCACGACCCCGATCCCGCGCGCGGCCAGGCGCTCCCACTCCTCGTCGGTGGGCTCGACGGCGTCGTTGAGGAACAGCGTGACGTCGGCCGACCACTGCCGGATCAGCAGCGCGTGGTGCACCGCCAGCGGGCCGGTCGCGAGCACGCCGAGCGCGCGGTCGCGCACCTCGTGACCGTGGCAGTAGGGGCAGTGCAGGACGTCGCGGCCCCAGCGCTCGCGCAGCCCGTCGATGTCGGGGAGCTCGTCGACGACCCCGGTCGTGACGAGCACGGCCCGCGCGCCGACCGTGGACCCGTCGGCGAGGGTGGCGGCGAAACCGGGCGCGAGTGCCGTCACCGTGCCCTCGACGATCTCGCCGCCGTACCCGCGCACCTCCGCGCGCCCGGCCGCCAGCAGCTCGGCGGGCGGCACCCCGTCGCGGGTGAGGAAGCCGTGCACGCCCGCGGCCGGGGCGTTGCGCGGCTCCCCGGCGTCCACGACCAGCACGCGGCGCCGCGCCCGGGCCAGTGTCAGCGCCGCGCTCAGCCCGGCGGCCCCGCCGCCCACCACCAGTACGTCGTATGTCGTCATGCCACGACCTTGCCCCTGATCCGCGGATCCGACAAGCAATGTTGCCGCTATGGCAAGATGGCGCCATGTCCGACGACGACGTGCTCACCGAGGTCGGCCCCCGGCTGCGACGGCTGCGCCGCCAGCGGGGCGTCACGCTCGCGGGTCTGGCCGAGCTCACCGGCATCTCGGTGAGCACCCTGTCGCGGCTGGAGTCCGGGGGCAGACGGCCCAGCCTGGAGCTGCTGCTGCCGATCGCGCGGGCGCACCGGGTGCCGCTCGACGAGCTGGTCGGCGCGCCGCCGGTCGACGACCCGCGGGTGCGGCTGGAGCCGTTCGAGCGGGGCGGGGTCGTGTTCCAGGCCCTGACGCTGCAGACCGGGCCGCTGCAGGCCTACCGGATGACGATCCCGGCCGACTCGCCGCGTTCGGAGCCCGATCCCCGCACCCACGAGGGCTACGAGTGGCTCTACGTCCTCAGTGGACGGTTGCGGGTGATCCTGGCCGAGCACGACTTCGTGATGCGCGCGGGGGAGGCCGCGGAGTTCGACACCCGGCTGCCGCACTGGTTCGGCCGCGCCGACGACCGGGCCGTGGAGATGCTCAGCCTGTTCGGCAAGCAGGGGGAGAAGATGCACGTGCGCGCCTCACCCCGGCGGCGATCGGCGTGAGCGCAGGGTGAGCACCGTGATCTCCGGCGGGGAGCCGACGCGCACCGGCGGCCCCCAGAACCCGGTGCCGCGCGTGACGTAGAGCCACGTCGGGCCGACGCGCACGAGCCCGGCCAGCACCGGCTGGTCGACGAGCGCCACCTGGGTGAGCGGCCACAGCTGCCCGCCGTGGGTGTGCCCGGAG
The DNA here is from genome assembly GCF_006539565.1 of Pseudonocardia hydrocarbonoxydans. GTDB lineage: Bacteria > Actinomycetota > Actinomycetes > Mycobacteriales > Pseudonocardiaceae > Pseudonocardia > Pseudonocardia hydrocarbonoxydans. Next base: position 5,185 of record NZ_BJNG01000020.1, read on the forward strand.
ATCTGCAGGTCGACGCCCGCGGCCACGGCCCGGTCGACCATCACCGGCTGGTGGCACAGCAGCACCACCGGCTGCTCGGGGTCGCGGCCGGCGAGCGCCGCGTCGAGGTCGAAGCCGTGTCCGGGCACGCCCGACGCCGCCGCGGTGCGGTCGTCGCAGCCCGCGAGGTGCAGCACGGCGTCGCCGCGGCGGATCTCCTCGCGCTCGTTGCGCAGCACCCGGATGCCCAGCGTCGGCAGGAACGCCACCCACTCCGCGGCGCCGGAGTAGTACTCGTGGTTGCCGGTGACGAAGTAGGTGGGTGCGGCGATGTCGGCCAGCGGCGCGGCGTAGCCCCCCAGCTCCTCGACGCTGCCGTCGACGAGGTCGCCGACCACCGCGACGACGTCCGGTGCCGCCCCGTTGATCATCGCGACGAACCCCGCGGCGTCGGCCCCGTCGACGAGCGGGCCGAGGTGGATGTCGGAGATCGCGGCGATGGTGAAGCCGTCGAAGGCGGGGTCGAGGCGGTCGAGCAGCACCTCGCGGCGCTCCACGCGCGGCTGCCGGGCCACGATCGCGCCGTGGGTGACGGCGCCGACGGCCGTCACCGCGGCCGCCCCGGCGATCACCCGCGCGAGGAACTTGCGGCGCTCCGGCGACGGGCGGCCGCGCACGAACCGGACGGCGAGCCGTACCAGCTCGCCGAGCGCGAGCACCATCCCGACGTAGACCAGCAGCGCGAACCAGAACCAGCCCAGGTAGTGCAGCGGGCGGGCCGTGTCCGGCGGGAGCGCGGTGCGCGTGAGCAGCGCACCGGCCACGGCGAGCCCCAGCACGGCGACGACCGCCGCTCCCACCCGCCGGGCGCGGCGGCCGTCGGTCACGTCGTGCACGGCCCGGCGGTAGACGTACAGGTGCAGCAGGGCGACGAGCACCAGCACGAACGCGACGTAACCCACCGGCCGATCCTGCCCGTCGATCACCGGGGTCGTAGCGTCGGGGCATGACCGAGACACCCACCGTCGCACTGCTCGGAACCGGGATCATGGGGGCGGGCATGGGCCTGAACATCCTCGCCGCCGAGCTCCCGCTGCGCGTCTGGAACCGCACCGCCGACAAGGCGCTCGCCCTCGGTGAGGCCGGGGCCACCGTCGCGGAGACCCCGGCCGAGGCCGTCGCGGGCGCCGACGTGATCGTCACGATGCTCGGCGACGGGTCCCACGTCCGCGAGGTGATGGAGCGGGCCGAGCCCACGTCGGGCCAGGTCTGGGCCCAGATGACGACCGCGGGCGCCGACCAGACCGCGCTGCTCGCGATCGCGTCGGAGCGCGGGCTGCGGTTCGTCGACGCCCCCGTGGTGGGCACCCGCGCCCCCGCGGAGTCGGGTCAGCTGCTGGTGCTCGCGGCCGGGTCGCCCGAGGCCCGCGCGGCGGTCCAGCCGGTGTTCGACGCCGTCGGCCGGGAGACGCGCTGGGTCGCCGACACCGCCACCGGGCTCGCGGCGAGCCGGCTCAAGCTCGTCGTCAACAGCTGGGTGCTGGCGATCACCGCGGCGACCGGCGAGGCCGTCGCGCTGGCGGAGGGGCTGGGCGTCGACCCCCAGGCGTTCCTCGACGCCGTCGGCGGCGGCCCGCTCGACCTGCCCTACCTGCAGGCCAAGGCGAAGGCGATCCGCGCGCGGGACTGGACGCCGAGCTTCTCGGTGGCCAACGCGGCCAAGGACGGCGACCTCATCACCGCCGCCGCGCAGGAGGCCGGGATCCGGCTCGACGTGGCCCCCGCGGCCGCCGCCCGTTTCCGTCGCGCGGCCGATGCCGGGCACGGCGACGACGACATGGCGGCCGGATACCTGGCGTCGTTCTAGGTGTCTCTCAGCCGGGTCTCAGACACGGCGTCCAGACTGGCCGTCATGCGCATCCTCGTGGTCGACGACGATCGGGCCGTGCGCGACTCGCTGCGGCGGTCACTGGCGTTCAACGGCTACCAGGTCGACCTGGCCGAGGACGGTCAGGCGGCCCTCGACGCCGTCGAGCAGCAGCGCCCGGACGCGATGGTGCTCGACGTGATGATGCCGCGCCTGGACGGCCTGGAGGTGTGCCGGCGACTGCGCAGCGCGGGGGACACGCTGCCGATCCTGGTGCTCACCGCCCGCGACGCGGTGTCCGACCGCGTCTCCGGGCTCGACGCGGGCGCCGACGACTACCTGCCCAAGCCCTTCGCGCTGGAGGAGCTGCTGGCCCGATTGCGCGCCCTGCTGCGCCGCCGCACGCCCGAGGACGTCGCCGCCGCGGCCGGGCAGAGCGCGGTGCTGGAGTTCGCCGACCTGTCGCTGGACCCCGACACCCGTGACGTCCGCCGCGGCGAGCGCCCGATCAGCCTCACCCGCACCGAGTTCTCGCTGCTGGAGCTGCTGCTCGCGCACCCGCGCCGGGTGCTCTCGCGCGGCCAGATCCTCGAGCAGGTGTGGGGCTACGACTTCCCGACCACCGGCAACGCGCTGGAGGTCTACATCGGCTACCTGCGCCGCAAGACCGAGGCCGACGGCGAGCCCCGGCTCATCCACACCGTGCGCGGCGTCGGGTACGTGCTGCGCGACACCCCGCCGTGAGCACCCGGCCCGACGGGTCGACCCCGCGCGTCGAGATGCTCGACCGGTTCTCCCTGCGCTCCCGGATCGGCATCCTCGCGGCGCTGGTGGCGGCGATGGCGGTCGTGCTCGTCTCGCTCGCCGCGTTCCTCACGGTGCGGTCCAACATCCTCGCCACGCTCGACAGCAACCTGTTCCAGCGCGCCGTCGCCGCCGCACAGAGCGAGCTCGCCGACCCGCTGCAGCTGTCCACCATCCCGCCCGAGGTGATGGGCGCGGGCGACATCCGGATCGCCCTGCTCGCCGCGAACGGCAGCGCGCAGTCCGCGGAGGGGCAGCTCTCGGCGCCGCCGATCGAGGGGCCGGAGCTCGACGTCGCGCGCGGCCTCGCCGCGTCGTCGGTGCGCACGGCGTCGATCGACCGCGACCCCTACCGCGTCGTCGCCGTCCAGGCGGGCCCCGGCCGCGCGCTGGTGATGGGGCAGCGGCTCGACCCGACCCAGCAGGTGCTGACCCGCCTCGCGTTCGCGCTGCCCCTCGTCGGGCTGGTGGGGGTGGCGGTGGCCGGGGTGGCCGGGATCGCGGTGGCCCGGGCCGGGCTGCGGCCGGTGCAGCGGCTGACCTCGGCGACCGAGCGGGTGGCGGCCACCGGCGACCTGCGCCCCATCCCCGTCGACGGCGCCGACGAGCTGGCCCGGCTGACCATCAGCTTCAACGAGATGCTCGGGACGCTCGCGGCGTCGCAGGAGCAGCAACGGCGCCTCGTCGCCGACGCCGGGCACGAGCTGCGCACCCCGCTGACGTCGATGCGCACCAACCTGGAGCTGCTGGCCGCCGCCGACCGCCCCGGCGCGCCGACGCTGCCCGACTCCGACCGCGCGGAGATCCTCACCGACGTCCACGCGCAGGTCGAGGAGCTCTCCACGCTGGTGGGCGACCTCGTCGAGCTGGCCCGCGACGACGCCCCGCTCACGGTGCACGAGCCGGTGGAGCTGACCGACGTCGTCGAACGGGCGCTGGAGCGGGTGAAGCGGCGCGCGGGGGACGTGCGCTTCGACGCGACGCTGGTGCCGTGGACGCTGATGGGCGACGCGACGGCGCTGGAGCGCGCGGTGTTGAACCTGCTGGACAACGCGGTCAAGTGGAGCCCCGCCGGTGGCACGGTGACGGTGCGGATGCGCCCGCTCGACGGGTGGTCGGTGCTGCTGGAGGTGGCCGACGAGGGTCCGGGCATCGCCGAGCAGGACCTCCCGCGCGTGTTCGACCGCTTCTACCGCGCCGACCGCGCCCGCACCATGCCCGGGTCGGGGCTCGGGCTGGCGATCGTGCGGCAGGTCGCGGTGCGTCACCTCGGCGCGGTGTGGGCGGGCCGGGCCGCCGGGGGCGGCGCGCTGCTCGCGTTGCGGCTGCCCGGCCGCTCCCCGGGACGGGTCCCGCCGGGCGGGCAGTAGCGTCCGGCCCGTCCTACGCTGGCGGGGCGGGTCCGCGTCCGGCGAGCCCCCCGATCGTGGTGAGGTCATGTCCAACGACACCCCCGGCTCCGACGGCGAGCCCCGCCCGGACCGCTCGGCCGAGACGACCTTCCACCCGCGGCCCGCCGACGTCGACCCCGCCGCGCGGCCGACCGCCCAGCACGACCCGGGGACCCGGCCCGACGAGGGGACCCGGCACGACCCTGCGACCCGGCACGACCCTGCGACCCGGCACGACCCGGCGGCCCAGCGGGACCAGGGGACGCCCTTCGACCCGGCGACCGGCAAGCCCGCCGGCGGCGGGTACGGCGGCGCGGCGTCGACCGCGCAGTACGGGGCGCCGTCCGCGCAGTACGGGACGGGGACGGGGCAGTACGGGCCGGGCCAGTACGGGACGGGGCAGTGGGGGCCCGGGGCGGGGCGGTACGCGCCCCCCGGATCCGGCGGGGGGCAGGGGACGCCGGCCGGCCACGGCGCCGGTGGCTTCGGCGGCTCCCCCGGGGGCGGCTCCTACGGAAGCGGCTCGTACGGCGGGCAGCCCGGGGGCGCCCAGGGCGGCACCGGGGTGCACGGCAGCGGCGCCTACCCGCCGTACGGCGGATCGGCGCAGCCCGGGCCGGCCCCGCGGGAGGGGCGGCGCACCGGCCGGGGCGCGCTCCTCGCGGTCGGGCTGGTCGCCGCGCTGCTCGGCGGCGGGGTGGGCGGTGCCGTCGGCAGCACGCTGAACGCGTCCGGCGGGAGCGGCGGGTCGGCCGGGGTGCTGAACTCGCCCCTGCCCGCCCCCGACCCCTCGACGACCCCGCTCGGCCCGGTGGAGGCGGTGGCGCAGCGGGTGCTGCCGTCCGTCGTCCGGCTGCTGGTGCAGGGTCCGGCCTCGTCCGGGGAGGGCTCGGGCATGGTGCTCTCCGGCGACGGCCTGATCCTCACCAACAACCACGTGGTGGAGGCGGCCTCCGGCGGCGGCTCGATCCTGGCGGTGTTCCAGGACGGCACCACCGCCCCGGCCGACGTCGTCGGGCTCGACCCGGGTTCCGACCTCGCGGTGATCCGCGCCCGCGGCGTGTCCGGCCTGACGCCGATCGAGTTCGGCGACTCCGACGCGGTGCGGGTCGGGCAGCAGGTCGTCGCGTTCGGCTCGCCGCTGGGCCTGGGCGGCACGGTGACGACCGGGATCGTCAGCGCCGTCGACCGGGCGGTGAGCGTGGGGGAGGGGTCCGGGGCCAGCGAGGCCACGGTGCTCAGCGCCCTGCAGACCGACGCCGCGATCAACCCGGGCAACTCCGGCGGTCCGCTGACCGACCTGCAGGGCCGCGTCGTCGGGATCAACTCGGTGATCGCCACGACCGGCGCGGAGGGCGGCTCGATCGGCGTCGGGTTCGCGATCCCGGTCAACCAGGCCCGCCGCACCGCGCAGGAGCTGGAGACCACCGGCCGTGCCACCCGCGCGATCCTCGGGGCGGGGGTCAACGCCGGGTCGGCGCAGGAGCTCAACGGCGCGGTGCTCAACAGCATCGTCCCCGGCGGCCCGGCCGAGCAGGCGGGGATCCGGCAGGGCCAGGTCGTCACGCGCGTCGGCGACCGGGTGGTGACCAACGGCAACGACCTGATCGCCGCCATCCGCGAGAACGCACCCGGTGACCTGGTGACGCTGGTCGTCGACGGGCAGCCGGTCGACGTCACCCTCGGGGCCGAGACCGGCTGATCGCTGCGTTCGGTAGTGCCCCGATCGGCGCAATGCGGACGATCGGGTGGTCCTGGTATGGGCGCGTCGACCCTGCTCACACACGGTCGTGCCCGCGTTGGGCCCCTGGGGTGGTGATCCATCCGGGGGTTGCGTGTTCGGTACCGGGATGGTCTGGTGTCAGCCGGTCCCCCCGTGGTGCCCCGCGTTGCGGGACCAGCGGGCCGCGCCGGTGCCGACACCCCCTCCCGGCATCGGCGTGGCCCCGCGCCCCCCACGCGGCGCCCGGCCAGCGGGATCATCGATCGGCCGGGCCGCTACGGTGATCCCATGGAAATGGCGCCACCCCAGATCGGTCGGGCCCTGGTCGTGATCGTCGACGACCGTGTGAGCCACGGTGAGCGCGAGGACACCATCGGGCCGCTGGTCACCGAACTGCTCGAGGAGGCCCGGCTCGTCGTCGACGCGGTCGTGGTCGTGCCGGGCGACCCGGTGGCCATCCGCAACGCCCTCAACACCGCGGTGATCGGCGGTGTCGACCTCGTCGTCACCGTCGGGGGCACCGGGGTGTCGCCGCGCGACGTCACCGCCGACGCCACCGCGGGCGTCCTCGACCGGCCGATCCCGGGCATCGCCGAGGCCATCCGCGCGTCCGGCCTGGCGGCGGGTGCCGTCGACGCGGGGCTCTCGCGCGGGCTGGTCGGGGTCTCCGGCAGCACGTTGGTGGTGAACCTCGCGCCGTCGCGCGCCGCCGTCCGCGACGGGATGGCCACCCTCACGCCGCTGGTCGCGCACGTGATCGCCGAGCTCTCCGGCCTCGACGACTGACACGACCGTGCCCGACGTCGCCCCGCCCGACCCCGCCGACCGTCCGGAGGGCGGCGGGGCCACCGACGACGGGCCGCCCGACGGTGCGATACCGGAGGACGGGCCGCCCGCCGCCCCGCTGCCGGACGCCGTGCGCCGACGCCTCGCGGCGGTGTTCGGCGACGCCCTTCCCGACACCACCGGTGACGAGCGCGACCCCGCCCCCGACGGCAACGACGCCCGGCTGCTCGCCGACCGGCCCCCGCACCACGACCGGTGAGCGGCGTCAGCGCTGCTGCTGCGCGCGCAGGAGGTCGCGGATCTCGGCGAGCAGCTCGACGTCGGTCGGCTCGGCCGGGCCGGGCTCCTCGCCCTTCTTGCGGCGCTCCTTGAGGGTGTTGAGCGGCAGCACGATCACGAAGTAGACGACCGCGGCCACGATCAGGAAGTTGATCGCCGCGGTGATCACGGCGGAGAAGTCGATGTAGGTGCTCTCCTTGCCGGGGACGATCGGGAAGCCCAGGCCGGTGCTCTCCGGCGGTGACACCGCGTTGATGAGCGGCTGCACGATGCCCGCGGTGAACGCCGAGACGATCGCGGCGAAGGCGGTGCCGATGACGACGGCGACCGCGAGGTCGACGACGTTGCCGCGCAGGATGAAGTCCTTGAATCCCTTGAGCATCAGCGCAGTGTAACGGCGACCTGGTCGGACAACGCGGCGGCGGCGACCCGCGTGGCGACCCCGCGGGGCATCGAGACCAGTACCAGCGGACCGGGCAGCACGGTGACCACCTCGGCGTCGGAGGCGAGCACGAGCGGCTCGCCCGCCCGCTCGCCGAGCGTGACGACGTCGACGCGGCGGCCCGCGACCAGCAGCGGGGCGACGTCGGGGTCGGCCAGGCGGACGGGCACCGCGGCGGCGTCGCCGGGCAGCGCGGCGCCGCCGGTGAGCCGGGCGTCGGTGAGCGGCTCGCCCGCCCGCGCCGCGCCCACCAGCACCCGCCCCGCCGCGTCGGCGACGGCCGGCACGGCCCCGGCGGGGACGAGCTCCGGCGGCCACTCGCGGACGGTGAGCGCCACGGCGTCCAGCGTGGAGCCCGCCGCGAGGTCGGCCGCGGCCACGACGACCGGGGTGCCGCGGGCCTGCGGGGCCAGGGCGAGGGCCAGCGCGAGCGCCGTGAGGAGCCCCGCCCCGGCGCGCCGCAGCAGCGTGGTGCGCCGCCAGCCGGGTGCGGACAGCGGGAGCCGGAGGCGCCGGGCCGGGTCGTCGGTCATGCCGACGACGCTAGGGCGGGATCAGCCCCGCCGGGCGACGGTCACCGAGCCTGTGGACGGAGCGACCGCGATGTGGACAACTCAGGTCTTGGCGGCCGCCGCGGCGGGGGTGCCGGCGGAGGATGAGCCGGTGTCCTTCTTGCTGCTCTTCTCCGCGGGCTTCTTCTCGCCGCCGCCCTTGTCGGCCGAGCCCGAGCTCTCGCCGGAGGAGGCGGCGGGCTTGGACTCGCCGTTCGGCACGGCGCCGGACCGGCTGTCGGTGCGGTAGAAGCCGCTGCCCTTGAACACGATCCCGACGGAGGAGAAGACCTTGCGCAACGGACCCGAGCACTGCGGGCACTCGGTGAGCGACGCGTCGGAGAACGACTGCACGGCCTCGAACCGGTGGTCGCAGCTGGTGCAGGCGTACTGGTAGGTGGGCACGCTCGTGGTCCTTCCGGGGGCGTCCTTGGCACTCTCACGCACTGAGTGCCAGCATAACCCGGCGGGGTCAGCCGTTCTTCCCGAGAGGTGTGAGCCCGGCGCGCGGCAGCAGCGCGGCCGACACCGGATGGTCGTACGGCTCGGCGGGCAGGGCGTCCACCAGCTCGTCGTCGTCCAGCACGACGACGATCGGCACACCCGCGGTCACCAGCGGCAACGTCCGGTCGTAGTAGCCCCTGCCCCGGCCCAGGCGGGCCCCGTCCCGGTCGGCGGCCAGTGCGGGCACGAGCAGCAGCCGGGCCGCGGTGACGGCGCCGGGCCCCCGTCGCGGACCGGACGGTTCGCGCAGGCCGATCGGGCCGGGGGCGAGCGAGCCGGGACCGGTGTAGGAGGCCCAGTCGAGCGGGCCCGGCGCGTCCGGCACCACCGGCAGCAGCACCTCGTGACCTGTGGCGCGCAGCTGCTCGACGCCCTCGGGCGACCACGGCTCGGTGCCGACCGGGAGGTAGGCGCACACCGGGCCGCCGGTCGACGCGGCGAGGGCGAGCGCGTGGCGGGTGAGGTCGGCGGCGCGGGCGGCGCGGGCCCCGGGGTCCAGTGCCCGGCGCGAGTCCAGGATCCGGTCCCGCCACGCCTGTTTGGTGAACCGGCGATGATCGTCGCTGCGTGCCGTCACACGGGCACGCTACCGGCGCGGATAAGGTTCGTGCCCATGACAGCGACGCCCCAGCCAGCGACGCCCCCCACGACGACGCCCCGGACGACGGCGCCCTTCCGATCGGCGGTGGTCCCCGCCGCGGGCCTGGGCACCCGGTTCCTGCCCACGACCAAGACCGTGCCCAAGGAGCTGCTGCCCGTCGTCGACACCCCGGGCATCGAGCTCGTGGCCGCGGAGGCCGCCGAGGCCGGTGCCGAGCAGCTGCTCATCGTCACCTCGCCGGGCAAGGACGCCGTCGCGGCGCACTTCGCCGACTCCTCCGAGCTGGAGAAGACCCTCGCCGCCCGCGGCAAGGAGAAGCTGGTGGCGAAGGTGCGCCGGGCGCACGAGCTGCTCGCCGTCCGCACCGTCACGCAGGACGAGCCGTTGGGACTGGGCCACGCCATCGGCTGCGTCCGCGGCGCGCTGGCCGACGACGAGCAGGCCTTCGCGGTGCTGCTGCCCGACGACCTGGTGCTGCCCACGGGCGTCCTGAGCCGGATGGCCGCGGTGCGCGAGCAGTTCGGCGGGAGCGTGCTCTGCGCGTTCGACATCCCGCGGGAGGAGATCTCCGCCTACGGCGTCTTCGACGTCAGCGACACCGAGGACCCGGACGTCAAGCAGGTCCACGGGATGGTCGAGAAGCCCGCCGCCGCCGACGCCCCCTCCACCTACGCCGCCGCCGGGCGCTACCTGCTCGACGTCGCGGTGTTCGACGCGATCGACCGCATCACCCCCGGCGCGGGCGGCGAGCTGCAGATCACCGACGCCATCGCGCTGCTGATCTCCGAGGGCCACCCGGTGCACGTGGTCGTCCACCGCGGTGGCCGTCACGACCTCGGCAACCCCGGCAGCTACGTCCGCGCGTTCGTCGACTTCGCCCTGGAGCACCCCGACTACGGCCCCGAGCTGCGCACCTGGCTGGCCGCGCGCCTGGCGGACTGATTCCGATGCGCACGGTCGACGAGCAGCTCACGCGGATCCTCGACGGGGTGGTCCGCCCGGCACCGGTGCGGGTGTCGATCTCCGAGGCGTACGGACTGCGGTGCGCGGAGGAGGTGGTCGTGTCGCGGCCCCTGCCCGGTTTCGACCAGGCGGCCGTCGACGGCTACGCGGTGCGCAGCGTCGACCTGGTCGGCGCGTCGGAGCAGGAGCCCGCGTCGCTGCCCGTGGTGGGCGAGATCCCGGCCGGGTCGCGGCAGCCGCTGCGCCTGCAGCCGGGCCAGGCCGTGCGCGTCGTCGCCGGGGCCCCGCTGCCCACCCTCGCCGACGCCGTCGTCCCGCTGGGCTACACCGACGGCGGGTCCGCACGGCTCGTCGCGACGCGCGGCGTGCCGTCGGCGGCGTTCGTCCGGCGCGTGGGCGAGGACGTCCAGCCCGGTGACGTGGCGGTGCGCCGGGACGCCGTCGTCGGCCCGACGCAGGTGGGCCTGCTGGCCGCGGCGGGCCGCGACAAGCTGCTCGTGCACCCCCGGCCCCGGGTGTCGATCATCTCGGTGGGCGACGAGCTGGTCGACGTCGCGCGCACCCCGGGCGCCGGCCAGGTCGCCGACATCTGCTCGCACGCGCTCTCGGCCGCGGCCCGCGACGCGGGGGCCGACACCGGGCGGGCCGGGCTGGTCCGCGGCGACGCCCGGGAGATCGGCGCGGCGATGCAGGACCGGCTGCCGTTCAGCGACGTCATCGTGGTGTGCGGGGCGGCGGGCGGGCACGCCGGGGCCGAGGTGCACGCGGCGCTGTCGGGCCTGGGCGATCTCGACGCCACCCGCGTCGCGATGCACCCCGGTTCGTCGCAGGCCTTCGGCCGCCTGGGCCCGGACGCCGTGCCCACCTTCCTGTTCCCGTCGCACCCGGCCACCGCGCTGCTGCTGTTCGAGGTGTTCGTGCGGCCGCTGCTGCGCGCGGCCCTGGGCCGCTCCGACCCGTTCCGGCGCACCATGACCGCGCGCCTGACCTCGCCGATCTCCTCGCGACCCGGGCGGCGCGGCTACCTGCGTGCGCGGCTGCTGCGCGAACAGGCGACCGGTGAGTACCTCGTGCAGCCGCTTGGCACCTCGGGCACGCACCTGCTGTCGTCGCTGGGGGAGTCGAACGGGCTGATCGTCGTGGGCGAGGACGTCACCGAGGCCACCGTCGACGAGGTCGTCACCGTCGCGTTCCTGCCCGCGCCGTCCTGATGGCCGCTCCGTTCCCGGCCGGGGGACGGCATCCGGGCTGGCCCGCCCGCCTCGGCGCGCTGCGGGTCGGGTCGGGGGTGGTGGCGCTGCGTCCGGTGCGGCTGCGCGACGGCCCGGCGTGGTCGGCGCTGCGCCTGCGCGACGAGGCGCACCTGGCGCCGTGGGAGCCGACGATGCCGGGCACCTGGGCCCAGCGGCACTCGTCGGCGGAGTGGCCGGGGCGCTGGATGCTGCTGCGGTCGGCGGCCCGCAAGGGCACCGCGCTGCCGTTCGCGATCACCGTCGACGGCCGACTCGCCGGGCACGTCATGATCGGCAACGTGGTGCGCGAGCCGCTGCTCTCGGCCTACGTCGGCTACTGGTGCGACCGGAGCCTCACGGGGTCGGGCGTGACGACGGCGGCCGTCGCGCTCGCCGTCGACCACTGCCTGGGGGCGGCGGGGCTGCACCGCATCGAGGCGACGGTCCGGCCGGAGAACGTCGCGAGCCGCCGGGTGCTGGAGAAGCTGGGCTTCCGCGAGGAGGGGATCTTCCGGCGCTACCTCGACGTCGACGGGGCCTGGCGCGACCATCTCTGCTACGCGATGACCGCCGAGGAGGTCCCGGCGGGCGGGCTGGCCGGACGGCTGGTGTCGACCGGGCGCGCGCAGCGGGCCTGATCACCCACACGAGCCACTCCGGCCACTGCCGTCCCTGGAGTGAACCTGGCGGTCACGGCGCGTCGTTGCCCGGATCCGCAGGCTTCCCTCACTACCGTGGTGCCCGGGAGCGATCTTGGGCCGGGGAGGGTCCCGGGTCGCCCCTCGCGCCGACGGGGAGGAGACCGCCAGTGCCCAGCTCGCTGATCTTCGTCGGGCTGGTCGTGCTGTGGCTGCTGATCCTCGTCCCCGCGGTCGCGCGACACCAGCAGGAGGTGGCCCGGCCCAGCTACGCCGCCCTCTCCGGGCGGGTGCTCGACCGGCCGCAGCGCCGGTACCGGATCCAGGAGGTGGACGACGTGGACGAGTCCGACGACGCACGCGGCACGACCCGGCTCGAGGAGGCCACGCGGATCCCCGCGGCACGCCCGGCCCCCGACGCCGAGGACGCGGTCGGCACCGACGGGTACGACGACGACGAGTACGACGGGTACGGGGACGAGGCCTACGACGACGGCTGGGAGCGCCCGGCCCCGCGCTACCGCCCCGGCCGCGGCGGCTTCGACCCCGAGGCGGCGGCGATCACCGCCCGCGCCCGCTACGCCTTCCGGCAGCGCGTGGTGCTCGGGCTGCTCGTCGTCACCGTGGTGTCGGCGGTGGTCGCCCTGGTCGCCGTGCCGGCGCTGTGGTGGCCGGCGGGCGTCGCCGGGACCGCGCTCGTCGGGTACCTGGTCTACCTGCGCCGCCAGGTCCGGATGGAGGAGGCGATCCGCCGCCGCCGCGCGGCGCGGATGGCCGGCACCCGCCGTCCGCAGGCGGCCGACGACCCGGAGCTCGACGAGTGGGCCCGCCGCGGCCGCGACGCCTCGCGCCCGGCCGAGCACGACGTCGACGACGACCTCGACGGCGATGACGACGACGACCTCGTGGACGAGCCCGAGGCCGTCGACGACGACCCGGACCGCGTCACGGGCACCGGCGAGCCGATCGGGCCCCTGCGCGTCACCGGGGCCGACGCGGCCGAGAGGCCGGCCCTCCCGCGGCTCACTCCGGCCCCGCCGCCCCCGCTCCCGGCGGGCACGACGGTCGTCGGCGACGACCTCGACGACCCCGACCTGCACGACCTCGCGGGCCCCGTCCGGCCCGACTACCGCCGTGCGGCGGGCGAGTGAGCGGCTGGTAGGGTTTTCCAGGTCCGCTCCGGCGGGCATCGGGGCTGTGGCGCAATTGGTAGCGCGCTTCGTTCGCATCGAAGAGGTCAGGGGTTCGATTCCCCTCAGCTCCACCCCACGAACGGCCTGGTCAGAAGCTTACTTGCGAGCTTCCGGCCAGGCCGTTCGTCGTTGCAGCACCCCGTGAGGCATCAGAAAGGCATCAGCGCCTCTGCTCAGCAGCCAGCCGAAGCAGCGCGATGCTTGCCGAGGTCCACAACGATCGATGCACAGGTCGGGCATACCGACCACCCCATCGCCGCCGGCTGTGCGGCCTTCGCCATGGGCGTGACGTCCGCGCCGAGCAGTTCAGCAATGACCTGAGGCCGACGCGCGAGGTGTCGAGGCTTCATCTCGACCTGGTCGGGCGCGCTCTTGCCCCCGGCGGCCAGGTAGCGCGCGAGCCGGTTGAAGTTGCCGGGGTTGTAGTCCGACGACCTGGGGTTGGCGTTGAACACTGTCCGGAAACCGGGCTTCTCACCATTCTCGTCGGTGAGTCGCGGGTCGTCGCAGGTGAGGTGAATCGAGTCGGTGCCCTCGTCGTACCAGACGTAGACCGGGTACTTGCCGCCGCCGAGCACTACGTAGTTTCCGTTCCCATTGGTCATGGCTGTCCGTCCCTCTCTGTAGGGGCACGCCTCTCTGTAGACGTGAGTCGCCAAGGCGACCAACTGTGAGGTCGCTCGATTCGGTCGGACTGTTACCGCTGGGGGCGCTCGACGATCATGCGGGCACCTGCGCCCCCGCAGGCCCGTCGTCCGGGTCGTCGGGTTCCTCGTCGTCGAGTGCCCGCAGGATGCGCGTCGGGTCCTCGGTGCGGCGCGTGTAGAGGTCGAGCGTCGTCGACGAGCGTTCGTGCCCCATGACCCGCTGCACCATGTTCGGCGGCACCCCGTCGTCGACGAGCCATGTGGCGTAGGAGTGGCGGAGGTCGTGGAACCGCAGCCCACCGGCGCACTCGCGGGCGACGTGGCGCACCGCGGCCGGTTCGTCGTCGAACAGACGCCGGTGACGCTTCCCGGCGTCGTCGGTCCATCGCGCGGCGAACAGTTCACCGTCGGGGGTGACGGACCCGAGCTGCCCGGCCCGCACCAGAGCCGGCCGCCACACGCGAGACCGGAACAGCGTCCGGCGCAGTGCCCCTCCGACCTCGTTGGCGAAGATCATGTCTCCTTCGCCGAGCGGGTACCGCTCCCGGTGCTCGCGCAGGATGGTCGTCAGCCAGCCCGGCAGCGGGACCGACCGGCGCCCGGCCGTCGACTTGGGGAACGGCTTGAACGAGGTGTGTCCGGCGACCTCGATCACGGTCCGGATCACGCGCAGCGTCCCGCGGTCGAGGTCGAGCGCGTCGGCACACAGCCCGGCTGCCTCACCCCAGCGCAGCCCGCAGCCGCCCGCCACGGCGACGATCCCGCGATGCCGGTCCGGGACGACCGGGAGCAGCCGTCGACGGAAGGAGTTACGGTCGATGACCTGGTCGTCGGTGTCGCGGCGGCGACGCCGGGGCACCTTGACCTCCTCACACGGGTTGAAGGGGATCAGCCGGTTCCGGACAGCGGAGCGCATGACGGCGCTGGTCAACCGACGGCACTCGGCGACGGTGGCCGGTGACAGCCGGGCGCTCAGGCCGGTGATCCATGTCTGCACGGCCATGTGGTCGATCTTGGCGAGCTGCCATGAGCCCCACTGCGCGAGCACGTGCGTCCGCATGATCGACGCGTCGCGCGCGAGCGTGGTGGCCTCGTTGTTCCACGACGCCATCCAGGCCCGGGCGTGCTCGCCGAAGGTGACCCGACCCGCATGCGGGGAGACGTACGCGCCGCTGCTGGTCGTCGCGGTCATCTGGGCTAGGAACACCGTCGCCTCACGCTTGGTGCCGAACGTCTTGGACGTCTGGCGTCCGGCCGGGTCGCGCCAGTAGGCCCGCCAGTTGCCCGCGGCGGTCTTGCGGATGCCCCCGGCCATCACGCGGCCGCCCGTCCGTCGAGCCACGCGTGCAGGCGTTTGCGCGGGATCAGCCAGCGTCGCCCGATCCGCTCGGCCGGGATCACCCCGTCGCGGACGTACTGGTAGGCCACGCCGCGCGAGAGGTTGAGCAGGTACGCCACCTCGTCGACGGTGTAGGTCAGGCGCGCGGTGTCGATGACGGTGCTGCGGTGGGCGGTCATGACGTCCTCCTTCTCGTGTTGATGCGGTGCTGCCGGTTGCGTTCGGCGATGGCGGCGGCCAACTCGCGTTCTCCCTCGTCGCGGTGGCCGAAGCGGACGGGTTGCCAGTCGTTGACGACCACGACGGTGTCGAGGTCGACGAGGTGGCCGTTGGGATCGGTATCGAGCGCGGCCAGGTCCTCGCGCAGGCGCCAGAGCCGTCGGTCGGCGCGCATGGCCCGGAAGGTCGTCGAGTAACGCTGGCTCTTGGTGAGGAAGTGGCCGCGAAAGCCGAGCATGTGCGCCCAGCGGCGCAGGTTCAGGCCCTCGTAGGCCGGTAGGGCGCCGAGGTCCCAGGCGGTGGCGATCATCGCCCGGTGGTGGGTGCTGACGTCGAGCAGCGGGATGTGCAGCTCGTCGCGGATGGGACGGTCGGCGCCGTCGGTGGCGCCGGTGCCCTTGGTGGCGTACTTGGCGATGTAGCCGGCCAGTGCGGCATCGGTGATGGCGCCGGTGTC
The DNA here is from genome assembly GCF_006539565.1 of Pseudonocardia hydrocarbonoxydans. Lineage (GTDB taxonomy): Bacteria > Actinomycetota > Actinomycetes > Mycobacteriales > Pseudonocardiaceae > Pseudonocardia > Pseudonocardia hydrocarbonoxydans. The sequence goes on from NZ_BJNG01000020.1 coordinate 20,800, forward strand.
GGGGTCCTCGATCTCCCGGGCCGCCGAGGGGGTGACGGGTCGGACGTCGACCTGTCCGCCCCAGTGCAGCGTCAGCGTGGTCCCGTCGGGTCGGGTGGTGGTGACGGACGCCGAGGCTGCCGCGTGCAGGACCGCATCACGCAGCGCGTGGTCGTCGAGGCCGGGCGGGCAGGGGTCGGCGGCGCCCTCGGGTCCGTCGATGCGGATGACGGCGTGGAAGTGGACCAGGCCGCGTCGTTGGTACTCCGCGACCTTGGCGTAGGACAGTCGCGCGTGGTCGCGGAACTCGCGGACGGGGACGCCGAGCAGCGCGGCGAGGCGTCGGCGCAGGGTGCGGGCGAAGCGGTCCCAGAGCTGCCCGGCATGGGCCTGCCAGAGGACGGCGCCGGTGTAGTCGTAGGTGTCGGGGTCGAGCGCGGTCCCGGGCCGTGGGTCGTCGGCGTGGTGGTGTTCCCCGCACGGGCACGGGATGACGAGCCCGCGCGGTGAGACGCGGCGGGTGTGGACCGGCCCGAAGGTGGGCGCGGTGAGGGTGACGAACGCGCGGGGCCGGTCGGTGACGGTGGCCGGGACGCCCTTGGTGTCGTCCCCGGCGAGTCCGGCGCGCAGGAGGTGGAACGCGTCGGCGGCGTAGCGGTCCGAGCAGGCCGGGCAGACCGACTCCCGCCGGTTGCCGCAGGGGGCGAGGATGTCGCCGGAGCGCTCGAGCAGGACGGCGCCGTCGCGGTCGAGGACGGCGGACCCGCCGCGCAGGTGGATCGGTGCGGCGCATCCGCCGGTGGCCTGGACCTGGGCGCGCCAGGTGGTGAAGTCGGCGGAGCGCAGGCGGTGGGAGATCTGGGCATCGGTGGGTGTCTGGGTCGTGGTCACCAGTACTCCTTCTCGGTCTCGACGATCACGTCGGTAGGGGTGAAGTCGTGGTGGCGGGCGAGCTTGTGCGCGGCGCGGCGGTAGCTCGACGCCGTGCCGATGACGTCGCCGTGTTCGGTCTCGACGTAGTAGGTGCCGCCGCCGAACTCGCGGCCCCGGTTGCGGATGACGGTCCCGGAGAAGTCCCCGGCACCGCAGGTGACCAGGCCCTTTCCTACGGCGACGATGTCGACGTGGACCGGCCCCGACCGCTGACGAGCGGGTGCGTCGGTGGGGCCGACCGGTGAGGCCGGGAGGCGGTGCAGCGCGGCCCACCGGTTGGCCATGTCCCGGGTCGTGCGGGGCACCAGGATCGCGGCCGCGGGGCCGTCGTGGCTGCCGGTGGTGACGTGGTGCCCGCCGCCCGGGCGCAGGTGCCGCGAGTCGAGCAGCTGCCGCACTGTGTCCTGCTCGTAGCGGGGCACGGGTTCGACGGCGTGGTTGTCCCCGGCGACGCGGCGCATGACCCGTTCGGCCGGTCCGACCAGGACATAACCGGGTTCGGTGGCAAGGCGGATGACCGAGGCGACCAGCTCGACGTCGTTCGTCGCGGCGTCGGCCGGGCCGGTGGAGTCTGACGGGGCGGGTGCCGGTTCGGCGCCGAACAGCGCCCCCTGCCCGTGCATGCCGGTGGTGGTCATCGGGTCCACCACCAGTGCATGCCGGCCTCGGTGGCCCACTCGCGCGCCAGGGCGCGGGTCAGGTGCAGCTCCGCGAGCGCGGCGGCGATGACGGCCACGGCGAGTTGTCCTGAGCCGGTGCCGAACCACCACCAGCAGCCGGCCACGACGAGGACCAGGGCGACGGTGACCTTGAGCCAGGTGAGTGCGGCCCAGACGGTGGCGTCCCACATCACGCGACCTCGATCCGGAACGGCGCCCGATGAACCGGGCGGGAGAGGGCGGTGCGGTCGGCCGTGGTGAGCAGGTGCGGCGCATGCTCGGCGCGCCAGCGAACCGCGGTGACGGCGTCCGCCCGGTCCTCCCGCTGCTCGCGGAGCCACCGCGTGCCGTGCCGGAGCACCAGGGCGAGCACGACGAGCAGTGCGGCCCCGAGCAGGACGGCCGTGACGGTGTGCTCGACGGCCGGGACGACCGCCGAGGCGACGGCGAGCGCGCAGGGCACGGTCAGGACGGCCGTGATGGCGTTCGCCTCGCGGGTCCGCCGGGTCGTGAACGTGTGATCGGTGGTGCTCATGACGCGTACTCCTCTCCGTCGTCGTCCTGGTCGTCGTCGGTGTCGTCGGGGCTGGTGGGCAGAGCGGTCAGGTAGCGCGTCCCAGGGGTCGACCGGGACACGAGCTCGTCGATGTCGCGGTCGGTGACCAGGCCCGCGCGGAAGCGGATCGGGGCGCGGGTCAGGTCGTCGATCACGAACCCGATACCCGCGTGATCCGGGCCGCCGGGGATCTGGTCGGCGAGTGCTCCGCGGTCGCGCGCCCCGTCGCCCAGGGCCATGTCGACGTGGCTGGCGGCGGTGACGGCGAGGCAGACGCGGACGGTGAACAGGTCACGGACGTCGACGACGTCCTTGGTGGGCTCCTGGACGTAGCCCCACACGGTGTGGTCGGCGGCCCGGCCCTGGGTCAGCACCTCCGAGAGCAGTCGCAGGCTCTCGCGGACCTCGTGGCGGTCGCCGTAGGCGGTGAGCATCGCCATCTCGTCGATGACCAGCAGCTCCCACGGGGTCTCGCGGGTGATCTCCGCCTGGCGGATCTCGTCGGCTCGCATCTGCTCCTGGCGGGACTTCATGGAGTCGCGGAAGTCGGTCAGCAGCTCCACGGCGTCGGCGCCGGTGGTGGCCCAGCGGTGGTAGAGCGCGGAGGCGCGGTCGGTCTCGGTGCCGCCCTTGAGGTCGACGACCCACAGCCGCACGAGCCCGTCGCGGATCATCGGTGCGAGCGCCCGCCAGGGGTTGTAGATCAGGCTCGACTTGCCGCCTCCGGTGCGGCCGACGACGAGCCAGTGCTGCCCGCGTGACGGGAGCCGGAACGGCGCGCCGGTCTCGGTGTCGCCGACGTCGAGCCCGGACAGGTCGATCTCTTCGACGGTCGTCGGCATCGTGGTGGCCGGGATGATCGAGGTGAACGGCATGCGCCGCTCGATCACCAGGGCGAGGACGCCGGGTCGTGCCCGGGTGACGCTCACCCGGTGGGCGCCGAGCGCGTCGGCCAGGGCCGGGGCGTGCTCGGTGAACATGTCGGCGTGCTGTCCGCGGACCATCCGGACCCGCAACAGGTCGATCGACGGGGTCACTGCGCGGACCCGAAGGATGCGGGGAACCAGCGGCCGACCGGTGCCGTGCTGGTGGCGGGTCAGTTCGCAGTCCGCGAGCAGCCCGGCCCAGCGCCGGCCGCGGTAGGCGGTCCAGCGTCGCCAGCCGGATCGGATACGCGGCGCGATGAAGCGGTCGTAGGAGGGTGGGTGTGCGCGCCACCAGACCAGCAGCGCGACCGGGACGACGGCGACGGCGAAGCCGCCGAGGGTCGGTCCCCACCAGTGCAGCGCCGCGACGATGGCGGCGGGGATGAGCAGGAACAGCGGGTGGCGGGCGAGCCAGGCCATGGCGCGCAGTTCGCCACCGGTGGAGCGGGTCGAGGGGCGAGCGGCGACGGTGGCGTTGTTGTGGTGGCGGTAGCGGATCGTGGGCATGACGTTTCCTCACAGGAATGGATGAATGGAACGGGCCGGGACGCGGCGTGTGTTTCGCGTGCGTCCCGGCCCGAGTCGGTGCTAGTGCCGTGGTGCGGCGGTTCAGTTCTTGCGTAGTGCGGGGCGTGCGGCGTCGAGCATCGTGGTGACCTTGGCGACGTCGCGGGCGAGGTTGTCGTGGGTCTTGCGGAACGATCCGCGCCGGATCGGAATGCCGCGCATCGCTTCGCGCAGTTCCCGCATGGCGCTGTCGAGTTCGTCGATGATCCGGTCGGTGTGCTGGGACATGTCAGCGCCTCCAGTCCTTCACGATGAGTTCCGGCTCGAATCGCTTGGCCTGCGAGGACACGATTCGCAACGAGCTGCGGCAGCGCTTCACCGAGGACCGCACCTCGTCGGCGGTGGCGATCGTCCAGTGCCGCGACTCGCGGCCACGCCAGTTGTCGTCGGCCGACTTGGACAGCCGCTCGGCTTCGGCGAGGACGTCGCCGACGTGCTGGAGCGCGGTCCAGAACTCGCCGAACCGGGCGAGGGCGCGACGGTTGGCCCGGCGCTTCTGCCAGGCCCGTCCGGCCCGGACCCCGTTGCCGACGCTGGTCATGGTCGCCATGGCTCAGACCCCCTTCCGGATCGCGATCTGCGCCAGGCGCAGGCCCTCCGCGACCCCGGCCCGCCAGGCGCGTTCGGTGGCCTGCAGCTCGATCTGCCCGCGCGACCAGGTCTTGCGCTCGCGCTCCAGGCGTCGGACCAGACGGCGGACCCCGGTCATCGAGCCGCCGCGTGTGTGCATGGTTGCTGTGCTCATCACTGCCTCATCTCCAGGAGCGCCATGGCGGCGTCCTCGTCGTCGACACCGGGGTCGGTGTCGCTGTCGGTGCTTCCGTGGCCGTCGCATTCGGTGCATTCACAGGTGCCGTCGCACACGGTGCAGTCGGTTCCGCGGTAGTCGGTCTCGGGCGTGTCGGGGAAGTAGCCGTAGCCGCTGCACGCGTCGCAGATCCCCGATCCCGCGCAGCCGTCGCAGGTCGTCACTTCCGGTTCCTCTCCGTCCATTCGGCGAGGGTCGCAGGCGATTCGGTCAAGCCCGCCCACTCGTCGCCGGTCAGGGCGTAGTAGCGGACGTCCTCACCGCGGATCATCAGATACACGGTCTGGTCGACTTGCAGAGTTTCGATGCTCACGTGTTCGACGGTCTCGCCGAGATCGTCGAACCGACGAGCAGGAATTGCGTTCATCGTTGTCCCTCCTCGGTCGAATCGGCCGGTCCGGCGGTTGCCGGGCCGGTTTCAGGCATGGGTGTAGCCACTGTGGAATTCTCAAAGAACGGCCGGCGCCCGGAATGGTGCGCGGCGACGAGCTCCGCCGTCGGCGGGTCGAACTAGTGGAGCAGGTGGTGCGACTACTGGTCCTTGGAACGCGGCGCGGGCGCGCTGGCAGGGGCGAGGCTCTGCGCCCGGAACGCGATCCCGGCCGTGACCCGACCGGCGTTCTCGATCCGGTAGGGCGAGATGGTCGGGTTGATCAGGACCACGCGGGCGCCCTCGTCGACACCCGCGCCCGGGTCGTCGATCAGGGTCACGGAGATCTCCTCGCCCTTCTGCGGGCGCTCCCCGGCTGCCGGGACCACCTTGGCGAACAGCGCCACCGTGAACACGGGCCGCCCGTCGCGGTCGACCGCCGGGATCCACTGGCCGCCGTCGCCCTGCTTCATCTTCGGCGCGGGCGGCTCGACGACCGTCAGCTTGTAGTTCCCGAGGTCCACCCGGATGTTCTGCATGTCTCCTCCTCCTGGTCGGTGCTGCCTGACACAAGGAAGCTAGCAGTTGATAGGTAACCAGCGCAACTGTTAGGTTCACGATTGCACACGCTGCCGCTGTGAGCTGCGAAAACACGGCGCGGCGTGCCTGGTAGCCCTTGGTAGGGCCTGCTAGCGTTGTCACCCATACCCGACAACCGATGAGGTGAGTCCGACGCCCGACGTGACACCGCGCCAGCCGCTGGCCAGGGGAGAGGCGCTGCACGTCCAGATCGCGCGCCAGGTCCGCAACGACATCGCGGCCGGTCGTCTGCGGGACGGGACTGTCCTGCCGGCCACCCGCGCGCTCGCCACCGAGTGGGGCGTCAGCGTCTTCACGATCACCGAGGCCATGAAGCTCTTGGCAGCCGAGGGCGTCGTGATCAGCGAGTCGCGGTCCAAGCGGGTGGTCCGCGCGCCGGACCACGTCCGGTCGGAACCGGTGCGGCACCGCACCACGCACGCCGTGCTGGTGGGCGGCTACGCGGGCAGCGGGAAGTCCGAGTTCTCCCGCATCATCGCCCGCGAGACCGGCTGGCCCCTGCTGGACAAGGACACGCTCACCCGGCCCGTCGTCGAACGCGCGCTGGAAGCGCTCGGCCTCTCGCCCAACGACCGTGAGTCCGAGGGCTACCGGTCGGAGATCCGGCCCCGTGAGTACGAGGCGCTTGCTGCGGCCACTCGCGAGAACCTCCAGTGCGGCAACAGCGTCATCGCCACGGCGCCGTTCCTGCTCGAGTTCGGCGACGAGGCCTGGCTGACCCGGACCGCCGACGAGTACGAGTCGCTGGGCGCCACCCTCGACGTCGTGTGGCTCTACTGCGATCCACGCACGATGTACACCTACCTACGCCGCCGCGGAGCAGCCCGAGACGCCGCGAAGCTCACCGACTGGCAGGACTACGTCACGGGCATCGACACCGACTTCCGTCCCAAGGTGCCGCACACCGTCGTGGAGAACTGCTCGGACAGTCCACCACTCCAGGAGCAGGCGAAGGCCCTACTCAGCCGCCTGGACGCCGGATGAGGTGGGGTGTGGTCCTCTACGGGCCACCCGCGTCCGGCAAGGACACCGTCACATGCGAGCTGGTCGCGCTCGATGCGCGGTTCCGGCAGTTCCGCCGGCTCAAGTGCGGCGCAGGCAGGACCGACGGGTACCGGGTCGTTGACGCAGCGCAGATGCAAGCGGTGTCCGACGATCTCGTGTGGACCAACGAGCGATACGGCGCGGTCTACGCCGTGGATCGGGCCGGGCTCATCGACGCGCTCGGCGAGGGTGTGCCGGTCGTCCACCTGGGCCAGCCCGAGGCGGTCGCGGCCGTGTGCAACGCCGTCGACGACGTCCAGTGGCTCGTCGTGGCGCTCTGGTGCGATCGCGACACCGCACGCGACCGACTGCGCAGCCGGGGGAGTGCAGACGTCGACGAGCGCCTGGACGTGTGGGACCAGACCCCGACGCTTCCGCCGCCCGCGTGCACGATCAATACCGGCCTCGTGAGCCCGTCCGCCGTTGCCCAGCTCATCGCAGACGCCGTCACTGCCCGGGCCGCATCGTCAAGCATCAGCCGAGATTGCGCCGAGGCGAGCCCGCGGCCCTGACGTGCAGCGACGGCGTGCTGTGTCGAGACTTTCCCTACTTGTTCAAGGCGGCGCCGTGCCGGCGCCGCGCGGCGCTGTGTCCGACGCTGCCGCAAGCGCTCGCGCCGGGGCGTGCGGCCTCCGGCCGGTCCCCGCGCGGCGCGCGGCTGCATGTGCGCCGCGTCGCCGTTCTGCCCGAAGGGAATGCCTGGGCCTTCACCTGCTGTCGTCAAGCATGTTTGTTTCAGTGTGCCGACCACATCCTCCTCAGTCACCCAGATGCCACAAGCCCCTGTGCTGTTGCAAATTGACGAAACTTGCGCAGTCCAACGGCGATATTCGTGCGGACCGGCACGTTGCGCATATGCCCCATCGTGATTGTAGTCGCAATCACTATGGTGACGCAGCGCTAGTGTCGTTAATGTCCGATTCGCCCGATCGGCGGTCGCATGTTTCGTCACTTGCTGCAAACGTCAGGTCTGCGCTACGTAATCTCGCGTACCTGTCCGGCAAGGCCGACGAGTGGGGACCTATCGCTCGCCGGATCAATTCTAGGGGGAACATGATGACGTACCTGCGACGAATGTACGCGATTGGAGCGATTTGCGCTTCGCTCCTAGGTCTTGGTTTCGTGACTGCAACGCAAGCTGCAGCCATTGAGTCATCACCATCCGCGGCAACGATCCAAGGCGGAGCCGCTCAAAGTGTCGCCATGATGTACGAAATGTACTACGAGGACTACTTCTTCACCGAGGGAAACTGCGAAGCGCGCGGTAACGCAATCATTGACCCCGCCAGTCCGGGGCACATCCCGGGCGCCATCGCATACACCTGCATTCTGCATGCCGGTGACGCGAAGTGGTCGATGTACATCCTCTGGGCCTGACGTACGCTCGTGCCGACTACGTGACCCGAGAGTTGTATTCGCTGCAACTCTCGGGTCACGCCAGTCTGTCGATAAGGCTATGTGGGGTAGGGTGGTTGAAGACTGACGAATCGGAGGTAAGCCAACGTGGGTGCTAGCGACTTCGTACTTGAAGCGAACCAACAAGTTGTGACCTACGGACGAATCGAGTGGAGAGTAGAAGAAGGGCCGCTGCTACATGTCGCCGTCTGGCCCTCTCTGACAACTGTGCGTGTCGATGGAGGATCCGTTAGGCTCTCCCGCACGGAAAGTCTCGATGGCGATTCGGGCGATCATCTTGTTTGCGTCTCAGGACTCTGGAATCCGTCTGGATTGATAGAAGTAGAAGACGTCGAGGTCGTCCCTGAGGTGCCGGTGATCCCTGCTGCCTGGGCAGATAGGGAATGTCTCGAAAGGGTGGCAACGCTGGGCGATGAAGAAGTTGCTGCTGTCTATGGATCAGCGCGAGAGAGTGCATGCGGATTGAGCCTTGCCACTGCTGGCAGTCGGTCACATTTGATGGTGATCAAAGTTCTGCACGTCTGCTCGGATCTTGCGACTTGGCACGAGCTGCAGGGTCGTCAGTTTATGTCGTTGGCTCCAGCCATTTTCCCACAATCGGTCAAGCCTTCTTCTCCTGCATTTGTTGCGCCACCGGCGGAACTGGCGGCCGTCGGACTAGCTGAGAGCAAATTGTAGTTGTGGACCGGAGGGCATCGCGACCAGTGCAATGGCAGGTCAGCCTGCTCATCGCGGCATATGCGCTGGTCAGGCGCAGCTCACCAACAACTGTTGACGGCTGGGGCAGGCTGGGGGCATGGCTGAGCCGAATCCAACGTCGGGCATGACTTCCACCGAGCTGATGGACCACGTGCTCTCGCGCGTCGCCAACGTGGAGGCTGCTGCCGACCCGCCGGGCAACGAGTGGAACTTCGCACTCGGCGCGCTGTTCGCGCTGTGCAACATGGGCCACTTCGACCAGGAGACGATCGGCAAGTACGAGGCACGCATCCAGGCCGAGGCGAACCGGATCAACGCGGCGCCAAAATGACCATGCCCTCGCCGGGCGGCAGGTCTCCGGGATGGCCGGGCAAGGACGCGAGCGAACGAGGGTGGGGGAGGCAGGGTGCGGCATCCCATCGACCTCCCGAAGGGCTACCACACGACGGCCCGACGGCAGGCTTCACGAGGCAGGGGTCGGGACGGTCGAGGGCTGCCGCCGGGCCGTCGCGCGGTCGGGCGTTGCCAGGTCGACGGGATGCCGCACGAGCCCCAGCGTTTCGAGATCCTCGTGGTCCAGAGGCAGCGAAAAGGCAGCACGAGCGGCAGCACGCCGCCGCACACCGCGACACGGAGCAGCACGGCGACCAGCGCAGATGACCCGCCGAAGCAGCAGCCCGAGCGGTGGACGCGCGTTCGCATCGAAGAGGTCAGGGGTTCGATTCCCCTCAGCTCCACCCCCACGACCGGCCTGGTCGGGCGCTCGTCCGCGAGCCTCCGGCCGGGCCGTTCGTCGTTGCGGCCGCCTGGTCCGTGCCGTTCGTGCCGGTGAGCCGGGAGGGCCCGGTCGGCCCGTCGGCATCCCCGCGACGAGCGGGGCCGGCGTTGCGCTCGTCGCGGGATGGTGGGACCGTGGCCTGCTGCCGAATGACGGCAGAGGCACGTGGCCGGGGACACCTGCGACCAGTCCCGGGCTCCGCGACATCCTCGCCTCCGGGTGTGGCCCGCGCAGGGGCGATGAGCTGGGTCGGCGGGCCGAGGCAGAGTGACGAGGGCGCGATGCTGGTCTACCGGTCGGACGATCTGGGTGAGACCGAGGAGTTCCTCAGCGCCAACTACGCGCCGATGCGCATCGGCAGCGGCACCGACGGCCCGTCACCGGCGACGATCGTGCGCTCCGCGGCCGAGTCGCTCAGCATCGACCATCTCGACCTCCGGTTCTCGATGCACTACGAAGCCGCCCCGTTGGGCAAGATCTGCCTGTGCGACATCGAATCGGGTCGGGTACTGGACCATTCCGTCGGTAATGGTCCTGCGGAGTCGTTCGGCCCCGGCCGGCTGTTCTCCCTCGCCCCGCCGGACCGTCCCTACGTGGGCACGATCGACCGGGCGAGATATTCGATCGTGATGTTCGACCCGGCGCTGCTCGACGAGCTCGTCGTGAGCGCGACGGCAACGAACGGGTGCGGTTGCTCGACCACCATCCGGTCAGCGAGGCGGCCGCCCGGCGGCTGCGCGACGCGATCCGTCACGTCGACCGGCACATCCTGACCGACCCCGAGGTCGCCCGGGTACCGCTCGTCGTCGCCTCGGCACTGCGGCACGTGGCCGCCTGCGTGCTGGCCACCTTCCCGCACAGCGGCGTCCGCGAGGAGTCGGCGGGCGACCGGCGTGACTCGCGGCCCGCCACGATCCACCGGGCGGCCGCCTACATCGAGGCGCACGCCGACACCGACATCGCCCCCGCCGACATCGCCGCCGCCGCACACATCAGCGTCCGGGCCCTGCACATCGGTTTCCGCCGCCACCTCGGCACGACGCCGATGGGCTACCTGCGCACGGTGCGCATGGCACACGCCCGCCGTGATCTGCTGGCGGCGGATCCCGCCGCCGGCGACACGGTCTCCGGTATCGCCTCCCGGTGGGGGTTCCACCACCACGGCCGGTTCGGCGCCACCTACCGGCGCATCTACGGGGAGCTACCCGTTCAGACCCTGTTCCGATGACCGGACCGCGCCCGGGGACGGCGACGTCCCTACGTGGACAGCCATCGCGTCGCTGTCCGGATAGTCGCCACCCGGGCCCGTGACTAGCGTCGGGTCGTCACGACTCCGTGCGGAGTCGGTCGGTCGTCGAACCGGAGGGACCGCGCCCCATGCAGATCGACACGGCCGTGCCGTCCCCGGACGAGCAGTCGCCGCTGCGCATGCTCGCCCAGCACCACTGTGACGCCCAGCACCACTGTGACGCCCAGCACCACTGTGACGCCCAGCACCACTGCGACGCCCAGCACCACTGCGACGCCCAGCACCACTGCGACACGCAGACCGCCGCCGAGCTGCGCTCGGCGAACGCCCGCCTCACCGAGGTCAACGGCAGGCTGCGGAGGACCGTGCACGAGCTGGAAGTGCGGCGGCAGGTGCACGACGCCTACAGCGCCGCGGCGGCCGCGGGCACGGGGGAGGCCGGGGTGGTCGACGCGTTGCACCGGCTCACCGGGCTCCCGGCCGCGGCGGAGGACCGGTTCGGCAACGTGATCGCGTGGGCGGGCCCGGGTCGTCCCGATCCCCACCCGCGGTGGTCCGCAGGGCGGCGCGGCGAGCTGGTCGCCGACGCCGGACGCGTTCCGGGCCCCCTGCGCAGGGGCGGGCGGCTGATCTCGCTGGCCCGCTCCCGCGACGACGTGCTCGGCGCGTTGGTGCTGGTCGACCCGCACCGCAGGGCCGACGAGCACGCCCTGTTCGCGCTGGAGCAGGGCACCGGCATGCTCTGCGCCGAGCTGGCCCACCAGCAGAGCCTGGCCGAGAACGAGCTGCGGCTGCACCGCGACGTCGTCGAGGACCTGCTGTCGGGCACTGACGGGGCCAGCGCACTGTCGCGGGCGCGGGCGCTGGGCCACGACCTGACGCCCGAGCACCGGGTCGCGGTGATCCGGTGGCCGGGTGCGGCAGGCGAGGAGGTGCTGGCGCGCACCGTCCGGCATGCCGTAGCCCGCGTGTTCGACGCCCGCGTGCTGCTGGCGCTGCGCCCGGACGGCGTCGTGCTCATCGTGCCGCAGCGGGAACCCGACGTGGACGGCCGCCGATGGGGCGCGGTGCACACCGTCATGGCCCGGACCGTGCACGGGGTTGCTGGGGCCATCGGCGTCGGTGGGCCCTGCACCGGCCCGGCGCAGGTCCCCAGGTCCTACACCCAGGCGACCCGCGCGCTCGGCGTGCGGCTCAGCTCGTCGGCCCCCGCGGGAGTGACCCTCCACGACCGGCTGGGCATCTACCGGCTACTGGTGTCCGACGGCAACGACGACGAGGTCCGGCGCTATGTGCAGGAGTGGCTCGGCCCGCTGTTGGCCTACGACGCGTCGAACCGGTCCGATCTGGTGCGGCGGCAACTACGACGCCACCGCTCGGGCGCTGGTCATCCACCGCAGCACCCTGCGCTACCGGCTGCGCCGGATCCGCGAGATCAGCGACCTCGACATCGGTGAGGTGAACGTCCGCCTCAACCTGCACATCGCGACCCGCGCCCACAACGTCCTGCAGGGCCTCCCCTGAACCGGGCAGGACCGCCGGCCGGTGGCTGGCCCGCGTTCCCGCGGGCCCGACCGGTGTCAGAGCAGCGTGCGGGTGAGCAGGCGCTTCCACCGCGCGAGGTGCGGCTCGGTGAGCGGGTCGCGGTCGTGCAGGGCGTAGGTGAGTGCGACCCCGCGCATGCTGGTGAAGACCAGGTCCCGGACGTCGGCGAACTCCGGGTGGCCCGACAGCACCGGACCGTACATCGTGTCGACGGCCTTCTCGATCGTCCGCAGCAGCCTGCGCTCGGCCTCGAGGAGCGCGGTGCGCAGGTCCGGGTCGGTGCGCGCGGCCGTCCACAGCTCCATGGCGGCCCAGAAGTAGGGCTGGCGGAAGGTCTCCCACAGCAGGTCGGTGGCCAGGTCGATGCGCTCGGCGCCGCTCGCCCGCCCGTGCGGGGACCGGGCGATCCAGTCGTCCATCTCGGCCACGCGTTCCTGCACCAGGTGCTGCGCGGCCGCGATCAGCAGCTCCTCCCGGGACGGGAAGTGGTGCAGCAGCCTGCCGCGTGACACCCCGGCGCGGGTCTGGATCGCGACGGTGCTGGTGCGGTGGTACCCGTCGGTGACCAGGCCGTCGATCGCGGCGTCGAGGATCAGGGAACGGCTGTCGGCCGTGCGCTGGCCCTGGGTGCGCGGCGGGCGTCGGTCCGGTGCGGCCACGCCCGTGACGGTAACGGAGCAGCCGGGGCTCAGAAGGCCTCGGTCGTGCGCACCGTCATCACGTGCATGGTCCGCTCACCCGCGTGGGCGTCGCGGCCGTGCAGGAAGCGGTAGTTGTCCATGACGAGCAGCTCGCCCGCCTCCAGCCGGAACCGTGCCGCGCACTCCTGGGCGGTGGCGAGCACGTCGGCGTAGTCGTCGAGGTGGGCGAGGTGGGCGTCCCAGCGGGGCTCGCGGGGCACCGGCAGGGCGTAGTCGCTCGCCCGCACGGCGCGCCGGCCGCGACGGGTGTGCTCCACCAGCCCGCGGACCAGGGGAGTGAGCGGCACCGAGTGCGGGCGAGCGGCCCAGCCGCCGAAGAAGTCGACGTCGCAGGTGGTGAGGAACGCGTGCAGCTCCGGGCGGGCCGCGCGCAGCGCCTCGACGAGGCCGTACCCGTCGATCAGCACCGAGTCGCCCCCGCGCGGGGCGGGCCGGGTGCAGAGCATGAACAGGTAGTCCTCGTCGGGGTCGCGCAGCCGCACCGCACGGCCGTGTACGTCGACGGTGACGGTGGCGCCGTCGCTGTGCAGCGACAGGGTGTCGGCGTCGACGCCGTGCTGCACGCGGATGCCGAACAGCTCGCGTAGCCGGGCGCCCAGCAACTGCCCGGCCGCGGTGACCAGCTCCTCCGGGTCGTCGCCGCGGTCGGTGAGGATCACGGCCCCGTCCCGCTGCAGGACCGCGCGCGCGTCGGCGTCGTCGACCCGGGCGGGGACGACGCCGAGCGGCGCGAGCAGCTCCTTGAGCTCGGGTCGCACGGTGCCGCGACGCCGGCCCTTCCCGTCGGTGGTCGCCACGACGCCTCCTCTGTGTTGTTGCCGATTACCTGCACATGCAGGTTAGTGCGGCCCGATCGGCTCGCGGAAGGCCTTCCCGCCGCTCCAACGCCGCTCCAGCGCCCGCCCGGCCACGGTGACGACGAACGCGACGCCCACGATGGCCACCGCGGGCGCCAGTACCAGCCCTGGCCGGAGGAACAGGTACGGGCGGGCCTCGTCGAGCATCGCGCCCCACTCGGCGGTCGGCGGCTGCGGCCCGAGACCGAGGAACGACAGCCCGGCGATCGTCAGCAGGGTGGAGGCGAAGCGCAGGAACGCGTGCGCGGTGAGCGGGCGGATCGCGTTGGGCAGGACGTGGCGGAACACGATGCGCCCGGGCCCGGCGCCCAGCGCCGTGGCGCTGCGGACGTAGCCGGTGCCGGCCTCGCGCACCGTCAGCCCGAGGGCGAGGCGGGCGAACGGGGTCCAGCCCGTGGCGACCACGGCGATCAGCAGCGTCAGGGGGCCGGGGGAGAGCAGGGTCGTGAGCACCAGGGCGAACACGATCGACGGCACGGCCACCAGCACGTCGACGACGCGCACACCGCGACGGCGACCACGGTGAACCCCACCGACAGGCGGGTGCCCGCGGCGAGGCGGGCGAACACGTCGCGGCCCAGGTGGTCGGTGCCCAGCGGGTGGGCCGGGGACGGCGGGGCGAACCGGTTCGCGAGGTCGTTGCCCACGGCGTCGAGCGGGAGCAGGGCCGCGACCAGCAGCACGGCGGCCAGCGCGCCCAGCGCCACCGCGGGGGCGCGGCGCCTCACCGGGCCGCCCGGCGGGCGACCGGGTCGATCGCGAGCTGCCCGAGCTCGGTGACGATCGTGACCAGCACCGCGATCGTCACCAGGACCAGCAGCCCGCCCTGCACCGTCGGCAGGTCCTGGGCCAGGACGGCGTCGTAGAGCAGCCGGCCCAGGCCGGGCACGGCGAACACCACCTCCACCACCACCGACCCGCCCAGCAGCCCCGCGAAGAAGGTGCCCGACAGCGCCGTCACCGACGTCAACGACCGGCGTGCGGCGTGCACCCACAACAGCCGCCGCTCGGTGAACCCGCGCGCCCTGGCGGCACGCACGTGCAGGGCGCCCAGCACGTCGGCGGTCTCGGCGCGGGTGAGCTGGGCGGCGAGCGCCGCCGGGAACAGCGCGAGCGTGACGACCGGCAGCACGGCGGCCGCCGGGGTGCCCCACCCGGCCGCGGGCAGCAGGGGCAGCGCGACCGCGAACACCAGCACCAGCAGCGGGGCGAGGATGAACTCGGGGACCGCGGCGCCCAGCACCGACAGCGTCGTGACCGTCCGGTCGACCGGACCGCCGGGCCGCCGGGCCGCGGCGACCCCCGCGGGGATCCCGACGAGCCCGGCGAGCAGCAGCGCCGCGGCCGTGACCAGCGCCGACACCCCGAGCGCCGCGACGAGCTGCGGGGCCACGGCGGTGCGGGTGGAGAACGACAGCCCGAGGTCACCGCGCAGCACCGAGCCCAGCCACAGCAGGTACTGCTGCCACAGCGGGCCGTCGAGCCCGAGCTCGCGGGTCACGCGCTCGGTGACCGCCGGGTCGGGCACCGAGTCGGCGATGCGCGCCCGCAGCACCGTGCGGGTGGTGTCGAGGCCGGACGCGCGGGGCAGCAGGAACACCAGTGCCGAGGTGCCCAGCAGGACCAGGGGCAGCGGGAGCAGGCGCCTGCCGAGGGTGCCCGACACGTCAGCCCGTTCGGGCCAGCTCCGGGGTGACCAGCACCCGCCCGCTCGGGTCGGCGACGAAGCCGGTGACGCCGCGGGTCGCCGAGCTGTCCACGGTGTGCACCAGCGGCACGCCGACGTCGCCGTCCGCCAGCAGCTGCGCCGCCCGGGCGAACACCTCCTGCCGCTGCGCCACGTCGGTGACGTCGACCAGGCCGTCGACCAGCGCGTCGAACTCCGGGGAGCAGTACCGGTTGAGGTTGTAGGTGCCCGCGCAGCCGTAGTCGCTGCGCAGCACCCCGGCCGCGTCGGGCAGGTCGGTGAGCAGGTTGCGCGAGAGCAGCAGCATGTCGTAGCGCCCGGCGAGCACCTCGGGCTCCTGCGCGGCGTAGTCGCCGATCTCGATCTCGGCGGTGATGCCGGCCTCGGCCAGCATCGCCTGGACGGCGGTGGCCAGCGTCGGGAGCTCGGGCCGGTTCGGGTAGGTCCACAGCCGCACGGTGAGCGGGGAGTCCGGCCCGAAGCCGGCCTGCGCGAGCAGCGCCGCGGCCGCGGCCGGGTCGGCCGCCGGGGCCGGGCCGTCGGCACCCCACGGCACCGCGGGGCCGAAGATCTCCGACGCGGGCAGCGCCGAACCGGCCAGCGCCTGCTCGCCGAGCGCGGTGCGGTCGACGGCCAGTGCGACGGCCCGCCGGACCGCCGCATCGGCGAACGGCGGCGCGGACTGGTTGAGGTACAGGCTCGCCGTACGGGGCGTCGGGACCGTCTGCACCTGCACGTCCGGGGCGGCCTGCAGCTCCAGCACGGCGGGCTCGGGCAGGCCGAGCACGATGTCGACGTCGCCGGCGCGGAAGGCCAGTGCCCGGGCGGAGGGGTCGGGCAGGTAGCGCGCGGTCACCGTCGCCACCTGGGCCCGCTCGCCCCAGTACTGCTCGAAGCGCTCCAGCGTGATGCCCTGCGCCGGGTCCGCCGCGGTGATCCGCAGCAGGCCGGTGCCGGTGCCGACGACCGTGGGCGGGCCGCCCGCGGAGTAGGCGGACGGGGCGAGGACCGCGGTGCCCGGGGCGCTCAGGCGCAGCGGCAGGATCGGGTCCGGCGCGGCGGTGCGCACCACCACGGCGTCGCCGTCGGCCGTGGTGGTGATCCCGGCGCCCGCGACGGCCCGCGGCGGCGCGGCGGCCCCGGTGACGTAGCCCAGCGCGTTCACGACGGCGTCGGCCGTCAGGGGTGTGCCGTCGTGGAAGACCACGCCGGGGCGCAGGGTGAAGCGCCAGGTGGTGGGGTCGGTCTGCGACCACTCGGTGGCCAGGCCCGGCTGCGGCTGCCGGTCGGCGTCCAGGCCCACGAGGGTCTCGGTGGCGCCGAGCTGGGTGAGCAGGAAGGCGTCGTCGGTGTCGATCGCGAGGCCCGAACGCGGCGGGAACGGCAGGCCGATGGTCACCGCGCCGTCGGGGACGGCGACGCCGCTCGACGCCGGCGCGGCGCCGCCGCACGCGGTGAGCAGGCAGGCCAGCAGGACCAGGGCGCAGGCCCGGGCTCGGATCGGGTGCACGCGGTGCCTGCCTCTCACGGGGAACGGGGTCGGCGGATTCTGTGGTCACCGCGCCGCCGAGGTCAACGCTTGTGATTATCCTCCTGCATCAGGTACCGAAGTGCTAATGCATGTATTCGGCAATGCGAATGAGTGGTGATCGTGGACGTGGCGCACCGCCGCTCCGGCTTCGGGTCGCTGCCCGCCGTCATGCGCCTGCTCGTGGCCACCCAGCTGGCCTTCAACGTGGGCTTCTACATGGTCGTGCCCTACCTCGCGGTGCACCTGGCGACCGATCTGGCGCTGGCCGGCGGGCTGGTGGGGCTGGTGCTGGGGCTGCGCACCTTCAGCCAGCAGGGCCTGTTCGTCGTCGGCGGCACCCTGGCCGACAGGTGGGGCGCGAAGCCGGTGATCCTGGCCGGGTGCGCGCTGCGCGTCGCGGGGTTCGGGCTGCTCGGCGTCGCGACCACGCTGCCCGGCGTGCTCGCCGGGGCCCTGCTGACGGGGTTCGCGGCCGCGCTGTTCTCCCCGGCCGTCGAGTCCGCGCTGGCCAGGGAGGCGGGCGAGCTGCCGGTCGGCGGGCCGACCCGGGCGGAGGTGTTCGCGATGTTCGCCGTCAGCGGGCAGGTCGGCACGGTGGTCGGGCCGCTGGTCGGGGCGGCCCTGCTGCTCGTCGACTTCGGCCTGGCCTGCGCCGTCGCCGCGGCGGCGTTCGTGCTGATCGGGCTGGCGCACCTGGCGTGGCTGCCGCGCCGCGCCGCCGCGCACGCCGGCGAGCCGGTGCTCGACGGATGGGCCGAGGTGCTGCGCAACCGCCGCTTCCTGGCCTTCGCCGCGGGCTACTCCGGCTACCTGCTCTGCTACAACCAGCTCTACCTGGCGCTGCCCGTCGAGCTGGAGCGCGGCACCGGCGGGCAGGCCGCGCTGGGCTGGCTGTTCGCGCTGGCCGCGGTGCTGGTGATCGGCGGGCAGGTGCCGACCACCCGCTGGGCGCGCCGCCGCCCGCCCGGGCAGCCGATCGTCCTGGGCTTCGGGCTGATGTCCGCCGCCGCCCTCCTCGTCGCGCTGGCGCTGCCCGCCGCCCCCGCCGGGGTGTGGCCCGCGGTCGGCTTCGTCGTCCTGCTCACCGCGGGGCAGATGCTGGCCGGGCCCATCGCCCAGGCGTTGGTGCCGGTGCTGGCCGCCGAGCGCAGGCTGGGGGCGTACTTCGGGGTGCTCGCCTCCGCGGGCGGCGTCGCGGTGCTGGTCGGCAGCACCGTCGTCGGCGCCCTGCTCGACCCCGCGACCGCCCCTCCGGTGGTGGCGTGGCTGGTGCTCGCCGCCGTGCCGATGGCCAGTGCGCTGGTGATCGGGCTGCTGGCCCGCCGCGGTGCGCTGAACGGGTGAGCGGGTTGCGCCTGACCGCCCGCTCTAGTCTCCCCGGGATGACGACCCTGCGCCGGGCACTGGTCCTGGCCGCGATCGCGATCCTCGCCGCCCTGCTGGCCGGCCTCGCCGTGCTCGACCCGTTCCACCTGCGGCACGCGCAGTGGTTCGTCGCCGCGACGGTGCTGGCGACGATCGTGCTGGTCACGCTCACGCTCGCCGTCGCCGTCCGGATCTATGCGCTCCGGGTGCTCGTGCTGGTCGTCGGCGGGATCGGGGCCGTCGGCTGGGCGGCGGTGGCCTACCTGACCATCGGCCTCGACGACGAGCGCGGCGCGGTCGCGGAGGTGGCGTCGGGGGACCGGCGGCTGGTGGTGCTGGAGGGCGAGCCGTTCACGATCGACACGGTGTTCCGGGTGGTGCTGCGGTCGGGCGCCGGGCCGTTCGAGCAGGAGTCGCCGGTGTGGCTGGGCGAGCCGGAGGGGGCGGCGCCGGACGAGGTGTCCTTCCGCGGCGCCGACGAGGTGGCGGTCCGCACCGGCGGCTGCGTGCTGGTCTCGCGGGTCGAGCCGGTGACGTTGCTGGTCGACCCCGTCCACCGGGGCACCGCCGGCTGCTGATCACAGCGGGCCGGTCACGGCTGGGCCTCCGCGATGCTGGTGGGCGGCACCAGCCCGGCGTCACCGGGCTGCAGGACGACCATCACGAACCGCACCGGCTCGTCCCCCCCGCCGGCGTAGCGGTGCGGGGCGTGGGCCTGGAACATCACGGTGTCGCCCGCGTCCAGCTCGTGGGCGGCGGTGCCGACCCGCAGGTCCAGGCGGCCCGACCGCACCGTCAGGACCTCCACGGTGCCCATCGGGTGCGCCTCGCCGTCGAACCCGTCGCCGGGCTGCAGCGTCCAGTCCCACAGCTCGACGACGTCGGGCGGGTCGGTGCCGATCCGGAACACCGCGCTGCTGCCCGCGGCGCTGCTCCACAGGGTGGCGGCCTCGGCGGCGCGGCGCACGACCACCCGCGGGGCGCCGTCGCCGTCGACCAGCGACGCGACGCCCACCCGCAGCGCCGCGGCCAGCGCGACCAGCGTGCCGATGCTCGGGTTCCCCCGCGCGGTCTCGATCTGGATCACCGTGCCGCGGCTGACGCCGGACGCGGCGGCGAGCGCGTCGATCGTCATGCGGCGCTGCTGCCGCAGCGCGCGGACGTTGCGGCCGACCGCGGCGGCGACGTCGTCGGGGGACTGCATGGCGAGCATTATGCAGTACTTCTTCGGACACTCTGATGTACTTTCGGGGCATGTCCGTGGCCTTCGCCCTGCCTGCCGCCGTCACCTACGGCATCGCCGACTTCGCCGGCGGCCTGGCGACCCGACGGGCGGGTGTCCTGGGCGTCACGGCGGGCGCGCAGCTGGTCGGCCTGGTCGCGCTGGTCCCGGCCGTGCTGCTGGTGCCGGGCGCGCCGACGGGTGCGGCGCTGGGGACCGGGGCGCTGGCGGGGATCGCCGGGGCGTCGGGCCTGCTGCTGTACTTCCGCGGCCTCGCCGTCGGGCCGATGGGCGTCGTCGCGCCGCTGTCGGCGGTGGTCGGGGCCGGGTTGCCGCTGCTGGTCGGGCTGGCGGGCGGGGAGCGGCTCGGCGCCGCGACCGTGGCCGGGCTGGCCACGGCCCTCGTCGCGATCGTGCTGGCGACGGCGGGCACCCGCGACGCGGTGGCCGTGCGCGGCGTGCTGCTCGGGCTGGGCGCCGGGGTGGGGTTCGGGCTGTTCTTCGTCGGCCTCGACGCCACGCCGCCCGGCTCGGGGCTGTGGCCGCTGCTGGCCGGTCGGGCGGTGTCGGTGGCACTGCTCGGGGCGCTGGTGGTGGGACTCGGGGCCGGAACGGGAGGGACTCGCGGGGCGTGGGGGCTGGTCGTGCTCAGCGGGCTGTTCGACTCGGCCGCCAACGTCCTGTTCCTGCTGGCCACCCGCACCGGCGACCTGGGCGTCAGTGCGGTGCTGGTGTCGCTCTACCCGGTCGTGGTGGTGCTGCTCGCCCGGATCGTGCTGCACGAGCGGCTGACCCGGGCGCAGCTGGCCTCCGCCGGCCTCGCGCTGACGGCGAGCGCGCTGCTGTCACTGGGCGCGCCATGAGGGCAGCCAGAGCTGGGCGTCCCACATCTCCTGCGTGATCGGCACGCCGTTCATGATCGGCCAGAGCCACGCGAAGTTGGCGACGACCAGCCCCACCCACAGCCCGACCAGCAGCACCCCGGTCTGGCGGCGCTCGCGCGGGGCGTCGGCGCGGCCGAGGATCTCGCCCATCACGAGCACCGTGCCCAGCACCAGGAACGGGACCACCGGGGCCATGTAGAAGAAGTACATCTGGCGGTCGATGTTGACGAACCACGGCAGGATGCCCGCGCCGTAGCCGACGAGGACCGCGGCGTAGCGCCAGTCGTGCCGGGTGGCGACGCGCCAGACCGCGAGCCCCAGCACCGCGAACGCGGGCCACCACAGCGCCGGGGTGCCGAGGAGCATGACGGCGCTGACGCAGTCGCCGGTGCCGCAGCCGCCGACCTGCTCGCCGGAGGCGAAGTAGTAGAGCATCGGGCGCAGCCCCATCGGCCACGTCCACGGCTTGGACTCCCACGGGTGCTCGCCGCTCACCGCGGTGGTGAGCCCGGCGTGGAACTCCAGCACCTGGCTGCTGTAGTAGGCGAGCGCGCGCAGCGGGGCGGGCAGGAAGCCCGGGCCGCCCTCGGCGTAGCGGTCGATCGCGGTCTCGCTGCCGAACCACGCCCACCAGCCCGACAGGTAGGCGAGCACCGGCACCACGGCCAGCGCCCACAGCGCGGGGCCCAGGTCGCGCACCACCGTGCCCCGCCACGGGTGCCGCACGCCCGCGGAGCGCCGGGCCGTGAGGTCCCAGACCACGGCCAGGACGGCGAACGCGGCCAGCCAGTACAGCCCCGACCACTTCACCGCGCAGCCCAGCCCGAGCAGCACCCCGGTGGCCAGGCGCCACCAGCGCCAGCCCAGCCGCGGGCCGTACGGGGTGTCGTCGATCCGCCCCTGGGCGACGGCGAGCGCCATCCGCTCGCGCACGTCGTCGCGGTCACGGACCAGGGTGGCGAACGCGGCGAGGACGAACAGCGCCGCGAACGAGTCGAGCATGCCCATCCGCGACTGCACGTGCGACAGGCCGTCGCCGATCAGCAGCACGCCCGCGACCGCGCCGAGCAGCGTCGAGCGGGTGAGCCGCCGCGCCACCCGCACGATCAGCAGGACGGCCAGCACGCCGGAGAACGCCGACGCCGCGCGCCAGCCGAACCCGTCGTAGCCGAAGGCCAGCTCGCCCAGCGCGATGAGCTGCTTGCCCAGCGGCGGGTGCACGATCAGCTCGAAGCCCGGGTTGTCCTCGACGCCGCCGTTGCGCAGCATCTGCCAGGCCTGCGGCACGTAGTGCTTCTCGTCGAAGACCGGCGTGCCGCCGTCGGTGACCCGCCCGAGGTCGTGGAACCGGACCACCAGCGCCACCAGCGCCAGCCCGATCGCGACCACCCAGCCGCGCAGCCGGTCGGTGGGCGGCGGGGCACCGAGGAGCGCGGGCGTCAGCGGGGGCGCGGGCGTCAGCGGCGGTTCGGGGCCGAGGGGGACGCTGCCCGGCGTCGGCGTCCGGTCCTCGACCGGCACCGTCGCCACGCGGGTCCGCGCGGCGAGGGAGCGGTCGGTCACCGGCCCGATGGTAGGCCGCTCGTAGGGTGGGTCACATGCCGACCGACGCCGAACCACCCGGGATGCTGGTCGTGGCGGCCACTCCGCTCGGTGACGCGCGCGACGCGTCGGCGCGGCTGCGGGAGGCGATCGCCGGTGCCGACGTCGTCGCCGCCGAGGACACGCGCCGCTTCCGGTCGCTCGCCGCGGCGCTCGGCGTCGCCGTCGGCGGGAAGGTGATCAGCCACTACGACGCCGTCGAGACCTCCCGCCTGCCCGGCCTGCTCGACGACGTGCGCGCCGGGCGCACCGTGCTGCTCGTGTCCGACGCCGGGATGCCCGCGGTGTCCGACCCCGGCTACCGGCTCGTCGCGGCGGCCGCCGACGAGGGGCTGCCGGTCACCTGCCTGCCGGGGCCCTCGGCCGTCACGACCGCGCTGGTGCTCTCCGGGCTGCCGGTGGAGCGGTTCTGCTTCGAGGGCTTCGCGCCGCGCCGGGGCGGGGAGCGCACGCGCTGGCTGACGACGCTGCTCGCCGAGCCCCGCGCCGTGGTGTTCTTCGAGTCGCCGCACCGCCTGGCCGACACCCTCGCCGCCGCCGTCGACGTGCTGGGCCCCGACCGCCGCGCCGCGGTCTGCCGGGAGCTGACCAAGAAGCACGAGGAGGTGCTGCGCGGCCCGCTCGCGGAGCTGGCGGCGTGGGCGCGGGAGGGGCCGGTGCGCGGGGAGATCACGGTGGTGCTGGCCGGCGCCGCCCCGTCGGCCGCGCCGACGGTGGAGTCGCTGGTCGACGCGGTGGCCGAGCGGGTGGCCGACGGCGAGCGGCTCAAGGACGCCGTCGCCGCCGTGGCCGTGGCGGCCGGGGTGGCCAAACGCGACCTGTACGAAGCGGCACTGGCCGCCCGCACCTGACCCCCGCCCCCCCGCCCCCCCCGGGTTGCAGTGGGGTGGCTTCACTCCAACCCGGTTGCAGTAGAGCCACCCCACTGCAACCGGGGCGCGGGCGGGCCGGGGGGGGCGTGTCGGTCAGGTGCCCGCGGTCGGGGCCACGGCCGGGCGACGGGCGGGGGACAGCACCCGGCGGGCCACCGGCTCCACCACGCGGGCGGCGACCGGGCCGATCACCGCCATCAGCAGGACGTAGGTGGTGGCCAGGGCGGCGAGCCGGTCGTCGACGGCGGCGTAGCTCACCGCCAGCCCGGCGATGACGATGGAGAACTCGCCACGCGCGACGAGCGCGGCTCCGGCCCGGGCGCGGCCGAGCGGGCCGATGCCCTGCCGCCGGGCGGCCCACCAGCCCGTCGCGATCTTGGTGACGGTGGTGGAGACGGCGAGCACGACGGCCCAGCCGAGCATGGCGGGGATCGTGGAGGGGTCGGTGTTGAGCCCGAACACGACGAAGAACACCGCGGCGAACAGGTCGCGCAGCGGTTCGAGCAGCTTCGTGGCGTTCTCCGCGGTGGACCCGGAGATCGCGATGCCGAGCAGGAACGCCCCCACCGCGGCCGAGACCTGCATGGCCTGGGCGAACCCGGCGACGAGCAGCGCGAGCCCGAGCACCTTGAGCAGGAAGACCTCGCGGTCCGGGGAGTCGACGAGCGCGGAGACGTAGCGGCCGTAGCGCAGCGCCACCAGCAGCACGACGGCCAGCACCGCCACCGAGACCCCGACGGCGGTGAGCCCGCCGACCAGCGACACCCCGATCAGCACCGCGGTGAGGATCGGCAGGTAGACGGCCATGACGAGGTCCTCGAACACGAGGATCGACAGCACGACCGGGGTCTCGCGGTTGCCCAGGCGGCCCAGGTCGCCGAGCACCTTGGCGATGATCCCGGACGAGGAGATGTAGGTGACGCCGCCGAGCACCAGCGCCCCGACCGGCCCCCACCCCAGCACCAGTGCCACGGCGACGCCCGGTGCGGCGTTGAGCACGATGTCGAGCAGCCCGGCCGTCCAGGACCGCTTCAGCCCGGTGACGAGCTCGGCCGCGGAGTACTCCAGCCCGAGCAGCAGGAGCAGCAGCACGACGCCGACCTCACCGGCCAGGGTCGTGAACTCCTCGATGCCGCCGAGCGGGACGATCCCGCCGTTGCCGAAGGCGAGGCCGCCGACCAGGTAGAGCGGGATCGGCGAGAGCCCGATCCGGCCGGCGAGGCGGCCCAGCAGCCCGAGCACGAAGAAGACGGCGCCGAGCTCCAGCAGGTGCAGGGCCGATTCCTCCACGGGTCAGCCCTTCTTCAGGATCGCGACGGCGTCGTCGAGCCCTTCCGTCGTGCCGACGGTGACCATCAGGTCGCCGGCGGTCAGGGTGAAGTCCGGCCCGGGGGACGGATGGACCTGGCCCGCGCGCATCACCGCGACGACGGACACCCCGGTGCGCGTGCGTAGGGCGGTGTCGCCCAGCGTGCGCCCGTCGAACGGCGGCCCGACCGGGATCTGCCGGGTGTGGATCCCCGGCAGCTCGGCGTGCTCCTCGCGCAGCTGCGCGACGAGCTGGGGCGCGCCCAGGAGGTTGGCCAGCGCGGCGGCCTCGTCCGCGGACAGCCCGATCTCGGCGAGGCAGGCGTCCGGGTCGTCCTCGTGGGAGACGATCAGCTCGATCTTGCCGTCGCGGTGCGTCACCACGCCGACGCGCCGCCCACCGCGCAGCGCGAAGTCCTTGCGTACCCCGATCCCCGGGAGCGGGGTCACCTCGACGTTCACGGCGCCCACGATAACCGCCGTACACTGCGCGACATGCGCGTCGTCATGTTGGAGGCCCCGCAGGCGCTGCTCGACGAGCGCCGCCGGCTGGGCCTCGACGGCCGCGACGAGATGTGGGACGGAGTGCTGCACGTGGTCCCACCGGCCGGAGGACCGCACCAGGGTCTGAGCAGTGAGTTCTTCGGGATGATGTTCGGTGTGGCGAAGGCCCGCGGGCTGGTGCCCCGGATGGAGACCGGCCTGTTCCGCACCGCCGACGACTATCGCGTGCCCGACCAGCTCTACTGCCGCCCCGAGCACCTCAGCGACCGCGGCGCCGAGGGTGCCGAGCTCGTCGTGGAGGTCCGCTCCGAGGACGACGAGACCTACCGCAAGCTGCCGTTCTTCGCCGCCCTGGGCGTCCGCGAGGTGCTGGTGCTGCACCCGACGCCGCGCCGGGCCGAGCTGTACCGCCTGGTCGAGGACCGGTTGCTGCCCGTCCAGGCCGACGCGGCCGGGGAGCTGGCCTCCGACGTCCTCGGTGTGCGGGTCCGGGCCGTGCCCGACGCCCTGCGGCTGACCTGGGACGGCGGGTCCGCCGACGTGTGACACCGTGCGCCGCACGGTTGGGCGGCGGTGGATCACGGGTAGAGGTGTTCATGACGTCACCCCACGTCCTGGTCCTGTTCGGCGCGTCCGGCGACCTGGCGAAGCGCAAGCTGTTCCCCGGCCTGTTCCGCCTGCACTGCTCGGGCCTGCTCCCCGACGTCCGGATCATCGGCACCGGGCGCCACTCCCCGGGCTCCGACGAGGAGTTCCGCGCGTCCGTCGAGCCCGAGGACGCGGGCGAGGGATGGGCGGAGTTCGCCGAGGGCGTCCGGTTCGTCGTCTCCTCCGCGGACGACGGCGACGAGCTCGCGGCCGCCGTCGAGCAGGCGGAGAAGGAGCTCGGCGGCGGCGACGTGCGGCGGCTGCTCTACCTCTCGGTGCCCCCGTCGGCGATGGAACCGATGATCGCCATGCTCGACGCGACCGGCCTCGCGCAGCGCGCGCACCTGGTGCTGGAGAAGCCGTTCGGCAGCGACCTGGACTCGGCGCGCTCGCTCAACCGGGCCGTCCTGGGCACCTTCGCCGAGGACGACGTCTTCCGCATCGACCACTTCCTGGGCAAGGAGTCGGTGCAGAACATCCTCGCGCTGCGCTTCGGCAACGGGCTGATGGAGCCGGTCTGGAACGCCCGGCACGTGGCCTACGTCCAGATCGACGTGCCCGAGGAGATCGGGATCGAGGGCCGGGCGTCGTTCATGGAGTCCACCGGCACGTTCCGCGACATGATCTCCACGCACCTGTTCCAGCTGCTGGGGTTCGTTGCGCTGGAGCCCCCGCCCGCCCTCGACGCCGGCGCGCTGCACGAGCGCAAGGCCGAGGTGTTCGGCGCGGTCCGGCCGCTGGACCCGGAGCGGGTCGTGTTCGGGCAGTACGCGGGCTACCGCGACGAGGACGGCGTCGACGACGACTCGCGCGTCGAGACGTTCGTGGCGATCGAGGCGTTCGTCGACAACCCGCGGTGGGAGGGCGTGCCGTTCCTGCTGCGCACCGGCAAGTGCCTGGGCGCGACCCGGCGGACGATCACGCTCGGATTCCGCGAGCCGCCGCTGGCGATGTTCGCGGGGGAGACCGGCGGCGCCCCGAACGAGCTGGTGCTGGAGCTGACCGACTCCCCGCGCATCTCCCTCGACATCCGCACCAAGACCCCGGGCCCGGACCTCGCACTCGAGCCGCACACCCTCTCGGTGCGCTTCGGCGGGGAGGACTCGCTCGAGGCCTACGAGAAGCTGCTGCTCGACGCGATGGCCGGTGACCACACGCTGTTCACCAGCACCCGCGAGGTCGAGCGGCTGTGGGAGCTGTGCGATCCGGTGCTGGCCGACCCGCCCACCGCCCAGGTCTACGAGCCCGGGTCCTGGGGGCCGCAGGAGGCGCTCGACCTGGCCGGGGAGCGCGGCTGGCGGCTGCCGGGATGACCGACCTCCCGATCGCCGAGCACGGGCTGGTCGGCGACCTGCGCTCGGCCGCGCTGGTGGGCACCGACGGCACCGTCGACTGGTTCTGCCCCGGCCGCTTCGACGCGCCCAGCGTGTTCGCCGCCGTCCTCGACACCGAGCGCGGTGGGCACTGGACGATGGCCCCGACCTGCGAGGTCGCCTCGCGCACCCAGTTCTACTACCCGGACTCCGCGGTGCTGGTCACCCGCTTCCTCACCGAGCACGGGATCGTCGAGTGCCAGGACTTCATGCCGGTCGGCGACGGGCCGCAGCAGCTGGTGCGGCGGGTGCGCAACGTCCGCGGCGAGGTCGTGATGCGCACCGCCGTCGCGCCGCGTCCCGGGTACGGGCGCGAACGGGCCGTGGCGAAGGACGTGCCCGGCGGCGTCCTGTTCACCTCCGACGACCTGGTGCTCACGCTCGGCGCGTCGGTCGACCTGACGGCGGGCGACGCCGACGCGTCCGGGGAGTTCCGGCTCGCGGCGGGGGAGGGCGCGCTGTTCGTGCTGACCGTCGGGGACCCGGCGGACGAGGTGCCCGACGACCTCACGCCGTCCGGCGTCGACGGGCTGTTCGCCGCCACCCTGGAGTTCTGGCGCGACTGGCTCGCGACCTCGACCTACACCGGGCGCTGGCGCGAGATGGTGCACCGCTCGGCGATCACGCTGAAGCTGCTCACCCACGAGCCGACCGGCGCGATCGTCGCCGCGCCCACGATGGGCCTGCCCGAGGAGATCGGCGGCGAGCGCAACTGGGACTACCGCTACGTCTGGCTGCGCGACGCCGCGTTCTCGCTGTACGCGTTGCTGCGCATGGGGTTCACCCGCGAGGCGGACGCGTTCGTCGGCTGGCTGACCGACCGCTTCACCGAGCCCCGCGACGGCGAACGCGGCCCGCTGCGCGTGCTGTACACCATCGACGGCGACCCGCCGCCCGCCGAGACCGGGCTCGACCACCTGGACGGCTACCGCGGCTCCGCACCGGTGCTGGCCGGCAACGGGGCGGGCGACCAGCTCCAGCTCGACGTCTACGGCGAGATCATCGACTCGATCTACCTCTACGACAAGTACGGCGCCGGGATCTCCCACGACGACTGGGAGAACCTGTGCACGGTGATCGACTGGCTGCGGGAGCACTGGGACCAGCCCGACGAGGGCATCTGGGAGACCCGCGGCGGGCGCGGCGACCACGTCCACTCGCGGCTGATGTGCTGGGTCGCGCTGGAGCGCATGATCCGCATGGCGCGCCGCCGCGGCCTGCCCGGCGACCTCACCGGCTGGACCACCACCCGCGACGCGATCTACCACCAGATCATGGACCGCGGCTGGGACGCCGAGCGCGCCACCTTCGTGCAGCGCTACGGCGCCGCGACCCTCGACGCATCGGTGCTGCTCATGCCGATGGTCAAGTTCGTGGCCCCGACCGAGCCCCGGTTCGCCTCGACGCTGCGCGCGATCGAGGAGGAGCTCGTCGTCGACACGCTGGTGTTCCGCTACGACGCCCCGGACGGCATCGACGGCGACGAGGGCACGTTCTCGATGTGCTCGTTCTGGTACGTCGAGGCGCTCACCCGGGCCGGTCGGCTGCCGGAGGCGCGGGTGGCGCTGGAGAAGATGTTCACCTACGCCAACCACCTCGGGCTCTACGCCGAGGAGATCGGCCTGACCGGCGACCAGCTCGGCAACTTCCCCCAGGCGTTCACGCACCTGTCGCTGATCAGCGCGGCGATCAACCTGGACCGGGCGCTGGGCTGAGTCACCCCGACCGCCGCGCCCGGTAGGCCGCGGCGGCGACCCGGTTGCCGCAGGCGGTGCTGCAGAAGCGGCGCGAGCGGTTGCGGGAGAGGTCGACCACGACCCCCTCGCAGGTGTCGTCGGCGCAGACCGCCAGCCGCCCCAGCTCGTCGGCGCGGATGACGTCGACCATCGCCATCGCGGTCTCCACCGCGATCCGGTCGGCCAGCGGAGCGGCGGCGTCGGTGGCGTGCAGGTGGTAGTCCCAGCCGTCGTGGCGGACCAGCTGCGGGCGGGCGTCGCGCTCGGCCAGCGTGCGGTTGACCAGCCGCACCGCGGTGTCGCGGTCGGCGGTGAGCAGCTCGCGCAGGGGGCCGCGCAGGGCCCGGACGGCCGCGAGCTCGGCGGCGTCGCGGGCGTGCGCGCCGGTGTAGCGGAACTCGGTGTAGAACGCGTCGAGTTCCGCGACGGTCGTCAACGTGTCGGGCTCCAGCGCGGAGTTCGCGAGGACCGCAGCGGCCTGCAACGCCATGTCCGTATCATGGGTGAAGACCACGTTGACACCTTACGGCACGACACCTAGCGTCATGACCCATGACGACGTTGGCACATGACGATCCCGTGCGGCTCACCTCGGGGCTCGGGCTGGCCGTGGTGTCGGCGGCGTCGTTCGGGCTGTCCGGGCCGCTGGCGCGCGGGCTGCTGGACGCGGGCTGGTCGGCGGCCGCGGCGGTGGCCGTCCGGGTGCTGCTCGCGGCGCTGGTGCTGGTGCCGGTCGCGCTGCGCCTGCTGCGCGGCCGGTGGTCGGTGGTCCGCCGCCACGCCGGGCTGGTCGTCTCCTTCGGGCTGCTCGCCGTCGCGGGCTGCCAGCTCGCGTACTTCAACGCCGTGGCGCACATGGAGGTCGGGGTCGCGCTGCTCATCGAGTACACGGCGCCGGTGGCGGTGGTGCTGTGGCTCTGGCTGCGGCAGGGGCAGCGGCCGGGCCGGTTGACGGCGCTGGGCGCCGTGCTCGGGGCCGCCGGTCTCGTCCTGGTGCTCGACGTGCTGTCCGGGGCCGACGTCAGCGTCGTCGGGGTCCTGTGGGCGCTGGGGGCGATGCTGGGCGCGGCGTCCTACTTCGTGCTCTCCGCCCGCGAGGCGGAGGGCCTGCCCGCGGTCGTGCTGGCCGCGGGCGGGCTGCTGGTCGGCGGCGTCGCGCTGCTCGTCGCCGGGGCGCTGGGGATCCTGCCGTTCGCGGTGTCGGCGGCACCGGTGGCGTTCAGCGGGTTCGCGCTGCCGTGGTGGGCGCCGGTGCTCGCGCTCGGCCTCGTCACCGCCGCGCTCGCCTACGTCACCGGCATCGCGGCCACCCGCAGGCTCGGCTCGCGGCTGGCGTCGTTCGTCGCGCTGGGGGAGGTGCTCGCCGCGCTGCTGTTCGCCTGGGTGCTGCTGGCGCAGGCCCCGTCGGGGATCCAGCTGCTCGGCGGCGCGCTGATCCTGGGCGGGGTCGTGGTGGTGCGGGCGGGGGAGCCGCGGGCCGTCGCGGTGCCCGCCGGTCCGGCGTGACGCGTCAGGCCCGGGCGCGGGAGCGCCAGAGCAGCCACACGAAGTACGGCGTGCCGATCACCGCGGTGAGCAGGCCCGCCGGCAGCTGGGCCGGGGCGATGACCGCCCGGCCCAGCAGGTCGGCCAGGCACACCAGCACCGCGCCCAGCAGCATCGCCACCGGCACGACGCGAGTGTGCCGCGAGCCGACCAGCGCGCGGGCGGCGTGCGGGGCGACCAGGCCGACGAACGAGATCACCCCGACCGCGGCCACGGCGGCGGCGGTGAGCAGCGCGGCCACCGTCAGCAGCGCCAGACGGGTGCGGCCCAGCGCGATGCCCAGCACGCGCGGGGTGTCGTCGTCGAGCGCCATCAGGTCGAGCTCCGCGCGCGCCCGGGCCAGCAGCACGGTGGCCAGTACGAGCGCGACCAGCACCGGGACGAGATGGACGAACGTCCGCCCGTAGGTGGAGCCGGACAGCCAGGTCAGCGCCTTGGTCTCGTTGAACGGGTCGGTCTGCACGATGAGCACGGTGATCAGTGACAGCGTCCCGTAGGAGACCCCGACGCCGATGAGCACGAGCCGGTCCGAGGCCAGCCCGCCGCGGGCGGCGAGGCCGAACACCAGCGCGCACGCGGCCAGCGCCCCGGCCGCGGTGACCCCGGCCAGCGCCCAGGTGCCGACGGTGGGCACCAGCGTGATCGCCGCGACGGCGGCCAGCCCGGCCCCGCCGCTGACGCCGAGCAGCCCCGGGTCGGCCAGCGGGTTGCGGCACACCGCCTGGACCGCCGTGCCGGCCAGCGCCAGCGCCGCCCCGGCCAGCAGCGCCGCGAGCACCCGCGGCACCCGGGTGTCCAGCACGAACGTCGTGACCCGCCCGCCGCGCCCGGCCAGCCAGTTGAGCACGTCGCCGCCGAGCAGGGTGGCGTCGCCGAGCAGCAGCGCCCCGGCCGCGACACCGGCGGTGAGCAGCACCAGGACCACCACGACGACGGTGAACGTGCGCCGGTCGCGCAGCCGCGCCGACCGCGCGGACGGCGCGTGGCGGACCGGACCGGAGTCACGGAACCGCTGGGCCAGCAGCACCAGCACGACCGCGCCGAACACCGTGGTGACGACGCCGGTGGGCACCTCCACGCCGGCCTGCCCGCCGAGCGCGGCGCGCACCACGACGTCGGCGCCGAGCACGACCGCGACCCCGGCCAGCGCCGAGAACGGCACCAGCACCCGGTGCCGGTGCAGCCCGGGCACCAGTGGGGCCAGGATCCGCACGACCGCGGGCGCGCACAGCCCGACGAAGCCGACGGGCCCCGCCACGGTGACCGCCGCGGCCGAGAGCAGCGCCGCCAGCACCACGGCCGCCACGCGCGTGCGGCGTACCGGCACGCCGAGCACCTGGGCGGTGTCGTCGCCCAGGCCCAGCACGTCGAGGCGGCGTCCCAGCAGGACCAGCACCGCGATGCCCAGTGCCACCACGGGTGCGGCCTGCCCGACCGCCGACAGCCCGGTCTGGGCCAGCGACCCGCTGCCCCACGCGTAGAGCCCAGCGGTCTCCTGCGCGAACAGCAGCAGCAGGACGGTGGTCAGGGCGTAGAGCGCGAGCGAGACCGCCGACCCGGCCAGCACCAGGCGGGTCGGCGCCGAGCCGCCGCCCGCGGAGAGCGCGAGCACCAGCCCGGCCGCGGCCAGGCCCCCGGCGAAGGCCAGCAGCCCGGAGGCGTAGAACGGCAGGCTCAGCCCGACCGCGGCCACCGCCACCACCGCCAGGTGCGCGCCGGCGTTGACCCCGAGGGTGTCCGGGGCGGCCAGCGAGTTGCGCGCGATCGACTGCAGCGCCGCCCCCGCCGCACCCAGCGCCGCCCCGACGACGAGCCCGGCGAGTAGCCGCGGCAGCCGCGACGCGACCACCACGGCCGCGGCCTGGTCGGTGCCGCCGCCGGTGAGCAGCGCCCACAGGTCGGCGGCGTCCACCGCGGCCGTGCCCTGCGTGAGGTGCACGGCCGCGATCAGCACGACCAGGGCGGTGCCCGCGACGGCGGCTCCGGTGACCCGCAGCGGCCGGGCCGGCGCCGGGGCCGCCTGCGCGGGAGCGCTGGGGGCGAGCGTCACGTCAGCCGGTCACCGCGGCGACCACGGCGTCGACGTAGGCCTGCATCGAGGCGGGCCCGCCGAACATCCAGATGCCGTCGGGCAGCCGGGTGACGTTGCCCGCCCGGACGAACGGCAGCGACTCCCACACGGCGTTCCCGGTGAGGGTCTCGGTGATCGGGTCCGGGGTGACGGCGGCGTTGTCGTAGTAGAGGTACTCCACGTCGCCCAGAGCGGTCAGGCCCTCGACGTCGGTGGAGGCCAGGCCGTAGTCCGGGTCGCCCTCGATCGTCCAGGCGCTGGGCAGCCCGAGCTCGGCGGCCACCGCCCCGGCCAGGGAGCCGCCGGTGAACGGGCGGATGGAGAGCTGCCCGCCGTCGACGTAGGCGTCGGAGAACGCCATCGGCCGGCCCTCCAGCCCGGCGGCGCTGATCGCCGCGGCCCCCTCGGCGAGCTTCGCGTCGAAGTCGGCCAGCAGGGTCGCCGCGGCGTCCTGGGTGCCGGTGGCCTGCGCGACCAGGTCGACGTTGGCGCGCATCCGCCCGATCGGGTCGGTGGCGTCGGCGGAGCGGACGAGCAGCACCGGCGCGACCGTCTCCAGCTGCGCGACCGCCGCCTCGGGCAGGTCGGTGGTGGCGACGACGAGGTCCGGGTCGAGCGCGGCGATCGACTCGACGCTGGGCTCCCCGCGCACCCCGACGTCGGTGACCTCGCCGGTCAGCGGCGCGGACTGCACCCAGTTGCCGTACCCCTCGACGTCGGCCACGCCGACCGGCATCACGCCGAGGGAGACCAGGTGCTCGACGACGTTCCACTCCAGGCCGACCGTGCGCTCGGCGGGGCCGTCGAGCACGACCTGCTGCCCGCGGGCGTCGGTCAGCGTGATCTGCTCACCGGTGGGGGCGGCGGCGTCGGGGGTCGCGGCCGGTTCGGTGGTGCCGCACGCGGCCAGCGCCAGCACGGTGGCCGCGAGCAGCGGCAGGGACCAGTTCCGAGTGGTGCGTCTCATCGCATCGCCTTTCGTTCCGTGTGCCGGCCGATCGGCCGGGTGCGCAGGGCCCCGGTGACGGGGTCGTGGTCGATCTCCACGCGGATGCCGTAGGCGGCCGACAGGAGCTCGGTGGTCAGGACGTCCGCGGGGGCCCCGACGGCCCGCACGCGGCCCTCGGCGAGCAGGGCGATCTCGTTCGCGACGGCCGCGGCCTGGTCGAGGTCGTGCAGGACGACCCCGACCGCCACGCCGTCGTCGTCGGCGAGGTCGCGCAGCAGGTCCAGGATCTCGACCTGGTAGCGCAGGTCGAGGTGGTTGGTGGGCTCGTCGAGCAGCAGCACGCCGGTGTCCTGGGTCAGGCACCCGGCCAGCCAGACGCGCTGCAGCTGGCCGCCGGACAGCTCGTCGACCGGGCGCTCGGCGAGGTCGAGCACACGGGTCATGGTCATGGCGCGCTCGACCACGGCCCGGCCGTCCGGGTCGGCGCCGCGCCACCGTCCGCGGTAGGGATGGCGGCCGAACCCGACGACGTCGCGCACCGACAGCCCGGTGGGCACCGGGCGGCTCTGGGCCAGCAGGGTGACCCGGCGGGCGAAGTCGCGGCGGGTCAGCGCGAGCGCGTCGGTGCCTGCGCCGAGCGTGACGGCCCCCGCGGCCGGGTGGTGCAACCGGGCCAGCGCGCGCAGCAGCGTCGACTTGCCGCTGCCGTTGGGCCCGACCAGGGCGCAGACCCGGCCGGGGGTGATCTCCACGTCGGCGCCGTGCACGACCGGGACGCCGTGGTAACCCAGATGGAGGCCGAGGCCCTGCAGTCCGGAACGGTCGGTGAGCACGGCTCAGGATAGGCACACCTCAGTGCAGGTGACGAGACCCTCTCCTGTGACGAGGTCCGGCCGGGTCGGCCGCACGGAACCGCGTTGCCGCCCGGGCCTAGGCTTCCCACATGAGTTCCCACGTGCTGACCGCCGTGGCCTGGCCCTACGCCAACGGCCCGCGGCACATCGGTCACGTCAGCGGTTTCGGCGTGCCCTCCGACGTCTTCTCGCGCTACCGGCGGATGGTCGGCGACGACGTGCTGATGGTCAGCGGCACCGACGAGCACGGCACCCCGATCCAGGTGCAGGCCGACGCCGAGGGGCTAACCCCCCGCCAGCTCGCCGACAAGTACAACCGCGTGATCGTCGAGGACCTGCACGGCCTGGGCCTGTCCTACGACCTGTTCACGCGCACCACGACGTCGAACCACTACGAGGTCGTCCAGCAGCTGTTCCTCGCGCTGCACCGCAACGGCTACGTCTTCACCCGGAAGGCGATGGGCGCGATCAGCCCGTCGACGGGGCGGACGCTGCCCGACCGCTACGTCGAGGGCACCTGCCCGATCTGCGGCTACGAGCACGCGCGCGGCGACCAGTGCGACAACTGCGGCAACCAGCTCGACCCGGCCGACCTGAAGAACCCGCGGTCGAAGATCAACGGCGAGACGCCGCTGTTCGTCGAGACCGAGCACTTCTTCCTCGACCTGCCCGCGTTCGCCGAGTCGCTGGGGTCGTGGCTGTCCACGCGCACCGACTGGCGCCCCAACGTGCTGAAGTTCTCGGCCAACCTGGCCGCCGACCTCAAGCCGCGCGCCATCACCCGCGACCTGGACTGGGGCGTCCCGATCCCGCTCGACGGCTGGCGCGACCAGCCCATGAAGCGGCTCTACGTCTGGTTCGACGCGGTGATCGGCTACCTGTCCGCGTCGGTGGAGTGGGCCCGGCGCGGCCCGGACCCCGACGCCTGGAAGAAGTGGTGGACCGACCCGGCGGCCCAGGCCTACTACTTCATGGGCAAGGACAACATCGTCTTCCACTCCGTCATCTGGCCCGCGCTGCTGCTGGGCCAGAACGGCGCGGGCGACAAGGGCGGCACGCCGGGCGCGTTCGGCACGCTGAACCTGCCCGACGAGATCGTGTCCTCGGAGTTCCTGACGATGAGCGGCTCGAAGTTCTCGACCAGCCGCGGCACGGTCATCTACGTGACCGACTTCCTGCGTGACTTCGGCCCCGACGCGCTGCGCTACTTCATCTCCGTGGCCGGCCCGGAGAACCAGGACACCGACTTCACCTGGGACGAGTTCGTCCGCCGCACCAACTTCGAGCTGGCCAACGAGTGGGGCAACCTCGTCAACCGCTCGATCTCGATGGCGCACAAGAACGTGGGTGCGATCCCCAAGCCCACGGCGCCCACCGATGCCGACGCCGAGCTGCTCGCCGCGTCGCGGGCCGGGTTCGACACCGTCGGTGCGCTGCTGGCCCGCAACCGGTTCAAGCAGGCCTCCGGCGAGGCGATGCGGATCGTCACGCTCGCCAACCGCTACCTGTCCGACCAGGAGCCGTGGAAGCGCAAGGACGACCCCGACCGGCGCGACACGATCCTGCACACCGCGCTGCAGGTCGTGCAGGACGCCAACACCCTGCTCACCCCGTTCCTGCCGCACGCCGCGCAGCAGGTGCACGAGGCGCTGGGCGGCTCCGGGGTGTGGGCGGCGCAGCCGTCCGTGGAGATCGTGCCCGAGCTCGGGGAGGGCCCCGAGTACCCCGTGCTCACCGGCGACTACGCGGGGGAGCAGGCCACCTGGGCGAGCACCCCGATCGAGGTGGGCCGGCCCCTGGAGAAGCCGACGCCGATCTTCACCAAGCTCGACCCGAAGCTGGGCGAGACGGGCCCGGAGTGGGCCCCGATCGCGCCGTGAGCCCCTCGCCTGCCGGGGTGGGGCGGTGAGCGGGCACGGGCGGCGGGCCGCACCGGACCCGCCCGAGCCCCTGGGCGTCCCCACTGTCGACGCGCACACCCATCTCGACGCCTGCGGCTGCACCGACGCCGCTTCCGTCCGGGCGGCGATGGACCGGGCCGCGGCGGTCAACGTCACGCGGGCCGTCACCATCGCCGACGACCTGGACGGGGCCCGGTTCGCCGTGCGTGCCGCGCACTGGGACGACCGCGTGCACGCCGCCGTCGCCCTGCACCCGACGCGCACCGCCGCCGTCACCGACGCGGACCGCGCCGAGATCGAGGCGCTCGCGCGCGACCCCCGCGTCGTCGCGGTGGGGGAGACCGGCCTGGACCACCACTGGGAGTACTCCCCGCACGAGGCCCAGGAGCGCGAGTTCCGGTGGCACATCGACCTCGCCAAGCGGCTGGGCAAGCCGCTGATGATCCACGACCGCGACGCCCACGCCGACGTGCTGCGCGTGCTCCGCGAGGAGGGGGCACCGGGGACGGTGGTGTTCCACTGCTTCTCCGGCGACGCGGCGATGGCGCGCGAGTGCGTCGACGCCGGGTACGTGCTGTCCTTCGCCGGGCCGGTCACGTTCCGGAACGCGCGCGACCTGCAGGAGGCCGCGGTGCTGGTGCCCGAGGACTCCTTCCTCGTCGAGACCGACGCGCCGTTCCTGACCCCGCACCCGCACCGCGGCCGCGCCAACGAGCCCTACTGCCTGCCCTGGACGGTGCGCGCCGTCGCGTCGCTGCGCGGGGTGGACGCCGACGCCGTCGCCGACGCGGCCCGCCGCAACGCCGAGCGGGTGTTCGGCATCGGCGACACGCGCCGGGCGTCGGAATCCGTCCGCTGAGCTGTCATCCGTCGCGTCGGACGGCACGCCCGGCGTAGGGGATGCACGTTCGGCGTAGGAGGAGGGCCGCTCGGCGCTCACGGTGTGTCGCGACACGACCCGCGCACTCACCGCCCGTTACGGTTCCGTGATCGCTCAGCCGGGGTGGGAACGCTCCCCAGCACAGCGGTCGCGGTGGTCCGGGGCGCTCCCCCAGCACGATGCCCCTGGGCCACCGCGACCGGTGGTCCCTCCCACGCCCGGGTCCGTCGAGGTCAGGATCGGTGTTGGTCGACGTCTCCGCGCGCGCGCGTCGCCGTGCCGCTCTCGCCCGGGTGGGCGAGTTCGTGCCCTCGGATCCGGTACGGGTCGGCGATCCCGGCTCGCCGCCGCTGGACGACGCCCGCTGGTTCGGCACCGCCGAGGACTTCCCGGCCCCCTCGGCCGTCCCCGCCGCCGAGCGGTGGCCCGCCGAGCCCGCCTTCGGCCGCCCGGAGCGCATGCGCCGGCTCGGCATCCCCGAGGTCGAGAGCCTGCCGCCGACCGGTCCGGTCGCCCTGGTCGAGCGGGAGTGGGCCGAGCCGGAGTGGGACGCCGAGGACGCGACCGGTGCCATCCCGCGCGTCCCGGCCACCGACCCGCCGTCGGACGACCTGTTCTCCGACGACCACACCGGCCCGCTGCGCGTCGCCGTACCGCCGGCCGTCGATGACGACGACGAGCCGCACACCGAGCGGTTCGCCGCGATCGCGCCCGAGCCCGCCCCCGCTCCCGTCCCCGTGCCCGCCCCCCGCCGGGCGCGGGCCGCGGGTCTCGGCGTCCGGGCCACCGTGCTCGCGGTCCTGATCGCCCTCGTCGGCGGCGGGGCGGGCGCGCTGGCGATGGACAAGGCCGTCGTGCTCTCCGTCGACGGTCAGGAGCGCACGCTGCACACCTTCGCGGGCGACGTCGCCGGGGCGCTGGCCGCCGCGGGGCTGCGCCCCGGCCCGCAGGACCGCGTGCAGCCCGCGCCGGCCACCGACGTCGCCGACGGTGACTACATCATCGTCAACCGCGCCCGTCCGCTCACGCTCGTCGAGGGCGGGCAGGAGCGCCAGGTGTGGACCACCGCGGCGTCGGTGCAGGACGCGCTGTCCGACCTCGGGATGTCCGTCACGCCCATCCAGATGTCGATGTCCCCGGACGCCGCGATCCCGCTCGGCGGGCTCGCGCTCGAGCTGAGCGTGCCCCGCGGGGTCACGCTCGCCGACGGAGCGAACCCCCAGGTGGCGCTGTCCACGACGGCGGGCACCGTGGCCGGGCTGCTCGCCGAGCAGGGCGTCACGCTGGGGCCCGACGACGTCGCGGTCCCCAGCCCCGACACCGTCCTCGCCGAGGGCACCGCGGTGCAGATCGTCCGCAACGGCGAGGGCGAGGTCATCGAGACCCGCGAGATCGCGCCGCCCGAGGAGATCGTCGAGGACCCGGAGATGCCGCGCGGCGAGCGCGAGGTCGTCGACCCGGGCCGCCCCGGCGAGCGCACCGCGGTCGTGCGGATCTACGTGCAGAACGGCCAGGAGGTGCGCCGCGAGCAGGTGCGCGCCGGGTCGACCACGCCGCCGTCGCCGCGGATCGTGAAGGTCGGCACCAACGACGACGTGCCGCAGCCCCCGGCGGCGCCTGCGGTCACCGACGCCGTGTGGGACCGGCTCGCCCAGTGCGAGGCCACCGGCAACTGGGCGATCAACACCGGCAACGGCTACTACGGCGGGCTGCAGTTCAACCGGCAGACCTGGAACGCCTACGGCGGCGACCAGTACGCCGACCTGCCCCACCAGGCCAGCCGCGAGGAGCAGATCGCGGTGGCCACCCGGCTCCGCGACGACCGCGGCGGCTACGGGGCCTGGCCCGCCTGCTCCCGCAAGCTCGGCCTTCCCCGATGATCGACGGGTGACCGACCCTTCCGCCCGGCTGCTCGGACCCGCGGAGGTACGCGCCCTGGCCCACGAGCTGGGGCTGCGGCCCACCAAGAAGCTCGGGCAGAACTTCGTGCACGACCCCAACACGGTGCGCCGCATCGTGCGGGCCGCGGAGCTCGCGCCCGACGACGTCGTGGTGGAGGTCGGTCCCGGGCTCGGGTCGCTGACGCTGGCCCTGCTGCCCGCCGTGGCCGCCGTGCACGCCGTCGAGATCGACCCGGTGCTCGCCGCGCGGCTGCCCGTCACGGTCGCCGACCGCGCCCCCGCGCTGGCCGACCGGCTCACCGTCGTCGGCGCCGACGCCCTGCGGGTCGCCGCCGCGCAGCTCCCGGGCGCCACCGCGCTGGTCGCGAACCTGCCCTACAACGTCGGGGTGCCCGTCGTGCTGCACCTCCTCGCCGAGCTGCCCGCGCTGCGGCGCGGGCTGGTGATGGTGCAGGCCGAGGTGGCCGAGCGGCTGGCCGCCGCGCCGGGCAGCCGGGCCTACGGGGTGCCGAGCGCGAAACTGGCCTGGTACGCCGCGGCCCGGCGGGTGGGCCCGGTGCCGCGCGCGGTGTTCTGGCCGGTGCCCGGCGTCGACTCCGGGCTGCTGGCCTTCGACCGCCGCGACCCCCCACCCGGCGACCGTGACGCCGTGTTCGCCCTGGTCGACGCCGCGTTCGCCCAGCGCCGCAAGGCGTTGCGCAGCGGGCTGGCCGGCTGGGCGGGGTCGCCCGCGGCGGCCGAGGAGGCGTTGCGCCGGGCCGGGATCGACCCGATGACCCGCGCCGAGCGGCTCGGCATCGACGACTTCGCCCGCCTGGCCGCCGCGCGGTAGGACGGGCACGACGGGCCGGCGCGGGACGCACGTAGGGTTGTCCGGTGCCCCCCGCCGCCCCGCCCTCGGTCACCGTGCGGGTCCCTGCCAAGATCAACCTGCATCTGGCCGTGGGCCAGCTGCGCGCCGACGGCTTCCACGACCTGGTCACGGTCTTCCACGCGGTGAGCCTGTTCGACGAGGTGACCGTGGCCCACGGCGACGGGCCGGGCATCGAGGTGTTCGGCGAGGGCGTCACCGAGGTGCCCGCCGACGAGACGAACCTGGCCTGGCGCGCGGTGCAGCGCCTCGCCGAGCAGGCCGGGCACGAACCCGACGTCCGGCTGGTGCTGCGCAAGGGCATCCCGGTGGCCGGGGGCATGGCCGGGGGCAGCGCCGACGCCGCGGCCGCGCTGGTCGGGCTCTCCGCGCTCTGGAAGCTCGACCTCACCCGCGACGAGCTCGCCCCGATCGCCGCCGAGCTGGGCAGCGACGTCACCTTCGCGCTCTACGGCGGCACGGCGCTGGGCACCGGGCGCGGCGAGCGGATCGTGCCGGTGCTGTCGCGGCACCCGCAGCACTGGGTGATCGCGCTGCACCGCGGCGGGTTGTCGACGCCGAAGGTGTTCGGCGAGCTCGACCGCCTCCGGGCGGGTGCCGACCCCGTCGACCGCCCGGTCGAGCCGGTGCTGGAGGCCATCGCCGGGGGCGACCCGCGGCAGCTCGCGCTGTCGCTGGGCAACGACCTGCAGGCCGCGGCCGTCAGCATGGTCCCCGACCTGCGGCGCACGCTGCGTGCGGGCGTCGACGCCGGCGCGCTGGCCGGGGTCGTCTCCGGCTCCGGGCCCACGTGCGCGTTCCTGTGCTCCGGCGCCGACGCCGCGATGGACGTCGCCACCGAGCTGGCCGGGCTCGGCGTGTGCCGCACGGTGCGCGTCGCGCACGGGCCGGTGCCGGGGGCCAAGATCATCGAGAACGCAGAGTGATCGACAACCAGGAAGCGGCGGGACGCGGCTGATGCCACCCAGGGCCCAGAACCTCGTGAACCTCGAGGCGGTCACGGCGCACGTGCCGGGCGACGCCTCGCGGGTGCTGCTCGACGCCGTGTCGCTCGGCGTGGAGCGCGGCGAGCGGATCGGCGTCGTCGGCCTCAACGGCGGCGGCAAGACCACGCTGCTCGACATCGTCACCGGGGTCCGCGCGCCCGACGGCGGCCGCGTCAGCCGCGTCGGCGGGCTCAACCTGGCCCACCTCGTGCAGGGCGACGCGCTGCCGCAGGGCGCCCGCGTCCGCGACGTCGTGCTCGCGCACTGGGAGGGGGCGGCCGACCACGAGTGGGCCGCCGACGCCAAGGTGCGCGACGTCCTCGACGGCCTGGGCATCGGCGATCTCGACCGCACCACCGACGGCCTGTCCGGCGGCGAGAAGCGCCGCGTCGCCCTCGCCGCCGCGCTCGTCGGCGACCCCGACCTCGTCGTCCTCGACGAGCCCACCAACCACCTCGACGTCGAGGGCATCACCTGGCTCGCCGGGCACCTCATCGCGCGTCGCTGCGGCGTGCTGGTCGTCACGCACGACCGCTGGTTCCTCGACGCGGTGTGCACGCGCACCTGGGAGGTCGCGGGCGGCCGGGTGGAGAGCTACCTCGGCGGCTACGCCGACTGGATCTACGCCCGCGCCGAGCGCACCCGGCAGGCCGACTCCGCGGAGGCCAAGCGGCAGAACCTGGCGCGCAAGGAGCTGGCCTGGCTGCGGCGCGGCCCGCCCGCGCGGACGTCGAAGCCGCGGTACCGGATCGAGGCCGCCGAGGCCCTCATCGCCGACGTGCCGCCGCCGCGCAACACCGTCGAGCTGCTCGGGTTCGCCACCAACCGCCTCGGCAAGACGGTGCTGGAGCTGGAGGACGCCACCGCCCGCGTGGGCGAGCGCGTGCTGCTCGACCGCGTCACCTGGCGACTGGGCCCCGGTGACCGGATCGGGATCGTCGGCGTCAACGGCTCGGGCAAGACCACGCTGCTGCGCACGCTCACCGGCGAGCGCCCGCTCGACGGCGGACGGCTGGTCACCGGCACCACGGTGCAGCTCGCGGAGCTGTCCCAGGAGCTGGTCGACCTGCCGAAGGACATGCGCGTGCTGGAGGCCACCGAGCAGGTGGCCAAGTACGTGAAGCTCGGCAAGCTGGAGCTGACGGCGAGCTCGGTGCTGGAGCGGCTCGGGTTCCCCGCCGCGCGGCAGTGGACGCCGGTCGGCGACCTCTCCGGTGGCGAGCGCCGCCGCCTGCAGCTCACCCGGCTGCTGATGGCCGAGCCCAACGTCCTGCTGCTCGACGAGCCGACGAACGACCTCGACGTCGACACCCTGGCCCGCCTGGAGGACCTCCTCGACGGCTGGCCGGGCACGCTCGTCGTCGTCAGCCACGACCGGTATCTGCTCGAACGCGCCACCGACACCGTGGTCGCGCTGTTCGGCGACGGCAGGATCACGCACCTGCCCGGCGGCATCGAGGAGTACCTGGCGCGGCGCGCCCGGCAGGGCGACCAGCTCAACGGGCTGACGGCGACGTCCTCCTCCGCGCCGGCCACCCGCCCGCCGTCGAGCGCCGCCGACCAGCGTGCGGCCCGCAAGGAGCTGCAGCGCATCGAACGCCGGATGACGGCGCTGACGGCGCGGCAGGGGAAGCTGCACGCGGCGCTGGCCGAGGCCGCCACCGACCCCGACCGCCTGCTGACGCTGAACGCGGAGCTCAAGGACGTCGACGCGGAGATCGAGACGGTGGAGCAGGCCTGGCTGGAGGCGGCGGAGCTGGCGGAGGGCTGATCAGGCGCTCTCCCGCTGGAACGTGCGCACCCCCCAGAACAGCGAGACGGCCGCGAGCAGGACGGCCACGACGATGCCGACGAGCGCGGTGGCCGTGAACAGGTCGCCGACGAACACCGCGCGCGTGGCGTCGACGACGTAGACGAACGGGTTGGCGCGCGACAGCGCGAACAGCCACGGCGGCGCGATCGTCATCGGCAGCAGGATGCCCGAGAGCAGGAGCAGCGGCAGGAACACCGACTGCACGATGGGCACGAACGCGTCCTCGCTCTTGACCCGCAGTGCGAGCGCGTAGGAGGCGCAGGACGCGGCGAACCCGAGCACGGCCACCAGCGCCAGCCCGACCAGCACGCCGCCGACCGGGGCGCGCAGGCCGAACGGGATCGCCACGACCGTCAGCAGGATGCCCTGGGTCAGCAGGACCGCGGTCTCCTTCAAGGCCCGGCCCAGCAGCAGCGCGACGCGGCTGACCGGCGTCACCTGCATCCGCTCGACCACACCGGCCTTGAACTCGGTGAGGATCGAGAAGCCGACGAACAGCCCGCCGAACAGGCCGAGCTGGATGAGCAGCGCCGGGACCAGCACCTGCCAGGCGTCACCGGCCGGGAAGCCGGGGGTGTTCTGCACGATCGGGATGAGCAGCGGCCCGAACAGCGCGAGGTAGAGGAAGGGCTGGACGATGCCGATGACCACCCAGAACGGGTTGCGCAGCGACTGCTTCATGGAGCGCTGGAAGATCAGCCAGGTCTCGGTGATCACGATCGGGCCTCCGCGGGTTCCGGGGCTTCCTCGTCGCGCAGGGACCGGCCGGTCAGGGTCAGGAACACGTCGTCGAGGCTCGGGCGCCGCACCTCGACCGCGGTCATCGCGATGCCGGCCGCGTCGAGCTCGCGCAGCAGGGCGGGCAGCACGCGCGCGCCGTCCTCCACCCGGAACCGCACGACCGAGCCCTCGACGGCCACCTCGGACCCGATCCGCCCGGCCAGCTCGGCGGTGCGTCCGGGATCGGTGGAGTCGAC
Organism: Pseudonocardia hydrocarbonoxydans; assembly: GCF_006539565.1. GTDB lineage: Bacteria > Actinomycetota > Actinomycetes > Mycobacteriales > Pseudonocardiaceae > Pseudonocardia > Pseudonocardia hydrocarbonoxydans. The sequence goes on from NZ_BJNG01000020.1 coordinate 63,967, forward strand.
GACGACGAGGTCGCCGGACACGCGGCGCTTGAGCGCGTCGGGGGTGCCCTCGGCGACGATCCGGCCCCGGTCGATGACCAGGATCCGGTCGCACAGGGCGTCGGCCTCGTCCAGGTAGTGCGTCGTGAGGAACAGCGTGGTGCCGCGCTCGGCGTGCAGCCCGCGGATGTGGCCCCACAGGTTGGCGCGGCTCTGCGGGTCCAGGCCGGTGGAGGGCTCGTCGAGGAACAGGAGCGTGGGCAGGTGCATGAGGCCCATCGCGATGTCCAGGCGCCTGCGCTGCCCGCCGGACAGGGTGTTGACGATGCGGTCGTCGAGGCCGGTGAGGTCGAGGGCGCCGATCAGCTCGGCCGCCCGCTTCGCCGACTCGGCCGCGGTGAGGCCGTAGAAGCGGCCCTGCAGGACCAGTTCCTCGCCGACGGGGCAGTCCGGCCCGGCGCCGCCGTTCTGGCCGACGTAGCCGATCCTGCGGCGGACCTGGACCGGCTCGGTGAGCAGGTCGTGCCCGGCGACCGTCGCCGTGCCGGCCGTCGGGTGGATCAGCGTGGTGAGCATCCGGAGGGTGGTGGACTTGCCGGCGCCGTTGGGCCCCAGGAAGCCGACCAGCTCGCCGGGGGAGACGTCGATGTCGACACCGGAGACGGCCTCGACCGCCCCGCGCCGGGTGTGGAAGGTGCGGGCGAGCCCGCGTGCGTGGATCACCCGACCAGAGTGGCCCCGATTCCGGTCAGCCGTCGACCGCAATCCCGCCGAGATCCGCGAGCAGCAGCGCCTCGGCCAGCACGCCGCGCCCGAACATGCCCAGGTCCAGGCTCTCGTCGATGCCGTGCCAGCGGCTGGCCGGGTCCCCGACGCCGGTCACGAGCACCGCCGCGCCCGGGAACGTGCGCGCGAACTCGGCGATGAACGGGATCGAGCCGCCGATCCCGGTCTCGACCGCGTCGGTGCCGAAGGCGTGGGCGAAGCTGCGGCGCGCGGCGTCGTAGGCGGCGCCGGTGGCGTCGATGCTGAACGGCTCGGCCGTGCCGTGGTGCGGGCGGACGTCGACGTGCGCGCCCCACGGCACGTGCGCCCGCAGGTGCTCGGTGAGCGCGTCGCGGGCCTTGGCGGCGTCGTCGCCGGGGGCCAGGCGCAGGCTGACGGCGGCGCGGGCGCGGGGGAGGAGAACGTTGGAGGACTCGTCGACGCGCGGGGCGTCGATGCCCAGCACCGCGGCGGCCGGCTTGTTCCACGCCCGCTCGGGGATGGTGCCGCAGCCGATGAGCTCGACGCCGTCGAGCAGCCCGACGTCGGAGCGGAAGGTCGCCTCGTCGAACTCGGGGGCCTGCGACGTGCCGTGCACGAGTCCCGGGACGGCGACCTCGCCGTGCTCGTCGTGCAGGCTCGCCAGCGTGCGGCACAGCGCGGTGAGGGCGTCGCCGACCGGCCCACCGTACACCCCGGAGTGCACGGGCCGCTCCAGCATCGACACCTCGATCACCACGTCGACCAGCCCGCGCAGGCTGGTGGTGAGCGCGGGGACGTCGACGGCGGGGTTGGCGGCGTCGGCGATGACGATGACGTCGCAGGCCAGGGCGTCGTGGTGCGCGCGCAGCAGCGCCGGGAGGGTGGGGGAGCCGGACTCCTCCTCGCCCTCGACGAACAGGGTCACCCCGACCGGGGGCCGCCCGTCGTAGGCGCGCAGGACCGCGAGGTGGGTCATCACGCCGGCCTTGTCGTCGGCGGCGCCGCGCCCGTAGAGGCGACCGGCGCGCTCGGTGGGCTCGAACGGTGGGCTGGTCCAGTGCTCGTCGCCGCCGGTGGGCTGCACGTCATGGTGGGCGTAGAGGAGCACGGTCGGCGCGCCGGCGGGGGCGGGCCAGTGCGCGAGCACGGCGGGCGCACCGCCCTCGGCCTCGATCAGCGAGACGTCCGCGGCCCCGGCGGCGCGCGCCAGCTCGGCCACGGCGTCGGCGCTGCGGCGGGTGTCGTCGGCGTGGGCGGGATCGGCCCAGATGCTCGGGATGCGCACGAGCCGTTCGAGATCGGCCCGCGCGCCCGGCAGGGCGGCCTCCACGGCGGTGGTGACGGGGGAGGGTGGCAGCGCGGCGTCGGACACGGCCGCGATGGTAGTGACACCCGTCCGCGGCCGGGTGGCGTGCACGGTCCGGCCTGGTGCACGCGGTCCGGTCCGCGGCGCCGCCGCGCCGGGGGTCCGGCCCATGGGCGCCGCCGCGCCGGGGCCGGCCGCGGGGTCGGGCGCCCGCCACGCCGGGGGGCCGGGCCGCGGGATCGGGCCCGCCGCGCACCGTTCGGCTCCGCGCGCATGGTCGAGCGTGCGCGCGGGGCTACGACGGTGCGCGTGGCGGGGCGGCGGGCTGGTGCGGCGGGCAGGTGCGCCGGGCTGGTGCGGCGGGGTGGCGACCGGCCCGGCGCGCCCCGTCCCGGCCCCGCGCGCACCCTCCGCCCCCCGCGCACCGTCCGGCCCCGCGCGCACCCTCGGGCCCCGCGCGCACCCTCCAGCCCTCCCGCGCACCGTCGAGCATGCGCGCGGGCCCACACGGTGCGCGTCCGTAGCACGACGGATCTCCGGCGGGGCCCGCAGCACGTAGGCTCGCCGATATGTCCCGGTTCCTGGCGATGTTGCTGGAGTCCGCCGCCGGCTCCCCCCGCGCGATGACGACGGGGGAGCCCAAGGCCCCCGTCCGGCGTCCCTGGCCGGAGGTGCACGACCACGCCCGCCGGATGGCCGGTGCGCTGCGCGCCGAGGTCCGGCCCGGCTCGGCGGTGGGGGTGCTCGCGGGCGAGCCTGCGGCGATCGCCCCCGCCGCGCAGGCGGTGTGGCTGTGCGGGGGCAGCGTCACGATGCTGCACCAGCCCACCGCCCGCACCGACCTGGCCGCGTGGGCGCAGGACACCGTCACCGTCCTGGGCATGATCGACGCGGAGCTGGTGCTGCTCGGCGCCCCCTTCGACGCCCTCGCCCCGGTCCTCACCGAGCGCGGGATCGCCTTCCGCACCATCGACTCCCTCGACGGCGACCCGGTCACGCCCGACGCGGAGGTCTCCGGCGAGGGCGACACCGCGCTGCTGCAGCTCACCAGCGGGTCCACCGCGGAGCCCAAGGCCGTCCGGATCACCCACGGCAACCTGTTCGCCAACATCACCGGCATGGTCACCGCGGCGCAGCTCGACATCGAACGTGACGTGATGGTGTCGTGGCTGCCGCTGTTTCACGACATGGGCATGGTCGGGTTCCTGACGATCCCGATGGCCACCGGCCTGGAGCTGGTCACCGTCACGCCCGTCGACTTCCTCACCCGGCCGCTGCTGTGGGCCGAGCTGATCTCGAAGTACGGCGGCACGGTCACCGCGGCCCCGAACTTCGCCTACGCCGTGCTCGGGCGCCAGCTCGCCCGCGCCGACGGCCCGCTCGACCTGTCGTCGCTGCGCATCGCGCTCAACGGCGCCGAGCCGATCGACCCCGACGCCGTCGACGGCTTCGTCGCGGCGGGCGCCCTGTTCGGGCTGCGGCCCGACGCCGTCCTCGCCGCCTACGGCATGGCCGAGACGGCGCTCGGGGTGTCGTTCGCGCCGATCGACACCGGTCTGCAGGTCGACCACGTCGACGCCGACCAGCTCGAGGCGCACCGCCGCGCCGCCCCCGCGACCTACGGCCCGACGCGCCGGTTCCCGAAGCTGGGTCCCCCGCTGCCCGGGATCGAGGTGCGGATCGTCGGCGAGGACGGCGCGGTGCTCGGGGAGCGCGAGGTGGGCGTGATCGGCCTGCGCGGGGAGTCGGTGACCCCGGGCTACCTCACCGTCGACGGCCCGCTCGCCACCCGCGACGCCGACGGCTGGCTCGACACCGGCGACGAGGGCTACCTCGCCGACGGGCAGGTCGTCGTCTGCGGACGGCGCAAGGACGTGATCATCATGGGGGGCCGCAACATCTACCCCACCGACATCGAGCGCGCCGCGGCCGACGCCTCCGACGTGCGTGCGGGCAACGTCGTGGCCGTGCGGGTGTTCGCAGGCGGCGAGGGCGGGCGGCACCGCGAGTCGTTCCTGGTCGCCGTCGAGTCGCGGAAGGCGGGCGACCCGGAGGCGGAGAAGGTCATCCGCAAGGACGTCACCGCGCGGGTCGTCTCCGCGGTCGGGGTGCGGCCCGCGGAGGTGGTGGTGCTCGGCCCGGGGAGCCTGCCCAAGACCCCGTCCGGCAAGCTCCGCCGCTCGGCGACGGGCGACCTGCTGCGCGCCCGCGTCTGACGCCGGTTGGCGCGCCGGAGGCGGATCAGCCGGAGAGTGCGTGGAACCGGTTCTGCGCCGCTTCGAGGCCGTTCTCCAGCAGGGCCTCGGTGGCGTCGGCGGCGAGGTCGACCGCGAAACCGAGCTCCTTGTTCTCCGCGCCGGAGAACCGCTTGAGCACGTAGTCGGCCGGGTCCTGGCGGCCGGGCGGGCGGCCGATGCCGAAGCGGACCCGCAGGTAGTCGCGCGTGCCGAGCGAGGAGGAGACCGACCGCAGCCCGTTGTGCCCGCCCTCGCCGCCGCCGCGCTTGAGGCGGACGACGCCGAAGGCGAGGTCGAGCTCGTCGTGGACCACCACGACGTCCTCGACGGGCACCGAGAAGTACTTCGCGAGGTTGGCCACCGGCCCGCCGCTCACGTTCATGTACGTGCGCGGCTTGGCCAGCACGACCCGCCGGCCCGCGAGCCGGCCCTCCAGGACGTCGGCGTTGCTGCGGTGCCGGGAGAACCGGCCACCGCCGGCCCGCGTCGCCAGGAGGTCGACGACGCGGAAGCCGACGTTGTGCCGGGTCTCGGCGTAGTCCGGGCCGGGGTTGCCGAGCCCGACCACCAGGGCGGGGCCCGGCACCACGGCTCAGCTCTCCGCGGAGTCCGAGTCGCCCTCGGACTTCTCGTCCGACGACTCGTCGGAGGCGGCGTCCTCGGTCTCCGGCGCGTCCTCGACGACGCCGGCGCCCTCGGCGTCGACCTCGGCCTCCATGTCCTCCTCGGTCGGCGCGGCGTTGACGTTCACGACCAGCGCCTCCGGGTCGGTACGGAGGTCGGTGTTGGCGGGCATGGTGATCGACCCCGCGAGGATCTGCGTGCCGATCGCGAGCCCCTCGACGGAGACCTCGACCCACTCGGGGATCGACGAGACGTCGGCCTCGACCTCGAGGGTGTTGAGCTCCTGGGTGACCAGGCTGCCCGGGGCCGCGCTGCCGGTGATGTGCACGCCCACGTCGACGACGACCTTCTCGCCGCGGCGGATGACCAGCAGGTCGACGTGCTCGATGTAGGGCCGGATGGGGTGCTGCACGACCGTCTTGGTCAGTGCGAGCTGCGGGGCGCCGTCGATGTTGATGGTGACGACGGCGTTGCGGCCCTGCTCGCGGACGATCCGCTTGAACTCCAGCTCGGGGAGCGAGAGGTGCTGCGGGTCGGTGCCGTGCCCGTAGAGCACGGCGGGGATCTTGCCCGCGCGACGGGTACGGCGGGCAGCGCCCTTGCCGAACTCGGTGCGGGTCTCGGCGTCGATACGGGCCTCGGCCACGGTGGTACTCCTCGGTCGGTCTGCGTGTGTGAGACGCGCGGCGAGGCTCACCGGACGGACCGGGCCTGCGTCGATCACGGCGGGCTAGAACAACACCCGCCCTCGCCGCGGAACTGCAGAGAACGATACGCCGGGGGTGCCCGCCGCCGGCGCGCGGGTCAGGCGTTGCCGTCGAACAGGCTGGTGACCGAGCCGTCGTCGAACACCTGGTGGATGGCCTGGGCCAGCAGCGGGGCGATGGACAGCACGGTCATCGCCGGGAAGCGCTTCTCGTCGGGGATCGGGAGGGTGTCGGTGAAGACCACCTCGCGCGCGCCGCAGTTGGCCAGCCGCTCGGTGGCCGGGCCGGAGAGCACCCCGTGCGTGGCGGCCACGATCACGTCGCGGGCGCCCTGGTTCAGCAGCGCCTCGACGGCCTTGGCCACGGTGCCGCCGGTGTCGATCATGTCGTCGATGACGACACAGGTGCGGCCGTGGATGTCGCCGACGACGCGGTTGGCGACGGCCTCGTTGGGCTTGCGCGGGTCGCGGGTCTTGTGGATGAACGCCAGCGGGGTGCCGCCGAGGGTCTCCGCCCAGCGCTCGGCGAGGCGGACGCGGCCGGAGTCGGGGGAGACGACGGCGAGCTCGCGGTCGGCGTAGGTGCGTTTGATGTACTCGGCGAGCACCGGCAGCGCGAAGAGGTGATCGACCGGGCCGTCGAAGAAGCCCTGGATCTGGGCGGTGTGCAGGTCGACGGTGAGGATCCGGTCGGCGCCCGCGACGAGGAACATGTCGGCGATCAGGCGCGCGGAGATGGGCTCGCGGCCGCGGTGCTTCTTGTCCTGGCGCGCGTAGCCCCAGAACGGCATGACGACCGTGATCCGCTTGGCCGACCCGCGCTTGAGCGCGTCGACCATGATCAGCTGCTCCATGATCTGGTCGTTGATCGGCGCCGAGTGGCTCTGCAGCACGAACGCGTCGCAGCCGCGGACGGACTCCTCGAAGCGGACGAAGATCTCCCCGTTGGCGAACGAGTACGCCGACTGCGGCGTGATCGTCACGTCCAGGTGCTTGGCGACCTGCTCGGCGAGCTCGGGGTGGGCCCGCCCGGAGAAGAGCATCAGGTTCTTCTTGGGCGTTGCCGACATGGCGCTCACCGCTGGGTGCCTCCGTTGGTCGAGATCGTGACCGAGGCCGCACGGGCGGCGGCCTCGGCGGCCGGGGTGTCGGGCCGCTTGCGCCCGACCCACCCGTCGATGGTCCGCTGTGACCCGGCCGACACCGCCAGCGCCCCCGGTGGGACGTCTTCGCGGACGACGGTGCCGGCGCCGGTGTAGGCCCCGTCGCCGACCTGGACCGGGGCGACGAAGGTGTTGTCCGAGCCGGTCCGGACGTGCGATCCGACGGTGGTGCGCCGCTTGCGCACGCCGTCGTAGTTGACGAACACCGAGCCGGCCCCGATGTTGCTGTGCTCGCCGATCGTGGCGTCGCCGACGTAGGTCAGGTGCGGCACCTTGGAGCCCGCGCCGATGTCGGAGTTCTTCACCTCGACGAACGTGCCGATCTTGCCGCGCTCGCCCAGGTGCGCGCCGGGGCGCAGGTAGGCGAACGGCCCGACCGACGCGCCCGGGCCGATCACCGCCTCGCTGCCGTGGGTGCGGACGACGGTGGCGCCCGCCCCGACCTCGCACGCCGTGAGCGTGGTGTCCGGGCCGATCTGCGCGCCACCGGCCACCGAGGTGACGCCGTGCAGCTGCGTGCCCGGGAGCAGGGTGACGTCGGGTGCGAGCCGCACCTGGACGTCGACCCAGGTGGTGGCCGGGTCGACGACGGTGACGCCCTCGCGCATCCAGTGCTCCAGCCGCCGCCGGTTGAGCTCGGCGCGCAGTGCGGCCAGCTGGACGCGGTCGTTGACGCCGGCGACCTGCCAGGCGTCGGCGCAGACGACGGCACCCGCGTCCGCCCCGTCGGCCCTGGCCAGCGCGACGAGGTCGGTGAGGTAGAGCTCGCCCTGGCTGTTGACGGTCTTTAGGCGCGGCAGCCCCGAGCGCAGGAACGCGGCGTCGAACACGTAGACCCCGGAGTTGACCTCGCGGACCGCGCGCTGCTCCGGTGTGGCGTCGCGCTCCTCGACGATCCCGGTGACCGAGCCGTCGGGCGCGCGCAGCACCCGGCCGTAGCCGGTGGGGTCGGGGGCCTGCGTGGTGAGCACGGTGACCGCGGCGCCGTTGCGGTGGTGCTCGTCGAGCAGCGCGCGCACGGTGGCCGGCTCGAGCAGCGGGACGTCGCCGCTGGTGACCAGGACGGGCCCGGTGAGGTCGTCCGGCAGTGCGGTGAGCCCGCAGGCCACGGCGTGCCCGGTGCCCAGCTGGCTCTCCTGCACCGCGGTGTGCACGGGGCGGCCCAGCTCGGCGCCGAGCTCGTCGACGGCGGCGGTGACCTGCTCGCGGTCGTGGCCCGCCACGACCACCAGGTGCGCGGGATCCACCGCGGCGACGGCGTGCACGGCGTGCCCCAGCAGCGCGCGCCCGCCGATGGCGTGCAGCACCTTGGACGTCGCCGAGCGCATCCGGGTGCCCCGGCCCGCGGCCAGGACGACGGCGGTGGCCGGGGGGACGGGGTCGGGCATGGGAGCGGCTCCCTGGTCGACTGGCGTCCCGGTCCGGGGCCGCGCGGCGGCGCCGGACCGGAGTACCGGGGAATCCTACGTCGTGGCCCGCGCGGTCCCCGGGGCTCCCGGGTGGCGGCACCGGGTGATCGCCGCGATGCCGGGAGTAACCCACGAGGGGGAGGCGTCGTTGGGTCGATCGGACGCGCGGCACGACGAACCGGCCCGCGAGGTACACGGGTGAGGGACGTCGATGGGTGCGCACAGCAGGGGCGTTTCGTATCGGGCACGGACCGCGGTGGCGCTTCTCGTCGCCGGGGTGAGCGCGTTCGGGCTGGTCGGCACGGCGACGGCGGGCGAGGGCACGGTCGACGGCACGCCGTGCTCGGAGTACGCCCGCGCCTGCGTCGACATCGACTCGCGGCAGGCGTGGCTGATCGACGACGGCGAGGTCGTCCGCGGGCCGGTGCCGGTGAGCACCGGCGGCGAGGGCCGGGAGACCCCGCGCGGTGCGTTCTCCGTGGAGTGGAAGAACAAGAACCACCGCAGCGCCGAGTTCAACGGGGCGCCGATGCCGTTCGCCGTGTTCTTCGCCGCGGGCGGCATCGCCTTCCACGAGGGCAACCTGCACACCCCCTCGGCCGGCTGCGTGCGGATGTCCTACGACGACGCCGAGGCGTGGTTCGAGTTCCTGCAGCCCGGCGACGCCGTCGAGGTCCGCTGAGGAGAGGTCCGCCGAGGACGACCTGACCGTTCGGCGGGTCCTGCGCGCCGGTCACCGGAGCGCGGAGACGTCCGCACCGAACGGCCGTATCCATCACCCGTTCGCCGTCCGGCCGGGACCGGTCGTCTCACGGTGTGTGAGGCGGCGAATGTTGGCGGCGTCCGAGGGGTTGTCACCACGAGACGTCTACGAGCACCGGAGGTTCTTCCATGCCCACGCGCAGCGCCCGGACCGCCTGGAACGGCACTCTCGAGCAGGGGGCCGGGCAGGTGGAGCTCAGCAGCAGCAAGGTCGGCACCTACGACGTGAGCTTCCCGAAGCGCGCGGCGGACGAGGCCGGGGGCACCACCAGCCCCGAGGAGCTCATCGCGGCGGCGCACTCCTCCTGCTACGCGATGCAGCTCTCGGCGTTCATCGCCGAGGCCGGCGGCACGCCGCAGTCACTCGACGTGACCGCCGACGTCACCCTCGGGCCGGACGAGGCCAACGGCGGGTTCGCCATCAGCTCCATCGCGCTCACCGTGCGCGGTGAGGTCGAGGGTCTCGACGCGGCGGGCTTCGAGGCCGCGGCGCAGAAGGCCAAGGACGGCTGCCCGGTCAGCAAGGCGCTCGCCGGCACGACGATCACGCTGGACGCCGGGCTCGAGTGAGGCCGGTCATCACGAAGGGACGCACGATGAGGTGCACGGGTAACGGTCGGCCGGAGCCGACGCCGCCGCCACCGCCGAACGGCCGCTGAGCGGCGGGGCGGGACCGACGAAAGGGCGGACGACCACGGTCGTCCGCCCTTCGTCGTGTGCGGGGTCGGGAGGCCGCTCCGCCGCCAGGATTCGAACCTGGACCTACTGAACCAAAATCAGCAGTGCTGCCCTTACACCACGGCGGACAGGCCTCCATCCTGGCACGCGGGCTCACCCGGACGCCGGAGGCCGTCACTCCGGGCGCCCGCCGGTCGCGGGTGATTTGCCGGGTGTTCCCGTCACGGGTGCTGCGCCCTCCCGGCCCGGCACCTACCCTCGACGTGCGCAGGCCCGCCGTCCGGCGCCTCCGCGGCCCAGTCCCCGTCCCGAGGAGCCCGATGTCGATCACTGCCGAGGCCGTACCCGATCCGTTGCGGAAGGGCCCCAACCCCGTGCTCGGGGGGCAGCGCACCCGGTTCCAGCACGCGATGATCTACGTCTTCGTCGGTGGGCCGATGCTGGCGCTCGTCGCGGCGGTGCCCCTGGCGTGGGGCTGGGGTGTCGGCTGGCACGATCTCGCGCTGCTCGCGGGCTTCTACACCCTCGCGGTGCTCGGGATCACCGTCGGGTTCCACCGGCACTTCACCCACAAGTCGTTCAAGGCGAAGCCGTGGCTGCGGGTGCTGCTGGCGATCACCGGCTCGCTGGCCGTGCAGGGCAACGTCTTCAACTGGGTGGCCGACCACCGCCGTCACCACGCGTTCTCCGACAAGGAGGGCGACCCGCACTCGCCGTGGGCGTTCGGCACCTCGCCCGCCGCCGTCGCCAAGGGCTTCCTGCACGCGCACATGGGCTGGTTCTTCGACCGCAACGAGACCAACCACTCGCGGTTCATCCCCGACCTGCTGGCCGACCGGGCGCTCCGCGGCGTCGCCCGCACGTTCGGGCTGTGGGTGGCGGTGAGCCTGCTGCTCCCGGCCGTCATCGGCGGGCTGGTGACGTGGTCGTGGCAGGGTGCGCTCACCGGCTTCTTCTGGGGCGGCCTGGTGCGCCTGGCGGTCTCCAACCACGTCACGTGGTCGATCAACTCGATCTGTCACATGGTCGGCAGGCGGCCGTTCCGCTCGCGGGACCGCTCCCGCAACTTCTGGCCGCTCGCGGTGCTGTCGATGGGGGAGTCCTGGCACAACCTGCACCACGCCGACCCCACCTGCGCCCGGCACGGCGTGCTGCCCGGCCAGATCGACGTCTCGGCGCGGGTGATCTGGCTGTTCGAACGCGCGGGCTGGGCCTCCGACGTCCGCTGGCCCACCCCCGGACGTCTGGCGAAGCTGGCGAGCCGCTGAGCGTCACCGCTGGTCCGCGGCGTCGCCCGTCCGTGGAAGACTGACCGCCGTGCTCAGCCTCATGCCCGAGCGGCTCGACCGGATGCTGCTCCTGGGTGCCCACTGCGACGACATCGCCATCGGCGCCGGAGGGGCGCTGCTGGAGCTGTGCCGCTCGCACCCCGGTATCGCGGTGTCCGCGCTCGTGCTCACCGGCGGGGGGTCGTTGCGCGAGGAGGAGGAGCGGGCCGCGCTCGCCGCGTTCTGCCCGGGCGCCCGCCTGGAGGTGGCGGTGCTCGACCTCCCCGACGGCCGCGTCCCCACCCGCTGGGAACGGGCGAAGCTCGCCCTGGAGGAGCTGCGCGCCCACGGTGAGCCGGAGCTGATCTTCGCGCCGTCGCCGCACGACGCCCACCAGGACCACCGCACCCTCGCCGAGCTGGTGCCCACGGTGTTCCGCGACCACCTCGCGCTGGGCTACGAGATCCTCAAGTGGGACGGCGACCTGCGCCAGCCCACCGCGTACCTGCCGCTCGCCGAGCCGGTGCTGCGGGAGAAGGTCGCGAAGCTGCACGAGCACTACGGCAGCCAGCGCGACCGCAGCTGGTTCGACCCCGAGACCTTCGCGGGCCTGGCCCGGATCCGCGGCGTGCAGTGCCACGCCCGCTACGCCGAGGCGTTCCACGTGTCCAAGCTCGTGCTCGGCGTGGCCCCGCTGACGGGCGCCGACCCCGTCGACTAGCAACCGGCCGGCACTGGACGCGGTGCCGCCGGTTCGCTAGGACGGACCGCATGTGCCGCAACATCCGGACCCTGCACAACTTCGAGCCGCCGGCCACCGCCACCGAGGTGCACGGTGCCGCGCTGCAGTACGTCCGCAAGATCTCCGGGTCGGCGAAGCCGTCGGCGGCCAACTCCGAGGCCTTCGCCCGGGCCGTCGCCGCGGTCGAGTCGGCCACCCGTGACCTGCTCGACGCGCTCGTCACCTCCGCCCCGCCCAAGGACCGCGAGGTCGAGGCGGCGAAGGCGCGGGAGCGGGCCGCGGTGCGCTACGCCCGCTGAGGCCCGGCGGACGGCGAACGGCCCGCCCGGGGACTCCGGACGGGCCGCTCGCGGTGGTTCCTACTGGTCGAGCTGGACCGCCAGGTCGGTGACGTCGTAGTCCAGGGTGCCGATGTCGGTGGCACCGCCGGTCAGGACGTCGACGACCCACAGGTGACGCTCGCCGTCGACCTCGACGGTGGCGAAGGCGGTGTTGCCGTCGGCCACGCCGTCGGTGAGCGAGGTGTAGATGTCGAAGCCCACGTCGGAGCCGATGTCGGCGGGCAGCGAGCCGGTCGGGGCCAGCGTGCCGGCGTTGGCCGGGGACTGGACGGCCACGCGGTCGAGCGTGGTGTCGAGGTCGAACAGCGTCGTCGCGGTGCCCGCGTCGAGGTCGTTGTTGGTGTACGCGGCGCCGTTGACGCCCAGCGCGGGCACGGTGCCGGTGGCCGGGGCGACCGCCGGGTTGGTCAGCGGGGTGTCGGCGACGGTGGCGGCCAGCGGGGTGGTCGCGAAGGGCTGGCGCAGGTTCTGGCCGGTGTCGGACAGGATGCGCAGCGCGTTGGCGGCCGGGTTGAAGTCGACCGCGAAGTCGTCGCCCACCAGCGCGACGGTGAGCTGGCCGATCAGCTCGGAGTCGGCGTTCTCGTCGTCGATGAGGTAGAGGCCGCCGAGGTCGCCGACGCCGTAGAGCCCGCCGTCCTGGACGCGGTAGTCGATGCCGACCAGGCGCGAGTCCTTGTCGAGCGGGACCTCGCCGATCTCGTAGACCGAGCCGGCGTCGGTGGTGTCGAAGCCGACCAGGGTGGAGCCGTCGACGAGGCCGACCGCGTGCAGGCCCTTGCCGGGCGCGCCCTTGTCGTCGGTGGCGAACGCGGCGGGCGCGATCACGGCGGCGCTGACGGTGGTGATCGCGGCGGCCGCGATCAGTGCGCGACGGAAGGTCGTCGACATCTGCTACCTCTCTCGAAGGTCCGTGGCGGCCGACTGACGACCCTCCGTTCGGCCCAACGAGTCACGCAGCGTGAGGTGACGAACCGGACACTTAGTTCACAGCGGGTCGATGCGCAGGATGCGGTCGTCGCTGCCGTTGGAGGTGCTGACCAGAAGTGCGCCGTCCGGGGCCAGGCGCACCGCGCGCAGCCGGCCGTAGGTGCCGTCGAGCGCCTCGGGCACCGCGACCTCGGCGACGGCCGCGCCCTGCGGCGTCATGAACAGCAGCTTCTCGCCGCGCAGCGCGCCGACGACCAGCGTGCCGTCCAGGTCGCCCCACTGCCCGCCGTCCAGGAAGGCCGCACCCGAGAGGGCCTCGACGGGGCTGCCCGAGCTCCAGGCGGCGGGGACGGCGTCGGGGAAGCGGTCGAGGTCGGTCATCGGGACCGACTCGTCGTATCCGCCCACCGTGCCGCCCTGTGACGGGTCCCAGCCGTAGTTGCCGCCGGGGCGCAGGAGGTTGACCTCGTCGTCGGTGCTCGGGCCGTGCTCGGCGGTCCACACCTCGCCATCGGCGTCGACGGCGACGCCCTGCACGTTGCGGTGGCCGTAGGTGTAGATCAGCCGCTGGGCCGGGTCGTCGGCGTCGGCGAACGGGTTGCCCTCGACGGGGCCGCCGGTGGCGAGGTCGACGCGCAGCACCTTGCCGCCCAGCGACGACAGGTCCTGCGGGATCGCGCCGCGGGCGGTGTCACCCGTGCCGACCAGCAGCGCGCCGTCGGCGGCGAGGGTGGGGCGGCAGCCGGAGTGGCGGCCCGAGGGGTTGATCGGCAGGCCGCCCAGCAGCGGGTCGGCGACCCGGGAGGCCGCGGCGCCGTCGGCGGACAGCTCCCACGTCACCAGGCGGACGTCGGTGGGGGTGCCGCCCTCGACGTGGGTCTGGCAGGTGGTGAACAGGCGGGTCTGCGCGAAGTCGGGGTGCACCACCATCCCGAGCAGGCCGCCCTCGCCCTCGGCGAGCAGGTCGGAGAAGTCGGCGTCGACCGGCGTGACGGACGCGCCGGCCGTGGCGCCCGACAGCAGGCTCAGCCGGCCGTCGCGCTCGGTGACGAGCACCCGGCCGTCGGGCAGCACGCCGACGTCCCAGGGGTTGGCGAACCCGCCCGCCACCTCGCTGACGGACAGCTCGGGGGTGCCGGTGCGGACCGGGTCGGGCCCGCCCTCGGTACCGCCCGGCGCGCTGCCCGCGCCACCCCCCGCGACCGACTCCGGTGACGGGCCGGCGCAGCCGACCAGGACCAGGGCGGCGGCCACGGCCACCGCTGCACTCGCACGCCGCATGCCGGCCATCCTGCCCGCGGCCGGGTGAGGGCGCCGTACGGGGCCGGGACCGGATACCGTCGCCGGGTGGAGCAGCCCAGCTATCTCCGGTTCCCCCACCTGCGGGGCGACACGCTCGTCCTGACGGCCGAGGACGACGTCTGGACGGTCCCGCTGGCCGGCGGCCGCGCCCACCGGATCACCGCCGACGCCGCGCCCGTCGCGAACCCGCGGATCTCCCCGGACGGCACGCGCGTCGCCTGGACGTCGTGGCGCGAGGGCGGGCCCGACGTGTTCGTCACCGCGCTCGACGGCGGCGTCGCGCGGCGGCTGACCTGGTGGGGCGATCCGCGGGCCCGCAACCTCGGCTGGGCCTCCGACGACGAGGTCCTCGGCGTCACCTCGACCGGCTACCACTCCCCGCGCCGCACGTTCGCCTTCGCGATCCCGGCGGCCGGGGGCGCGCCGCGGCCGCTGCCCGTCGGGCCGGTCGGCGACCTGGTGTCCGACGGACCGGGCACGCTGCTGCTCAGCGTCCTGTCCCGGGAACCGGCCTGGTGGAAGCGCTACCGCGGCGGCACCGTGGGCCGTCTGTGGTGGGACGCCGCGGCCACCGGGCAGTTCGTGCGGGTCGCGGCCGAGGTCGACGGGCAGATCGAGTCGCCGATGCTGGTGGGCGGGCGGATCGCGTTCGTCGCCGACCACGAGGGCTGGGGCAACCTCTACTCGATCGCCCCCAACGGCACCGACCTGCGCCGCCACACCGACCACGGGGGCCAGGGCGCGCCCGCGTTCTACGTCCGCCACGCCACCGCCGACGCCGGGCGCGTGGTGTACGAGTCGGGCGGGCGGCTGTGGGTGCTCGACTCCCTCGACGCCGACCCGCGCCCGATCGACGTCCGGCTGGGCGGGCCGCGCACCGCCCGCGAGCCCTACCGCGTCTCCGGCCGCGTCGACGTCGCCGTGCCCGACCGGACCGGGCGCACCAGCATCGCGCTGGTCCGCGGCACCGTGCACCGGCTCACCCACCGCGACGGCCCGGCGCGCACGCTGCTCGCCGAGCCCGGCGCCCGGGCCCGGCTGGCGCGGCCGCTGGGCGTCGACCGCGCGGTGTGGGTCGACGACGTGCTCGGCGAGGAGGCGGTGTGCGTCGCGCCGCTCGATCCCCACCTGGGCGGCGAACCCCGCCGCAGCGGGGCGGGGGAGCTGGGCCGGGTGCTGGAGCTGGAGCCCTCGCCCGACGGCGGGCGGGTCGCGCTGGCCACCCACGACGGGCGGCTGCTGCTGCTCGACGCCGCGTCCGGGGAGCTGAGCGAGCTCGCCCGCAGCGCGGAGGGCGTCGAGTTCTCCGGGCTGGCCTGGTCGCCCGACAGCGCGTGGCTGGCGTTCGCCGAGCCGGTCGAGCAGCTGCTCACGCGGATCGTGCTGGCCCGCGTCGCCGACGGCGAGCTGGTGCCGGTCACGCCGTCGCGGTTCCTCGACGAGGAGCCCGCCTTCACCCTCGACGGCCGCTACCTGGCGTTCCTGTCCCGGCGCAGCTTCGACCCGATCTACGACGAGCACTCCTTCGACCTCACCTTCCCCGCGTCGTGGCGGCCCTTCCTGGTGCCGCTGGCCGCGCGCACGCCGTCGCCGTTCGGGGCGAGCCCCGACGGCCGCCCGGTCGGCCCCGCCGACGAGGGCCCGGCCGACCCGCCCGCCCCCGCCCCGGACGACCCGTCCTCGCCCGACGCCACGGCCGTGCCCGCCGCCCCCGACGACGCCGCGCCCGAGGTGGTCGTCGACGTCGAGGGGCTGGCCGGGCGGGTCGTCCCGGTGCCGGTGGTGGAGGCTCGCTACAGCGCACTGAGGGCGGGCAAGGACTGCCTGCTGTGGCTGCGCAGCCCCGTCAACGGGGTGCTCGGCGACGGGCGCGCGGGCACGTCGGAGAAGCCGCGGCGGACCGTGCTGGAGCGCTTCGACCTGGTGCGCCGCAAGCTCGACGTGATCGCCGACGCCGTCGACGGGTACGCGGTCAGCGGCGACGGCACCCGGCTGCTGGTCCGCGACGGCTCGACGCTGCGCGTGCTGCGCACCGACCGGTCCGGCTCCGGCGCCCCCGACACCGACGGCGCCGACGAGTACGAGGTCGACCTGTCGCGGCTGGCCGTGACCGTCGACCCGACGGCGTCCTGGCGGCAGATGTTCGACGAGGCCGCGCGCCTGATGCGCGACCACTTCTGGACCGCCGACATGGGCGACGTCGACTGGGCCGCCGAGCGGGAGCGCTACCGCCCGCTCGTCGACGCCGTCGGCAGCCACGACGACCTCGTCGACCTGCTGTGGGAGCTCCACGGCGAGCTGGGCTCCTCGCACGCCTACGTCCGCCCCCGGGCCCACCCCGCCGGTGACGTCCCGGCGTTCCTCGGGGCCGACCTCTCCGCCGCCGCCGACGGCTGGCGCGTCGAGCGCGTCCTGCCGCCGGAGACCTCGGCGCCCGGCGCACGCAGCCCGCTGGCCTCGCCCGGCGTCGACGTGCGGGCCGGGGACGTGCTGCTGGAGGTGGCCGGGCGCCCGGTCGACCCCGTCGCCGGGCCCGCGCCGCTGCTGGCCGGCCGGGCCGACACGCTCACCGAGATCACCGTGCGCTCCGGTGACGACGTGCGCCGCGTCGTCGTGCGGCCGCTGCCCGACGAGACCCAGCTGCGCTACCAGGACTGGGTGGCCGGGCGGCGCGCGTACGTCACCGAGCGCTCCGGCGGGCGCCTGGGCTACCTGCACGTGCCCGACATGATGGCGCCGGGCTGGGCCCAGCTGCACCGCGACCTGAGCCGCGAGATCACCCGCGACGGGCTCGTGCTCGACGTCCGGATCAACGGCGGCGGGCACACCAGCCAGCTCGTCGTGGAGAAGCTGGCCCGGCGCGTCACGGCCTGGACGATCGCCCGGCACCGCCCGCCGCGGACCTACCCGGTGGACGCCCCCCGCGGGCCCGTCGTCGCCGTCACCGACGAGCTCGCGGGCTCCGACGGCGACATCGTCACCGTCGCGCTCAAGCGCCGCGGCATCGCCACCGTGGTGGGCGTGCGCACCTGGGGCGGGGTGATCGGGATCGACAGCCGCTACCGGCTCGTCGACGGGACGGGGGTGACGCAGCCGCGCTACTCGCACTGGTTCGACGACCTCGGCTGGGACGTGGAGAACTACGGCGTCGAACCCGACGTCGAGGTGGTCGTCACCCCGCAGGACTGGGCGGCCGGGCGCGACCCGCAGCTCGACCGGGCCGTGGACCTGGCGCTGGAGGCCCTCGACCGCACCCCGCCGGTGCAGCCGCCGGACGTCACCACCCGTCCCAGCCGCCGCCGCCCCGCCCTCCCTCCCCGCACCTGACGCCCCACCCCGCGAGTCCCCCTTATCTCGTCCGCGAGTCCCCGTTTCCCCGTCCGCGAGTCCCCCGTTCTCCGCCCGCGAGTCGTCGGCTCCGGGCGCGGCGAAGGGGGGCGGCCGGGCGGCCGGTCGACGTCCGGGGCGGAGTTCCGCCGCCCGGACCCGGCTCGGCGCCCAGGCGTAGGCTGGTCGTGAGACCCCGACCCGGGCCATCTGTCCCGGGAAGGGGTCTGTTCCGCGTGCGTCCACCCGCCTCGAAGGGGTACCCGAGAACCGTGGCCAAGCTCGCCGGTCTGCTCCGCACCGTCCTGCACGACTCCGACCTCCGCGCCGTCCTCGACGCCGCCCGCGCCGTCCGCGGCGACGACGTCCCGGCCCTGCGCGTCGAGGGCCCGGCCGCGCTGCGCCCGTTCCTGGCGGCCGGGTTCGGCGAGGCCGGCCGCACGGTGCTGGCCGTCACCGCCACCGACCGCGAGGCCGAGGACCTCGGCGCCGCGCTGGCCGACCTGATCGACGCCGACGCCGTGGCGGTGCTGCCGAGCTGGGAGACCCTGCCGCACGAGCGCCTCTCGCCGCGGCCCGACACCGTCGGTCGTCGCCTGTCGATCTTCCGCAGGCTGGCCGACCCGGCGACGGCGCCGCGCGTGCTGGTCACCGCCGCCCGCAGCCTCATCCAGCCGATCGCGCCCGGCCTGGGCCGGCTGGAACCGGTGCTGCTGCGCGCCGGGGACACCACCGACTTCGACGCCCTGCTGGAGCGCCTGGTCGAGCTGGCCTACACGCGGGTGGAGATGGTCACCGCGCGCGGGGAGTTCGCGGTCCGCGGCGGCATCGTCGACGTCTTCCCGCCCACCGCCGAGCACCCGCTGCGTGTGGAGTTCTGGGGTGACGAGGTGAGCGAGCTGCGCACGTTCTCCGTCGCCGACCAGCGCTCGGTGGCCCCCGTCGACGAGCTGTACGCGCCGGGCTGCCGGGAGCTGCTGCTCACCGCGCCGGTGCGCGAGCGGGCCGCGGCGCTGGCGACGGTCCACGAGAACAACCCGCCGCTGCGCGAGCTGCTCGACCACCTGGCGCAGGGGATCCCGTCCGAGGGCATGGAGTCGCTGGTCCCGGTGCTGACCGGCGGCGAGCTGGAGCTGCTCACCGACCTGCTCCCGCCCGACGCGCTGGTGCTCGTCGCCGACCCCGAGCGCGTCCGCACCCGCAGCGCCGACCTCGTGCGCACCGGGCAGGAGTTCCTGGAGGCCTCCTGGTTCGCCGCCTCCACCGGCGCCGACGCCCCGATCGACGTCGGCGCGTCGGCCTACCGCGACCTGAACGACGTGCTGCACCACGCGTCGGCCACCGGGCACCCGGTCGTCACGTTCAGCCCGCTGCTGTCCGGCCGGGACGACGCGCTCGCCCCGCCCGTCCACGAGGTGGAGTCCTACCGCGGCGACACCGACCGCGCCCTGGTCGACCTGCGCGCCCACGTGGCGAGCGGCGGCACCGCGGTGCTCGTCGTCGGCGGCCACGGCACCGCGCAGCGCAGCCTGGAGCAGCTGAAGGAGGCCGACGTCGCGGCCACGCTCGTCGACGAGCTGACCGAGGACCCCGAGAAGGGGCTCGTCACCGTCACCTGCGGGCGGATCGTGCAGGGCTTCACCGCCGGCCCGCTGGTGCTGCTGACCGAGGCCGACCTCACCGGCAACCGCGCCGCCGCCACCGCCCCGACGAAGATGCCGAGCAAGCGGCGCAACACCGTCGACCTGGTGACGCTCAAGCCCGGCGACCACGTCGTGCACTCCCAGCACGGCATCGGGAAGTTCGTGGAGATGAGGGAGCGCACGGTCGGCGGGGCCACCCGCGAGTACCTCGTGCTGGAGTACGCGAGCTCCAAGCGCGGCCAGCCCGCCGACCGGCTGTTCGTCCCCACCGACTCCCTCGACGAGATCAGCCGCTACGTCGGCGGCGAGATCCCGACGCTGAACAAGCTCGGCGGCGGCGACTGGGCCAAGACCAAGGGCCGCGCCCGTAAGGCCGTCCGGCAGATCGCGGCGCAGCTCGTGCAGCTCTACGCGGCGCGCCAGTCCGCGCCCGGCCACGCGTTCGCCAAGGACAGCCCGTGGCAGCGCGAGATGGAGGACGCTTTCCCCTACACCGAGACGCCCGACCAGCTCGCGGCGATCGACGAGGTGAAGGCCGACATGGAGCGCCCGGTCCCGATGGACCGCGTGATCTCCGGCGACGTCGGCTTCGGCAAGACCGAGATCGCGGTGCGCGCGGCGTTCAAGGCGGTGCAGGACGGCAAGCAGGTGGCGGTCCTCGTCCCGACGACGCTGCTCGCCACCCAGCACCTCGACACGTTCACCGAGCGGATGCGCGCGTTCCCGGTGACGGTGCGGGGGCTGTCGCGGTTCACCGACAACGCCGAGGCGAAGGAGACGATCACCGGGCTCGCCGACGGCACCGTCGACGTCGTCGTGGGCACGCACCGGCTGCTGCAGAGCGGCGTGCGGTGGAAGGACCTGGGCCTGGTCATCGTCGACGAGGAGCAGCGCTTCGGCGTGGAGCACAAGGAGCACATCACCGCGCTGCGCACCCACGTCGACGTGCTGACGCTGTCGGCCACGCCGATCCCGCGCACGCTGGAGATGAGCCTGGCCGGCATCCGCGAGATGTCGACGATCACGACCCCGCCCGAGGACCGCCACCCCACGCTCACCTACGTCGGGGCCTACGACACCAAGCAGGTGGCCGCGGCGATCCGGCGCGAGCTGCTGCGCGACGGGCAGGTGTTCTACGTCCACAACCGCGTGTCGACGATCGACAAGGCGGCGAAGACGATCCGCGACCTCGTCCCCGAGGCCCGGATCGCCGTGGCGCACGGGCAGATGAACGAGGACCTGCTCGAGCGGACCGTCAACGGCTTCTGGCACAACGAGTTCGACGTGCTGGTCTGCACCACGATCGTCGAGAACGGCCTCGACATCTCCAACGCCAACACCCTGATCGTCGAGCGCTCGGACACCCTCGGGCTCTCCCAGCTGCACCAGCTCCGCGGCCGCGTCGGCCGCGGGCGCGAGCGCGGGTACGCCTACTTCCTGTTCCCGCCCGAGCACCCGCTCACCGAGACCGCGCACGACCGGCTCGCCACCATCGCCCAGCACTCCGAGCTTGGCGCGGGCGCGGCCGTCGCGATGAAGGACCTGGAGATCCGGGGCGCGGGCAACATCCTGGGCGCCGAGCAGTCCGGGCACATCGCGGGCGTCGGGTTCGACCTCTACATCCGGCTGGTCGGCGAGGCCGTCGCGGCGTTCCGGCAGCAGGCCGGGGCCGGGGCGGGTGAGGAGGACGAGCCGCTCACCGAGGTGCGCGTCGACCTGCCGATCGACGCCCACGTGCCGCACGACTACGTGACGGGCGAGCGGTTGCGCCTGGAGGTCTACCGCAAGATCGCCGAGGCGGGCGACGCCGACGCGCTCGACCGGATCGTCGAGGAGCTGACCGACCGCTACGGCGAGCCGCCGCAGCCGGTGCGCAACCTGCTGGCGGTCGCCGCGTTCCGGCAGACCTGCCGCGCGCTGGGCGTCGGCGAGGTCGCGGTGGCGGGCAACGGGATCCGGGTCGGCCCGGTCGACCTCCTCGACTCCGGGCAGCTGCGGCTGAACCGGCTCTACCCGAAGTCGCAGTACAAGGCGGCCGCACGGGCCGTCCTCGTGCCGAAGCCGGTGGCCGGTGGCCGGATCGGCGGAGCGCCGCTGCGTGACGTCGAGCTTCTGGAGTGGTGCACCCGGCTGGTGCACGACCTCGTCACCCCGGCGACGGCCCCGGCCGCCGGGTAACGCTGCGGGACGGGGGGCGAGAACACAGGCGGGACCGGGGCCGGATCGTGGCGCACCGGCCGATCCGCAGCCCCGGGAGGACCCCGTGAACGGCACGCCACCGCCCGCCCAGCCCTCCGGCCGGCCCGGATCCCCTCCCGGCTACGGACCCTGGCCCGGTCACGCGGCCCCTCCCGGTCACGGCGCGCAGCCCGGTCACGGCGCTGCCCGGCCGGCCTACGGTCCGCCGCCCGGCGGTGTTCCCGCGTACGGCGCCGCGCCCGCCGGATACCCCCAGCCCGGTCACGCGCAGCCCGGCTACCCCCAGCCCGGTTACGCGCCCCCCGGCTATCCGCAGCCCGGCCTCGGCGGTTCGTCGGCCGGCGCCGGCTACGCCGACTGGGGCCGCCGCGTCCTCGCCCTGTTGATCGACGGGGCGATCCCGGCGGCGGTGGTCCTGCTGGTGGTCCTGCCGCTGACGGTCATCGGCGACCTCGCCCTGCTGCTGACCGTCGGCGGGGTCGCCTACCTGGCTGTGTTCGCGTTCGCCATCTGGAACAGCGGCTACCGCCAGGGCACCACCGGTCAGAGCATCGGGAAGAAGGTCATCGGCATCCGGCTCGTCCGGGCGCAGGACCGGCAGCCGGTGGGGTTCGGACCGGCCGTCGGCCGCCAGCTGCTGCACGTCGTCGATGCGATCCCGTTCTACCTCGGCTACCTGTGGCCGCTGTGGGACGACCGGAAGCAGACGTTCGCCGACAAGATCTGCGACACCGTCGTGGTACCCGCCGACCGCTGACCACCTCCACCCGCGTCTCGTGGGCGGGAAACCCGCGACTCGCGGGCGGAAATCGGGGGACTCGCGGGGGCGTGAGAGGGTGGGCGCCGTGCGTAGGCAGGTGGGACGGGTCGTGGCCGCGGTGGCGGTCGTGGGCGCGATGGTCAGCGGGTGCGGCACCGGTCCGAGCCAGGCGGGCTCGGCGGCGATCGTCGGCTCCGAGGCGATCGCTCTGGGCACGGTGCAGGACCAGATCGCGATCGCGCTGGGCCCGGACAAGGCGGAGGCGGTGCAGGGCCGCAACCAGGGCGCGGGCGGTGGTTACGGGCCGTCGCAGGTTGCCCGCGAGATCGTCACGAGCGCGATCCTCGGCGACCTCCTGGACCGCCGCACCGCCGAGGAGGGCATCGTGATCAGCGACGCCGACCTCGACGCGGCGCTGGCCACGGCCGGCAGCCCCGAGGACCTGGCCCGCTCCTCGCTCTACACCCCCGAGGTGCAGCGCGAGAAGATCCGCGACGACCTGGCCGCCGCCGCGCTGGCCGCGCGCTACGTCGACCGCCTCGCCGTCACCCTCGAGTTCGTCGCCGTCCCGTCGGAGGAGGAGGCGATCGGGGCCGCGCGGGCCGTGGTCGCCGGCGGGGCCGACGCCGAGGCCGTGTTCGCCGGGGCCCCCGCCGAGCAGCGCGCCCAGCAGGTGCGGGCCGGCGACAACGCGGCGCTGGCCACGTCGTTCGCGTTCGGCACCGAGGCCGGCTCGGTCGTCGTGCTGCGCCCCGCGCAGGACGGCGCGCCGTGGACCGTCATCCGGATCCTGGACCGCACCACCGACCTGCCCCCCGAGGGCCCGGCCGCGGTCGACCGCCTCTCGCAGACCGACCTCCAGCTCATCGGCTACCGCCTGCTCCAGCCCGACGCCCAGGAGCTGGGGGTGCAGGTCAACCCCCGGTTCGGGGTGTGGGACCCGATCCAGCTCGCCGTCGTCGGGCAGGAGCAGACGGCCGGCACCATCCTGTCGCCCGCCTCGCCGTGACCGACTCCCCGCTGCTGCACGCCGTCGAGGTGATGGACCGGCTGCGCTCGCCCGGCGGCTGTCCCTGGGACGCCGAGCAGACCCACGCCTCGCTGCTGCAGTACCTGGTCGAGGAGTGCTACGAGCTGTACCAGGCGGTCGAGGACGGCGACCGCGCCGCGATCCGCGAGGAGCTGGGCGACGTCCTGCTGCAGGTCCTGTTCCACGCCCGCGTGGCCGCCGAGGGGCCCGAGCCGTTCACCATCGACGACGTCGCGGCCGACCTCGTCGCGAAGCTGGTCGGGCGGCACCCGCACGTGTTCGCGGGCACGGAGCGCGTCGACACCGCGGAGCGGCAGGAGCACCGCTGGGAGGAGCTCAAGCGGGCGGAGAAGCAGCGGGAGTCCAGCGTCGACGGGGTCGCCACCGCGCAGCCCGCGATCGCGCTCGCCGCGAAGCTCGCGGGGCGCACCTCGCGTGCCGGGCTGCCGCCGGAGCTGCTGCCGTCCGGGAG
Source organism: Pseudonocardia hydrocarbonoxydans (assembly GCF_006539565.1). Lineage (GTDB taxonomy): Bacteria > Actinomycetota > Actinomycetes > Mycobacteriales > Pseudonocardiaceae > Pseudonocardia > Pseudonocardia hydrocarbonoxydans. Next base: position 87,592 of record NZ_BJNG01000020.1, read on the forward strand.
CGGCGTGGGGGAGCAGCTGTTCGCGCTCGCCGCCCGCGCGAAGCTCGCCGGGATCGACCCCGAGGCCGAGCTGCGCACCACCGCCCGCCGCTTCGACGCCGACGTGCGCGCCGCGGAGTCCGCCGCCCGCGACGCCGGTCTCGACCCCCACGCCCTCGACGAGCAGGCGTGGCTGCGGTTCTGGCCCGGTCGCTGATCCGCCGCCCGGCCCCCGGGACCGGGCTAGTCTGGACGCGGTGAACCGCCGTCCCGTCCGTCGTTCCGCCGCCGGGGTGCTCGCCGCGCTCGTCGCGTCCGCCGTGGTGATCGCGTTCCTGGTCGCCGTCGTCGTCGGCGCGCAGGGGGAGCGTGGCCGCGGCGGGGACGGGCTGGTCGCCGCCGACGTCGACCGCGACACCCCCGTCGCCCAGGACGCCCCGCTGCCCGCGGACGTCGACCTCGGCAGCTGGGCGGAGGCGACCGCCGAGCGCACCGGCGTCCCCTCGCGCGCGGTGCGGGCCTACGGCGCGGCGGAGCTGGCGCAACGCGCCGACACCCCGGACTGCCGGCTGTCCTGGACGACGCTGGCCGCCGTCGCCCGCGTCGAGTCCGACCACGGGAACCTGGGCCGGTCGAGCCTGGGCGCCGACGGGGTGCCGAGCCCGCGGATCGTCGGGGTGCCCCTCGACGGCTCCGACGGCGTCCGCGAGATCCTCGACACCGACGGCGGCGCGCTCGACGGCGACACCGTGCACGACCGCGCCGTCGGACCGCTGCAGTTCCTGCCGACGACCTGGGAGCTGTACGGCGCCGACGGCGACGGCGACGGCGTGCGCGACCCCCACCAGATCGACGACGCCGCCCGCGGTGCCGCCGCCTACCTGTGCGCCGACGGCCGCGACACCGCCGACGGCGCCGGATGGTGGGACGGCGTGCTCACCTACAACCGCTCCGGCGAGTACGCCCGGCTGGTCTGGGCCGCGGCCGACCGCTACGCGAACGCCGCTCAGGCCTCCAACAGCGACTGACCCCAGTACCCGCCCCCGCCCAGCCCCGCGGGGCAGGCGAACACGGCCGACCCGGTGTGCTCGATGTACTCCATGAGCACGTCGGCGTCGGCCAGCGCGCGCTGCATGGGCACGAACTGGGCCTGCGGGTCGCGCATGAACGCCACGAAGAACAGGCCGGCGTCCAGGTGGCCCTGGCCGTCGCTGCCGTCGACGAAGTTGTAGCCGCGGCGCAGGATCTTCACCCCGCCCAGCGCCTGCGCCGACGCCAGCCGGATGTGCGCGTTCTGCGCGATCCGCGGCTCGCCGGTCCCGTCGACGGCGGCGTAGTCGGCGAGGTCGAACTCGGCCGTGCCGCCCAGCGGCGCCCCCACCCCCTTGGTCCGCCCGATGATCGTCTCCTGCTCGGCCAGCGACGTGCGGTCCCAGATCTCCACGTGCATCCGGATCCGCCGGGCCACCAGGTAGGTGCCGCCGTCGAGCCAGGCCGGTCCGTCGCCGGGGGCCACCCACACCTGCTCGCGCAGGTCGTCGGGGTCCTCGGCCTTGACGTTGTGGGTGCCGTCCTTGAACCCGAACAGGTTGCGCGGGGTGGCCTGCGACGTCGACGTCGAGGACGTGCGCCCGAACCCGAGCTGGGACCACCGCACCGCCGTGACGCCGAACCCCATACGCACGAGGTTGCGCACGGCGTGCACGGCGACCTGGGGGTCGTCGGAGCAGGCCTGGACGCACAGGTCGCCGCCGGAGAGCGCGGGATCGAGCTGGTCGCCGCGGAACGGCGGCAGCGCGGCCAGCGCGGGCGGCACCAGCGAGGGGTCCAGACCGAGCTTCGCGAACAGCGACGCCCCCACGCCGAAGGTGAGGGTGAGCGCCGCCGGCGGGAGGCCGAGTGCCTCCCCGGTGTCGTCGGGAGGGGAGTTCGGGTTGCCGCCGGTGGCCCCGCCCGGGGTGGTCTCCGCGCCCGCGGTCATCCGTTCGGCGGCCGCGGTCCAGCGCCGCAGCAGGTCCGCCACCTCCGCGCGGTCGGCGGTCACCACGTCGAGGCTGACGAAGTGCAGGCGGTCCTGGGCCGGGGTGACGATCCCGGCCTGGTGCTCGCCGCGGAACGGCACGACCCCGTCCGGCACGGGGGTCGCGGCGGGCGCACCGCACGCGGCACCCAGCGCGCCCATCCCGACCGCGGCGGCCCCGGCCCCCAGCAGCCTGCGCCGGGACAGCGTCATGCGGACACGACCCCGGCCACCTGGCTCACCGGCTCGCCCAGCGCGTCGACCGCGTCGGACATGGCGCGGACGTCGTCGGGGGTCAGCGCGGTGTAGAGCACGAACCCGTCGCCGTCGCGGTAGTCCTCCAGCAGCGCGTCGACGGCGGCGAAGCGCTCGTCGAGCAGCGCGCCGAGCTCGGGATCGCGCTCGTCGATCACCGGGCGCAGCGCCGCGACGGCGCCCCGCGACCCGTCGACGTTGGCGCGGAAGTCCCACAGGTCGGTGTGCGAGTAGCGGTTCTCCTCACCGGTGATCTTGCCGGTGGCGACCTCGTCGAGGAGTTCCTTCGCGCCGTTGGCCAGGCTCAGCGGCGTCAGCTCGACGGTCGGCACGCGGCCGGCGAGCTCGGTGATGTCGGCCATCAGCCGGTCGGCGACCGCGGCGGAGTCGGGCTGCAGCCCGTCCTGCCACAGGTCGCGCTCCAGGCGGTGGAAGCCGGTGAACTCGACGCCGGGCTCCCCGTCGTCGCGCCCGTCGATGCGGGGGTCGAGGTCGCCGAAGGACTCCGCGACCGGCTCGATGCGCTCCCAGTAGGTGCGGGCGACCGGGTACAGCGCCTGCGCGCCCGCGACGTCGCCGGCCTTGACCGCGTCGGTGAACTCCTGCGTCCTGGGCACCAGCGCCTCGACCTGGGAGGCCACGTAGCGGGCGTACCCGGCGGTGGCCTCGGCGAGCCGGGTGTCGGTGTCGACGGAGCGCTGCGCCGAGCCGGTGACGGTGAACGCGCCGCGGATGCCGTCGCCGACCATGCCGGGCTTGCACGCGGTCTCGTACACGCCGCCGTCGGGGACCTCGACGATCAGCTGCCGGCTGAGCCCCGGGCCGATGTTCTCGACCTCGCCCATGATCCGGCCGCCGGTGGCGTACAGGTAGAACTCGGTGACCGTGGAGCCGGTGTTGGTGATGTCGAAGGAGATCGTGCCGGCCGCCGCCTCGGTGGCGCCGAGCTCGCAGGCGTCGTCGGAGGCCGTCACGCTGATCGGCCCGCCCTCCCCGGTGTCGGGTGCGGGGGCGGTGCTGACGCAGCCGGTGAGGGCGAGGCCGGCCACCGAGAGCCCGGCGAGGGCGAGGGTCGTGCGGGACATGGTTCTCCTCATGCGGACGGTGCGGTGGCGACGGCCCGGGAGGGCCGCAGGAACAGGGGGAGCACCACGGCGACGTAGGCGACCCAGACGATCGCCTCCAGCACCGTGGTCGCCGGGGAGAAGTTGAAGACCCCCTTGAGCAGCACGCCGTACCAGGAGTCCGGCGGGACCGCGCTGCTGACGTCGAAGGCGAGTGTGGTCAGGCCGGGCAGGATCCCGGCCTCCTGCAGGTCGTGGACGCCGTAGGCCAGGATCCCGGCGGCGACGAGGATCAGCAGCACACCGGTGACGGTGAAGAACCGGCCCATGTTCAGGGTGACGGCGCCGCGGTAGACCAGGTAGGCGATGGCGACGGCGATCGCGATGCCGGCGAGGAAGCCGATGAGCGGGCCCGTGGTCTCGCCCGCCGCCTGCGCGGCGGCGAAGAAGAAGAACGCCGTCTCCAGCCCCTCGCGCCCGACCGCCAGCGCCGCCATGACGACGACCGCTCCGGACCCCATCTGCAGCGCGCCCTCCAGCCGCCCACGCAGCTCACCCGAGATCGACCGCGCCGCCCCGCGCATCCAGAAGATCATCCAGGTGACGAACCCCACCGCGACGATGGACAGGACGCCGCCGAAGGTCTCCTGCGCCTCGAACGTCAGCGCCTGCCGGGTGAGGGTGAGGACGAACGTCACACCCACGCTGACGGCCACCGCGATCCCGACCCCGAGCCACACCTTGGGCAGGGCGCCGCGCCGGTCGGTGCGCACCAGGAACGCGACGAGGATGCTCACGACGAGCGCGGCCTCGAGGCCCTCGCGCAGCCCGATCAGCAGATTGCCGAGCAGCATGTCGCCGTCCTCCCCGAAGCCAGGTGAGCCTCAGTAGAGGCAGGGGGAGGCTAGCTTGCCCGGCGCGCCGGGGGAAGACCACGTTTCCGCAGGTCAGCGGCGTTTTCGGTGCGTTGGTCCGGTAGGTCGGATCGGTCCGGGTCGGGGAACCGGGTCAGTCGTCCTCGAGTGCCATGCGCGCCCGGACCTCGCCCAGCGCCTCCTGGTACTCCGGCCGGGGGTCCATCGCGGCGGCCATCTTCAGCTGCGCGTGCGCCTCGGGGAGTCGGCCCTGGCGGTGCAGCGCCTTGCCCAGCGCGAACCGGGCGTAGTGGTCGGTGGGGTCGAGGTCGAGCACCCGGACGAACGCCTGCTCGGCCCTCGTGAGCTGCGCCGAGTTGAGGTAGGCGCGCCCGGCCAGCAGCTGCACCGACGCGTCGTCGGGTTGGCTGTCCAGCACCGGGGCGAGCGCCTGCAGGGCGTCGAGGGGACGGCTGCGCGCCACCAGCATCTCGGCGCGCCGGAACGAGGCGAAGAGGTCGGGACCCGTCATGGTCGCTCCCACGTTAAAGCGTGCGGACCCGCCCGTCGACACCTGCGCGGGATACCGCGCCGGCCCGACTACCCTGACCGCGGAACCCCGGAACACTGCATGGAGCGGAGCACTGGTGGCGGTCATCGAGCAGGTCGGCGCACGGGAGATCCTCGACTCGCGGGGCAACCCCACGGTCGAGGTCGAGGTGTCCCTGGAGGACGGCACGCTGGGCCGCGCCGCGGTCCCGTCGGGCGCGTCCACGGGCGAGCACGAGGCGGTCGAGCTGCGCGACGGCGACCCGCTGCGCTTCGGCGGCAAGGGCGTCGAGAAGGCCGTGCAGAACGTCCTCGACGTCATCGCCCCCGAGCTGAAGGACATGGAGGCCGTCGACCAGCGGCTCATCGACCAGGTCCTGCTCGACCTCGACGGCACGCCCGACAAGTCCAAGCTGGGCGCCAACGCCATCCTCGGCGTCTCGCTCGCGGTCGCCAAGGCCGCCGCGGAGTCCTCCGGGCTCGATCTCTACCGCTACCTCGGCGGGGCGGGCGCGCACGTGCTGCCGGTGCCGATGATGAACATCATCAACGGCGGCGCGCACGCCGACAGCTCCGTCGACGTCCAGGAGTTCATGATCGCCCCGGTGGGCGCGGAGTCCTTCCGGGAGGCCCTGCGCTGGGGGGCCGAGGTCTACGCCTCGCTCAAGTCGGTGCTCAAGAAGAAGGGCCTGGCCACCGGCCTGGGCGACGAGGGCGGCTTCGCCCCCGACCTGCCCGGCACCCGCGCCGCGCTCGACCTGATCGCCGAGGCCGTCGAGAAGACCGGCTACACCCTGGGCCGCGACATCGTGCTCGCGCTCGACGTGGCCGCCACCGAGTTCCACAACGAGGGCGTCTACTCCTACGAGGGCCGCAGGCTCTCGTCGGCGCAGATGTCGGACGCCTACGCCGAGCTGGTCGGCGCCTACCCGCTGGTGTCCATCGAGGACCCGCTCGACGAGGACGACTGGGACGGCTGGGTCGCGCTCACCGAGGCGATCGGCGACAAGGTCCAGCTCGTCGGCGACGACCTGTTCGTCACCAACCCCGAGCGGCTCGAGGAGGGCATCACCCGCGGCGCGGCCAACGCGCTGCTGGTGAAGGTCAACCAGATCGGCACGCTGTCGGAGACCCTCGACGCCGTCGCGCTCGCCCACATGTCCGGCTACCGCTGCATGATGAGCCACCGCTCGGGCGAGACCGAGGACACCACGATCGCCGACCTCGCCGTCGCCACCGGCTGCGGGCAGATCAAGACCGGGGCCCCGGCCCGCTCGGAGCGCGTGGCCAAGTACAACCAGCTGCTGCGCATCGAGGAGTTCCTGGGCGACGCCGCGCGCTACGCGGGCGACCTGGCCTTCCCCCGCTTCACCCCCACGGCGGGGGCCTGACCCCCATGCCCCGCGAGTCGGGACATCCGTGCGACCGAGTCGTGCGGTGCGTGCGAGCAGGCGGCTGAGGCGTGCCCGACGAGCGCACCCGGACGCGCCGTCCCGCCCCGCCGTCGGGCGCGGGTGGCGGCGCGGCCCGGCGCCGCGTCCGTGAGCCGCAGCTGACGAAGGTCCGCTCGCGCGCGGGCACCGTCGTCGCCGCGACGACCGGGCTGCTCGGCGTGTCCTCGACCCGCCGGGCCGCCGTGCTGGCGATCGTCGTGTGCGCGCTCGCGCTCACCGTCGCCGTCCCGCTGCGCAACTACGTCGCCCAGCAGCAGGAGCTCGCGGCCGTCACCGCACAGCAGGAGGCGCTGGCCGCGGAGGTCGGCGAGCTGTCCCGGGAGAGCGCGCGACTGTCCGATCCCGACGTCACGGCGGCGGAGGCGCGGTCGCGGCTGGGCTACGTCGCGCCGGGGGAGACCCCCTACGTCGTGCAGCTCCCGCCCGACCCGGCCGCCGACGTCGTGCCCGACCCGTTCCGCGACGAGCCGTGGTACCGGCGGCTGTGGCGCGACACCACCGAAGGACCCGCATGACCGGCATCTCCGACGCCGACGCAGCCGCGGTGGCGGCCCAGCTCGGCCGGGCCCCGCGGGCGGTGCGCGACGTCGCGCACCGCTGCCCGTGCGCGCTCCCGTCGGTGGTGCAGACCGCCCCCCGGCTGGAGGACGGCACGCCGTTCCCGACGCTCTACTACCTGACGTGCTCGCGGCTGAACTCGCGCATCGGCAGCCTGGAGGCCGACGGCCGGATGCGCGAGATGCAGGACCGCCTGGCCGAGGACCCCGAGCTCGCCGCGGCCTACCGGCGGGCCCACGACGCCTACCTGGCCGAGCGCGACGCGATCGAGTCGCTGGGCACGGCGGTGAGCGCGGGCGGGATGCCCGACCGCGTCAAGTGCCTGCACGTCCACGTCGCGCACGCGCTGGCCGCGGGCCCGGGCGTCAACCCCTTCGGCGACGAGGCCCTGGCCGAACTGGGCGACTGGTGGGCCGCGGGTCCCTGCGCCTGACGCACGGACCCGCGATGTCGGTCGCACGGATGTCCCGACTCGCGGGTCAGGGGGTGGGGGTGACCCGGGCGGTGAGGGCGTCGATGTGGGCCTCCGCGGGCAGCGTGCCGGGCGTCCGCCATGGCCCGTCGGGCAGGAACCGGCTCGCGACGAACGCCCGGCCCACCTCCTCGGGGGCGAACCGCAGCAGCAGGCTGCCCTGCAGGCACAGGGCGAGCATCTCCGACAGCCGCCGGGCCCGTCGCTCCTCGCGGCTGCGCAGCTCGATCCGCAGCTCGTGGACGGCGCGGTCGAACCACTCGTCGGCGCCCGCGGCCAGGTCGATCTCGGCGAGCACCGCGTCGAGCGAGTCGGGTTCGCGGGTGACCGCGCGCAGGACGTCGAGGGCGGTGACGTTGCCCGAGCCCTCCCAGATGGAGTTGAGCGGGGCCTCGCGGTAGAGCCGCGGCATCCCCGACTCCTCGACGTACCCGTTGCCGCCCAGGCACTCCAGCGCCTCGGCGACCGCGGCCGGCGCCCGCTTGCACACCAGGTACTTCGACGCGGGCAGGGCCAGGCGCAGGAAGTCGCGCTCGCCGCGGTCGACGGCCCCGGCCAGGCGCATCCCCAGCGCGGTGGCGGCCTCGGACTCCAGCGCCAGATCCGCGATCACCGCCTGCATGAGCGGCGTCTCGCCGATGACCGAGCCGAACGCGCGGCGGTGCGCGACGTGGTGGGCGGCCTCCGTCAGCGCCGCCCGGATCACCGCCGCGGAGCCGAGCACGCAGTCCAGGCGCGTCATCGACACCATCTCGATGATCGTCGCGACGCCGCGCCCCTCGTCGCCGAGCCGCCAGCCGGTGGCGCCGGTGTACTCGATCTCGGCCGAGGCGTTGGAGCGGTTGCCCAGCTTGTCCTTGAGGCGCTGCAGCCGGATCGCGTTGCGCGCCCCGTCGGGCAGGACCCGGGGCAGGACGAAGCAGGTGAGGCCGCCGGGGGCCTGCGCGAGCGTCAGGAAGACGTCGTTCATCGGGGCGGAGGTGAACCACTTGTGCCCGGTGAGCCGGTAGGTGCCGTCGGCGCCGGGGACGGCCGTGGTGGAGCCCGCGCGGACGTCGGACCCGCCCTGCTTCTCGGTCATCGACATGCCGGCGAGCAGCCCCGCCTTGCGCGAGGGCTCGGCGAGCCCGAACTGGTAGTGCGGGGTCTGCAGCCCGGGAAGGTAGGCGGCGGCGAGGACGGGGTCGGCGCGCAGGGCGGGGACCGCGGCGTAGGTCATCGAGATCGGGCAGCAGTGCCCGGCCTCCAGCTGGCTCATCAGGTAGAAGCCCGCCGCGCGGGCCACGTGCGCGCCCTCGCCCGGCCCGGCCAGCCACGGCCGGCCGTGCAGCCCCCAGCCGACGGACTTCCCCATCAGCCAGTGCCACGACGGGTGGTAGTCGACCTCGTCGACGCGGTGGCCGTAGCGGTCGTGGGTGCGCAGCACCGGGGGGTGGGTGTCGGCGAGGCGGGCGTGCTCCCGTGCCTCCGGTGAGGCGACGAGCGCGGCGAGCGTGCCGAGATGGGCCAGCGCGTCGCCCGCGCCCTCCCGGGTGACGGCGTCGGTGAGCGCGGGGTCGCAGGCCAGTGCGTCGAAACCGGCGAGCGGGGGCGGCTGGTTCTCGACGACGTGCGTGGCGCCGTCGGCCGGCCGGGGCCGGTCGTCGGTCGGGGTGTGCTGGGCGGGGACCCGCACGGCCCGGTCGCTGCGCGTGGCCATGACGAGAGGGTAGTCGCGACGGGGCCGTCCCGTACGGTGATCGCGCCGGAAACGAACCTGGGGAGCGTGCATGTCGCGAGTGGCCGCCATCGACTGCGGGACGAACTCGATCCGCCTGCTCGTCGCCGACGCCTCCCCGGACGGGTCGCTGCGCGACGTGCACCGCGAGATGCGGATCGTCCGGCTCGGCCAGGGCGTCGACGCCAGCGGCGTGCTGGCCCCCGAGGCGCTGGAGCGCACCCGGGTGGCGCTGGCCGACTACACCGCAGTGCTGCGCCGCAAGGGGGTCGAGCGGGTCCGGATGGTCGCCACCTCCGCCACCCGCGACGCGGCCAACCGCGACGACTTCTTCGGCATGGTCCGCGACACCCTCGGCGTCGACGCCGAGGTGATCTCCGGTGACGAGGAGGCCGCGCTGTCCTTCGTCGGGGCGGTCGGCGACCTGGACGCCGAGGACGGCCCGTTCGTCGTCGTCGACGTGGGCGGCGGCTCCACCGAGCTGGTCGTCGGCGCGCTGGTCGACGGGTCGGCGCAGGTCAGCGCCGCGCGCTCGGTCGACGTCGGGTCGGTGCGCATCACCGAGCGCTGTCTGCACGGCGACCCGCCCACCGCCGACGAGGTCGCGGAGGCGCGGACAGTGGCCGCCGGGATCCTCGACGAGGCGTTCGCCGCCGTCGACGTCACCGGGGTGCGCACCTGGGTCGGCGTCGCGGGCACGATCACCACGCTGTCGGCGGTGGCGCTCGGGCTCGACGAGTACGACCCGGCCGCCGTGCACCTGTCCCGGCTCACCGGCGACGACCTGCACCGCGTCGCGGACGAGCTGCTCGGGGCCTCCCGGGAGGAACGCGGCCGGTACGGCGCGATCCACCCCGGCCGCATCGACGTCATCGGGGGCGGCGCGCTGATCGTCGAGGTGCTGGCCGCGGAGCTGCGCGAGCGGGCCGGCATCACCGAGCTGGTCGTCAGCGAGCACGACATCCTCGACGGGATCGCCCGCTCGATCCTGTGAACGTCGCCGGCTTCCCGACCCTGGCCGCGCTCGACGCCGCCGTCACCGGCTGCCGGGCCTGCCCGCGGCTGGTGCAGTGGCGCGAGCGGGTGGCGCGGGAGAAGCGGGCGGCGTTCCGCGACGAGGAGTACTGGGGGCGCCCGGTGCCCGGCCTCGGCCCGGCCGACGCGCGGCTGCTGGTCGTCGGGCTCGCCCCGGCCGCGCACGGGGCCAACCGCACCGGCCGGATGTTCACCGGCGACCGGTCCGGCGACGTGCTGTTCGCCGCGCTGCACGCCGTCGGCCTGGCCAACCAGCCCACGGCCGTGCACCGCGACGACGGCCTGGAGCTGCACGGGGTCCGGATCACCGCGCCCGTGCACTGCGCACCGCCGGACAACAAGCCGACACCGCAGGAGCGCGACACCTGCGGGGCCTGGCTGCGCGCGGAGCTGGCGCTGCTGCGGCCCCGCGCCGTCGTGGTGCTCGGCGGGTTCGGCTGGCAGGCGCTGCTGCCGGTGCTGGCCGGGGCGGGCTGGACGGTGCCGCGTCCCCGGCCGCGGTTCGGGCACGGGGTGCAGGTGGAGCTCGCGGGCCCGTGGCCGCTGCGGGTGTTCGGCTGCTACCACGTGAGCCAGCAGAACACCTTCACCGGACGGCTCACCCCGGCGATGCTGGAGGAGGTCCTGCGGGCGGCGGCGCGGGCGGCGGGGCTGCACGCCACCTGAAACCGCAGGTCGACGACGGCCCGCGCGCCCGCTCGGGCTCCTGTTCGACCGTCACGGCCGTCACGCCCCGACCGCGGGTAAAACCCCGGTGAGAGTGGGAACATGAGGTCATGGGCAACACCAGGATCGTCGTGGTCGGTGGCGGGTACGTCGGGATGTACACGGCGCTGCGACTGCAGAAGAAGCTGCGCCGTTCCGAGGCCGAGATCACCGTGATCGACCCGCAGCCCCACATGACCTACCAGCCCTTCCTCCCGGAGGCGGCGGCCGGCTCGATCGAGCCCCGGCACGTGGTGGTGCCGTTGCGCAAGGTGCTGCAGAAGTGCCACCACCTCACCGGCCGGGTCACCCGGATCGACCACGCGCAGCGCGAGGTCACGGCCGAGCTGGCCGCCGGGCATGTCACGACCGTCGGCTACGACGTGCTGGTCGTGGCGCCCGGCTCGGTCGCGCGCACCCTGCCCATCCCGGGGCTGGCCGAGTGCGGCATCGCGTTCAAGACCGTCGGCGAGGCCATCTACCTGCGCAACCACGTGCTCTCGCGGCTCGACGCGGCCGCCACCACGATCGACCCCGCGCTGCGGCGCCGGCTGCTCACCTTCCTCGTCGTCGGCGGCGGCTACGCCGGGATCGAGGCGCTCGCGGAGCTCGCCGACATGGCCCGCTACGCCAGCCGCTACTACGAGACGATCCACCGCGAGGACATCCGCTGGATCCTCGTCGAGGCGGCCGGGCGGATCATGCCCGAGGTGGGCCCGAAGATGGGCCGCTACACCGTCGAGCGGCTGCTCGACGCCGACATCGAGGTCAACCTCGACACCCGCGTGAAGACGCTGGAGGGCGGCCACGTCGTCCTCGACGACGGCCAGTCCTTCGACACCGACACGATCATCTGGACCGCGGGCGTCAAGCCCAACCCGATGCTGGAGAACACCGACCTGCCGCGTGACGAGCGCGGGCGCGTCGTGTGCTCGGCCGAGCTGCAGGTCGAGGGCATGCCCGGGGTCTTCTGCGCGGGCGACTGCGCCTCGGTGCCGGACCTGTCCAAGGACGACCCGGACGCCAAGACCAGCCCGTCGGCCCAGCACGCCGTCCGGCAGGCCAAGACGCTGGCCGACAACATCGTCGCGCACATCCGGCAGCGGCCGCTGAAGCAGTACAAGCACAACTACGCGGGATCCGTCGCCAGCCTCGGGCTCTACAAGGGCGTCGCGGAGATCTACGGGATCAAGCTGCGCGGCATCGTCGCCTGGTTCATGCACCGCACCTACCACGTGAGCCGGATGCCCACCTGGAACCGTCGGATCCGCATCGTCTTCGACTGGACCGGGGCGCTGTTCCTGGGCCGTGAGGTCGTGTCGCTGGGCCAGATCAACGACCCGCGCGCCGACTTCCACCGGGTCGCGGGCAGCGACCGGCCCCGGTCGGAGCGCGCGAACCCACCGGTCGGCGACGGCCAGGAGGAGCGGGTCCCCGCGGAGACACGCGCCTCCTGAGCCGGTTCACGGCGCGTAGGTCGCGAGCTCGTCGAGGATCTGCCCGGCCGCGATCGGGCCGATGCCCAGGTACCACAGGTCGTCGGAGACCTCGTGCGCGTCGCCGGACCGCACGGCGGCGAGCCGCGACCACAGCGGCCCGCCGAGCACCGTCGCGGCGTCGGTGGCGCCCTCGTCACCGAAGGTCGAGTAGAACACCAGGTCGCCCTCGGCCCGGCCGATCTCCTCGGCGCTCACCTCGGTGAAGGTCTCGGCCACCTGCTGGGCCTGCGGCCTGCCGAACCCGCCGTCCTCCAGGACGGTGCCGATGAAGGAGGCCTCGCCGTAGAGCCGGATGGACTCTCCGGTGAAGCGGACCATGCTCACCGCGAGCTGTGACGGGTCGCCGAACCGGGCGCCGGTCTGCTGCGCCTTCGCCCGGTACTCAGCCATCGCGGCGTCGGCCTCCGCCACCCGGCCCAGCGCCTCCCCGGCCAGCGCGACGTTCTCCCGCCACGCGACGCCGACCCGCTCGGCCATGACGGTCGGCGCGATGGCGTCGAGCCGGTCGTAGATGTCCTCGTGCCGGCTCTTGTTGGTGAGGATCAGGTCGGGTGCGAGCGCGGCGATCGCCTCCAGGTCGGGTTGCTGGATCGTGCCGACCTGCTCGACGCCGTCGAGCCGGTCGCCCAGGTAGGACTGCAGCGTGCCGGTGGCGTCGGCGGCGACGGCGCCGGCGGGCGTCACGCCCAGCGCGAGCACGGTGTCCAGCTCGCCGGTGTCGAGGACGACGACCCGCTCCGGCGTACCGGCGATCTCCGCGGTCCCCATCGCGTGGGTGACCGTCCTGGTCCCGTCGGCGGGGGACGGCGCGGCACCGGGCCCGCCGCACGCGGCCATGGCGGCCGTGATCAGCACAGCGGCGGTGACCGCGGTGAGCGGGCGTCGCACCATTTCGCACTCCTTAGTTGAGGCTAGCCTTTGTCAGGGGAGGCTAGGTGATGGCACGGCCCGGGGTACAGCGGCCAGGGGCGTCGGGTCCCCCAGGCGCCCCCCGCACGCCCTACTCTGGTCCCGGGCCCCCGTAGCCCAACCGGCAGAGGCAGGCCCCTTAAAAGGGTTCGAGTGCGGGTTCGAATCCCGCCGGGGGCACCGCCCGCATCCGGCAGGGCCGGCTGCCGGCCGGCACCGCCGTGCCCGGTCCGCAGGCCGTCAGGCCCGGCGCAACGAGGTGTCCAGGGCCGCCATCAGCCGGGCGACGCGGCCCGTGCCGTCCGGTGCGGGCGGATACCGCCGCAGGACCTCCACGAGGACCGGGGACGCGCGCAGCCGGTCCCGCTCGATCCGCCGGTCACCCAGCCGCGGCGCGTCGTCGGCCGCCAGCTCCGCCGCCCGGGCGGCGTGCGCGGCGGCGCGCAGGATGTGGCCCACCTGGGTGGCCTGGGCGATCGGGTGCAGGTAGGCGGCGGCCGCGGCGTCGCCTGCGGCGTGGGCCGCGTGTCTCGCGGCCCCGGTCGTCGCGGCCTTCGCGGCCCGGTGGGCGTCGAGGGCGGTGACGCGTTGCCGCATCGACCGCTCCGCGCCGGTCGCGAACGCCCACGCCGCCTGCGTCGCGGCGCGCGGCCTGCCGTCGTCGGGGTGCTCCGCCTCGAAGAGCGGGAGCACGTCCTGCGCGCTCTCGGCCGCGTAGCGCGCGACCACCCGCAGCTCCTCCAGGGTCAGCGGGAGGTCCCCCGGTCCGATCCGCGCCACGTCGACATCGTGCCACCGGTCACCGATGAGTCCGGCCGGCCCGCGTCGTCCTACGGGCGGATGTGGCTCGACGACGGGGACCGCGTCCGGGAACACCTTCGTCGACCGAGGAGCCACCGTGACCCAGTACCTGCTCTCCCTCCCGCACGACTCCGAGGAGGAGCCCACCATGGCCACCATGGACCCGGCGGAGCTCGAGGCGGTCATGGCCGCCACCGGCGCGTTCATGGAGGAGCTCACCTCGTCGGGGGTGTTCGTCTTCGCCGGGGGCCTGCACCCGCCGTCGAGCGCGATCACGGTCGACGGGACCGACGGCGACCCCACCGCCCGGCCCGGCCCGTTCACCCGGGCCCCCGAGTACCTCGGGGGCCTGTGGGTGATCGAGGTGCCCGACGAGGACGCCGCGGTCGGGTGGGCCACGAAGGCCGCGCGGGCGTTGCGCGCCCGGATCGAGGTGCGGGCGTTCCAGACGGTCCCGCAGGGCTGAGGATCGCTCCGGGAAACGGCCCCGGACGTCACGCCGGGCGCCGCACCCGGAACCGCAGCATCGTCACCGGGCCGGCCGACCGGGTCTCGAACGGTTCGAGGTCGATCCGGCCGAGGCCCGGGGGCGAGAACCGCACGCCGTCGCCGAGGAGCACCGGCAGGACGTAGACCAGGACCTCGTCGACGAGCCCGGCACGCAGGCACTGGCCGGCCAGGTCCGCCCCGAGGATCTCCAGGTTCTTCTCCCGGGCGGCGGCACGCGCGACGGCGACGGCCTCGTCGAGACCGCAGGACAGGAACGTGACCCCCGGCTCGGGCTCGGCGGGCGGGTGGTGGGTCAGCACGAACACCGGGCCGCCGTCGTAGTCGGTCCCCTCGGCGTCCGCCCGCATCCGCCTGCCGACCTCGTGCGTGCCCCGCCCGGCCAGCATGGCCCCGGTGGCCTGCATGACCTCGGGGAACGCGTCGCCGTCCAGGTGCTCGAAGATCCAGCCCATCGCGTGGTCCGGGCCGGCGATGAAGCCGTCCAGCGACATCGCCCGGTTCACGACGACCTGGCCGGGTCCGGTGTCGGTTCCGCTCATGCCGGTGTTGACCCGGTTCAGGCCGAGAAGTCATCGGTCGCCCGGGTCAGGACAGCCGCCCGGCGAGCACCGCGACGCCGGGTCCGTCGAGCGCGTCGAGGCCGGCGGCCCGGCCCGACGCGACCAGCAGCAGGTCGGTGTCCGGGCCGCGCAGCTCGGGGCCGGTGCCGAGGGTCCAACCGGTGTCGGCCGAGACCAGCCGCAGCCCGGCGAGCCGGCGCGGCCCGCCCATGAACCGGCTGGTGGCCACGTACGCCAGGCTCGCGGCGACCACCTCCGGCGGCGAGGCGTAGGGCAGGCCGAGCGGGCGCGCGATGTCCTGGGCGTGGATGACGAGGTCCATCAGGGGGTCCATCGGCACACTGCCCGGGAAGCGGCGGGCGGAGTCGGCGCTCGCCCGCAGCTGCGCCACCAGCTCGGCCGTCGAGTACGCCGCCGCCCGCTGCGCGGCCATCTGGACCTCCATGCGGTCGAAGTCCCCGCGGGCCCGCACCGCGGCCACGACGAGCCCCGGCACGGTGATCCGGGTGGTGGTGGTGAGGTGGGCGACGACGTCGCGGACGGTCCAGGCCGCGCACAGCGACGGCGTCCGCCACTGCGGGTCGGTCAGGCCGTCGACGAGGTCGGCGAGGCGGCGGCGCTCGTCCGCGACGGCGGCGTCGACGGCGGCCCGGGGCAGCGTCGGAGGGGTGCGAGGGGTCATGGGAGTAGGACCCCGGCCGGGCGCCGGAGTCATCGCGCTCACCAGACGACGTCGAGCGACTCCAGGCCGCGGAAGAAGTAGCTGGCGATGTAGACCGGCTCGTACCCGGGGGCCAGCGACATCCCGGGCAGCCGCCGCATCAGGTGCTCCAGCGCCACCCGGATCTCCGCGCGGGCCATCGGCGCGCCCGGGCACACGTGCAGCCCGCGTCCGAACGCCAGGTGCTCGCGGACGTTGGGGCGGTCCAGGTCGACGGCGTCGGGATCGGGGAACACCGTCTCGTCGCGGTTGCCGGAACCGAACAGCAGCAGCAGGGGGGTGCCCGCCGGGAGGTCGGTGCCGCCGAGGGTCGTGTCGCGGGTCGTGATCCGGAACAGGCCGCGGTGCGGGGCGTCGCGGCGCAGCACCTCCTCGGTGGCGCGCGGGATCGTCTTCACCGGGTCGGCCAGCACCCGCTCGCGGATCGAGGGATCGGCCAGCACCGCGTACATCGTCGAGGTGATCGCGTCGCGTGTGGTGTCGAAGCCGGCGACACGGGCGGCGCCCCGCACGATGCACTGCGTGTACTCGTCGGGCAGGCCGGGGTAGCCGTTCGCGCCGTGGATCAGGTCGGAGAGCAGGTCCTCGCGGGGGCGCGCGCGGCGCTCGTCGATCAGCGCCTGCAGGTAGCGGGTGTACTCGCCCATCCGCTCGGCCGAGGCGAGGTGCGCCTCCACGGGGGCCAGCGGGTTCCACAGCGTGGTCTGGTCGTCGGTCCACACCTGGATCTGCGCGGTGTCCTCGGCGGGGAAACCGATGATCGCGCTGATCACCGTCTGCACGAACGGGACCGCGTAGTCGCCGACGAGGTCCGCCCGGCCGTCGGGGAAGGCGTCGATCAGGGCGTCGGCGGTCTCGTGCATCGTCGGCAGCATCGCCCGCACGCGCGGCCCGGTGAACCCGGCGTCGAACACGCGGCGGATCGGGGTGTGCGCGGGCTCGTCCTCGTTGACCACGGCGTTGGTCTCCGGCACGTTCCCGCGCCGCAGCACCTCGACGACCTCGGGCGCGTTCGCGTAGATCTTCGGAACGGCCGGGGCGGAGGAGTAGGTGGCCGGGTCGTCGATGACGGTGCGCAGGTCGGCGTACCGGGTCACCATGTACGCGCCCAGCGTCGGGCTCATACGGGGCGGGTGGGCGCGCGCGGCGCGGTAGAACAGGTGCGGGTCCTCCCGGTGCGGCGACACCAGCGGGTTGAAGTCGAGCTCGGCGGCGGTCACCCGGCCGACGCTAGGTGTGGCGTGGGTCACGGTCGATCCGCGCGGCGCACCCGGCCGCTCCGATCAGCGCACCGCCCGCAGCGTGTGCGAGGGCGGGCGGCCGTAGCGGGCACGGTAGGCCGCGCCGAACCGCCCGAGGTGCGTGAAGCCCCACCGGTGGGCGACCTCGGCCACCGAGCAGCGCGCCGGGTCGGCGGCCACCAGGTCGAGGTGGGCCCGCTCCAGCCGGATCCGGCGCAGGTGCGCGGTCGGGGCGACGCCGAGGTGCCGCGCGAAGCCGGCCTGCAGCCCGCGGGTGGTCAGGCCGACCCGCCGGGCCAGGTCGGCGACGGTCCACGGGTGCTCGGGCGTCGCCTCCAGCAGCTCCACGGCGTGGCGGACGGTCGCGGGCCGCGGTGCGGCCGGCCGTCGGGCGAGCAGGTCGCGCCACGGGTGGTCGGCGGCGTAGAGGAAGCCCGCGACGACGCCGTGCGCCAGCGGCCGGGCGACGACCGGGCGCCCCAGGGGCCCGTCCGGTTCCTCCACGAGATCCACCAGGGACCGGGCCAGGCCCCACCACTGCCGTCCGGGGCCGCTGAGCAGGTCGAGCCGCGACGCCAGGGCGACGGTCGAGCGGACCGGCCGGTCGATCAGCTCCTCCAGCGTCTCCTCCAGCACGCTGCGCCCGATCTTCAGGCCGAACAGCCGCCCGCCGCCCGCCCAGCCGTGCAGCCGGGTGCGCCCGTCGGGCCGGTACACCGCGGCCGTGCCCGGGTCGGCGCAGACGTCGGCGTGCCCGGTCCAGGTGCGCAGCTCGCCGTCGAGCGGGACGTTGACCTCGTAGCCGGTCTCCAGCTCGCCGGTCTCGACGCGGACCTCGCCGCTGTAGGCGAGCAGCCCGGCCGAGACCGGGCCGAGCGTGACGGCCGAGAGCGACATCGCGAACTCGCCCGGGTCGTGCGCGACGGTCAGGCGGTGGGGGAAGTAGACGCGGCCGCACTCGGCCCGGGCCCGCGCCTGGTCCGTAGTGGTGATCGACGTGCTCGGCACCGTCGCCTCCGCAGGGTCGCCGACCAGCCTGCCGCCCGGCGGCCGGAGGTCAACGGCGGCGTTCCGCGGAGGCGAACGGGTCGGGAGTGCCGTCCTCGACGATCCGCCAGAAGTCCCACCACACCGCGGGCGGCCCCTGGGTCCACTCGACCTGGGTGAGCAGGATGCCCGTGACGCCCGTCCCGGGATGGTGGTGCCAGGAGGTGCCGAGGCCGCCGTCCCAGCCGTAGCGGCCGTCGGCGCGCACCGCCACCCCGAACCCCCAGCCGAACCCGTCGTCGAGGAACACGCCGTCGCCCTGGCCGGGTTCGAGCTGGTCGCGCGTCATCTCCGCGACGGCCGCGCGGGGGAGCAGGTCGCCAGTGCGCAGCGCCTCGTCGAAGGCCAGGTAGTCGTCCACGGTCGACACCAGCCCGCCCGCGCCCTGCGGGAACTCCGGCGGCCGGCTCCACGCGCCCGTCGCGGGCTCGTCGGAGACCTCCCCGCCGGGCCGGTACAGCGTGGCCAGCCGGTGGATCGAGCTCGCCGGGACGTGGAACCCGGTGTCGCGCATGCCCAGCGGGCCCAGGACGCGGTCGTGCAGCAGCTCGGGCAGCGAGGCGCCGGCCGCGCGGGCCAGCAGCACGCCCAGCACGTCGGACCCGGTGCCGTACATCCACCGCTCGCCCGGCTGGTGCAGCAGCGGGAGGGTCGCGAAGCGGCGCAGCCACTCGTCCGGCGCGGGCGGGGCCTGCGTCCCGGGGGCGCCCTGGCCGAGGTGCAGGTCGTCGGCGGCGCGCTGGACCGGGTACGTGCCGGGCGGGGCCGGGACGATGCCGAAGCCGAGCCGGAAGGTCAGCAGGTCGCGGACGGTGATCGGCCGGTGGGCGGGGACGGTGTCGTCGAGCCCGGCGTCGAGGCGGCGCAGGACGCGGCGGTCGGCGAGCTCGGGCAGCAGCCGGTCGACGGGCTCGTCGAGGCCGATCAGGCCGTCGTCGACGAGCAGCAGCGCCGCCGCGGCGACGATCGGCTTGGTCATCGAGCTGATGCGGAAGATCGAGTCGCGCTCGACCGGCGGGCCGCCGACGCGCAGCCGGCCGGAGATCTCAACCCGGACGTCGCCGTCCCGGGCGACGAGGGCGACGAGGCCGGGGATCTCACCGGAGTCGACGTGCCGGGCGAGGGTGGAGAGGTCGGTGGGGGTCACCCCGGTGGTGACGGGTGGGGGCGGCGGAACTCATCGGCCCGGACGGTGCCGGGGCGCGACGAGGTCAGTCCGCGCCACATCCCTGCCCGTCGCCGTCGCGGTCCAGAGCGGATCGGTATCCGGGCTCGCCGACGCGGATGGGCGCGGCGCCCGCGGCCCGGACGGCGTCGCAGTTCGCGTAGTAGACCTCGGCCGGCTCCGGCTCCGGCCCCGGTTCCGGCTCGGGCGCCCGCGCGGTCGTGCGGGTGGGTTCGGGCGCGGGAGCCGGACGGCGGGTCTCGGCAGGCGCGACACGGGCCGGGTCTCCGGCGCTGTCACGATCGGGATCGGGAGCCGCCGTCGCCCGGCTCGTCGCGGCGGCCGCGCGCGGCGCGGTCGTGCCCGCCGCGGTGGTCGGCGGGAGCGCGACGACCGGGACGGCCGCCGGACGGGTGCCCACCTCCGTCGAGTCGTCGGGGCCGCCACCGACCCCGATACCGACCGCGACCAGCAGCACCACGCCCCCCACGATCCACAGCGGCTTGCGGCTGCGTCGCGCACCGGCCGGCGCGGGTCCGCGGCCACCCGGTCCCCTCGGGGCCGGTGCGGGGCCGGATCCGCCCGGCCCGGGCCGACCGCCCGGCCGCGCCGGGACCGGCAGGGGCAGCGGAGCGGGCGGCAGCACGGCCGTCCCGTCCCGGGCCACCTCCGGCAGGTACACCTGCACCTCGACCAGCCCCCGCCGCCCGTGCACCACCATCGCGACGCAGCCGGGCCGCCCACCCCGGCGCTGGACGTCGAACACGTGCGGCGCGTACCGCTCCGACATCAGCACGGTGAGGATCCCGACCCGTCGCCCGTCGACCCGGACCTCGATCACCCGCCGCCCGCGGGGGCCGGTGACGAACCCCAGCTCGGCGGCCACGCGCCGGGGCCGCCCGTCCGCCCGTGGGGCCCAGCGCGCCAGGTCGGCCTGGTGGTGCTCCTCCCCGGTGACGACGACCTTGTGCTCCGGCTCGAGCATCGACAGGCCCTGCGCCGAGTTCTCCATGTTCCCCCCACACGTGCGACGACCACACGTACTTCGGGCGAACGCGGAAGGCGTTACCGGGCGAGCTTGCGGCTGATCACCAGACGCTGGATCTGATTGGTGCCCTCGAAGATCTGCATGATCTTGGCCTCGCGCATGTACCGCTCGACGGGGAAGTCGCGGGTGTAGCCGTAGCCGCCCAGCACCTGCACCGCGTCGGTGGTGACCTTCATGGCGGCGTCCGTGGCCACCAGCTTCGCGACGCTCGCCTGGCGCGAGTAGTCGCGCCCGGCGTCGCGGCGGCGGGCGGCGTCGAGGTAGGTGGCGCGGGCGGAGTCGACGGCGGCCGCCATGTCGGCGAGCAGGAAGCCCAGCCCCTGGTGGTCGATGATCTTCTTCCCGAACGCGCTGCGCTCGTGGGCGTAGTCGACGGCCGCATCCAGCGCCGACTGGGCGAGCCCGGTGGCCACCGCGGCGATCCCGAGACGTCCGGAGTCGAGCGCGGAGAACGCGATCGGCAGGCCGTCGCCCTCCTTGCCGATGAGTCGGTCGCCCTCGATGACGGCGCCGTCCCAGTTCGCGGTGACGGTGGGGATCGCGTGCAGCCCCATCTTCTCCTCCGGCTTCCCGAAGGAGAGTCCGTCGGCCTGCCCCGGCGCGAGGAAGCAGGAGATCCCGCGGCTGCCGGAGCCGGTGCGGGCGAACAGGGCGTAGAAGTCGACGATCCCGCCGTGGGTGATCCACGCCTTCGTCCCGGTGATCCGGTAGCCGGCGTCGACCTTCTCCGCCTTGCAGACCAGCGCCGCCGCGTCGGAGCCGGCCTGCGGCTCGGACAGCGAGTACCCGCCGACCAGCTCCCCGGCGAGCATCCGCGGGAGCCACGTCTCCTGCTGCGCGGGGGTGCCGAACGCGGCGAGCGGGTGGCAGGACAGGCCGTGCACCGACAGCGCGACCGCCACGGCGGCCCAGCGCGCGGCGAACTCCTCCAGCACCTGCAGGTACACCTCGTAGGGCTGCCCGCCGCCGCCGTGCTCCTCGGGGTAGGGCAGGCCCATCAGCCCGGCCTCGGCGAGGGTGTCGAACAGGCCCTCGGGGTAGGTCTCGGCCTTCTCGTGCTCCTCGACCCGTGGGGCCAGCTCCTTGTCGGCGATGTCGCGGACGAGGGCGAGCAGGTCCTGCGCCTCCTGGGTGGGCAGCAGGCGGTCGACGGCCATGGCGGGACTCCCTCGGTACTGTGAGCGGTACGTGAGTACCGGTTAGGGTAGTCGACATGGGAGCGGCGCGGCGCACCGAACTGTTCGACGACCTCGTCACCCTGCTGCTCGACGAGGGCTTCGCCCACCTCACCCTCGACGACCTCGCCGCCCGGCTGCGCTGCTCCAAGCGCACCCTCTACGCGCTGGCCGGCAGCAAGGAGCAGCTCGTCCGGTCCGCGGTGGTGCACTTCTTCCGCGGTGCCACCGAGCGGGTGGAGGCGTCGGTGACCGGCGAGCCGGCCGAACAGGTGGGCGCCTACCTGCGAGCGGTCGCCCGGGAGCTGTCGACGGCGTCGGCCGCCTTCTTCGACGACGTCGCCGCCTTCCCGCCCGCCGCCGAGGTCTACGAGCGCAACACGCGCGCCGCCGCCCGGCGGGTGCAGCAGCTCGTCGACGCCGGGGTGGCCGGGGGCGCGTTCCGGCCGGTGCACGCGGGCTTCGTCGGCGACGTCGTGAGCGCCGCGATGGTCCGCATCCAGCGGCGGGAGGTGGCGGAGGGCACGGCCCTGGAGGACGCGGCGGCCTACGAGGCACTGGCCGACCTCCTCCTGCACGGCCTCACCCGCCGCTGACACCCCCGCTCGCACACACCCTCGCGGGCCCGCACACAGGGCCGGACCCGTGTGCCGGCCACCGGACCTGTGTGCGAGCCCCCGGGGAATGCGGCACCGGGGCACCTACGCCAGTGCGAGGAGGAGCTCGCAGAGTTCCTCCGGCCGGTTCTCCGGGACCATGTGGGTGGTCGCGATCTCGTGGTAGCGCCAGGCGTCCGAGGTGCGGGCGCGGGCGGCGGAGGCGTCGAACAGCGTGCCGTTCGGATCCTGCGTGGCCCGGATGTAGGTGAGCCCGACCCCGCGCCTCTCGACCGGCACCGAGACCCGGACGGGCTCGGTGAGCGTGCGCATCGGCTGCGCGTGGCGGCGCGGGTTGGAGCGGGCGGCGACGATCGGGTCGTCGAAGGTGCGGATGCCCGCGGGCACCGTCGGCGGGGCGTCGGGGGAGTCGTCGCCGAGCGCGCCGCCGGTCAGCGACCGCACGCTGTCGCCGTCGTCGGGGACGAAGGCGTCGAGGTAGACGAGCTCACGGACGCGGTCGGCGACCAGCTCCATCGCCCCGGTGACCACCATGCCGCCGTAGGAGAAGCCGAGCAGCACCGCGTCGTCGACGTCGTCGTAGTGCAGCACGTTGACGACGTCGCGCACGTGCAGCGACAGGTCGACGTGCGGCCCGGTGAGGTGGCTGCGCTCGCCGAGCCCGGTGAGGCTCGGCGTCAGCGCCTCGTGGCCGGCCGCGTTGAGCAGCCTGCGCACGGCCCGGAACCCGTAGGAGCCGCCCCACGCGCCGTGCACGAGGACGAACGTGGCCATGTCAGCGGGCGGGCGCGCCCGCGTCCCGGACGCCGGCCGGGTCGGCCGCGGTGCGCGCGGCCAGCGGGCCCTTGGTGCGCCGCTGCAGCCACCGGCGCCCGGTGTGCAGGGCCTTGCTGACGGTGTTCGGCCCGCGCCGGGCCTCGATGAGGTCGCCGACCTTGCCGAGCAGGAAGCCGGCCACCGGAGCGCCGACGGCCAGGATCAGCCACATCCGCAGCCTGCGCGAGAAGAATGCCCACATGCGGGCAGACCCTAGCCGCGCACCGCGGGCGGACGCCGCCGGTACTGCCACCGGCCTCGTCCGGCGTACCCTCGTAGGGGTGGCGGGTGACCGCTCGCCCCTGGTGGGGCTGCTGATCTACCTACTCGTCGCAGTGGCACCGACCCTCGTCCTGTGGGTCACACTGCGGCTGCTGCCCCGTGCGGTCGGCGCGGTGCTCGAGCGCCGCCGCCGTCCGTCGCCCGGCCCGTCGTTCGAGCAGGTGGTGGCCGACGTGCGCCGGCTGCGGCGCGAGGTCCGCGCCGGTCGGCCGGGCTCGCACGTGCGCCAGGTCGCCGTGTTCTCCGCCTACGACGACGTGCTGCTGCAGCTGTGCGCGGTCGTCGGCGTGCCCGACCCGCCCCTGGCGACCGCCGACGGGCGCGACCGCGCGTTCGCCCGGCTGCTCACCGAGGCCGCGCTGGAGGAGGCGGGGGTGGCGCTGGACCCGCCGCGCGGCGGTGCGGCCGCAGCGTAATGTTCTCTTTACCCGCGTGGGAACGTCGACAGGGCCTCCCGCGTTGGACAGGATGCACGGCATTCATCCAGGGAGGATCCAGGTGCGCAGCAGCAGCAATCCCGCGTTCCGCAACCTGCCCAGCGGGGGCAGCGGCGGATACGCCACGTTCGACCGCCAGGGCGGTGGCGCGATGAGCGGAGCCGCCGCCTACGCCGACACCCAGACCTCTCAGGTCGAGTACGGGCGCGCCGCCGGTGGCGAGCGCCCGATCACCATCGACGACGTCGTCATGAAGACGGGCCTGAGCGCGGGCACCGCCCTCGTGCTCGGCACCCTCACCGCGGTGTCGGGGCTCTACGGCCTGGCGCTGCCCGCGTTCATCGTCGGCTTCGTGGTGTCCCTCGTCCTGATCTTCAAGCCGAAGTTCGCCGGTGCCCCGCTGGTGCTGCTGTACTCCGCGGCGATGGGCGTGGCGCTCGGCGGCATCTCGGGCATCTTCAACGACATCTACCCGGGCATCGCGTTGCAGGCCATCGTCGGCACCGCGGGGGTGTTCCTCGGCATGCTGGTCGTCTACAAGACCGGCGCGGTCCGCGTCACCCCGCGCTTCACCAAGTGGCTGATGGGCGCGCTGATCGGCGTCGTCGTCCTGATGATCTTCAACCTGGTGATGAGCCTGTTCGGCGTCAACACCGGCCTGCGCGACGGCGGCCCGCTCGCCATCGGGTTCAGCCTGCTCGTGATCGGCGTGGCGGCGTTCAGCCTGCTGCTCGACTTCGACTCGGCCGACCAGGCCATCCGCGGCGGCGCACCGGCGAAGTTCGCCTGGTACATCGCCTTCGGCCTGATGACCACGCTGGTCTGGCTCTACATCGAGATCCTGCGCCTGCTGAGCTACCTGCGCCAGGACTAGCCCCACCCCGCACGACGGCGGCCCCGCACCGATCCGGTGCGGGGCCGCCGTGCGTCGTACGGGGTCAGCTCAGGCGCTCGAGCACCATCGCCATGCCCTGGCCGCCGCCGACGCACATCGTCTCCAGGCCGATGGTCTTGTCGCGGCTGCGCAGGCCGTTGAGCAGGGTGGAGGTGATGCGGGCCCCGGTCATGCCGAACGGGTGGCCGATCGCGATGGCGCCACCGTGCACGTTGAGCTTGTCCTCGTCGATGCCCAGGTCGCGGGCCGAGGGGATGACCTGTGCGGCGAACGCCTCGTTGATCTCGACGAGGTCGATGTCGTCGATGGTCATGCCGGCCAGCGCGAGCGCCTTCTTCGACGCCTCGACCGGGCCGAGGCCCATGATCTCGGGCGACAGGCCGGAGACGCCGGTGGAGACGATCCGGGCGAGCGGGGTGAGGCCCAGCTCGGCGGCCTTCGTGTCCGACATGATCACCAGGGCGGCGGCGCCGTCGTTGAGCGGGCACGCGTTGCCCGCGGTGATCAGGCCGTCCGGGCGGAACACCGGCTTGAGCTGCGAGACACCCTCGTAGGTGGTGCCGGCGCGCGGGCCGTCGTCGGTGGAGACGATGGTGCCGTCGGGCAGCGTGACCGGGGTGATCTCGCGGGCGAAGAAGCCGTCGGCGATGGACTTCTCGGCCAGGTTCTGCGAGCGGACGCCGAAGCGGTCCATCTCCTCGCGGGTGACGCCCTTGGCGCGCGCGAGGTTCTCCGCGGTCTGCCCCATCGCGATGTAGGCGTCGGGGACCAGGCCCTGGCTGCGCGGGTCGACCCAGGTGTCCGTGCCGGACTCCGCGGTGGCGGCGGTGCGCGCACCCGCCTCGGCGAACAGCGGGTTCTGGGTGTCGGGGATCGAGTCGCTGTTGCCCTTGGCGAAGCGCGACACGGTCTCGACGCCGGCCGAGATGAACACGTCACCCTCGCCGGCCTTGATCGCGTGCAGCGCCATGCGGGTGGTCTGCAGCGAGGAGGAGCAGTAGCGGGTGACGGTGGTGCCGGGCATCGTGTCGTGCCCGAGCAGCACCGCGACGATGCGGGCCATGTTGAAGCCCTGCTCACCGCCGGGCAGGCCGCAGCCGAGCATGAGGTCGTCGACGTCGGCGGGGTCGAGTGCGGGTACCTGCGCCAGCGCGGCCTTCACCATCTGGGCGGCGAGGTCGTCGGGGCGCATTCCGGCGAGGGACCCCTTGAACGCGCGGCCGATGGGGGAGCGGGCCGCTGCGACGATCACGGCTTCGGGCATCGTCGATCTCCTTCGTGGGGGACGTTTCCTGCGAAGGAGGGTACTCGCGGGTAACTGCGAGTGCGGCCGGTGCCGACGTGACGTGGCCCGCTCCCGCCCGCCCGAGCGGAGCCGCGCGCGCAGTCCGGACGACCCGGTGTCGGGCCGCCGCCGGGCGTCGACGGACCGACGCGGCGGGTCAGCGGCGGACCGTGGTGCCTGTTGCGCGCGTTCCCGGGTCCCGCGCGCTCCCGGGGGCGCGCGAGACCCGGGAACGCGCGCGGGAACACCGTGCCTGACGGTTGCTGTCAGGGATCCGCGGCATCGTGGGGTATGGCCACCTGGAGGGACCTCGAGTCCGCGGAGCCGGCGTTCGCCGTCCGGGCCCGCGCGCTGTTCGACGCCCACAAGCACAAGACCATCGCCACCCTGCGCGCCGACGGGTCGCCGCGGATCAGCGGCATCGAGGTGCAGTTCGTCGGCGACGACCTCACGTTCGGATCGATGCCGGGCGCCCGCAAGGGCGCCGACCTGCGACGGGACCCGCGCTTCGCGCTGCACAGCGCCTCGGTCGACCCGCCCGCCGACGAGGCGGCGTGGCCCGGGGACGCGAAGGTCGCGGGTCGTGCGGTGCTCGCCGGGCCGCTCGACGGGCCGGCGTCCGGCGACCTGTTCCGCGCCGAGATCCACGAGGTCGTCGTCACCGGCCTGAACGCCGACGCCACGCTGCTGGTGGTCGAGTCGTGGACGCCGGTGCGGGGGCTGCGTCGGGTGGAGCGGGAGTAGGGCGGACGAACGGCCGGTGCGACCGGAGCCCACTGCCCGTGCGGCAGGGGCCCGGGGCCCGGCGACATGGTGGTCGCCCGAGTCCTCCGACGGCGTACGGAGCGCGGGGTGGGGCGCTCGTCGCCGGGCCGGTCGCACCGGCCGCCTTGTGGGGACCGTAACAAACGGGTTTGAATCTTGTACATGGGGGACGTTTGTTACCGGGGCAGGGTGCTGCTCCTGGACCTCGACGGTACGGTCTGCGTCGGCGACGGGCCCGCACTGCGCTACGCCGACGAGGTGGCGGCCCGGCTCGACGGGCCGGGCCGGGCCGCGTTGCGCGAGGCGGTCACCGCGTTCCTGGACGGTGCGGGCGGCACGGCGGCGCAGGACGTCTACCAGCTCGTCCAGGAGGTCGCGACCGCCCGCGGACTGGCGCCGCAGGAGCAGGGCCGGGCGTACCGGGCGAGCCGGGCGGCCCTGCTCGCCGAGGGGCTGGGCGTCCGCGCGCCGGCCGGGCTGGCCGAGCTGCTGGCCGGGCTCGACGTCCACGTCGTCGTCCTCACCAACGCCCCGGCCGACGGCCTCGATGTCCTGCTGGACCGGCTCGGCCTGGCCGGCGTCGTCGACGAGCGGATCGGCGACGCCGGCAAGCCCGACGGCATGGGCCCGGCCGTCGACCGGCTGCTCGCCGAGCACGGCATCGCCGACGAGCCGGGGCGGCTGCTCAGCGTCGGGGACCTGTGGGCCAACGACCTGCGCGCCCCGCGCGAGCGCGGCTGCGCCACCGCCTACATCGACCGCTTCGACCTGCGCCAGGGCCCCGCCGACGCCCGCGCCGCCACGTTCGAGGAGCTGTACGGCGCGGTGCGGGCGTGGGCGTCCGGCACCGCGGTGAACAGCGCGTGACACCGCGGTCGAGGTTCGGTCTCGGCCGTTGTCGGTGTGTCCGGGTGCTGGCTACGGTGCAACAACGTTGCACCGTCGGTGCTGGCACGAACTGCCGTTCCACCTCGGGGAGCCTCACATGGGAATGCGGTCCGCACGATGGGTAGGCGCGTTGGCGGCCGGGGTGGTGCTCACGGCCTGCGGCGGCGGTGGGGCGGCGGCGCCGGAGGGGCCGCCGGAGAGCCTGGTGCTGGGCCTGGTGCCCTCGGCGGAGGTCGACCAGCTCGTCCTCGACGCCGACCAGCTCGCGGAGCTGCTCTCCGCCGAGCTCGGCATCCCGGTCGAGCCGGTCGTCAGCGACAGCTACGCGGCGCTCGTCGTCGCCATGCAGACCGGGCAGGCCGACATCGGGCTGTTCGGCCCGATCGCGCTCGTGCAGTCGGTCGACCAGGCGGGCGCGGTCCCGATCCTGCAGTCGGTGCGCCGTGACTCGCCCAGCTACCACACCCAGTGGATGACCAACGACCCCGCGAAGTACTGCACCACGCCGGTCGTGCAGGCCACCAACCCCGAGGGCAACACCTTCAACTACTGCAACGGCACCGACACCGCGACGGCCGGCCCGGTCGGCGAGGACGCGATCGGCGCGATCGCCGAGGGCGACACGGTGATGTTCGTCGACGAGGGCTCGGCCTCGGGCTACTACTACCCGGCCACCCAGATCCAGGAGATCACCGGGATCGACCCGCTCACCGGCATCGACGCCCAGTTCGCGGGCGGTCACCCCAACTCGGTGCTGGCCGTGGCCCGCGGGGACGTCGCGGTCGGCGTCTCCTTCGACGACGCCCGCAACGACGTGTTCGAGGAGGACCCGGAGATCGGCAGCAAGGTCACCGTGTTCGCCTGGTCCCCGGAGATCCCCAACGACGGGGTCTCGGTGCGCGGCGAGCTGCCGGAGGAGACCCGCACGGCCATCGCCGACGCCATGACCGCCGTCATCGCCACGCCGGAGGGCGCCGCGGCGTTCGACGCCGTCTACTCGATCGAGGGCCTGGTCCCGGCCGACCTGGACCAGCTCGACGTGGCCCGCCAGGTGGCCGCGAACTTCGGCGGATGATCACGTTCTCGGACGTCCGGGTCACCTACCCCAACGGGGTGCGTGGCCTGGACGGCGTCGACCTGACGATCCCCGACGGCGAGTTCGTGGTGGTCGTGGGCCTGTCCGGGGCGGGCAAGTCGACCCTGGTGCGCACCGTCAACGGGCTGGTGCCGGTCACGTCGGGGCGGCTGGAGGTCGACGGCAGGCGCGTCGACGGGGCGGGCCGCCGGGAGCTGCGGGCGATCCGCGCGGGCGTCGGCATGATCTTCCAGTCGTTCAACCTGGTGAAGCGCGCCTCGGTGCTCGACAACGTGCTGATGGGTCGGCTGCACGACACCCCGACCTGGCGCTCGGTGCTCGGCGTGCCGCGGGCGGCCGACCGCGAGCTGGCCTTCGCCGCGCTGGAGCGCGTCGGGATCGTGGAGAAGGCCTACACGCGGGCCTCCGAGCTCTCCGGCGGGCAGCAGCAGCGCGTCGCCATCGCCCGGGTGATCGCCCAGCAGGCGGGCGTGGTGCTGGCCGACGAGCCCGTCGCCTCGCTCGACCCGCCGACGGCCAACCAGGTGCTGCGCGACCTCAAGCGCATCGGCGGCGAGCTGGGGCACACCACCGTCGTCAACCTGCACTTCCTCGACATGGCCCGGCGCTACGCCGACCGGATCATCGGGATGCGGGCCGGGGCGGTCGTGTTCGACGGCAGCGCGGAGCAGGCCGACGACGCCGTCTTCGAGGAGATCTACGGCCGCTCGCTCACCGCCGACGACGTGCTGCTGCGGTGACCACGACGACGACCACGACGACGACGCCGCGGCCGGCCCCGCCCGGGGTCCGGTGGCCGTTGGTCGGCGGGGTGGCGGTGGCGCTCGCGGTGACCGTCTGGGCCGCGCTGGGCATCGAGTTCACCCTCGCGCCGCTGTTCACCGACACGCTGCGCGGGCAGCGGATCATCGCCCAGTTCCTCGACCCCGACTGGTCCTACGTCGTCCGGGTGTTGCCGGCGTGGGTGGAGACGCTGTCGATCGCGGTCGTCGCCTCGGTCGTCGGGTGCGTGCTGGCGCTGGGCGCGGCGATGCTGGCCAGCCGGGTCACCGCGCCGGGCACCGTGGTGTACCAGCTGGCGAAGGCCGTGCTGTCGGTCGTGCGGTCGCTGCCCGACATCGCCTACGGCCTGCTGTTCGTCGCCGCGGTGGGCACCGGGGCGCTCGGCGGGATCATGGCGCTGGTGCTGTTCAACCTCGGCATCGCCGCGAAGCTGACGGCCGAGACGATCGACGCCGTCGACCCCGGTCCGCTGGAGGCCGCCGACGCCGCGGGCGGCAACCGGGTCCAGCGCGCCGCCCGCGCGGTGTTCCCGCAGATCGCGCCCAGCTACCTGTCCTACTGCCTCTACGTGTTCGAGCTGAACATCCGCGCCTCGGTCGTGATCGGGCTGGTCGGGGGCGGCGGGATCGGCAACGTGATCTCCGTGGAGCTCTCGCGCTTCCGCTACGACCGGCTCGCCGCGCTGGTCGTCGCCCTGTTCGTGGTGGTGTTCGCGATCGACCAGCTCTCCCGCGCGGTCCGCCGGAGGCTGGTGTGAGGCCGCCCCGGCCGTCGCGCCGGCTGCGGCACGCGGGCTGGACACTGGGCACGCTGCTGCTGCTCGGCGCGATCGTCCTGGTCGACGCCCGGTGGGGCCGGCTGCTGGAGGCGCCCGCCGCGCTGTGGGACTACGGCGGCCTGATGGCCGACGGCGTGCTGCGCAACCCCTTCGACGGCGAGTTCCCCGAGTATTGGGCCGTGTCGTTCGAGCTGATGGTCGAGTCGCTGCAGATGGCGTGGATCGGCACCGTCATCGGGGCGCTGCTGTCGTTCCCGCTGGGCTTCGCGGCCGCGTCGAACATCGCGCCGCCTGCGGTGGTGCTCGGCGTGCGGCAGGTGCTCAACCTGATCCGCGCCGTACCGGAGCTGATCTTCGCGATCGCGCTGATGCTGCCGGTGTTCGGGCTCGGGCCGCTCGCCGGGGCGCTGGCGATCGGCGTCGGATCGGTCGGCACGCTGGGCAAGCTCACCAGCGAGGCGATCGAGTCCATCGACCCCGGGCCGGTCGAGGCCGCCCGGTCGACCGGCGCCCGGCCCGTCGCGGTGCTGAGGTGGGGGGTGGTGCCGCAGGTGCTGCCCGAGGTCGTCGCGTTCTGGCTGTACCGCTTCGAGATCAACATCCGGGCCAGCGCGGTGCTCGGCGTGCTCGGCGCGGGCGGTATCGGGTCCCTGCTGGCTCAGCTGTTCGAGCGGCGGCTCTGGGACCGCATCGGGATCACGATCGTGGTGATCGTGGTCGTCACCGTGCTGGTCGACCAGCTCTCCGCCGCCATCCGGCACCGCATCATCTCCGGCGACTCCCGCGCGGCCCGGCAACCGGCAGAATCCGTGCTGTGAAGGCCCCCGAGCCCGGTGGCGTGGTCGCCCGCATCCAGTCGCTGCTGCCCACCCTGCAGCCCAGCGAGCGGCGCGTCGCGGAGGCGTTCCTGGCCCGGCCCGACTGGGCCATCGAGGCGTCGTCGCAGGAGGTGGGCACGGCCGCGGGCGTCTCGCGCGCCACGGTCGTGCGCACCTGCCAGCGGCTCGGCTTCGCGGGCTACCCGCAGCTGCGGGTGCTGCTGGCCCGCGACCTCGGCATAGACCGGTCCACCGCGGTGGCCGCGACCGAGTCGGGGCTGCGCGAGTTCTACCGCACCGTCGCCGACTCCCTCGACGTCATGACGGCCCTGCTCGACGACGAGTCCGTCGACCGGGCGGTGCGGATCCTGGCCGGGGCGCGCCGCGTGCTGGTCGCCGGCAACGGCCTGTCGGCGCCCGTCGCGGCCGAGGCGGCGATGCGGCTCACCGCCATCGGCCAGCCCGCCGACGCCCCTCCCGACTACATGACCCAGCAGATCCAGGCCCGGCTGCTCACGGCGGAGGACGCCTGCCTCATCGTCAGCGGGTCCGGCGCCACCGACACCTCGGTCCGGGTGGCCGAGGCCGCGGCGGCGGCCGGGGCGCCGGTCGTCGTCCTCACCTCCTTCGGGGGCACCCCGCTCGCCGAGCACGCCACCGTCACCCTGGTCACCGGGATGCGGCAGACCTCGTTCTCCGACGAGATCAGCAGGTCGGTGCGGGTGCCGCAGACGCTGCTGGTCAACGCGCTCGTGCAGACGATCGCCGCCCGCTACCCCGACGTGGCCGCGGCGGCCCGGGCCCGGCTGCTCGACGTCATCGGCGGGGCGCTGGTCGAGGGGCCGCCACCGGGGAACTGAACGGCCGGGAAACTGAGCGCGCGGTGTCGATTCCGCCGCCGCCCGTTCGTCGTCATGCTGTGCGGCACCCCGGCCGCGCGACGACGAACAGGAGACCCGCGATGAAGTACCTGCTGCTGATCTACGGCGCCCCGCCCGCCGAGCCGCCGACGCCCGAGGCGATCGAGGCGGAGATGAACACCTACTGGGACTACGAGAAGGCCGTCGCCGAGGCGGGCGTCAAGCTCGGTTCCGAGGCGCTGCAGGGCACCGAGACGGCCACCACGGTCGAGGTGCGGGCCGACGGCGAGCGCGTCGTCACCGACGGGCCGTTCGCCGAGACCCGCGAGATCCTGGGCGGCTACTACCTGCTCGACGTCCCCGACCTCGACGCCGCGCTGGACTGGGCGGCCCGCTGCCCCGGCTCGCACAACGGCAACCGCATCGAGGTCCGGCCCATCCAGGAGTTCGAGGCGCCGTGAGCCACGGCGATGTCTGACGGGCGGGCGGCCGGCTCCGTCGAGGCGGTGTTCCGCGAGGAGCGGGGCCGGCTGCTCGCCGCGCTCGTCCGGCAGTTCGGCGACCTGGACCTCGCCGAGGAGGTCGCCTCCGACGCCGTCACCGCGGCGCTGGAGCGCTGGCCCGTCGACGGCGTGCCCGCCCGGCCGGGCGCGTGGCTGCTGACCACCGCCCGCCGCCGGGCCGTCGACGTGCTGCGCCGCGACCGCGCGTACGCGGCGCGGCTCGCGGTGCTGGCGGCCGAGGCCGACCGCGCCGAGCCGCCCGGCCCCGCCGTCGACGACGACGTGCCCGACGAGCGGCTGCGGCTGTTCTTCACCTGCTGCCATCCCGCACTCGCGCCGCCGGACCGGGTGGCGCTGACGCTGCGCTGCCTCGCCGGGCTCTCCACCCCCGAGGTGGCGCGGGCGTTCCTGCAGCCCACGGCCACCGCCGCACAGCGGATCGTGCGGGCGAAGAAGAAGATCCGCGCCGCCCGCATCCCGTTCCGGGTGCCGCAGGCGCACGAGCTGCCCGACCGGCTGCCCGGCGTACTCGGCGTGCTGTACGTGATCTTCACCGAGGGCTACGCGGCCAGCACCGGTGACGACCTGGTGCGCGCCGACCTCTGCGCCGAGGCGATCCGGCTGACCCGGATCCTGCGACGGCTGCTCCCGCGCGAGCGGGAGGCGGCCGGGCTGCTCGCGCTGATGCTGCTCATCGACGCCCGGCGCGCCGCCCGCACCGGCCCCGACGGCACGCCGGTGCTGCTCGAGCACCAGGACCGCGCGCTGTGGGACCCCGTCGCGATCGCCGAGGGCCGGTCGCTCGTCGTCGAGGCGCTGACCGGGGGCACGCCGGGCGGGTACGCGCTGCAGGCGGCGATCGCGGCCTGCCACGTGGAGGCCGCCGACGTCGCGACGACCGACTGGCCCCAGGTCGTCGCCCTCTACGACGTGCTCGCCCGCGTCGCCCCGTCGCCGCTGGTGGAGCTGAACCGGGCCGTCGCCGTCGCCATGCGCGACGGCCCGGCCGCCGGCCTGCCCCTGCTCGACGCGCTCGAGGGCGACCGCCGCCTCCGCGGCCACCACCTGCTGCCCGCCGCCCGCGCCGACCTGCTGCGCAGGCTGGACCGCCGGGCCGAGGCGGCGCAGGCCTACCGCGCGGCGCTGGAGCTCGTCGGCAACGAGCCCGAGCGCCGTTACCTGCGACGCCGGCTCGCCGAGGTCAGTTCGCCGACTCCTCGGCCAGCAGCAGGCGGATCCTCTGCAGCGCCCGGTGCTGGGTGACCCGGACGGCGCCCGGGCTGCTGCCGATCAGCTGCCCGACCTCCTCCGCGGTGTAGGACAGGCCGATCCGCAGCCCCAGCACCTCGCGGTGTTGAGGGAGCAGCTGGTCCAGCGCCCACCGCAGGCGGGCGATCTCCGTCGACAGGACGGCGGCGGCCTCCGGCCCGGGCGCGTCGTCGGCGTCGTCGGGCAGGACGTCGCGCGCGACCGAGCGGTCGCGGCCGGCGTAGCGGAAGCCGTCGACGATCTTGTTCCGGGCGATGCCGAAGACGAACGCCATGGCCGAGGTCTGCCCGTC
The DNA here is from genome assembly GCF_006539565.1 of Pseudonocardia hydrocarbonoxydans. Classification (GTDB taxonomy): domain Bacteria; phylum Actinomycetota; class Actinomycetes; order Mycobacteriales; family Pseudonocardiaceae; genus Pseudonocardia; species Pseudonocardia hydrocarbonoxydans. The sequence continues at coordinate 121,314 of NZ_BJNG01000020.1, forward strand.
GGAGCGGAACCGCGGCAGCGCGTGGCAGACGGCGAGCAGCACCTCCTGCGCGACGTCGTCGGGCCCGAGCGCGGCGTGCGCCCCGACGAGCCTGCTCCGGCAGTACCGGACGACCGGGGGCTGGACCAGGCGCAGGAAGGTGTCCAGGGCCGCGCGGTCGCCGCCCCCGGCGCGCCGGGCGAGGCCGTCGAGATCGTCCCCTTCGCCGTCCGGATCGGGCGGGTCGTCGTCGTGCACGTGGTCCCCTCCTGCGGGTACTGCGAACAGCGGCTCGCGACCACGGGCTGACCGGGTGCGGAGCGGTGGGTGGGAGCCGTCGGCGCGCAGCGTGAACCGACGCGGGGGCGACCCCGGGGGGAGCGCACGGGGCCTGGACCCGGTCGATGTGCCCGTCGACCGGAGGACCCGTGCGGCAGCGAAGCGTAGTGCGAAGAACACGCAGAGCAGTCCCGATGGGGTGATTTCGGCCGTATCTCGTACGGAACGGCGGCACGGGGTGTTCGTTTTGCGTCCACCGGGAGCCACGTGCGACCTCGTCCACGGGTCCGGCGGCGGGTGGGGGACGATGGGCCCATGCGCTACGTGGAGCATGTCGCCGACCTCGTCGGGAACACCCCGCTCGTCCGGCTGGGGGCCGTCGCCGAGGGCGTCTCGGCGACCGTGTTGGCGAAGGTGGAGTACTTCAACCCCGGCGGCAGCGTGAAGGACCGCATCGCGCTGCGGATGGTGGAGGCCGCGGAGGCCTCCGGCGAGCTGCGGCCCGGCGGCACGATCGTCGAGCCGACGTCGGGCAACACCGGCGTCGGGCTGGCGATGGTCGCCCAGCGCAAGGGCTACTCGTGCGTGTTCATCTGCCCGGACAAGGTCAGCGAGGACAAGCGCAACGTCCTGCGCGCCTACGGGGCCGAGGTCGTCGTCTGCCCCACCGCCGTGGAGCCCGAGCACCCGGAGTCCTACTACAGCGTCTCCGACCGGCTCGCCCGCGAGATCGACGGCGGCTGGAAGCCCAACCAGTACGCCAACGTGCACAACCCGGAGAGCCACTACCACGGCACCGGCCCGGAGATCTGGGAGCAGACCGACGGCCGGATCACGCACTTCGTCGCCGGCATCGGCACCGGCGGCACGATCAGCGGCACCGGGCGCTACCTCAAGGAGGTCTCCGACGGCCGCGTCCAGATCATCGGGGCCGACCCGGAGGGATCGGTGTACTCCGGCGGCGGCGGTCGGCCCTACCTGGTCGAGGGGGTCGGCGAGGACTTCTGGCCCAGCACCTACGACAAGGGCATCTGCGACCGGATCGTCGCGGTCTCCGACGGCGACTCCTTCGACATGACCCGCCGCCTCGCCCGCGAGGAGGCGCTGCTGGTCGGCGGCTCGTGCGGGATGGCGACGGTCGCGGCCCTGCAGGTCGCCCGCGAGCTGCCCGAGGACGCCGTGGTCGTCGTGCTGCTCCCCGACGGGGGCCGCGGCTACCTGGGCAAGGTCTTCAACGACGCCTGGATGTCGGGCTACGGCTTCCTGCCGCCCGCCCAGGGCTCCACGGTCGGTGACGTGCTGCGCCGCAAGGACGGCTCGCTGCCCGCCCTGGTGCACGCGCACCCGAACGAGACCGTCGCCGACGCGGTGCACTACCTGCGGGAGTTCCACGTCTCGCAGATGCCGGTCGTGCGCGCCGAGCCGCCGGTGATGGCCGCGGAGGTCGCGGGCGCGGTCGTCGAGCGCGACCTGCTCGACGCCCTGTTCACCGGCCGCGCCCAGCTGTCGGACCGGCTGGAGAGGCACATGTCGCCCGCCCTGCCCACCCTCGGCGCGAACGAGGCGCTGGACACCGCGATGAGCGCGTTCTCCACGGCCGACGCGGCACTGGTGCTGGTCGACGGCAAGCCGGCCGGGGTCGTCACCCGCTCCGACGTGCTCGCGTTCCTCGGCTCGGGCGGCTGACGGGAGCGCGTACCGGACCGGGGCTTGTCAGGACGGTCTCCGTGCCGCAAGGTGTAACCAACGGTTACACCCCGGCGAGGAGGCCGCATGACGACGCTCGAGGACCCCGCGGATCTGGTGCTCGTCGCGCGTGACGTGCGGTTCGACTGGGCCGACCTGCCGATGCACTGGCTGCCCGGCGAGCCCGTCGGCACCCACGTGCTCAACGTCCTGCACCTGCTGCTGCCCGCGGGCGAGCGGTTCTTCGTCGACCTGTTCACCCAGGCCCTGCCCCGGATCGCCGACCCGGACCTGCTGGAGCAGGTGCGCGGGTTCATCGGGCAGGAGGCGATGCACGCCGGTGCCCACGACGAGGTGCTCGAGGTGATGCGGGCGCACGGGGTGGACCCGCGGCCCTACACCGACCAGGTCGAGTGGATCTTCGACCGGCTGCTGGGCGACGGCACCGAGGCGTTCTTCGTCGAACGTCTCGCGATCGTGGCCGCCGTGGAGCACCTGACGTCGGTGCTCGGCGACTGGGTGCTGCACGCCGACGCCCTCGACGGCGCGCACCCGGTGATGCTCGACCTGCTGCGCTGGCACGGTGCGGAGGAGGTCGAGCACCGCTGCGTCGCGTTCGACACCCTCACCCACTTCGACGACTCCTACCTGCGGCGCGCCCGCGCGATGGTGCTGGTCGCGCCGGTACTGACCTGGCTGTGGTGCCGCGGCGCGCTGTTCCTCACCGCCGCCGACCCCGCCTGCCCGCGCCGCGCGCACCTCGTCGACTGGGCCCGGCTCGCGTGGGCGGGCGTGGTCCCGAACCCGCTGCGCCTGGGGGCGCAGGTGGCGAAGTGGTTCCGGCCCGGCTACCACCCGAGCCAGGACGGGTCGACGGCCGCCGCGGTGCGCTACCTGGCCACCTCCCCGGCGGCCAACCGGTGACCGCGGTCCCCCGGGACCTGCGCGGACGCGACCGCCCGGACCGGGCGATGGCCACGCTGGCGGCGGTCGGCGGGGCGTACCGGTCGCTGGCGCGCCGCCCCGGCCGCGCCCCGACGCCGGTCGACCGCACGCTGCACCTGCGGGTCGCCGAGCGCGTCGTCGTCGCCGACGGGGTGGTCGCGCTGCGGCTCGCCGCACCCGACGGGCGCCCGCTGCCGGTCTGGCAGCCGGGCTGCCACCTCGACGTCGGGCTCCCGTCCGGGCGGCGCCGCCAGTACGCGCTGACCGGTGACCCGGCCGACCGCCGCGGCTACCGCGTCGCGGTGCGCGCGGTCCCTGGCGGGTCGGGCTCGGCCGAGATGCACGCGCTGGCCGTCGGCGATGCGGTGGCCGTGCGCGGGCCGCGCAACGCCTTCCCCTTCGTCGTGCGGCCGCGGATGCTGTTCGTCGCCGGGGGCATCGGGATCACCCCGATCGCGCCGATGGTGCGCGCCGCCGCCCGGCTCGGCGTCGACTGGCGGCTGGTCTACACCGGCCGGACCCGCGCGAGCATGCCGTTCCTCGACGTCCTGCGGTCGCCGCGGGTCGCCGTCCGCCCCGACGACGAGTTCGGCACCCCGACCGACCTGCTGGCCACCGCGCTCGCGGGCGCCGCCGTCTACGCCTGCGGCCCGCCGCCGATGCTCGACGCGCTGCGCGCCGACCTGCCCGCGAGCCGGGCCACCGCGCTGCACGTCGAGCGGTTCAGCCCGCCCCCGGTGGTCGGCGGGCGGCCGTTCCGGCTGGTGCTCGCGCGCAGCGGCGTCACCCTCGACGTGCCGGCCGACCGGACGGTGCTCGACGTCGTCCGCGAGGTCCGGCCCGACGTCTCCTACTCCTGTCGCCAGGGCTTCTGCGGGACCTGCCGCATCGGCGACACCCTGATCTGTACCGACCGCGCGGCCGGTGACCGGCTCGTGCTCGACCTCTAGGAGAGCCGTGGGCAAGCAGATCGTGCGATCCGGCGACGTCCGCCTCGCCGTGTGGACGGCCGGCGACCCGGCGCACCCGACCGTCGTGCTCGTGCACGGCTACCCCGACACCCACGTGGTGTGGGACGAGGTGGTGGCGGTGCTGGCCGAGGACTTCCACGTCGTCACGTTCGACAACCGCGGCGCGGGCGCGTCGGACTGCCCGGCCGGGATCGAGCCGTACCGCATCGAGCAGCTCGCGGCCGACCTGCTCGCCGTCATCGACGCGGTGTCGCCCGAGCAGCCGGTACACCTGGTCGGGCACGACTGGGGCTCGATCCTGGCCTGGGAGCTGGTCACCGACCCGGCCGCCGCCGACCGGATCGCCTCCTTCACCTCCGTCGCCGGGCCGTGTCTGGACCACGTCGGCCACTGGATGCGCGGCTGGGCGGCGCACCCGAGGGCGTCGGCGGCGCAGCTGGTCAGGTCCTGGTACGTCGCCGCGTTCCAGGTGCCCGGGCTGGGCACGCTGCCGTGGCGGCTCGGGCTGGGCTCCGCGTGGGACGCGCTGCTCGCGCGCGTCGACGGGGTGCCGCGCCGGGAACGGGTGCGCAGCCGCGGCGCCGACGGCGAGATCGGCGTGCGGCTCTACCGCGCCAACATCGCGCGCCGGCTGCGGCACCCCGGCGAGCGCCGGACGGAGGTCCCGGTGCAGGTGGTGCACGCCGCCGGTGACCACTTCGTCGGCCCGGACATGGGCTCCGACGCGCACCGGTGGGTGCCGCGGCTGTGGCGGCGCACGCTGGCCGCGACCCACTGGGCGCCGCTGACCCACGGCCCCGCGCTGGCCCGGATGATCACCGAACTGGTCGACCACGTGCGCGGCGCCCCGGCGCCCGCGCTGACCCGGACCGCCCGCGAGGGCGAGTTCGGCGGGAAGCTCGTGCTGGTCACGGGCGCGGGCAGCGGTATCGGGCGGGCCACCGCACACGCGTTCGCGCAGCTCGGGGCGGAGGTCGTGGCCGTCGACGTCGACGCCGCCGCGGCCGCGCACACCGCCGGGCAGGTCGACGGGCACGCGTTCGCCGTCGACGTCTCCGACGAGGCGGCGATGCGCAAGCTCGCCGACGAGGTCGTCGCGGCGCACGGGGTGCCCGACGTCGTCGTCAACAACGCCGGGATCGGGCACTCCGGCACGTTCCTCGCCACCACGCCCGACGAGTGGCGCCGCGTGCTCGACGTCAACCTGTGGGGCGTGATCCACGGCTGCCGCGAGTTCGGGGCCCGGCTGGTCGAGCGCGGTGAGGGCGGGCACGTCGTCAACGTGGCGTCGGCGGCGGCCTGGCTGCCGGCGACGGACCTGGCCGCCTACTCCACCAGCAAGGCGGCGGTGGCGATGCTGTCGGACTGCCTGCGCGGGGAGCTCGCCGCGCACGGCATCGGCGTCTCCACGATCTGCCCCGGCCTGATCGACACGAACATCACCCGGACCAGCACGTTCTCCGGCCTCGACGACGCCGCGCAGGACGCGCGGCGCGCGCACGCCGCCGCCGTCTACGGGCGGCGCAACTTCCGGCCGGAGGGGGTGGCGCGCGAGATCGTCGACGCGGTGCGCCGCTCGAAGGCCGTCGTCCCGGTGACGCCCGAGGCCACCGTGGTGCGCCTGCTGTCGCGGCTCTCGCCCGGCCTGCTGCGCACCCTCGCCGCGAGCGGGCTCGACCGGGGTGCGCCGGTGGCCCGCTGACGGCGCCGTGCACGCGCGTACCGTTCCACCCATGCCCGGCTTCTCGACGAACGCCATCCACGCGGGCCAGGAGCCCGACCCCACGACCGGAGCGGTGATCACGCCGATCCACCCGTCGTCCACCTTCGCCCAGGACGGCGTCGGCGGGCTGCGCGCGGGCGGATACGAGTACTCGCGCTCGGCCAACCCGACCCGCACCGCGCTGCAGGAGTGCCTCGCGGCGCTGGAGGGCGGCCGGCACGGCATCGCGTTCGGGTCGGGCATGGGCGCCTCCGACGTGCTGCTGCGGGTGCTGCTCGCCCCGGGTGACCACATCGTCATCCCGCACGACGCCTACGGCGGCACGTTCCGCCTCGTCGACAAGATCCTCACCGGGTGGGGGATCGAGTACACGCCGGTCGACCTCGCCGACGTCGCCGCCCTGCGGGCCGCCGTCCGGCCCACCACCCGGGTGATCTGGTGCGAGACCCCGACCAACCCGCTGCTCGGCATCGCCGACATCGCCGCGCTGGCCGACGTCGCGCGCGGGGCGGGCGCCCGGCTCGTCGTCGACAACACCTTCGCCTCGCCCTACCTGCAGACCCCGCTGGCCCTGGGCGCCGACGTGGTGCTGCACTCCACCACCAAGTACGTCGGCGGGCACTCCGATGTCGTGGGCGGCGCACTGGTGACCGGCGACGACGAGCTGGCCGAGCGGCTGCGGTTCACCCAGAACTCGGTGGGGTCGGTGCCCGGCCCGTTCGACGCCTGGCTGACGCTGCGCGGGGCCAAGACCCTCGCGGTGCGCATGGAGCGCCACTGCGACAACGCCGAGCGGGTCGCCGACCTGCTGGCCGGGCACCCCGCCGTGTCCCGTGTGCTCTACCCCGGGCTGCCCGAGCACCCCGGCCACGAGGTGGCGGCCAAGCAGATGCGGCGCTTCGGCGGGATGGTGTCGTTCACCGTCGCCGGTGGCCGCGAGGCGGCGCTGCGGGTGTGCGCGGCCACCCGGCTGTTCACCCTCGCCGAGTCCCTCGGCGGCGTCGAGTCGCTGATCGAGCACCCGGGTGCGATGACCCACGCGTCCGTCGCGGGGTCGGCGCTCGAGGTGCCCGACGACCTCGTCCGGCTCTCCGTGGGCATCGAGGACATCGAGGACCTGCTCGACGACCTGCGCACCGCCCTCGGCGCCGCCTGAGGCCCGGGCGTCAGCCCCGGTCCGCCGTGTCGTCGGCGGGCGGGGCGGGCGGGGGCGGGTCGGCCACCAGCAGGTCGCCCGCGGCCACGCACCCGCCGACCAGCTCGTACCCGCCGCCGTCGAGCATCTCGAGGTAACCGGGTTGGTCGCAGCCCGCGTCGCGCACGGTGGCCACCGCCACGGCGGCGAGGGTAGCCGCGACCAGCAGCGGAGCGAGCATCCGCAGCCGCGTCATCCGACCTCCCCCAGGCGAGGGACCACCGGCTCTTCACGGCGGCCCTACGCCGTCGAGGCTACCGGGTGGTCGGCCGGGAGGCCGGACGGCAGCCCGAACACCGGGAACAGGGCCTGATCGAGGAACGTCGCCACGCCGGTGACCGCCTCGCCGGTGAAGGTGAGCACCTGCAGGGCGAAGGGCCGGAACCGCCCGTCGTCGCCGCGGAGGTAGAGCGCGAAACCCGGTTGGGCGTTGGCCGCGACCGGGAGCAGCCGGAAGTCGCCCGGCCCGCCCGGGCAGCGGATCTCCAGGTGCCGGGCCACCGGCCCGCGCCCGCGGTACCAGGCCTCGAACGGCGGCATCTCCCAGGCCACGTCGGCGGCGAGCAGGGCGACGATCGCCGGCACGTCCTTCACCTCGAACGCGGCGACGTAGCGGTCGAGCAGGTCGCGCTGGGTGGGCGTGAGCGGCCCGGCGACGTCCTCGCGGTGGGGGGCGACCTGCTGGAGCTGCGCCCGCGCCCGCTGCAGGGCGCTGTTGACCGCGGCCACCGAGGTGTCCAGCAGCTCGGCCACCTCCGCCGCCCGCCACTGCAGCACCTCGCGCAGCAGCAGGACGGCGCGCTGGCGGGCCGGGAGGTGCTGCAGCGCGGCGACGAACGCCAGGCGCACCGCCGCCCGTGCGGCGACGACGGCCGCGGGGTCGGCCCCGGCGTCGGGGACCACGGCGTCGTCGGGGGCGGGCTCCAGCCAGGCGATCTCGGGGTTGTCGCGCAGCGGGTCGTCGGGATCGGAGCCGGTGCCGTGCAGCCCGGCGGGCATCGGGCGCCGCGCGCGGCCCTCCAGCGCGGTGAGGCAGGTGGTGGTGGCGATGCGGTGCAGCCAGGTGCGCAGCGACGAGCGGCCCTCGAACCGGTCGTAGGCCCGCCAGGCCCGCACCAGCGTCTCCTGCAGCATGTCCTCGGCGTCGTGCACCGACCCGAGCATCCGGTAGCAGTGGGCCAGCAGCTCGCGCCGGTACGGCGCGGCCAGCTCCAGGAAATCGTCCCGGGCGGGCCGTTCGATGGTGGTCACGACGTTCTCCCCTCGGCCCCGGTGAGCCTAGGACCAGGCACCGACGTTTTCCGGTGCCGGGCCGCGCGCACCACGGTGACGCGCGGGCCGGGTGCGAGGATGCCGCCATGGCCGCAGCAGAACCCCACGCCCGGCCGGTGCCCCCCGTCGGCGCGGACGACATCCGCGCCGCCCGGGAGCTGCTGGCCGGCGTCGTCACCACCACCCCCGTCGCCCGGTCGCGGGCGCTCGCCGAGCGCTGCGGCGGGCCGGTGTGGCTCAAGTGCGAGAACCTGCAGCGCACCGGCTCGTTCAAGATCCGCGGCGCCTACACCCGGCTGCACCGGCTCGACGCGGGGCAGCGGGCGGCCGGGGTCGTGGCGGCCAGCGCGGGCAACCACGCGCAGGGCGTGGCACTGGCCGCGCAGCTGCTGGGCGTCGAGGCGACCGTCTTCATGCCGGACGGGGCCGCGATCCCCAAGGTCGGGGCGACCCGCGGCTACGGCGCGCAGGTGCACCTGGTCGGCGAGACCATCGAGGGCTCGATCGCCGCCGCCGTCGAGTTCGCCGAGCGCAAGGGCGCGGTGTTCGTCCACCCCTTCGACCACCCGGACATCATCTCCGGGCAGGGCACGGTCGGCCTGGAGATCCTGGAACAGGTGCCCGACGTGGCGACGGTGCTGGTCTGCACCGGCGGGGGTGGGCTGCTCGGCGGGGTCGCGGCCGCGGTCAAGGCGCAGCGGCCCGACGTGCGGGTCGTCGGGGTGCAGGCCGAGGGCGCGGCCGCGTGGCCGGGCTCGCTGGCGGCCGGGGCGCCCACCACGCTGCCGAGGATGCGCACGATCGCCGACGGGATCGCCGTCGGCCGGCCGGGGGACCTGACCTTCCCACAGGTCACGGCGCTGGTCGACGAGATCGTCACCGTCGACGAGGACGCGCTGTCCCGGGCTCTGCTGCTCTGCCTGGAACGCGCGAAGATGCTGGTGGAGCCCGCGGGCGTCGCCGGGGTGGCGGCGTTGATGGAGCACCCGGACCGGTTCGACACACCCGTGGTCGCCGTGCTCTCCGGCGGCAACGTCGACCCGCTGGTCCTGCTGCACGTGATCCAGCACGGCATGGCGGCCGCGGGGCGCTACCTGTCGCTGCGGGTGCGGATGGCCGACCGACCGGGCGCGCTCGCCGGGGTGCTCACGTTGATGGGCACCCACGGCGCCAACGTCCTGGACGTGGCGCACACCCGGATCACCGGGGCGCTCGAGCTGGGCGACGTCGAGGTGGCGCTGACCCTGGAGACACGCGGGCCCGAGCACTCCGCGGAGCTCCTCGACGTCCTGCGCGAGGCCGGGCACGTGACGGTGGACGACACGGCCCGCCGCGGCTGACCCGCCGTCCACCGTGCACACCGGGTGGTCACCGTGCACACCGCTCGACGTGTGCACGGTGACCGCGGGGTCTGCACGGCGGGCACGGGTCAGGCGCGGAAGGGCTCCGCGGCGACGAGGGAGACCTTCATGCTGCCGCCGTCGGGCAGCGGGTACTCGCGGGTGTCGCCGACGTGGGCGCCGAGCAGCGCGGCACCGAGCGGTGAGTTCGGCGAGATGACCTCGAGGTCGCCGCGGCTGCCCTCCTCGCGGGAGCCGAGCAGCACGGTCTCGGTGTCGTCGTCGCCGTCGTAGCGCAGCTTGAGGACCATCCCGGGAGCGGCGGTGTCGGAGCTGGTGGGGGCGGTGCCGACCTGGGCGGTGCGCAGCAGCTCCTGGAGCTGGCGGATGCGGCCCTCCTGCTGGCCCTGCTCCTCACGGGCGGCGTGGTAGCCGCCGTTCTCCTTGAGGTCGCCCTCCTCGCGGCGGGCGTTGATCTCGGCAGCGATGACGGGGCGGTTGGCGATCAGCTGGTCCAGCTCGCCCTTGAGACGGTCGTACGCCTCCTGGGTCAACCAGGTCACCTGGGTGTCCGTCACGGTCATCACTCCTCCAGCCTGTACAGGTCACCACGCCCGCGGACCGTGTGTCCGTGGGTCGGGACCCACCCCGCTCGTGGGCGTCCCCGTTCCGGGCGCTGCCCGGGGGTGGCGGCCCCGGGGTGGCCCCTGAGTAAGGAAAAACACGACCCGCCTGCGGGCCGTGTACAGCTCACGGTAACACGGTGTCAGCCGCTCGTCGCAGCCTTTCGTCGAACGGTCGTGTGTCCGGAGAAGTTCCCGGTAGACCCATCCTCGCAGGTCAGCGCATCCGATCGGGGGGTCGGACCGCCCCGCGGACGGCCCAACGGACCAGCCTGCGCCGTTCGTCGTCCACCGCTCGGACCACGGTGAGCGAGCATCCCGGTGACCGGTGGGGAAGGGTATGGGGTGCCGGCACGTTGCACCCCGCGAGGCCGACTCACCGCCACGTTGTCGGGGGGCTCTGCCACGATCGTCCACAGCACTGCTCCTGATCCCGGAAGGACCACGGCCGAGCTCATGTCACTGCGACTGATGGCGGTGCACGCCCACCCCGACGACGAGGCGAGCAAGGGCGCCGCGAGCTCCGCCCGCTACGTCTCCGAGGGCCACGAGGTCATGGTCGTGACCTGCACCGGAGGCGAACGCGGCAGCATCCTCAACCCGGCGATGGACCGTCCCGAGGTGGTCGCCGATTTGCCCGCCGTCCGCCGGGCCGAGATGGCGCGGGCGGCCGAGATCCTCGGTGTGCAGCACCGCTGGCTCGGCTTCGTCGACTCGGGGCTCCCCGAGGGCGACCCGCTGCCCCCGCTGCCCGAGGGCTGCTTCGCGCTGGAGGACCTCGAGGTCGCCACGGCCCCGCTGGTGGCGCTGATCCGCGAGTTCCGTCCGCACGTGATCGTCACCTACGACGAGAACGGCGGCTACCCGCACCCCGACCACATCAAGACCCACGAGATCTCGATGGCCGCCTGGGAGGCCGCGGGCGACCCGAGCCGGTTCCCGGGCACCGGCGAGCCGTGGGAGCCGCTCAAGCTCTACTACTCGCACGGGTTCTCCAAGGCCCGCCTGCTCGCCTTCCAGGAGGCGATGGAGGCCCGCGGGCTGGAGTCGCCGTACAAGGAGTGGCTGGAGAACTGGTCCGACCGGCCCGATCCGGGGCTGCGCGTCACCACGCGCGTGCGCTGCGACGACTGGTTCCACCTGCGCGACCAGGCCCTGATCGCCCACGCCACGCAGATCGACCCCACCAGCCGCTGGTTCCTGGTGCCGCCGGACATCCAGCGCGAGGTCTGGCCCACCGAGGACTACGAGCTGGTGCGCTCCGCGGTCGACGCCCCGACGCCCGAGGACGACCTGTTCGCGGGCATCCCCGCCGAGGTGGCGGTGCGGCGGGCGGGCTGAGGGAGACGTAGGGTCGCAGACGTGAACGTCGTACTGGTCGACCTGGGCGCGGTGCCGGCAGCAGCGGCCGCGCACGTTGCCGTGCCCACGCAGAGCGGCGGGGTCGAGCCGCCGCCGGGGGAGCCGGAGTTCGGCAAGGCCTCGCCGGTGGCGCTCGTGGTCATCCTGCTGCTCGGGGTGGCCACGCTGCTCCTCATCCGGTCCATGACCAAGCACCTGAAGAAGGTGCCGGCGTCGTTCGACCCGCCGGAGTCCGAGTCCGGCCCGGCCGACGGCGAGACGGCCGGCCCCAGGCAGCCCTGACGGCGCCCGCCACCCGACCGACCCCGGTCGCCCCACCCCCTGGCCCCAACCCGCAGCCGTCGCCCGGCGGCCCGCGCCGCCCGGGCTGCGGGGCCCGGGATGACCACCCCGCGAGTCCCCCGTTTCCCGTCCGCGAGTCCCCCGTTTCCGGTCAGCGAGTCCTCCGTTTCCGGTCAGCGAGTCCTCCGTTTCCGGTGAGCGGTGATGTTTCCGGCCGGCGGTGGACTCGTACTTCCCATGCCTGAGTTCCGCGGCGGCCGGGGCGTCGGGACGACCGGCACGACGGACGTGCTGGGCCGGCGCCGGTCGGGCCCGTCGGACTCCGTCTGGACGACCGTGGGTGGGCAGCATCTCGTCGACGACACTCGACGCACGGAGCCCGGATGCAGGGGTGAGGCCGCCCGACCCGCGCGACGTGGAACCGCCCCCGTGACAGGAGCCGCGACGCCTGGACCCGGATAGCTCGACTCGTGCGCCCGAGAACCACGACTCGCCTGCGCGGAACGGGGGACTCGCGGACGGAAGACGGGGGACTCGCGGACGGGAAACGGGGGACTCGCGGGGTTCGCTGGGGGTGAACGGGACGGCGGTGGTGCAACCCGCAATGTGGTGTAATCTCGTAATCGTTGTTGCGGACCTGGGAGGTCGGGATGAGCGGGCGGATGCACCGGGGATGGCACGGGGGAGCGGGACGGGGCGGGCGGGGGCCCGGGCGCGGGGGGTGGCAGCAGGCCGACCTGCCCGACGCCGACGACGCGGGCGCGTGGCTGCAGGGCCGGCTGCCCGACGGGTGGTTCGTCTCGGCTCCGGAGGTGACCGTCGACCGTGAGGAGATCGTGGTCGTCGGCGAACTGCCGCCGGTGGACGGGGAGTTCGGTGACAGCGAGGCGGGTCGGGCCGACCGGGCGGCCGCGGTGGCCGGGCGGATCTCGCGGTTCCGCGAGCAGACCCGCGAGGAGCGCATCGAGATCGCGCGGCAGGCCGAGCACCGCTACGGGCGCAAGGTGGCCTGGGGTGCGCGGATCGGCGACGACGTCGAGCTGTTCACCGTGGCGTCGGTGCCGGTGATGACGCGGCTGCGCCAGCCGGAACGGGTCGTGCTGGACACGCTCGTCGACTCCGGCGTCGCCCGCTCCCGCTCCGACGCGCTGGCCTGGGCGGTCCGCCTGGTCGGGCAGCACGCCGACGAGTGGCTGGGCGAGCTGCGTGACGCGATGGCGCGCGTGGACGAGCTGCGGGCGAAGGGCCCGACCGGCGACGGCGGGTAGCGGTCGACGGAGCGGGCGACACGTCGCTCGATGACGAAGACCCGTCAGAACAGGGCGAGCCAGATCGCCACGTGGTGGCACACCGCGGCGAGCACGGTGGCGGCGTGGAAGAACTCGTGGAACCCGAACGTGCGGGGCCACGGGTTGGGCCAGCGCGTGGCGTAGAAGACCGCGCCGACGGTGTAGAGCAGCCCTCCGGTGAGCAGCAGCACCAGCGCCGCCACGCCGCCACCGACCAGCAGGTCGGGCAGCACGAACACCGCGACGTAGCCCAGCGCCAGGTAGACCGGCACCCCGACCCACGCCGGCGCGTGCGGCCAGCGCAGCTTCAGCGCGACGCCGGCCAGCGCGCCCGTCCAGACGATGATCAGCACCACCCGGGCCCGGTCGGGGGCCATGGTCAGGGCGATGACCGGGGTGTAGGTGCCGGCGATGAACAGGAAGATCATGGAGTGGTCGAGCCGCTTCATGATCATCCGGCTGCGGGCGGTGCGCCAGGTGCGGCGGTGGTAGAGCGCGCTGGTGCCGAACAGCCCCAGGATCGTCACGCTGTAGATCGAGGTGGCCAGGGCCGCGCCGCCGCCGACGAGCGAGGCGGAGACGGCGATCAGGGTGGCGCAGGCCGCGATCGACACGGCGAACGACCAGAGGTGCAGCCAGCCCCGCATCCGTGGCTTGACCAGCGGCGGCGTGGCAGGGAGAGGCGCGACGGTCCCGGCAGACACGTGCCGAGATTACGCCACGGCCCCCGTGCGGCGGGTGTCGCGCGGATGAATCCGCCGCCGTGGTGCGGCCGATCACGGGCCGCGGTCGGCGTAGGCTCTCCGGCCGTGGGCGTCCGCGAGGTGCTGTACTCGGTCTACGAGCGTCGGATCAGCCGCCGGCTGGAGCAGGCGGGTGGGCGGCCCCGGCACGTCGCGCTGATGCTCGACGGCAACCGGCGGTGGGCCCGTGACGCCGGGCTGGTCGACGTCAACGACGGGCACCGGGTCGGCGCGGCGAAGATCGCGGATCTCCTCGGCTGGTGCGAGGAGGCGCAGGTCGAGGTCGTCACGCTGTTCCTGCTGTCCACCGACAACCTCACGCGCCCACCCGCCGAGCTCGAACCCCTGCTGGAGATCATCGCCGACGTCGTCGACGAGCTGAGCGGCCCGTCCGCGCGGTGGCGGCTGCGCGTCGTCGGGGCGCTGGACCTGCTGCCCGCCGAGATCTCCGACCGCCTCGCGAACGCCGCGGCCCGCACCACCGGCCGTTCGGGGCTCCAGCTCAACGTCGCGGTCTGCTACGGCGGGCGCCAGGAGATCGCCGACGCCGTGCGCAAGCTGCTGCTCCAGCACGCCGAGTCGGGCACCTCGATCGAGGAGCTGGCGGAGGTGCTCGACGTCGACCACATCGCGGCCCACCTCTACACCTCCGGCCAGCCCGACCCGGACCTGGTCATCCGCACCTCCGGCGAGCAGCGGCTGTCGGGCTTCCTGCTCTGGCAGTCGGCGAACTCGGAGTTCTGGTTCTGCGAGGCGTACTGGCCGGAGTTCCGCAAGGTCGACTTCCTCCGGGCCCTGCGCGACTACGCCGCCCGGCACCGGCGCTTCGGCTCCTGACCGCCCGACCACGACAGCGGCGCCGGACCCCGTGTGGGGTCCGGCGCCGCTGTCGGAGCTACGGGCTGTGGATCAGCCGATGCCCTGGACGACCGAGCCGCCCGAGGAGTTCTCCTGCGAGCACTCGCGCACGTCGCCGGCGCCGCCCTCGTCCTCGGCCTCGGCCTCGCCGAGCAGGCCCAGCGCGCCGGTCAGGTCGGCCTGCACGTCGGAGACCTGGACGCCCAGGACGTTGACGGGCACGTCGTTGTTGCACGCCTGCACGGGGACGTTGACCTCGTTGTCGGCCACGTTGACCAGGCCGGTGTTGTCGCCGTCGTCCTCGACGGAGTTGACGGCGGTGTCGCCGTCGCGGTCGTAGTCGCCCTTGTCGCCGGCGAAGGCGAGCGGGCTGACGGCGAGCAGGCCTGCAGCGGCCGCGGCCACGATGATTCCAGCCTTCTTCAGCACAGTTATCTCCTGTTTGTGATCCGGATACGACCGAAGCCGTACCCATTCAGAGCCAGCGGCCGAGTGGGGAGCCCGCGCTGGCTGGAGCGAACGTATCGCCTCGTCCGGGCGAGTCACAAACCGCGTAACTCCATCGGGTGTAGCACCCATTTCGGCAAATAGATACGCCCCCTTTCGGGGACTGTTTCGCATGCCCTGGACGAGTGACGCAGGTGAACCGTGGGTCACGAGTGACACCGGTCGGTGGACACACGACAGCGGCGCCGGACCCCGATGAGGGGTCCGGCGCCGCTGGTGGAGCTAGGGGCTGTGGATCAGCCGATGCCCTGGACGACGGAGCCGCCCGAGGAGTTCTCCTGCGAGCACTCGCGCACGTCGCCGGCGCCGCCCTCGTCCTCGGCCTCGGCCTCGCCGAGCAGGCCCAGCGCGCCGG
>NZ_BJNG01000021.1 GCF_006539565.1 Pseudonocardia hydrocarbonoxydans
CCGCGGCCACGATGATTCCAGCCTTCTTCAGCACAGTTATCTCCTGTTTGTGATCCGGATACGACCGAAGCCGTACCCATTCAGAGCCAGCGACCGACCGGGGAGCCCGCGCTGACTGAGGAAAAGGTAGCGGCCCGCCGAGGCGGGCAACAAACCGCATAACCCCATCGGGTATGGCAACTACTTCCCGCTCGGTTACGCCCCCTTTCGGTGGTAATCCGACCCGACGGGGACAACCGCAACGAGTGATCAACTGCACCGCGGGTGATCGCCGACCACCCGTTGGCGGACGTATCCTTTGCCGTCCACACGCGGAGTCAGTCGCGGCCCGGATCGCGGCGGCAGGCACTGCTCCGTCCGTGCGGGTAGCTTTCCGCGATGCCGGTCGACGAGGCGCTGCGTGACTACCTGTCACTGGGTTTCGGGCTCGATCACCACCGCGTGGGAACGGTCGGCGTCCGTTCGGGCGACGACCGCCTGCCGGCGGGCCCGCCCCCGTCGCCCGCAG
>NZ_BJNG01000022.1 GCF_006539565.1 Pseudonocardia hydrocarbonoxydans
CCCCCCTGCCGGCGGGCCCGCCCCCGTCGCCCGCAGCGCTCGTCCGGTCCGCCGGCCACCTCGCGATGCGGCTGCCGGAGCTGGGTCTGGAGCCCCGCCGCGAGCGGTTCCTCGCGGCCCAGCTGATCGCGCTGGAGGCGATGGCCCGGCGGCTCGCGGGGCAGGGCATCCCCTACTCCGACGCGCTCGCGGCGGCGTCCGACGGGCCGGTCGCCGCGGGCTCCCCGGACGACTACCGGGCCGCCCACCGCGATCTCGACGCCCTGCTGCCCGGCTCCGGCGACCTCGCGACCCGGCTCGCCGAGCACCGCCGCCGCGACGAGGTGCCACCCGACCGGCTGCCCGCCGCCGTGGCCGCGGTGGTCGAGGCGCTGCACGGCCGGGCCCGGGACGTCGGCCTGGTGGACGGGCCGGAGGAGGTCGCGTTCGAGATCGTCGACGGCGCGGCCTGGAGCGCGCTGCACGTGCGGACGGGGCCGGGCCGGTCCCGGGTCCTCGTCGACGCCGCGGCGCGGCCCACGCGGGCCGGGCTGGCCCGGCTGCTGGCCCACGAGTCCTACCCGGGCCACCACGTGGAGCAGTGGCGCCGCGAGGAGGTGCTGGTGGGGGAGCGGGGCTGGGCCGAGCACCGGCTGGTGCTGCTCGGCACCCCGCAGGCGCTGCTCGCCGAGGGCGCGGCCGACTGCGGCCTGTACGTCCTCGCCGGTGACCGCTGGGGCCGCTGGGCCTCCGGTGTGCTGGCGACCGTCGGCCTGGGTTTCGACGGCGAGCGCGCCGAGCGCATCGCCGCCGCGGTCGCCCGGCTGACGCGGGTCCGGCTCGACGCGGCGCTGCTGTGGCACGGGCGGGCGCGGCCCGACGACGTCGAGGCACACCTGCGGCGGTGGCTGCTCGTCGACGACCGGGGCGCGCGCCGCGTCCTGGGCTTCGTGACCGACCCGCGCTGGCGCGACCACGTGGTCACCTACGTCGAGGGCGCCCCTCTGGTGCGCCGCTGGCTCGACCGCCCCGGCGCGACCCCGGCGCAGCGGCTGCGGGCCCTGCACGAGCAGCCGTGGACCCCGTCGGGGCTGCGGGACGAGCTGCGCCGGACGGGGTGAACCCGGCGACGGGCGGTAGCTGTCAAGCGATCAGCGGTAGGCCGTTCTGTTAATTCTCGGTGCGGGTTCCCGGCCGCTCGTCGTGTTGCTGTTGACCGCATGGGGGTGACCGCCGGTAGCGTTCGTGGTGGCGGTACGTACCCGATGCGCACCGCCCGGGGAGGCCCTGGTCCGTGGTGGTTGCACCGGAGGGGGCCGGCACCCGGCCCTCGTGGGCGTGCGCGGCGCTGCCGCGGACGGTCAGACCAGGGCCGGCCGGCCCACCGATATGTGGGCGCGGTGCCGCGCCCGCGAGGGAGCATCCGTGACTGATCGTGCTGTCGCCCCTGTTTCGGGACCCACACGCTGCTACGTGCTCGACACCTCCGTCCTGCTGTCCGACCCGTGGTCGCTGACCCGGTTCGACGAGCACGAGGTGGTCCTGCCGCTGGTGGTGATCTCCGAGCTGGAGGGCAAGCGGCACCACCCCGAGCTGGGGTGGTTCGCCCGCACGGCGCTGCGCACGCTCGACGAGCTGCGCATCGAACACGGCCGCCTCGACGCACCGGTCCCGATCGGTGACGCGGGCGGGACGCTGCACGTCGAGCTCAACCACACCGACCCGGAGGTGCTCCCCGCGGGCTTCCGCACCGACTCGAACGACTCCCGCATCCTGGCCTGCGCCCTGAACCTCGCCGCGGAGCGCAGGCTCGACGGCCGCGGTGACGTGGTGCTGGTGTCCAAGGACATGCCGCTGCGGGTGAAGGCGGCCGCGGTCGGGTTGCAGGCCGACGAGTACCACGCCCTCGACGTGGTGCCCTCGGGCTGGACCGGCATGGCCGACGTCGAGGTCACCCCCGACGACGTCGACGCGCTGTTCAAGGACGGGTCGATCGACCACGACCTGGCCCGTGACCTGCCCGTCAACACCGGCCTGCGGCTGCTCGGCGGCGGGTCGGCGGCGCTGGGCCGGGTCACCGCAGACAAGCGCGTGCGGCTGATCCGCGGCGACCGCGAGGCGTTCGGCCTGCACGGTCGCTCCGCGGAGCAGCGCGTGGCGCTCGACCTGCTGCTCGACCCCGACGTCGGCATCGTCTCCCTCGGCGGGCGCGCGGGCACCGGCAAGTCGGCGCTGGCGCTGTGCGCCGGGCTGGAGGCGGTGCTGGAGCGCCAGCAGCACCGCAAGGTCGTGGTGTTCCGGCCGCTCTACGCCGTCGGCGGGCAGGAGCTGGGGTACCTGCCGGGCAGCGAGAACGAGAAGATGGCGCCCTGGGCGCAGGCCGTCTTCGACACCCTCGGTGCGCTGGTCAGCGACTCGGTGATGCAGGAAGTCATCGCCCGCGGCATGTTGGAGGTGCTCCCGCTCACCCACATCCGGGGGCGGTCGCTGCACGACAGCTTCGTCATCGTCGACGAGGCGCAGTCGCTGGAGCGCAACGTCCTGCTCACCGTGCTCTCGCGGCTGGGCACGGCGAGCCGCGTGGTGCTCACCCACGACGTGGCCCAGCGCGACAACCTGCGGGTGGGGCGCCACGACGGCGTCCAGGCGGTGATCGAGAAGCTCAAGGGCCACCCGCTGTTCGCCCACGTCACGCTGACCCGCAGCGAGCGCAGCCCGATCGCGGCGCTCGTCACCGAGATGCTGGAGGGACCGCAGGCCTGAGGCACGCGGACGGCACTCCCACCCGGCCCGACCGGGGGGAGTGCCGTCCGCGCGGCGCCGCTCAGGCCTGCGCCGCGCCCGCGGTCTGCGGGACGCCCGACGAGCGGGCGGCGTCGGCGGCGAAGCAGTCGTTCACCGCGGCCGGGCCGAGCAGTCCGTCGAGCATCGCCTGCAGCGACTCCACCCCCGGCGCCTCCCAGATGCAGATCGCCCGGCTGACGTCGGCCGCAGCAACTACAGCCCGTGCGGGGTGCCCTCGGTGAAGCCTGCCGTGGTCTGGACGCCGATCACCGCCCGCTCGTGCAGCTCGCCGAGGGTGCGGGCACCGGCGTAGGTCGCCGCGCTGCGGACCCCGGAGCAGATGCCGTCCAGCACGTCCTCCACGCCGGGACGCTGGGGGTCCAGGAGCTGGCGTGAGCTGGAGATGCCCTCCTCGAACAGGCCCTTGAGCGCGCGCTCGAACCCGCCGTCGCCGCGGGTGCGGGCGCTCACCGCGCGCTTGCTGGCCATGCCGAACGACTCCTTGTAGGCCCGCCCGGACTCGTCGTGCAGCAGGTCGCCCGGCGACTCGTAGGTGCCGGCCAGCCAGGACCCGATCATGACGGCCGACGCGCCCGCCGCCAGGGCCAGCGCGACGTCGCGGGGGTGGCGCACCCCGCCGTCGGCCCAGACGTGGACGCCGTGCTCGCGGCCGGCCGCGGCGCACTCCAGCACCGCGGAGAACTGCGGCCGCCCGACCCCGGTCATCATCCGCGTCGTGCACATCGCGCCCGGCCCGACGCCGACCTTGACGACGTCGGCGCCGGCCGCGGCCAGGTCGCGGACACCGGAGGCGGTCACCACGTTGCCCGCCACCACCGGCACCGGGGCGTCACCCACGGCCGCGCGGACGGCCCGCAGCGCGTCGAGCATCTTGTCCTGGTGCCCGTGCGCGGTGTCGATGACGAGCACGTCGACCCCGGCGTCGAGCAGTGCCTTCGCCTTGACGGCCACGTCGCCGTTGATGCCGACGGCGGCCGCGGTGCGCAGCCGCCCGCCGGCGTCGAGGGTGGGCGCGTAGACCTCCGCGCGCAGCGCGCCGAGCGGGGTGAGCAGCCCGGCGAGCCGCCCGTCGCCGTCGACGCCGAGGACGACGGAACGACCCGAGGAGAACACCTCGCGCGGCGCCGTGCCCAGCGGCACGGTCAGCGCGCCGGGATCGAGGACGTCGGCCAGGCGGGTGAAGCGGTCGACGCCCGTGCACGCGGCCTCGTCGACGGTGCCGACCGGGCGGCCGGCGTCGTCGACCACCACGACCGCGCCGTGGGCCCGCTTGGGCAGCAGGTTGATCGCGTCGGCGACGGCGTCGCCCGGGGTGAGGACGAGCGGGGTGTCCCAGACCGGGTGCCGGGACTTGATCCAGGCGACGATCTCCGCCACCGCGGCGGGGGCGACGTCCTGGGGGAGCACCGTCAGCGCCCCGCGGCGGGCGAGTGTCTCGGCCATCCGGCGGCCCGCGACGGCCGTCATGTTCGCGGCGATGACGGGGACCCCCGCCCCGGTGCCGTCGGCCGTCGCGAGGTCGACGTCGAAACGGGAGGTGACCGACGACCGCGCCGGGACGAGGAACACGTCGTCGTAGGTGAGGTCGTGGGTCGGGGTCTGGCCGTCGAGGAAGCGCACGGTGACGGGAGTCTACGCGCCGCCGCTCACTGCAGCTGACCGCTGATCTGGTTGGCCTCCTCCAGCAGCGTCGCGTAGTCCTCGCCGGGGCTGGCGCCGCGGGTGACCACCACCGGGATGCCGTCGACGGTGAACTCGATCGTGTAGCCGTCGTCGTAGGCCTGGCAGCCGATCGTGCCGGACCGCCCGTTGCTGCCCGACCAGGTGTGGAAGTGGGCCTCGCCGGTGGCCGGGATGTTGTCGCACGCGGAGTCCGGCGAGTTCGCGCCGCCGGTGTTCTGCTGCACGACGTAGACCGCCGTGTCGGGGTCGGGGTAGAGGTTGAAGGTCCAGCCGCTGCACTCCGCGCTGGCCAGGACGCCGCCGCTGGTCTCGTCGCCCGCGTAGGGGCCGTCGCAGCTGGGCCCGATGTCGCCGCCGAGGTGGGCGCTCAGCTCGTCCACGGCCGCGCCACCCGTCGGGGCCGGGGTGGAGTCGTCGGCGGCGGCGGATGCGGCGTCGTCGGCGGCGTTGATCGCCGACAACGCCCAGGCGACGCCCCCGCCGAGGGCCAGCACCGCGACCGCGACGAGGGCGATCACGCCGGTCCGCCGCCGGGCCTTCGGCGGCTCTCCCGCCGCGGGGGCGGGCGACGCCCGGCGTGCCGGGGGCGGACCGGGAGGGGGCGGCGCCGCGGTGCCGAGTGCGGTGCGCTGCTCCCGGTCGACCCGGGTGGGCGGCGGGGTGCGGCGGGGATCGTGCGGCACGCCGCCGACCCGGGTGGGGGCGGCCGCCTCGCCTGCGGGCGGGCGGGCGACGGGGAACGCCGGGGGAGTGCTGGTGCGCGGCGGGACCGACCCGGGGGGAGCGGACGGCGGGTGCGGGAACATCGCGGTGCCCGGCTCGGTGGGCGCGGCGGCGAGCGCCGCCCGGGCACGGACCGCCAGCTCGCCCGCGGTGGGGACCCGGTCGGCGGGGTCCTTAGCGAGCGCCCCGGCGACCACCGCGTCGAGCCCGGGCGGGATCCCCGGCCGCAGCTGCGAGGGCCGCGGCGGCGCGGTGTGCGCGTGCGCCCACATCTGCGCGGGCCCGGTGCCGGCGAACGGCCGGGCGCCGGTGAGCATCTCGTGCAGCACGCAGCCCAGCGCGTAGACGTCGACGCGGCGGTCGCCCCCGTCGCCCAGGAACCGCTCGGGCGCCATGTACTCCAGGGTGCCGATCGCGGTGCCCGTGGCGGTGAGGCGGTTGCCGTTGCTCTCCACGCTGCCGACGATCCCGAAGTCGACGAGGTAGGCGTAGTCGTCGTCGGGCAGGCCGTCGCTGAGCAGGACGTTGGACGGCTTCACGTCGCGGTGCACCAGCCCGTCGGCGTGGGCGGCGTCCAGCGCGCGGGCCACCTGGCCGAGGACCCGGACGGCCCGGTCGGGCGGGAGCGGGCCGGAGCGGGCGAGCACGGTGCCCAGGTCGGTGCCCTCGACCAGGCGCATGTCGATGTAGAGGCGGCCGTCGATCTCGCCGAAGTCGTGGATCGGGATGACGTGGCCCTCGCGCAGGCGCGCCACGAGCTGCGACTCACGCCGGAAGCGCTCCCGGAAGTCGCGGTCCTCGCCGAGCCCGGGCAGCAGCCGCTTGAGCGCCACCGTGCGCCCGCGGACCGTGTCGTGGGCGCGGTGGACCTCGCCCATGCCGCCCCGGCCCAGCAGCTCCTCGAGCCGGTAGGGGCCGAACATCTCCTGCGTCATGGGGCTCCGCATCGGGGGCGCCGGCGCGGTCCGGCGCTGCGTCACGCGCGGCGGGGGCCGCGCAGGGGGAAGTGTCTCCGCTCCGGCGACGCCGGGCAATCATCGATCCGGTATCGGGCTCAGGCCAGCAGCGCCCGCACCGCGTCGATCGTGTCGGCCTCGGCGGCGGTCTTGTCCGGGCGGTAGCGCAGCACCCGGGCGAAGCGCAGGGCGACGCCGCCGGGGTAGCGGGTGCTGCGCTGCGCCCCGTCGAGCGCGATCTCGACGACCAGCTCCGGGCGCAGCAGCACGGCGTGGCCCTGCTCCTGCCTGGCCAGGGCCGGGAACGTGGCCGTCTGCCAGGCCAGCAGCTCGTCGGTCATGCCCTTGAACGTCTTGCCCACCATGATCGGCTCGCCGCCGTCGGGGTCGCGGGCGGCGAGGTGGATGTTGGACAGCGACCCGGTGCGGCGGCCGTAGCCCCACTCCGCGCCGATCACGACCAGGTCGAGCGTGTGCACCGGCTTGACCTTCTGCCACGCCTTCCCGCGCCGCCCCGCCGCGTACGGCGAGTCGAGCGCCTTGACCACGACGCCCTCGTGCCCGGCGGCGAGCGCGCCGTCGAGCACCTCGGCGGCCTGCTCCCGGGTGGGACGGCGGACGCCGGGCATTTGCAGCGGCCCGGGCAGCAGCCCGGCCAGCGCGTCGAGGCGGACGTGCAGCGGCTCGTCGAGCAGGTCGGTGCCGTCGAGATGCAGGAGATCGAAGAAGAACGGGCTGAGCAGGTTCTCCCCGCCGTCGCTGCCGAAGCGGCTCATCGTCTCCTGGAACGGGCGGGGGCGGCCGTCGTCGCGCAGCGCGAGCGTCTCCCCGTCGAGGACGGCGGAGCGACACGGCAACCCGCGGACCAGCTCGACGAGCTCGGGCACGGCCGGGGTGATCTCGCGCAGCGTGCGCGTCCAGACCCGCACGTCGTCGCCGTCGCGGTGGACCTGGATGCGGGCGCCGTCGAGCTTGAACTCCACGACGACGTAGGGGCCCCAGGCCGCGTCCAGCGACTCGCCGGGGGCGGCGAGCATCGGCCGGACCGGGCGCCCCACCTGCAGGCCGACGGCGCGCAGGTCGCCCCCGCCCAGCGCCGTCGCGGCCGTGCCGGGGAGCGAGCCGGACAGCATGAACGCGCGCCGCACGTCGGCGGCGGGCGCCCCGGCCGCCGCGGCGACGGCCTCCAGCATCACGCCCTCCAGCGCGCCCTGACGCAGCTCGCCGCCCAGCAGCCGGCGCAGGAACCGCTGCTCGTCGGCCGTGGCCGCGCCGAACAGCTCCGTCAGCAGGTCCGCCCGGCGGCGCGTCGAGCCGGCGCCGGAGGTGGCGGCCAGCGCGTCGAGCAGGCCGTCGACGCGCCCGACGGTGAGCGTCGGCTCCGGGACGGGCCCGGCGTCGAGCCCGGCCAGGGTGCGCCATCCGGTGCCGAGCCGGCCCTGGAGCAGCTCGCCGGACAGCCAGGCCGTGGCCGGGGCGACCTCGCCGGGCCGGGCGCGCCGCAGCAGGTCGGCCAGTGCGGTGGCCTTGGCCGTCCGCGACCGGGTGGCACCGACGGCCGCGGACGTCGTGACGACCTCACCGAACAGCATCGGCGGATCGTCCCACCTCCAGCGTCTCGCGCAGGATGTCGGCGTGGCCGGCGTGCCGGCTGGTCTCCGCGACGAGGTGCAGCAGTACCTGCCGGGCCGAGAACTCCCGCTCGGGGTACCAGGGCGCGTCGGGGAGCGGGTGGGTGACCTCCAGGTCCGGCAGCGCGGCGACCACCTCCTCGGTACGCCGGGCCGTGGCCGCGTAGCGCTCCAGCAGCCCGGCCACCGTCTCGCCGGGCCCGACCACGAAGCTCGCGGCGTACCGGTCCATGTCGTCGACCTTCTCGCCCGTCACCACGAAGTCGATCCACATCTGCTCCGCGTAGGTGACGTGCGCGACGATCCCGCCCAGGCTCAGCGCGCTGACCGTCGGGCGGGTGACGGCGTCCGCGTGGTCCAGGCCGTCGAGCGCCTGTCGCAGCCCCTGCCGCTGGGTCTCGAGGACGGCCAGGATCCGGGCCTTCTCCGCGGTCACCGCTCAGCCCATCGTCTTCTGGCCGTCGAGGGCCTCGCGGAGGATGTCGGCGTGGCCCGCGTGCTGGGCGGTCTCGCCGACGATGTGGGTGAACACCCGCCGTGCGGAGCGCGTGGCGCCCTTCGGGAACCACGGGGCCTCGGGGAGCGGGTGGGCCACGTCGAGGGAGGGCAGGCTCTCCACCAGCGCGTCGGTGCGCTTCGCGATCTCCGCGTACTCGGCGAGCACGCCCGCGAGCGTCTCGTCGGCGCGCAGCACGAAGCCGTCGGCGTGCTCGGCCCAGCTGTCCGCGGTGGCCTCCATCGCCGCCGTGCCGTGCTCGATGAAGTCGGCCCAGCCCTGCTCGGTCCGCGCGACGTGCTTGATCAGCCCGCCGAGGGTCAGCTCGCTCACGGTGGTGCGCTGCCGCGCCTGCTCGTCGGTGAGGCCCTGCACCGTGAACCGCAGGAAACCGCGCTGGGCGGCGAGGGACTCGAGGATGTCGGCGCGCTCGGTGTTCGTCATGGGAACCACGGTAGGAGCCATTACGGCCAGTTCCTGACCGTTGTGCGGCGATACTGGGAACATGGCGAACACGAGCTCCCGGACGCTGCGGCTGCTGTCGCTGCTGCAGACGCACCGCCACTGGCCCGGGCCCGACCTCGCCGACCGGCTCGGGGTCTCCCCGCGCACGCTGCGCCGCGACGTCGACCGGCTCCGCGAGCTCGGGTACCCCGTGCAGGCCAGCCGGGGTGTCGACGGCGGCTACCAGCTGGCCGCGGGCGCCGCGCTGCCCCCGCTGGTCGTCGACGACGACGAGGCGGTCGCGCTCGCCGTCGGGATGCAGGCGGCGACGCAGGGGTCGGTGGCCGGGATCGAGGAGTCGGCGGTGCGGGCGCTGACCAAGGTCGTGCAGGTCATGCCGCCGCGCCTGCGCCGCCGGGTCGACGCGCTGCGCGCCGTCACCGTGCCGCTGGAGTGGGGCACCCGCGCGGCGCCCGTCGTCGACCCGGCGGTGCTGATCGGCGTCGCCCAGGCCTGCCGCGACACCGAGCGGCTGGAGTTCACCTACGCCGCGCCCGGCCGCGACCCGATGGGCCGCCACGTCGAGCCGCACCGGCTGGTGCCGCTGGGTCGGCGCTGGTACCTCGTGGCCTACGACCTGCACCGGCACGACTGGCGCAGCTTCCGCCTCGACCGCCTCGCCGACCCGCGGACGACCGGCGCCCGGTTCCGCACCCGCGACCTCCCGGGCGCCGACGCCGCCGCGTTCGTCCGGGCCGGGCTGGAGACGGCGCAGCCCGCCCGGTTCGCCGTCGAGGCGCTGGTGCACGCCCCGGCCGACCGGGTGCGCGAGCGGCTCGGGCGCTGGGCCGAG
This sequence comes from Pseudonocardia hydrocarbonoxydans, assembly GCF_006539565.1. Taxonomy (GTDB): domain Bacteria; phylum Actinomycetota; class Actinomycetes; order Mycobacteriales; family Pseudonocardiaceae; genus Pseudonocardia; species Pseudonocardia hydrocarbonoxydans. Next base: position 9,571 of record NZ_BJNG01000022.1, read on the forward strand.
ATCGAGGAGGTCGACGCCACGAGCTGCGTGCTGCGCATGACCACCGACACCCTGGACTGGCCCGCCATGGGGCTGGGCTCGGTGGGCGCGGAGTTCGAGGTGCGCTCCCCACCGGAGCTGGCCGACCTGCTGCGCGACTGGGGGGAGAGGTTCGGCCGGGCCGCCGGGCGTACCTAGACCCCGACGCCGGCGGGGCCGCCGGGTTTCGCGCGCCGAACCGGCTCTCGCGCGCCCCCGGGGCCGCGCGGGACCCGGGAGTGCGCGCGAAACCCGGGAGTGGGCGCGGGAGCCGGGGGGCGGGTCAGCCGGCGAGCGCCACGGCCGTGGGCTCGCCGATGCCGGGCAGGCCGGGGCGGCTCACCACGTCGACGGTCAGCTCCCCGACGTCGGTGGTGACGACGAGCCGGGTCACCGGGCCGAGGAACGTGGTGGTGAGCACCGTGCCGGGGAGCCCGCCCGGGCCGACCGTCAGCTCCTCGGGCCGCATGGCCCGCTCCGGCGCGCCGGGGGTGATCACCCCGTCGGTGACCGGCACCGCGTTCATGATCCCGACGAACTCGGCGACGAACGGCGTCGACGGCGCCGAGTACACCTCCTGGGGGGTGCCCACCTGCTCCAGGCGCCCGGCGCTGAGCACCGCCACCCGGTCGGCGACGGCGAGCGCCTCGGCCTGGTCGTGGGTGACGAACAGCGTAGTGATCCCCTCGGCGAGCTGCAGCCTGCGGATCTCGTCGCGCAGCTGCACCCGCACGCGGGCGTCGAGCGCGGAGAGCGGTTCGTCCAGCAGCAGCACCGCGGGGGAGACGGCGAGCGCGCGGGCCAGCGCCACCCGCTGCTGCTGGCCGCCGGAGAGCTGGTGCGGGTAGGCGTCGCCGCGGTCGCCCAGCCCGACCAGCTCCAGCAGCTCCCGGGCCCGCTCGCGGCGGCGCGCCACCGCCACGCGCCGCACCCGCAGCCCGAACGCGACGTTCTCCGCCGCCGTCATCGTCGGGAACAGCGAGTACGCCTGGAACACCATGCCGGTGTCGCGCTTGGCGGCCGGCACCCCGGTGACGTCGCGGCCGCCGATCAGGATGTGTCCCGCCGTCGGTTCGTCGAACCCGGCGAGCAGCCGCAGCGCGGTGGTCTTCCCGCAGCCCGACGGGCCGAGCAGCGCGAGCAGCTCGCCGGGGGCGAGCGTCAGGTCGAGGCCGTCGAGCGCGTGGGTGGAGCCGTAGGTGCGGCGCACCCCGCGGAACTCCACGGTCGTTCCGGTCATCGAGGGGTTCCGGTCATCGAGGGGTCCTCCGAGTGGCTCCGGCGAACGAGACGGCCAGCAGCAGCAGCCAGGTCAGGACGAGGCTCGCCAGCGTCAGGGCGACGGCGACGCCGGCCTGGCTGCGCCCGATCTCGACGATCGCCACGGGGAAGGTGTCGCCGTAGAGCAGGATCCGGGCGATGACGATCTCGCCGAGGACGAGCGCGAGCGTCAGGAACGCGGCGCCGAGCACGGCGCTGCGGATCGCGGGCAGCACCACCCGCAGCAGCGTGACGGGCAGCGACGCCCCGAGGTTGCGCGCGGCCTCCACCAGCGTGCGCAGCGGGATCGCGGCCAGCCCGTTGTCGACCGAGCGGTAGGCGAAGGGCAGGGCGAGCACCACGTAGAACGGGGTGAGCGCGGTGAACGACGACGCGAACAGCGTGCGGAACACCGGCCCGCCCAGGTTGGCCTGCACGAACGCGATGCCGGCCGCCATGACGACCGGCGGCACCACGATCGGCAGGATCGTGGCGCTCTCCAGCAGCACCGCCGCGGCGGGGAACCGCAGCCGCACCCACACCGCCGTCGGGACGACGAGCGCCAGCACCAGCGCCGCGGTGACGACGGCGATCTGCAGCGACACCAGCAGCGAGGACAGCAGCACCTCGTCGGTGGCGATCGTCAGGTAGTTGGCGAGGCCGTACCCGCCGCCGGGGACGCGCAGGCTGAACTCGGCGGCCGAGAGCAGCGGGACCAGGAAGAACACGGCCGACAGGCCCAGCACCACCACGCGCCAGGGTCTCACCGGGCCTGCCAGCGGGAGGCCCGGCGCTGCAGCACCACGTAACCGACCATGACCACGGCGATCACCAGAACCATGTCCAGCCCCAGCGCGAGCCCGACGTTCTGGGCCCCGGCCAGCACGTTGCCCGACAGCGCCGCCGCGATCGCGGTGGGCAGCAGCGGGATCGAGCCGCTGGTGAGCGCGAGCGCGGTGGCGTAGGCGGCGAAGGCGTTGCCGAACAGCACCAGCGTCGCCCCGCCCAGCGCGGGCGCGAGCACCGGCAGCGCGATCCGCCGCCAGTACGTCCAGGCCGACGCGCCGAGGTTCTCCGCGGCCTCGCGCCACTGCGGCAGCAGGCCCTCCAGCGCCGGGGTGATCAGGATGACCATCAGCGGGATCTGGAAGTAGACGTAGGTGAGCGCGAGGCCGGTGAGGGAGTCGATCCGGAACCCCGAGGCGTACAGGTCCAGCCCCGCGGTCCGCAGGAACCGCGTGGCGAGGCCGGTCTGCCCGAGCGCCGCGATGAACGCGAACGCCAGCGGCACGCCGCCGAAGTAGGCGAGCACGCCCGAGGCCGTCGACACGATCCGGCGCAGCGGACTGTGCGGCCGGCTGGTGAGCACGGCCTGGGCGAGGAACGCGCCCGCGACCGCGCCGATCACCGCCGTGCCCGCGGACAGCACGATGCTGGAGGCGAACGCCGCCCGGTACTGCGGCTGGGTCACCGAGGCGACGAGGTTGTCCAGGGTCGGACGGCCGTCGGGGTCCGAGAGCGCCCCGCTGACGACGAAGTACAGCGGCCCGCCGAGGAACACCAGCAGGTAGGCGACGAACGGCGCCAACCCCAGCGCCGCCCGCCACGAGCCGGCCGCCCGCACCGTCTCGGTGGGGGCGGCCGGGGTCTCCAGGAGGCTCACGAGGTGGCAGCCGTCATGATGTCGTGGCCGCCCAGTTCTGCGCCACCACGGCGTTGGCGGCGTCGGTCTGCTCCTGCGTCGGGTAGGTCGGCTCGCCGGCGACCGGCGGCAGCACCGACACCAGCGCCGGGTCGGCGGTGCCCGACTCCGTCATCTCGGTCAGGCGCACCGGGCGGGCCTTGCCGGCCAGCCACAGGTTCTGGCCCACGTCGGAGTAGAGGAACTCCTGCCACAGCCGCGCGGCGGCCGGGTGCGGGGCGTCGGCGTTGATCGCCTGCGCGTAGTACTGCGCGAACAGCCCGTCCGAGGGCACCGCCACCCGCCACTCGAACGACGCCGCCACCTGCTCGGCCTGGGTGAGGTTGAGGTAGTCCCAGTCCAGGACGATCGGGGTCTGCCCGCTCTCGATGGTGGCCGGCGTCGGGTCGACCAGCAGCAGGTTGCCGCTGTCGGCGAGCTGCCCGAAGAACTCCAGGCCGGGGTTGATGTCGTCGAGCGAGCCGCCGTTGGCCAGCGCCGCGGCCCAGACGCCCGCGAACGCCGAGGCCGACGACGTCGGGTCGCCGTTGAGGGCGACCTGGCCGGCGTACTCCGGCCGGGTCAGGTCGGCGAAGGTCTGCGGGCAGTTCGCGACCAGGCTCGCGTTGCAGCCGATGGAGACGAAGCCGCCGTAGTCGTTGACCCAGGCGCCGCCCGCGTCCTTGTTGGCGTCGGGGATCGTGTCCCAGGTCTGCACCTGGTATGGCGCGAAGAGGTCGACGTTGGCCAGGGCGAAGGACTGCCCGAGGTCCAGCACGTCGGGTGCGCGCTCCTGCGTGCCGAGCTGCTGCACGGCGTTGATCTCGTCCTGGCTGGTGCCCTCGGGGTTCGCCGACTCCACGGTGATCCCGTAGGTCTCCTCGAACGTCGAGATCATCTCGCCGTAGTTCGCCCAGTCCGGGGGCAGCGCGATGACGTTGAGCGTGCCCTCGGCCTGCGCGGCCGCGACCAGCGCGTCGAACCCGCCGCCCGCCTCGGCCGACGTGGCGGTGGACCAGTCGGTGCCGTCGGCGGCGGGCTCCGGTGCCCCGCCACCGCCCGAGCTGACACAGCCGGACACGGCCAGCGTGGCGCCGATGGCGGCCACGGCGAGCAGACGACGTCGCATCGCGGAAACTCCCTCATCCCCCCGGCGGCACCGCCGGTCCGGCGCAGCGTGCACTGTGGAGCCGACCGTAGCGTGGCCCTCACCCGACCGGGGGAGGTCGTGACGGTGTCCGGACGGATTCGACGCCGGACCGTGACGATCGCTCAGGCCGCCGACGGGCTGCTGCCCGTGGCCTCGGCGAGCAGGTCGGTGACGCGGACGACGCCGGTGCAGGCACCGGCCCCGTCGACCAGTACGAGGTCGTCGTAGCTGCGACTGCGGTCACCGCCCAGGCAGCACGCCACCGCGGACGGCAGCCCGGCGTCGACGGGGTGGGTGCGCGGCGGTTCGGCGAGCGAGGTGGCCGGGCGGTTCGCGTAGAGCGCGCGTCCGAACGGGCCGGAGATCGCGAGCAGGAACCGGCTGCGGTCGAGGAAGCCGGTGGGGCGGCGCTCGGCGTCGAGCAGGACGACGCTGCCGGCCTGCGGGTGGTCGGCGAACGCCTGACGGGCGCTCTCGGCCGTGGCGCGGTCCGGCAGGCTCACCGCCGCCTGGGCCAGCTCGGCGAGCGTCGGCCCGGACGGCGCGGGCAACGCCCGCGGGACCGGTGACGGGGCGCGGGCCGGCCGGACCGAGCGCGGCAGCAGCTCGGGGGCCAGCAGGATCCCGGCCGTCGACGGGCGTCGCTGCGGCCCGGCCAGCAGCGGCCCCTGCCCCCAGGGGATGCCGTGGTCGCGCACCGCGGCGAGCTGGTCGGTGGTGGCGACGCCGGCCGCGCACACCCGCACGCTGACCGCGCGCGCCACGTCGCACAGCGCGCCGACGACGGTGCGGGCGCGCGGGTCGGTGGGCAGCCGGGCGACGAGGTGGGTGTCGATCGTGACGAGGTCGGGCTCCAGCTCGGCGACCAGGTCGAGCCCGAAACCGCGGCCGACCCCGTCGAAGCCGATGCCGAAGCCCTCGGCGCGCAGCTCGGCGATGCCCTCGGCCAGCGCGTCGGGCGGCGCCGCCGACAGCGCCGGGTTGACGTCGAGCAGCATCGGCGGCACGGGCAGCGAGGGGTCGCGGCCGCGCAGCGACGACCGGACCTGGCGTACCCGCCGCCGCGCGGCCACCACGGTGTCGGCCAGCACGTCGACGTGCAGCGGCACGGTGGCGTCGTAGCGGGTGCCGTGCAGCACCGAGGCGATCGCGATGCCCGAGTCGAACTCGGCCAGCTGACGGGTGCCCCAGACGGCGTTGGCGGCGACGCGGGACATCTGGTCGCGCGCCTGCTGCCGCACGACCTCCATGCCGACCGGGCGTCCGGTGACGAGGTTCAGCACGGGCTCGAACGCGAACCGACCGTGGTCGCTCATGGCCCGAGCCAAGCACGAACGGCCCAACCGGGAATGAACGACGGGTGAACGATCACCTGCAGTAGTCGGGATTCCCTCGATCGGGTAGCGGTCAGCGCCCGCCGCGCGCCATCGCGAGCACGTCGAGTGCCCGGTCGAGCTGCTCGGCCGTGAGCGCCCCGTTCTCGACGTGCCCGCGCTCCAGCACCACCTCGCGGATCGTCCGCTTCTCCTTCAGCGACTGCTTCGCGATCGACGCCGCCTCCTCGTAGCCGAGGTAGCGGTTCAGCGGCGTGACGATCGCCGGGCTGGACTCGGCCAGCTCGCGGGTGCGCTCGACGTCGGCCGTCATCCCGTCGACGACCCGGTCGGCCAGCAGGCGGGCGGCGTTGGCCAGCAGCCGCGCGGACTCCAGCACGTTGCGCGCCATCACCGGCATCATCACGTTGAGCTGCAGGTTGCCCTGCGTGCCGGAGAACGCGACGGTGGCGTCGTTGCCGATCACCTGCGCGGCCACCATCATCGCGGCCTCACAGATCACCGGGTTCACCTTGCCGGGCATGATCGAGCTGCCCGGCTGCAGGTCGGGCAGGGCCAGCTCGGCCAGCCCGGTGCGCGGGCCGGAGCCCAGCCAGCGGATGTCGTTGGCGATCTTGAACAGGCTGACGGCCGCCGTGCGCAGCGCGCCGGAGGCCTCCACGAGCCCGTCGCGCGCGCCCTGGGCCTCGATGTGGTCGGGGGCCTCGCTCAGCGCGTCGAGCCCGGTGGCCGCGCGCAACTCGTCGACCACCCCGGCGCCGAAGCCCTCGGGGGCGTTGAGCCCGGTGCCCACGGCCGTGCCGCCGATCGGGAGCTGGCCCAGCCGGGGGAGCGCGTCACGGACGCGGTCCGCGCCGTAGGAGGCCTGGGTGGCCCAGCCGCCCGCCTCCTGCCCGAGCGTGATCGGCACGGCGTCCATGAGGTGGGTGCGCCCGGCGGTGACGACCTCGTCCCACTCCGCGGCGCGCCGCCGGAGCGCGGCGGCGAGGTGGTCGAGCGCCGGGGCGACGTCGGTGGCCAGCGCCTCGGTGGCGGCCAGGTGGATCGTGGTCGGGAAGACGTCGTTGGACGACTGCGACGCGTTGACGTGGTCGTTCGGGTGCACCTCCACCCCGGCCCGGGCGGCGAGGGAGGCGATCACCTCGTTGGCGTTCATGTTGGAGCTGGTGCCCGAGCCGGTCTGGAACACGTCGACGGGGAACTGGTCGTCGTGATCGCCCGCGGCCACGGCGTCGGCGGCGGCGGCGATGGCGTCGGCCCGTCCGGCGTCGAGCACGCCGAGCCGCCCGTTGACCCGCGCCGCGGCACCCTTGACGAGCCCGAGCGCCCGGATCTGCGCGCGCTCCAGCCCGCGTCCGGAGATCGGGAAGTTCTCGACGGCCCGCTGGGTCTGCGCGCGCCACAGCGCGTCGGCGGGGACGCGGACCTCGCCCATGGTGTCGTGCTCGATGCGGTACTCGCTCATGGCCTCAGTGTTCCCCGGACCGCCGGAGACTCTCGGTGCCCCCCGTCACAGTCGGGGTGAGGGCGTACGGGACCTCAGGACACGACCTGCACGAGGTCGCCCCGGTCGAGCGCACCGAAGAACTCGCGGGCCGCCGTGCGCGACAGGTGGATGCAGCCGTGCGAGAGCTGGCTCAGGCTGCCCTGGTGGAAGGCGATGCCGCCGTTGAAGAACACCGAGTAGGGCATCGGCGCGTCGTAGATGGAGCTGACGTGGTCGCGGCTGTGGAAGGTGACCGCGAACGTGCCGGGCGGGGTGCGGAACCCGGCGCGCCCGCTGGTGATGGGCACCGGGCCGTAGGCGACCTCGCCGTCGTCGAGCAGCCAGGCCCGGTTGCCGGACAGGTCGACGCAGGCCCGCGCGGTGGAGCGGCACGGCGTGCCCGGGACGACGACCGGCGCGACCCGGACCGCCCGCATCTGCCCGCGGGTCGTCGGCAGCACCGCGGGCGCGGCCGGGGCGGGCACGACCGTGCGCACCGGTGGCGCCGCGGCGGGCGCCGCGACGGCGCCCTGCAGGCTCGCGGGCAGCAGCCCGACGGCCGCGGCGACGGCGGCCTCCGCGGTGGGTGCGGCACCCCCGGCGGCCCCGCTGAGCAGCCCCGTCAGCCCGACGACGACCATCAGCGACAGCGCCCGACGCACCCGCATGCCCACCCACCCCCAGCGCGGACCGGCCGCCCCCGGCCGGTCCCGGGACCAGCATCCGCCCCGCCCCGGCGGCGATCAAGCACGTACCGGCGGTGCCGGGTTCACGATCCGGTCACGGGCCGCCCTCAGGGCAGCGGCGGCGTGAGGTCCGGTCCGGAGATCTGCTCGTCGGACAGGTCGAAGTCGACCGCGGAGTACTCGCGCAGCTTCGTCAGCCGGTGGTAGCCGTCGATCATGCGGACGGTGCCCGACTTGGACCGCATGACGATCGACTGCGTGGTGCAGCCGCCGCCCCGGTACTGCACGCCGCGCAGCAGGTCGCCGTCGGTGATGCCGGTGGCGCAGAAGAACACGTTGTCCCCGCGCACCAGCTCGTCGGCGGTGAGGACGCGGTCGAGGTCGTGTCCCGCGGCGACCGCCCGGGCGCGCTCCTCGTCGTCCTTGGGCCACAGCCTGCCCTGCATCCCGCCGCCCATGCACTTGAGCGCGGCCGCGGTGATGATCCCCTCCGGGGTGCCGCCGATGCCGTAGAGCATGTCGACGCCGGTGTTCGGGCGGGCCGCGGAGATCGCCCCGGCCACGTCGCCGTCGGTGAGGAAGTGGATGCGGGCGCCGGTGCGGCGGATGTCGGCGACCAGCTGGTCGTGGCGCGGCCGGTCGAGCACGCAGACGGTGACGTCGGTGACGTCGAGGTGCTTGGCCGCGGCCACCCGGCGGATGTTCTCCGCGACGGGCGCGGTGAGGTCGATGACGTCGGCCGCCTCCGGCCCGACGGCCAGCTTCTCCATGTAGAACACCGCCGACGGGTCGAACATCGCGCCCCGCTCGGCCACCGCGAGCACGGCGACGGAGTTGGCGATGCCCTTGGCCATCAGCGTGGTGCCGTCGATCGGGTCGACCGCGACGTCGCACCACGGACCCTCGCCGTTGCCGACCTCCTCGCCGTTGTAGAGCATGGGCGCCTCGTCCTTCTCGCCCTCGCCGATCACCACGACCCCGCGCATCGACACGCTGCCGATGAGCTGGCGCATCGCGTCGACCGCCGCGCCGTCGCCGCCGTTCTTGTCGCCCCGGCCCACCCAGCGGCCGGCGGCCATCGCCGCCGCCTCCGTGACCCGCACCAGCTCCATCGCGAGGTTGCGGTCGGGGGCCTCCCGGCGCCTCGGCGTGGCGTTCGCGGGGCTGGTCATCGTGTGGCCTCCTGCAGGCGTTCGGGAACGCCCCGATCCTCGCAGATCACCCGGCGGAGTGGGGTGCGGCGAGGTGAGACGGCGGTCGCTCACGGCCGCGGGGATGATGGTGGGGTGACCGATCCCGCTCCCCGCAAGCCCCCGCGTTCGGCCATGACGGTGCGCGACATGCTGGTCGCCGTGGGCCTGCTCGCCCTCGTCGTGATCGTCGTCGGCGGGGTCACCCGCGGGTGCTCGTTCAGCCCGGGCGGCCCCACCGTCGACGCGGGCGCGCTGCCCGTCGTCGACGCGCCCACGGAGCTGCGGGCCCTCGCCCCGGACGTGCCGTTCGGGCTGCGGGTGCCTGCCGTGCCGCCGGGCTGGCGGTCCAACGCCGTCGACCAGGACCGCCTCGACCCCGCCGACCCGGCCGCCGGCCGCGCCGTCCGTACCGGGTACCTGACGGAGCAGGGCCGCTACCTGCGGCTCGTGCAGAGTGACGGCTCCGAGGAGGCGCTGCTGACCTCGGAGGTGGGATCCGTCGCGGTGCCCGCGCAGGGCGTCACCGACGTCGGCGGCCTGGCGTTCGTGGTGTACGGCGCCCCCGACGAGGAGCCGATCTGGATCGGCGAGCTCGACGGCGTGCGCCTCCTGATCACCGGCAGTGGCGCGGAGCCCGACTTCCAGGCGCTGGCCGGCGCGGTGCTGGCCGGCGAGGCGCTCCCGGCGGGCGCCACCCCCCGCTGAGCCCGCGCCGAACCGATCCCGCGCGCACCCTCCGCGGCTGCGCGCACACTCGATGGTGCGCGCGGCGGAGTTCGGTGCGCGCGGGGTGCGGTCAGTCGTCGGCGCGGGCGGCCAGGGCGGTCTCGACGCGCTCGCGCGCCCCGGCGAGCTGCTCCTCGCAGCGGGTCGCCAGCGCCTCGCCCCGCTCCCACAGCGCCACCGACTCGTCCAGCGACAGCCCGCCCGCCTCCAGCGCGCGGACCACCTCCACCAGCTCGTCGCGCGCCTGCTCGTAGCCCAGCGTGTCCACCGCGGCCTGCTCAGCCATCGTCGCTCCCCGCCCGGGCCGGGGCCCGCTTCCGTGTCGTCCGCTTCCGTGGGGTGGTCTCCGGGGCGCCGGTGTCCGGCGCCGCGACGGTGGCCACCACGGCCCCGTCGGCGACCCGGATCCGCAGCCGGGCGCCCGCCGACACCTCGCCGACCGACCGCAGCACCGGCGGCGGCCCGGACCCCTCGTCGAGGCGCTGCACCACGGCGTAGCCGCGGGCGAGGGTGGCGGCCGGGCCGAGCGTCGTCAGGCGGGCGCGCAGGTGTCCGATCTCGACGCCCCGGCGGTCGAGCCCGCGCTCCACGCACCCGCGCGCCGACGCCCGCAGCCGCTCGGTCTCGGTGTGCCGGGCGTCGAGGGCGCGCAGCGGGTCGGCCAGCACCGGGCGCCCGCGCAGCGCCGTGAGCAGGCGTTCCTCGCGGTCGACCCAGCCGGCCAGCGCGCGGCGGGCACGGTCGCGCAGCCCGGCGATGCGGGCGGTCTCCTCGGCGAGGTCGGGCACCAGCCGCCGGCCCGCCTCGGTGGGCGTGGAGCACCGCAGGTCGGCGACGTGGTCGACGAGCGGGGTGTCGGGCTCGTGCCCGATCGCGGAGACGACCGCGGTGCGGCAGTCGGCGACGGCGCGGCACAGCGTCTCGTCGGAGAACGGCAGCAGGTCCTCGACGCTGCCGCCACCGCGCGCCAGCACGATCACGTCGACCTCCGGGTCGCGGTCGAGCCGCGCCAGCGCGTCGACGATCTGGGGCACCGACAGGGCGCCCTGCGTCGCGACGTGCTCGATCCGGAACCGGGCGGCGGGCCAGCGCGCGGTCGCGTTGGAGACGACGTCGTGCTCCGCGGCCGACGCGCGCCCGGTGACCAGCCCGATGCACCGGGGCAGGAACGGGGGACGGCGTTTGCGGGCGGCGTCGAACAGGCCCTCGGCGGCGAGCAGCGCGCGCAGCCGCTCGATCCGCGCCAGCAGCTCGCCGACGCCGACGGCGCGGATCTCGCTGACCCGCAGGCTCAGCGTGCCCCGGCCGAGGAAGAACGACGGCCTGCCGTGCACGACGACCCGGTTGCCCTCCGCGACGGCCGGGCCACCGTCACGGACGAGCCCGATCGGTGCCGTGAGCTGCAGCGACACGTCGGCGGCCGGGTCGCGCAGCACCAGGAACGCGGTGCCGGTGCCGGCCCGCGCGGTGACCTGCGCGAGCTGGCCCTCGACCCACACCGCGCCGAGCCGGTCGACCCACTCGGCGATCTTGCGCGCCACCGTGCGGACCGGCCACGGCTGCTCCGGTGTGGTCGGGCCGGTCACCCCTCCGAGACCGTGGTGATGCGGTTGGTCAGCATCGTGACGAACGGCGGCCGCGCCTCGTGGGCCTGCTCCCACTCCAGCAGCACGCGCAGGTCGCCGAGCGAGAGCGTGCGCAGCTTCGCCCGCAGCTGCGGGATCGACAGCTCCGGGTACTCGGGCAGGGCGGAGGGCACGTCGGCGGCCGGCTTCCGGGCGGGCGCGCGCACCGGCTTCTCCCGGGTGACCGGCACCGGCTGCGAGACGCGCGGGGTGGCGGCCCCGGGCGTGGGCGGGTCGGTGACGCGGGTGCCCTCCGGGCGGGTGGGCGGCTCGGCCGGCCGGCCCGCCGGGCGCAGCGCGGTGACCACGCCGTTGGTGTGCGGCTCGTCCTCGTCGAAGGTGGCCCAGCTCGGCTTGTCCTCCACCGGCCGCAGCGATCCGAGTGCGCGGTCGCCCTTGATGGCCACCTCGGTGACCTTCTGCTGCACCCGCATCGACGCCTGCAGCGCCTGGCTGACCGCCGTGACCGGGAACTCGACGACGAGCCGCGGCAGGTCCCGGGCCTGCTCCACGGCGAGGGCGACGATGCCGGCGGCGAGGCGCACCGGCAGTGGAAGCGGCTTCATGGGACACAGTCTCGCCTGCTCCCGCGCCCGGGGCAGCCCGGGGTGGGTGCGACCGGACACGATCGGCGGCCCCGCGGCGGACCCGTCCGTAGGCTGGGGGCATGTCCGACCCCGTGAAGCGCGTCCTGCTCGCCAAGCCGCGCGGCTACTGCGCCGGCGTCGACCGTGCCGTGGAGGCCGTCGAACTCGCACTCGAGCAGCACGGCGCACCGGTGTACGTCCGCAAGCAGATCGTGCACAACAAGCACGTCGTCGAGACCCTCGAGGAGCGCGGCGCGATCTTCGTCGACGAGACCGACGAGGTGCCGCCCGGCGCGCTCGTGGTGTTCTCCGCGCACGGGGTCTCTCCCGCCGTGCACGCCCAGGCCGCCGAGCGCGAGCTCCGCACGATCGACGCCACCTGCCCGCTGGTCACCAAGGTGCACCACGAGGCGAAGCGGTTCGCCCGCGAGGACTACGACATCCTGCTGGTCGGGCACCACGGCCACGAGGAGGTCGAGGGCACCTCCGGCGAGGCCCCCGAACACATCCAGATCGTGGAGTCCGCCGAGGACGTCGGAGGAGTGACGGTGCGCGACCCCGAGAAGGTCATCTGGCTGTCCCAGACCACGCTGAGCGTCGACGAGACGATGCAGACGGTGCACGCGCTGCGCGAGCGGTTCCCGGCGCTGCAGAACCCGCCGAGCGACGACATCTGCTACGCCACGCAGAACCGCCAGGTCGCGGTGAAGGCGATGGCCGCGCAGTGCGACCTCGTGCTCGTGGTCGGCTCCACGAACTCGTCGAACTCGGTGCGGCTGGTCGAGGTGGCGCTGCAGGCCGGGGCCGGGGCGTCGTACCTGATCGACTACGCCCGGGAGATCGACGACGCCTGGCTCGACGGCGTGCGGACGGTCGGCCTCACCAGCGGGGCGTCGGTGCCGGAGGTGCTGGTGCGCGGCGTGCTCGACCGTCTCGCCGAGGTCGGCTTCGACTCCGTCGAGGAGATCACGACGGCGGAGGAGACGCTGACCTTCTCGCTGCCCCGCGAGCTGCGCCCTTCGCGGGCTTCGCGCTGACCTTCCCCGGGGCGTCCTTCCCGGCCGCGTCCTTCCTGGCCGCGTCCTTCCCGGCTGCGGGCCTGCGGACCGACCCGCGCCGGCCGGTGGCGCTGCGCTTGCCCTCCGGCGGGCGGGCGGCCTCCACGGCCGCCCGCTGGGCCAGGATCCGCCCGACCCCCAGCGACAGCACGGCGGCGGTGGTCCACGCCATCGTCGGGAAGCTGTTGACCAGCGGCGCGCCGATGGTGATGAGCCGCTCGGAGATGCCCGTGCCCGGGCGCGGCGAGCCCGCGAGCAGCACCACCACGGGAACGGCGACAGCGAGCAGCAGCGGCGGCGACACCATCGGCCCGAACAGGCTGCGCCGCCGCACCCAGGCCACCGACAGCACGCACCCGCCGAGGTAGCAGACGGTGAACACCGCGCCGAGCGTGCCGATCCGGAAAAGGTCGAGCAGGACGCCGAGCAGCGTCAGACCGGCGGCCAGCCCGACGGCCGCGAGCGGCGGCACCCCGAGGACGGTGGCGAGCAGCGAGCGTTCGGGCACCGGCCAGCGCCCACCCGCGCCGCGCTCGGCCACGTCGAGGGTCTTCGCGGGGGCGCCCTTCCTCGCGGGGGCATCGGTCATCGGCCCACGTTAGCCCGGGTCTCGCCTCCCCGGTCGTCCGCCGCGCGGCCGCGATCGGGTTCGCGTTCGTGCCGCTCGTGGTGGTCGAGGGCCACCAGCGCGTCGGCGGCCGAGGCCACCAGCTCCGGCGCCGAGACCACGCGTGGCGCGCGTTCGATCTGGCCGGGCGCGGCCAGCTCGTCGTCGGCCACCTCGAGGTCGGTGAGCCGGCGCGCCGTGACCAGCACGCGCGACTCCAGCGAGCTGACGGTCTGGTTGTAGCTGCCCACGGCGGCGTCGAGGCTGCGGCCGAGCTTGGCGACGTGGGTGCCCATCGTGGCCAGCCGCCCGTGCAGCTCCTTGCCCAGCTGGTGCACCTGCGCGGCGTTGCGGGCCAGCGCCTCCTGCCGCCACGAGTACGCGACGGTGCGCAGCAGCGCGATGAGCGTGCTGGGGGTGGCGATCACGACGTTCTGCGCGAACGCGTGCTCCATCAGCGACGGGTCGGCCTGCAGCGCGGCCTCCAGGAACGGGTCGCCGGGGACGAAGAGCACCACGAACTCCGGTGACGGCGCGAACGCGGCCCAGTACGCCTTGCCCGAGAGCGTGTCGACGTGCTGGCGCAGCTGGCGGGCGTGGGCGGTGAGCCGCTCCCGGTGGGTGGCGTCGTCGCGGCTCTCCACCGCCTCCAGGTAGGCCGCGAACGGCACCTTCGCGTCGACGACGACCTGCTTGCCGCCCGCGAGGCGGACCACCATGTCGGGGCGGACGCCGCCGTCCTCGCCCTTCCCGGTGACCTGGGTGGAGAAGTCGCAGTGCTCCACCATGCCGGCGAGCTGCACGATCCGCTCCAGCTGCAGCTCGCCCCACCGGCCGCGCACCTGCGGCGCCCGCAGCGCGTTGACCAGTGACTTCGTCTCGTGCTGGAGCTGCTCGGAGCTGCGGTGCATGGTGGCCACCTGCTCGCGCAGCCCCGCGTAGGCCGACTCGCGCTCCTTCTCCACGTCGCGCAGCTGCCCCTCCACCCGCTGCAGCGTGGACGTCATCGGGTCGAGCAGGGCGCTGATCGCGTGCGCGCGGGCGGCGGCGTCGCCATCGGCCCTGGCGTGCAGCGCGGCGGTGGCCTCCTTCAACCGGCCTTCTGCGAGGGCGACGAACTGCTCGTTGTTGCGGGCCAGCGCGTCGGCCGACAGCGCCCCGAAGGCCTGCTTGAGCTCGGCGTCGCGGCGGGTGAGCAGCTCCTCGCGCCCGGCCGCGGCCTCGCGCTCGCTGCGCAGTGCGGCGTGCGCGCCCGCCGCGTCGGACTCGGCGGCACGCAGCCGGTCGAGCGTCTGCGCCAACTGCGCGTCGAGCGCGGCGACGCGGGCGACGAGCCCGGCCCGCTCGGCCCGGACCCCGGCCGCGTCGGCCCGGGCCATGGCGGAGGCGTCGGCCGCGGTGCGCGCGGCCTCGGCGACCGTGGCCCGCGCCCTGGCGGAGACCAGCGCCCACGCACCCGCGGCCCCGAGCGCGAGCCCGACGAGCAGGCCCAGGAGAAGCACGGCGGTGTCCACGGCGTCCACCCTGCAACGCACCCCCGACAGATCCGCGGCGGACACGCCCGGGCCGGGACCGGCGGCCGGGGCCGATCGGTGAACGGTCGAACACCTGTGCGAGTCGCTACCGTGCCCGGGTGCGCCTCCTCGTCGTCGCCGCCCCGCTCGCCGGTCACCTCACCGCGCTCCTGCCGCTGGCCGCCGCGGTGCAGGCGGCCGGTCACGACGTCGCGATCGCCACCGGCGACACCGCGCTCGGGGTCGACAGCGGCGGCGTCGAGACCCACGACGTCACCCCGGGCCTGCGGTTCGGCCGGGTCGGCGCCGCGGTGGCGCTGCGGCACCCGCGCGCGGTGTGGGCGGAGGTCGCCGGGCGCGGCGGGCAGGAGCTCGCCCGGCACCTGTTCGGCGCGCTGAACCGGCGGATGGCCGACCCGCTCGTCGCGCTCGTCCGCACCCTGCGCCCCGACCTGGTCGTGTACGAGCCGTGGGCCCCGGCGGGCGCGCTGGCGGCGGGCGCGGTCGGGGTGCCCGCGGTGCTCCTGGAGAACGGCCTGTTCGACGGGGAGTGGGCGTCGCGCACCGCGGCCGCCGGGCTCGCCGACGCGATCGGTCGGCACGGGCTGGGCCCCGGCCTGCCGCCGCCCGCGGCCGTCGTCACCGTGCGGCCGCCCGCGCTGGGCGCCGCGCCCGGGCACCTCCCGATGCGCCCCGCCACCGGCTGGTCCGGGCGGGCCGACCTGCCCGCCGGGCTGGCGGTGCCGGGTCCGCGGCCCCGGCTGCTGGTCAGCCGCAGCACCGTCCCCGGGCCCGGGCCGGGGGACCCGACGCGCGCGGTCGTGGCCGCCGCGGCGGGGCTCGACGCCGACGTCGTGCTCGTCCGGCCCGTCCCGAAGATCGCCGCGGGGCCGCTGCCCCCCAACGTCACGACGACCGGCTGGATCCCGCTGGACGCCGCGCTCCCGGCCGCGACGGCGATCGTGCAGCACGGCGGTGCGGGCACCGCGCTCGGCGCGCTCGCGGCCGGGTGCCCGCAGCTGCTCCTGCCCGGCATCGGCGACCGCCGGGGCAACGCGGAGGCCGTCGCGGGGGCGGGGGCCGGGCTGGCCGTGCCCGCGCGCGGGATCACCACCGACGTGCTGGCCCGGCTGCTCACCGACCCGGGCCTGCGGGTGGCCGCGGAGCGGATCGCCGCGGAGATCGCGGACATGCCGGTCCCGGCCGAGCTGGTCGACCCGCTGCTCGCGCTGGCGTGACGCCCGGGGCGGCCCCGCGGCGGACGTAACGCCGTCCCCGTCCCCGCCGAGCACCCGATCGACATCGTCCGGGACGTCCAGAAGGCGGCGACGGGGGCGGACAGCGGTCGACCGGCGGCGGAGCCGGGTCGGCGTGACGAAGGAGAACTCATGGGGGAGCGCATGCGCTCGAACGGTGTCCTGGTGGCCGTCGGGGCGTTCGTCCTGGTGGGTGCGACGGCGTGCGGGGGCACCACCCCGGCCCAGGCCCCACCGGCGGCGGCGCCCGCGACGACCGCCGCCGCCACCACGTCGGCGGCGGCGCCCACGACGTCGGCGGCCGCGCGGTCGCGCGCACTGGCCAGCGTCTTCCCGGACGTCGACGACGCCACGTGCGCGCCGTCGGGCGTCGACGTGGGGACGAGCACCGGGGTGGTCCCGACGGAGGGGTACACCTGCGACTACTCCGCCACCGTCCCCGGCGCGACGGTGTTCTTCGCGCAGTGGCCGGACCAGGCGGCCGCGCAGGCGTGGTACCAGGACACCGCGGACCTCGGCCCGCGGGTCGAGGACAACGACGCGTGGACCGTCGACGGCGTCCGGCAGGGGCCGCTCTACACCGCCGCGAACAACGCCGGCGTGACGATCTCGACCGGCGTCTACGAGAACCTGCCCTACACCTGGGAGATCCGCACCGGCACCCTCGACGAGTCGAACACGATCTTCGGTCAGCTCCGGCTGCGCGCCTCGACGGCGATCGGCGGCTGACGCCGGTCAGGACTCGTGGTCGAGCAGCCGCCGCTTGACGTCCACCCCCCAGCGGAACCCGCCGAGCGTGCCGTCGGTGCGCAGCACCCGGTGACACGGCACGAACAGCGCCGCGGCGTTGCGGGCACAGGCCGAGGCCGCCGCCCGCACCGCCGCGGGGCGCCCGGACTTCGCGGCGAACTCGGTGTAGGTCACCGGGGCGCCCGCGGGCACGGTGCGCAGCACGTCCCAGGCGTGGACGAGGAAGTCACCGGACCGCTGGCGCACCGGCACGTCGTCGATCGCCGACAGGTCGCCCGCGTGGTAGCGGGTGATCGCCTCGCCGACGGCGCCGAGGTCCCCCCCGGTCGTCGACGACGGGCGCAGCGTCGGGTGGATCAGCGGCAGCAGGTCGTCGAGCGAGGCGGTCCAGCCCGAGGCCAGGACGGCCCCGGTGTCGTCGACGACGGCCGTGAACGGGCCGATCGGGGTGTCCAGCGTGGAGTGGATGCTCATGGCTTCCTCCGGGGGGTCGTCGCGGCGACGCGCCACAGGTGGGTCGCGGCGTAGGAGCGCCAGGGCCGCCAGGCCGCGGCGCGTGCGGTCAGGCCGTCCACGTCGGACGGCAGGTCGAGCGCGGCGGCGCCGTGGCGGACCGCGAGGTCGGTGGCGAGCAGCTCGTCGGGGTCGCCGACCAGCCGCATCGCGACGTAGCCCGCCGTCCACGGCCCGACGCCGGGCAGTGCGAGGAGCGCGGCCCGCAGCCCGGCGGGGTCGCGTCCGGGGTCGAGCACGAGCGAGCCGTCGGCGACGGCCGTGGCCAGCCCGACCACCGTCGCGATGCGGCGGGCCGGCCCGGTCAGGACGTCGGCCCCGTGCTCGGCGATGGCCTCCGCCGTCGGGAACAGCAGGTCCGGGCCGTCGACGGCGAGCGCGGGCGGCAGCCGGGTGCCCAGCGCGGCGGCGAGCCGGGCCGTCGCGGTGACGCCCGCGGCCAGCGACACCTGCTGCCCGAGCACCGCGCGCACGGCCGTCTCCAGCCCGTCGACGGTGCCGGGCACGCGGATGCCGGGCACGGCGGCCACGCGCGGGGCCAGCGCGGGGTCGGCGCCCAGCACCTCGTCGACGGCGACCGGGTCGGCGTCGAGGTCGAGCAGCCGGCGCAGGCGGGCGACGGCCGGGCCGAGGTCGCGCGGATCGGCCAGGCGCAGCGTGGCGCGCACGTGCCCGTCCGACGGTGCCAGCTCGACGGTCGCGGCGCCGTGCGGCAGCCGCAGCGTGCGGGCGTACCGCCCGTCGCCCGCCTCCTCGACCCCCGGCAGCGCGCGCGCCGCGAGGTGGGCCAGCAGACCGTCGGCGTCGAGGGGGGTGCGGTGGGGCAGGCGCAGCACGAGCGTGCCGGCGACGGGGGCGGGGTGGCGCCGCCCGGCCTCGGCCCGCAGCACCGTCGGCGCCACGCCGTAGACCTCGCGGACGGTGTCGTTGAACTGCCGCACGCTGGCGAACCCGGCGGCGAACGCGACGTCGGCCATGCCCAGCGGCGTCGTCTCGATCAGCAGGCGCGCGGTGTGCGCGCGGTGGGCGCGGGCCAGGGCCAGCGGGCCCGCGCCGAGCTCGGCGGTGAGCACCCGGGTGAGCTGGCGCGTCGAGTAGCCCAGCGAGGACGCGAGCCCGCCGACGCCGTCGCGCTCCACGAGCCCGTCGGTGATCAGGCGCATCGCGCGGGCGGCGAGGTCGGCGCGGGCGTTCCAGTCCGGCGAGCCGGGCACGGCGTCGGGCCGGCAGCGGCGGCAGGCCCGGTAGCCGCGCAGCTGCGCGGCCGCGGCGGTCGGCAGGAACTCGACGTTGGTGCGCTTGGGCTTCATCGCCGGGCAGGACGGGCGGCAGTAGATGCGCGTGGTGCGCACGGCGGCGATGAAGTGGCCGTCGAACCGCGCGTCGCGCGAGGCGAGGGCGTTGTAGCAGCGGTCGTGGTCCAGGGGCACGGGAGCGACTCTGCCACTCCGCGCGTGCCCGCACTGGCGGGAATCGGACGTCGCCGACCCGGGTGGATGAGAGCCGTCTCATCGGGATCTCACCGTCCGGTCACGCCCACCCCGCAGGATCGACGGCATGCGAACCCCCCTGACCGCGGCGGTCGGTCTGCTGATCGTCGCCGGGGTCGTGGTCGGCGTCACCGCGGGGCGGGCGGGCTCCGGCGACGAGATCCCCGTGCAGCCCATCCGGGTCGAGGCCCCGGCCGCCGTCGACCCCGCCGCGCCGGTGCCGGTCGTGCCCGCGGTCCCGCCGGAGCGGAGCGGGATCGTGCCGGAGCAGGTGGCCCCCGGCGACCCCGACGGTTACGTCGCGCCCCCGCCCGCGGACGACGACGACGACGATGACGACGACGACGGACCCGACGACGACGGCCCGGATGACGACGACTGACGCGGTGACCACCGGCCCGGAGCGGGACGGTCGGCGAGGATGAACCCGACCGGCACCGTCGCGACGCCCCGTCGCCCCGCCCCCGAGGACCCCATGACGACCGCCCCGGCGCCCGCCCCGCCCGCCGGTGCGGTCCGGCGGATGCGCCGGCCCGGCACCGCGCGGACGCGGATCGTCGCCTGGGCGCTGGCGCTCGTGCTGGTCTCGCTGGGCGTCGTCACGCTCGTGACCTGGCGGCTGCTGCTCCAGGACACCGACACCCGGATGCGGGCGGCGCTGCTCAACGAGGTGCAGGAGTTCGGGTCCGTCGTCGCCGACGGCGTCAACCCGCGCGACGGCGCGCCGTTCGCGTCCGTCGGTGAGGTGCTCGACGCCGCGATCGCCTACAACCAGGCGCGGCCCAACGAGAAGTTCCTCGGCTACGTCGACGGCGAGTTCGCCTACCAGAGCCGGCGCGCCGACGCCGCGCCCGCCGTGCTGCAGAACGACCCGGCGTTCACGGGCCTGGTCGGCGGTGTCACCGCGCCGGTGCAGGACACCTACGAGAGCACCGCGGGTGAGGTGCTCTACCTGGCCGTGCCGATCGAGTTCGCCGACCCGGCGGGCAGCACGGGCGTCATCGTCGCGGCCTACCTCGCCGACGCCGAGCGCGAGCCCGCCCACTCCACGGCCCGGATCATGCTGCTCGTCGGCGCGCTGACCTCGCTGCTCGCCGCCGGCGGGGCCTGGCTCGTGGCGGGCCGCATCCTGCGGCCGCTGCGCGACGTCGCGGCCACGGCGCGCTCCATCACCGACACCGACCTGTCGCAGCGCATCCCGCTGGCCCCCGGCCCCGACGACGGCGACGAGCTGCGCGACCTCGTCCGTACCGTCAACGCGATGCTCGACCGCGTGGAGACCGGCGTCGACGCCCAGCGCCGCTTCGTCGACGACGCCGGGCACGAGCTGCGCACGCCCATCACGATCGTGCGCGGGCACCTGGAGGTGCTCGACGCGCGCGATCCGGCCGACGTCACCTCCACCGTGGAGCTGGTCGACGACGAGCTGGACCGGATGAACCGCATGGTCTCCGACCTGCTGCTGCTCGCCCGGTCTGAACAGCCGCGGTTCCTGCACCCGGAGCTGACCGACGTCGCGGAGCTCACCGAGGACGTGTTCGGCAAGATCGTGAAGCTCGGTGAGCGGGAGTGGGTGCTGGAGACCGCGGCCCGCGTCGACGCCGAGATCGACCCGCAGCGCGTCACGCAGGCGATCGTCGCGCTCGCCGACAACGCCGTGCGCTACACCCGTCCCGGTGACCGCATCGCGCTGGGTTCGCAGCTCGCCGGCGGGCAGCTGCGGTTCTGGGTCGCCGACTCCGGCCCCGGCATCGCCGAGGCCGACCGGGCCCGCATCTTCGAGCGGTTCGCCCGCGGCACGTCCACCGGCCCGCGCTCCGAGGGCGCCGGGCTCGGCCTGTCCATCATCCGCGC
Organism: Pseudonocardia hydrocarbonoxydans; assembly: GCF_006539565.1. Taxonomy (GTDB): domain Bacteria; phylum Actinomycetota; class Actinomycetes; order Mycobacteriales; family Pseudonocardiaceae; genus Pseudonocardia; species Pseudonocardia hydrocarbonoxydans. The sequence goes on from NZ_BJNG01000022.1 coordinate 30,359, forward strand.
GATCGCGGTCGCCCACGGGGGCCAGGTGCTGCTCGACAGCGTCGTGGGCCGGGGTGCCACCTTCACCATCGCCGTCCCGGCGATCCTGCCCGAGGAGAGTTCGTGAGTCGCATCCTGATCGCCGAGGACGAGCCGCGGATCTCCGCGTTCGTCGAGAAGGGCCTGACGGCCAACGGGTTCGTCACCACCGTCGTCGCCGACGGGATCTCGGCCTTCGACTACGCCGTGACCGGGGCCTACGACCTGCTGGTCCTCGACATCGGCCTGCCCGGCATGGACGGGTTCGCGGTGCTGCGCAAGCTGCGCTCGGACCGCTGCACGATCCCGGTGATCGTGCTGACCGCGCGCGACAGCGTGCAGGACACCGTCGCCGGGCTGGAGGGCGGCGCCGACGACTACATGCCCAAGCCCTTCCGGTTCGAGGAGCTGCTGGCCCGCGTGCGGCTGCGGCTGACCAGCGACCGCTCCGCCGAGCTGACGGTCCTGAGCCACGGCGGCCTGCAGCTCGACCTACGGATGCGGCGCGCGAACGTCGAGGGCCGCACGGTCGACCTGTCGGCGCGGGAGTTCGCCCTGGCCGAGACGTTCCTGCGGCACGCGGGGCAGGTGCTCTCCCGCGAGCAGCTGCTCTCCCACGTGTGGGGCTACGACTTCGACCCGGGCTCGAACGTCGTCGACGTCTACGTGCGGTACCTGCGCCGCAAGCTCGGCGCCGAGCGCATCGTCACGGTGCGCGGGATGGGCTACCGGCTCGACGCGCTGGACTGATCTCAGCCGCAGGCCCCGCCGAGCAGGCCGCCGCAGGACACGCCCAGCGGTTCGGTGACGCGGCCGAGTAGGGAGTCCGGCTCACGCTCGCGGCTCGGCCCGGCCTCGTCCGGCTCGTCGCGCACCGGCTCGTCGCGCACCGGCTCGTCGCGCACCGGCTCGTCCGGTGTCTCCGCCTCGACCGGCTCGGGCTCCGGGGCGGGAGCGGGCGCCGGTGCGGCGGGTGCCCGGGCGGCGGGGGTCTCGACGGGTGCGCGCCGCGGCGCGGGCGCGGCCGGCTCGGCGGGGCGCGCGGGTGCGGCGCGACGGGCGGGCTCGGGAGCGCGCTCGGGCTCCGCGGCGGGCTCGGGAGCGCGCTCGGGCTCCGCGGCGGGTGCGGGCGGCGCGACGGCGGCGGGCGCCGGGGTCGGCACGACGGCCGGGGGCGCCGGTGCGTCGGGCACCCGCGGGTAGGCGTCGTCGACCGTCGGGCCCAGGCCCACGCGGGCGATGGTGGCGGCCTCGGCGGCCACCGGGGAGGCGGCCGCGGCCGCCTCGTCCGACAGCCGGACCACGGTCGTGAAGCTGGCGACGAGTGCCGCCCCGGCCGCAGCCGCGAGCAGCGTCCGCACGGTTCCGTGCACGATCCCCACCCCTCGTCACCGGTCGGCGACGTCGTATGCGTGATCTGGCCGCCGTCCGTACCGCCGAACGGCCCAACGGGTCGACCCGTGGCCCGCCGGACCGGCGGGCGGGGGGCGCCCGGCCGGCGGCGACTACCCTCGTCCCTCGTGTCTCTCACCCTCGGCATCGTCGGCCTGCCCAACGTCGGCAAGTCGACGCTGTTCAACGCGTTGACGAACAACGACGTGCTCGCCGCGAACTACCCGTTCGCCACGATCGAGCCCAACGTCGGCGTCGTCCCGCTGCCCGATCCGCGCCTCGACGAGCTGGCGAAGATCCACAACTCGGCGAAGACCGTGCCGGCGGTGGTGTCGTTCGTCGACATCGCCGGGATCGTCAAGGGCGCCTCCGAGGGCGCCGGGCTGGGCAACAAGTTCCTGGCCAACATCCGCGAGTCCGACGCGATCTGCCAGGTCGTCCGCGTGTTCGACGACCCGGACGTGATCCACGTCGACGACCGCATCGACCCGGCGTCGGACATCGAGACGATCTCCACCGAGCTGATCCTCGCCGACCTGCAGACGCTGGAGAAGGCCGTCCCGCGCCTGACCAAGGAGGCGCGGATGCAGAAGGACCGCCGCCCCGTGCTGGAGGCCGCGGAGCAGGCGGTCTCGCTGCTGAACGGGGGGACCACCCCGTTCGCGGCCGGCGTCGACCCCGAGCCGCTGCGCGAGCTGACGCTGCTCACGACCAAGCCGTTCCTCTACGTCTTCAACGCCGACGAGGGCGTGCTCACCGACGACGCGAAGCGCAAGGAGCTCGCCGAGCTGGTGGCCCCGGCCGACGCGGTGTTCCTCGACGCCAAGGTCGAGTCGGAGCTCCTGGAGCTCGACGAGGAGTCCTCGCGCGAGCTGCTGGAGTCGATCGGGCAGTCCGAGCCCGGCCTCTACTCCCTGGCCCGCGCGGGCTTCCACACCCTGGGCCTGCAGACCTACCTCACCGCCGGGCCGAAGGAGGCCCGCGCCTGGACGATCCCGCAGGGCGCCACCGCCCCCCAGGCCGCGGGCGTGATCCACACCGACTTCGAGCGCGGCTTCATCAAGGCCGAGATCGTGTCCTACGACGACCTGATCGCGGCCGGCTCGATGGCCGCGGCCAAGGCGGCGGGAAAGATGCGGATGGAGGGCAAGGACTACGTCATGCAGGACGGTGACGTGGTGGAGTTCCGGTTCAACGTCTGACCGGGGCCCGTTCGTCCAGGTCAGCTGCCTACGCGGCGTCGTCGTTCGTCAGTGGTTCGTCAGTACGTCCCAGAACTTCGGCGAGCATCGCCGCCGCGCCGGCCCGCGTCCGGTCCTCGGCGGTGGGCCAGAGGTGCGCGTAGGTGTTGAGGGTGACAGTCGGCGAGGAGCGCCCGAGCGCCCGTTGCACGGTCACTACGTCGCAACTGGCCGCGATCAGCCCTGAGGCGTACAAGTGCCGGAGGTCGTGCAGCTTGGCCGTCGGCAGCGTGGCGTCGCGGCGGGTCTTGCGACAGTAGAGGTGGGGCGCGAGACGGCCGGCCCGAGCCGCCACGTCACGCACATGCACCGACGGGGCAACGCATCGCTCAGAACTGCTTGGCCGTCGCCTCGGCTCGCTCCACCAGCTGCATCATGCGTACGGACGCAGGATTGGTCGCGACCGGCTTCAGTCGATGACGCCTGAGGTAGACGCTCCTATCGGCGCACCTCAGGACACGTCCGACGCACCCATCGGCTGCGGTGTTCAGAGTTTGGTTCCCTTTTCAAAGCGCTGCCCTGCGGGCGGCGCGCGACTGCTGGTAGCTGTGCCGCGAGCATCAGGGCGCTAGCTGATGCCCAATGACCTGGAAGGACTCTGCGGCTGTGTCGCCAGCGACTGAGGCTCGCCACTCATACCGGCCGGGGGGCAAGGGCAGCGGAGCCACGTTCAGCGCGAAGACCGCGCTCAGCGGACTACCGTGGGAGACGCCCGGCGGCCGCCCGACCTCCAGCACCGCCTCCCCGCGAATGAGCTGCGCTTCGCCCTCGCCAGGGATCTCGACCGACCTGCCATCGCTGTCCAGCAGCTCGATCAGCACCGGCAACTTCTCGTTAGCCCGGTCCCAAGGGACCTGAACCATAAGGGCGACGGCGTGAGGCGATGTCGGAGTACCGATCATCGTCCAGCCAGCACCCAGCATGTGAAGTTTCCCGCTGGCCGAATCTGCCTGCGCGGCATCACAAAGAATGATCTTAAACTCGATCCGCGGCTTAGTCAGGGGCACGCGGCTGCTCCAAGCGTCGCAGGCTCAGCGGCTTGTTCCCATCGACCCGTTGATGGGGATGGCCCGAGGTACAGCGTTACTCCACGCGTGGCGGGGTTGCGAGTGATGAAGTCTGGCTCTCTGTGACGGATCGCTCGGATCGCCTCGATGGGCTCATCGTCCTCGTAGAAGTCGTCGTCGTTCATCTGGTACCTCCCTCCTAGTCCACGAAGTAGACGCTTCCCAGGTTCCAAGCATCCCCCATCGGATGCTGGCGCGGGTAGAGCACAACGGTGGCTTCTTGGTTTCTGATGGTGACGTCGATGACTGCTCGTCGTCCGCGCTCCGGGTGATCGTCCCAGCGACCGGGCAGACCTGCTACGCAGACGACGGCATCACGCACCTCGACAGGGCGGATATGGTGCCGCTGCCAGATCTTCTGAGCGACCCGGTCGCTGATGGCCAAGTCCGCGACCCAGACGCTCCACACCTGCTGACAGACTCCCTCAACTGTGCTCGGAGGCGTCCGACGGAAGTCGGTGCGTATCAAGATCGTACAGCGGGCACCAACCTCATCACACTACGTCAGCTCGCCCAATTGTCCTCGCCGGACAGACAGGTCTCCGGGATGGCCAAGTTCCATGGCACCCGCACGCGATTGGGGCGGACACGGATGCGGCATCCCGTCGACGTCCCCGAGGGGCACCACACGGCGTCCCGGGCGCATGCTTGGCAACGCGCGGTCGCGGTCGGGCAGGCTGGCTGCGCCCGGGACACCGTGCGGTCGGGCTGCGCCAGGTCGACGGGATGCCGCACGAGCCCGTAGTGGGTGCAAGATCAGAGGTCCGGCCGTTCGTCATTCGTTCGTCAGGACGCCCATCGGCAGCGGGGAACAGCGACAATCACCGACCAGCGTTCGTGCAGGTCAGTACCAGTGTCGGGGGAGTAGTGGCAGGTCGGCGCGATCTGGCGATCCGTTCCGGTTCAACGTCTGACCAGGGCCCGTTCCGGACCGTTCAGATCTCCCGGACGACGCGTGCCGGGTTGCCGACCGCGAGGACCTGTGCCGGGACGTCCCGGGTGACCACGCTGCCCGCTCCGACCACGGCGTTCTCCCCGATCGTCACGCCGGGGCAGACGATCACGCCGCCCCCCAGCCACGCGTTCGACCCGACGACGATCGGCAGGGGGCGTTCCCAGCCGGCGCGGCGGCGCTCGTGATCCTCCACGGGGTGCGTGGCCGTGAGCAGCTGAACCCGTGGGCCGATCCGCACGTCCTCGCCGATCTCGATGACGGCGTCGTCCATGAACAGCCCGTCGTGGTTGACGAAGCTCCGGGCGCCGAGCGTGATCTGTGAGCCGTAGCTGCACTGGAACCGGGGCATGACGACCGCCTCGTGACCGAGCCCCGCGACCAGCCGGCCCAGGAGCAGGCGCCGCTGCTCGTCGTCGTCGGCCTGCGTCGCGTTGAACCGGTCGAGGATCCGCAGGCACCGGAGACGGGCTTCCTGCAGGTCGGGCTCGTCGAGGTACCACTCGTTGCGCAGCATGCGCGCCATCTGTTCGCCCACGGCGCCCATCCTGGCGTGCGCCCGGTCGACGCCTGATCTCCGGAGGTGGCGAGGGCGGTGCGGTCGTCCGTAACGGACATCCGCGGGGGCACGAAGACTCTGCCAGCGTGCCGAAGGGGGAGAAGTGGGCCGAAGGATCGGGGGAGCCGGCGGCGGCAGCGACAAGGGCGGAGGCGCGGGCACCTTCCTTCTCGCCGCGTTGCTGGCCATCGCCGTCGGGTCGGGTGGCACGTCCGCCCTGGGGATCGGATCGGCCGGCGGAGGAACGTCGGCATCCTCAGGCGCCCGTGGGCAGCCCAACGTCAGTAGCCGTCAGTCCCAGGCTGCCGAGGCTCGCATCGTCGCCCGCGGTGTGCAGGTGCGAGCGCGGGCGACGGACGACTCGACGAACTGTGCCGCTCACGCGTACGGGCAGGTCAAGGAGTACCTGCTCGAGCATCCCTGCGTCGGGATGCATCGTGCGTCGTTCGAATTGCGCGACGGTCGGGGTGACGTCGTCCTCGTCGCGGTGTCCTGGGTCGACATGGGCGACGAGTCGACAGCGCGCGAGTTCCACCGCCTGGTCGACGGCTCCGGCACCGGCAACATCACGGAGCTGTCCCGGGAGCGAGGGCGCTACAGGTCGGTCAGGTTCACCGGCGACATCTACGAGTCGCGCCGGGAGGAGACGGTCGTGTCGAACGCGCAGGCGCAACCGGTCGGCCGGGGGGCGACGGGTCTCGCGTTGACGTCGATCGTGACGAACGCTCTTCGCTGACGGGCACAGGATAAGGACCGGATGGAGTGGGGCAGGGCGTCACGTCGCGAAAGCGTTCACGCAGATCGGACCATGTGCGAATGCGACCGTCGCAGGCCGCCACCGTTCAGGTCCGGATCCCGCGCCACCCGTGCACCTCGCACCGACCGTCCGCGTTGCTCCCCACGGCGGCGACCGTGCCATCCGCCCGCACCCCGAGGGTGTGGGACGAGCCGGCCGCCACGGCGACGATGTGCCGCCAGGCCCCGACGTCGCACTGTCCGTGGCCGTTGTCGCCGGCGGCCAGAACGGCCCCGTCCGCGCGGAGGCCCACGACGTGGTGGCTGCCGGCCGAGACCGCGACGACGTCCCGCCACCGCGAGACGCCGGGTGCCGGACCGCCGGGCGTCGAGACGACGGTGCCGTCCGCTCGCAGGCCGACGGTGTACAGCGAGCCGGCGGCCACCGCCACGAGGTCCCGCCAGTCGTCGACCCGGCACTGGCCGCGCCGGTCGTTCCCCGTGGCGAGCGCGGTCCCGTCCGCCCGGAGACCGACGGAGTGCCAGTCACCGCAGGCGACGACCCGGATCCCGCGCCAGTGCGCGACGTCGCACCGGCCCTCGGCGTCGCGGCCGGCGGCCGCCACGGTCCCGTCCGCGAGCACCCCGAGGGTCCGGCGCCACCCGGCCGCCACGGCGGAGACGCCCCGCCACCCGTGCACCTCGCACTGGCCGTCCCCGTTCCAGCCGGTCGCCACGACGGTCCCGTCCCGGCGCAGCCCCACCGTGTGCGCCCGACCGGTGTTGGCCGCGGTGTGCACGTTCCCGACGGCCACGGCGACGATGTCCGTCCACGCGCCGACGTCGCACTCGCCGGCCCGGCCGTCCCCGGCGACCACGACCGTGCCCTCCGCCCGGCACCCGACCGAGTGGCGCCGACCGGCCGCGACCACCGCCATCGTCCCTCCGTGGATCGTCGGTCCGGCCACGCCGGCGATCGCCGGTCACCGCGACCCCGCGGCCACCATCCGCGCGGTGACGGGCTCCAGCAGCGCCGTCAGCTCGTCGAGCTCGGCGGGGGAGAGGGTGTCATAGGGCGCGGCGGCGAGCTCGTCGGTGAGGTCCTCGATGCGCTGCGCGGTCGCGCGCCCGGCCTCGGTGAACCGGCCCCCGGCGTCGATCAGTCCGCGCTCGCGCAGCCCGGCCATGACCTGCGCCAGCCGCGCCCGCGGCAGGTGGTGGAGGCGCCCGAACGACTCCGGCGGGTGGACGCCCATCCGCAGCGCGGACAGCACGTGGGCCTCCGTGCCGCCGATGCGGGCGCCGACCAGTGCGGCGACGTGCCCGTCGCCGCGGTGCTCGCGCAGCATGGTCGCGGCGTGCCACAGCCGGGTCACCGGCTCGGTGGGCACGGGCAGGGAGCGCCATCCGGCGTACAGCACGCGGCCCTGCGTCGGCGCGCCCGTCGCGGCCGCGGCGGTCAGGTCCGCGGCGCGGGCCAGGCCGGGCGACGTCGCCAGCTCCTCACCGACGATCCGCCGCACGGCGGCGGCGCTGCCCCGCCGCCACGCGGCGAAGGACTCCTCGGGCGGGACCGTCTCCCAGGCGCCCGGGATGTGCCGCGCGGCCTCGCCCTCGGCGAAGCTGTAGAAGGCGGCGTGCACGACCTGCGCCGGTACCCGGCCCAGCGGCGCGGCGCGGGCGGCGAAGTAGCCGTCCCAGTAGGTGCGGTGGCCGAGCGCGGCCAGCTCCTCGTTCGGCTCGTCGGCCAGGTAGGTGACGAGGCAGATCGGTTCCAGCAGCTCGAACATGCGGCGGGCGGTGTGCACGGAGAACCGACGCCGCGGGCGCCCCGGACTCATCGGTGCGTCACGGTCCGACAGAGTGTGGCCCATGTCCGACTGGCTGCGCGACGCCGTCCTGTACGAGATCTACCCCCAGTCCTTCGCCGACTCCGACGGCGACGGCGTCGGTGACCTGCGCGGCGTCATCGGGCGGCTCGACCACATCGCCTCGCTCGGTGTCGACACCATCTGGTTCAACCCCTGCTTCGCCTCCCCGTTCGTCGACGCCGGCTACGACGTGTCCGACTACCTGCGCATCGCCCCCCGCTACGGCACCAACGAGGACATGGTCGAGCTGGTGGCGGAGGCCGGGAAGCGCGGCATCCGGGTGCTGCTCGACCTCGTCGCCGGGCACACCTCGATCGAGCACCCGTGGTTCCAGCGGGAGCTGCACGCGCAGGGCCCCGATCCGGAGGGCGACCGGTACGTCTGGGCCGACGAGGAGCCCCGGCGGGCCTGGGACGCGGGCCTCCCCGGTACCCCGGCCTGGGTGCCGTCCCCCGGGCCGCGGCGCGGTTGGTATCTGAAGAACTTCTACGACGAGCAGCCCGCGCTGAACTTCGGCTGGGTCACCGCCGACGAGCCGTGGCGCGACGCCGTCACCGACCCGGGCCCGCGCCGCAACGTGCAGGCGCTCAAGGACGTCATGGCGTTCTGGTTCGAGCGCGGCGTGGCGGGGTTCCGCGTCGACATGGCCTTCTCGCTCGTCAAGGACGACGGCGCCGCGGCCCGGGGCAACCCGCTCACCTCCGCGCTGTGGCGCGAGATCCGCGGGTGGATGGACACCGCGTGGCCCGACGCGGTGCTCGTCCCCGAGGGCGACGAGCCCCGTACGGCCGAGCCCCCGGCCTTCCACGCCGACTTCTTCCTCGTCATCAAGACCGAGCACGCGAGCCTGTTCGACAACCACGCCGCCGGGACCCTGCCCTGGCACGAGCCCCGGCCCCCCTTCTTCGACGCCGAGGGCCGCGGCAGCACCCGGACCTTCCTCGACGCCTGGCACGCCGTCCGCGACGCCGACCCCGCCCGGCCCGTGATCCTGTCCAGCGCCGACCACGACTTCGACCGGCTGCGCTGCGGCCCGCGCACCCCGGAGCAGCTCGGCGCGGCGTGGACGTTCCTGCTCACCTGGGGAACCGTCCCGTGCATCTACTACGGCGACGAGATCGGGATGCGCTACCTGCCGGGCCTGCCCGAGGTCGAGGGGTCGATCTGCAACCCGGGCTACAACCGGTCGGGCTGCCGCACGCCGATGCAGTGGGACGACGGCCCCAACGCCGGGTTCTCCACCGCCGACCCCGCGCGCCTGTACCTGCCGGTCGACCCCGACCCGGACCGGCCGACGGTCGCGGCGCAGGAGCGCGACCCGGACTCCACGCTGCACCTGGTCCGCCGGCTCCTCGCGCTGCGCAGGGCGACGCCCGCGCTCGGCGGGCGCGCCACCACCCGCGTGCTCCACGACGGCTACCCGCTCGCCTACCTGCGCGGCGACACCCACCTCGTGGTCGTCAACCCGCGGCGCGACCCCGCCGGGTTCGGCACCCCGCACGCCCGCGGTGCCGAGCCCGTGGTCGTCCACGGCGTGCAGGTCGAAGGTGACGCCGTGTCGGCCGCCGGCTTCGGCTACGCGGTGTTCGCGATCGGCTGACCGGCCGCCCCGACGAGGTCGACCTCCGCGGCGACCGCGGTGGTGGCCGTGCGGCCGGGGCCGCTCTGGAAACCCCAGTACAGGTTGGTGTGGGCGATGACCTGGGCGGGCGGCGGGGCGCCGTACGCCGTGAGGTCCTCCGTGGTGTGGGCGTCGGTGACGAGCACGGTGTCGTAGCCGCGGACGAACGCGCCGTGCAGCGTGGCGCGGATGCAGGCGTCGGTCTGGGCGCCCGCGACGACGACGCGGCCGACTCCCAGCCCGGCGAGGATCCCGGCCAGCTCGGTGGCCTCGAAGGAGTCGCCGTGCTGCTTCTCGATGCGCGGCTCGCCGTCGGCCGGGGCCAGCTCGGGGACGATGTCCCACCCGTCGCTGCCCCGGACAATCTCGTCGTCGGTCTGCTGCACCCACACCACCGGCACCCGCTCGCGGCGGGCACGGTCGACGAGCGTGGCGACGGCGCCGACGACCGCGTCGCGGTCGTGCGCCTGCGCGACGACGCCGTTCTGGACGTCGACGACGAGCAGGGCGGTGTGCGGACGGTCCGGGAACGTGGTCATGGGCCGACGGTAGCGCCGTCCCCCGACGGTCCGCGGTGAGCGTCAACCCGAGGTTGACGACGGCCTCATCGTCAACCTACGGTTGACGCATGACGATCCGCATGAACAACCCGGTCCGGCTCGACGACTTGATCGCGGCCATCTCGAAGGTCCACGAGGAACCGCTCGAACGCCTGTCCGGGGCGGTGATCGCCGCCGACGCCCTCGGGGACGTCGCCGACCACCTCATCGGCCACTTCGTCGACCAGGCCCGCCGCTCCGGCGCGTCATGGACGGAGATCGGCGCGAGCATGGGCGTCTCGAAGCAGGCGGTGCAGAAGCGCTTCGTGCCCAAGGGCGACGCGGCGGACAACTTCGCCCGCTTCACCCCGCCCGCCCGCGGTGTCGTGGTGGCGGCGCAGAACGAGGCCCACGCGGGCGGCCACGACACGATCACCCCCGGCCACCTCGTGCTCGGGCTGCTCGCCCAGCCCGGCACCGCGGCGGCGGAGGTGTTCGCCGCGAAGGGGCTGGAGCCCGCCGCGGTGCGCGCGGCGGCCACCGCGGTGCTGCCGCCGCCGGCCGCGGAGGTTCCCGCCCTCGTCCCCTTCGACGCCCCCGCTCGCAAGGCCCTGGAGCTGACCTTCCGCGAGGCGCTGCGCCTCGGGCACGAGGCCGTGAGCACCGGCCACGTCCTGCTCGCACTGCTGGAGCAGGAGGACGGCGACGGGCCGCTGTCCGGCCTCGGCCTCGTCCGGTCCGACGTCGACGGGGCGGCGGAGGACGTGCCGGAGCCGGCCGATCAGAGCCGGGCGTCGAGCACGGGCACGCCGTAGGCGGCGAAGGCGTCGTCGGCGGTGAGCACGCTAAGGCCCGCGGTCAGCGCCTGACAGATCAGCAGGCGGTCGAACGGGTCGCGGTGGTGCCAGGGCAGGGCCTCCACCGACGCGAGGTGGGCGTCGGTGATGTCGAGGCGGTCCAGGCCCAGGTCCCGGACCGTTGCGTACAGCCCGGGGACGGGCCCCAGCTTTCCGATCGAGACCTTGATCGCGATCTCCCACAGGCTGGCGACCGAGACCGCGAGGCTCTCGGCCGCCTCCACGCTCCGGCGAGCGTCCGGACCGAGTCGCTCGTCCCCACCCAGCAGCCAGAGCAGGGCGTTGGTGTCCAGGAGGACGTGCATCCGTCAGTCCTCGGCGAACATGTCGGCGATCTCGGCGTCGGCGGTGTCGTAGTCCCCGGCGTAGACGATCCGGCCGCGCAGCGCGCCGAAGAGCTCCGCCCGTGGCGTGCGCGGTGCGGGCACCAGTGCGAACCGGGTGACCCGTCCGCCGCGTCGCGTGATGTAGACGTCCTCGCCGCGCTCGGCGGCGTCGAGCAGCTTGGACAGGTTCGTCTTCGCCTCGTGGACGTTGGAGGTTGACATCTAGCTATCCTAGCTAGTTCGCGCGCCGCTGCGCCACCGCCGCGGCCAGCTCGTCGAGGACCTCCGCGGTGGTGTCCCAGCCCATGCAGGCGTCGGTGACCGAGCGCCCGTAGACCATGTCGGGCCCCAGGTCCTGACGGCCCTCGACCAGGAAGCTCTCCAGCATCACCCCGGCGACACCGCGCTCGCCGCCCGCGATCCGCGCCGCGACCTCGCGGGCCACCCCCGCCTGCCGGACGTGGTCCTTGCCGCTGTTGCCGTGGCTGGCGTCGACGATCACCCGCTCGGGGATCCCCGCCTTCCGCATCCGGGCCAGTGCGGCCGACACCGAGTCGGCATCGTGGTTGGGGCCCCCGGAGCCGCCGCGCAGGATGACGTGGCAGTCGGGGTTGCCCGCGGTGGTGACCAGCGCGGCGAGGCCGTCGGGGTTGATGCCCATGAACACGTGGCTCGCCGCCGCCGCGCCCACCCCGTCGACGGCCACCTGCACGTCGCCGTCGGTGCCGTTCTTGATCCCCACCGGCATCGACAGCCCGCTGCAGAGCTGGCGGTGCACCTGGCTGGCCGCGGTCCGCGCGCCGATCGACCCCCAGCTGACGACGTCGGCCAGGTACTGCGGCGTGATCGGGTCCAGGAACTCGCAGCCCACCGGCAGCCCCAGTGCGGAGATGTCGAGCAGCAGCCGCCGGGCCGTCCGCAGCCCGGCGTTCACGTCGAAGGTGCCGTCCAGGTGCGGGTCGTTGATCAGGCCCTTCCAGCCGACGGTCGAGCGCGGCTTCTCGAAGTAGGTGCGCATGACGATCCGCAGCTCACCGGCGTGCCGCTGCGCCTGCCCGGCGAGGCGGTGGGCGTAGTCCAGCCCGGCGGCCGGGTCGTGGATCGAGCACGGCCCGACGACGACGAGCAGCCGGTCGTCCCGGCCGTCGAGCACGTCGACGACCTCGGCGCGGGCGCGGGTCACGGTGTCGGCGGCGGCGTCGGAGACCGGCAGGTCGTGGCGCAGCAGGGAGGGGGAGATCAGCGGGCTGACGCGGGTGGTGCGGTGCGCGTCGAGTGCGGCAACGGTGAGCACGGGAGGTCCTTGCTCCGGGGAGCGGCCCGCCGAGAAGTCCCCGTCCGAGCCGTTCGATCCGGCTCGTGGGGGAGGAGGTCAGCGCAGCGGTTCGCCGGCCGACCCGTCACGGGCCGGAGCGGTAAACCAGTACTGGCGCTGCACGGGGACGACCGTATCAGCTCTTCATGGTCGCGAGCTGGATCAGGTTGCCGCACGTGTCGTCCAGGGTGGCGACGGTGACCGGGCCCATGTCGGTCGGCTCCTGCACGAACCGCACCCCCGCGGCGCTGAGCCGGGCGAACTCGGCGTGCACGTCGTCGACGGCGAAGGAGGTGAACGGGATGCCGTCGGCCACCAGTGCCTCCTTGAACGGCGCCGCGGCCGGGTGTGCGGAGGGCTCCAGCAGCAGCTCGGGTCCGTCGGGCTCCTTCGGCGAGACGACGGTGAGCCACCGGTGCTCGCCGAGGGGGATGTCGTGCTTGGGCACGAAGCCCAGCAGGTCGGTGTAGAAGGCCAGCGCCCTGGACTGGTCGTCGACGTAGACGCTGGTGATGTTGATGCGGATCATGACTGCTCCCGGATCGGCCAGCGCTCGAGGATCGAGCGCAGCGGGGTGGTGTCGAGGTGGTGGAACTTGTAGCGGCCCTCGCGGCGGGTGTGCACCAGGCGGGCCTCCTCCAGCACGGCGAGGTGCTGCGAGATGGCCTGCCGCGACGAGGTCAGGCCGTGCTTCATCGCCAGGCGCGTGCAGATCTCGAACAGCGTCTGGCCGTCGCGGTCGGTCAGCTCGTCGAGGATCGCCCGCCTGGTCGGGTCGCCGATCGCGCGGAACACGGCGTCCACGGCGTCCACGGCACATTTATAGGCAAGTGGCTACTTGCCTGTCAACCCCGCCAGTCCAGGCACAGCACCGTCGAGTCGTCCTTGAGGGCGCCCCCGGTCGCCTCGATCACCGAGTCGCTCACCGCGCGCACCACCTCGCGCGGGTGCAGGTCGGCGGTGGCGCCGAGCACCGCGGGGACGTCGACGTGGGCGCTGTTGCGGTCGAGCACGCCGTCGGTGACGAACGGCAGCCGGTCGCCGGGGCGCAGGGCGATCTCCTGCACGCCGTGGCGCGGGCCCGGGTAGAGCCCGAACGGCAGGTCGATCGCGAGCTCGACCTCGGCCACCCGCCCGTCGCGCAGCAGGATCGGGAACGGGTGCCCGGCGTTGACGACCGCGGCGCGCCCGGTCGCCAGGTCGATCCGCGCCACCTGTCCGGTCACGAACTCGCCGACGGGGGAGTGCTCGGCGAGGGCGTCGTTGGCCGTCTCGACCTGGTCGGGCAGGTCGAGCCCGCGCCGTCGTCCGTTGCGCAGGCTGCTCACCAGCACCGTCGCCAGCAGCGCCGCGCGCACGTCGTTGCCGACCGCGTCGGTGACCGACAGGTGCAGCGTGTCGCGGTCGAGCGCGTAGTCGAAGGTGTCGCCACCGACGGTGGCGGCCGGCTCCAGCCAGGCCGCGAGGGTGAACTCCGCCGCGTCGAGGCTGAACGCGTCGGGCAGCAGCCGCCGCTGGATCTCCGCGGCCAGGGTGAACGGGACGGTGCGCTGCCCCCACTCGAACAGGTCGGTGTAGCGGCGGTTGGCCACCACGACGTAGCCGAACGCCTGCGCCACCTCGGCGACCTCGACGCCCGCCGCCTCGTCGGGCGCCGCGGGCATCCACAGCTCGAGCACGCCGATCGCGTCACCGCGGACGGTGACGGGCACGGTCATCACGACGCCGCCGTGGTGCGCGCGCACGTCGGTGGTCTGGGTGCGCAGCACCTTCTCGTAGACGGTGCCGGCCAGCGGGATCGTCTCGGCGGTCTCCTCGCCGCGCCGCCGGGTGCCCGCCCGTGCCCAGCTCGACCGGTCGAAGCGCACCACGTAGCGGCCCGAGTAGTCGGCGATCAGCAGGTTGACGTCCCGGGCGCCGATGACGTCGCCGAGCTCGTCCTCGGCGACCTCGATGGCGTCGACGGGTGCTGCGTCGTCGATCCGCCCCAGCAGCGATCGGCGCGTCACCCCGGCCCGCCGGGGACGAGCAGCGTGGCGGCGTGGTCGGGGACCTCGTGGAACCGTTCCCGCGGCGGGCGCCGGTAGCCGCGCTGCGGGGGTCGCTTGGGCAGCTTCAGCTTGCGCCCCGGGATCGGCTCCCACGGCACGCTGCCCAGCAGGTGGGCGATCATGTTGATCCGCGCCCGGCGCTTGTCCTCGGCCTCCACGACGAACCACGGCGACTCCGGGGTGTCGGTGCGGGCGAACATCTCGTCCTTGGCCCGCGAGTAGTCCTCCCAGCGGGTGATCGACTCCAGGTCCATCGGCGAGAGCTTCCACTGCCGCATGGGGTCGGTCATCCGGCCGCGGAACCGGCGCTCCTGCTCGCCGTCGCTCACCGAGAACCAGTACTTGCGCAGCAGGATCCCGTCCTCGACGAGCAGCTCCTCGAACACCGGGCACTGACGCAGGAAGCGCGCGTACTCGTCGGGGGTGCAGAACCCCATGACCCGCTCGACGCCCGCGCGGTTGTACCAGCTGCGGTCGAGCAGCACGATCTCCCCGGCCGCGGGCAGGTGCTCGGTGTAGCGCTGGAAGTACCACTGCGAGCGCTCCCGCTCCGACGGCGCCGGCAGCGCCACGATCCGGCAGATCCGCGGGTTGAGGTACTCGGTGATGCGCTTGATGGCCCCGCCCTTGCCCGCCGCGTCGCGGCCCTCGAAGACCACGACGAGGCGGGAGCCGGTGGAGCGCACCCACTCCTGCATCTGGACCAGTTCACCCTGCAGGCGCAGGAGCTCGGTCTCGTACGGAACGCGGGGAAGCCGGGCCATCACGCCATCGTGCTAGTTGAGGACCCAGATGGCGAGGTTCAGTGCCGAGGCGAAGGTGACCCACGCCAGGTACGGGACGAGCAGTGCCGCCGCGGGACGGCTGTGGCGGGCGAACAGCACGATGGTCGCCACGATCGAGATCCACAGCAGCACGATCTCCGCGAACGCCACCCCGAACAGGCCGCCGCCGAAGAACAGCGGCGTCCACAGCGCGTTCAGGACGAGCTGGACGCCGAACACGGAGAGCGCCGTGCGGGCCCCGCTCCACCCGGCGTTGCGCCAGACGAGCCAGCCCGCGACGGCGATCGAGGCGTACAGGACCGTCCAGACCGGGCCGAACAGCCACGCCGGTGGGGCCCAGGACGGCTGCACCAGCGTCGCGTACTGCTCGGCGGCCGAGGCCGAGGCGAGACCGCCGACGAGTGCGGCGGTCGCCGCGGCGACCCCGAACGCGGCGAGGCCGACGGCGGCCGTGGGCAGGGAGGGGCGGGTATATGTGCTCACGGACGAGATTCTCGCTCATCGAGATAGTTTGTGCACGGCGAGGTGCGTCACGCGTCGCGGCGCAACATCCGGTAGGTCGTCAGGCCCATCCCGACCGCGACGTAGCACAGCGCGCGCAGCGAGCTCTCGATCATCCCGCCGAGGGGCAGCGGGTCGCGCAGCGCGTCGACGCCCGCGGTCCAGCCGCTGGTCAGCAGCCACGGCTGCAGCCACTCCAGGGCCGGGATCGCGCTCAGCACGCCGAACACGATCAGCGCGCCCAGCACCGAGGCCAGCACGACCAGCGGGTGGTCGGTGACGGAGGAGACCGCCAGCGCCACCGCCCCCACCGCCGCGAGCTGCCCCACCACGAAGACGACGACCAGACCCACCCGCAGCAGCGCCGCCCCCGGGCCGAGCGCCGTGCCCGACAGCGTCACCAGCTGCCCGTCGGCCCCGCCCACGACGACCAGCCCGGCCAGGACGCCGACCGCCGCCACCACGACGGTGGCCAGCGTGGCGACGACGAGCACGCCGAAAGCCTTCATCACCACCAGCCGCAGCCGCGACACCGGCGAGAGCAGCAGCCCGCGCAGCGTGCCGTGCGCGCTCTCCCCGGCGATCGCGTCGGCCGCGGCCATCGCCACGGCCAGCGGCAGCAGCAGGGCCATCGACAGCGTCAGCGCGACGATCGGGAGCACCAGCCCGTTGCCCGCGACCGCGGAGACCAGCCCGGGACCGCGCCCGGTCGCCCCCGCCGTCGCCACGCCGATCGAGATGAGCACCGGGATCAGGGCGAACAGGCCGAGCATCACCAGCGTCCGCGGGCGGCGCAGCACCCAGCGCAGCTCGGCCGCGAGCAGCCGGCCCAGCGGGGCGGCACGGGGGGCGTCGGACACCGGGTCGAGCACGGGGGCGGTCGTCACGACGTCTCCTCGGTGAGCCGGGCGAACAGTTCCTCCAGCCGCGCCCGGCGCCGCCGCGCCTCCTGCACCGCGACGCCCGCGCGCACCAGCAGCGCGACCGTCTCGGCCGTGGGCGGCCCGTCCTCCCCGACGACGACCCCCGGCTCGTCACCGGGCGCGGAGTAGGCCGCGATCCCCGCGGCGCGCAGCGTCTCCAGGGCCAGGTCGACGTCGGGCGTCACGACGTCGAGGCCGCCGGTGCCGGACTCCAGCAGCGCGGCCAGCCCGCCCGCGGCCACCAGCGACCCCGACTGCAGCACCGCGACGTGCGTGCAGGTCGCCTCCACCTCGGCCAGCAGGTGCGACGACACGATCACCGTGGCCCCGCCGTCGTGCAGTTCGGCGATGATCCGGCGGACGTCGCGGGTGCCCGCGGGGTCCAGGCCGTTGGTCGGCTCGTCCAGCACGACCAGGCGGCGCGGCAGCAGCAGCGCCCCGGCCAGCCCCAGACGCTGCTTCATCCCCAGGGAGTAGCCGCGGAACCGGCGGCCCGCCGCGTCGGCCAGCCCGACGCGGTCCAGCGCGGCGTCGACGGCGCCCGCGATCTCGCGGGCCCCCAACAGCGGCTCGGTGGCCGCCACCCGCAGCAGGTTCTCCCGTCCGGACAGGAACGGGTGGAAACCCGGGCCCTCCACCAGCGCGCCGACGTGCGGCAGCGCCCGGGCGGCCCCGTCGGGG
Organism: Pseudonocardia hydrocarbonoxydans; assembly: GCF_006539565.1. GTDB lineage: Bacteria > Actinomycetota > Actinomycetes > Mycobacteriales > Pseudonocardiaceae > Pseudonocardia > Pseudonocardia hydrocarbonoxydans. The sequence continues at coordinate 47,793 of NZ_BJNG01000022.1, forward strand.
ACGGGGTGGCCGAGCAGCTCGGCCGTGCCGGCGTCGGCGCGGGTGAGCCCCAGCAGCATCCGGATCAGCGTGGTCTTGCCCGACCCGTTCGGCCCGAGCATGCCCAGCACCGAACCGGCGGGGACGTCGAGATCGACCCCGTCGACGGCGACGGTGGAGCCGAAGGTCTTGCGCAGCCCCACCGCGCGGGCGGCGAGGGGGCCGGCCGCGGCGGGCGGAGGGGTCGTCGCCGCGGCCAGCGTCGGGGACGAGGTCACCGCGCCAGTGCCTCGGTCAGCACCTGCTCCGGCACCGCGCCGACGGCGACGCGGCCGTCGTCGGTGACGATCGCGTTGGCCACGGCCGTGCCGATCAGGGTGCCGCTGCCCCACGGCCCGCTGACCGGGGTGCCGAGGGCGCGCAGGTCCATGCCCGTGCCCTCGCCCTCGCCGGTGGCGGGGACCGTCGCCAGCACCACGGTGTCCCACCCGTCGCCGACGACCGTCGGCGCCGTCCCGGGGCGCTCCGGCAGGCCCTCCGGACGCTCGGCGTCGGGTTCCACCACGGTCGACCCGGGCGGTGGGGTGAAGGTGAACAGCGCCGGGTCCTGCGGCCCGAACGCGAGCTCGGTGAAGCCGACCTGCAGCGCCGGGTCCGACGACCCGGTGGCCAGCACCGTCATCCGCAGCGGCACGCGCTGCTCGGCGTCGACGGCGATGCGCACCTCGCGCAGCAGCGTGCGCTCGTCGGGGGCCGGGCTCAGGACCAGCTCGTAGGCCGGGCGTCCCGCGACCTCCGCCGTGCCGTCGACGGTGACGGTGCTGCTGGACTGCAGCATGCGGATGGCCTCGGTGGCCGCCGCGGCCGGGTCGGCGGCGTCGGGCCGCGCGGGCCGGTCCGCACCCGTGCCCTCGGTGACCGTGCGGCCCTGCGAGTCGTACGCCCAGAACGTGGTGCCGTCGGAGACGAAGGTCTTCTCGCCGTCGGCGGTGGGCAGCTGGACGCGCCCGCCGTCCTCCCCGTCGGACCAGACCCGGGCGGTGCTGGTGCCGTCGCCCGCCTGGGGGACGTCCGGCAGCGGGGGCAGGCCCAGGGAGTTGTCGACCTCGACGGTGCCCGCGAAGGCGTCCGGGTCGGCCGTCAGGACCGAGGCCACCAGCTCCTCGGGCGTGACGGGCGGCAGCACCGGGGCCGCCCCCGCACCGGTCGGCACGGCCAGCAACCCGAGCCCGACCACACCCGCCACCGCGATACCCGCAGCCGCCGTTCGGCCCGTCGTCCATCGTCCGGTTCCCATGGGCACAGCGTGGCGCACCCGGGCTGAGACCGGGCTCAGCGGCTGAGAGATGTCTGAGGTCGCCGGCCGCCGCGGGCGGTAGGTTCCCCGGGACATGGCGCGCGTGCTGGTGGTCGACGACGAACCCGGCATCCGCACGGCCATGACCAGGGGGCTCACCGCGGAGGGCATGGAGGTCGTCGCGCGCGGCGACGGCGACTCCGCGCTGGAGGCCGCGCTCACCGGCAGCTTCGACGCGATCGTCCTCGACATCATCCTCCCCGGCCGCTCCGGCTACCGCGTGCTCGAACAGCTGCGCGCGGCGGGCGTCGACACCCCGGTGCTGCTGGTCTCGGCCAAGGACGGCGAGTGGGACCAGGCCGACGGCCTCGACCTCGGCGCCGACGGCTACCTCGTCAAGCCCTTCGCCTTCGTCGTGCTCGTCGCCCAGCTCAAGGCGATCCTGCGGCGCCGCGACGCCGCACTCGGCCGCGTCGGGCACCGGGTGCGGCTCGGGTCGCTCGTCGTCGACCCGGTGGCGCGGGCGGTGAGCTGGGACGGCGAGGCCGTCGAGCTCTCGCCGCGCGAGTTCGCGCTGCTGCACGCGCTGGCCAGCCGGCCCGACACCGCCGTCGCCAAGGACGAGCTGCTGCGCATCGTCTGGGGTGACGAGGGCGCGGCCAGCCGCAACGTCGTCGAGGTCTACGTCGGGTACGTGCGCCGCAAGCTCGACGCCGTCGGCGCCGGTCAGGTGCTGCGGACGGTGCGCGGCTTCGGGTACCTCGTCTCGTCGTCCTGATGCCGGTATGAGGCGGTGGTGGGCGGGCCGCGGGCTGCGCTTCCGGATCACCGTCGTCGTGGGCGGGGTGGCGCTGGTGGCGCTGCTCGCGCTGAGCCGCCTCGGGGTGGGGCTGCTGTACTCCACGCTGCTCGCCGCGGCCGACGAGGAGCTGCGCGCCGACGCCGCCGCCGTCGTCACGCGGCTGGAGGCGGGGGAGCCGCCCGCCGTGCTGCAGGCACCCACGGTGCGGGTCGTCGACACCGCCGGGAACCCGGTCGACGGCGGCGCCGCGCTCCCGCTGGACCCGTCCGAGATCCGGGTGCTGGCCGCGGGCAAGGGGGTCGTCGCCGGCGACTTCGACGCGCTGCGCCGCTACCTGGCGGTGCCCGCCGTGCTGCCCGACGGCTCGACGCGGCTGGTGGTGGCCGTCGGCGACATCGTCGGCGGGGCGGTGCTGCTCGCCCGCGCCGCGGGGGCGTTCGTCCTCGGCGCGCTGCTGGTGGCCGGTGTCGTGGTCGTGGCGTCGTGGGTGGCGACGCGGGCCGCGCTGCGCCCGGTGGAGCGGCTGCGCGTGGCGGCGTCGGCGCTGCCCGCGGGGCAGCGGCTGCCGGTGCCGCAGGCCCGCGACGAGCTGCGGGCACTCGCCGAGGAGATGAACAGCCTGCTGGCCCGCCGCGACGACGCCGTCGCCCGGCTGCAGGCGTTCACCGGCGACGCCGCGCACGAGCTGCGGTCCCCGGTGGCGGCGATCCGCGCGCAGGCCGAGGTCGCCGTCGCCCATCCGGACCCCGACCTGGCCGACGAGACGCTGCGCGCGGTGGCCGTCGAGGCGCAGCGCCTGAGCGTCCTGCTCTCGGACCTGCTCGCACTGGCCCGCGCCGACGCCGGCCGCCGCCCGGACCCCCGCCCCGTCGACCTGGTGGCGGCCGCGCGCGCCGCGATCGACCGCGCCGGTGCCGCACCGCCCGCGCTCGACCTGGTGGCCCCCGCCCCCGCCTACGCGGCCGCCGGGCCCGCCGAGGTCGACCTGGTCCTGGACAACCTCCTCGCCAACGCCCGCCGCCACGCCCGCTCGGTCGTCCGGGTCGGCGTGCTGCCGGCCGGGCGGTGGGTGCGGCTGGTGGTGGAGGACGACGGCCCCGGCATCCCGCCCGCCGACCGCGAGCGCGTGTTCGACCGGTTCGTGCGGCTGGACCCGGAGGCGGGCGGGGGCGCCGGGCTCGGGCTGGCGCTGGTGTCCGCGCTGGTCCGCGGCCGCGGTGGTCAGGTCGCGGCGGGGGAGGCGGCGGGCGGCGGCGCCCGCCTGGAGGCCCGCTGGCCCACCGCCACCCCCTGACCCCGCCCGGCTCGTCGCACCCCGCCCCGCTCGTCGCACCCCGCCCCGCTCGTCGCACAGGGCGTGGCCGCTCGCAGGCCGCGCAACCCGTGCGACCGCCCACGACCTCTGCGACGGCGGCCCTCCGCCCGGGTGTCAGGATCGGGCGTGGTCGTGGTGCGCTCGTCGGTACTGGTCGCCGCCGCTCCCCGGACCGTCGCGGGGGTGCTGCGCGACGTCGACGTGCTCGCCGCCGGGGTGGGCCGGCCGGTCGAGGCGGCGGGGCGGTGGTTGGTGACCGGCGACGAGGTGCGGATCGACGGGCTGCCCGCGGTCCGGGTCGGCGAGGTGTCGCCGTCGGGCATGCGTCTGGGATGGGACGGCGGGGAGTACGCCGTCGCCCTCACCGCGGCCGGCGGGACGACGCGGATGGCCGAGCGGGTGCGGTGGAGCGGCCCACCCGGCCCCGACGCGGCCCGGCGGCTGCTCGCGGCGCGCACGGCCGCGGTCGTCGCGGCGGCGGTGGTGCTCGCGGCCGCACCGGTCGTCGTGGCCACCGCGCTGGTGCGCGACGACACCGTGCTCGCCGCGCAGCGCACCCGCCCGCCCGGGCTCGCCGGGCTGTGGGAGCTGCCGGGCGGGCGGGTGGAGGCGGGGGAGTCGGAGGCCGCCGCGGTGGTGCGGGAGTGCCGGGAGGAGCTCGGGACCGACGTCGTCGTCGACGGGCGGCTGGCCACCGACCTGCGCATCGACGCCGGTGTCCTGCGCGTGCACGCCGCCCGCCTCGCCGACGGTGCGCCGGCGCCGCGGGCGCTGGAGCACTCCGGTCTGCGGTGGGTCACGGCCGCCGAGGTGCCCGGGGTGGACTGGGTGCCGGCCGACCGGGCCGTCGTCGCCGATCTCGTGGACCTGCTCCGACCGTGATCGGGGGAACGGTGATCATCCGCTCCGGCGTTCGCAGGCGCACCCGATCCGGCCCGGAGCGGAACCGTGCGGCGCGGGGGTCCGTCGAAGTCGGTCATGTCCGTCGACTCCCTGCTGGCCCGCCAGGCCGGCGTCATCTCCCGCGAGCAGGCGTTCCGCGCGGGCCTCTCGCGCGACGCGATCGACCACCTCGTCCGCCGCCGCCGCTGGACGCCGTTGCACCCGCACGTCTACCTGGCCGCCGGGCACCGGCTCGACGACGAGGTCGGCGTCCGCGGGGCCGTCCTGTGGGCCGGTGACGGCGCGGTGCTCTCCGGGTGCGCGGCCGCGTGGTGGCACGGGCTGACCGACCGGGCACCGGCCGCGGCCCGGGTGACGGTGCCGCGCCACCGCACCCCCCGTGGCCGCCCCGCGGTCGAGGTGCGGCGGCGCGACCTGGACCCGGTCGACGTGACCTGGGTCCGCGGCATCGCCGTCACCGCCCGGCCGCTCACGGTGCTGGAGGCGTCGGTCGAGCTGGGCGGCCGCTTCCTGGACCGGGCACTGCAGCGGTCGGTGCGCTTCCCCGCGGTGTACGCCGCGCACCGCCGCAACCTCGGCGCCCAGGGATCGGCGCGGGCCGGGCAGCTGCTGGTGGCGGCCGCGGACCGCTCGGCGTCGGAGACGGAGCGGCTGCTGGTCCGGCTGCTGCGCTCCTCGGGTGCCCGGGGCTGGCACCGCGGGTTCCCCGCCTCGGGCCTCCTGATCGACATCGCGTTCCCCGACGCGATGGTCGCCGTCGAGATCGACGGTTGGGCGTGGCACACGGACGCCGTGCGGGCCCGGGCGGACGAGCGGCGGCGCAGCGTCCTGGTCCGGGCCGGCTGGACGATCCTGCGCTACACCTGGCACGACCTGGTGGAGCGGCCGGCGGCGGTGCTCGCGGAGATCGGGTCGGAGGTGCGACGGGCCCGCCACGCGCGATGATCATGGTCGCGGGGGGCGGCGACGGGGTGATGTTGGACACGCGCCCCCGGTGCGCCGGGGGAGTGCGCCGGGGGCTCCGGGAGGGCGTTCCGGTGCTCCGCCGACGGCCGCGAGCCCGCCGCGGCGGGGTGGGGCGGATCGGGACCCGGGCCACGACCGGCGGGGTGCCGGGGCCGCTGCCGCACCGCCCGTCGCCCGATCCTCGCCGCTCGACGGACGGGAACGGTGAATCGGTTCACCACGGGCGCGCGGCGGTGACCGCTCGCCGGAGCCCCGGGCCCCGCGGACCCCGGCTCCCGACCGCGCTCGGCCGCGGTGCCACCACCGGCGGTCGGAGCAGCGCGTGGGCCACGACCGGCGGCACTTCTCCCGCACCGCGCCCGTGATGAGGCGAGCCTGGGCTCACACCTGGACGGGGGCCGGGGTCCGGACGGGCTACCGTAAACAGGTGAGCACAGCAACCACCACCTTCGCGGCCCCCGCAGACTCCGGCGTGACCCGCGGACAGGGCGGGCTGCGCAACGTCGCCATCGTCGCCCACGTCGACCACGGCAAGACCACCCTCGTCGACGCCATGCTGCGCGCGTCGGGTGCGTTCGGCGAGCGGGTCGCCGTCGTCGACCGGGTCATGGACTCCGGCGACCTCGAGCGCGAGAAGGGCATCACGATCCTCGCCAAGCACACGGCGATCGACTGGCACGGGATGACGCTCAACGTCGTCGACACCCCCGGTCACGCCGACTTCGGCGGCGAGGTCGAGCGCGGCCTGTCCATGGTCGACGGCGTGGTGCTGCTGGTCGACGCGAGCGAGGGCCCGCTGCCGCAGACGCGCTTCGTGCTCCGCAAGACGCTGATCGCCGGCCTGCCGGTGGTGCTGGTCGTCAACAAGACCGACCGCCCCGACGCCCGCTGCGAGGAGGTCGTCGACGAGAGCCTGGAGCTGCTCCTGGAGCTGGCCGACGAGCTCGAGCTCGACGAGACCATGACCTCCCGGCTGCTCGACCTGCCCGTCGTCTACGCCAGCGGTCGCGCCGGCCGCGCCTCGCGCAACCGCCCCGCCGACGGCGAGCTGCCCGACGAGCCGGGGCTGGAGAGCCTGTTCGACGTCATCTCCGAGACCGTCCCGCCGCCCGCCGACGACGCCGACGCGCCGCTGCAGGCCCACGTCACCAACCTCGACGCGTCGAGCTTCCTGGGCCGCATCGCGCTGTGCCGGGTCCGCGCGGGCGTCATCCGCCGCGGCCAGCAGGTCGCGTGGATGCAGGACGGCGGCAAGGTCAACCGGGTCAAGATCACCGAGCTGCTGCGCACCGAGGCGCTCACCCGCGTGCCCACCGACGCCGCCTACGCGGGCGACCTCGTCGCCGTCGCGGGCATCCCGGACGTCACGATCGGCGACACCCTCGCCGACCCGGAGAACCCGGTCGCGCTGCCGCGCATCCACGTCGACGAGCCCGCCATCTCGGTGACGATCGGCATCAACACCAGCCCGCTCGTCGGCCGCGACCCGCGCCCGGGCACGAAGCTCACCGCGCGCCAGGTCAAGGGCCGGCTCGACTCCGAGCTGATCGGCAACGTGAGCCTGCGCGTGCTGCCCACCGAGCGTCCCGACGCGTGGGAGGTCCAGGGCCGCGGCGAGCTGGCGCTGGCCATCCTCGTCGAGACGATGCGCCGCGAGGGCTTCGAGATGACCGTCGGCAAGCCCGAGGTCGTCACCCAGATGATCGACGGCAAGCTGCACGAGCCGTTCGAGCAGCTCTCCGCCGACGTCCCCACCGAGCACCTGGGCGCGGTCACCCAGCTGCTGGCGGGCCGCAAGGGCGAGATGAGCCAGATGGTGCACGGCGAGAGCCGCGTGCGGCTGGACTACCGCGTGCCCTCGCGCGGCCTGATCGGCTTCCGCACCGAGTTCCTGACGATCACGCGCGGCGCGGGCATCGTCAGCCACGTCTTCGACGGCTACGGCCCGTGGGTCGGCGAGATCAACAACCGCCTGCGCGGCTCGCTGATCGCCGACCGCACCGGCCCCGTCACCGGCTACGCGGTGGAGCAGCTGGCCGACCGCGGCGTGCTGTTCATCGGCCCCGGCACGCAGGTGTACGCGGGCATGGTCATCGGCGAGTACACCCGCGCCGAGGACCTCGAGGTCAACATCGTCCGCGAGAAGAAGCTGACGAACATGCGCAAGTCGACGAGCGACGAGCTGGTCAAGCTCACCCCGCCGACCGTGCTGAACCTGGAGCAGAGCCTCGAGTTCTGCGCCAACGACGAGTGCGTGGAGGTCACGCCGGAGTCGGTGCGCATCCGCAAGGTCGAGCTCGACTCGCACCTGCGCGGGCGCCAGCGCTCGCGGGCCAAGGCGGCGGCCGGCTGATCGGCGCGTCACTCGTCGGTGGCAAGATGATCCGGGTGACGCGCGCGCTGGTACTGGCCCTGCTGGCGGTCCTGCTGGCCGCCTGCACCCAGGTGCCGCTGGCCCAGCCGCCCCCGCCGGAGCCCGGACCCACCGCGCAGCCGGAGCCCACCGAGCTGGTGGTGGCCGTCGAGGACCTGGGGGCGGGCTACAACCCGCACCTGCTGGCGCACTCCTCGCCGCTCACCACGGCGGTCGCCGCGCTCGTGCTGCCCTCGGTGTTCCGCCCCGGTGCCGACGGCACACCGCAGCTCGACCGCACGATCGCCACCAGCGCGGAGGTCGTGTCCACCGAGCCGTTCACGGTGAGCTACGAGCTCAACCTGGAGGCGTCCTGGTCGACGAACACCCCGATCGCGGCCGAGGACTTCGTCTACCTGTGGGAGCAGATGCGCGCCGACGCCGGTGCCGTCGACGCCGCGGGCTACCGGATGATCACCGACGTGCGGTCGCGCGCGGGCGGCAAGGCCGTCGACGTCGTGTTCGCCGACCCGTACCCGGCGTGGCGGAGCCTGTTCTCCGACCTGCTGCCCGCGCACCTGCTCAAGGACGCCCCCGGCTCCTGGACCGGCGCGACGACCGGCGGCCTGCCCGCCTCGGGCGGCCCGTTCCGCATCGCCACGGTCGACCCGGGCCGCGGCGAGGTCGTGCTCGCCCGCAACGACACCTACTGGGACACCCCGGCCGTCCTGGACACCCTGGTCCTGCGCCGCCTCGACGACGCCGCGATGGCCACCGGCCTGGCCGCGGGCGACGTCGACGTGGCGCTGGCCGAGGCCGACCCGGCCGTCCGCACCGCGCTGGGCGGGCTCGCCCCCGTCCCGCGCACGCAGCTCGCGCCGCTGCCGACGGTCACCCAGCTCGGCCTGCGCGCCGACGACGGCCCGCTGGCCGACGCGCGCGCCCGCCGGGGCGTCGCCGCGCTGCTCGACCGCGAGGCGATCCGCACCGCCGTGGCCCCCGAGTCGCTGCCTGCCGACGCGTTCGGCCCGGCCCCCTCCGAGCCCGGCTACGCCCCCACGGCGCCCGCCGGTGCCCCGGCCCGCCCCGACCCGATCGCGGCCGAGCAGCTGCTGGGGGCCGCGGGGTGGACCCGCGACCCGGGCGGGGGCTGGCGGGCCGACGGGCGGCCGGTGTCGCTGGTGGTCGGCTGGGCCGCCGAGCGCGCGGAGGACGGGCGGGTGGCCCGGCTGGTCGCCGCCCAGTTGGCGGCGGCCGGGATCGACGCCACGGCCGTCGAGTCGCCCGCGGCCGACCTGCTGGTGCGGGGCACCGTGCCCGCCGACGAGGTGCCCTCCACACCGGCGACGGCACCCACCGCGACGGCCACCCCGTCGCCGACGGGCGCCACCGGCGCCCCGGCCACCTCGGCGCCGCAGCCCGCGGGGGCGGTGGCGGCCGACGTCGTCGTCGGGCCGCGCACCGTGGGCGGCGACCCGGGCACGGAGCTGGCCTCCGACTACGGCTGTGCGCTGCCCACCGACGTGGTACCCGAACCGCCGGCGACGCCCACCGGGTTCTGTTTCCCGGCCCTGCAGCTGCTGCTGGAGTCGCTCGCGGCCGGCAGCGGGGCGGACGACCCGGCCCGCTTCGCCGCGGCGGAGAGCGTGCTCTGGACGCAGCTGCCCGCGCTCCCGCTGTTCCAGCCGGTGAGCCTGGTGGTGAGCAGCGCCGCCGCCGACGCCGCGACGGGCATCGCGCCGGGACCGTTGACCGAGGGTCCGCTCGCCGGGGCCGCGCAATGGCGCGAACCCGGCCGGTGACGCTCCGGTGCCACGCTTAGTTACCGACAGGTAGGGAGTTGTCGGCGCAGGGTTCACCTCCGGTCACCCTTTGGTCACGATGCCGGGGCCGCGGGTGACGAGTCCGGAACCGCTCCCTACCGTCCCGGGAGGTTCGTCGAGCCGCCCCGACACCGATGGCGCGCGGCTCGCGCGAGGAAGGCCGCCCGACCGGGCGGCCAGTACAGAGAGGCCAGGAAAAGTATGAGGAGATCGAGGGTTGCTTCGGTCGTCGCGCTCGGCGTGGCATCCGCGCTGGTGCTCGCGGCCTGTGGCGGGGGTGGTGGCTCGTCCGAGGGCGGAGGGGCGGGGGCTCCCGGAGGTGGCACCTTCTCCCTGAACATCAACAGCGACCCGGAGAACCCGCTGGTTCCTGGCAACACCACGGAGAGCGAGGGCAGCCAGGTCATCCGCGCGCTGTTCACGCCGCTGGTGACCTACAACAACGAGACGGTCGAGATCGAGTACGGCGGCGTGGCCGAGTCCATCGAGACCGAGGACAACGTCACCTTCACGGTCACGCTCAAGGACGGCTGGACGTTCCACGACGGTTCGCCGATCACGTCGAGCTCGTTCGTCGACGCCTGGAACTACACGGCGAACGTCGAGAACGCCCAGGGCGGGGCCTACTTCTTCAGCAAGGTCGTCGGCTACGACGGCGAGAACCCGAAGCCGGCCATGGAGGGCCTGCAGGTCGTCGACGACCGCACCTTCACCGTCCAGCTGTCGGCGCCGTTCTCCCAGTTCCCGCTCATGACCGGCTACAACCCCTTCTCCCCGCTGCCGGAGGCGTTCTTCGCCGACCCGGACGCGTTCGGCCGCAAGCCGATCGGCAACGGTCCGTTCAAGGCCGACACCGAGTACGTCCCGGGGCAGGGCATCACGCTGTCGCGCTTCGAGGAGTACGCCGGTGACGACAAGGCCCAGGCCGGCGGCATCGACGTCCGGCTGATCTCCGACGTCAACACCGCCTACAACGAGCTCATCGGCGGCAACCTCGACGTGTTCCGTTACCAGGTCCCGCCGGAGCTGGCGACCATCGCGCCCGACGAGCTGGGCGACCGGTTCTTCGAGCGGGAGGCCTCGTCGTTCACCTTCATGGGCTTCCCGCTGTACGACCCGCGGTTCCAGGACCCGCGCGTCCGGCAGGCCTTCTCCATGGCCGTCGACCGCCCCGCGATCACCGAGGCGATCTTCTCCGGCACCCGGACCCCGGCCTACGACATCATCCCGCCGACGATCGACGGGCACCGTCCCGACGCCTGCCAGTTCTGCCAGTACGACCCGGCGCGGGCGCAGCAGCTGCTGGCCGAGTCCGGCTTCGACACCTCGCAGCCGGTGGAGCTGTGGTTCAACTCCGGCGCCGGTCACGACGCCTGGGTGCAGGCGGTGGGCAACCAGCTCCAGCAGAACCTCGGCATCACCTACTCGCTGCGCGGTGACCTGGACTTCGCCCAGTACCTGCCGCTGGCCGAGGAGCAGGGCATGACCGGCCCGTTCCGCCTCGGCTGGGGGATGGACTACCCGAGCCCGGAGAACTTCCTCGGGCCGCTGTTCACCAGCGCCGGTCTGCCGCCGGCCGGGTCTAACTACCCGTTCTACTCGAACCCCGAGGTCGAGCGACTCGTCGCGGAGGCCAACGCCGCGCCGACCAACGAGGAGGCCGTCGCCCTGTACCAGCAGGCCGGCGACATCGTGCTGACCGAGCTGCCGGTCATGCCGATCTTCTTCTCGGTCTCGCAGGGCGGGCACTCGGAGAACGTCGACAACGTGCAGTTCAGCCCGTTCGCCACCGACATCGTGCTCACCGATGTGACGGTGAACGGCTAAGCTCCCGCCGGCACAGGGGCGCGGTCCGGTCGACTCCGGACCGCGCCCCCTGCCACGTCGAGCGACCGTTCCACTCCGACCGACCCGTCCCCGGGCCGGCGAAAGGCGAGGTCCACTCGTGTCCCGCTACATCGCGCGCCGACTGCTGCTGGCGATCCCGGTGCTGATCGGCGCATCGTTCTTCATCTTCTTCCTGGTCTACGCACTGCCCGGTGATCCCGTCCGGGCGTTGGCCGGCGACCGCCCGCTCGCTCCCGGCGTCATCGCGGAGCTGCGCGAGCGCTACAACCTCGACGACCCCGTCTTCGTGCAGTACCTCAAGTACGTCGGCGGGCTGCTGCAGGGCGACCTGGGCATCGACTTCAGCGGCCGCCCGGTCTCCGAGACGATCGCCCAGCGCATCCCGGTCACCGCGCAGCTGGCCCTCACCGCCCTCGTCATCGAGGCCGTGATCGGTCTGATCGCCGGGATCGTCGCCGGCATCCGCCGCGGCAGCTACCTGGACAACCTGGTGCTGGTCAGCACGACGTTCCTGGTGTCGATCCCGGTGTTCGTGCTCGGGTTCACGCTGCAGTACTTCCTGGGCGTGCAGATCCCGCTCTTCCCGATCAGCGGGACCAACGAGGGGCTCTACAGCTACCTCCTGCCGGGCTTCGTGCTCGCCACCGCCTCGATGGCCTACGTCGCCCGCCTGCTCCGCACGAGCCTCGCGGAGAACCTGCGCAACGACTACGTCCGCACGGCCCGGGCCAAGGGCCTGCCCGAGCGGATGGTGATCGGCAAGCACACCCTGCGCAACAGCCTGATCGCCGTCGTCACCTTCATCGGCGCCGACTTCGGCACCCTGATGGGTGGGGCGATCGTCACCGAGGGCGTGTTCAACCTGCCGGGCGTCGGCCGCGCGGTCTTCGACGCCGTCCGCTCGCAGGAGGGCACCGTGGTCGTCGGCATCACCACGTTCCTGATCTTCGTCTACATCTTCTTCAACCTCGTGGCGGACGTCCTGTACGCCGCCCTCGACCCGCGGATCCGGTATGAGTAGCCCCCGAACGGACCCGAAGGCAGACGGCGGTCCGCTGGTGTCGGACGCCTCGATCGGCTCGGAGGCGTCGATGGCCCCCGCGGCCGCGGTGAACGTCGCGCAGGCGGGCCTGTGGGGTGACGTGGGGCGCCAGCTCCGCCGTTCCCCGCAGTTCCTGATCGGCACGGCCGTCATCGCGGTGCTGGCGCTGATGGCACTGGTGCCGCAGCTGTTCACCCGCATCGACCCGCGGCAGTGCGATCTCGCGCGCAGCCGTCGCCCCCCGAGCGCCGAGGCCTGGTTCGGCTACGACGTCCAGGGCTGCGACTACTACGCCAACGTCATCTACGGCGCGCGGTCCTCGATCAGCGTCGGGCTGATCGTCGTCGGGGGAGCGCTGGTCATCGCGCTGGTCCTGGGGGCGATCGCCGGGTTCTGGCCGGGCTGGCGCGACAACGTCATCGCCCGCGTCGCCGACGTCTTCTACGGGATGCCGTTCATCCTCGGCGCGATCATCATCCTCTACCAGTTCGACGAGCGCGGGGTGCTGCAGGTCGCGCTGGCGCTGCTGCTGCTCACCTGGATGACGCCGATGCGGCTGGTCCGCGCGAGCGTCGTGGCCATCCGCGACTCCGACTACGTGCAGGCCGCCCGGGCGCTCGGCGCCACCGACCTGCGGATCATCACCCGGCACATCCTGCCCAACGCGCTCGCGCCGGTGCTCGTCTACGCCACGATCACCATCGGGGTCGTCATCTCGGCGGAGGCCACGCTGTCGTTCCTGGGGGTCGGGCTGCGGCTCCCGGCGATCTCGTGGGGCCTGATGATCGGCGAGGCGCAGAACTACGTGCGGACCTCCCTGCACCTGCTGCTGTTCCCCGGCGCCTTCCTCGTCGTCACCGTGCTGTCCTTCATCAGCGTCGGTGACGCGCTGCGCGACGCCCTCGACCCGAAGATGCGGTGACGTGAACCTTCCGCTGACCGAGCCGGGCGCCGCCGACGGCGCGCCCGGCGACCACCTGCTGGAGGTCGACGGCCTGTCCGTCGAGTTCCGCACCGACCACGGCACCGTCCGGGCCGTCCGTGACGTGAGCTGGCACCTGGACAAGGGCGAGACGCTCGCCATCCTCGGGGAGTCCGGGTCCGGCAAGAGCGTGAGCGCCCAGGCGATCATGGGGATCCTGGACAGCCCGCCCGCACGGATCACCTCGGGGGAGATCCGCTTCAACGGCACCGACCTGCTCACCCTGCCCGCCGAGGAGCAGCGCGCCATGCGCGGCGAGCAGGTCTCGATGGTGTTCCAGGACGCGCTCTCGGCGTTGAACCCCGTGTTCACCGTCGGCTCGCAGATCGCCGAGATGTTCCGCGTGCACCGCGGCACGTCGAAGAAGGAGGCGATGGACAAGGCCGCGGAGCTGATGGACCGGGTACGGATCCCGGGCGCGCGCAACCGCGTCAAGGACCACCCGCACCAGTTCTCCGGGGGCATGCGCCAGCGCGTCATGATCGCGATGGCGCTGGCGCTGGACCCGGCGGTGATCATCGCCGACGAGCCGACCACCGCGCTCGACGTCACCGTGCAGGCGCAGATCATCGACCTGCTGCTGGACCTGCAGCGGGAGAACGGGATGGGCATCGTGCTCATCACCCACGACCTCGGGGTGGTCGCGGAGACCGCCGACCGGGTCGGGGTGATGTACGCGGGGCGGATCGTGGAGACCGGCTCCATCGAGGAGGTCTTCTCCCGCCCGGCCCACCCGTACACCGCCGGGCTGATGAACAGCATCCCGCGCGTCGACCAGATCGGGAGCAGGCTCTCCCCGATCGTCGGCTCGCCACCCAGCCTGGCCGCGATCCCCGTGGGCTGTGCCTTCCACCCGCGCTGCCCCCGGGCGGTCGACCTGTGCCGGTCCGAGGACCCGCGGCTGGTCGAGGTCGGCCCCGGGCGCCGCAGTGCCTGCCACTTCGCGAAGGACGTGCTCGATGCCTGAGTCGGAAGGTCTCACGAAGGCCGTGCCCGTCGACCGCAGCGGCGAGCCGCTGCTGCGGGTGTCGGGCCTGGTCAAGCACTTCCCGATCCGGTCGGGGATCGTGCGGCGCCGGGTCGTCGGGCAGGTGCGCGCCGTCGACGGTGTCGACCTGGAGCTCTACCCGCGCGAGACGGTCGGGCTGGTCGGCGAGTCCGGCTGCGGCAAGTCGACGGTGACCAAGGTGCTCATGGCGCTGGAGAAGCCGACGGCCGGGCAGGTCAGCTACAAGGGCCGCGACGTCTTCGCCATGGACGCGAAGGAGCTGCGCACGCTGCGGCGCCAGATCCAGATCATCTTCCAGGACCCCTACACCTCGCTGAACCCGCGCATGACCGTCGGCGACATCGTGGGGGAGCCCTACGAGATCCACCCCGAGGTGGAGCCGAAGGCGGGCCGCCGCCAGGCGGTGCGCGACCTGCTCGACCGGGTCGGGCTCAACCCCGACTTCGTCAACCGCTACCCGCACCAGTTCTCCGGCGGCCAGCGCCAGCGCATCGGTATCGCCCGGGCGCTCGCGCTCAAGCCGGAGATCATCGTGTGCGACGAGCCGGTCTCGGCGCTCGACGTGTCGGTACAGGCCCAGGTGATCAACCTGCTGGAGGACCTGCAGAACGAGTTCGGGCTGTCCTACCTGTTCATCGCCCACGACCTGTCGGTGGTGCGCCACATCAGCGACCGGGTCAACGTGATGTACCTGGGCCGGATCATCGAGAGCGGCGGCAACTCCGACGTCTACGAGCGGCCGGCGCACCCGTACACCCAGGCGCTGCTGTCCTCGGTGCCCTCGCACGACCTGGCGCTGCGGGGGAAGAAGAAGCGGATCGTGCTGCAGGGCGACCTGCCCTCGCCGGTCGACCCGCCGTCGGGCTGCCACTTCCGCACCCGGTGCTGGAAGGCCCAGGACGTCTGCGCCGAGGACTACCCGGAGCTGATCGACCGCGGCCAGGGCCACCGGGCGGCCTGCCACTTCGCCGACGCCGTCGACGTCATCCACGGGGAGCTGCCGCCGGCGCCCGGCGGTGCGGGTGGTCCCCGGCCGGGCGAGTACTGAACCGCGTCTAGGGTGGCGTGCATGGGTCGCCGGATCGTGCTCGTGCACGCCCACCCCGACGACGAGACGCTCACGACCGGCGGCACCGTCGCGGCCCTCTGCGCGGCTCCCGACACCGCCGTCACGCTGGTGACGTGCACGCTCGGCGAGCAGGGCGAGGTGATCCCGGAGGCGCTGCGGGGCCTCGCCGCCGACGGGGCCGACCAGCTCGGCGGCTACCGCATCGGCGAGCTCGCCGCGGCGTGCGCCGCGCTGGGCCTCACCGACCACCGGTTTCTCGGCGGGGCCGGTCGCTGGCGCGACTCGGGCATGGCCCTGGCCGGTCACGGGGTGCGCGCCGCCACCCCCGAGCACCTGCACCCGCGCGCGTTCGCCGCGCCCGGGGCCCTCGACGACCAGGTCGACGCCCTCGTCGAGGTGCTCGCGGAGGTCGAGCCGCACGTCGTCGTCACCTACGGGGCCGACGGCGGCTACGGCCACCCCGACCACGTGCGCGCCCACGACGTCACGGTGGCCGCGGTGGCCCGGGTGCCCGCCCGGCTGTTCCACACCGTCGTCGCCCGCTCCTCCCTCGACGCCGGGCTGGCGGAGCTCGCCGGCACCCCCGGGGTGCCGTTCCGGATCCCCGCGCCCGACGAGCTGCCGAGCGTCCCCGACGCCGAGGTGACCACCCGGGTGGACGTGTCGGGGGTGCGGGAGGCGAGGATCGCCGCGATGCGGGCGCACGCCACGCAGATCTCGGTGTGGCAGGCAGGGGACGTGGTGGCGTACGCGATGAGCAACGGGGTGGCCCAGCCGCTGCTGGACGTCGAGGAGTTCACCGGCCCGCCCGGCGGCCTGTTCGGGGACGTGTCGTGACCGCGCCCCAGGAGGTGGTCCCCCGCGTGATCGAGCCACGGCCCGACCCGCGCCTGACCGGCGTCGCCGGGCTGGTGCTGCTGACCGTCGACGGGGCCCTGCTCGGCGCGTTCGGCGTCGTGTTCGCCCAGATCCACACCGCGGGCGTCCCGGTGCCGATGGGGGTGGTCCTGTCGATGCTGATCCTGCCGTGGCTGGTGCTGCGCGCGGGCGAGCTCGACGACCGGCCCGGGGTCGCCGCGGCGCCGCTGGCGGCCTGGTTCGCGGTGGTGGCGGTGCTGGCCGTCGGGGGCCCGGGCGGCGACGTGCTGGTGCCCGTCAACTGGCAGTCGGGCGCGCTGGTGTTCGGCGGGCTGGGCGCCGGGCTGTGGGCGCTGCGCCGGGTACTGGAACGGGGGACCGGTGGCTGAACGCGAATCCGGGGGCCCGATCCCCGACAGTGCCGTGGTGGCGGTGCTGCGGCCGTTCGTCCGGGCCACCCGGCCGGTGCTGGCCGGGCTGCGTGAGACCGACCCGTTCGGCCTGCGGGCGCGGGTCGCGGCCGAGGCCGGGCCCGACGACGACCGCGGCCTGCGCGACCGCGTGCTCGACTTCCTCGCCACCGTCGAGGTCCCGGGCACCGCGGCGTGGGCGTCGATGCCGCCCGCTCAACGCTCGCGCTGGTGGGTGCGCCGGGTCGGGCGGTTCACGACGCTGGCCGCGGCCGTGCCCGGCATCGGCGGCGCGCTCGCCAACCGGCTCCCGATCTCCTCGGCGCTCGGTGCGGCCGGCCAGGGGCTGGTGCTGGTCGCCATCGCGGGCGAGCACGGCGTCACCGACGAGGACGAGGTCATCGGGATGCTGGGCGCGGTGCTGCTCCGCCGCGAGCTCGTCGTCGAGCGCCCGGACGCCGAGGCCGACGCGGCGGCCGACGCCCGGGCCGCCGAGCTGACCGGCGACCTCGCGGGCCCCGAGGACCGCCCGACGCTGCAGCGCGTCGGCTCGGCGGTGTGGCGGCTGGGCCGGGCCCTGTTCGCCGTCGAGGACGAGCTCGACAAGCACCCGCACGGCAACTGGTTCCACTCCGCGCTGGGCAACCTGCCGGTGGTCGGGGCCGTCGGGAAGTACCTGGGGGAGTGGTCGGGGCTCAAGCGCGCGGCCCGCGAGGCGGAGCTGCGGTTGAAGGTCGCCTGAGTTCAGGCGGGCGGCACCAGGTGGCGGTAGCGGTGGTGCTCGGTCCATCCGGTGCCCGCGTAGAGCGCGCGGGCGCCGGTGTTGTGCAGGGCCACCTGCAGCACCCCGAACCGGGCGCCCCGGGTCCGGGCCCAGCCCGCGGCGGCGGCCATCAGCGCCGTGCCCAGCCCCCGGCGCCGCGCCGCGGGCACCACCTCCAGCCAGGACAGGTGCAGGTGGTCCTGCACCACCGTGGCCCGCAGCTGCCCGACCGCCGAACCCGCCGCGTCGCGGGCGAGCACGAACGCGGTGGAGCCGTCGGCGGGGTCGAGGACGTGGCGCTGGGCCGCGGTCGGGACGCCCCCGCGCAGGCCCATGGCCCACCAGTCGTCGTCGGGGCGGTCGGGGGTCGTGATCGTCCACCCCCCGTCGGGCGGCCCGTCGACCCGGCGCAGCTCGGTGACGAGGACCGCCACCTCCGCGCCCGCCGCGTGGCCGGCGTCGAGCACCCAGCCCTCGCGGGCCACCGCGGTGTCCCACGGCGACCCCACCGGCACCGTCACCCGCGGCGGGATCCCGTGCGCCGCGCAGAAGGCGCGCACCGCGTCGAGCGCGGCGGGCAGCGGGAGGCCGGGGTCACCCGGGGCCAGCGCCCCGTTCGCCCGCGCGGTGTACCCGCCCGCGGCCCGCAGCCGCCACGCGCCGAGCCGTTCGTCGGCCAGGGCGGGCCAGGCGTCGGCGCACAGCTCCTCCAGCCGGGCCACGGCGCCCCACGACGCCCGGCGCGGCGGGGCGGGCGGCACGGCGCGCACGGCGACGACCGCGGAGCGGGAGATGCGCACGGCGCCGCGCCGCGTCGCGACCGTGACGTCGTCGGCACCGACCGTCAGCTCGCCGACGGCGTCGCTGTGCAGGGGGCGGCCGTCGCGGTCGCCGACGCGGTGGCGCAGCGACACCCGGAGTCCGGCGAGCGAGTCGAGGTGATCCACCCGGCCATCCTCCGACGACGCGCATCACACCGCCCCGGCTGGGTGGCGGGCGCCCTGTCGGGACATACTGTGGACGCCCCACCCTGCCCGACCGGAGGACCCACCCGTGACCTACGTGATCGCCGAGCCCTGCGTCGACCTCCTCGACAAGGCGTGTATCGAGGAGTGTCCGGTGGACTGCATCTACGAGGGCGGGCGGATGATGTACATCCACCCCGACGAGTGCGTCGACTGCGGTGCCTGCGAGCCGGTCTGCCCGGTCGAGGCGATCTACTACGAGGACGACGTCCCCGACCAGTGGACCGCCTACACCAAGGCCAACGTCGACTTCTTCGACGAGCTGGGCAGCCCCGGCGGCGCGTCGAAGGTCGGCAAGATCGAGATGGACGTCGAGCCGGCGAAGAGCCTGCCGCCGCAAGAGCACGACGAGTGATCGGGCAGCTCCCCGACTTCCCCTGGGACTCCCTCGCCGAGGACAAGGCGCTCGCCTCGGCCCACCCGGACGGCATCGTCGACCTCTCGGTCGGCACGCCGGTCGACCCGATCGCCCCCGTCGTGCGGGCCGCGCTGTCCGGCCCGGCCGCCGACGACCCCGGCTACCCGACGACGCACGGCCCCGAGTCGCTGCGCGCCGCCGTCGCGGGCTCGCTGCGACGGCGTTTCGGCGTCACGGTCGACCCGGTCGCCGTGCTGCCCACGATCGGCTCCAAGGAGCTGGTCGCGTGGCTGCCCACGCTGCTCGGCGTCGGCGCGGGCGACACGGTCGTCATCCCGGAGCTGGCCTACCCGACCTACGAGGTCGGCGTGCGGATCGCCGGCGCCACCCCCGTGCGGTCCGACGGGCTCACCGCGCTCGGCCCGGCCCGCGTGCGGCTGGTGTGGGTGAACTCGCCGTCCAACCCGACCGGCCGGGTCCTGCCGCCCGAGCACCTGCGCAAGGTCGTGGCCTGGGCGCGGGAGCGCGGCGCGGTCGTGGCGTCCGACGAGTGCTACCTGTCCCTGTCCGGGGACGACGGGGCGCCGAGCGCCGCGTCGGTCCTGCACCCCGACGTGTGCGGCGGCTCCCACGAGGGCCTGCTCGCGGTGCACTCGATGTCGAAGTCCTCCGGGCTCGCCGGGTACCGCGCGGGGTTCGTCACCGGCGACCCGGGCCTGGTCGCGGGCCTGCTGGAGGTGCGCAAGCACGCCGGGATGATCGTCCCGCGGCCGGTGCAGGCCGCGATGGAGGCCGCGGCCTCCGACGACGCCCACGTCGCCGCGCAGGCCGCGGTCTACGCCGCCCGGCGCGCCCGGCTGCGCGTGGCCCTGGAGAAGGCGGGCCTGCGCGTCGACCACTCCGGCGCCGGGCTCTACCTGTGGGCCACCGCGGGCCAGCCCTCCCGGACCACGGTGCGGGAGTTCGCGGGCCACGGCGTGCTGGTGGCGCCGGGGGAGTTCTACGGACCGGCGGGGGTGCAGCACGTGCGCGTGGCACTCACCGCGACCGACGAGCGCATCGACGCCGCGGCGTCCCGGCTCGCCCCGTGAGTGCCGTCCTCCCGTGAGTACCGTCGACCGGCCCGCGGCGGTGCGGCCGTGGGTGGTCCTGCTCGGCCTGCTCGCGCTGGCCGCGAACCTGCGTGCGTCGCTGGCCGGCTACCCGCCCCTGCTGGAGACGGTGCGCGCCGAGCTCGGCACGTCCGCGGGCGTCGCCGGGCTGGTGCAGGCCGGGGCCGTGCTCATGATGGCCGTCGGGTCCTTCGCCGGGCCCGCGGCGGGTGCGCGGTTCGGGCGCGAGCGGGCGCTCGGCGGGGCGGTCGGGCTGGTCGCGGTGGGCGGGCTGCTGCGCGGCGTCCCGCAGCTGTGGGCGCTGATCGGCGGCAGCCTGGTCATCGGGGCCGGGATCGGGCTGGCGGGGGTGCTGCTGTCCGGGGTCGTCAAGGAGCACCTGGCGGCCCGGGCGGGCGTCGCGACCGGCGGGTACGTCGTGTCGATGATGATCGGCGCCACGGTGGCCAGCGCGGTCGCGGTGCCGCTGTCGGTGGCGCTGGGCGGCTGGTCGTTCTCGCTGGCGGTGTGGGCGGTCCCGGCGGTGCTCGCCGTCGCGGTGTGGACGCCGATCGCGCGGCGCGTCCCGGTGCCGCCCCGCACCGGCGACCGCACGCTGCTGCCGTGGCGCGACCCGTTCACCCGGCTGACGGCCTGCTACCAGGCCGGCACCTCGGTGATGTTCTACGGCTGGCTGACCTGGCTCGCGCCGTACTACGAGGGCCAGGGTTGGAGCCCCGCGCAGGCCGGGCTGCTGCTCGCCGTGTGGAGCGTGACGCAGATCCCGGCCGCGCTGCTGGCCCCGGCGCTGGCCGAGCGGCGCCGGCGCTGGCGGTTCTGGGCGCTGCTCACGCTGGCCTGCGGCCTGGTGGGCACCGTCGGCGCCGCGGTGCTGCCGATGCCGCCGGTGCTCGGGCCGTGGACCTGGGTCGTGCTGATGGGCATCGGGGTGGGCGCCGGGTTCCCGCTCGGGCTCACCGTGATCGCCTGGCGCACCCCCGACGGCGCGGCGAGTGCCGCCACCAGCGGGTTCGCCCTCGGTGTGGGCTACACCGCGGCCGGGCTCGCGCCGGTGCTGATGGGCGTGCTCATCGACGTGACAGGCGGCTACGCGGCCGCGATCGCCGTGCTGCTCGCGGCGGGCGCCCTCCAGGGGTTCGCGATCGCGCGGATCGGCGACCGCCCGGTCGCCGGCCGGGCGGTCACAGGCTGACCGCGGCCACCCGCTCCCACGCCGCCCTCCACTGCGCCCGCTTCTCCTCGGCCCGGGTGCGCTCGCGCTCCACCAGCCGGCCCGCCACGAACACCACCCAGGCGTCCATCTCGTCGCCCAGCCCGTCGAGCAGCTCGCGGATGCGGGTCTCGGCCACGCAGGCGTCCTGGTGGTCGCCCAGCACCTCCTGCAGGGCCTCGGTGGCCCGGAGCAGCTCCTTGATCGCCTTGCCGGTGCGGGTGCCGCGGAACGCGGGCGCCACCAGCTCGCCGGTGTAGCGCACACGCTTGCCGTGGATGCGCAGGGCGTGCAGCACCTCGTCGGGCGGGTCGTCCCCGGCCCGGCGCACGGCCTTGGCCATCTTCGCGGCCTCGGTGCGGATGAGGTCGATCAGCTCCGGCTGCACCTGCGTGGCCGACGGCGTGGGCAGCGGCAGCCGGATCGCGTCGGCGATGCGCTCCACCAGCGCGAGGTAGCGGGGGGCGTCGAGCGCGGCGAGCATCTGGGTGCGGGCGGCGGCGTGCTCGCGCTCCAGCGCCTCGACCAGCACCTGCCCGGCCTCCTGCTCGGCGGCCGGCAGCGTGGACACCTCCCCGCGCAGGCGCAGCAGCATGACGTCGAGGTCGCGCACCGGGCCCAGCGCGCCGCCCAGCCAGCCGAGCTCGGCCCGCAGGCCGTCGCCCCAGGCCCGGTCGAGCAGCGGGCGGGCCGCCTTGAGCGCAGCCCGCATCCGGCGCACCGACACCCGCATCTGGTGCAGGTCCTCGATGTCCTCGCCGGTGCGCGTGCCCGGATCGTGCTCGAGCAGGGCGCGCAGGCGCAGGTCCAGCGCCGCGCGGACGTGGTGCGGCGGGGCGTCCGACGGGGCCGCGGTCAGCGGGGCGGGCAGGTCGAACGTCTCGACCGACACCGGTCGGGAACGGCGGGGGGCAGCGGTGGGCACGACGGCGAAGCGTAGTCAGCCGCCCGGGACCGCCGGGCGTGCCTCCTCAGTTGGCGTGCAGCGCGGTGTTCAGGGCGATGCCCTCGCCGGTGCGGGGGAGCGCCTCGACCGCGCCGGACACCGAGTTGCGCCGCAGCAGCAGCCCGTCGCGGCCCGACAGCGTGCGCGCGGGCGTGACGGTGCCGTCGGGCAGGGTGACCTTGGTGCCCGCGGTGACGTAGAGCCCCGCCTCGACCACGCAGTCGTCGCCGAGGGAGATCCCGATGCCCGCGTTCGCACCGAGCAGGCAGCGCCGCCCGATCGCGATGGTCTCCTTCCCGCCGCCGGACAGCGTCCCCATGATCGACGCGCCGCCGCCGATGTCGGAGCCGTCGCCGACGACGACCCCGGCGGAGATCCGCCCCTCGACCATCGACGCGCCGAGCGTGCCGGCGTTGAAGTTGACGAAGCCCTCGTGCATCACGGTGGTGCCCTCGGCCAGGTGCGCGCCCAGGCGCACCCGGTCGGCGTCGGCGATCCGGACGCCCGACGGGACCACGTAGTCGACCATCCGCGGGAACTTGTCGACGCCGTGCACCAGCACCGGCCGCCGGGCGCGCATCCGCATCCGGGCGAGCTCGAAGCCGGGGACCGGGCACGGGCCGCGGTCGGTCCACACGACGTTGGCGAGCAGCCCGAACTGGCCGTCGAGGTTCACCTCGTGCGGGGCGACGAGCCGGTAGCTGAGCAGGTGCAGCCGCAGGTAGACGTCCGAGGCGTCGACGGGCGGATCGGACAGCGACTCGATCGCGGTGCGCACGACCACCGTGCGCACCCCGCGGGCCTCGTCGACGCCGGCCATCGGCTCGAGGTCGGCGGCGGTGTCGGGGGCGTCCGGGCCCAGCGCGGGAGCGGGGTACCAGGTGTCGAGCACCGCCCCGTCGCCCCCGTCGGCGTCCAGGGTGACGGTGGCCAGGCCGGTGCCGGAAGCGCCCTCGCGGCGCGGTGCGGTGCTCACCCCGAGGACGGTATCCGGTGCCCCGTCACCAGACCCCGGCCCCCGACCCCGCCCGCCACCCCTCCCGCCGTTGCAGTGGGGTGGCTTCACTCCAACCAGATTGCAGTGAAGCCACCCCACTGCAGCTCGTAGCGGGCCCGGAGAGGGGCCTACGCCTGGGCGTGCGGCGGGGCGGGGCGGCGGGCGCGCCGCCGGGTAGCGTCGGTCGACGTGACCCGCCTCGACCTCACCGCCGACCCGATCGACCTCTGCGCCGCGCTCGTCGACACCCCCAGCGTCTCCGGCGACGAGGCGGTGCTCGCCGGTGCGGTGGAGGCGGCCCTGCGCGAGCAGGCCCCGCACCTGGAGGTGTTGCGCACGGGTGACGCGGTGCTCGCCCGCACCCACCTCGGCCGGGGGAGCCGGGTGCTGCTCGCCGGGCACCTCGACACCGTCCCGATCGCCGACAACGTGCCGAGCCGACGTGACGGGCACCTGCTGCACGGCTGCGGCACCTCCGACATGAAGGCGGGCGACGCCGCCTTCCTGCACCTGGCGGCCACCCTCCCGGAGCCCCGGCACGACGTGACGTTCGTGTTCTACGACTGCGAGGAGGTGGAGGCCGAGCGCAACGGGCTGGGCCGTATCGAGCGCGGGCACCGCGACTGGCTGGTCGCCGACCTCGCGATCCTCGGCGAGCCCACGAACGTCGGCGTCGAGGCGGGCTGTCAGGGCACGCTGCGCGTCGAGATCACCACCACCGGGCGGCGCGCGCACTCGGCCCGCTCCTGGCTGGGGGACAACGCGATCCACAACGCGACCCCGGTGCTGCAGCGCCTGGCCGCCTACACCGCGCGCGACGTCGACATCGACGGCTGCGTCTACCGCGAGGGGCTGCAGGCCGTCCGGATCTCCGGCGGGGTGGCGGGCAACGTGGTGCCCGACGCGTGCGTGGTCACCGTCAACTTCCGGTTCGCCCCCGACCGCGACGCCGAGGCGGCGCAGAAGCACGTCCGCGAGGTGTTCGACGGGTTCGAGCTCGCCGTCACCGACCTGTCCGCGGGCGCGCTGCCGGGGCTCGGCGCCCCGGCGGCGCGCGAGTTCCTCGCCGCGACCGGGGAGCGGCCCAGCGCCAAGTACGGTTGGACCGACGTCTCGCGCTTCGCCGCACTGGGCATCCCGGCCCTCAACTACGGCCCCGGTGACCCGAACCTCGCCCACACCCGCGAGGAGCACGTCGACACCCGCCAGATCACCGAGGCCGTCGACGTACTCCGGCGCTTCCTGTCCTGAGCCCGTCACTACCCTGACGCCCATGACAGGCCGTGGGGACCAGCGCCCCGACGAGAAGCAGAAGGGCCCGATCGTGCTGCGCGGAGAGCGCCGCAACGAGTCGACCACCACCGACCAGCGGCTGCTCGACTCCCGCGGCCCGAGCGACTGGGTGCACACCGACCCGTGGCGGGTGCTGCGGATCCAGGCGGAGTTCGTCGAGGGCTTCGGGATGCTCGCCGAGCTCCCGCGGGCGGTCACCGTGTTCGGCTCGGCGCGCACCCCGCGCGACCACCTCGAGTACGCCCAGGGACGCGCGCTGGGCACCGCGCTCGCGGAGGCCGGCTACGCGGTGATCACCGGCGGCGGCCCGGGCGCCATGGAGGCGGCGAACAAGGGCTGCTCGGAGGCGGGCGGCCTCTCCGTCGGTCTGGGCATCGAGCTGCCGTTCGAGCAGGGGCTCAACGACTGGGTCGACCTCGGCATCAACTTCCGCTACTTCTTCGCCCGCAAGACGATGTTCGTCAAGTACTCGCAGGCGTTCGTGTGCCTGCCCGGCGGCTTCGGCACCCTCGACGAGCTGTTCGAGGCCCTCACGCTGGTGCAGACGAAGAAGGTCACCAAGTTCCCGGTCGTGCTGCTGGGCACCGACTACTGGGGCGGGCTCTACGACTGGATCGCCAAGACGGTGCTGGAGAACGGCAAGGTCGGGGAGAAGGACGTGAAGCTGCTGCACCTCACCGACGACGTCGACGACGCCGTGCGGGTGGTGCACGAGGCGTACAAGGCGTGGGAGGACGCGCACTAGTGAGGGTCTGCGTCTACTGCGCGTCGATCGAGACCATCCCCGCCCACTACCCGGCCCTGGCCGCCGACGTGGGGCGGGAGATCGCCGCCCGCGGCTGGGACCTGGTCTCCGGCGGGGGGCTGCGCTCGATGATGGGTGCGGTGGCCACGGCCGCGCGCGCGGGCGGGGCACGGACGACCGGGGTCATCCCGCGCTCGATGGTCGAGCGCGAGTGGGCCGACCACGACTCCGACGAGCTGCTGGTCACCGAGACCATGCGCGAGCGCAAGGCGCTGATGGAGGCCCACGCCGACGCGTTCCTCGCCCTGCCCGGCGGGCTGGGTACCTGCGAGGAGCTGTTCGAGGTGTGGACCTCGGGCTATCTGGGCCTGCACGACAAGCCGGTGGTGCTGCTCGACCCCGACGGGCACTGGACCGGCCTGCTCGACTGGGTCCGCGGCCTGGGCGAGCGCGGCTTCGTCACCCCCGACGCGCTGGCCCGCCTCGTGGTGACCACCGACGTCGCCGCCGCGCTGGACGCCTGTGGGCGTGCCACCATCGGGACGTGATCCGATTCGGTGCCCGCGTGCCCGCCCAGGACCGCGCGCTGGTGATGGCGATCGTCAACCGCACGCCCGACTCCTTCTACGACCGCGGTGCCACCTTCTCCGACGACGCTGCGATGGCGCGGGTCGACGCGGCGGTCGCCGAGGGCGCCGACATCGTCGACATCGGCGGGGTCAAGGCCGGGCCCGGTGACGAGGTGGACGCCGCGGAGGAGATCCGCCGTGTCGTCCCGTTCGTGGCGGCCGTGCGCGACCGCCACCCCGACGTGGTGATCAGCGTCGACACCTGGCGCGGCGAGGTCGGCAAGCTTGCCGTGGCCGAGGGCGCCGACCTGCTCAACGACACCTGGGCGGGTGCCGATCCCACGCTCGGTGAGGTCGCCGCCGGCACCGGGGCCGGGATCGTCTGCTCGCACACCGGGGGAGCGGTGCCGCGACGGCGCCCACACCGGGTGCGCTACGCCGACGTGGTGGCCGACGTGATCGCCGACGTCGTCGGGCAGGCCGAGGACCTCGTGGCGCGGGGGGTGCCCCGGGAGGGCATCCTCGTCGACCCCACCCACGACTTCGGCAAGAACACCTTCCACGGCCTGACGTTGCTGCGCCGCGTCGACGAGCTGGTGGCGACGGGCTGGCCGGTGTTGATGGCGCTGTCCAACAAGGACTTCGTCGGCGAGACCCTCGGGGTGGAGCTGGACGAGCGGTTGGAGGGCACCCTCGCCGCCACCACGCTCGCCGCCGCGGCCGGGTGCCGAGTCTTCCGCGCCCACGAGGTCGCCGCGACCCGCCGTACCGTGGACATGGTCGCCGCGATCGCGGGTACCCGGGCCCCGGTGCGCACCGTCCGCGCACTGGCCTGACCCGCGAGTCCCCCGATTCCCGCCCGCGAGTCCCTGGAGCACCGTGCAGCCCACCGCCGAGGCCTGGTTCGCCCGCCGCACCTGGCAGGAGCCCGCGTGGACGGTCGACGAGCTGGTGGCCGCCAAGGCGGGCCGGCGGGTCTCGGTCGTGCTGCCCGCGCTCGACGAGGAGGCCACCGTCGGTGCGATCGTCGCGGCGATCGTCCCGCTGACGGGCGGCCCGGCGCCGCTGGTCGACGAGCTGGTCGTCGTCGACTCCGGGTCGACCGACCGCACCGTGGAGCGCGCCGCCGCGGCCGGCGCCCGGGTCGTGCACCGCGCCGACGTGCTGCCGGAGCTGGAACCGTTGCCCGGCAAGGGGGAGGTGCTCTGGCGCTCGCTCGCCGCCACCGACGGTGACGTGGTCTGCTTCCTGGACTCCGACCTCGTCGACTTCGACCCGGGATTCGTGCCCGCCCTGCTCGGGCCGCTCCTCGTCGAACAGGGGGTGGCGCTGGTGAAGGGCTTCTACCGGCGCCCGCTGCGGATGGAGACCACGCAGAACGACACCGGAGGGGGCCGGGTCACCGAGCTGGTGGCGCGCCCGCTGCTGGCCGCGCTGCGCCCGGAGCTGTCCGGGATCGTGCAGCCCCTCGGCGGGGAGTACGCGGCCACCCGGGCGTTGCTGGAGTCCGTGCCGTTCGCGACGGGGTACGGCGTGGAGATCGGGCTGCTGCTCGACACGCACGCCCGGCTGGGCCTCGACGCGCTCGCGCAGGTCAACCTCGGCGTCCGCAAGCACCGCAACCGCTCGCTGCTGCAGCTCGGTGTCATGTCGCGGCAGATCGTGGCGGCGGCGCTGGCGCGCAGTGGTGTGATCGACGGCGGTGTGGTCGACGGCGGCGGGGACCTGACGCAGTTCGTCCAGATCGGCGGCGAGTGGCTGCCGTCCACGACCGCCGCACCCGTGGCGGAGCGGCCGCCGATGGCCGGGACGACGGGGTCGCGTGGTTCCATCACCGGGTGGGGACCGCGCTGATCTACCTGTTCGTCGTCGTGGCCGTCGCGGCGGCGTTCTTCGGGCTGGCCGCGCTCGTCTTCGGCCGCGGAGAGGAGCTGGCGCCGCTGGCGCCCGACGCCACGCCCACCCGCCTGCCCTCGGGGGAGATCGCCGGCGAGCACGTGCGCGAGCTGCGGTTCCCGCAGGCGGTGCGGGGCTACCGGATGGCCGAGGTCGACTGGGTGCTCGACCGCCTCGCCGACGAGCTCGACCGCGTCGGCGCCGAGCGCGACGGCCTGCTCGGGCGCATCGCCGAGCTGGAGTCCGCCCGGTCGCGGCCGGCGGCGAGCGCCGACGAGGCGGGGCTGGGAGGATCACCGGCATGACGAACAGGGTCGAGCTGACGGTTCCGGTCGACGTCAACGCGCCGGCCGAGGCGGTGTGGCGCACCGTCACGGACTGGCCGGGCCAGGGCGACTGGATGCTCGGCACGCGCGTCGAGGTCGTCGGCGAGGGTGACGGGCGGCATCTCGGAGCGGCGTTGCGGGCGGTCACCGGCATCGGTCCGCTCGGCGTCGTCGACACCATGGAGATCGTGGAGTGGGACCCGCCCAAGCGCTGCGTGGTGCGGCACACCGGCGCGGTCGTCAAGGGCGACGGCGTGTTCGAGGTCGTCGAGCTCGGTCCCGAGCGCGCCCGCTTCCTGTGGAGCGAGCTGCTCGACCTCCCGCTCGGCCCGCTGGGCCGGGCCGGCTGGCCGCTGGTCCGCCCGGCCTTCCGCGCGGGGGTCGAGGCGTCGCTGCGGAAGA
The DNA here is from genome assembly GCF_006539565.1 of Pseudonocardia hydrocarbonoxydans. GTDB lineage: Bacteria > Actinomycetota > Actinomycetes > Mycobacteriales > Pseudonocardiaceae > Pseudonocardia > Pseudonocardia hydrocarbonoxydans. The sequence goes on from NZ_BJNG01000022.1 coordinate 76,091, forward strand.
TGGCGCGCCAGTGTGAGAAGGAGTACCGGCGCGAGAAGGAGTACCGCCGCGACCAGGGGCGCCCGCGGGGTGTCTGAGCCGGTCCGCTGCGCGTGGGCGGGCTCCGCGCCCGAGTACACCGCCTACCACGACGACGAGTGGGGCCGGCCGCTGCGCGGCGACACCGCGCTGTTCGAGCGGCTGAGCCTGGAGGCCTTCCAGTCGGGGCTGTCGTGGATCGTGATCCTGCGCAAGCGCCCCGCGTTCCGGGCGGCGTTCGCCGGGTTCGTCGCCGAGGACGTCGCGCGCTTCGGTGAGACCGACGTCACCCGCCTGCTCGGCGACGCCGGCATCGTCCGCAACCGCGCCAAGATCGAGGCGACGATCGCCAACGCCCGCGCCGTGCTCGCCCTCGACACCGGGCTCGACGCGTTGCTGTGGTCCTTCGCCCCGGCGTCGCACACCCGCCCCGCCACGCTCGCCGACGTGCCCGCCACCAGCCCGGAGTCCGTCGCGATGGCCAGGGAGCTCAAGCGGCGCGGGTTCCGCTTCGTCGGGCCCACGACCTGCTACGCCCTGATGCAGGCCGTCGGGATGGTCGACGACCACGTCGCGGACTGCTGGCGGGCTACCCCGCCGGCCGTCGACCCCACGCGGCGAGCGTGAGCTGCGGGACGTCGACGAAGGCCGGGTCGGCGAGATCGGCCCGGAAGGCATCCAGATCGTGCCGGGTGACCGCCCCGCTGTCGATCATCCGCTGCGCGGCCGCGTCGAGCAGCGGACGCCAGCGGTCCGCCGCTCCGTTGCCCAGGCACCCGGGTCGCGCGGCGAACCCGACGTCGCGCAGCCCGGCGCGGGCCAGCAGGGACGGGACGCGGCGCGACCACGTGAGGTCGGCACCCGCGGCCGCGTGCACGGCCTCGTAGGCGGCCATCAGTCGGGCGACCGACGGGAACGGTGAGGTCCCCGGCGGCAGCTGGTAGGGATCGGTGATCACCAGAACGCCGCCGGGCCGCAGCCACGAGGCGGCCCGGGCGAGCACCGCGTCCCGGTCGGGGAGGTGACAGAGCACGAAGCGGGCGTGCACGAGATCGAACCGGCCGGGTCGGAAGGACCCGTCGGTGATGTCGGCCCGGTGGACCGTCAGCCGCGGTGCGCGTGCCGGGCCGAACAGCGCGGTGTCGGTGTCGACGGCCAGGACGCTGCCCGACGTGCAGCACTCCGCCAGCCAGCGGGCGATGGACCCGGCGCCCGCACCCAGCTCCAGGCACGTCCAGTCGGGTGCGAGGCCGAGCCCGACGAGGGTCTGCCGGGTGAAGCCGTCCACGCTGTCCTGGATGCCGCCCAGACGCTCGCGCTCGGCGGTCGGGTCGCCGCCGAGCAGGCCGGAGGCGTAGCTGCCCTCGGGCGGGGTCATCGGCGGATCCGGTCGGTAGGGCGCTCGCCCGCGACGACGGGTTGCCGGATCGACCGGGCGAACGCCGCGACGAAAGGCTGTCTGTAGGACCACGCCAGCTGCAGCTGGAAGGCGATCTCGCTCGCCCAGGCGTTCTCCGCCGGGGCCTCAGGTGCGACCGACCAACCGGAGGTGTTCGCCTGCCCGCGCGGCGCTTCCAGCGCGACGGCGAGCCAGCACGCGACCACGGCCGGTTCGATTGCGATCTCCGGGCCCTCGGCACGGACGTGCGACCGGGCGGCCTCGACGATCGGGCCGTCGACGCGGTGCTGCAGAACCAGCAGTGCGTCCCGAATCTCGATGACCCGACGATAGAGCCGCAGATCGGCCGACGTCCGCCCTAGGG
>NZ_BJNG01000023.1 GCF_006539565.1 Pseudonocardia hydrocarbonoxydans
CCCTAGCCCGGCTCTCCCGTTCCGGGGTCGAGCGGCTCAGGCCGCCCCGTCCGACGCCGTCCCGTCCGCGGGCGGGGTGGTGGCCACCGCGCCCGGCTCGTCGGGGCCCGGCGGCACCTCCGCCGGGGGTTCCTCCGGCACCGCCGGCGCCGGGGCCCGCTCCGCGGTCGGCGCGGGGGACGGCGCGGGAACCGGGGACGAGGTCGGCGCGGTCGGCGGCGGTGGCGCCGCCGGCACGACGGGCGCAGCGCAGCGCACGGCGGTGTCGTCGGAGGTGACGTCACAGGTCGCCCCGTCCGGGCCGCCGTCGAACCGGTCGGTGCCGGGCCCACCGATCAGCTCGTCGGAACCCGCGCCGCCGACGAGCCGGTCCGCGCCCCGGCCGCCGTCGAGGACGTCGGCGGCGGGTCCGCCGACCAGCACGTCGTCCCCGTCGCCTCCGCGGATGTCGTCCGCGCCGTCCCCGCCGACGATGCAGTCGGACGCGGCCGACCCGGTGATCTCGTCGTCCCCGTCGGTACCGAAGATCAGCAGGGGCTCGGCGGGAGCGCCGCGGACCTCGTCGGCGACCCACGGCCGGTCCCGCGGGGTGAGCTGGACGACCTGGTCGAGGCGGAACTCCATCCCGGCGTCCCGGCATTCAGGCGGCACGAGTGCCGGGTCGATCGGCAGCACCCCCTGCCGGGCCGGCGGCGCGGCGAGCGCCGCGGCCAGCCCGTCGGGCGCGGCGGACACCTCGGCCGCGAGCTGCTGTTCCTCCGGCGACAGCACGACCGGATCGACCACGGCGGCCAGCGTGCCTCGCACGACGTCGGTGAACCCACCGCGGGCCTCGACGACGAGCACGTCGGCCACATCGATGCGGATGCCGCCGGTGTTCTCGGTGAGCCGCAGCGTGATGTCCGTCGTGACGGGGCTACCCGGCGGGACGTCCTCGGCGACTGTCGCGCCCGGACCTCCGAGGAACGAGCAGTACTCGGTCTCGGCGGCCCCGCCGATCCCGACCAGCACCGTGGTGCCGGGGGTGTTCTGCGGGCCTCCGGGACCGTCGACGCACAGGCCCGCGACGGCGCCCGGCTCGACGGACACGGTCACGTCGGCGGGGACGGTGCCGCGGTAGTCCACGGTCAGGGCGCCCTCGCGCACCTCGCCCACCAGCTGCATCGGCGGGTAGGTGAGGGACGGCGGCTCGGCGTCCTCCGAGCCGAGCGCCACGGTCGCGGCGGTGGCCGAGCCGCCGGTGGCGGTGTCGAAGTCGGAGTACAGGGCGTAGGTGGCCGCCGTCGTGGTGGCGGCGAGTACCACGACCGTCCCGGTGGCGGCGTAGAGGACGGAGCGGCGGCGGATCACGAGCCCGACCCCGATCGGCGCCGGGAGGCCAGCAGCGCGGCCGCGCAACCGCCGAGCACCAGTCCGCCCAGCAGCAGTGGGAGGCCCGGCAGCCCGGCCGTGGCCGGGCCGAGGTCCACGACGTCGCCGCGCTCCACGACGGCCGGCCGGATGACCGCCTCCGCGGCGACGGGACCGACCCCACCGGGAGCGGCCGCGGCCACCTGCTGCCCGTCGAGATCGAGGCGGAGGTCGAACTCCACCGAGTCGGACTGGGTCACGTCGTCACCCGCACCCTCGTCGTGCCGCAGGTCCGCGATCACGCACAGCCGGCCCTCGCGGTCGGGCAGGCCGACGACCACGGGCTCGGTCGCCATCGTCCGCATGGTCGTCGTGAACGGCGGGCCGGCCGGTGCGCAACCCTCACCGTCGGCGCGACCCGCGGTGAAGGTCGTCCGGAGCCAGCCGGAGAGGTCGCCGTCGTCGCGCCCGCAGGCGGTGTCACCCTCGCGGACCTCGGGGTCGAGGCAGTCGTTCTCCCGGTCCACGAGGTTCTCGACGGTCAGACGCATGCGCCGGACGTCGTCCGGGGCACCGCCGTCGAGGAGGAACACGACCTGCCGCGTCGCCGTCGGGTACAGGTCGGTGATCCGGATGCTGCGCGACTGCGAGCCGTCGTCGTGCCGGACGACGATCCCGACCGGCCCGTCCGCCCCTGCGGCCAACGCGGGGCCGGCCGGAGCGAGCAGTCCCACGGCGACCAGCACCGCCACCGTCGTGCCCCTCACGATCGCGGCCCGATCCGGGGTAACCGGGTGGTGGCGACGTCGTCCTCACCGGCGCCGGGCCCGAGCTGCTCGGGGTCGGGACGCAGTACCCGGCGCAGCACGGTGGCGAGCAGCAGCACCCCCGCCACGACGGCCAGCACGGCGATGCCCGCCCGGCCGGTGACGAACTGCTGCGCGGTCCCGACGTAGGGCACGTCGATCCACACCTTGCCGCGGACGGCGCCGACCGGCACCGGGTCGACGTCCGCACCGTCGTTGTTGTCGCCCTGGGTGACGAAGCTGGGTGGCGAGGTGTCGGGCCGCACCGAGACGATCCGGTGGGTGATGTACTCGTCCACGTCCGGGGCGACCTGGTAGGTGATCACGTCGCCGGGCACCAGGGTCGACGGGTCGACCGGCTCGATGAGCACGACCGCCCCGGTGGCGATGGTCGGCTCCATCGAACCGGTGTAGACGGTCAGCGGGATCGTCCCGGTGACGCGCGGTACCACCACGAGCAACGCCACGAGGCCGAGCCCGATGACGAGCGCGGCCGTGGTGAGCAGCGTGGTGGCGAGGCGGAGCACCTTCACCGGATCCCCCTGGTGTGGATGGTGGAGCGGGCGGGGCCGGCGCGATGTGCGCCGGCCCCGCCTTCACGAGGTAGCTCAGCGGGTCGGGGTGGCCTGGGTCAGGTCGAAGCGGACGTCGAACGTCGCACCGTCCCCCTGGGAGAGGTTCGTCGCCGCGGGTGCGCCGGGCGCGTCGATTCCCGGCGGAGGCGTCTGGCTTCCCTGGCCGCTCGGCAGCCCGACCTCGACGCGGATGCAGATGCCCTGGCCCGGGTCGAGCTCGCCGAGCGGGATGGCCGCGTCGTCGTACCGGTTGAGCACCATCCACGCCCTCGGGGTGTACGTCGCACTCCCACACGCGTCTGCGCTCACCGCGCTGCCGACTCGGTACTGCATGTAGGCCTGCTGCGTGAACTCGCCGTTGCCCGGCCCCGCGGTGCAGGACGGGTCGATGTCGGCCTCGGACTTCGCCCGGCACCCGTCCTCGATGTCGACGAGGTTGACCACCGTCGTCGTGAGCAGGGCGTTCTGGAGCGCAGCGGTGTCGTCTCCCCGGTTCGCGACGAACAGGGCGGTGTCCTTGTTCTCACCGGGGGCGAGGCCGGTCATGTCGAGCGGGACCGACTGGCCGATGTCGATGGTGAGAGTGCCTGCCGCGAGGGAGTTGCCGGTGAACGTGTCGTAGTCCGACCACAGCGCGAACGTGCCGCCGCCGATCAGCGCCAGAGCGGCGACGCCGGCGACCGCGCCGGCGATCAGCTTCTTCTTGTTGTCCTTGACCATGGTGCTCATGAACTCGGTGTCCTTCGGGGAGTCGGCCGGAGCCGGGGGGTCGGGGAACGCCGAGCGGGCCGGGGAAGCGGTTCGGCGTGACGGGGAGAAGTCTGACCCGTGCCGGAATGCCCGCCATCACCAAACTTGGGTATACGCGGATCGGCCAGGAAACGTCTCGTACCCATTTCTGGGTATGACGCGGAACGACCGCTGACGCACGATGGGGGCCGGACGACGGCACAGGTGGAGGACCGGGCATGGACGCGACGCTGCAGGAGCGCCGGACCCCGACGCCCCGCCGCCAGCGCCTGCTCCCGGCCGTCGTGGCCGGGTGCATCGGCGCTCTGGTCCTGGCGGCGCTGGTCCTTGCGGGTGTGGTTCCGGCGCTTGCGGGCGCCCGACCGGTCGCGGTCCAGACGGGTGAGCAGCAGGCCGGCCTCGCTGCCGGCTCCCTCGCCGTCGTGCGTCCGGGGACCCCGCGGGCGGGGGACGTCGTGGCCGTCACCGAGCGTCCCGGCGAACAGCCCGGCCTGCGCCGGGTCGTCGCCGTGCTCGGCGAGAAACTGCTGTTGAGCAGGGATGACGGGAACGCGGTGCTCACCGAGACCGATCTCGTCGACGGCGTCTACCTGTACGCCGTGCCCTGGGCGGGTGCACTGTGGACCAGCCTGGCCACACCGGCCGGCATGTTGTTCGTCGCGGCCGGCCTGCTCCTGCTCGTCGCCGCACACCACCTCCGTTCGGCGCAGCGACGCAGCCGGGACGGGGCCTCAGTGGTCGGCTGACCGCCACGGCGATGTGTAACGGACCCCGGCGACCGCCCGAAGGTCCGAGGACGACGTTGCGGCTCCCCCGCCGCACCCTCGCCGACCGCCGAGTCCCCCGGACACCGTGACCGCTCCCCCCGCGCCTCACGCCCCACCTTCATTCGGCGCCCGTCCCCACGGGCGTTCACGAAGGAGTACTTCCCCTTGCCCGACGACGCCGCAGCACCACCGAGCCGACGATTCCGGTGGCACCGGAACTGGCTTTTCCGCGATTTCGCCGTATTCCTGCCGATCACCGTTCTCACGATCGCCGGTGGTCTGGCGTTGACGGGCGCGGCGGCCCCGGTGCAGGGCCAGGTGCAGCAGATGCTGACCCTCCTCGCGGTCGCGGGCACCGTCGGGGCCGCACTGGTCGTCTCGTTCGCGGGCCGCCTCGACCGGGACGTCACGGCCCTGCGGATCGGGTCCGGTCTGCTCGTCTACGGCGGGGTCGTGCTGCCCGTCACCGCTGCGGGTTTCGCCACCTCGATCGGCCCGGCCGGGCAGCTGCTCGACCTGATCGGCCTCGGTGCCGTGGCCGTGCTCTTCGCCCTCGGGCTCGTGCGACGTGGTGAGCCGACGTTGTCGTGGCCGGCCGCCGCGGTCGCGGTGGCCGCGAGCCTCACGGCAGTGGCGGGTACGGCCCTGGTGCCCGCGCTGGCACCGGGCACGATGGTCCTCACCGCGGCCCATGCGGTCATCGTCCTGGGCATGGCCGCCGTCGCCGCGGCGATGGTCGCCCAGGGGATGCGGGCGCACAGCGTCCTGCAACGCCGCGTCGGGCTCGGGTACGGGCTCCTCGCGGTCGCCCACGGCGGCCGCGGCCTGGAGCCGGTCGAGGTGATGATGGCCTGGCCCGCCTTCACCGGCCTACGTCCCGTTGCCGTCGCCATCATCATCGCCGGCGTGCTGCCCCATCTGCGCTCCGCGCTGCGCCGCCAGCAGGACCGTGACGTCGCGGCCGCCCTGCGGTTGCAGGCGGTCCGGGAGGCCGGCGAGGCGAGGGACCGCGACGCCGACGACCGCGACCACGAGTTGCGCAACGTGGTGCTCGGCCTCAGCGGTGCCGCCGCCCTGCTGGCCGGCCCGGCGGACGGCGGGCGGGCCGAGCTCGGAGCGGCGGTCGCCGCCGAACTGGACCGGCTCACCCGCATGCTGGACCGCGCCCGGCCGGAGACCGGAGCGGGCGAGATCGACGTGCGGTCCGCCCTCGCCGTCGCGGTCGAGGTCCGGCGCGCGGGCGGCGCGGTGATCGAGCTCGACGTGCCCGCGGGGCTGCGGGCCCGCGGCTCGGCCGAGGTACTGACCCAGGTCGTCACCAACCTCCTGGTCAACTGTGCTCGGCACGCGCCGGGCTCACCGGTGCACATCAGTGCCGCGGAAGCCGACGGCCACGTCGTGGTGCAGGTGCGCGACCACGGACCGGGCATCGCACCCGGCCGGGAGGCCGACCTGCTCGACCGCGGACGGCGCAGCGCGACCACCGGCGGCCGCGGGCTCGGTCTCGGGATCAGCCGGGACCTGCTCCGCGCCCACGGCGGCGACCTGCGCCTCGTCCGTCCCGCCGGTGGGGGTCTCCTCGCCGTGCTGGACATCCCGTCGGCCGAGCTGGCCGCGCCCGTGACCCGGTTCGCGAGCTGACAATGACCACCGTCCCCGTGACGATCGTCGACGACCACCAACTGGTCGGGGTGGCGCTGACCGCTGCCCTGCGCGCGCACGGCATCCGCACCCGGTACGTCGACCCCACCGCGGATCCCGGCCTGCCCGCCGCGCTCGACGACGACGATCCCGGGCTCGTCGTGCTCGATCTCGACCTCGGCCCTGGCCCGGACGGTGCCTCGATCGACGGGGTCGACCTGGTCCCACGGGTCCGGGCCACCGGGCGTGACGTGCTGCTGCTCACCGGGAGCCGGGACCGCCCGCGCATCGCCGCGGCGGTGGCCGCGGGCGCACTCGGCTGGCTGGCCAAGAGCCTGCCCTTCGACGAGATCGTCGCCACGATCGCGGCCACGGCGCGCGGGGAGCACCGGTTCGACCCGGGTCCCCGGTCGGCGCTGGTCGCCGAGCACCACGCCGCCGCAGGCGCCCGGCGCGAGCTCGACCGGCGGTGGAGCCGCCTCACCCCGCGCGAACGCGAGGTCCTCGCCCGCCTCGTCGACGGCAGGCGCGTGGCCGACGTCGCCCGCGAGTTCGTCGTGGCCGAGGCCACGGTCCGCACCCAGGTCCGGTCGATCCTGGCCAAGCTCGAGGTGCGCTCACAGCTGGAGGCCGTCGCCGTGGCGCGGACCGTCGGCTGACCCCGGCCCGCTACCCCCGCGCCGCGACGACGGCCTCCCGCAACGCGGCGTGCCCGGCCCGCAGCCCCGCGCGGCCGGCCGACACCTCGACGACCCGCAACCCGCCCTCCCCGTCGAGCACGAGGTCCTCCACCCCCACCCGCACGTGCCTCACCCCGAACGCCGCGCACAGCCCGGCCAGGTCGACGTCCTGCGGCGTGCCGAACACCCGCTCGAACGCCGTCGAGTGCTCCGCCGCCCCCTGCTCCAGGAGGCCGAAGATGCCGCCGCCGGAGTCGTTGAGCACCACGATCGTCAGGTCCGGGCGGGGCTCGTCCGGGCCGATCAGCAGGCCGGTGGTGTCGTGCAGGAAGGTGAGGTCGCCCATCAGCGCGTAGCTCGGGCCCTCGTGGGCCAGCGCGGCGCCGACCGCGGTCGACACCGTGCCGTCGATGCCCGCGACGCCCCGGTTGGAGTGCACCACCAGCCCGGACCGGGGGACGGCGGCCAGCGCCACGTCACGGACCGGGTTGGACGATCCGAGCACGAGCTGGGCGCCGTCGGGCAGGGCGTCGACCAGCGAGCGGGCCAGGCGCAGGCCGACGGGTGCGTCGTCGAGGGCCGCGTCGAGGGCGGCGGACGCGGCAGCGTCGGCGGCGTGCCAGCGGTCGAGCCAGCCGTCGGGGGCCGTCAGGTCGGGCAGCGAGCCGACGGCCCGGACGGTGCCGGGGACGTCGGTCCACGGGCCGTCGCCCGCCAGGGCGTACACCGCGACGGCGGGGTCCGCGAGCAGCCGGGCGACGGCGCGGTGCAGCGTGGGGCGGCCGGCGACCACCACCTGCGCGGGCCGCAGCGCGGGGTCGTTAAGCAGCCACGGCCCGGCGCGCAGCGCGTGCGGCCAGGCCAGCGACGACGGCTCCGCGACGACCGGCGCGGCGACCCCGGGCAGCGCGGGCGCCCCCGGCCCGGCGACGACCAACGTCGGCGCGGCGGGGTCCAGCGGCAGCGGGTCGGCGGTGTGCCGGACCGGCGCCACGGCCGTCCAGGGCGCACCGCCCGGGCGCCCGGCGGGCGCGTCCGGCCCCGTCGGCACGAGCGGCTCGGGGAAAGGCACGTTGAGGTGCACCGGCCCGGCGACGGCCAGCGCCCTGGCGACGACCGACCGCCAGTGCGCGTCGCCCCCGGCCACCGACGCGGTGGCGGTGGGCACGCCGAGGATCCCGTCCTGCACCACGGTCTGGCTCGCCCCCGTGCCGACCAGCTGCGGGGGGCGGTCGGCGCTGAGCGCGAGCAGACGCACCCGCGAGTACGCGGCCTCCAACATCGCGGGGTGCAGGTTCGCGACGGCGGTGCCCGACGTCGTGCACACCGGCACGGCCCGCCCCGACCGCAGCGCGAGCCCGAGGGCGAGGAAACCCGCGGTGCGCTCGTCGATCCGGACGTGCAGCCGCAGCCGGCCGGCCGCGTCGGCGTCGTGCAGCGCGAAGGCCAGTGGCGCGTTGCGCGACCCGGGGCAGAACACCGCGTCGGTGACACCCCCGCGGACCAGTTCGTCGACGAGCACGCGGGCCATCGCCGTCGAGGAGGTCATCGCGCGAGCGTAAACCGTGATCATCCGCACGGCGCGGCACGGAACAGGCCCCGCGGCCCAAGTGGTTGAGACCTCACGTGACTCAGAAGCCGCTCCCGTCCGACAGCCCGATCCTCCAGCCGGTCACCGCCGGTGCGCTGGAGGCGAAGAACCGTCTCTGGATGGCGCCGCTGACCCGCAACCGCGCCGACGCCGACGGCACCCCCAACGACCTGTCCGTCGAGTACTACCGCCAGCGCGCGGAGGCCGGCGTGATCGTCAGCGAGGGCAGCCAGCCGTCCGCGGTCGGCCAGGGCTACCCGCACACCGCCGGTGCCGTGACCGATGCCAACGAGGCCGGCTGGACGCGCGTCGCCGAGGCCGTCCACGCCGACGGCGGGCTGCTCGTGGTGCAGCTGATGCACGCGGGCCGCATCTCGCACACCAGCACGATCGCCGGGGAGACCCCGGTCTCCTCGACGGCCACGCAGGCCGCGGGCCAGATCTTCACCCTCGACGGCCAGCAGGACCACACCCCGCCGCGCGCTCTCGGCACCGACGAGCTGCCCGGGGTGGCCGCCGAGTTCGCCGACGCCGCACGCCGGGTCGTCCGCGCGGGTGCCGACGGCGTCGAGCTGCACGCCGCCAACGGCTACCTGCTCCACCAGTTCCTCGCCGACGGCGTGAACGACCGCACCGACTCCTACGGCGGCTCGCCGGAGAACCGCGCCCGTTTCGTCGTCGAGGTCGCGAAGGCCACGGCCGCCGCGATCGGCGCCGACCGCGTGGGCATCCGGCTCTCGCCCGGGCACCCGTTCAACGACATCACCGAGGACGACCTGTCGGTCTACGAGACCCTGGTCGCGCAGCTCGCCGACCTGGGCCTCGCCTACGTCCACCTGCTCGCCGAGGCCGACGACCCGATCGTCGGCAAGCTGCGCGCCGTCTGGCCGGGCACGTTCGTCCTCAACACCGGCTTCGGTGTCGACGACACCCGCGACGACATTGCGCGCCTGCTGGCCGACGGCGTCGCCGACGCCGTGGCGGTCGGGCGCCCGTTCCTGGCCAACCCCGACCTCGTGACGCGCTGGGCCCAGGGCGCCGACCTGAACGAGCCGAACCAGGAGACGTTCTACGGCGGCGGCGCCGAGGGCTACACCGACTACCCGCGACTCGCGGGCTGAGACCCCGCAGGCCCACCACGGCCCGCGGTGGCGAGGCGGGCGCCGGGCCACCCCCGGACGCCCGCCTCGTCGGTACCCGGACGACCCGCGGGTCAGACGGTGATCAGCTCGAACGCCGTCGCCAGCGTCGCGCCGGGCAGGCGTGCGCCGTCGGCCTCGGCCATCGGGCGCAGGAAACCCTCGGGATCGGCCATGTCGCCGCCGAGTGCGTCGAGATAGGCGCGGTGCGCGGCCAGCGAGGCGACGCCCCGGTCGAAGTGGGCGCCGACGTCGACGGCGTGCGAGTTGCGCGGTGACGCCGCGACGGCCACCCAGCGCACCCCGCTCCACGGCTCCCCGGCGTCGGTGAACAGCCAGCGGTTCGCGGCGTCGCGCACCGCGTCGACGACGGCCCGTCCGGTGGCCATGTGGTCGGCCATGTTCATCCCGACGTCGCCGGGCCAGGTCTCGCGGAAGTTGCCGGTGACGACCAGCTCGGGCCGGTGCCTGCGGATCGCCGCGGCGATGTCGCGGCGCAGCGGGACGCCGTAGGTGATGAGCCCGTCGGGGTGGTCGAGGAACTCCACCACCTCGACGCCGACCGCCGCGGCCGCGGCCCGCTGCTCGGCCTCCCGCAGCGGTCCGCACTCGGCGGGCGGCAGCGTGTCGATGCCCGCCTCGCCGCGGGTGACCAGCAGGTACCGGACGTCCTTGCCGGACGCCGTCCAGCGGGCGACGGCCGCCGCGCCGCCGTACTCCAGGTCGTCGGGGTGGGCGACCACCGCGAGCGCGCGGGTCCAGTCCTCGGGCATCGGCTCGTAGTCCATGCCGGCGATCCTGGCCCGGTCGCCGCCCGCGCCGCCAGCCTCAGGTCCCGGCGCGCTCCCGCCGGGGGACCAGCAGGCCCGCCCCGAGCAGCAGCAGCACACCCCCGCCGACGACCAGCAGCCCGGCCGGTGTGCGGGCGAGCTCCATGCCGCGCCCGACCCACGGCACCGAGTACCACAGCACCCCGCGCACGTCCGCGACCGTGACGACGCCCGGGTCCGGGTCGGGGTTCGCGTCGCCCCGGGTGCGGAAGCCCGGCCCCGGGAGGACCTCCACGACCCGGTGCGTGACCACGCGGGTGGCGTCGGAGGCCGGATCGAGCGCCCCCGGTTCGTCGCGGCCGAGGACCGGCCCGGTGCCGCGGGCCCGTTCCTGGTGCTCGGCACCGCGGGCGACGACGTCGTCACCGGGTCCGGGGCGGGCGACTGCCTGGTCGGCGGCGGCGGCTTCGACGTGCTCGACGGCGCGGGCGGCGACGACGTCCTCGTCGGCGGCGACGGCGCGGACCGCCTGATCGGTGGGCCGGGCGACGACCGGCTGTTCGGCGGCGCCGGGGTCGACGAGCTCACCGGGGGCCCCGGAGCCGACGTCCTGGACGGCGGTGTGGACGGCGGGACCTGCGACGCCGACCCGGCCGACACCGTCACCGCCTGCACGGTGCCCGCCCCGGCGCCGCTGCCCGGGCCCGCACCCGTCCCGGCACCGCTCCCCGAGCCGCCTCCCGCACCGGCCGCGCCGGCCCCCGCTCCCGAACCGGCCCCCGCGGCACCGGAGGAACCGCAGCCCGCGGAACCCGCGCCCGCGCCCGAGGTCGCACCGCCCCCCGGGGAGGCTCCGGCCGAGCCGCCACCGGCCGAGCCGGAGGGCGATCCCTCCGACGGGACCGGGGACGGGGTGGTCGCACCGAGCTGAGCCGGAGCACGCGGCGGACGACCACCGGCCCGCGGGTAGCCTGCGACCGACATGAGCGCCACCCTGCAGGCCACCGATCTCGCCGCCGGCCACGGCGCCCGCGTGCTGTTCTCCGGGCTCGACCTCGTGATCGCCCCCGGCGACGTCGTCGGCCTCGTCGGGGCCAACGGCGCGGGGAAGTCGACGCTGCTGAGCCTGCTCGCGGGCGAGCTCGACCCGGAGGACGGGACGGTGGCGCGCAGCCCGCCGGACGCCACCGTCGGGCACCTCCCGCAGGAGCCCGACCGGCGCGCGGGCGAGACGGTCGCGGCCTTCCTGGCCCGGCGCACCGGCGTCACCGCGGCGCTGACGACGATGGACGCCGCCGCCGAGGCCCTGGGCGCGGGTGCGCCGGGCGCCGACGACGCCTATGCCGCCGCGCTCGACCGCTGGCTCGCCCTCGGGGGCGCCGACCTCGACGAGCGCGCGGGCGAGGTGGCCGCCGAGGTCGGGCTGGGCGTCGACCTCGACACCCCGATGACGGCGCTGTCCGGCGGCCAGGCCGCCCGCGCCGGGCTCGCCGCCCTGCTCCTCTCACGCTACGACGTGCTGCTGCTCGACGAGCCCACCAACGACCTCGACCTCGACGGGCTGGAGCGGCTGGAGCGGTTCGTCCAGGGGTTGCGGTCCCCGGCCGTGATCGTCAGCCACGACCGGGAGTTCCTCGCCCGCACCGTCACCCGCATCGTGGAGCTCGACCTGGCCCAGGGGCAGGTCGGCGTCTACGACGGCGGGTACGACGCCTACCTCGTCGAGCGCGAGGTGGCCCGGCGCCACGCCCGCGAGGCCTACGAGGAGTACGACGACAAGCTCGGCTCGCTCAAGGACCGCGCCCAGATGCAGCGCAACTGGATGGCCCAGGGCGTGCGCAACGCCCGGCGCAAGAGCACCGACAACGACAAGATCGGCCGGAACAAGCGGGCCGAGACCAGCGAGAAGCAGGCCGCGAAGGCCCGCCAGACCGCGAAGATGATCGACCGGCTCGACGTCGTCGAGGAGCCCCGCAAGGAGTGGGAGCTGCGCATGACGATCGCCGCGGCGCCGCGCTCGGGCACCGTCGTGGCGTCGATGAGCGGGGCGGTGGTGCGGCGCGGGTCGTTCACGCTCGGGCCCGTCGACGCCCGGGTCGACTGGGCCGACCGCGTCGTGATCACCGGGGCCAACGGGTCGGGCAAGACCACGCTGATCGGCGCGCTGCTCGGCCGCATCCCGGTCGACGAGGGCAGCGCCGGGCTCGGGTCGGGTGTGCGGGTCGGCGAGATCGACCAGGCCCGCGGCCTGTTCCTGGGCCCCGCGCCGCTCGCCAGGGCGTTCGGTGACGCCGTGCCCGACTGGGCCGAGTCCGACGTGCGCACGCTGCTCGCGAAGTTCGGCCTCGCCGGCGACCACGCACCCCGCCCGGCCGCGTCGCTGTCGCCGGGCGAGCGCACCCGCGCCGCGCTGGCGCTGCTGCAGGCCCGCGAGGTCAACCTGCTGGTCCTCGACGAGCCGACCAACCACCTGGACCTGCCCGCCATCGAGCAGCTGGAGCAGGCCCTCGACGGCTTCGGCGGCACCGTCCTGCTCGTGACCCACGACCGCCGGATGCTGGAGTCGGTGCGCACCACCCGGCACTGGACCCTGCGGGACGGCCGGCTCAGCGAGTCGTGATGGGCCGAGTCGTGATGGGCCGATCGGGGGGCCCGCGGCGCCCGATGTGACGCCCCGTGCCGGCCGGGCACTCGATCCGGGCGGGTCACGGCGATCCTGCTAATACCCCCGCCGACGCGTCCGAAGGACCGGGTATGGCGACAGCGACGGCGGCCCGGCCGCTCCCGGCACTGCCCCCGGGCGGCGTCGCGCTCGCCCGCCGGGTCGGCGAACGGCCCGGCGCGCCGCTCGTCGCCACGGTGCTCGGGCCGGGCGGCACCGGCAAGACGATGCTCCTCGACGCGCTGGCCCGCCTCTACTCCGACGCGGGCGTGCCGGTGGTGCGCCACGACGCCGCGACCCCGCTCGACCCGTCGGCCGCCGTCCTCGTCGACGACGCGCACCTGCTGCCGCCCGACCGCCTCGACGCGCTGCGCGCCCTCGCCCGCACCGACGGCGCCCGGGTCGTGCTGGCCCACCGGCCCTGGCCCCGGCCCGACGGGCTGGCCGAGCTCAGCGCGGGTGTCGGGGCGCGGCGCACGGTCGCGGTCGTCGGACACCTCGACCGGGCCGCGGTGGCCGAGCGCCTGGCCGCCCGGCTGGGCGCGGCGGCCCCGGCGTCGATGGTCGAGCTCGTGCACCGGCAGTCCGGCGGGCTGCCGGCGCTGGTCGACCTCGTGACCCAGGGCCTCCTCGACGGCGGCCGCGTCGACCTCGCCCGGCCCGAGCGGTTCGCCGCCCCGGAGCGGATCACGGTGTCCACCGCACTCGCCGAGCGGTTGCGCCACCGCGTCGACGCCCTCCCGCCCCAGGTCCAGGAGCTACTGACGGTCCTCGCCCACGGCGCACCGCTCGACGGCGACGTCCTGGCCCGGCTGCTCGCGCCCGGCGTCGAGCTGGAGGAGGCGGTGGAGGCCGCGCGCGCCACCGGGCTGCTCACCGAGGGCGGCGAGCTGATCCCGCTGATCGGCGCGCTGTTCGTGAAGCTGACCCCGGTGCTGCGCACCCGCGACCTGCACCGCAGGCTCGCCGGCATCGAGCTCGAGCGGGGCGGGTCGGTGCTCGCCGCGGGCCGCAGGCTGCTCGGTACCGGGGCGAGCGGCGCCCACATCGCCACCGTCCTGTGCAGCGCCGCCGACGAGGCGCTGGCCGGGTCGCCCGCGCTGGCCGCCGAGCTGCTCGCGGCGGCCGTCGACGCCGGGGCGCCCCGGCTCGCCGTCGCCGGGCGCCGGGCCCACGCGCTGGCGCTGGCCGGGGACGTCGGGGCGGCCCTGCAGACCTCCGACGACGCACTGGCCGCGCCCGACCGGGCCGACCGGGACACCGCCGTCGTCGCGGCCGCCACGGCGCTCGCCCACCGCGGCCTTCCCGGGCGCAGCGTCGAGCTGCTGGCCACCCTGGAACCGGGCCGGGCCGTGCTCGCGGTGCCCACGCTCGTCGTCACCGGGGATCTCGACGGCGCCCGCGCGGCCCTGGCCGCCGCCGACGCCGCGCCGGGCGCGGGCACGCTGCTGGAGGGGGCGGCACGGATGCTCGGCCACGGCATGGTCGGGGCCGTCACCGGTTCCGGGGCGGCGCTGTCCCGCCTCGCCCAGGCCGCGGCGATGCTCGAGCCGGTGGCCGCCGCGAGCCTGCTGCCCGACACCCCGGCCGCGCTCACCGCGGTCGTCGCGGCCGTGTCCGGGCAGCCCGGCGTGGCCGAGTCGACGCTGCGGCGCGCGATCGAGGGCCGGCACGGCGGGCGGATCGCGGTGCTCCGCCACCGGCTGCTGCTGGCCGGGGTGCTGGTGGCGCGGGGCACGCTCGGCCCACCCGCCGGGCTGCTCGACCGGGTGCGCCGGCAGCAACCCCCGCCCGAACCCCGCGACGCGCTGCTCGCGGCGGCGTGCGAGGTGGCGCTGGCCCGTCGCCGCGACGACGCCGCCGCGCTCGCCACGGCCTGGGCCCGTGCCCGCGACGCACTGGTCCGCCAGCCCGCCGACCTCACGCTGATCCCGGTGCTGGGCGAGCTCGCCGTGGCGGCCGCCCTGCTCGGCGAGGAGTGCTGGCTCGCCGGGCCCCTGGAGGACCTCTCCGCCGTGCTCGACCGGCTCGGCCGCCCCGCGCTGTGGACGGCCCCGCTGAGCTGGGCGCTGCTGCAGGCCGCGGTCGCCGCCGACGACCCCGCCGCGGTCCGGCGGCACGCCGCCGACCTGGCGGGCACCGCGGCCGCGTCGCCGTACGCCGCGGTCCTCGCCGCGGCCGGGCGGAGCTGGACGGCCGTGCTCGACGGCGCACCGGACGTCGACGAGCTGGCGGGGACGGGCCGGCGGATGGCCGCGGTCGGGCTGGGCCGGGAGGCCGCTCAGCTCGCCGGCCGGGCCGCGACGACCGGCACCGACCGGCGCACCGCGGCCGGGCTGCACGCACTGGCCCGCCACCTGAGCCCGGCCACGGCAGCGGACCCCACCGCAGGCCCCGGCCCCGCCGACGCCCTGGGCGCGGGCGAGCACGGCGCGACCGCCGCGCTCCCGGACGTCCCCGCGGTGGCGGACCGCGATGCCGCGGGCCCCGGGCCCGTCCCGGACACCCGGCTCACCGACCGCGAGCAGGAGATCGGCCGTCTCATCCTGGCCGGACTGACCTACAAGCAGGTCGGGCAGCGCCTCTACATCTCGGCCAAGACGGTGGAGCACTACGTCGCCCGGATGCGGCAGCGGCTCGGGGTCACCACCCGCGGCGAGATGTTCGCGGTGCTGCAGGCGACCCTCGGCGACGGGGGCTGAGCCGCACCGCGGTTCAGCGGGGCAGGGCCCCGACCAGCCCCTCGCAGGTGCGCACGACCGTGCGGCACGCGGCCGTGACCGACCGGTCGAGCATCGGGTTCTCGGCGTGTTCCTGCCAGCGGGCCAGCGCGTCGAGGGCGGCCGCGCGCAGGTCGTCGGCGGGCGTGCCGGGGGGCAGCCCGAGCCGGGCCGCGGGCGACGCGCCCGCGCCGCCCAGCAGCGCGGAGCCCTCCGCGGCGATCGGGGCGGGCAGCGTGACCGAGCCGAACCGGAGCTCCCCCAGCAGCCGCAGCTCGACGAACTCGTGCGCGCCGGTGAGCAGCCGCTCCAGCTCGGCCGACAGCTCGCGCGAGCCCGCGACCGGGTCGTCCTGGACGACCTGGTGCACCGCCAGCAGCGCCGACCGGGCCTTGAGCACCGCGCGGCGCTGCACGAACTGGCTGTCCAGCGCCGCCTGCAGCTCGGCGAGCCCGCTGCGGCCCACCAGTTCCGCGGCCAGCGCTGCCGGCGTGCCGACCCCCTGGCGGATCAGCATCGTGGACAGCCGCAGCCCGAACACCCCGAACCGGCGCAGCAGCCCGGCGCGCTGGTCGGCGGTCAGCCCCGGCACGGCCCGGGCGATCGGGGAGTCCGGCGCCACGAACCGGTCGACGGTGAGCAGCGACGCCTCCAGCGCCTCCTTCGGCTGGCGGGCCAGCGCGTCGAGCACGGTGAACTCGGTCTGGCGCAGCGTGCGCCCGGTCTCGGCCACCAGCCCGGCCACCGCGACGATGTGCTGCGCCAGGCCGCGCAGGGCCGGGTCGGACCGGTAGCGACGCGCGATCTGCCGGGCCGAGACCATCGCGTCGACCCGGCCGCCCCCGATCTCGTCGGCCCGGGAGATCACCGCCAGCGAGTTGACCGACGCCGTCTGCGCCACCCCCTGCCCGCGGAACGCCTCCAGGAACTCCGCGTCGGCGGCGTGCAGGTGCCGCATCAGGTACAGCACGGCGTCGGCGTCGGTGGGGCGCTCGTCGTCGGGGTGCAGGAAGCGCAGCGTGCGGCGGCCGACCTCGTGCGACAGCGACGACAGGCCCGGGGTGTCGATGAGGGTGGCGATCCGCAGGCTCTGCGACGGCCAGTCGACGACGAGCATCTCGACGTCGTCGGCCGACGCCCCGCGCAGGTCGATCACCAGCGCGCCGTCGCGTCGGTCGACCGGCAGTTCGTGCACCGACCCGTCGGCGCCCACCACGGTGACCGCGGGGTGCGGCGCGTCCCGGTACCAGGTGACGACCTTCGTGCACTCCCCCGCGTCGACGGGCGCGAGCCGCTCCCCGACCAGGGCGTTGAGCAGCGTCGACTTGCCGGCCTTGACCTTGCCCGCGATGGCCAGGCGCAACGGCTCGTCGAGCCGGTCGACCTGGTGGGCGAGCCAGTCGGCGGTGGGTGGGTCGTGGCGGTAGACGCGCCCGGCGTCGAGCAGGAGGTCGCGTGCGGCGTCGGTGAGCGTGCGCGTCAAGACACGGGCACCGGTTCGACGGCCGTGCGGGCCGGGGCCGCGGCGGGGACCAGCGTGCGCACCCGCTGCTGGAGCTTCTCGAGCTTCGCGATCTGGTCGGGGATCTCGGCCAGGCGACGGCTGCGCTCCCCCTCGGTGGTCTTCACCGAGCGCTCCGCGGTGGCCAGGGAGTCCTTGAGCGAGGTGTTGAGCTGCTCGGCGAGCTCCCCGAAGTGGTCGCGCAGGTCGCGCTGCACGTCGCGGAGCATGTCGCGGGAGTCCTTTCCGACCTGGAACGTCACGTCGTCGACGTAGCGGCGTACCGAGGTCTTCGCCTCGCCCTGGCGCCGGGCGACGATCCGCCTGCGCTCGTCGCTGATCGTCTTCCCGCCCAGCAGCAACCCGGCGCCCAGCGAGAACGGGTTGATCAGCGACATGCCGACGAGCGTGCCGAGCAGCCCGAACATCAGCACGCCGATGTACCCGCCGCGCAGCCCGGACAGGGCCTGCTGGCCCAGGTTCCACGGCTCGCCCTCGCGGACCTTCATCTCCCGGGCCGCCCCCACCGCCGCCGACGCCTCGGTGCGCAGCGCGGGCAGCGCGGCCTCGCGGTCCTCGGCGAAGTGGGCCGCCACCTGCTGGGCCAGGAACCGCGCCCGCTGCGTGGCCCACAGGAAGTTCGTCGACGCCGCCGCGGCGACCTGCTGCTGGATCCACGCCGAGAGCTGGTCCCAGTTCTTCGTGGGGTCGCCGCCGTCGTCGATCTCCTCCTCGGCCAGGCGGGTGATCTCGCGCATCCGGTCGCGCAGGTCGTGGTCGATGTCGGCGTTGAGGTCGGCGACGCCGTCGTTGAGGGTGTGCTGCCAGCGGGCCGAGCGCTCCTTGAGCGCGGCCGCCCGCTCCTGCGCCGCCCGCAGCGTCCGGATCAGGTCCTGGACGCCGTTCGGGTCGCGGTGCGAGGCCTCCTCGGCGCGCAGGCCGTCGCGCAGCTGGTCGGTGACGGCGACGACGTCGTGCACGGTGGAGCGCCGGGCCAGCAGGTCGGCCTGCCCGAGCACCCGCTCGCCCAGGTAGGACTCGAGCGCGGGGAAGCCGGACTCCGCGTTGAGCGCGGCGTCGGCGGTGACCACGGCCTGCCAGCGCACCGTGGACGACACCGCGATCAGCTCGGCGGAGATCCCGGCGTCGCGCAGGTGGCGGCGGTCGAGCTCGGCGATGCGCCGCCACTCCGGGTACATGTCGGTCTTGGTGAGCACGCAGGCGACGTTCGGGCAGAGCCGGATCGCCTGGCGCAGGAACTCCAGCTCGGGGGCGGTGTACTCCTGGGAGGCGTCGGACACCAGCAGCACCGCGTCGGCCGTGGGCAGCGCGGCCATCGTGGCCGCGCCGTGGATCGAGGTCAGCCCGCCCACGCCGGGGGTGTCGACGACGACCAGCCCGGCCTGCAGCATCGTGCGCGGGATGCCGATCTCGACGCCGGTGAGCCCCTGCGCGTTCCGCGGGTTGCGCGCCTCGGTGACGTAGCCCGCGACCACGTCGGACAGCTCGTGCAGCGGCACGTCGGCGCGGCTCGTGCGCACCTGCTCGGGTGCGCCGTCCGGCCCGGTGCCGCGGGTGTGGACCAGCGTGAGCACCGGCTCCTCGGCGTAGGACACCGCGGTGGACACCGCGGTGGCGACGTCGTCGAAGACGGGGCAGACCGGCGCGCTGAGCAGCGCGTTGACCAGCAGGCTCTTGCCCTGCTTGAACTCCCCCACGACCAGCACCCGCACGCTGTCGTCGAGCAGCCGGCTGCGGGCCTGGCGCAGCCGCTCCTCCAGATCGGGGCGGGCGTACGGGGCGATCGTCGCCAGGGCGAGGTCGACGGCCTTCACGGTCAGTGGGAGCTCCACGGGGTCCTCCACGCAGCTGATTGTGGGCCATGGCCGCGCCACCCGGCCCGGACACGGCCGTGCCCTCCCCCGGTCGGGGGAGGGCGCGGGCCGGTCGGTCAGGCGCCGACCGCGTCGGGCACCGGTTCGGCGTCGACCGCGGCCGCCGTGGCCGCGGGCTCGTTCACGGCGTAGGAGTCGTACACCGCCGTCGTGGACTCGTTGCCCGAGCCGGTGACGGTCGTCGAGTTGTCGCTCGCGTCGTTCAGCGAGTCGACGATCACCACCGTCTCGCTCTCGTCGGAGTTGAACGAGTCCTCCACCACCGTGACCTCGGTGGAGTTGCCTGCGGTGTTCCCGTCGCCGTTGACGACGGTGCTGTCGGCGATGATGCCGCCCTTGTTGTCGACACCGTCGTTGTCCTGGTTGAACGAGTCGCGGATGTAGGTGCCGCCCTCCTCCACGTACACGCTGTTGTCGGTGTAGGAGAACTCGTTCGTGTACTGCTTGTACTCGATGTTCTGGGTGGTGTGGGAGCCGCCGCCGTCCTCGCGCACCACCTCCCGCTCCACGGTGTGGGACCGGGTGACGTACTGGATCACGCGCACGGGGTCGTCGTCGCCGCCGAGACCGCGGGGGGCGTACCCGCCGGCGTGGTCGGCCGCGGCCGGGGCCCGGTAGGAGACCCCGTCACAGTCGGCCAGCATCGGCTCGACGTCGCGGATGTCCTGCGCGGTGACCCCGGCGAGGTCGTGGCGGGCGAGCACACCCTGCGGGTCACGGGCGAACTCCTCCTGCGCCTCCTCGTCGCGCAGCAGGCCGAGCAGGAAGTCGATCAGCGAGGAAAGGGAGAGCATCGCGCTCACCTCCGGGGTGGGTCAGGGATCGGCCCGGGGCCCGCCGCGACGGAGGGGTCGCGG
>NZ_BJNG01000024.1 GCF_006539565.1 Pseudonocardia hydrocarbonoxydans
GGGCCCGGGCCGGGCCGGGGTGGAGGTCAGAACAGGCCGCCGAGGGTGTTGTCCGACAGCACGTCGCCCAGCTCCAGGTCGAGGTCGACCAGGTCGGGGTCGAAGTTGTTCGAGTCGTTCACCGAGCTGTCGTCGACGACGGTGTTGTTGTTGCCCAGCACCACGTCGTCGATCTCGAGGTCGAACTGCTCGCGGTTGAACGAGTCCGTCGCGGTGAAGGAGTTGTCCGAGTTGTCGTTGCCGACGTTGGTCAGGGTCTGGGTGACGCTGTCGTCGTCGTTGTAGGAGTCCCTGATGGAGATCGACTCGCTGCTGTTTCCGACCGAGTTGCCGTTGCCGTTGACCGCGTTCGAGTCGACGATGTAGCCGTCGTTGTCGATGCCGTCGTTGTCCTGGTTGAACGAGTCGACGACGTAGCCGTCGTTGTCGAAGCCGTCGTTGTCGCCGAAGGCGCCGTTGTCGAAGCGCAGGTCGGCGCTGGTGGTCGTGGTCTGGCCGTTGGTGTTGGACCCGCCGTTGCCGCCGTTGCCGCCGTCGCCGGAGTCGGCGTCCTGGTCGAGCGACGCGCCGTCGCCGCCGTCGCCGCCGTCGCCGTCGCCGCCGACGGCCGCGCCGTTACCGGCCGCGCCGAAGCCCAGGCCCGCGCCACCGACGCCGGTGCCGACACCGGGGCCGCCCAGGCCCAGCAGCGACAGCAGCGAGCTGCCGCCCTCGCCGGCACCGAAGCCGTCGCCGCCCTCGCCGACGCCGGTGTCGTCGATCTCCTGCGAGGCGTCGCCGCCGTCGCCCTCGGCGCCCGAGCCGCCGTTGCCCAGGGCCAGGCCGACGTTGCCCGCGTCGCCGCTGCCGCCGCCGTTGCCGCCGTCGGCGTCCTGGTCGTTGTTGTTCACCGGGACGACGAACTGGGCGAAGTTGAAGCTGGGGCCGTTGCTGCTCATGATCGGGTCCTTCACTGTCGGGGGCTGGCGTGCCGGCGCTTCCGGCTTGGGAGGAAAGCTAGGGCGCGGGCCGCAACTCGGTCAGCGGGGAAGCGCCCGCACCTCGCGGCGACCCCCATGGGGATGCCCCCGTCAGCCCGGCAGCCGGGACAGCACCGGGGGTAGCAGGGACTGCAGGGCGGTGCACGAGTCCGGCTCGCCGCCGTCGAGGGCGACGAGCAGCACCTGGTCGGTATCGATCCCGACGTCGTACTGGCAGAACTCGCCCGCGCCGGTGAAGGTCTCCAGGGCCGGGTAGCCGTCGAGGCGGACCCGCGTCGTCGTCGATTCGCTGTTGCGCGCCAGCGTGCCCAGCCCGCCGTCGCCGGTGAACAGGGTGAGCACCAGGGTCCGGCCCGGCCCGCCGGTCCATTCGCACCGCGGCCCCTCCGGGCCCGTGCCCGGCGTGCCCGGGGCCCGCACACCTGCCGTGGCGAGCGCGGCGTCGTCGACCAGCGCGCACGGGTCGGCGCCGCGGACGTCGCGCGGTGCCTGGATCGGGGGCACGTCGGGGACGGCGGGCGCCGCGCACCCGGCCAGTACCGCGAGCCCCGCGACGACCCCCGCGCCGCCCCTCCGGAGCAGGGCCCGGCCCACCGCGTCAGCCATTCCGCTCATCCTGCCGCCCCACCGCCGCGAGCGCACACGCAGCGTGATCTATTCGCACCTTCGGGTTACTTGTGGGCTGTTCCTGCTAACAGTGCATCCGCTTCGTCCGATGACCGATCGATCGCACGGGGTTTCCGGGACGTTAACGGGAACCCGGAGAGGGGGCGCGACGCCATGGGCTACCAGCTCGGGATCGACCTGGGCACCACCTGGACCGCGGCGGCGGTGTGCCGCGACGGGCAGGACCGTCCGGAGGTGCTGCCGCTGGGCAGCGCGTCCAGCGCGGTGGCGTCGGTGGTGTTCCTTGCACCCGACGGCACCCTGGTCCTCGGGGAGGCGGCCCAGCGCCGCGCGCTCACCGAGCCCCGCCGGGTCGCCCGCGAGTTCAAGCGCCGCATCGGCGACGACACCCCGCTGATGGTCGGCGGCGAGCCCGTGGCCGCCGCGGAGCTGTCGGCCCGGTTCGTCGCCTGGGTCGTCGACGAGGCCGCGCGCCGGGAGGGCGGGCCCGCCGACGCCGTCGCCGTCACCCATCCCGTCGAGTGGGGCGGCCACAAGCGCGCCACCTTCGCCGCCGCGCTCGCCGGGCACGGCCTGGGCGGGGTCACCTTCCTCACCGAGCCGCAGGCGGCGGCCGTCGGCTACGCGAGCGCCGAGCGGATCGAGCCCGGAGCCGTCGTCGGCGTCTACGACCTGGGCGGCGGCACCTTCGACGCCGCCGTGGTGCGCAAGCTCCCCCACGGCGGGTTCGAGCTGCTCGGCCGGCCCGCGGGCATCGAGCGTCTGGGCGGCATCGACTTCGACGACGCGATCCTCGACCACGTCCGCACCGCGCTGGGCCCGGCCTGGCAGCAGCTCGACCCGGCCGACCCCGCCACGCAGGCCGCCGTCGCCGGGCTGCGCCGCGAGTGCACCGCCGCGAAGGAGGCGCTCTCCGCCGACACCGAGGTGCTGGTCCCGGTGATGCTGCCCGGCGTCCACACGCAGGTCCGGCTGGGCCGCGCCGAGTTCGAGGACATGATCCGCCCGGCGGTCGGGGAGACCGTCGAGGCGCTGCGCCGGGCCGTCGCCTCCACCGGATTCGCCCCCGGCGATCTCGACGCCGTGCTGCTCGTCGGTGGCTCGTCGCGCATCCCGCTGGTCTCCCAGCTCGTCTCGGCGGAGCTGGGGCGCCCGGTCGCCGTCGACGCCGACCCCAAGACCGTCGTCGCGGCCGGCGCGGCGCTCACCGCGCGCGGCCCGCTCGCGGCGCCCGAACCCGGTCCCGCCCTCGACGACGGCGCGCCCGTCGTGCCCCCCGTCGCGTTCGACGCGCCCCCGGTCGACGACGACGGCCCCGCCCCGCGCCGCACGCGCCGCACGCTGGTCCTCGCCGCCACCGTCGCGGTGATCGCCACGCTGGGCCTCTCGGCCACGATCGCGACCGGTGTGGTGCCGGTGCCGGTCGGCACCGTCGCCGCCGACGCCACCGACGCCGCCGACGCCCCGGCCGCGGCCGCGGCGCTGCCGGACGGTCCGGTGGCGCCGGCCGAGATCGACCCGTGGACCGGAACCGCCCCCGCCGCCACCACCGTGGCCGGCCCCCGCCGCCCCGAGGCCGTGGCCGCCGCCGTGCGGCCGGTGGCCCGCACCGTCCCCACGGGCGCGGCCGGGGCGTCGGCGGTGCCGAGGCCCGCCCCGGCGACTCCGGCGACCGGTGGCCCCGCCGCCGGCACCCCCGCCGCCACCACCCCCGGTACCGGTACCCCCGCCACCGGTACGGCTCCGGTCGTGGAAGGTGCGGAGCAGGTGCCCGGCGGCTCCGCACCCGCCGATCCGGGTCCCGCCGACCCGGCTCCCACCGAGCCGGATCCCGTCGCCCCGGCCCCCACCGAGCCCGACCCCACCGGTCCGGCCCCCACCGAGCCCGACCCCGCCGGTCCGGTGACGACCGAGCCCGCCCCCGCAGGCCCGCCCGCCGGGGGCGCGGAGACCGAGTCCGTCACCCCGACGACGACCGCGACCGCGACCGACACACCCGCGACGCCGTGACGACCCCCGCTCCGGTGACCGCGGGTGCCCGACCGCGTGGGTACGGTGATCCGGTGAGCCAGCCCGACCCCCTGCGACGCCCCGACGTGCCCGGCCGACCCCGGTTCGAGTTCCGCCAGCGGCCCTCGGAGGTCGTCGCCCGCCGGGCCCGCTCCGTCGACGTGGCCGCCGCGCTCTGGACGGCCGCGGCCGTACTGGGCCTCGTCGCCGCGCTGGTCATGCTGCTCGACCTCGACGGCACGCAGGCCGCGGTGCGCGCGATCGTCGACCGCGACTTCCCGAACGAGACGTCGGTGACGCGCGACCGGGCCGTCGCACTGGCGGCCGCGGTGATCGTCGGGGGCGTGTTCGTCATCGCCCTGGCGATGGGCCTGGGCGCCGTGGCGATGCGCGGCGGTCGCGGCGGGGCGCGGTTCGTGCTGCTGATGCTGCTGGCGCTCACGCTGGTGGAGATCCTGCTGGGCGTCGGCGTGGTCGCGCCGCTGGCACTGGTGCTGCTCGTGGTGGCCGCGACGCTCGGGGTGGCCGGGGCGGTGGCGATGTACCTGCCCGGCTCCAACCGCTGGTTCGCGACCCGCCGGCGCTGACCCACGGGAAAGGCCCCCCGCGCGGTGCGCGGGGGGCCTTCCGGTGCCGGCGGTCAGGCCTCCGGTTCCGTCTGCTGCGGGCCGATGGCGAACCGCAGCTCCTGCTCGCCGTCGGCGCCCTGGACGGGCTGGACGTCGAGCACCTTGTCGTCGAGGACCTGCGCCGCGACCGGCTCCAGGAACACCGCGACGCCGTCCCCCGACAGCACGACGTCGTCGGTGCCGGGCTGCCCCGCGAGGGACAGCTCCAGACCCTGCTCCGGACTCGGTGCGGCGATGCGGAGGCCGCCGCCCTCGGGCAGCTCCGCATCGGTGGTCAGCGACTTGATGGCTTCGGCCGCGGTATCGGTGATTGCCAACATGGGCGTCGACGGTAGGGGCACGGCGCCGGTCCCGCAGCGCGGAGCGCGCCGCTCAGCCGAAGTCGTCGGGGTTCGGGCCCATCCGCCCGCCGGTGTCGAGCTCGCCGATGGTGGCCATGTCCGCCGGGGCCAGCTCGAAGTCGAACACCTCGATGTTCTCCCTGATGCGGGCCGGGGTGACCGACTTCGGGAACACGATGTTGCCGAGCTCGAGGTGCCAGCGGAGCACGATCTGCGCCGGGGTCTTCCCGTACTTCTCGGCGAGCGCGACGAGACGCTCGTCACGCAGCAGGTCGCCGCCCTGCCCGATGGGGCTCCACGCCTCGGTCGCGATGCCGTGCTCGCGGTGGTAGGCGCGCAGCTCCTCCTGCGGGAGGTGCGGGTGCAGCTCGATCTGGTTCACCGCGGGGACGGTGCCGGTCTCGGCGGCGAGGCGCTCCAGGTGCGGGATCTGGAAGTTGGAGACGCCGATCGCGCGCGCCCGGCCGTCGGCGGCGAGCTTCTCGAAGCCCTTCCAGGTCTCGACGTACCGGTTCTCCGACGGCCGCGGCCAGTGGATGAGGAACAGGTCGACGTGGTCGAGCCCGAGCCGGTCCAGGCTCTCCCCGAGCGCGGCGACGGCCTCGTCGTGGCCGTGCCGGTCGTTGTCGAGCTTGGTGGTCACGAAGACCTCGTCGCGCCGCAGGCCGGACGCGGCGATCGCCTGTCCGACCTCGGTCTCGTTGCGGTACATCTGCGCGGTGTCGACGTGCCGGTAGCCGGCCTCGAACGCCGCACCCAGGGCCGGGCCCACGTCGCCCGGGTCGATCTGGAAGACGCCGAACCCGAACTGGGGGATCTCGACGCCGCTGTTGAGTCGGATGTGGGGTACCTAAGCCATGGGTCCGGCGTACCCGCTACGCGCCGTCCCAGACCGCCGCGATGGCGTCGGTCACGTCGGCGGCCTGGGCGCGTCCGGCCCGGGCCGATCCCGCGCGGCGGGCCGGGTCGAGCACGTTGCGTCCGATCGCGGTGACCGCGGCCGCGTCCGGCGCCACCAGCAGCACCCGCGACCCGGCCGCCCGCAGCGCCTCGACCTGCGGTGCGGCGCCGATCTGCGGCCCGATGCCGCGGACGATCGGGGCGAGCACCACGACCCGCTCCGCACCGTGCGCGAGGTCGGCGTTGACGGGCGAGCGCACCCCGCCGTCGACGAACCGGGTGCCGCCGGTGGTGACCGGCGGGTAGACGCCGGGCACCGCGCAGCTCGACGCGACGGCGTGCACCAGCGGCACCCCGGAGGTGCGGTCGAGCACCCGGAAGGCGCCGTCGTGGGCGTCGACGGCGGTGATCCGCAGCGAGCGCTCCGGCCAGTCGTGCACCGGCAGCCGCCGCCCGATCACCGCCAGGCGCTCGGCCTCCGGCACGGTCGCGGTGGTGCGGGCGAACCGGCCGATGCGGGCCCGGACGCGCTGCGGGTCGCGCGGGCCGAGCAGCGCCAGACCCAGCCGCAGCATCGCCCCCCGCCCGAGCGTGGCCGCGACCTCCCCGGTCGGGTCGACGAGCTGCGCGGCGTAGCGCTGCTCGACGTCGACGCCGGTGGCCAGCTGCGCCCCCACCACCGACCCCGCCGAGGTGCCGACGATGTCGTCGGCCGCCCGCAGGTCGACCCCGCGCTCGGCGAGCCCGGCCAGCATCCCCAGCATCCAGGCGATCCCGGTGATCCCGCCGCCCCCGAGCACCAACACCCGTCCCGTCACGGGCCCATCCAACCCGGCGCCCCGGCCACCGCGACCGTCAGGACCGGGGGCTCGTCAACCTCTCGGAGGGCTCCTGCCGGGCGATGCGGGTGACGAGCACGACCAGCACCACCGCCAGCGCGACCAGCAGCCCCGTGCCCAGGTTCAGCCCCAGCCCGTTGACCAGCACGAACGACAACCCGCCCGCGAACAGGCAGTAGTAGACGGTCGGGATGATCGTCATCCGGATCAGGTCACCCTCCCGGCCCAGCAGCCCGACGGTCGCGGAGGCGGCCACCACGTTGTGCACGGTGATCATGTTGCCCGCCGCGCCGCCGACGGCCTGGGTGGCCACGACGGTCTCCGGGCTCGCCGCGATGTTCTCCGCGGTGGCGAACTGGAACAGCGAGAACGTCAGGTTCGACACCGTGTTGCTGCCCGCGATGAACGCCCCGAGCGCGCCGATCCAGGGCGCGAGCACCGGCCAGGCGGTGCCGGTGAGCGCCGACGCCCCCTCGGCGAGCGTGATCGGCATGCTGGACAGGCCCGAGCTGTTCAGCTCCGGACCGGAGTTGATCAGGATGCGCACCAGCGGGAGCGCGAACAGCAGCGCGACGGCCGCACCCGCGAGCTGGCTGCCCGCGATCCGCCAGGACTCCCCGATCTGGCGCAGCGTCATCCGCTGCAGGCCGTAGGTGATCAGGCAGGCGACGATGAAGATGAAGCCCGGCAGGTAGAACGGCTGCAGCGACTCCGAGATCGAGGTCCCGAAGATCTCGTTCACGTCGATCGTGAGGTTGGACAGGAAGTCCTTGACCGGCTCGACGGTGCGCGTCAGCACCAGCAGGATCGCGACGATGACATACGGCGACCAGGCCAGCGAGATGCTCATCCGGCGGTCGGCGACCGCGCTCGTGTCGGCCTCCAGGGAGCCGGTCCAGCGGTCCGACCAACGCTCGCGCGGCGGGAAGTCCCACGTCTCCTTGGGCATGAGGAAGCCGCGGCTGGAGGTGAACATGACCAGCGCGAGGCCGATCAGCCCGCCCAGCAGCGACGGGAACTCCGGGCCGAGCAGCGCGGCGACCGTCACCGACGGCACCGTCATGGCCAGCGCCGCGTAGATCGCGAACGGCCACACCTTGAGCCCGTCGACGAACCGGCCGCCGAAGAAGCCGGTGAGCATGCAGACGAGGAACAGCGGGATCAGCGTGCCGACGATCGCGTGCATCGTGGCCACCTGGAGCCCGAGCACCTGCAGGTAGCCCGGCATGTCCAGGCCGAGGAAGGAGATCCGGGCCTCGACGGCCGGGTCGCCCGCCAGGCCCTGGCCCAGACCCGTCAGGACGGGGGTGCCGGCCGCGCCGAAGCTGACCGGGGTGCTCTGGATGACCAGGCCGACCATCACCGCGGCCATCGCCGGGAAGCCGAGTGCCAGCAGCAGCGGGGCCACCACGGCGGCCGGCGTGCCGAAGCCCGACGCCCCCTCGATGAACGACCCGAACAGCCAGCCGATGATGATCGCCTGCACCCGGCGGTCGGCGCTCACGGTCGTGAACCCGGCCCGGATCGTGGCCAGCGCACCGCTCGCGGTGAGCGTCTGCAGCAGCAACAGGGCGCCGAAGATGATGTAGAGCAGCCCGAGGGCGATCACGAGGCCCTCGACGCTCGCGGCGGCGAGCACCGCGGCGTCCATCCCCCAGACCAGCGCTCCGACGACCACGGCGGCGGCGAAGCCGACCGGCATCGCGTACTTGGCCGGCCAGCGCAGGCCGACCAGCAGTACCGCGACCACCAGGATCGGTGCGAGCGCTGCCAGGCTCAACAGGGCGAGGTTGTCCACGCTGACGTCCCTCCGACGGGTGACCGGCCCGATCCGGTCATCGTCGGAGGCTCACATCCGGGCACCATCCGGGCAAACGGAAGCAGTGGATCTATTCCGTTTCGTGACTTACCGATTCCGTATCGCGGAATACGCCGAGCGCGCGGGCGGCGAGCTGGGCCAGGTGGACGGGCTCGCGGGTGCCCGCCTGGCGCAACTGCGTACGGCAGGAGAACCCGTCGGCGAGCACCTCCACCTCGTCGTCGGCCGCCCGCACCGCGGGCAGCAGCACCCGCTCCGCGCACGCCATCGACACCTCGTAGTGCCCCTTCTCGAACCCGAAGTTGCCGGCCAGGCCGCAGCACCCGGAGTCGAGCACCTCGGCCTCGACGCCGAGCGCGGCCATGACGGCGCGGTCGTCGTCGGTGCCGAGCTCGGCGTGCTGGTGGCAGTGCACCTGCACCAGGGCCTTGACGGCGGGACCGGTGGCCGCGGCGGCCAGCTCGTCGACGTGCTCGCCGAGCACCTCCGCGAACGTCCGCACCCCGGTGGCCAGCGCCGAGGCCAGCGGCTCGTCGGGCAGCAGCTCGGGCCCGTCGGCGCGCAGCGCGGCCGTGCACGACGGTTCCAGCCCGACCACCGGCACCCCTGCCGCCAGCCACGGCTCGATGGTGCGCAGGCTGCGCCGCAGGACGCGGCGGGCGGCGTCGACCTGGCCGGTGGAGGTCCAGGTCAGGCCGCAGCAGACGTCGCGCGGCGGCAGCTCGACGGTGTAGCCCAGCCGCTCCAGCACGGCCACGGCGTCGACGGCGATGGCCGGGTCGAAGTGGTTGGTGAAGGTGTCGGGCCACAACAGGACCCGCCCCCGCGCCCCCACCCCGGACCGCAGTGGGGTGGCTTCACTGCGACCCCGTTGCAGTGGAGCCACCCCACTGCGACGCAGCCGGGCCGCGGCGCGGGTCGCGGCGCGGGTCAGCGCCCTCGCCGGGCGCGTCGCCGTCAGGTGCCCGGCCAGCGGGCGGGGGGTGCTGCGCGTGAACGGCGTCCGGGCGATCGGCGGGATCGCCCGCTCCGGGGTGATGCCACCGGCCCGCTTGGCCAGGGCGGCGAGCGGGCTGCGCGCGGCGGCGTTGAGCACGTCGACGACCCCCGCGGGGAGCTTCCCGACGATCCCCATCCACCGGGGCAGCGCGCCCATCGAGTAGTGCGACGCCGGGCGCACCTTGCCCTGGTAGCGCTGGGCCAGGAACTCGGTCTTGTACGCGGCCATGTCGACGCCGACGGGGCAGTCGCGCTTGCAGCCCTTGCAGGACAGGCACAGGTCCAGCGCGTCGTCGACCTCGGTGGAGTCCCAGCCGCCCTTGATGACGTCGCCGTTGGCCATCTCGAACAGCAGCCGCGCCCGGCCGCGCGTCGAGTGCATCTCCTCGCCGGTGGCGCGGTAGCTCGGGCACATCACGCCGCCGGACTCCGTGACGCACTTGCCCACACCCAGGCAGCGCCGGGTCGCCCGGCCGAACGAGCCGCGGTCGTGGGCGAAGGCGAGCATCGGGGCGTCGACCATCGTCGGCATCCCGACGAAGATCCGCAGGTCCTCGTCCATCTTCTTCGGGCGCACGACCGAGCCGGGGTTCATCCGGTCGTCGGGGTCCCAGATGCCCTTGAACTCCTCGAACGCCGCGATGATCTCCGGCGGGTACATCCGCGGCAGCAGCTCGGCGCGCGCCGTGCCGTCGCCGTGCTCGCCGGACAGCGACCCGCCGTGCGCGACGACGAGGTCCGCGCCGTCCTCCATGAAGCCGCGGAAGTTCGCGATGCCCTCGCGGGTGAGCAGGTCGAAGTCGATGCGGACGTGCAGGCAGCCGTCGCCGAAGTGCCCGTAGTACGCGCCGCGGCGGCCGTGCTTGGCCAGCAGGGCGTCGAACTCGCGCAGGTAGGCGCCGAAGCGCTCCGGCGGCACCGCGGCGTCCTCCCAGCCCGGCCACGCCTCGCCGCCGTCGGGCGAGCGGGTGAGGATGCCGGCGCCGTCCTCCCGGATGCGCCACAGCGCCTTCATCGCGGCCGGGTCGCTGACGACGACCGCACTGCGCGTGTACGGCTTCATCGCCGCGACGACGGCCTCCGCGGCCGCCTGCGCCTCCGCGCGGGTCGACCCGCCGGTCTCCACGTAGAGCCAGCCGCCGCCCTCGGGCAGCGCCCGTGACGCCGTCTCCAGCGGGTTGGCCGCCCGCAGCGCCGCGATCAGCCCCGCGTCCATGCCCTCGATCGTCAGCGGGGACAGCTCCCGGATCGGCATGACGTTGTCCGCGGCGATGTAGGCGTCGGGGAACCCGAGCACGGCCAGCGCGCGGGCGGGCGGCGACTCGACCAGCCGGACGGTGGCCCCCAGGATCGTCGCGCAGGTGCCCTCCGTGCCGACCAGCGCCTTCGCGAGGTCCAGGTTCTCCGGGAGCAGCTGGTCGAGGTTGTAGCCCGACACCCGCCGGGTGAGGTCGGGGAACGTCTCGCGCACCCGCGGGCCCATCCGCTCGCCGAGCGCGCGCAGCTGCGCCGGGATCCCGGCAACGTCCGGCGCGCCGGGCCCGAGCTCCAGACGCTGCCCGCGGTAGGTGAGGACGTCGAGCGCGTGCACGTTGTCGACGGTCTTGCCCCACGCGACGGAGTGCGAGCCGCACGCGTTGTTGCCGATCATGCCGCCGAGCGTGCAGCGGTTGTGCGTCGACGGGTCGGGGCCGAACGTCAGCCCGTGCGGGCGCGCGGCGTCACGCAGCTTGTCGAGCACGACACCGGGCTGCACCCGTGCGGTGCGCGCCTCGGGGTCGATCGACTCGATCCGGTTCAGGTGCTTCGAGAAGTCCAGCACCACCGCGGTGTTGACGGCCTGCCCCGCGATCGACGTGCCCGCCCCCCGCGGGAGCACGGGCACGTCGTGCGCGGAGCACACCGACACCGCGGCCTCGACGTCGTCGAGGTCGACCGGGGTGACCAGCCCGATCGGCACACGCCGGTAGTTCGACGCGTCGGCGGCGTACATCGCGCGGTGGGCCGGGTCGAAGCGGACGGGACCTCGCACGGCCCTGCTCAGGGCGGCGGACAGGTCGTCGACGTCGGAGGAGCTCACGGGACAAGTGTGTGCCCCCGACCGGCCGGCCACCCGTCGGGGGCCTGGTCAGATCGATCACCCGAGGGTGAAGGGATCCCGCGTGCCGCCGGTCAGCTCGACCCAGACGGACTTGTTCTCGGTGTACTCCGCGATCGAGTCCACGCCGTTCTCCCGGCCGAGCCCGCTGGCACCGAACCCGCCGAACGGCACGCTCGGCGAGACCACGCGGTAGGCGTTGATCCACACCGTGCCCGCCCTGATCCGGGCGGCCACACGGTGGGCCCGGTGCACGTCCTTCGTCCACACCGCGCCGGCCAGCCCGTAGGGGGTGTCGTTGGCCAGCTTCACGGCCTCGTCCTCGTCGGTGAAGGTGACCGCGGAGAGCACCGGGCCGAACACCTCCTCCCGGAACACCGTGTCGGTCGGCTTCACCGTCAGCACGGTCGGCTTCACGAACAGCCCCCCGAGCCCCTCGTCCGCCGATCCACCGAAGGCGACGGTCGCGCCCTCCGCGCGGGCGGTCTCCAGGTAGCCGACGACCTTCTCGTACTGGGGCGCGTTCGCCACCGGGCCCATCTCGGTCTCCGGGTCGTTCGGGTCGCCCAGCCGGATCCGGGACGCCCGCTCGGCGACGAGGCGCACCAGCTCGTCGTGGACGTCGGCGTGCACGATCAGCCGCGAGCCCGCCATGCAGGTCTGCCCGGTCGCCGCGAACACCCCCGCGACCAGGCCGTTGGCCGCGGCCGCCAGGTCGGCGTCGGCGAAGACCACCTGCGGCGACTTGCCGCCCAGCTCCAGGGTGACCTTGTTGAGGTTCTCCGCGGCGGCGTGGGCGACGGCGCGCCCGGTGGCCGTCGAGCCGGTGAACGCCACCTTGTCGACGCCCGGGTGCGACGCGAGGTGCGCACCGGTCTCCCGGGACAGCCCCGTGACGACGTTGACGACCCCTGGCGGGAACCCGGCCTGCTCGATCAGCTCGGCGAACCCGAGCGTGGACGCGGGCGCGTGCTCCGACGGCTTGACCACGATCGTGCAGCCGGCCGCCAGAGCGGGGGCGAGCTTCCAGGTCATCAGCAGCAGGGGCGAGTTCCACGGGGTGATCGCGGCGACCACGCCGACCGGCTCGCGGCGGGTGTAGACCAGGTAGTTCGGGTTGGGCGTGGGGATCTGGCGCCCCTCCAGCGTCATCGCCAGGCCCGCGTAGTAGTGGTACCAGCCGCCCAGCCCGTTGAGCTGGCCGATCATCTCCCGGTAGAGCTTGCCGGAGTCGTTGACCTCGAGGCGGGCCAGGCGCTCGGCGTTCTCCCCGATCAGGTCGCCGAGGCGGCGCAGCAGCGCGGCCCGGGCGAACCCCGTGGTGGCGCCCCACTCGCCGTCGAGCGCGGCCCGCGCGGCGGCGACGGCCGCGTCGACGTCCTCGGGACCGCCGTCCGGGATCGACGCCCACGCCTGCCCGGTGTACGGGTTCTGCGACTCGAACCGCCGACCGGACGCCGCCTCCACGCCCTTGCCGCCGACCAGCATCGTGAACCGCTCGAGATCCGTCACGTCGCGCCCTCCTCGCCCCGGTGTGTCGTCCGCAACGTAGTGCGGACGACGGGCCGGCCGCCATCCGCCGAGCGCGGGCCGTCGCCCGGCAGCCCGCTACCCCGTCGACGCCGGGTCGCTGCCGCCCGCGGTGCCCGGCCCGTCCGGACCGGGCTCCGCGGGGGTGGGGGCGGGCCCGTCGACCTCGTGACCCCCGTGACCGTGACCGTGGCCGTGGCCGTGGCCGTGGCCCGCCGCGGGGCCGATCCCGGCCGCGGCGCCGAGCGGGACGTCGCCCGCCCGCAGCGGCGCGGCGTGGTAGCGACCCTCGTGGGCGATGATCGGGCGCTGGTCGCCGGCGATCTCGGGGTGCCTGGCCTCGACCTGCTGTCGCTTGTCCCACTGCCGCCGCAGGTTCGTGACGTACTCGCGGTCGCCGTTGTAGGTGCCCCGCCAGGTCTGCGGCATCTGCTCCTTGGACAGCCCGGGGCTGGCCTGCCCGCCCAGGCTGAACCCGGCCGGGATCTTGCGGGTCTCGCCGCCGCACGACGGGCAGCCGGGCGCGGCGGCGTCGAAGGATGCCAGGTGCTCGAAGCGGTACCCGCACTCGCACTTGAAGACGTAGATCGGCACTGAACACCTCCGGGACCGGTGCGCGGGGGCCGTGGCCCCCGCGCACGGGATCACCAGTTCTCGATGGACCGGGTCAGGATCCCGGCGATGTCGTCCTCGGTCGGCGTCTTCGGGCACGTCGCGAGCAGGCGCGCCTGCTTCATCGTGCCGGGGACGAGGTCCGGGACGTCCGACTCGGTGTAGCCGACGCCGCCGATCCCGTTGGGGATGTCGATGTCGCGCATCAGCGAGACGAGCACCGACGGGAGCTGCTCCGACGGCGTGGAGTGCCGGTCGGCGCGCGGGTCCATCAGCTCCGCCGCCCGCAGGTGCCGCTCGGGGGCGGACTCGAAGGAGAAGCGGAACGCCTCGGGCGCGGTCAGCGACACCGACTGACCGTGCGGCACCATCGGTTCGTCCTGCGGGTAGCCCGCCGGGCGGTAGTCCTTGACCATGCCCGCGATCGGGTAGGCGTTGGCGTGCGGGATGTGCACGCCGGAGTTGCCGAACCCCATGCCCGCGAACGTCGCGGCCATCATCATGTTGGAACGGTCCTCCAGCGACCCGTCCCGCACCGAGCCGCGGAACGACTGTGCGATGAGCGTCATCGACTTCTCGCACCACAGGTCCGACACCGGGTTCGAGCCGCAGTAGGTGACGCGCTCCTCGGGCTTCTTGCGGTCGAACGTCGTGTAGTAGCGGGCGGTGTAGCTCTCCACCGCGTGGCAGACGATGTCCATCCCCGACGCCGCGCTGACCTCGGGGCCGAGCGTCATCGTCAGCAGCGGGTCGACGACGGCCAGGGTCGGGCGCAGCCGCCAGTGGCTGATCCCGGTCTTGACCTTCATCGACAGGATGTCCAGCACGCACATCGCGGTGGACTCCGAGCCGGTGCCCGCCGTCGTCGGCACCGCGATCAGCGGCTTGAGCTGGCCGGGCGGGGCCTTGGCCGCCCCGATCGGCTTGTTGATGTAGTCCATCAGCTCGCCGGGGTGGCTGGTCAGCAGGTTGATCGCCTTGGCCGTGTCGATCGCCGACCCGCCGCCGACGGCCACGAAGCCGTCCCACTCGCCCTGCACCCTGGCGTACTCGACGGCCTTGTTCATCGAGTCGTCGGTGGGCTCGACGTGCACGCCGTCGAAGATCTCCGAGGAGATGTCGTAGCGCGACAGCGTGTCGGCGATGCGCTGCGGGATGCCCAACGCGCTGACGCCCGGATCGGTGATGATCAGGACCCGCTTGACGCCGTAGCCCGACATCTCGAAGCCGATCTCGTCCGAGGCGCCCGCCCCGAACTTCAGCGGGGGCGCACCCCAGGTGAAGATCGTCTCTTCCTTGAGCTCGATGCCGGTCATGATGTCGCCTCCGCGGGAGGACGCACCTCGGCGGTCATGTGTACGACCCGTCCGGCGCCACCCGCAGCTGGTGGATCTGGTCGGCGTCGTGGCCGAAGACCATCTGCGCCCCGGTCTTCTCCTGGATCCCGCGCAGCTTCTCGACGGACTTGTAGAAGTCCTCCAGGTTGTTGACGATCGCGGCCGGCGTGGCGGGCGGGCCGAAGCTCTCGCCCATGTAGACGGCGTCCGACGTGAAGATCATCGTGCCGGTGTCGGGCAGGTCGACCTGCATCGACATGGTGCCGACGGTGTGGCCGGGCGTCTCGATGAGCCTGATGCCGGGCAGGAAGTCGGTGTCGCCGGACACCGTCTGGAAATCCAGGCCCTCGTAGTCGGCCTTGAGGTGCGCGCCGTTGAACGGGCCGTCGAAGTTGAACGCGAAGTCCTTCTCGCGCTCGTGGCAGACCAGCTTCGCGTTGGTGTTCTTGAACATCTGCGCGTTGCCGGCGTGGTCGAAGTGCAGGTGCGACAGGATCACGTAGTCGATCTCGTCGAGGCCGACGCCCAGCTGGTTGAGCCGCGCGTCCAGGTACTCGTCGTCGGCGACCTTGTCGTAGGGGAAGAAGTCCTGCAGGCCGGTGGGCGCCCAGCGCTCCTCCCAGTCGCTGGGACAGCTGGTGTCCCAGAGCACCTTGCCCTCGTCGGTCTCCACCAGGACGCAGTGCGTCGGCACGTCGACCCACGGCGGTGGGGCGTCCTTGTGGTGCCGGTCGGTGATCGATTTGCCGGGCTTGAGCAGGAGCCAGGTGAGGTCGGCCGTCATCGCCCCGCAGGGGATGACGGTGACCTTGTTCGCAGTGGCCATGGGGGATCCTCTCGCCGTCGAGGGACGCGCTCGGACGCGCCTGACCGCACCGTGGCATGTGACATGCCACTCGTCAATCCGTGCGCATCCGATCACGGTTCGTCCAGCCCAGGTCGATCTCGACGGTGCCCGCGGGCTCCCCGCTCTCCTGCGCGATGAGCAGCTCGGCGGTGTGCCGGACGTGCGCGTGCATGGCCGCCGCGGCCCCGTCGGGGTCGCCCGCCTCGATCCGTTCCAGGATCACCACGTGCTCGGCGACGATGTCGTGCAGCGAGCGCGACGACCGCGCCGTCGACACCCCGCGGCGCAGGACCGTGTCGCGCAGCCCGTCGACGTACTGCGCGAGCCGCCGGTTGCCCGACGCCTCCAGCACCGCCCGGTGGAAGCGGCGGTCGTGCTCCCAGAGCGCGAACTCGTCGTCGGCGTCGGCGGCGCGCTCCATCGCCCGGAAGATCCTCCGCAGGTCCCGGCGCCCGGTGGCGTCGAGCAGCGCGCAGGCGCGGCGGGTGGCCGGGACCTCCAGCAGCAGCCGCAGCGCGAAGACCTCCTCGAGGTCGTGCAGCGAGGTCTGCAGCACCCGCACACCGCGGTTGCGCTCGAACCGGACGATCCCCTGCTGCGCCAGCTGGATCAGCGCCTCCCGGACGGGCGTGCGCGACACCCCCAGCTGGGTCGCGAGCTGCTGCACCGAGTGCAGCGAGCCCGGCGCGAGCTCCCCGGAGATGACGGCCGTGCGCAGCGCCCCCAGCACCCGGGCACCCATCGGGTCCGCGCCGACCTGGTCCACCGCTAGGG
>NZ_BJNG01000025.1 GCF_006539565.1 Pseudonocardia hydrocarbonoxydans
CCCTAGCCCAGGTCCCTCAGCAGCGCCTCGGCCGGGCCGTACATCGCGCGGACCGTCTTGCCGTCGTGGAACTCGCCGATCGCGGTCATCGTCCAGGCGGCGCCCGCGCGGCGCAGCACGCACATGATCACGCCGGTGTGCGGCTCGGAGTCGGTCAGCTCGAAGCGGACGAGCTCGGCGCGGGTGTCGAGGTCGACGAGGCGGCAGTAGGCCCGGCTGACCTCGGTGAACTTCTGCCCCTGGAAGGAGTTGACGACGAACACGATCGCCTGCGCGTCGTCGGGGAGCTTCGCGAGGTCGACCTGGATGGTCTCGTCGTCGCCGTCCCCGTCGCCGGTGAGGTTGTCGCCGGAGTGCTCCAGCGCCCCCTTGAACGCGCTCTTGGACATGAACCACACCGAGTCGGTCTTCTTGCCGCGGCTGCCGATCACGACGGCGGACGCGTCGAGGTCGATGCTGCGCCCGCCCCGCGCCGGGTCCCAGCCCAGGCCCATCGCGACGCGGCGCAGCGGCGGCGCGCCGGTCTTGACCAGCGACACCGTCTGCCGCTTGGCCAGCGACACCTTCCCCTTGTCCAGGTTGACGACCGAGGGAGCCTGCGGCGTGGGCGGCGCCTGCTCCACCGGGGCGGGCTCGTCGTCGACGGTGATGCCGTAGTCGGTGGCGATCCCGCCCAGTCCGTTCGCATAGCCCTGCCCGACCGCCCGCACCTTCCACTGCGCCCCGCGGCGGTAGATCTCGACGCACAGCAGCGCCGTCTCCGGGCCCAGACCGTCGGGGGTGAAGTCCGCGACCGGCGTCCCGCCGACGGCCACGTCCATCCGCAGCCCGCCCAGCGCCCCGAACGTGGTGGGCCCGCGGCCGTCGAGGCTCGCCGTGACCACGACCTTGTCGATCGCGTCCTCGACCGCGGCCGGGTCGACGTCGACACCGGCGGGGTCGTAGCGCACACCGGGCGCGGTGGGCTGGTTGTAGAACACGAAGTCGGCGTCGCTGCGGACCTTCCCGGTGGCGGCCACCAGCAGCGCGGAGATGTCGACGGGCGCGGCGGCCGTGACGCGCACCGAGACCGGACCGGGCGGGAGGGGCGCGTTCGCGCCCTTCGGCAGGGAGTGCACGATGGCGATCCTGCCAGCACGCGCGACCCCCCGTTCCCGACCCGACCCCGCGAGTCCCCCGTTCCCCGCCCGCGAGTCCCCAGTTCCGCGCCCGCGAGTCCCCCGTTCCGCGGCCCCGCGAGACGGGCGGTGTCGCCGGGCCCCGCCGCCACTGCGCGACCTACGACGAGGACGGGACCGGCGCGGTGCCGCCGGGCTGCGGAGCGGGACGCGTCCCCGCCGCCCAGGCGAGTGCCGCGCACCCCCCGGCCACCGCCACCATCGCGAGCCCACCGGAGGGCCAGTAGATGTGGCCGTGCAGGAAGCTCGCCGCGCCACCGAAGAGGATCGCGGCTCCGGGCAGCGCGGCCCACCCGTCCCGGCGCACCAGCACGAACCCGGTGAGCACCACGGCGACGAGGAACGACCAGGACCCGATCATGCCGAGGTCGTTGCCGAGCGAGCGCAGGTCGTTCGCCTCCTGGCTGCCGCTCTGCGCCCGGTCGACGAGGTACCCGGCGCCGATGCCGGCCAGCACGTCGAGCGCGGTGTAGAACGCGGCGTAGGAGTAGGCGGCGATCCGGGCGAGCCACGCCACCACACCGGTCTCGCCGCGCAGCAGCACCCACAGCGCGACCGCCAGCAGCGGGAACAACGGCAGGGCGACGACGTGCAGCTGCCACCACGCCCCCGCCGTCGACTGGGCCAGCACGCGGGGATGGAACAGCCCGAGCACCGCGAGCACCAGCCCCGGGGCGGCCACGGCGACGGCCCGTCCGACCCGGTGGAGGGAGGTCGTCCGGGCACCCGCGGTCACCGTGTCCGTCACCGCCCCAGCGTCGCAGACCGGTGGCCGTCCCGCCGTCCGGTCGCCCGTCCCGCCCGCGGTGCACACCAGGCCGTCGCCGTGCACACGTCACGGGGTGTGCAGCGCGACCGCCGGGTGTGCACGGTGCGGCAGGCGGCGCTCCCCGCGGTCCGGTGGTCCCGCCGCCCGCCGCGTACCGGATCCGTAGTGTGCGTGCCGTGTCCGAACCGGTCTCCGAGATCTTCGATCCCTCCGCGTGGCGCCCGGTGGAGGGCTTCGACTTCGTCGACGTCACCTACCACCGCGCCGTCGACACCGGTGCCGTGCGCATCGCGTTCGACCGCCCCGAGGTGCGCAACGCGTTCCGCCCCGGCACCGTCGACGAGCTCTACCGCGCGCTCGACCACGCCCGCCAGACCCCCGACGTCGGCTGCGTCCTGCTCACCGGCAACGGTCCCGCCCCGAAGGACGGCGTGTGGGCGTTCTGCTCGGGCGGCGACCAGCGCATCCGCGGCCGTTCCGGGTACCAGTACGCCGACGGCGACACCGCCGACACGGTGCAGGCCGGGCGGGCGGGGCGGCTGCACATCCTGGAGTGCCAGCGGCTGATCCGGTTCATGCCCAAGGTCGTGATCGCCGTCGTCAACGGGTGGGCGGCCGGGGGCGGGCACTCGCTGCACGCCGTGGCCGACCTGACGCTGGCCAGCGCCGAGCACGCCCGCTTCAAGCAGACCGACGCCGACGTGGGCAGCTTCGACGGCGGCTACGGCTCGGCCTACCTGGCCAAGCAGGTGGGGCAGAAGTTCGCCCGGGAGATCTTCTTCCTGGGCCGGGAGTACTCCGCGGCCGACGCGCACCGGATGGGCGCGGTCAACGCCGTCGTCCCGCACGCGGAGCTAGAGGCCACCGCGCTGCAGTGGGCCAGGGAGATCAACGGCAAGTCGCCCACCGCGCAGCGGATGCTCAAGTACGCCTTCAACCTCACCGACGACGGACTGGTCGGGCAACAGCTGTTCGCCGGTGAGGCAACCCGGCTGGCGTACATGACCGACGAGGCCGTGGAGGGCCGGGACGCGTTCCTGCAGAAGCGCGAGCCGGACTGGGCGGCGTACCCCTGGCACTACTGAGCCCCCGCACGCAGGCCGATCGCGGCACCGCGCCGCCCACCCGGATGGCGGCGCCCGCGACGAGCCCCACCAGCACCGACGCCGCCAGCCACACCACCGCCCCGACCGCGACCCAGCCCACCGTCCCCATACCCGGCATATCGGGTCGGGGTGCGGAGCCGTTGCGTCACGACCGAGTGACCGGCCGTGACCCACGGTCGCCGGTCGTGCCCCGGATGGCCCCCGGTCGCGCCGACGGTGTGGACTCACGCCCATGCGGACGATCGCCCTCGACGGCTCCCCCGGCGGCGTCGACGCGCTGGTCGACGCCCTCGCCGCCGCGCTCGACGGCGGGCCCGCCGTCCTGCCGCACACCGGTCCGGCACCGGCGACGCCCGGGCCCCCGCCCGCGACCGCCGTCGTCATCGCGACGTCCGGCTCCACCGGCCGGCCGCGGCACGTCGCGCTGACGGCGGCCGCGCTGCGGGCGTCGGCAGGCGCCACCGCCGCCCGGCTCGGCGGTCCCGCCCGCTGGCTGCTGGCGCTGCCGGCCGAGCACGTCGCCGGGGTGCAGGTGATCGTGCGGGCACTGCTGGCCGGGGCCCCGCCCGCGGTGCAGGACCTGCGCCCGGGCTTCCGCGCCGACGCCTTCGCCGCCGTCACCGACGGTCTGGGCCCCGGCCCGCGGCACACCAGCCTGGTCCCCACCCAGCTGCTGCGCCTGCTCGACGCCGGCGGTCCCGCCCTCGACGCGCTGCGCTCCTACCGCGCGGTGCTCGTCGGCGGCGCGGCCCTGGACGCCGACCTGCGCCGCCGCGCGCTCGACGCGGGCGTCGCCGTCGTCACCACCTACGGCATGAGCGAGACGGCGGGGGGGTGCGTCTACGACGGGGTGCCGCTCGACGGCGTCACGGTCGATCTCGAGGCCGACGGCCGCATCGTGCTCGGCGGGCCGACGCTGGCCACCGGCTACCTCGGCGGGCCCCCGTTCGGCGGGCGGTTCCGCACCGGCGACCTCGGCCGTCTCGTCGGCGGGCGGCTGGAGGTGCTGGGCCGGGCCGACGACGTGATCGTCACCGGCGGGGAGAACGTGGCCCCCGCGGCCGTCGAGCGGGTGCTGGTCGCGCAGCCCGGGGTGCGCGCGGCGTGCGTCGTCGGGATCCCCGACGTGCGGTGGGGGCAGGTCGTCGCGGCCGCCGTCGTGCCGGGGCCGGGCCGCCCCGGCGACGACGGGCTGCGCGACGCCGTGCGCGCGGCGCTCGGCCGGGCCGCGGTGCCGCGCCGGATCGTCGACGTGGCGGAGATCCCGGTGCGGGGGATCGGCAAGCCCGATCGTGCGGCGGTGACCCGACTCGTCACGGTGACGGGCGGCCTGGAGCCCCCGAGCGGGTGACGGATTGCGCCATCACATCAGGTCGC
This sequence comes from Pseudonocardia hydrocarbonoxydans, assembly GCF_006539565.1. Classification (GTDB taxonomy): domain Bacteria; phylum Actinomycetota; class Actinomycetes; order Mycobacteriales; family Pseudonocardiaceae; genus Pseudonocardia; species Pseudonocardia hydrocarbonoxydans. The sequence goes on from NZ_BJNG01000025.1 coordinate 4,431, forward strand.
TCACTCTGCGTTGATTGACCACTACTCCCTCATCCGGTCTGCTGCGCCAGCAGGAGCAACACAGGCACCAGCAGTCACAGAAACCACACGGGGAGTTCTCAGTATGCGGATGAGGTTGCGCACCGCGACCCTGCTGGCCGTCGTCGGCGCGGTCGCGCTCGGCACGGCCGCACCGGCCGCCGCCACCGAGACCGGCACGGCGTCCTGGAACCCCGACCTCGTCGCCGGGGAGAGCGCGGGCGTGGTGGTCGCCGACGGCACCGCGCGGCTCGACCGCTCGGGCACCCACCTGCTCCCCGCCGACGACGACGGCGCGCCCGTCCCGACCGGCCTGCTCACGTTGCCCGCACAGACCCTCGACACGCCGACCGACCGCGTCGGCACCGCCGTCGACGGCGACCTGCCCGAGGGCAGCACCGCCACGGTTGACGTCCGGGGGCTCCGCGCCTCGGGCGGATGGACGGAATGGATACCCGCGACGTCCGGCACGGCGACGTTGCCCGAGACGACCTCGCAGGTGCAGACCCGCCTCGTGCTGACCGGCGAGCCGGCCACGGAGCCGGCCGTCCGGGGGGTGACGGTCACCGCCCTTCCAGCGGCGGCGCGCACCGAGGCAGTGGTGGAGTCGGCGGCGCTGAACTACCGCGTGTTCGCCACCCGCGAGGGGCTCGTCGGCGGCACCACCGCGAACGGCCACGTGATCGCCGAGCGCGACCAGTTCGTCGCCCTCCCCTCCCGTCGCGCACTGTCGCCCCGCGGCACCAGCGACTACTCCGTCAAGGTGTGTGCGCCCAACGGACGCTGCGCGTTCGCCCCCGTCTGGGACGTGGGCCCGTGGAACACCCGCGACGACTACTGGAACCCCGCGGATCAGCGCCAGGAGTGGAAGGACCTCCCGCAGGGCCTCCCGCAGGCCCAGGCCGCGTACGCCGACGGCTACAACGGCGGCCGTGACCAGTACGGCCGCACCCCCTCCAACCCCGCAGGCATCGACCTCGGCGACGGCCTGTTCTGGGACGCGCTCGGCCTGACCGACAACTCCTGGGTCACCGTCGACTACCTGTGGACCGGCTCCGTCCGTCTGTCGCTGGTGAGCGCCGAGGAGCCGATCGACGTCCTGTCCGCACCCGACGCCGCCGCCGACGTCGTGGGCGTGGCAGCGGAGAGCGCCGCCGTGCCGGTGGAGTGCGCCCTCACCACGGACGCGGCCACCTGGCTGCGGATCGGGACCGACCAGTACATCGACGCCGACGTCGTGTCCGACGCCGAGGGGGTCGCCGCGTGCGACACCGCCCCCGCCGACGCTGCCGGCCCCACCGACACGGCCGGCCCCACCGACACGGCCGGCCCCACCGACGCCGCCGGCCCCACCAGCGCGACCGATCCCGGCGACGAAGCGACCGGCGACGCAGCGACGGGCGACGCCCCCGCGGCCGGGACCCCCTCGTCCGGTACATCCACGTCCGACGCCCCCACCGGCTCGGAGAGCCGCGCGAGCAACAGCCCCGCAACCACCGACCCGACCGGCTCCCCCGCACCGACCGCGGAACCCACCTCCCCGCAGTGATCGTTCCGAGGTGGGCATCGCGGCGGTTCGAACGACCACCACCCCCACCTCGGAACGATCACCGGAGGTGCCGACCACCCACTCCGAGGACCGGGCCGGATAGCGTTCCGGTGTGGCCACGCTGAACCAGTGGGTGCAGGGCGCCCGCCCGCGCACCCTGCCGACCGCCGTCTCCCCGGTCGTGGTCGGGACGGGCGCCGCGATCGGGGCCGGGACCGTCGCGCCGGGGCGGGCGCTGCTCGCCCTGCTCGTGGCGGTGGCGCTGGTGGTCGGGGTGAACTATGCCAACGACTACTCCGACGGCATCCGCGGCACCGACGACGACCGGGTCGGCCCGCTGCGGCTGGTCGGGTCGAAGCTGGCCGAGGCCTCGGCCGTCCGCTCCGTGGCCTTCGGATGCTTCGTCGTGGCCGGGCTGGCCGGGCTCACGCTGGTCTCGCTCGCGCAGCAGTGGTGGCTGATCGCGGTCGGGGCGCTGTGCATCGCGGGCGCCTGGTTCTACACCGGCGGCTCGCGGCCCTACGGCTACGCCGGCCTCGGCGAGGTGGCCGTCTTCGTGTTCTTCGGGCCCGTCGCGGTGCTCGGCACGGTCGTCACGCAGAGCGGCCCGCCGAGCCCGCTCGCCGTCATCGGGGCCGTGGGGGTCGGGCTGCTGGCCTGCGCGCTGCTCGTCGCCAACAACCTGCGCGACATCCCCACTGACACCGCCTCGGGCAAGCGGACCCTCGCGGTCCTGCTCGGCGACGCCGACACCCGCCGCCTCTACGTCGCGCTGGTCGCGGTCCCGTTCGTGCTCTCCGCGCTGGCCGGGCTGCGCAGCTGGCCGATGCTGCTGGCTCTGCTGGCGCTGCCGCTCGCGGTGCCGCCCGCCCGTCAGGTACTGGGCGGGGCGGACGGCCGCGCGCTCGTCCGCGTGCTGGGGGCGACGGGGCTGCTGCTGCTGGCGTGGTCGGTGCTGACCGGCGTCGGTACCGCGCTCGGCGGCCTGCGCTGACGCCGCTACCGGTCCTCCCCGCGCAGCCGCGAGCGCAGCGCCTCGCGTTCCACCGACCGCCGCCGCGACGACTCGGCGAGCGCCGCGTCGAGGCGGGAGCGCAGGCCGCGGAACAGCACCATCGACAGCGGCAGTGCCACGATCAACGCCACCAGCAGCGCCACGACGACCGGCACCCCCGCCAGCATCAACAGGGCGGCGACGACGGCGAGCAGACCCGAACGCGCGAGCGTGTAGAGCCCCACTGCGGACAACAGGCCCGGGGCGGTCGGAGAGGTCATACCCCAAGCCTACGACCCCTCGGGCCGGCCGGACCGTGAAGCTGACACGACAGTAAGGCCATGACCGCTACCGACCTCGTCATGCGCGACGGCGGCCGGTCCTGGCGACGTGATCGGGTCATCGCGCTCGGTGCGATCGTCGCCCCCACCATACGTCGTGGCCCATTTCGGCAACGCCACCGACTTCACACCGGACTTCAGGACCTGGGCCACCGGGTATCTCTCGGGCGGCCTGATTCGTGCTCGGCCTGATCGTCCTGGCACGTCGATGGAGCGGGAACCGGCCCGCCCCTGGTAGTCGGGGCGTGACGGTCGGTGGCGCGTGCCGTGCCGCCCAGCAGGGTCGCACGGGCCGGGCGGGTTCGCCGGCCGGGCGACTGCCGAGCGGCGGTCAGGCGCCGGTGGCGGTCTGCCAGATCAGGAACACGTTGAGCCCGATGATCAGCGCGGCGGCCAGCCCGGCGACGGTGGTGGTGAGGCGGTGGTTGACCAGCTCCGCCATGACGTCGCGGCGGCGGGTGAGCAGCACCAGCGGGACCAGCGCGAACGGGATGCCGAAGGACAGCACGACCTGGGACAGCACCAGCGCGCGGGTGGGGTCGATCCCGATGCCCAGCACGACCAGCGCGGGGGCGAGGGTGAGTGCCCGGCGCAGCAGCAGCGGGATCTGGCGCCGGATGAAGCCCTGCATGACCACCTGGCCCGCGTAGGTCCCCACCCCGGATGAGGCGAAACCGGACGCGAGCAGGGCGATCGCGAACGCGAACGCGGCCGGCTGGTCGAGGACCCGGGCGAGGCCGGCGTAGGCGCCGTCGAGGGTGTCGGTGTCGGGGATGTCGGTGCCGAAGAACAGGGTGGCCGCGATGACCAGCATGGCAGCGTTGACCAGCCCGGCCAGCCCCATCCCGACGACGACGTCGGTCTGCTGGCGGCGCAGCAGGAACTTGCGGTCTTGCGCGGTGTCGGCGCGGATCCGGGTCTGGGTGAGCGCGGAGTGCAGGTAGACCACGTGCGGCATCACCGTGGCGCCGATGATGCCGGTGGCCAGCAGCAGGCTGTCGGTGCCGTCGAACCGGGGGACGAGCCCGGCGACGGCGTCGGCCGGGACGATCTCGATGCGGACCACGGTGCTCAGGAAGCCGAGCAGGATGACGAAGAAGAGCCCGGCGATGGCCCGCTCGAACGGCCGGAAGCCCCGGCTCTGCAGCGCCAGCAGCGCGAACGCGACGATCCCGGTGATCACTCCGCCGGTGAACAGCGGGATCCCGAACAGCAGATTCAGCGCGATCGCGCCGCCGATCACCTCGGCCAGGTCGGTGGCGATGGCAACGATCTCGGCCTGCACCCACATCCCGCGCGACACCGGGCGGGGGAACCGGTCACGGCACATCTCCGGCAGGTTGCGGCCGGTGGCCAGACCCAGCTTGGCCGAGAGCGACTGGATGAGCATCGCCAGCAGGTTGGCGCCGACGATCACCCACAGCAGCAGATAGCCGAACTGGGCGCCGGCGGAGAAGTTGGTGGCGAAGTTGCCCGGGTCGACGTAGGCGATCGCAGCGACGATCGCCGGTCCGAAGAACAACAACCGGCCCCGCCACGGACCGCGGGCCCGGATCTCGGCGATCGTGAGAGTGGTATCACCGGTTGTCGGGCGCTGGGTGGAGTCGGTAGTTGTCATCGCCTACATGTTAGCCTACGTTCACCTACAAAGGTAGACGAATCTAACTCCTGAGAATGACAGGGCTGCTGGCTGGCCACAGGGACGCACACCGAGATTCACGGTCGACATGGCCGGCCGGCTCGTCCTCGGAGTTCCTCGCAGCGGACACGGCCGCCGGTGACGGCGTGGCTTGAGCCTGGCCGGTCGGCGACGGCTGGGCGAGTGAGACCCCGAGCAACTGGGTGGTCCGCCCGTCGACGGCGGTGCAGTAGACGGTGGCGGCCAGCGCGGTGATCCAGGTGGCGGCCGCGACAGTTCCGGTCGGCCAGCACGATCATCCCGGGCCGGGTCGACCCGAGCAGGTGGTGGGCGTAGCCGAGTTCATGAGTGCGGTCGGTGCCGAACACCGCGTCGATGATCGGGCGGGTGCCACAGGCCACCAGCGCCCGGACCATCGGATAGCCGGTGGTGGCGCAGCGGCTGCTGCCGCCCTTGCTGAACTCGATCGGGTTGGCCGGGGTGTCGGGGCAGCACAGGATCGGGCCGTCCACCGCAGTGACCAGTCGACCCCGCTAGAACACCCCTCGGCGGCCCGCGCGGGCGACACCCACCTGCACGCAACCGGTTCCGCGCCGCCCAGCAGGCGAACAACGCTCGCAGCGGCGCCACTCCCACCCGGGCCCGGGCGGCGGCCAACGCGCTCGCGCTCGGGGTGGCCGGGGCGAGCCCGTCCAGGCCCGTGCACAGCCGGGCCCAGAACTGTGGCCAGCCGATCTTGGTGAACAGACCGCCGGCGAGCAGCAGGTAGACCACTACCTGCGAGGGCGACAACCGTAGCCGCCGCTGCACGCTGCGGGTCTCGGCCAGCGCGGCGTCGCCCATCTCGAAAGGCACGATCCGGGTCGACTCGCCCAGATGCCCAGGAGCGAAGTACCCGCCGGCCACGGTGACGACCCGGGTGATGACAGAATCGGCGCTCAGCGAAGCTCCCGGTAGGTGTCGAGGCAGTCTTGGAGGACCACCTCTCCTACCGGAGCTCCGCTCCCATCTCCGGCAACGACACGCCGCAACAAGATCCTTGACCAGCAGCAGTGACCGCAACTGAACGGCTTTGAGCCTAGAGGCGCAGGCCCGGACGATCGCAGCGACACCCCACCGAGCGCGAGCAACTCCATGGCCATGGCCACGGGTCCGCTCAGATCACCGTTACGTCCACCTTGTGCAGGCCGGTGGCGCCCTGCGGGACCACACCCCGCTCGTCGATGATTTGCCGGCCGCCGTCCTGATCGGTGGCGCGGACGACGAGCTGGGTGACCCCGGCGGTGTTCGGCCGCCAGTCGTGGCTCCACAACGCCCAGGACAGGCGGGTGCCGGGGTAGGTGATGCGGGCGTCGGTCCAGGTGCGGGCGCCGTCGACGCTGATCTCCACCCGGGCCACGCCGCGGTTGCCGCCGTGCGCGGTGCCGGTGAGCACCGTGGTGGAGGTGCGTGGGACCTGCGCGCCGGAGGTGAGCGAGGCGATCCGGGACCGGGTGGGGATCTCGAAGTTCGGGCCCCAGCCCTGGGTCTCGTAGAAGCCCTTGCGCTCCTCGGTCACCAGTTCCACCCGGGTGATCCACTTGAGGCACTTCTCACCGTACATGCCGGGCACGACCAGCCGCGCCGGGAAGCCGTGCCGGCGCGGGAGGTCGACGCCGTTCATCCCGAAAGCGAGCAGGGTGGTGGGGTCGAGCGCTTTGTCGATCGGGAACGTGTCGGTGTAGCCGTCGACGGCGGTGAGCAGCACCTCGACGGTGGCGTCGGACGGGCCCGCGGCCGCGATCAGGTCGGCGAGCGGGATGCCGGTCCACATCGCGTTGCTCTCCAGCCCGTCTCCGACGCCGTTGCTGATGCAGCTCAGCGTCGTCTCCTGGGTGAGCTGGGGCATCGCACGCAGGTCGCCGAGGTTCCAGGTGGTGGGGGTGGCGACGGCGCCGTCGATGCCGAAGTTCCAGCGGGACGGGGTGATCCGCGGGTCGATCACGTTCTTGGTGACGGTGTAGAACGCCTCGTTGGCCGTGATCGGGGTGATGCCCGGGCCGCCGACGCGCAGGCCGTCGTAGGAGAAGGTCGACTCGCGCACCAGCGCCGCGCCGATCCCGCCGGTGGCCGCGGCGAGACCCACCCCGACGACCCCGGCCCCGACTCCGCCGAGCACCGCGCGGCGCCCCGGTGACACGGGCCCCGGTGAGGTGGGTGCGGCCGGCCGCGCGGTGAGTACCCGCAGCACCACCGCCACTGCTGCACCGAACAGCGCGAACCCGACGACCATGGTGGCGATGGTGATCGCCCGGGCCGGGCCGGGCGTCCATCCACCGTAGTTGGTGGACAGGTTCGGCCACAGCACCGCCAGCGCGGCGGCGAGGAACAGCGCGGTGAGGATCACCAGCAGCCGAAGTGGGCGCCGCGACACCACCGCCACCGCGATCGCGATGACGAAGCCGACCGCTAGCTGCCCGGCCGTCCCGCCGAGGATCCCGGCCTGCTTGAGCCCGTTGTAACCGCCGAAGACCCCGAACAGCCCGAAGAACTGGTCGATCGACAGCAGCGGGGCGATCCGGTCGCCGAGCAGCTCGGCGGGCGGGGGGACGCCGAGCCACAGGCGGGCCAGGGCCTGGATCGTGGTGAGGAGCAGTCCGGCGACGAGGCCGGCCAGCAGTCCGCGACCGGGTGCGGCGAGCGATGAACGCATGTGACCGACCGTAGGCGTCCGGCCGGATCCCCCGGTCCGATCCGATTGGACCGTCAGGGACCGGTAAGGGGTACGGTCAGCGGCAGCCGCACCTGCACCCGCTAGCCCAGCCGGTGGTTGCGCACGGGGCTCGCCTCGACGAGCCCCTCCGCGATGGACAGCCCGAGTCTGCCGCGAGACTCGTCGTCGGAAGCTCGCCGGAGGACATCAGCGAGGTCGACGTCGACTACCGGCTCCGCACCGGGGGAAGTCCGAGGTATCCGGCTCGGTGCGCGGCACCCTGAGCGCGGCGCACGCGGCAGCGCTGGTCGCGGATGCCCCACCTCCCGCGACGACATCGGGATCCGCACACCCCTGCGCCGCGGCGATCTGCGGGTGACCATGCCGATTCGCAGCACGGCAGGAGTCACACGTGCAGCTGCTTGGCCCGCGTGGCCGACGGGCTCGACACGGTGCCCGACGAGGGGTCACGCGGTGGCAGCCACCCCCATTCGGCTGTCGTGCGGTCTGCGGTGGGGCTCTGCCTTGTTTGCCTCGACTGCTCGCGATGGTCAGTGGCCCGGGCCCGGGCTGCCCGAGTTGGTCGTGATGCCGTAGCGCTCCTCGATCCGACCGAACTTCCAGATCGCCAACGCGACGAGCCAGGTCATCACGAACAGGGCGACGACGGTGTAGCCGACGTAGTTGAGGTCGAGGGTGCCGATGGCGGCCAGCGGGCCGGTGTCGATGCCGAGCTTCTCCGTGAGCAGCCCGATCAGCAGGATGACGCCGACGACCAGCGCGACGATGACGGAGAGCACGGTGACGGTCAGGTTGTAGAAGACCTTCCGGACGGGTTTGAGGAATGCCCAGCCGTAGGCGCGGGCCATGAAGATGCCGTCGGCGGTGTCGAACAGGCTCATTCCGGCGGCGAAGAGCACGGGCAGGACGAGGATGGCGTACCAGGGCAGGGTGAGCGCGGAGCCGGCGGCGAGCACGAGCAGGGCGACCTGGGTGGCGGTGTCGAAGCCCAGTCCCATGAGCAGCCCGACCGGGTACATGTGCCAGGGCTTGCTGACCCGGCGCATCACCCGGCCGAGCAGCCGGGCCAGGAAGCCGCGGTTGTGCAGCTGGCGCTCCAGCTCGGCCTCGTCGAGTTCGCCGGTGCGCATCCGGCGGAACACCCGGGCGATACCGATCACGGCGAACAGGTTCATCAGCCCGATCAGGATGAGGAACACCCCGGCCACGATGGTGCCGATCAGCCCCAGGGTCTGCTGGAGCTGGGAGTTCTCGTCCTGGACCGGGCCGGCGAGCACGCCGACCCCCACAGCAAGTAGCAGCGACAGCCCGAACACCACGCTGGAGTGGCCCAGGGAGAACCAGAAGCCGGTGCCGAGCGCGGGCTTGCCCTCGCCGACCAGCTTGCGGGTGGTGTTGTCGATCGCGGCGATGTGGTCGGCGTCGAAGGCGTGGCGCACCCCGAGCAGGAACGCGGTCAACCCCAGGCCCACCCCGAACGCCCCGGTGCTGCCCAGCGCCAGGTTCTGCGGGGCGATCACCAGGACCAGCACGCCCCAGCCCACGACGTTGAGCAGCAGGACGAACCCGACCATGCCGAGGATGGACACCTTGTCGGCCCGGCCCCACCGGGCGGCGGCGCGTGTGGTGGCCACCGGGGGCGCGATCGTGTCACTCATGCTCCCAACTATCCGACATCAGATGGCCGTTGCATAGATCGTGCGATAAAGCGGGCGAGGCGATGCCCGCCAACCGCGCTGCTGTACACCCCCAGCAACACCGCGCCCGCGCCCGATCGGGACACGTCATCGTCATCGCGAGGCGGTTCGACAGTGACAACTCAGCTCGTGAACCCGCGGCCGCCCCACGATGTCGAACCGACCGACGACCGCCACACCTCCCGTCGGAAACGCCTTCGCCGACGCTCGACGAGCAGCGTTCGTCTGATTCGTCCTTTAAACACCCTTTACCTCCGGCCAACCGTTCGAGTACCCGGGGTCCCGAGTGTCACGATGTATCAGGACATTCCACCTGGAGGCGCACCATGGCAGCACCGACGAGCAGCGACGAGAGACTCCTCACCCCCGGCGAGGTCGCGAGCCTGTTCCGCGTCGACCCCAAGACCGTCACGCGCTGGGCCTCGGCCGGCCGGATCGGCTCGATCCGCACCCCCGGCGGGCACCGCCGGTTCCGCGAGTCCGAGGTCCGGAGCCTGCTGGCCGACCTCACCAGCGAGGCCACCCTCCCCGTCGCGCACGGCTGAGCACCCACCCACCGGCTTCACTCCCGTCACGCCCCACCTCCGCTAACCTCGACGGTGGAGGTGGTAGCCATGCTGTTCTTCATCGCGTTCGTCGGCGCCGCGATCATCGCTCTGGTGCTCTGGAAGGCGATGAGCACCGTGCGCGGTGACGCTCCGCCCACCGGAGAGCGGGCCGTCCCCGGCCCGGCGCGCCCACGCGTCAGCGGGCCGGACGACGACCCCGATTTCCTGCGCCAGCTCGACGAGCGGGTCCGGCGCCAGGACGACCCGCCGGCCTGAGTCACCCGCTGCTGTGGGCCGACGCGAACGCGTCGGCCACGGCGGCGGCCAGCTCCAGCAACGCCAGCCGCGTCTCCGGCTCCAGCCGGTCCAGATCGACCTCCGCGCCCTCCTGCAGGTGCGCGTCGAAGGGGATCCGCACGACGGCCCGGCAGCGGGCCGCGAAGTGCTCCGCCACCCGGTCCAGATCCACCCCGCCCGACGCCCGGCTCACGTTGTTGACCACCGCCACCGCGTTGCGCACGAGGTCCTGGTGGCCGTGCGCGTCGAGCCAGTCCATCGTGGCCGACGCGCTGCGCGCCCCGTCGATGGAGCTGGACGACACGATGATCAGCTGGTCGGCCACGCCCAGCACGCCGTACATGGCCGAGTGCATCAGTCCGGTGCCGCAGTCGGTGAGGACGATGTTGTAGAAGTGCTCGAGCAGGTTGACGGTGCGACGGTAGTCGTCCTCGCTGAACGCCTCCGACACCGCCGGGTCCTGCTCGCTGGCCAGCACCTCCAGCCGCGACGCCCCCTGCGAGGTGTACGCCCGGACGTCGGTGTAGCGGCGGACGCGCTGGGCGTCGCGCAGCAGGTTGCGCACGGTGGCGCTGGTCTCCAGCGGGATCTTCTGGCTCAGCGTGCCGCGGTCGGGGTTGGCGTCGACGGCCACCACGCGGTCGCCGCGCAGCGACGCGAACGTGGCCCCGAGCGTGGCCGTCATCGTGGTCTTGCCGACACCGCCCTTGAGGCTCAGCACCCCGATCTTGTAGCAGCCCAGCAACGGCTGGTTGACGCGCACGGTGAGCTCGCGGCGGCGGATGTCGAGCGGGCTCTCGCCCGGGTTGATGAGCCGGCCGGACAGGACGTAGACGAGCCGGCGCCAGCCCGACTGCGGCGGCCGCTTGGTGGGGCGCAGCAGCCGCGCCGAGGACAGGTCGGGCTGCTCGGGGTTGCGCGCCTGCTGGGCCTCCTGCGCAGCGACGGCGCCCGGGTCGGTCCAGCGCGGGGCCCCGCGCGGCGGGGTCCGCTGGCCCGCCTCGGACTCGCCGGACGGGCCGGGGCGCATCGGGGGCCGCGGGGGCCGGGGCGGCTCCGGGAGCGGAACCACGGGGCCGGGGCGGTCGTCGACGGGCGGTCCGGCGTGGCGGGCGTCGGCCGTCCACCCGTCACCGGCGCGGGGGGCCACGACCCGCGGGTCGACAGCACGCGGGTCGGCACGGGGATCGACGGCACGCCGGTCGACGGCACGAGGATCAGCGTGCGGGTCGGCGGCGCGCGGGTCGACGGCACGGGAGTCGACCCCACGCGGGTCCGCCGTGCGCGCCTCGGGAACGCGGGCCTCCGGCACCCCACCGTGCGACGCACCCGTACCGCGGGCCGGACCGGTGTCGACGGGCGTCCGCGCGCTCGCCGCCCGGCCCCGCTCGGCCCAGGCCGCGACGTCGTCGTCGAACTCCTCGAGACGGTGGGCCGGGGGGCGCAGGGGCAGCGACGCGTCACCCGCCGGCGCGTCGGGCTCCTCCCCCGGCGGGGGCTCGGGCGGCGAGGGCGGCTGTACCGGCGCCACGTACGGGCGGGTCTTGCGGGGCGTCGTCGACGCACCCCACTGCTCACGGACGTACCGGCCGACGGAGCCGTCGGGGTAGTCCGCGTCGTTCTCGGAATCACGCTCCGTCATCAACGCTTCCCGCCGAGCCCGTCGTTCCGACCGCTGGTCCCCGTCACGGGGGCCGACGGTAGTCGCGTCGCCGCCCGCGGTCGAGGCGCGTACGGGTGGCCTCGCCGCGATCAGCCCAGACCGGCGTAGGAGTGCAGGCCCGCGACCACCATGTTGATGAAGAACAGGTTGAACAGCACGGTGGCGAACCCGGCCACGTTGATCCAGGCCGCACGGGTGGCGCGCCACCCCGCGGTGGCCCGGGCGTGCAGGTAGGCCGCGTAGATCACCCAGGAGACGAACGCGACGGTCTCCTTGGGGTCCCAGCCCCAGAACCGGCCCCACGCCGCCTCGGCCCAGATCGCCCCGGCGATGACGGCGAAGGTGAACAGCGGGAACGCGATGATCGTGACGCGGTAGGCGAGGCGGTCGAGCACGTCGGAGGACGGGAGGCGGTCGGTCAGCCATCCGGCGCCGCGCACCAGGAACAGCACGCTCGCCACGCCGGGCACCAGCAGCAGCCCCGACGAGATCGTGATCGTGGTGACGTGGATCACGAGCCAGTACGACTGCAGCGCGGGCACGACCGGCGCGGCCTGGGCGTAGAGGACGGTGCCGGCGAGGAACAGCAGCACCACGACCGGCAGCAGGACGAACGGGCCGACCGCGCGCGTGACCGGCGAGCGGCGCAGCATCACCAGCCACCCGACGACCGCGGCCAGGCAGATCGCCGAGGTGAACTCGTACATGTTGCCCAGCGGCCAGCGCTGCGCGGCGATCCCGCGCGCGACGATCGAGGCGGTGTGCAGCGCCGCGCCCAGCACCGTGAGCGAGACGGCCATGCGCGCGTAGCGCTCACCGCGCGCCGGCCGCTCGACGGTGTCCGGCCCACCGGCGCCGACCAGCACGGGCTTCGCGGAGCGCGCGACCGCGAACTCCGCGGCGTGCAGCACCATCGCCAGCACGTAGACGCCGACGGCGGCCATGAACAGGAGGTCGCTGTACTGAGCGAGCATCAGGGGTCCTTCACCACGTCGGGCTCCAACAGGTCCGCCCGGAGGCGGTCGAACTCCTCGCCGTACCCGGCGCGGTCGGTGCGGGCGAGCCCACCGAGCTCCACCACGGTACGTCCGGGCTGGTCGGACGGGGTGAGGCGGGCCCAGAAGCGGCGGCGCCGCACCCCGAGCGAGGCCGCGAGACCGGCCAGCATCGTCACCGCGAAGACCAGCACCCAGACCTGCCCGGGATCGTGGCTGATCTGCAGGTTGACCCACCGGCGCACACCGTCGAACCGGATCTCCGTGCCGTCGTCGAGCGTGACCGACTGCCCCGGCACCAAATTCTCCCGCGCCACCCGCACCAGCTCGCCGGACTCGACCTGCGCCGCGTCCACCTCGAAGATCGACTGCCCGCGCCCGTCGTCGAGGCCGAGGTCGCCGCGCAGCACGTCGATCGCGACCTCCGGATCGCGCAGGTCGGGGAACACCGAGGTGACGACGTCGCCGCCGGAGGTGGTGGGCGCGAGCAACCCGGTGACGGCGAGCTGCCCGGTGCGCCGCTGCTCGTCGTCGGTGACGCCGGGCGGCTCGAACTTCGTGGCCCCCTCCGAGAGCAGCGTCGCCTGGTCGACCGGCCGCCACTGGACGTCGCCGGTGCGCACGTCGCCGTTCGGGAAGGTGACGGTGAAGATCGGCGCGTAACCGTTGCCGAGCAGGTAGACGCGCGCCCCGTCCGTGCGCAGCGGGTTGTTCACCGACAGCGGGAAGGAGCGCCACTCGTCGGCCCGGCCGGCGTCGAGGTCGGCACCGGTCTGGTAGCCCAGCGCGGCGTCGTAGCGGTCGGGCTGGCCGGTGGGCAGGTAGGTGGCGGTGAAGTCGTCGACGCGGACGCAGAACGGCGCCAGGTCGGTGCCGTCGACGAGGGTGCCGGCACGGAAGGAGTCATAGCCCAGGATCCCGGTGTTGCAGAACTCGCCGCCGCCGGCGGGGACGATCACCTGCCCCTCGTAGCCGAACAGCTTGCCCGCCGCGAACCCGATCAGCAGCCCCACCAGCGACAGGTGGAAGACCAGGTTGCCGACCTCGCGCGAGTAGCCCTTCTCCGCCGACAGCGTGCGCCCCGCCCCCTCCTCGCGCTCGGCCACCCGCCAGCCGCGCAGGCGACCGCGCACCCGCGCCGCGGCGTCGTCGAGCCCGGCGTCGACGGTGCCCCCGCCGTGGTGCGGCAGCCGGGCCAGGTTGCGCGGGGTGGCGACGGGCCGCGCCCGCAGCGCGCGGGCGTCGTCGAAGGTGCGGGGCAGGACGCAGCCGATCAGCGACGTCATCAGCAGCAGGTAGATCGCCGCGAACCAGGGCGCGGCGAACACGTCGAAGGCGCCGACGCGGTCGAGCAGCGGGGCGAGCGTCGGGTAGTCGGTGAAGTACTGGTCGACCAGGCGCTGGTTGAGCGAGCGCTGCGGCAGCAGCGCGCCGGGCATCGCGGCCAGGGCCAGCAGGAACAGCAGCACCAGTGCGGTGCGCATCGAGGTCAGCGAGCGCCAGGCGTTGCGCAGGGCCGTCCAGCCCGGCGGCGGGGTGCGCGCGGGGGTGGCGCGGACCGGGGTGTCGGTGACCATCTAGAGCACCGGGGTGAATCCGGCGATCGAGACCTGCAGCTGCGCCAGCATGCCGCCCCAGAGCCCGCTGACGAGCAGGACGCCGACCCCGACCATCAGCACGCCGCCGCCGATCTGGATGGCGCGGGTGTGGCGGCGCAGCCAGCCCAGCGCGGTGACCGCCCGGGAGGCGCCGAGGGCGATGACGACGAACGGCAGCCCGAGCCCGGCGCAGTAGGCCAGCGTGAGGACCACCCCGCGCAGCGATCCGCCCCCGGTGCCCGCCGCGACGGCGACGACCCCGGCCAGCGTCGGGCCGATGCACGGCACCCAGCCCAGCCCGAACACCGCGCCCAGCAGCGGGGCCCCCCACAGCCCGGCGCGCGGCACCCAGTGCACGCGGCGCTCGTTCTGCAGCACCGGGATCAGCCCGACGAACGCGAGCCCCATCGCGATCATGACGACCCCGCCGACGCGCTGCAGCACCGCCTCGTTGGCCACCAGCGTGTCGGCCAGCCACACGACGCCGGTGAGGATGGCGCCGAACACCACGGTGAACCCGGCGACGAACAGCCCCGCCGCCCCGGCCACCCGCCACCTCCCGCTGCGCCGCTCCCGCGCCTGTGCCGGGCTCGCCGGCGGGGCGTCGGCCCCGACCAGACCGGCCAGGTAGGCGAGGTAGCCGGGGACCAGCGGCACGACGCACGGGGACGCGAAACTCACCGCTCCCGCCAGTACGGCCACGAGGGCCGCGACCAGCAGCGGGCCGGAGACCGCGAGGGTGGTCGAGGGGTCCATCGGGCTCCAGGGTAGGCCCGCCCGCCCCGCCTGCGCGCGCCGGGTTCTACAACGTGTAGTGCGCGGACTCCCCCGCACGCTCGATCCCCCGCGCCCGGTCGACCCCGCGCACCCCCGATCCCCCGCGCCCGGTCGACCCCGCGCACCCTCGATCCCCACGCGCACCGTCTACCTCCCGCGCACACGCTCGACGGTGCGCGCAGGCCCGAAGGATGCGCGCGGGCCCCCACGCGCACCCTCGATCCCCACGCGCACCCTCCATCCCCACGCGCACGGTCTGCCCCCACGCGCACAGTCGACGGTGCGCGCAGGCCCGAAGGATGCGCGCGGGCCCCGGGGCGCGCGGGGCCGACCGGTGCGCGCGGGTGCCGGGGCCGGCCGCGTCAGGCCGGCTCGGCCACCAGCCGCTCGACGACGGGGATCAGCTCGGGGACCCGGATCTGCGTCAGGTACACCGCGGCCACCCGGTGCTGCTTGTCGAGCACCAGCGTCGACGGCGTGGTGTTGCGCGGGTAGCCCGAGAGCTGCGCGAGCGTGCGGGCCGGGCTGTCGTAGATCGAGTCGAAGGTCAGGCCGCGGTCGCGGACGAAGTCGGCGGCGGCGTCGCGGGAGTCGCGGACGTCGAGCCCGAGCACCGACACCCCCTCGACGGTGTCCTGCACGAACTGCAGGTCGGGCATCTCCTCGCGGCACGGCCCGCACCACGAGCCCCACACGTTGAGCACCACGACCTGGCCCTGGTAGTCCTCGAGACCGATCTCGGTGCCCGGGTTCAGCAGGCTCTCCCCCGAGATCCCGGTGACGCGCCCGCGCTCGGCTGGCGGGTCGTAGAGGATCGTGGTCTGCCCGCCGGGCGCGACGAAGGTGAACTCGCCGTCGCTCGCCACGGCGTCCTGGCTGCTGGAGCAACCGGCCAGGGCCAGCAGCGCGACGAGCGCGAGCGCGAGCCGCCTCATGCGCCGGTCTGCCGCGGGTCGCTCGACCCGGCGGGTTCGCTGTAGCGCAGCTGGACGAGCGCGGCGTCGTCGAACACCAGGGTGGTGAGCGAGGCGAGTCCGCACTGCCGCTTGCGGGGGTCGTGCCACAGGCGCTGCCCGGTGACGAACCGCCGCAACGTCCAGATCGGCAGCTGGTGCGACACGCACAGCACCTCGCGGCCCGGCGCCAGCTCGCGCGCGCGGTGCACGGCGCCGAGCATCCGGTGCGCGATCTGCAGGTACGGCTCGCCCCACGACGGCGTGAACGGGTCGCGCAGCTTCGGCCAGTGCCACGGGCTGCGCAGCGCCCCGTCGCCGACGGCGACCTTGAGCCCTTCGAACCGGTTGTCCGCCTCGATCAGCCCGTCGTCGGTGCCGACGTCGAGGCCGTGCGCGGCCGCGATCGGCGCCGCGGTCTCCTGCGCGCGCTGCAGCGGCGAGGCGACGACGGCGCCCAGGTCGGCGTCACCGAGCGCCTTCGCGACGAGCCCCGCCTGGTGGCGGCCGTTCTCGGAGAGGTGGAAGCCGGGGATGCGGCCGTAGAGGATGCCCTCGGGGTTGTGCACCTCGCCGTGGCGCAACACGTGCACGGTGGTCCTCACGGCGTCGCCCCGGCGGCCGCCCGCGCCGCTGTGGGCAGGGCGGCCTCGATCGTCTCCCAGCACCGGTCGTCGAGCGCCGCGGAGACGAACCACGCCTCGTAGGCGCTCGGCGGCGGGTACACCCCGCGTTCGAGCAGCGCGTGGAAGAACGCCGGGAAGCGCCAGGTGGCCGCGGCCTGCGCGCCCGCGTAGTCACGCACCTCGTCCTCGGTGAAGAACACCGACAGCATCGAGCCCGCGTACTGGACGCGGTGCGGCACCCCGGCCGCCGACAGCGCGTCGCCGAGCAGGGTGCCCAGGCGCGTCGCGTTGGCGTCGAGCGCGGCGTAGACGGCGTCGTCGGCCGCGCGCAGCGTCGCGAGACCGGCGGCGACGGCGACGGGGTTCCCGGACAGCGTGCCCGCCTGGTAGACCGGCCCGGCAGGCGCGAGGTGCGCCATGTGGGCCGCCGGGCCGCCGAACGCCGCCGCGGGCAGCCCGCCGGACATGACCTTGCCGAAGGTGTAGAGGTCACCCGCCACCCCGTCGACGCCGAACCAGCCCGACGGCGACACGCGGAACCCCGTCATCACCTCGTCGACGACGAGCAGCGCGCCGTGGGCGTGGCAGACCTCGCGCAGCCCGGCGTTGAAGCCGGGCACCGGCGCGATCGCGCCCATGTTGCCCGCGGCCGCCTCGGTGATGACGCAGGCGATCTCGGCGCCGCGCTCGGCGAAGACCGCGCGCACGGCGTCGAGGTCGTTGTAGGGCAGCACGACCGTGTCGGCCGCCTGCGCGCCGGTGACGCCGGGGCTGGTCGGCAGCCCGAGCGTGGCGACGCCGGACCCGGCCTGGGCCAGCAGCGCGTCGACGTGGCCGTGGTAGCAGCCCGCGAACTTGACGACCACCTTCCGGCCGGTGATGCCGCGGGCCAGCCGGATCGCGCTCATCGTGGCCTCGGTGCCGGAGTTGACCAGCCGCACCTGCTCCACCGGCGCGACCCGCGCGATGATCGCTTCGGCCAGCTCGATCTCGGCGGGGGTCGGGGCGCCGAAGGACAGCCCCTGCCCGGCGGCGCTGCGCACGGCGTCGACGACGGCCGGGTGCGCGTGCCCGAGGATCATCGGCCCCCAGGAGCAGATGAGGTCGACGTAGGTGGAGCCGTCGGCGTCGGTGAGCCACGGGCCCTGCGCCGAGGTCATGAACCGCGGTGTACCGCCCACCGAGGTGAACGCGCGGACCGGGGAGTTGACCCCACCCGGGATCACGGTGCAGGCGCGGGCGAACAGTTCCTGGGACGACGACGTGCGTGAGGCCACGACCGCCAGTCTCACATCCGCCCGGACGGGGCGCGCCTCAGGCCCGGGGGCGGGAGAAGTACGCGTTCGACGGAGCGAGGAACAGGATGACCGCCCCGCCGACGGCGAGCGCCACCGGCGCCAGCAGGATCACCGCGCTCGCCGGGTCGGCCGCACCGCCGGAGACGGCGCCGAACACCAGGAACACCGAGAAGCCGCCGGTCATGACGGCGAGCAGGATGCGCGCCCAGTTGCGGCCGGTGAAGGCCAGCACGGCGAACAGGATGTAGATCAGCGCGAGCGCGGCGAAGATCCCGCCGAACACCCGCAGGAACGACAGCAGCGACTCGGGTGTGAGCCCGGCCTGGGCCAGCTCCGGCGCGTCGAGCAGTTCCGGCGGGATGACCGAGGTGTCGAGCGGCACCACCAGGAACAGCACGCCGAACGCGAGGAAGGGCAGCGCCGAGAGGATCGACAGGACCAGCCCGACGACCATGATGCCGGGCCGCGACACCGGCGCCGGCCGGTCGCCCATTCCGGCCGGGTAGCCGCCGTAGGGCGACTGGCCGTACGGCGACGCCTGGGCGTAGGGGTTGTACGGGTAGGGCGATCCGCCCTGCGGGGACTGGCCGGGATAGGGCTGGCCGGGACCGGGCTGGCCGGGACCGGGCTGACCGGGATGCGGCTGGCCGGGGTAGGGCGTCTGCTGGGTCGGCCCGTCACCGGCCGGGTACGGGTACTGCACGCCGCCGTACCCGGTGCCGTAGGTCGGCTGGCCCTGTTGGCCGGGGTACGGCTGACCCTTCTCGGGGTCCGGCGGAGTGCTCACCGGGCCACCGTAGATCCCGGCCCGGGCGCTGTCCACGCGGCTCCCCGGACCGGGACCATGATCGTCAGCGGCGGTGGTGGATGTCCTCGGACATGCGCACGACGGCGTAGTAGAACTCCAGCGACACCCGCAGCAGCGCGATGGCGAACAGCGCGAAGATCGCCCCGAAGATGAGGATGCCGATCCCGGCCGCCGCACCCAGCGCGCTGAACCCGATGACGACGTAGCCGAGCCAGCCGAGCACGATCAGCACGGTGCCGATGATGTAGAGGATCCGGATCAGGCCGGGCGTCGCGAAGCTGTCGAAGGTGAAGTCGAACAGCGCCGAGAAGAAGCTCTTCTGCGCGGGCGCGCCGGACGGGCCGCCGGGGGGCGGCCCCCAGCCGGCGGGCTGCTGCTGGCCGTAGCCACCGGGAGGCGGCGGGTAGGGCGGCTGCTGCCCACCCTGCCAACCCTGGTTTCCGGGCTGGCCGCCTGCGGGGTCGTAGCTCATCGTTCTCCTCGGTGCGCTCGCTCGGCGCTTCGCAGAAGCCCCGTGATCAATTGGCGGCGGCAGCGTACACCCGATAACCGCCGGTGAGGGGGCGTCGACGCTCAGCCGCGACCGAGTCGCAACGCCGCCTCCGTGGCCCAGTAGGTGAGAACCAGATCGGCCCCGGCCCGGCGGATCGAGGTGAGCGTCTCGGCGATCGTGCGCTCGCGGTCGAGCCAGCCGTTCGCCGCCGCCGCCTCGACCATCGCGTACTCCCCCGACACCTGGTAGGCCGCCACCGGCACGTCGGCCACCTCGGCGACCGCGCGCAGCACGTCGAGATAGGACATCGCGGGCTTGACCATCACCAGGTCGGCGCCCTCCTCGAGGTCCAGCGCGAGCTCGCGCAGCGACTCCCGCACGTTGGCCGGATCCTGCTGGTAGGCCTTGCGGTCGCCCTTGAGCTGGGAGTCGACGGCCTCGCGGAACGGCCCGAAGAAGGCGGAGGCGTACTTCGCGGTGTAGGCGAGGATGCCGGTGTCGGTGTGCCCCGCCGCGTCGAGCGCGTCGCGGATGACGCCGACCTGGCCGTCCATCATGCCGCTGGGCCCGAGCAGGTGGGCCCCCGCGTCGGCCTGGGCCACGGCCATCTCGGCGTAGACGGCGAGGGTGGCATCGTTGTCCACGCCCCCCTGCGCGTCGAGCAGCCCGCAGTGGCCGTGGTCGGTGAACTCGTCGAGGCAGGTGTCGGCCATCAGCACCGACGCGTCGCCGAT
Source organism: Pseudonocardia hydrocarbonoxydans (assembly GCF_006539565.1). Classification (GTDB taxonomy): domain Bacteria; phylum Actinomycetota; class Actinomycetes; order Mycobacteriales; family Pseudonocardiaceae; genus Pseudonocardia; species Pseudonocardia hydrocarbonoxydans. Next base: position 24,172 of record NZ_BJNG01000025.1, read on the forward strand.
CTCGGCGCGGACGTCGCGCAGCGCGGCGTTGAGCACGCCGTCCGGGTCGACGCCCGCGGAGCCGGTGGCGTCGCGCACCGCGGGGACGCCGAACAGCATCAGCCCCCCGACGCCCGCCTCGACGGCCTCCACGCACGCCTTGCGCAGCGAGTCGCGGGTGTGCTGGACGACCCCCGGCATCGACGCGATCGGCGCCGGCTCCGTGATGCCCTCCCGCACGAACAGCGGGAGCACCAGGTGCCGGGGCCGCAGGTCGGTCTCGGCGACGAGCCGCCGCAGGGCCGGGGTGGAACGCAGCCGGCGCGGCCGGTGGGAGGGGAAGGCCATGGGGCCACCCTACGACCGCCCCGCCCCGGACTCGGGGGCGGGAAACGGGGGACTCGCGGGGGTGGGCGCGAGTCCCCCGTTTCCCGTCCGCGAGTCCCCGGATCTCCGCACCGCCGCGGGCCGGTGGCCACCCCGGGGTCGCTCCGTGGGCACGAACACGACCGCCCTCCCACCGACGAGGTGGGAGGGCGGCTCCGTGACGGGCACGGTCAGCGGCGGCGGGCCTTGGCCTTGCGCGGGGGCGGGAGGGCCCCCTCGGCCCGGAGCCGGGCGGCGTGTGCGGCGAGGGCGTCGACCAGGGCGGGGACGCGGGCCTCCTCCGGCTGCACGTCGACGCGCAGGCCGAACTCGCGCGCCGTCTCCGCGGTCTGCGGGCCGATGCACGCGACGATCGTGCGGGCGTGCGGCTTGCCCGCGATCCCGACGAGGTTGCGCACGGTGGACGAGCTGGTGAAGCACACCGCGTCGAACCCGCCGGTCTTGATCGCCTCGCGGATCGGCGCGGGCGGCGGGGCGGCCCGGACGGTGCGGTAGGCGGTGACGTCGTCGATCTCCCAGCCGCGCTCCTGCAGGCCGGCGGAGAGGGTCTCGGTGGCGATGTCAGCACGCGGGAGCAGCACGCGGTCGACCGGGTCGAGCACGTCGTCGTAGGGCGGGAAGATCCCCAGCAGGCCCTCGGAGCTGGACTCCTGCGACTCCTCGATGTCGGGCACCAGCTCGGGCACGATGCCGAACCCGCGCACCTTCTCCGCGGTGGCCGTGCCGACGCAGGCGATCTTGACGCCGGAGAACGCGCGGGCGTCGAGGCCGAACTCGGCGAACTTCTCCCACACGGCCTTGACGGCGTTGGTCGAGGTGAACACGACCCACTGGTAGCGCCCGTCGACCAGGCCCTTGACGGCGCGCTCCATCTGGGTGGGCGAGCGCGGGGGCTCGACGGCGATCGTCGGCACCTCCTCGGCGCTGGCCCCGTGGACGGCGAGCCGGTCGCTCATGGCGCCCGCCTGGTCCTTCGTCCGCGGGACGAGCACGCGCCACCCGTACAGGGCACGCGACTCCCACCAGGACAGCTCCGCGCGCATGCCGACCTCGTCGCCGATCGTGACGACCAGCGGTCCCTCCAGCTCGGCGGCGTCGGCCGCGAGCGTGGCCAGGGTGGCCTGCACGGTCTTCTGCGTGGTCTGCGAGCCACCCGAGGTGACCGCGACGGGCGTCTGCGCCGCGCGGCCGTGCTCGGTGAGGCGGCTGGCGATCTCGGCCAGGTGCGTGGGGCCCGCGTGCAGCACCAGTACCCCGGGCGCCACCGCGAGCGCGGCCCAGTCGACGCCCGCACGGACGTCGGCCTCGATGTGCGCCGACCCGAGCGGGACGCCCGCGTAGGCGGGGACCGCGGTGCCCGACGGCACGCCGGGTACGACGTCGAACGCCACCTCGGCGCCGGACACCGCGAGGGCCTCGGCCACCACGGCGTCGACGGTCAGCGGGTCGCCGCTGACCAGTCGCGTCACGGTGCGCCCGGCGCGGGCCTCGGCGACCAGGTCACGCGCGACGTCGGCGGGCTGACCCACCGCCGGCCGTACCTCGGCGCCCTCCGCGGCGAGCGCGAGGATGGCCTCGGGCACGTCGGGGTCGGTGACGATCAGCGGCGCGGACGCGATGGCGTCGCGCGCACGCACGGTGAGCAGACCGGGATCGCCGGGGCCACTGCCCACGAAGGCTACCCGTCCGGTGGAAGGTGCTCGGTTCATCTGTTCTCTGAACTCCTGTTGGCGGTTCCCAGGGACAGCGAGCTGCCCCCCAGGTCGAGCAGCTCGGCGGCGAGTGCCGCTCCGAGCTTCTCGGCGACGTCCATGTCTCCGGTGATCGAGGCGCGGATCAGCGCCCCGTCATCGGTGCCCACCACGGCGCGTAGTGAGATGCGGTCGAGAATGTGGCCGTCGTCGTCGAGGTCGGAGACGACGTCGGCGAGCGCCCCGACGGGCGCCTGGCAGCCGGCCTCCAGGGTGGCCAGCACCGCCCGCTCCGCGACGACGGCGGCCCGGGTGAGCGGGTCGTCGAGCGCGGAGGCGAGCGCGTCGGACAGGGCGGCGTCGTCGGCGAGACACTCGATCGCCAACGCCCCCTGCGCCGGTGCGGAGAGCATCTGCACCGGGTCGAGCAGCTCGGTGGCGTCGCCGATCCGGCCGAGCCTGCGCAGCCCGGCCGCGGCCACGACGACCGCGTCCAGCTCGCCGGAGCGCACCTTCCCGACGCGGGTGTCGACGTTGCCGCGGATCGCCACGACCTCCCACTCCGGCCCCAGCGCCAGCAGCTGCGACGCCCGGCGCGGCGACCCCGTCCCGATGCGCGAGCCGGCGGGCAGCTGGCCCAGCACCAGGCCGTCACGGGCCACCAGTGCGTCGCGGGGGTCCTCCCGCGGCGGCACGGCGGCGACGACGAGCCGGGGGTCCGGCGCCGTCGGCAGGTCCTTGTAGGAGTGCACGGCCACGTCGATCCGGCCGTCCACCAGCGCCTCGCGCAGCGACGAGACGAACACCCCGACGCCCAGCTCGACGACGGGCGCGAGCGAGCGGTCGCCCGGCGAGCTGATCTCGACGAGCTCGCACTCGTGGCCCGCGTCGCGCAGGCGCTGCGCGACGTGCCCGGACTGGGCGACGGCGAGCGCGCTGGGCCGGGTACCGACACGGATCATCGGAGGTCCTCCGAACGGCGTTCCAGGGCGGCGAGCACGTCGCCGCCGCGGGCGATCGCCACGGCCGCGGGGGCCTGCGGGTCGAGCTCGAACAGCTCGCGCAGCGCCTCGGCGTAGCTGGTGCCGTCGGGCCCCTCGGCGAGGCGCTTGATCTGCACGGTCGGGGTGTGCAGGAGCTTGTCGACGACGCGGCGGACGCTGCGGCCGAACTCCTCGCGCACCCGGTCGTCGAGGTCGGGGAGCTTGGCGTCCAGGCGCAGCAGCTCGGCGTCGATGACGTCGGAGGCGCGGCGGCGCAGCGCGGTGACGGTCGGGGTGACGGCCGCGGAGCGCTGCGCGGCCAGGTAGGCCTGCGCCTCGTCGGCGACCAGCTGCTGGGCCTGCGCGACGGCGGTGCCGCGCTCGCCGGTGGACAGCCGCGCCTGCAGCGCGATCAGGTCGACGACGGTGACGCCCGGCAGCGCGGCGACGCCCGCGTCGACGTCGCGGGGCAGCCCGAGGTCGCACACCGCCAGCGGGCGCCCGCCGCGGGTGGCGACGGCCGAGGCCACGACCGAGCGCTCGACGACGGTGCCGATCGCCCCGGTGCAGGCCACCATCACGTCGGCACCGGCCAGCTCGGCGGCGAGGGCGTCGAGCGTGCCCGCCCGCGACGGCGTGCCGAACCCGGCGGTGGTGGCGGCGAGGTGCTCGGCGCGCTCGGCCGACCGGTTGAGCACGACGATCTCGGCCGCGCCCGCCCGGCGCAGGTGGGCCGCGGCGAGCGAACCCATCGCCCCCGCCCCGACGAGGACGGCGCGGGTGCCGGCGAGATCACCGCCCAGCGCGCGGGCGGCGTCGACGAGCGCCTCGGAGACGACCGAGGCGCCCGCGGTGTCGATGCCGGTGCTGGCGTGCACGCGCTTGCCCACCCGCAGGGCCTGCTGCGCGAGCTCGTGCAGGGCGCGCCCGACGGTGCCGGACCCGTCGGCGGTGGCGTAGGCGCTGCGCAGCTGGCCGAGGATCTGGGCCTCGCCGACGACCATCGAGTCGAGACCGGCCGAGACGGCGAACAGGTGCTGCACCGCGGAGCCCGCGTAGTGCACGTAGACGTGCTCGGTGAGCTCGGCCAGCGGCATCCCGGAGTGCCGCGACAGCACGGCGGAGACGTCGGCGAGGCCGCCGTGGAAGGCGTCGACGACGGCGTAGACCTCGATCCGGTTGCACGTCGAGAGCATCATGACCTCGGAGACGTGCTCGGCGCGCACCATCTCGTCGAGGAGCTTGGCGACGTCCGGGCCGGACACCGCGGCGCGCTCCAGCACCTCGACGGGTGCGCTGCGATGCGACAGCCCGACCACCAGCACGCTCATGCCCGTCCCTCCGACGCCGACGCCCCGTCCACAAGAGGGAACGTGCGCACGGCTGATCCGTGCCCGTTGCGGCCGTGACCGTTGCCACCGGCGACGGCCTGCGGGTGCTCCGCGACGTGCCGGCGGGCGACGTGGAACGCCAGCACCTGCAGCTCGACGGCCAGGTCGACCTTGCGCACCTCGACCTCGTCGGGCACCTGGAGCACCACGGGCGCGAAGTTGAGGATGCAGCGCACGCCGGACTCGACGAGCAGGTCGCAGACGCCCTGCGCGGCCGGCCCGGGCGTCGCGATCATCCCGATGGTGACCCCGCGCGCCGCGCAGACCGACGGGATCGCGTCGACGTGCTCGACCAGGATGCCGTTGATGTGGATGCCGACCAGGTCGGGGTCGACGTCGAACAGCGCGGTGACGGGGAACCCGCGCCCGCCGAAGCCGGTGTAGCCGGCCAGCGCGTGGCCGAGGTTGCCCACCCCCACCAGCGCGACGGCCTGGCGGTGGTTGAGGCCCAGCACGCGCTCGAGCTGGTGCAGCAGCGAGGAGACCTCGTAGCCGACGCCGCGGATGCCGTAGGAGCCGATGTAGGACAGGTCCTTGCGCAGCTTCGCCGGGTTGACGCCGGTGACGCCGGCCAGCTCCTCGCTGGACACGGTCTCCGCGCCCTGCTCGGCGAGCTCCCCGAGCACGCGCAGGTACAGCGCGAGCCGGGCGACGCTGGCCTCCGGTATGGTCCGCGACCTGACCGCCCCGTCGTCGGGGTCGGCCTGCGGCGGCACGGTCACGGGCGGTAACTCCTCGGGCGGGTCGGTGGCGGGCCGTCGACGACCCACGGGCCTGGCCCGGGAGATGCGACACCCGGCCGGTCGAAGGGGTCTTGACGGCGACTGGAAGACACGGTAGCCGCTTGTGAAGACCCGCACAAAGTTGCGATCTTGAACTTGACCGTGCTCACGCCGGGCCGCTCCGGCCCCGACCGGCCGTCGCTCCCCACGCCCCGTTCGTCGCCGGCGGTCCGTCCCACAACGCCGCAGGGGCGGCCCCGGGAGACCCGGGACCGCCCCTGCGGACGTCGTGCTGGCGTGTGGAGATCAGGCCGCCGGCATGAGGATGGTGTCGATCACGAACACGGTGGCGTTCGCGGTCGGGACGTTGCCACAGAGGTTCGTGGCGGCGGTGCCGTTGCCACCGTCGAAGGTGGGGGCGTCGGCGGTGCCACCGATGGTGACGGTGCCACCCGACAGGACGTCGACGGTGCCGGCCTCGACCAGGCCCGCGGCGTCGTAACGGGTCGAGGAGACGTGGCCCTGGAGGATCGGGGCCAGCTGGTCGGGGTTGGCGACCAGGGTCTCGACGGTGCCCGCGGGGAGCGCCTCGAACGCGCCGTTGAACGGGGCGAACACGGTGAGCGCCGGGGCGGCGTTCAGGGTATCGGCCAGGCCGTCGACGGCACCGACGGCGGTGACCAGCGTGGACAGCAGCGGGTTGTTCGACGCGGCGGTGGCCACCGGGTCGTCGATCATGCCCTGGGCGGAGCCTTCGCCCTCGGTGGGGACCTGGTCGCAGGCCGGGCCGAAGATGTCCTCGATGGTGGTGACGCCGTCGGACGACATCTGCATCTCACTGGACGCCGCGGCGGACGGGGCCGACGAGGCGGGGGCCTCGGCGGAGGGGGTCTCGGAGCTGCTGCACGCGCCCAGCGCCACGGTCAGGGCAGCCATGGCGCCGACGGCGGCCAGTCGCTGGATCTTTCGCACGGTGTGTCCTCCTCGAGCTCGACCCGGTCTGTCCGGGTCGCTACATAGAAACCTTCGACATCGAGCCGAAGGTGGTTCACTCACTGGACGTAACGTTTCGGCTACGACAACCGTGGCCCCACGAACACGAGCTCGGCTCCGACGAATCGGCCGAACGGCCTAAGATTCGCCCTCCCAATGGACTACGCAACGGTGAAGATAGTGGCAGGCCACCCGGATGCTCCATCCGGGATCGGATCGGCCCGCATCTCGGTCTGGGTAACGCCGTTACGGTCGGTAGCGCGCGTCTGGACGGTGTGGCTGCCCGGAGCCAGCTCGAAGTCGGTGCGCCACATCCGCCAGGTGCGGGTGTTGACCTCCTCGGCCAGCTCCGCGTCCTGCCACTCGCCGCCGTCCATCCGCACCTCGACGCGGCTGATCCCGGTGGGCTGCGACCAGGCGATCCCGGCCACGGTGAGCCGGCCGGCCGGCTGCGTCGACAGGCCCTTGGGGAAGTCGATCCGCGACTGGGTCTTGATCGGCGCGAACTGCCCCCACCCGCGCTGCAGCCAGTAGCCCTGGTCGGCGGCGAAGGTGGTGAGCTCGATGTCGGTGACCCACTTGGTCGCCGACAGGAAGCCGTAGAGCCCGGGGACGATCAGCCGCACCGGGAAGCCGTGCTCGGCGGGCAGCGCCTCGCCGTTCATCCCGACCGCGACCAGCGCACCGCGTCCCGGTTCCATGATCACGTCGGTGGGCGAGCCCGCCGTCCAGCCGTCGAGGCTGGTGGAGAGCACCTGGTCGGCGCCGGGCTGCACGCCCGCCTCGAGCAGCAGGTCGCGCAGCTCCACCCCGACGAAGTCGGCGGTGGAGATGTAGGGGCCGCCGACGACGTTCGACACGCACGTCATCGTGATCGTCCGCTCGACCAGCGGGCGGGCCATGAGGTCGTCGAAGTTCAGCGAGAGCGGCCGGTCGACCATCCCGCCGATGCGCAGCGACCACGTCTGCTCCGACTGCAGCGGCAGCGAGAGCGCGGTGTCGACGCGGTAGAACTCGGCGTTGGAGGTGAGGAACGGCGGCGTCCCGCTCTCGACGAACGCCGCGCCCGCGGGCACCGGCGGCGCGGTCTCGGCCAGCGACGCGGCCGCCAGGCGGGCCGTGACCCGCGCCCGGGACTGGTCGATGCTCGGCGCCAGCAGGACCCCTCCCCCGCCGGCGACCACCGCCCCCGCCCCGACCGCGGCGGTGCCGATCAGCACGCTGCGCCGCGACACCTCCGGACCGCCCGACCGCGCGAGGGCCGACCGGCTCGCGAGCCGGTGCAGCCAGGCGAACGACCCGACCCCGGCGACGATCGACGCCAGCGGCGCGAGCACCGAGAGCGGCCCGAACGTCGGCGAGGCCACCACGACCGCCAGCCCGACCAGACCCAGCACGACCACGACGGCCAGTCCGGGGCGCGCGCCGCGCCGCGACAGCAGGCCGGCCACCGCCGCGACGGCCGCGATGACGACCGCCATGCCGCCCAGCAGGATCGGCTTGTCGGCGGTGCCGAAGGTGGTCTTGGCGAACTCGGTGAGCCACTGCGGCGAGAACCGGATGACGGTGTCGCCCACCGCCAGGAACGGCGACGAGCCCGGGGCGACCAGCGCCACCAGGTGCCCGACGCCCAGCGCCGCCGCGACGGCGAGCACCCCGATCAGCGCGGCGAGCCCGCGCGGGATCTCGGCGGGACGGGCGTGGTCGGTGGCGTGCTCGGGCGGGGCCGCGGTGGTGCTCACGGCGGAAGGTTCGGCCCCTGACGCCCGGCGGTTCACCGCGGGCGCGCGCCGTCACCGGTCAGGGGGCGAGGTCGCGCCGCAGCCGCGGTTCGTCGACGCGCCAGAACCCGTGCTCCCGGTCGTCGACGACGATCACCGGCACCCGGTCGCCGTACTCGGCCCGCAGCTCCGGGTCGGAGTCGACGTCGACCGCGCCCCAGCCGACGCCCAGCTCACCGCAGATGCGCTCGACGTCGGCCTCGGCCGCGACGCACGACGGGCACCCGGCGCGCGTGTAGACCGTCACCCGGCCCACGACGACGCCCCACTCACGACGACACCCCGCTCACGAGGCGGCCAGCTGCCGCCGCGCGACCTTGCCGGTCGGCGTGCGCGGCAGCTCGTCGACGAACGCGATCACCGACGGCGCCTTGAACCGGGCCAGGCGCAGCGTGCAGTGCGCCCGCACCTCCTCCTCGGTGAGCGTGGATCCCGCGGCGCGCACCAGCACCGCCTTCACGGCCTCCCCGGTGCGGTCGTCGGCGACCCCGACGACGGCCGCCTCGGCCACGCCGTCGATCTCGGCGAGCACCCGCTCGACCTCGCGCGGGTAGACGTTGAAGCCGTTGACGATGACCAGGTCCGACGAGCGGTCGACCAGGTGCAGGTCGCCGTCGGCGTCGAGGAACCCGACGTCGGCGGTGCGGAACCAGCCGTCCGCGTCGGGGCCGCCCGCGCCGTCGGGCCAGTAGCCGGAGAACAGGTTGGGCCCGCGCACGGCCACCAGCCCGGTGTCGTGGCTGGGCTCGGAGACCGCGTCGAGCTCCTCGTCGTCGTCGGGGTCCTCGGTGTCGATCGGGCGCCCCTCGGCGTCGACGAGGCGCAGCTCGATCCCGGGCAGTGCTCGCCCGACCGACCCCGGCTTCGCGACGCCGCCGACGCCGTTGGTCGTCAGCACCGGTCCGCCCTCCGTGAGGCCGTAGCCCTCGAAGATCCACAGTCCGGTGGCGTCCCGGAAGTCGGCCAACCAGCGCGCCGGCAGCGGCGCGCCGCCGGAGGTGCACATGCGGACGTTGGCGGTGGCCGCGCGCAGGTCGGCCGGCGGGAGGTCGAGCAGCGACCGGAACATCGACGGCACCCCGGCCACCCCGCTGACCCGGTGCGCCACCAGCACCTCGGCGGTGTGCTCCGGGTCGAACCGCCCGGTCAGCACGGCGGTGGCCCCGGCCCAGCACACCTGCAGGAAGCCCGCGGCCAGCCCGAACACGTGGAACATCGGCAGCGACAGCAGCACGCGGTCGACCGGGGTGACCGGCGCCGGACGCAGCTCCGCGGCCTGGGCGCGGTTGGCCAGCAGCGCCCGGTGGGACAGCCGGACACCGCGCGGCGTGCCCGTCGTGCCCGAGGTGTAGACGAGCAGGGCGATGTCCTCGCCGCCGACACCGTGCGTGACCGTCTCCCCGTCGGAGACCCGGCCGGAGAGCTCCGGCGGCCCGATCAGGGCGGCCCCCACGGCGGCCGCGCAGCCCGCCGCGTCGAGGTCGTCGGGGGGTGCGACCACGATCGACGGCGTGCAGTCGGCGAACACGATCCCCAGCTCGCGCGGCACCGCCACCGGCCCGATCGGGACGGCCACGGCGTCGGCGCGCACCGCGCCTAGCACGGCCACGCAGAACGGGGCGCCGTTGGCCAGGCGCACCACGACGCGGTCGCCGGGCCGCACCCCGGCCGCGCGCAGCCGCGCGGCCTCCGCAGCACTCGCCGCGTCGATATCGGCCCAGGTCAGCGTGGTGCCACCGGTGACGTCGACGATCGCGGGGTGATCGGGAGTGCGGGCGGCGGCGCGCGTCACGAGCTCGGCGAGGTGCCGGGGGGCGCCGGTCCCGTGCGGGCTGGTCGGGCTGTCCACGGTGCTCCTGGGTGCGGTCGGTGGGACGACGCGGGCGCGCGTGCCGGAGGGGTGCCGGGCCCGCCCCCCGAGTCTGGCACGGGGGGCCTGTCGGTCGGATGTGTGCCGCGCGACGCCGGAGGCGCGCGACGGGCGGCCGACACACCCCGCGATCGTGACGTTGACCGCGCGTAACCGTCCGCTCACCGGAACAGGACCACGGCAAGTGGATGCTGCGTGCTTCACCACATCGGTTCGCCCGTATGCTTCGGCCCACCTTCAGACGTCTCAACGCGTCAGCTCCCCCATAGACGCGGCGACTCACCCAAGGGAGTGGCATGCAGCCTGTAGCCAGCGCACCGCGAGCCGACCCCTGGCGTGCCGACCGACGTACCCGACCTCCCGGTCGGGAGGCATGACCCGCCCGATGCGACCGTCCCGGCTGCTCCGTACCGACACCGCCCGCGGACCCGCGGGTGGAGAGGTCGACATGTCACCGATTGCACCACCGGCCGCCCCCGAGGCCGCCATGCCGCTGCCCCGGCAGCGCCCCCGCGAGACCGCACCGCCCGAGCCGCCCGCCCCCGGGCCGGCCGCGGCCGTCGACGGGCCCGATCCGGTCGACGAACCGGACACCGCAGGCGCCTGGTCGCTGGTCCGTGCCGCCCAGGAGGGCGACATGGACGCGTTCAGTCAGCTCTACGACCGCTACTACGACGTCGTGTTCCGCTACGTCCTGTTCCGCATGAACGACCGGACGCTGGCCGAGGACATCACGCAGGAGGCCTTCGTCCGGGCGCTGCGGCGCATCGGCTCGGTCACCTATCAGGGCCGCGACATCGCCGCGTGGTTCGTCACCATCGCGCGCAACCTGATCTTCGACCACGTGAAGTCGAGCCGGTACCGGCTGGAGTCCACGACGGCCGACATCATCGACCTCTCGCCGAGCACGCACGGTCCCGAGCAGCAGGTGCTCGACGGCGCCACCAACGACGAGCTCATCCGCTGCGTGCGCAAACTGAACCCCGACCAGCAGGAATGCATCACCCTGCGGTTCCTGCAGGGGCTCTCGGTCGCCGAGACGGCGCGCATCATGGATCGCAACGAGGGCGCCGTCAAGGCCCTGCAGCACCGCGCGGTCCGCCGGCTCGCCCAGCTGCTGCCGGAGGGCCTGCGATGACTCGGCGCCTTATCGTCCCACCAGCCGTAGGCGTTACGGGTGCGGCGAACGAACAACTCGATGCGGTGAACGGTCTCACAGCCGTAACCCCTCGCCCGGAGCCTCGTTGTACCGGCGACAGTCGAGAAAGCGCAGCAGGCCCGGGCGCCGCGACACAGAGCGCAGGGATGCAGTGAGGACGGCCAACATGCCCGCCGGACAGGGCAAGGACGCAGAGCAGCTGGACGCGGCGATCGAGCAGGGGACACCCCCCGGCTCCGTCGCCGATCCCGAGCTCGCGCGTGATCTGGAGATCGTGGCGATGCTGCGGACGCGCCGTGCGGAGTTCGATCCGCACCCCGCGGCCCGCTCCGACGCCAAGCAGCGGCTGATGGCCGCGCTGCTGGCGGCACAGGCCGAGGACCGCGCCGCCGCGGCGCCCCGCGCGCCGCACCCCGCCGAGCTCACCGCGCCCCTGCCGTCCCTCGCCGGACCCCCCGTACCGGTCGGCGCCGCCGACGAGACCGCCGTCATCGGCCGGGTCACCGACGAGGTCCTCGACGGGGAGGCCGGCCCCGCGGTCGAGTCCCCCGCCGCCGAGTCCCCCGCCGCGGAGTCCCCCGCCGTCGAGGCGCCGGTGGTCCGGTCCGCCCGGCCCGGCCGGCACAGCCTGCCGACGCGCCCCGGTTCGCGCGCCCGCTCCCGGGCCGCCGCGCGCCCGCCGTCCCGTGGCCTGCGGCGCCGGTTCGCCGTCGTCGGGGCGGCCGCGATGGTCGCCATGGTCGCGATCGCGACGGTGGGGGACTTCGCCAGCCGCAACGCGCTGCCCGGCGACGCGCTGTACGGCGTCAAGCGCGTGGCCGAGAACACCGGCCTCGCCTTCACCTTCGACGACACCGAGCGCGCCCAGCGCCACCTCGCGATCGCCACCACGCGCCTCGACGAGGTCGAGCAGCTCGTCCAGCTGGGCGCCGGCGCCACGAGCGTCGACCCCACGCTGGTGGAGAGCACGATGCGCGACTTCGACACCTCCACCGGTGAGGGCTCGCGGATGCTGCTGGGCGCCGACGAGGCCGCCGCGGCACCCGCGCTGGGCGACCTGCGCACCTGGGCCGCCGAGCAGGCCGCACGCCTGTCGGTGCTGCGCTCCTCGCTGCCGGAGCCTGCCGTGGCCGAGGCCGACAGCTCCCTCGCCCTGCTCGACCGCCTGGTCGGGCGCACCGAGGCGCTGGAGGCGCGCAGCTCCTGCTCCGAGGTCGCCTCCGCGTCCTCCGACGACCTGGGCCGGCTCCCGGCCGACGGCACGTGCTCCCCGCGGGCGCAGGTCGCCGACGACCCGTCGACCGCCGTCGACGAGAGCGTGACCCCGACGACGAGCCCGGGCGGGTCCTCGTCGAGCACCACCCCGGGCACGACCACCCCCCAGACCCCGACCCCCGACGGCGGCCTGCTGCCCGAGCTGGGCCCCGACGGCCTCCCGCTGCCCGGCCAGGAGGGTCTGTCCACCAGCGGCGGGGAGGGCGAGGGGGACGTCTCGATCCCGCTGCCGCTGGTGCCGCCGATCCTGCTGCCGCCGTTGCTCCCGGGCATGCCGGGCGTGTCGATCGGCTGATGTCGCCGCTCCTGCTCGGGCCCGGGCCGCCGCGAAGGATCCTTCGCGGCGGCCCTGCTCGTTAGGGTGGTGCTCCCGACCGTCGTCGAAACCGGAGGAGCGCAGGTGACCGGCGCAGCAGACGCCCCGATCGGGATCGACGCATCCACGGCGCTCGATCCGGCCGTCCGGGCCGGGGAGGCCTCGGCCGCCGCCGCGGTCGCCGCGGGCGACGGCGGCCCCGCCGACGTCCCGCTGACCGACCTCACGGCGGCGGCGTTCTTCGACGTCGACAACACGATGATGGTCGGCGCCTCGATCTTCCACTTCGCCCGCGGCCTGGCCGCGCGCAAGTTCTTCACCAGCTCCGACCTGGCCGGGTTCGCCTGGCAGCAGGTGAAGTTCCGGGTCGGCGGCCGGGAGAGCACCTACTCGACGACCACCGGGCGCGACACGGCGCTGTCGTTCGTCGCCGGGCGGGGGGTCGAGGAGATCACCGAGCTCGGCGAGGAGATCTACGACGAGCTGATGGCCGACCGGATCTGGGCCGGCACCCGGGCGCTGGCGCAGATGCATCTCGACGCCGGCCAGCGCGTCTGGCTGGTCACCGCCACCCCGGTGGAGCTGGCGCTGATCATCGCGCGGCGGCTCGGGCTCACCGGGGCGCTCGGCACGGTCGCGGAGAGCGTCGACGGGGTCTACACCGGCCGGCTGGTCGGGGAGATCCTGCACGGGCCCGCCAAGGGGCACGCCGTGCGCGCACTGGCCGCCGGCGAGGGTCTGGACCTGCGCCGCTGCACGGCCTACTCCGACTCGGTCAACGACGTGCCGATGCTCTCGGCCGTCGGCACCGCGGTGGCGGTGAACCCCGACTCCGCGCTGCGCGACATCGCGCGGGCCCGCGGCTGGCAGATCCGCGACTTCCGCACCGGCCGCAAGGCCGCCCGCATCGGCGTGCCGTCGATGCTGGGGGCGGCCGCCGTCGCCGCGGCCGGGATGGCCGTGCGCAGGCGCTGAGCGCCGGTCAGCCCAGGAAGGCGTTGCGGCGCTGGGACAGCAGCCGGTAGAGCGTGTGCTGGATGGTCTCGCGGACCTGGTCGGTGAGGTTGAAGACCAGCATCGGGTCGTCGGCCTCGGTGACGCCCAGCCCCTCGGTGCAGATCGGCTCGCCGAACTCGATGTACCACTTCGACGGGAGCGGGACGAGCCCGAGCGGCCCGAGGTGCGGGAACGTCGGCGTGACCGGGAAGTACGGCGCGCCGAACAGGCGGGCGAGCGGTGCGATGTCGCCGATCTTGGGGTAGATCTCCTCGGCCCCGACGATGGAGCACGGGATGATCGGCACGCCGGTGCGCAGCGCGGCCGAGACGAAGCCGCCGCGGCCGAAGCGCTGCAGCTTGTAGCGGTCGCGGAAGGGCTTGCCGATGCCCTTGAAGCCCTCCGGCCACACCCCGACCAGCTCGCCCGCCGACATCAGGCGCTCGGCGTCGGGCGAGCAGGCCAGCGTGGAGCCCTGCTTGCGGGCCAGCGAGCCCAGGACGGGCAGCTTGAACATCAGGTCGGCGCCCAGCATCCGCAGGTGCCGCTGCGCGGGGTGGTCGTCGTGCAGGGCGACGGCCGTCATCAGCGAGTCGAGCGGGAAGGTGCCCGAGTGGTTGGCGACGATGAGCGCGCCGCCGGTGTCGGGCACGTGGTGCATGCCGATGGTCTCGACGCGGAACCAGCGCTCGTAGAGCGGGCGCAGCGCGGGCAGCAGCACGTTGTCGGTGAGCTCGGCGTCGAAACCGAAGTCGTCGACGGTGTAGTCGCCCGTCAGGCGCCTGCGCAGGAACGCCAGCGCCTCGGCGAGGGGCTCCTCCCAGTCGGCGACGGCCTCCGCCTCGGGGGCGGGGGCGGGGGCGGGGGCGGGGGCGACGGGCTCGGGAGCCACCGGCTCCGGTCCGGCCGCCGCGCCGCCGAGCCGCCAGCGGGTGCGCGCCCCCGTCCGGTCGGCGTGCAGCGGGATGACGTGGGCGTCGGACACGGAGGCTCCCCTCGCGTCGGCGTGCGTCACCGCAGGCTCCGGGCGGCGGCCAGCACGCCACGCTCCACCGACTCGATCTGCTCGGCGGAGATCACCGGCCGCAGGGCGCGGCCGCGCACGTAGTCGTCGAAGGCCTGGGTGGTGGTCCAGCGCGGGGTGAAGCCGAACTGGCGGCGCAGCCGCCCGGTGTCGACGACCCGGCCGAAGTTGAGGAAGCGCATCTGTTCCGGGGAGAAGTCGACGAGCCGCGCGCTGCGGAACAGCCGGCTCACCGGCCCGACGGCGCCGCTGGGCACCGGCAGCGGGACGCGCCCGGCCCGGCGGATGGCCTGGGACAGCAGCAGCACGCCGTCGGCGGCCACGTTGTAGACGCCCGGGATGTCGTGGCTCGTGGCGCGCTCCAGCACCGCCAGCGCGTCCTCCTCGTGCAGCAGCTGCACGCGGGCGTCGTAGCCCAGGACGGTGGGGATCACGGGCAGCGCGAAGTAGCGCGTGAGCACGGTGTCGATGCGCGGGCCGATGAAGTTCGAGAACCGCAGCACGGTGACCGAGACGTCGGGGCGGCGGCGGCCGAACCCGCGCAGGTACCCCTCGATCTCGACGGCGTCCTTGGCGTAGCCGCCCGACGGGAGGTCCTTGGGGGTGGTGGTCTCGTCGAACAGCGCCGGGTCGCGCGGGCTCGACCCGTACACCGACGTCGTCGACTTGAGCACCATGCGCCGCACCGTCGGCGCCTTCTGGCACGCCGCGAGCAGCTGCATCGTGCCGATGACATTCATCTCCTTCATCGTGGCGCGCCCCCCGGAGGATCCCGGGTTGGCCGAGAGCGACGCGTGCACGACGGTGTCGACCGAGGCGTGCTCGATGACCTTGGAGATGAGCGGGTTGCGGATGTCGGCGCGCACGAACTCGGCGCGGCCCATCCGGCGCAGCAGGTCGCGCGGCGGCGGCACGGTGTCGACGCCGAGCACCCGGTCGATGTCGGGGTTGGCCGCGAGCCGGGCGGCGAGGTGCCCGCCCAGGAACCGGCTGACCCCCGTGACGAGCACGACGGAAGGAGCCACGGAATCTCCTCCGGAGAACGAGCGATGCGGTGAGTGGCCGATGCTAGACCCTGCGCACCCACCCCGGGCCGGGTCGTGGTCACCGACACCCTGCACCGCGGGGGCCGCCGGCGGTCACCCGCCGGCGTGCCTCACTTGCCGAGCTTGCGACGCTGCACGCGGGTCTTGCGGAGAAGCTTGCGGTGCTTCTTCTTCGACATCCGCTTGCGGCGCTTCTTGATGACTGAACCCATGCTGGGTGCCTTCCTGGTCTACGGGTGGAGCGGACGGGCCCGGCGGCGGGTGGATCTGGGCAGCGCGGGAGGACGACCGGTGGTCCACCTTACCGGGGCACCCCGGCCGGCACTCAGCCCGCGTCGAAGTAGGCGTTGCGGAGGTAGTCCTCGACCGCGGGCCGGGGCACGCGGAAGGAGCGGCCGACCCGGGCCGCCGGCAGCTCGCCGGAGTGCACGAGGCGGTACACCGTCATCTTGGAGACCCGCATGGTCGCCGCGACCTCGGCCACGGTCAGGAACTGCACCTGGGCGAACCCGTGCTGCTCGGACGCCATCGCGCTCACCGCTTTCGACTGGTCACCAGTCCACGGCACTGGTGTTCCCGGAGAGCTTAGCGGTGCCGCTGTGACGACTTCGACACGCATCGCCACACGAGCGTGTCCTTCAGCCTCGCGTCAGGGTGATAAGGGGTCGTCCGATCGGGTCACCGTCCTGCCGCCGAGCGACCCAGCTCGACCGATCGGTCGCGCGCCGCCTCGATCGCGTCGATCAACGCGGCCCGCACGCCGTGCTTCTCCAGCTCCCGGATCGCGGCGATCGTGGTGCCCGCCGGGGAGGTGACGGCCTCGCGCAGGATCACCGGGTGGTCGTCGGACTCGCGCAGCATCCGGGCCGCCCCGAACGCCGACTGGACGATCAGCTCGGCGGCCGTCGCGCGGGGCAGGCCGAGCAGGATCCCGGCGTCGATCATGGCCTCGACCAAGTAGAAGAAGTACGCCGGGCCGGAGCCGGACAGGGCAGTCACCGCGTCCTGCTGCGACTCCGGGACCCGCACGACCCGCCCCACCGACCCGAGGATCTTCTCGACGGCGGCGACCTGGTCGTCGCTGCTGTGGGCGCCGCCGGAGACCGCGCTCATCGCCTCACCGACCAGCATCGGGGTGTTCGGCATGACCCGGACGGCCGCCGTGCCGTCGGGCAGCGCGCCCTCGATGACGGCCAGCGGGATGCCCGCGCACAGCGACACCACCAGCGTGCCCGGCCGGATCACCGCGCGCAGGTCGGCCAGCACGGGCACGATGTCCTGCGGCTTGACGGCGACGACGACGATCTCGGCGTGCGCGGCGGCCCCGGCGACGTCGACCGCGGCCACGCCCAGGCGTGCGGTCAGCTCCGCGGCCCGCTCGGGGTGCCGCTCGGTGAACACCAGCTCGCCCGGCGCCCGCCCGGCGGCCAGCAGCCCCGCCAGCAGCGCCTCACCGATCTTCCCCGCCCCGAGCACCGCGATCCGTGTCATGGGTCCAGACGGTAGCCCGCTACCCCAGCGGGGCCAGGGCCAGCTGGCGGGCCTGGCAGACCAGCCGGCCCGCGGCGTCGACGACGGTGGCGTCCTCGTCGAACCAGGTGCCGGCGACGACGCGCGAGCGCGACTCCACCCGCAGCCACCCCGGGGCCGGCTTCGCGCGGAGCAGGGCCGTCAGCTGGACGGTGGGGGCCCAGCCGAAGCGGCCGCCGACGTTGAACACGGTGGGCGGCAGGATGTCGCCGGCCAGCAGGGCGAACAGGACGTCGGTGGGCTCGTCGCGCGGGCGGGTCCAGCCGCGGACCACCGGCGGGCCCTGCTCGCGGCGCATGAACGTCATCGACGACTCGTCGAAGCGCAGGTCGCACGACGTCGACAGGCCGAAGACGCTCTGCCCGGCGCCGGGGTCGAACGCGTCGGCGGGCGGCTCCGGGGCCAGGTCCGGCAGGTCGGCGTGCTGCGGCTCGTCGTCGGGCAGGACCCCCGCGGTGACGGTGGCCGCGAGCATCGCCTTCCCGCCCTGGCTCATCCGCACGGCCACCACCGACACCGTGCGGCCGAGCTTGAGCACCTCCGTCGTCATCTCGACGGGGCCGGGGTCGGGCGCGCGCAGGAAGTCGGCGGCGACGGCCAGCGGGTCGGGGGCCGCGCCGGGGGCGTCGGCGTCGAGGCGGGCCAGCCCGGCGCGGGTGAGCAGCACCAGCAGCAGCCCGCCGTGCGCCTTGGGCCCCACCGTCCAGTGCGGGCCCAGCTCGGCGGCGAAGCGGCCGCCGCCGAGGTCGTCGATGGCGATGGCGCGGCGGAAGGGCGCCGTCTCCGTCCCGGTCGTCATGGGAGAAGCTCTATCACGCGCCCGCGCCCGACCCGGTGTGATCAGGGCAACGCGGGGTCCGGAGCGGCCTGCAGGTGCAGCCGGGCGAACAGCAGCGACTCGGCGAGCAGCGACGTGCGCTCGTAGCGGGTGCGGCAGCGCCGGGTGCTGATCTCCAGCACCACGACACCGCTGAAGCCGGACGCCGCCAGCCGCTCGCAGACCTCCGCGCACGGCTGGGCGCCGCGCCCGGGCACCAGGTGCTCGTCGCGGGGGGAGCCGCTGCCGTCGGCGAGGTGCAGGTGCCGCAGGCCCTCGCCCATGCGGTCGAGCATGGCGAGGGCGTCGGAACCGGCGGCGGCGGTGTGGGAGAGGTCGAGCGTGTAGTGCGCGTGGCCGACCTCGGTGGGGTCGTAGCCGGGGCTGTAGGGCACCGCGCGCACGGGGCCGCGCTGCACCGGGAACATGTTCTCGACGGCCAGCGCGACGGCCCCCTCTCCCGACGTACCGGCCTCGCCCGCCCTGGCCACCTCGTCGGCGAAGGCCGCGGCGTAGCGGCGCTGCCAGCGGAACGGCGGGTGCAGCACCACAGTCCCGGCACCGAGCTTCCTGGCCGCATCGACGGAACGTCGGATGCGGACGATCGGGTCGGCCCCCCACACCCGTTGGGTGACCGCGAGACAGGGAGCATGCACGGCCAGTACCGGCACCCCGTACCGCCGGGCGAGGCGGTCGACGGCGGCGACGTCCTGGCTCACCGGGTCCGACCACACCATCAGCTCGACGCCGTCGTAGCCCAGCTCGGCGGCCACCTCGAAGCCCGCGGCGACCGGCTCGGGGTAGACCGACGCCGTCGACAGGGCGACGGGGGGCGAGGGGCTCATCTGCCCATGAGTACCAGGATCGCCGGCGACACGGTGAGCAGGAGCCCGACGAGGACCGCGAAGATCGTGGTGCGGCGGTCGTCGTTGTGCAGCAGCGCCCGCACGATGACGACGAGCCCCACCGTGACCAGCACCGCGGAGGCGAGCGCGACGACCGGCAGGTTGCGCCACAGGAAACGGAACAGCACCCACAGCACGGCCCCGCCGAGCGCCCCGGCGACCCACTGGACCACCACCGCCGCCCAGGTCGGGGCGGCGGCCCCCTTCGCCGCGGCACCGCGCCCGAGGCGGCGCTCGCGCGGGGGCGGGCCGTCGGGGTGCTTGCGCAGGTCGACCGGTGCGCCGAGCCCGGCGGGCTCCTCGCCCGCGCCGACGGGCCCCGCGGGCAGCGGCGGGGCGTCGTCGACCTCGGCGCCGTCGCGCACGGCGTCCTGGGTGCGGGCCCGGTGCCAGGCCTCCGCGCCGACGGGGGCGGCGCCGACCATCGTCGACGGGCCGGCGTCGGGGTCGTCGGCCGGTGCGGACTGCTGCTGCGGGATCGGCCGCGTGAAGAGGTCCTCCTCCACCGGCGCGTCGTCGCGGTAGCGCGGCATGACGTCGGTGGGGCGGTCGCGCTCGGGCCCGGCGTCGGGCTGCGCGCGGTCGGGCTGCACGCGGTCGGGCCGCGCAGCGGGGGGTCGGGGCGCCGCGGCGCGGCCGGCCGGCGGCTCGGCAGGGCGGACGGGCGGCAGGGCCCTGACCGCGGGGGGCCGGGCCGGGGCGGGGGCGGCCGGGGCCGGGCCGAAGACCGGCTGCGGGGGCGCGCTCCGGCCGTTCGCCGGACGGCCGTTCGGGACCTGGCCGTCGCCGGCCGGGGCGGTGAACAGGTCGGGTTCGGGCGCGGCGGGGCCCGGGCCGTCGGCGGGACGGCCGGTCGGCGGGACGGCGGCGGGTGCGGGCCCCTGCCGGGGGACGACCCCGGGCGCGACCGGGTCGCGGGGCTCCGCGCGGTCGGTGACCGGCGGCCCCGGCTCCCGCGTGGCGAGCGGTGGCCGACCGGGCGGGGCACCCTCGTCCGGGTCGTCGCTCTCCCGGCGGCGGCGACGCCGTCCGCTGGCACCGCCGTTGCCGTGCTCGGCGAGCAGCTCGGCGACGGTGCGCTGACGGGGGTGGTCGGTCTCGGAACTCATCCAGTACACCGTGCCTCGTACGACGTCAAGCGTCCAAGTCCGTCCGGCGCGTCCTGCGCCGAGCGGTCGGTCTGTGCCGAGGGCGGGCGGGTCGAGGCCTCCAACGTGTCGAGCCTGCGGAGGATGACGCCCTCCCGCAGCGCCCACGGACAGATCTCCAGCTGCGTGATGTGCATCGCCCGCATCGCCGCCTCCGCGACCAGCGCACCGGCGACGAGCTGGTGCGCGCGGCTCGGGCTGACGCCCTCCAGCTCGGCGAGGTCGCCCGCCGACATCCGGGTGATGAACGCGGCGAGCTGGCGCAGCCCGACGTCGGTGAGCAGGCGCCGCGCCCGCGGCCCCGCGCTCGACGGCGCCGCCCCGGTGAGCCGGGCCAGCGAGCGGAACGTCTTCGACGTGCCGACGGCGAGGTCGGGCGCGCCGGCCCGCTTCATCCGCCGCGCGACGGGGGCCAGCTCGGTGTCGAGGTGGGCGCGCAGGGCGTCGATCTCGCGGCGCGAGGGCGGGTCGGACCGGAACCACTCGCGGGTGAGCCGACCGGCCCCCAGCGGCAGCGACGCGGCGACGGCCGGGTGCTCGTCGCGCCCGGCCGCGAGCTCCAGCGAACCGCCCCCGATGTCGAGCACCAGCAACCGGCCCGCCGACCATCCGTACCAGCGGCGGACGGCGAGGAAGGTGTAGCGCGCCTCGTCGTCGCCGGGCAGGACGTGCAGGCCCACGCCGGTCTCGTCGCGGACGCGGGCGAGGACGGCCGCGGAGTTGGTGGCGTCGCGCAGGGCGGAGGTGGCGAAGGCGAGCAGGTCGGAACAGCCCGCCTTCTGCGCCGCGGCCCCGGCCTTGGCGACGGCGCGGACCAGCGCGTCGGCCCCGGCCGGGGTCAGCGCGCCGGCGGCGTCGAGGTTCTCGGCGAGGCGCAGCTCGTCCTTCTCCGACGTCATCGGCGTGGGGTGCCCACCCCGATGGGCGTCCACCACGAGCAGATGGACGGTGTTGGAGCCGACGTCGAGCACACCCAGGCGCACCGGCCCAGGCTACTGCCCGGTCGTGATGCGGCCGTGACGCGGCCGTGATCGAACCCGTCTCACCCCTCGAACTTGTAGCCACGCCTCCCCCGCCCTGACCAGCCAGAACGCCGTACGAACGGCGGTGACCTGGGAGAACGAGCGGTGAGCACGGGTGGCGAGGTGTGACGAGGGGTCCCCCGGTTGGGGACTTCTGCGGGACCGGCGGGACTCACGTGGGACTGCTCGCGCCCATCAGAACGGCCCGGACCGGTGCTCGAACACCGGTGGCCCGGGCCTTGATCGCCACCAGGAGGCGACCCATGAACGAGGATCTCACCAGCCACGCGGCCGGGCGGCCGCACCTCGACTTCGACGCGACGCCCGCGTCGGGGAGCACTTCGTGACCGCGGCGGACCGCGTGCCGCCGCAGCACCGCGTGCCGGTGCACCGCAGAGCCAAGGTGCACCGGCTGCCGGCGATCGTCGACAACCTGCCGGGCGCGGTGTACCGCACGCAGCCCACGCGCTACCTCATCGAGCACCTGGACTGGATGCGCCGGGCCGGGCGCGCGGACTCGACGATCAAGGCGCGCACGATGGCGCTGCACTTCCTCGCGCTGTGGCTGCACGGTGACCCGTTCGACGCGACGAGCCAGCAGCTCGACGCGTGGCAGTCGACGCTGAAGCCGTTGATCAAGATGCGCCATCAGACCTCGCTGATCCGGCCCTACTACCGCTTCGTGCAGGACCGCGGCTACCGCCTCGACAACCCGGCCGCGCTGCTGCCGCTCCCGCCTGCGCCGCGCCGGCTCCCTCGGCCGATCTCGGAGGAGCGGCTGATGGCCGCGGTCGCCGCGGCGCGGCCGCGGGTGCTGCGGTGGCTGCTGCTCGCTGGCTGGTCGGGTCTGCGGGCGGCCGAGATCGCCGGCCTGACCGTCGAGTCGTTCGCGGCGGACGGCACTGGCCAGGTGTGGGCCCGAGTGATGGGCAAGGGCTCGAAGGAGCGCGAGGTCCCGGTGCCCGCGTGGTGCTGGGAGCTGATCGAGCCGGCCCTGCCCGCGTCGGGGCCGTGCTGGGCGCGCGAGAAGGGCACCGGCCCGGTGACGGCGCAGCACGTGAGCCAGCTGTGCAACGACTACCTGCGCTCGCAGGGGATGTCGGACACCTTCCACGCGCTGCGCCACCGCGCGGCGACGGAGACCCTGCACGCCACCGGTGGCGACCTGCGCGCGGTGCAGGACCTGCTAGGGCACTCGAACCTGGGGACGCTGCACGTCTACACCCGGGTGCGGCCGGGGACGCTTGCCGGCGCGGTGGCCGCGCTGGGCCGGCCCACGGACGAGCTGCGGTGAGCGCGGCCGTGGCGTGGTGGTGCATGGCGGCGGGCAGCGCCGGCGTGGTGCTCGGGCTGCTCGCGGGCCGGTGGCGGTGGGCCGGGCGAGCCCGGCACCGTGGCGGGCTGCAGCTGCGTCCGCCCCGGCGGCGCCGGCGACGAGGCGCGCGCTGAGTAGCCGTCGAGGATTCAGCGGTGCGCCGGGCCGCGTTCTGGCATGATCCGGCTGGTAGCGCAGCGGTTCGAGTGATCTCGCCGGGTGCGCAGGGCCCCGCGCTCGTGTGATCACGCCGGGGGTTGATCATCCCCTTCATGCCGCCCGGCTGGTCCTCCCTGGCTCGGAGCCAGCCGGGCGGCCCCTGACACACCGTGAGGACCCCTTCCCGATGAACCCGTTCCTGCACGCCGCTCTGACGCGCTACAACTCCGCGCGCGACGACACGACCGAGATCCAGAACCGCGCCAAGACCGAGGAGCGCGACCTCACCAAGGAGGAGGTCGCGACGATCGAGGGGCACGTCGCCGCGATGAACCAGATGGGCCCGCTGATCGAGCAGTTCGCCCACGAGGAGAAGCGGACGCGCGCCGTCGCCGACGCGGCCGCGGCGATCGACGCCGGCAACCGCGGCGAGCTCGTCGACGAGCTGGTGCCCGCGCTGGTCCCGGGCCGCACCCAGCTCAGCGAGATGCTGCGCTCGATCGACGAGCAGCGCACGCACCGGTGGTCCGTCCAGCCCGAGCGCAGGGGCGTCAGCCTGGCCGGCGGCGACGCCGAGCACCGGGCGCTGGTGACGACCTCGACGACCGGTGCGCCGGTCGCGGCCGGCGGCGGCACGCCGCTGCGCGAGCCGCGCCGGATCGCGACCGCGGCCGGCCTGCCGGTGCAGCGGGTCAGCGGCGTCGAGGGCGTGACGTGGCCGGTGTTCGGGTCGGCCGACGCCGCGGACATCGTCGCCGAGGGCGCGACGAAGCCCGAGTACGACAACATCACCAGCGCCACCGCGACGCCGCAGATGATCGCGATGTGGACCGACTTCACCCGGCAGGTCGGGATGACCCTGCCGAACTTCGAGCGCCGGCTGCAGGCCAAGCTCAGCGCCCGCGTGGCCCGCCGTGAGGACGTCCTGATGGTCGCCCGGGTGCTGGCCACCACCGGGATCCAGACCTACGCCGCCGGCGCGGACCAGCCGTTCGCGGACTCGCTGCTCCAGGCCGCAGCGCTGGTGCTGGCCTCCGACGTCGCGGCCGCGCCGAACCTGGCCGTCGTGCACCCCACTGACGTCGTGGCGATCTTCGGCGGCTCGGCCACCGGGACGGCCGGGGAGACCCCGCAGAGCGAGCTGCGCCTAGACCTGCACGGCATGACGGTCTACCCGTCCACCGCGGTCACGGCCGGCACGGCGATCGTCGGGGCGTGGCCGGCGGCCGCGGAGCTGATCGTCGGCCTGCCGCCCACCGTGTTCGTCGACGCCGTGTCCGGGCTGAAGACGAACAAGATCACGGTCCTGCTGGAGGAGGCCGTCACGCTGGGCGTGACCGAGCCCGAGGGGTTCGTCAGCGTGGACTTCGTCCCGGCGTAGCCCCGGCCCCTCACGCGGCCCCCTGTCGTCCGGCAGGGGGCCGCGCTGCGTCCTGGCCAGCTAGGCACGCCGGCGGCGGCCAGCGGCGCGCTGACGGGCCCGGCGGGCATCGAGGTGCGCGGCGTCGTAGGCGCGGCTGCTCGCGGCGTCGCAGAGCTTGCAGGCGCTCTTGTGGCCCGAGGCCTTCGACCGGTCGACGGCGAACGCCTCGCGCGGCTTGGTCGTCGAGCAGGTGGGGCACGTGGGCACGGTCGGCTCCGATCGGTTGTTGATCTTACTCTGAGCGCCGTTGTCACCCAGAGCGATGGTCACGGCGGGTAGTTGAACGCTCGGAGTACTCCGAGTCCCCGACGCCGGGGGTCGCCGACACCCTCGGCGATCGCGGCGGGCCGCCAGCGGCCAGCAGGGCCGGCCCGGTGCTGGCCGCGCTCAGCGGCCGCAGGACGGCCGTCCCCGGTGCTCCGGAGAGCGCCCGGGGCCGCTCAGCGGCGCGCTGAACGCCAGCAGCGCGGCCGCCGGACGCCGGCCGGGTCGCCGTCCCCGGCTGGGCCGGGGGCTCGGAGGGAGAGATCCATACGGGCCTAGCTGTCCGGCCCTGCCGGGCCCCAGCAAAAACCGGGGTCGGTCACGCATCGTGACCGCCGAGCCGGCGGCGCTGCTGCTCGGCGAGCAGCTCGGCCGCGGGCCGGTACTTCAGCGGTGAGTCCGCCGGCGGCTGCTCGTCGACGTCGACGAGCGCCTGGTCCTCGACGAGCGGCTGCGCCGTCTCGGTCTCGGTCACGCGCCCGTACCGCCCTCGGTCAGCCACTCGGTGGGCACGTGGTCGGGCGCCGGCTGCGCCTGGGCCAGCAGGTCACGGGCGGTGGCGCGCGGGTCGACGGGCCGCCCGTGCGCATCCACGAGGTCCCGGACGCGGACCCGGCACAGCTCGACAACGCCGAGGCTGGTGGACAGCCACACGATCGCGAACGTGGACCGGGTGTCCTTGCGGCCGCTCCTGGTCAGCTCGACGCGCAGCTCGATGCTCAGGCGCTCCTCGATCGTCTCGTACCACTGGGCGAGCTGCTCGCGCACCGCCCGGCCGTGCTCGTCGTCGACGACGCCGGCGAGGATGCGCCGGGTCTGGGCGAGCAGGGCGTCCTCGATGTGCTCGGTCAGCGTGCGGCCGGCCGTTGGTGCGGTCATGACAGGTTCCTTCCGGGTGGGTCGTCGGTGGGTCGTGCTACGAGCGCCTTTAGCTCGTCCTTCGTGGGCGGCCTGGGCGGCCGTTCAGCCAGCCAGGGACGGCAGTGTGGGCACGGGCGCGGCTGCGACGCGTTGCGGTCGAGCCAGCCCCGCCGGCAGGTATGCCCGTGCTCGTCGCCGGCGTCGTCCTCGATCGGCTCGCCGGTCCGGTCACGACGCACGGGCCACCGCGCTTGGGTGACAGCGCGGGCACGGGTCTCCGGAGCCGGACGTGACGCCGGGCGGGTAGGTGACGCGTGCGGTCGGTGCGTCCAGCGGGCCCGCGTTGCACTGACCGCACGGAGGCGGCAGGTGCGCGCGAGCCGGGCTCGCCATCTTCTCCGCCTTCAGCAGGCGCTCGATGACGTCCTTCCGCGTGCCCTTGCGCACGAGCGACGCCATGAGCGCCTCGACGCTGTTCGGCGGCCTTGGGCCCGTCTCGATGCTCAGCAGGGCCGCTCGCACCCGATCGGCCGACCACACGTCCGGGAGGTCGATCAGCTCGACGACGTCGTCCACGATCGCCTCGCGGCCGCGCCACGGCTCGCGCGCGCCGGCGCGCGCGGCTGGAGGTGGTGATGAAGGAGGAGGTACTGAGGAGGTGGGCTCCCGGTTTCCGGTGGCCTCGGGCACCGGAAACCGGTGGGTCGCCTCCTCCGTTTCCGGTGGTACCCCCTGAATCCGGTACCTACCGATTTCCGGTGGTATCCCGGTGAAGCCTGCAGCTGTGCCGACGTCGGCCGGCACGGTCAGGACGTACTCCCGCGCTCGGTCGCGATACGACACGGCTTCTCCGACCCGCAGGAACAGTCGTGCGTCCTCCAGCTTGCGCAGGTGGCCCCGAACGGCCTCCTCGTTGCCGAAGCCGGCGTGCTCCTTGATCTTCTTCTGGCCCGGGAAGATCGCCGAGCCGTCTGGATCGCCGTAGGCCGCCACGAAGAACCCGAAGAGGAACGTCCCGGCCGGCACCAGGCGTCGGCCCAGCAGCGCCCGACGCCACTCGAACAGGCCGAGGCGCATCAGGTCGGCGGGCAGCTCGTACATGGCAGATCAGGCCGCCGAGCCGTCGCCGGCGGCGCGCTGCGCAGCCTGGCGCTGCTCATCGAGCCAGGCGTCGAGGGCACTCAGGTCGTATGCGACCTTCCGGCCGAGCCTGAAGAACGCAGGGCCCTGCCTGCGGTACCGCCAGTGCTTCAAGGTCTCGACGGGGACGCCGAGGTACTCGGCGACCTCTGCGGATCCCAGGATCTTGCGCTCCACGCGTCCTCCTCGTGCTGATGCGGTCTCGGTGAGCCAGTTCAGCGGAACCGACTCACGGCGCGGAACGTACTCCGCCGTGAGTCACCCTCGCAACACCGACTCACCCGTGGTTAGGTAGGCGGGTGCCGAAGAGGACCTGGATTACCCCGGAGGGCGAGCACATCTCGTCCGCGATGCCGTCGACCGGGTACCTGCCGGACGCGGGCACCATCGAGCTGACCGACTGGGACGGCTACTTCGTCCAGCTCTCGGTCGAACTGGTCAACGGCCGCTACCGGTGCAACGAGCTGCGCGTGCGCGAGGGCGAGGCGGGCAAGGAGATCACCGGCGAGGCGATCCGCAACCTGTCCCTCTCGCGCATGATCCGCGAGGGCGTTCTGCACGTGCGCCGGTTCGTCAGGCCGCCCGAGGCGCCGACGGACGTCGACGAGGACCTGCGCAAGCTCCAGTGGGTGGCGGAGGTCTACCGGTTCGCCTACGCGGTGGGCGACCCACCCAAGCAGGCAGTGGCGGAGGGACTGCAGGTGTCGCCTGCGACGGCGGGCCGCTGGATCGCGAGGTCGCGCAAGGCTGGTCTGCTAGGGCCGGCTGAGGGCCCCGGACGAGCGGGAGGCTGAGGGTGGGAAGCGTAGCCAAGCGCCCGAACGGCCGGTGGCGCGCTCGGTACCGGGCACCGGACGGCGCGTGGCGGGCGAAGCACTTCACGCGCAAGGTCGACGCGGAGCGGTTCGTCGCGACGATCGAGACGGCAAAGCTGCGGGGCGCCTACATCGACCCGGACGACCGGACGACCGTCGCGGAGTACGCGCGCCGGTGGGCGGCGGCGCGGCCGTACCGGGCCACCACGGCGCGGCGGGTGGAGGCGCAGATCCGGTGCCACCTGGAGGGCAAGGCGCTGGGCGGGCGCCGGCTCGCGGCCGTCCTGCCCTCGGATGTGCAGGCCTGGTCGGCCGAGCTCGCGCAGACGATGGCGCCGGCGACGGTGCAGCTGCAGGTGAACCTGCTGAAGGCGGTCTACGCCAGCGCCGTGCTCGATCGGCTCGTCGCGTCCTCGCCCGTCGTGCGGATCGCTCTGCCGCGCGCTGAGCGCGACCGCGTCGTGCCCCTGACGATCGACCAGGTGCAGGCGTTGGCCAGGGAGGTGCCGGAGCGGTGCTCGGCGATGGTCGTCGTGCAGGCCGCGCTAGGCCTGCGCGTCGGGGAGCTGCTCGCCCTGCGCGACCAGGACGTGAACTTCCTCGGTCGCAGCGTCCGCATCGAGCACCAGCTCGAGCGCGGCACGCGGCGGCGGGTGCCGCCGAAGACACCGCGATCGCGACGAGCCGTGCCGCTCCCCCAGGTCGCCGCTGAGGCGCTGTCGGAGCACATGCGGAACTGGCCGGCGCTCGACGACGGCACGCTGTTCTACGGCGCCAGCGGGCGGCCCTACGACCACGCCTACTACGGGACCAAGGTGTTCACCGCGGCCGCGCGACGTCTCGCCGGCGCGAAGGGCTCGACGTTCCCGCCGGAGGTCACGACCCACGACCTCCGCCACCACTACGCCAGCGTGCTGCTCGCCGGCGGTGAGAGCGTCGTCGCCGTCGCCGAGCGCCTGGGCCACGACAACGCGGGCATGGTCCTGCGGGTGTACGGGCACCTGATGCCCGACTCCGAGGACCACACGCGCCGCGTCATCGACGCCGCCTGGGCACCCCTCGACGGCGCTGCTCGTGTGTCCACGGGTGGCAGCGGCAGGGACGGATCAGGGACACCCGCGGGGGTGCGGCCATGACCTAGACCCCTGACCTGCGTGAATGCCGCCAGATCCGCCCCGATCAGGCCTCGAACTTGTATCCCAGGCCACGCACCGTCACCAGGTGCTTCGGCGCGCCGGGGTCGGTCTCGACCTTGCTGCGCAGGCGCTTGACGTGCACGTCGAGGGTCTTGGTGTCGCCCACGTAGTCGGCGCCCCAGACGCGGTCGATGAGCTGGCCGCGGGTGAGCACCCGGCCGACGTTGCGCAGCAGGTACTCCAGCAGGTCGAACTCCTTGAGCGGCAGCGCCACGTCGGTGCCCCCGACGGAGACGACGTGCCGCTCCACGTCCATCCGCACCGGCCCGGCCTCGAGCACGGCGCCGCTGCCCCAGCCGCCCGCCCCGTCGAGCTCGGGGCCGCCCTCCCCGCCGCGGCGCAGGACGGCGCGCACGCGCGCGATCAGCTCGCGGGCGGAGTAGGGCTTGGTGACGTAGTCGTCGGCCCCCAGCTCCAGGCCCACGACCTTGTCGATCTCGCTGTCCCGCGCCGTCACCATGATCACCGGGACGGCGGAGCGGGTGCGCAGCGCCTTGCAGACGTCGGTGCCGCTCATCCCGGGGAGCATGAGGTCGAGCAGCACGATGTCGGCGCCGTTGCGGTCGAACTCCTCCAGCGCGTCCTGGCCGGTGGCGGCCACGGCCGTCGTGAAGCCCTCCTTGCGCAGCAGGAACGCGAGCGGGTCGGCGAAGGACTCCTCGTCCTCGACGATCAGCACCCTGGTCATCCGGTCCTCCTCGGTTCGCCCTGGAGCGCGATGCCCTCGGCACCGTCGATGTCGTCGTCGTCGATCTCGTCGAGCTCGGCGACGTGCGCGGGCAGCCGCATCGTGAACGTCGACCCGGTGCCCGGGCTGCTCCACAGCCGCACCTCGCCGCCGTGGTTGGCCAGCACGTGCTTGACGATCGCGAGCCCCAGCCCGGTGCCGCCGGTGGCCCGCGAGCGGGCCGGGTCGACGCGGAAGAACCGCTCGAAGACCCGCGTCTGGTGCTCGGGGGCGATGCCGATGCCGCGGTCGGTCACCGAGATCTCCACCCAGTCGCCGACGCGGCGCCGCGACACCGACACCGACGCCTCCGACGGCGAGTAGGCGATGGCGTTCTCGACGAGGTTGGACAGCGCGGTGACCAGCAGCGTGCGGTCGCCCGCGACCTCGAGACCGGTGGGCCGGTCGACGGTGATGTCGATGCGGGCCCCCTCGGCGGAGAGGCGGCTGCGGGCCATCGCCTCGCGCACCACGTCGTCGACGTCGACGATGCCCAGCTCCGGCAGTCGTTCGGCCCCGGTGAGCCGCGACAGCGCGATCAGTTCGGTGACCAGCGCGCCCAGCCGGTTGGCCTCGTTGAGGATCTTGGTACTGAACCGCCGGACCTCGACGGCGTCGTCGGCCGCGTCCAGCACCGCCTCGGCGAGCAGCCCGACCGCGCCGACGGGGGTCTTGAGCTCGTGGCTGACGTTGGCGACGAAGTCGCGGCGCGTGGCCTCCAGGCGCACGGCGTCGGAGGTGTCGGAGGCCTCGGCGACGGTGTAGCCGCCGCCGAGCGGCCGCACCTCGGCGACGACGGCCGCGGGCCGGCGGCCGCGCTGCCCGTCGAGCGGCGAGAGGTCGACGGTGCCGGGCTGCCCCGAGCTCTGCGCCCGCTGGCACGCCGCCCAGGCGCGGGCGTCGGGCAGGTCGCCGCGCACCAGCCCCAGCTCGACGGCGCGGTCGTTGTGCAGCACGACGTCACCGGCCCGCGTGAGGACGGCCAGCCCGGTCTCCGACGACCGGAACACCCGCTGCAGCAGGTCGGCCATCGGTGGACCGGGCGGCGGCGGGGCCGGGACGGGAGCGGGCTCGGCCCGCCGACGCCCGATCCGCAGCCCGACGGCGACGCCGAGCACGAGGGCGGCGGCCGCGGTCAGCACGCACAGCAGCGCGGTCACGGGCGGCATCGTAGGCAGCCCGACGGCCGTGATGGCCAGTCCGAACGGGCGGAGGTGACCGCGGTGACGTCCCGGAGCGTCACATTTCGACCCCCGTTCACGCCGCGTTCACCGGTCGGCGCGTCCACCCCCATTGCCGGAAGGCCACCTTCACGCAACCAGATGGCGTGCAGGTGGCCTTCCGGCGATTCGGGAGCGGCGTCAGCGGCCCTGCGCCGCCACCGCGGCCGCGGCGTCGGCGGCCGCCTGCGGGTCGAGGTAGGTGCCGCCGGGCACCGTGGGGCGCATGTCGTCGTCGAGGTCGTAGCGCAGCGGCATGCCGGTGGGGATGTTGAGCCCGGCGATGTCGGCGTCGGAGATGCCGTCGAGGTGCTTGACGAGCGCGCGCAGCGAGTTGCCGTGCGCGGCGAGCAGCACCACCTTCCCGGCCGCGACGTCGGGGACCACCTCGGACTCCCAGTACGGCAGGAAGCGCGTCACGACGTCCTTGAGGCACTCGGTGCGCGGGACGGGGACACCGGCGTAGCGCGGGTCGCCGGTCTGGTCGAACTCGGAGCCGGGCTCGATCTCCGGCGGCGGGGTGTCGTAGGAGCGGCGCCAGAGCATGAACTGCTCCTCGCCGAACTCGGCGAGGGTCTGCTTCTTGTCCTTGCCCTGCAGCGCGCCGTAGTGGCGCTCGTTGAGCCGCCAGTCGCGCTTGACCGGGATCCAGTGCCGGTCGCAGGCGTCGAGCGAGAGGTGCGCGGTGGAGATCGCGCGGCGCAGCAGCGAGGTGTGGACGACGTCGGGCAGCAGCCCGGCCTCGCGCAGCAGCTCGCCGCCGCGGCGGGCCTCCTGCTCACCGGTCTCGGTCAGCGGCACGTCCACCCAGCCGGTGAAGAGGTTCTCGGCGTTCCACACGCTCTGCCCGTGACGGAGCAGCACCAGGGTTCCCATGGGCGCTCACTCTGCCAGCCGGGCCGCCTGCGCCGGGGACCGGTCGGGGCAGGCCTGCGGGGCGTCGAGCCCGCCCAGGATCGCGGCGCCGATCTCGCGGAGCTGGGCCACCTGCTCGGCGGTGAGCCGGTCGAACACGTGCGCGCGGACCGTGGCGACGTGCCCGGGCGCCGCGGCGGCGAGGACGTCGAACCCGGCATCGGTGAGCCGGGCCAGGGTGCTGCGCCGGTCGTCGGGGCAGGGCACGCGGCGGACCCAGCCGTTGCGCTCCAGCCGGGCCACGGCGTGCGAGAGCCGGCTCTGCGAGCTCTGCGTCATCAGCGCCAGGTCGCTCATCCGCAGCGTGCGGCCGGGTACGTCGGAGAGCATCGCGAGGATCAGGTAGTAGGCGTGCGGCAGCCCGGCGTCGCGCTGGAGCTGGCGGTCCAGGGCCGCGTCCAGGAGCGTGGAGGCCGCCCGGAACGTCAGCCAGGCGTCCAGCTGTTCGGCGGTCAGCCACCCGTCGTCGGTCACGGCGCCATCCTAGCCGTTGAACATTCATGTGTTAATGTATGAGCGTTCAACCAAAGGAGACCCGATGCCCGTCCAGCGCCTCAACCACGCCGTCCTCTACGTCCGCGACCTCGACACCAGCGTCGCCTTCTACCAGGAGGCACTCGGCTTCCGGACCGTCGCAGGCGTGCCCGGCCGCGCCGCGTTCCTGCAGGCCGAGGCCTCCACCAACGACCACGACCTCGGCCTGTTCGCGATCGGCGCGCAGGCGGGCGACTCGGCCGCGGGCCGCGGCACCGTGGGCCTCTACCACCTGGCGTGGGAGGTCGACACGCTCGGCGAGCTGCGCCGCATCGCGGGCGTGCTGAGCGAGCGCGGGTCCCTGGTCGGCGCGTCGGACCACGGCAGCACCAAGGCTCTCTACGCCCGCGACCCCGACGGGATCGAGTTCGAGGTCAGCTGGCTCGTGCCGGCCGACCTGCTCGGCCCCGACACCGGCATGCGCACCGCGGCCCTGGACGTCGAGGCCGAGATCGCCCGCTACGGCGCGGACACCCGCGGCGGGGTGGGGGTCTCGGTCCCGACCGGCTGAGCGGCCTCGTCCGCGCGCAGCGTGCGCGTCAGCGTGTCGAGGGTGTGCCGCAGCCGGTCGAGCTCCTCGGGCGGCATGCCGGTGGCGTCGCGGACGCGGCGGACGATGTCGGGGACCCGGTCGCGCAGGTCGCTCCCGGCCGGGGTGAGCGAGACGAGCACCGAGCGCTCGTCGCTCTCCTGGCGGCGGCGGGAGACGAAGCCCGCCGCCTCCAGCCGCTTGAGCAGCGGCGACAGCGTGCCCGTCTCCAGCTGCAGCGCCGAGCCGATCGAGGTGACCGTGGCCTCCCCGCGCTCCCAGAGCACCAGCATCACCAGGTACTGCGGGTAGGTGAGGCCGATCGCGTCGAGCTGCGGGCGGTAGCAGCCGACGATCGCCCGGGACGCGGCGTAGAGCGAGAAGCAGAGCTGCTCCTCCAGGGTGATCGACCACGCGGTCTCCGGCTGCGCCATCGAACCACTGTAAGCCCGTCTGCGCCCGGCTCCACCCGCGGCCCCGGGGGCACCGTGCACAGCCCACGGTCGCCGTGCACACGCCGGGAGGTGTGCACGGCGACGCCGCGGTGTGCTCGGTCAGGCCTTGGCGGCCTCGCGAGCGCGCAGGTCCTTGCGCAGGATCTTGCCGCTGGCCGACTTCGGGATGACGTCGATGAACTCGACCACGCGCACCTTCTTGTGCGGGGCGATCCGCTCGGCGACGAACGCCATGACGTCGTCGGCGCTGAGCTCGACGCCGTCCTGGAGCACCACGAACGCCTTGGGCACCTCCTCGCCCTCGTCGTCGCGCACCCCGATGACCGCGGCGTCGGCGATCTTCGGGTTGGTCAGCAGCAGGGCCTCCAGCTCGGCGGGCGGCACCTGGTAGCCCTTGTACTTGATGAGCTCCTTGACCCGGTCGACGATCGAGAACACGCCGTCCTCGGTGACCTCGGCGACGTCACCGGTGTGCAGGTAGCCCTCGTCGTCCAGGGTGATCGCGGTGGCCTCGGGGTTGTTGAGGTAGCCGACCATCACGTTGGGGCCCTTGACCCACAGCTCGCCGCGCCCGCCCGGGCCGACCTCCTCGCCCGTCTCCGGGTCGACCAGCTTGCACACGATGTTGGGCAGCGCGAAGCCCGAGGAGTTGAGGTCGAGGTCGGGGCGGTCGTCGGGCATGCAGTGGCTGACCGGGGACAGCTCGGTCATGCCGTAGCCCTGCAGCACCGTGCAGCCCAGCCGCTTGCCCATCGCGTGCCCGAGCTCGGCGTCGAGCGGGGCCGCGCCGGAGAAGATGATGTCGATGCAGGACAGGTCGTACTGGTCGACGATCGGGTGCTTGGCCAGCGCTACGGCCACGGGCGGTGCGATGTAGACCCGCTGGATGCGGTGGTCGGCGATGATCCGCAGGAACTCCGGCAGGTCGAACTTCGGCATCGTGATGACGGTGGCGTTCGCGTGCAGGCCCTGGTTCATCATCACGGTCATGCCGTAGATGTGGAAGAACGGCAGCACGGCGAGGATGCGGGTGTCCCCGGTGACGGTGCCCATCTGCTGGATCTGGAGCAGGTTCGCCACCAGGTTGCGGTGGGTGAGGATGACGCCCTTGGCCAGCCCGGTGGTGCCCGAGGAGTACGGGAGCACCGCGGTGTCGGTGGGCAGCGTGTCCTGGGCCGGGGTGGCGGCGGTGGTGCCCCACAGGTCGTGCAGGGAGGTGTAGCCCTCGGCCGCGTCCAGCACGATGATCGAGTCGGCCGGGAGCCCGGCCTGCTCGGCGGCCGCGGCGGCGCGGTCGAGGAACGGCGAGACGGTGAACAGCAGCTTCGCGCCGGAGTCCGTGAGCTGGTGGGCCAGCTCACCGGGGCTGTAGAGGGAGTTGGCGCTGGTGACGATCGCGTTGGCGCGCAGGATGCCGTGGAAGACCGCCGCGTAGTACGGGGTGTTCGGGGCGAAGATGCCGACGACGTCGCCCTTCGCGATCCCGCGCTCGGCCAGCGCGGCGGCGATCTTCTCGACCATCCCGCGCAGCTCGGCGAACGAGATCGACGCACCCGAGCCGCCGTCGATCAGGGCGGGCTCGGCGTCGCGGCCACCGAAGTCGGTGAACAGGAAGTCGAACAGGGAGATCTCGGGGATCTCGACGTCCGGGTACGGACTGCGAACGGGCATTGCTGCACTCCCTCGGGCACACCCGGGCGGACCGGCTCCGGCGGGCGACCCACTCTAGAACCCGCCCGAAACACCCGAACGGGTCCGTCCGGGCGGACGGTCAGGTGGACGCGGCCCGGCGGCGGCGCACCCCGCGCGCGGCCGCCCAGGCGATCCCGCCCACCACGGCGAGCACCGGGACGAACGGCAGCACGAACCCCAGCAGCGCGCCGACGCCCGTGCCGAGCGCGAGCAGGCCCGCCCAGCCCGCCGCGAGCCCGTCGAGGAAGCCCGGCGCGTCGGCGGCGGCCCCGACCGGCGGGGACTCCGGGCCGCGCAGCTCGACGGTGAGCGTGGACAGCGCCACCTGGTCGCGCAGGGCCGCGAGCCGTCCGGTGAGCGAGTCGAGGTCGGCCTCGCGGCGGGCCAGCTCGGACTCGATCGCCACCACGTCCCCGATCGAGGTGGCCTCGGCCAGCAGCGCGCGGACCCGCGCCACGCTCGCCTGCTGGCCGGCGACGCGCGCGTCGAGGTCCACGACCTCCTCCGTCGCGTCGACGACGGCGGTGCTGCGCTCGGTCACCGTGCCCAGCGCCGACACCTGCTCGGTCAGGCGGTC
The DNA here is from genome assembly GCF_006539565.1 of Pseudonocardia hydrocarbonoxydans. GTDB lineage: Bacteria > Actinomycetota > Actinomycetes > Mycobacteriales > Pseudonocardiaceae > Pseudonocardia > Pseudonocardia hydrocarbonoxydans. The sequence continues at coordinate 59,029 of NZ_BJNG01000025.1, forward strand.
CAGCGCGTCGGCCGGCACCCGCAGCACCATCCACCCGGTGTCGCGCCCGGACTGCTCCTGCGCGACGAACCCGCCCGCGGCCACCGCCGCGGCGCGCACGTCCCGCGCGCCCGCCGCCGGGTCGGCCACCTCGACGGTGAGCGCGGCCGATCGCACGAGCGAGCGCTGCACGACACCGACGGGCACACCGGGCGCGGGGTCCTCGGGCACCGCCGCCCGGTCCGCCGCGACCCCGCCCGCCGCCGCGTCCGCCCCCGGGGCCCCGACCATCCTCTCCGACGGCGCGTACTCGGCCGTCGCGGGCGAGCCGACGGAGGACGCGGAGCCCCCGCCGCCCGACCCGATCGCCACCGCCGCACCGACGAGCACCACCAGGGCCGCGAGCACCGCGACCGCCGTCCTGCGGGACACCCTGCGCACCACCGTCATCGCCTCCTCGTGGCCCGGGGCGACCCCGGGCGTCACGGGGAGGACGGCACCGCCACCGGGAACGGTTGGCCCAGCGGGGTCACGGTCCGGTGTCGGAGGGCCCGGTGGGCCCGGGCCAGCGACCGGGCCGCGGCGGAGAGCCCCGCCTGGACCCCGATCCCGGTCACCACGCAGGCGACGACGACGGGCAGCGGCGAGGCGTGGGGCAGCAGCTCGGGATAGACCGCGTAATGGGTCAGGTAGACGGCCAGCGAGGCCCCCGCGACGGCCCCGACCGGCCGCACGAGCGGGCGGGGGACGGCGATGCGGGGCGCCAGCGCCAGCAGCAGCAGGCCCCCGGTCACGACGGCGGCGCGCAGCGGGCTGTCGAAGAAGCCCGGCACCAGCACCACCACCAGCCCGGCGACGGCGACGCGCTGCACCGGGCCGGTGCTCCGGGCGACGACCCAGCCCAGCACGAACAGCCACAGCACGAGGTGGGTGCTCATCAGCCGGTCGGAGAACTCGTTGCCGGGCAGCGGGAACAGCCGGCCGACCAGCGCGACGCCGAGCAACCCGAGCGCGAAGCCGAGCGGGCGGGCCCGTTCGCAGCGCCGCACCGCGGGCACGGCCAGCAGCAGGCCCAGCACCAGCAGGATCTGGCACAGCGACTCCACGTACCAGTAGCCCCACGCCGACGGGTCGAGGAACTGGTTGACCAGCAGCGCCTGGCTGAGGACGACGTCGTCCTCGGTACGGGCCCGCCAGGCGATCCACAGCGCGGTGGGGACCGCGATCCGGGCGGTGGCGCGCAGGATCGTCCACCGGCGCGGGCCGCCGGCCAGTACGAACCGGGCGAACGCCCACCCGGTGACGCCCATCAGCAGGTGGGCGCCGCCCTTGACGTCGAACAGGCCGACGTGCGAGCCGACGACGAGCACGATCGCCACCGCCCGCAGCACCACCCCGGTCTCCGCCGTCACCCAGACCCGGGTGCGGCGGGGCAGCTCGCTCAGCGCGCCGATCGTCGTGGTCTCCCAGTCGGCCGGCAGGTGGCCCAGTGCCCGCTGCAGCTCCAGGGTCATCTGCACGTAGGACAGCGAGTCGCCGCCCAGGCTCGTGAACGTCGCGTCGGGGGGCAGCGCGGCCAGCGGGAACACCGCCCGGAAGGCGCCGGGCACGGTCCGCGGGCGCGCGGTGGGCCATCGCATCCGCCTGCGGGGCCGGTGGCGGGCCACGGCCGCGTAGTCGATCTTCCCGTTCGGTCGCCGGGGCAGTTCGGGGAGGCCGACCACGCGCACCGCGACGTCCGGCAGCCCGGTCCGCTCGGCCACGAACCGCCTCACCCGCGCCGTGTCCGCCCCGCCGGTGACGGCGACGACGAGCCGGGCGTCGTCGCCGGTGCAGGCCGCGGTGCACCCCTGCGCAGCGAGGAGCTGCTCGACCCGGTCGAGGTCGATCCGCAGCCCGAACGGCTTGACCACCCGGCTGCGCCGCCCCACGATCTCGATCATCCCGTCGGGTCGCCTGCGGGCCAGGTCGCCGGTGCGCAGCGCGTGCACGTCCCGCCCGCGGGTCAGGTCGGCGGGCTGCTCGGCGTACCCGAGCATGACGTTGGCGCCGCGGTAGACGAGCTCGCCGGTGCCGGTCGGGTCCGGGTCCTCGATGTCCAGGGACCCGCCGGGGATGGGGACGCCCACCGCGCCGGGGCACTCCGCGGCCCGCTCCGGGGGCAGGTAGGCCATCCGGGCCGTGGCCTCGGTCTGGCCGTACATCACGAAGAACCGCCAGCCCCGGCGCTCGCCCAGCCGGGCGTAGCGGCGCACGACGTCGGGGGCGAGGCGGCCGCCCGCCTGGGTGAGGTAGCGCAGGTGGGGCAGCTCCATCTCGGGGAACCCGACGCGGTCGAGCAGCTCGACGGTGTGCGGCACCGCGTGCAGGCTCGTCCCGGCCCCGTCGCGGAACGCCGTCCAGAACCCCGGGTCGGTCACCGACCGGTCCGAGAGCAGCAGCGCCGCGCCGCGGGCCAGGTTCGAGTGGACGACCGACAGCCCGTAGCAGTAGTGCAGCGGCAGCGTGGTGGCCGCGCGGTCGGTGGGCCGGATGTCGAGGTACTCGCCGATGGCGTCGGCGTTGGCGACCACCCCGGACGCCGGGATCCGAACCAGCTTCGGCGACCCCGTCGATCCCGACGTCGAGAGCAGCACCGCCAGGTCGGGGTGCAGGTCGTGGGCCGATCCGCGGCGGCGCTCGACGAGCGTCCACGCACCGTCGACCCGGCCGGCCACGACGTCGGGGTCGTAGCGGGCGGTGAGCGCGGCGAGCGTCCGCGGGTCCTGTCCCGCGGCCAGCAGCACGGGGTGCCCGCCGCGCAGGGCGGCCAGGTGGGTCACCAGCGTGTCGACGTCGTTGCCCGCACCGAGCAGCACGAGCCGGCGCCGCGCGCCCAGCCGGTCGCCGACGTCGTCGACCCGGTCGGCGAGGTCGCGGTAGGTGAGGGATCCGCCGTCCGGACCCACGACGGCGAGCGCCGATCCCCGGGAACGCAACCGCCCAGCGAAGGGCACGCACCCCGACTCTGAGTTCACCCTGTCATTACATAAGGCCAGCCTCAGTTTTCCAAGAGCCGTCCCGGCAGGTGGTCAGCCGAACAGGTGCTCGAACGCCTTGAGGTTGGCCGTGGACTCCCCGCGCTCGGAACGCCAGGCGTGCTCGCGCCGGATGGAGGTGGCGAAGCCCAGCTCGAGCAGGGTGTTGAAGTCGCCGTCGGCCGCCTCCAGCACCTGGCCGAGCACGCGGTCGACCTCCCCGGCGGTGACGGCGTGCAGCGCCATCCGGCCGGTGAGGTGGATGTCGCCGATCCGGTCGATCGTGTAGTGCACGCCGTAGAGCCGGGCGTTGCGCTGCAGCAGGAAGCGGTAGACGCCCTCGTGGTTCTCGTCGGGGCGCCGGCAGACGAAGGCCTGCACGAACACGGCGTGGTCGCGGACGACGAGCCAGCAGTGCGTCTGCAGGCGGGCGGTGCCGGGCAGGGTGACGAGGAACTGGCCGGGCTCGCGCCGGTGGTGGTCGACCTCGAGCTCGGCGAGCGCGGCGGCGATGACGGCCTCGGTGTCGGCGGTCTCCTGCGCGGGGTGATCGGGGCTGTCGTTCACAGGGCGATCATCCCCGCGGGCACCCCCTGGCGCTCGGCGAACTCCGCGGCGGCGCCGGCGTAGGTGTCGAGCAGCGACTCCGTGGTGCGGTCCCAGGAGAAGCGTCGGGCGTGCCCGACGGCGGCGGCGGCCAGCACGTCGCGCCGCCGCAGCGCGGCGCGCAGCGCGTCGGCCCACTGGCCCGCGCCGTGGCCGGGCACCAGCAGGCCGGACCGCCCGTCGTCGACGGCCACCGGGAGCCCGCCGACCCGCGCGGCGACGACGGGCGTGCCGCACGCCTGCGCCTCCAGCGCGACGAGGCCGAAGGACTCGTTGTGGCTGGGCACGGCCACGAGGTCGGCCGCGCGGTAGACGTCGACCAGGCCGTGGCCGCGCTGCGGCGGGAGGAAGCGCACGACGTCGGTGAGGTCGAGCGCGGCGGCGAGGGCCTGCAGCGAGGTCGGTGCGGCGAGCCCGCTGCCCGACGGCCCGCCCGCCACGAGGACGACCAGCCGCGCGCGCAGCGCCGGGTCGCGCCGCAGCATCTCCGCGGCCGCGCGGAGCAGCACGTCGGGGGCCTTGAGCGGCTGGATGCGGCCGACGAAGGCGAGCACGACGGCGTCCGGGGCGAGGCCGAGCGCCCGCCGGGACGCGGTGCGGTCGCCGGGGACGAACCGGTCGAGGTCGACGCCCGGCGGGATCGTGACGACCCGGCGCGGGTCTGCCCCGTAGAGCTCGATCAGCTCCCGCGCCTCGGAGTCGGTGTTGCCGATCAGCCGGTCGGCCTCGGCGACGACCTGGTCCTCCCCGATGACCCGCACCATCGGCTCGGGCTGGTCGCCGTCGGCCAGCGCCGCGTTCTTGACGCGCGCCAGCGTGTGGGCGCTGTGCACCAGCGGTACGCCCCAGCGGTCGCGGGCCAGCCAGCCGACCTGGCCGGAGAGCCAGTAGTGCGAGTGCACGACGTCGTAGTGGCCGGGGTCGTGGCGGGCCTCGGTGCGCAGGACGCCCGCGGTGAACGCGCACAGCTGGCTGGGCAGGTCGTTCTTCCCCAGCCCCTCGAACGGCCCGGCCGCGATGTGCCGGACCAGCACGCCGGGGGCCAGCTCCGCGACCGGCGGGTGCTCCGAGGACGTGGCCCGGGTGAAGACCTCCACCTCGACGCCGCGCTCGGCCATCCGGCGGGCGGTCTCGACGATGTAGACGTTCATGCCGCCCGCGTCACCGGTGCCCGGCTGCTCCAGCGGCGAGGTGTGCACGGAGAGCACGCTGACGCGACGGGGCCGGCGCTGGAAGGTCACGGCTCTGTGTAGCACGTTCGTTCACCCGGCAATCGTTCACTCCGCAAGTAGTGCGAGCAGGGCCCGGAGGGGGTCCTCGGCGTGCCAGCCGCCGGTGCCGTCGGGCCAGGCCGGCACCCGGAGGCGACCGGCGACCGGCCGGGTGATCCCCACCCACAGTTCCCCGTGGCGGGTCAGCGTGCCTCCCGGCACCGCGACGCCCAGCGTGTGGCAGGCCACGACGACCTCCGCGACGTCGGCCCAGGCGACCGCCTCCCCCGCCCCCTCGGGCGCACCGGCGACGACCTCCGTGGCGAGCGGGAGGTCGAGGAGCTCGGCGAGCAGGGCGGGATCGCCCCCGGCCACCAGCTCGCCCGCGGGGAGCACCGACGCGGGCCACGGGGCGTCGAGCACCACGGCGACCTCGGCGGGGACGACCGTGCCGTCGAGCGCCCGGACGTGGCCCGGCACGTCGAGGTCGGCCGGGTCGACCCGCCCGGCGGCGACGGCGTCGGCCAGCGCGATGTGGGCGTCGGCCACCAGCGCGACGTCGGGCTGCCGGGCCGGGTCGGCGAGTCGGTGCAGCAGGTCGGCGGCGTCGCGGGCGTCGGCGACGGCGAGCCCGCCCCGCACCCCGGCCGCCGCCCACACCCCCTCCCGCGAGTCCCCCGCATCCCGCTCCCGAGTCCCCGGGACCGGGTCGTAGAGGGCACCGATCGCCGTCGCGGACGGCAGCCGCCAGTGCCCGGGCGGTCGGCCGCCGATCCGGGCGTGCCGGGCCAGCCACCAGGCGGTGTACCCGCCACCCGTCAGCGCCTCACGGGTCTCCCGGCCCGCGCCGAGCAGCTCGAGCGCGGCCGGCCAGCGGTCGTCGGCGACGAGGTCCAGATCGCGCACCGCCACCAGCCGCCGGGGCGGCTCGGACAGCGTGTCCCACCAGCGCCGTTCGTCGTCGAGGTCGTGGTCGGGGCCGGTCGGGTCCTCGTCGACGACAACGGCGAACCCGTCCAGCACCCCGACGGCGACGAGCGCGGCCCGGTCGGCCCAGGGCGCGTCGACGACGCCGAGCGGCGGGTCGTCACCGAGCAGCGGGGCCAGCGCGGCGTCGGGCAGCATCAGCTCGTCCGCGCGGGCCGGGAGGCCGTCGGCGGCGGGCAGGGCCAGTGCGCCGAGGCCGCCGACCGGGCCCGTCCGCGCCACCAGTGCGAGTACCGCCTCGGCCAGCGGGCGCACGTCGAGCCCGGCGTCGGCGTCGTCCAGGGAGCCCTCGACGGCGGCGAGCAGCGCGGGATGCCCCAGCAGCGCGCGGGCGTCGGCCTCGGTCGCGCCCAGGCGCGCGAGCAGCGGGTGCACCGCGTCGGGATGGACGAGGTGCAGCCCCGGCAGCGACGGCCCGAACTCCACGCCGGCGGGCAGCAGCACGGTGGGCGGGCCGTGCGCGATCCGCCCGTCGGCGAGCGGGACCGGCAGCGCCCGCAGGTCGTCGGAGAGCCCGGGCACGAGCCCGACCAGCGGCGCGAGGGCGGCGTAGAGCTCCCGCCACCACGACGGCGGCCGGTCGGACCCGGCGAGCCGTTCGACCAGCCCGGCCGCCGACAGCCGCTCCACCCCCAGCGCGACCGGTGGTGGCGCGGCGGCCAGGTCGGCGGACCCGAGCAGCGCGAGCACGGCGTCCGCGTCGGGGAGGTCGAGCCGGCGGGCGCGGGCGGGCGCGATCTCGGAGCCGTCGGCCGCGGGCAGCCATGCGGTGTGGCGCAGTGCGTCGAGGACCAGCTCGCGCAGCCGCCCGTCGAGTGCCGAGTGCGGGAAGCCGGGGGCCGGGACGAGCGCCGCCCGCTCGGCGGGCGGGGTGGCGCGGACCAGGTCGAGGTAGGCCTCGACGGCGCCGGCGAGCACGGCGTCGGTGCCCGGGCCGGGGCGGACGCGGCGGCGGTCGGGCTCCAGCGGGACGGTGGCGATCAGCCGCGCGGGCAGCCCGAGGCGCTCACCGGTGGCGGTGGGGGCGTGCAGCACCTCGTCGGCGGGCAGCGGCGCGTCGAGCGGGAACGCCCAGGTCGCCGCCCAGTCGCGGCGCCCCCGCTGCTCGACGGCCGCGTCGACGGCCCCGGCCAGGCGCCCGCGGCGGCGGGCCAGGCGCCAGCGGCGGCCGTCCACGACCACCCCGTCGCCGTCGGGCTCGCGCCGGACCGCGTCGCCGTCGACGACGATCTCGTGCAGGTCGGGCAGGGCCAGCAGGAGGTCGGGGGCGTCGGCGCGGGCGCGGGCCAGCAGCGCGGCGCCGTCGAGGCCGGGCCGCAGCGGCAGCCGGACCTCGGTGTCGAGGGCGGGCGCCCCGTCCACCGGCCAGACCAGGCGCAGCACCGGCGGCTCGTCGCGGCGGCCCAGCTCGGCGACGACGCCCGGCAGCCCGGCGACGGCCGCGGCGGTGCGGGCGGCGGAGAACGCGACGGAGCCGGTCGTCGAGTGCACCCGCGGGGCGTCGGTGACGGCCAGGACGGCGGCGAACCCGACGCCGAAGCGGCCGACGGAGTCGGTGTCGCGCTTGGCCGAGGCCCGCAGCGAGGCCAGCGCCGCGACCCCGGCGGCGTCCAGCGGGGCGCCGGTGTTGGCGACCCGGATCTCCCCGTCGGCGAGCGCGACCTCGATCCGGCCGGGCACCCCGGCGGCGCGGGCGGCGTCGGCGGCGTTCTGGGCGAGCTCGACGAACCACGCGTCGGCGTAGCCGCCCAGGCGCAGGTCCTCCTCGGCGTTGGCGTCCTCGCGGAACCGGGTGGGCGAGGACGCCCACGCGTCGAGGACCGCGGACCGCAGGGCCGCGGTGCCGAACGGGTCGGTCACGACGAGGCGACCGGCTCCAGGTCGACGCCGTCGTCGTACACCAGCTCCGCGACCGCGACCGGCGAGCTGGCCTCGACCACCACGTCGGAGTGCGCGCCGCACCCGAACCCGACGGCCACGACCGCGCCGTCGGCGGGGGCGTACTCGTTGCCGCACACGCCGAACGCGCCGCGCATCGAGCCCGCGAGCGACAGGAAGAAGCCGCAGGTGCCGCACGACCCGGGCGCGGCCCGGGCCATGTCGGCGCCGGGGCCGTGCGGGCCCTCGGTCCAGCGGTCGGCGGCCGCGTCGCGGCCCGCGCGCGAGAGCACCTTGGTGCGGCCCAGCCCGACCTCGATCGCGATCGGCACGTCGAGGTCGGCGTCGTCGACGGCGAGGTAGCCCGGCACGAGGCGCTCGTCGTCGGCGGGGGCGGGGAGCAGGTCGCCCACCCCGAGGTCGCCGGGGCGGATCCGCTCCTGCCACGGCACCCACGCGGGCGCGACGACGGCGTCGGCCCCGGGCAGCAGCACGACCTCGCAGACGGTGATCGGGCCCTGCTCGTCGGCCGCGAGCGTGACCGACCAGCGCCACCCCCGGTACCCGCCCTGGGTGGCGGCGAAGAAGTGGGTGAGCGTGCCCGGGTCCTCGACCACGGCACCCAGGTGCTCGCCCACGGCGGACTCGGCGCTCGCGCGGCCCAGGTCGGTGGTGGCGTCCTCGACGGCGGCGGCCCTGGCCTGCTCCACAGCGTGAACCAGCCGGGCGGGAGGGGTGGGTTCGGCGCTCACCGCGACGATTGTGCCACCCTGCCGGGCATGACCTTCGGGCGCGCGCTGCTCATCGCCGCGGCCGTCGGCCTGGCCGGCTGCGCGGCGGCCGCCCCCGCACCGGCGGTCCCGGTGCTGCGGCCCGAGGTGCTCGCCGAGATCCCGCACGACCCGTCGGCGTTCACCCAGGGGTTCGAGATCGCCGACGGCGTGCTCTACGAGGGCACCGGGCGCGTCGGGGCGTCGCAGCTGCGCGAGCTGGACCCGGCCACCGGCGCGCTCCGCCGGGCCGTCCCGCTGCCGGCCGCGGTGTTCGGCGAGGGCATCACCGTCGTCGACGACCGCATCTGGCAGCTCACCTGGCGCGACGGCGTCGCCTACGAGTGGGACCGGGCGTCGCTGACGATGCTGCGCACGGTCCCGATCGCGGGCGAGGGCTGGGGGCTGTGCCACGACGGCGCCCGCGTCGTCCGCTCCGACGGCACCGCGCTGCTGCGCTTCCACGATCCGGTGACCTTCGCCGAGACCGGGTCGGTGCAGGTCACCGAGGCGGGGATGCCGGTGCCGATGCTCAACGAGCTGGAGTGTGTCGACGGGCAGGTCTACGCGAACGTCTGGCAGACCGACCGGATCGTCCGGATCGACCCGTCCGACGGGCGGGTCACCGCGGTCGTCGACGCCTCCGGGCTGCTCGACCCCGCCCGCCGCGCCGGTGCCGACGTCCTCAACGGCATCGCCGACGCCGGGGGCGGCGAGCTGCTGCTCACCGGCAAGCTGTGGCCCTCGACGTTCCGCGTCCGGCTGGTGCCCGACCCCTGACCGCTCGGGCGTCGCTCCCGGCCCCGGATGGGTCAGAATGGGACCGTGGCCCGCTCTGCGTTCTCCTTCCTCCGCGGCCGCAGCACGCCCCGCACGCCCCCGCGCCGGCCCACCGCGCGGTTCCCCGTGCCGCCGCCCGGGCCCCCGCAGGCCGCCACCCGTCCGCCGACGGCCCAGCACCCTCCGACGGCCCAGCACCCTCCGACGGCCGCCACCGCGCCCGCCCCGTCGCCGCCCGACGACCGCTGCGCCCCGCGCCGCCGCTACCCCTGGCACGACGATCCCGGCTACGACCCGGCCGCCCACCGCCGCACCCCGCCCCCCGCGCCGCCGTGGACCCCGCCGGACCCCCCGGACGCCCGCGACACGGTGCTCTGGACGGAGGCCGGGCCGCCACCGGTCGCCACCCCGTCCCACCGCGAGGCCGCCGCCGAACCGCCCGTCGCCACCCCGCCCGTCGCCGACCCGCCCGGCCCCGCCGCGCCGACGACGGCACGGATGCCGCGCAAGCTCACCGTCACGCGGGTGGCGGCGCTGCGCAGCCGCCAGATCACCGGCAACGGCATCCGGGCCTTCCACCGCGCCGCCTCCGCCGACGGGGCCGACCGTTCCGGGCTCACGGCGCTCACCTACGCCACGATGATGACCTACGCCGTCGACGCCGCGGTGGCCGTCGCGCTGGCCAACACGCTGTTCTTCGCCGCCGCCACGGCCGAGAGCGTCACCAACGTCGCCCTGTACCTGGCCATCACGGTGGCCCCGTTCGCGGTGATCGCGCCCGTCATCGGGCCGCTGCTGGACCGGTTGCAGCGCGGCCGCCGGGCCGCGCTCGCCGTCTCCTTCGGCGGGCGCGCGGTCCTGGCCGTGGTGATGGCGCTCAACTACGACAACTGGGGGCTCTACCCGGCCGCGCTCGGCGTCATGGTGCTGAGCAAGACCTACCACGTGCTCAAGTCCGCGGTCACGCCCCGCGTGCTGCCCTCCCGCATCACCCTGGCGACGACGAACTCACGGCTCACGACGTTCGGGCTGATCGCGGGCGGGGTCTCCGGCGGGGTGGCGGCGGGGATCGCGGCGCTGTCCGGCTCGCCGGGGGCGCTGTTCTTCACCGCGGCGCTCGCCGTCGCCGGCACGGTGCTGTGCCTGCGGATCCCGCGCTGGGTCGAGTCGACGGCCGGTGAGGTGCCCGCGGCCCTGCGCAGCACCGTCCGCGGGCGCCGCCAGCCGGTCAGCCGCGGGGTCGTCGTCGCGCTGTGGGGCAACGGCTCGATGCGCTTCCTCACCGGGTTCCTCACGCTGTTCGTCGCGTTCACGGTGCGGGCGCAGGCCGGTGACGACCCGGCGCGGCAGCTGTTCCTGATCGGCATCGTCGGCGCCGCGGCCGGGCTCGGGTCGTTCAGCGGCAACGCGGCGGGCTCGCGCCGGCGGTTCGACCGGATCGACACGGTGATCGTGTCCTGCATCGCGGCGGCCGTGACGGCGGCGGTGGTCGCGGCCGTCCTGCCCGGCATCGCGACGGCGGCGATCGTGGCGCTGGTGGCCTCCACCTGCAGCGCGCTGGCCAAGGTCTGTCTCGACGCGGTGATCCAGCGCGACCTGCCGGAGCAGTCGCGGGCGTCGGCGTTCGGGCGGTCGGAGACGGTGCTGCAGCTGGCCTGGGTGTTCGGCGGCGCGCTGGGGGTGCTGCTGCCGCACGACACCTACGGGCTCGGGTTCGTCGTCGCCTCGGCGATGGTGGCGCTCGGCGGCGTGCAGACGGCCCTGATCGCGCGCGGGCACAGCCTGCTGCCGTTCCTGGCGCCGCGGTCGGAGCCCGCCCGCACCCGTACGTAGGGTGACGAGGTGCGCCGCGTCCTCGCCCTGGCCCTCGCCGTCCCGCTGCTGGCCGCCTGCGGGGCGGACGCGCCGCCGGAGGTCACGTTCGCGGCCGGGTCGCAGACGGCCGTCGCCGGGCCCACGCAGTACTGCCAGGACGACTTCGTGACCTGCACCAACGACGCGTCCGCGCCGGTCACCCTGCCGGTGCCGCCCGGCACGCCCGTCCTGGTGACGGTGCCGGCGGCGGTGTCGGACACCCCGTGGCAGATCGTGTTCACCTACCGCGACGGCGCGGGCGAGCAGGTCGACGAGCGCACCACGGTGTTCGCCCCGCAGGCGCAGCAGAGCTACTCCCTGGAGCTCCCCGCGGACGCCCGCCTGCTCGTCGCGCAGGTGCAGCAGTACGGGCCGCCCCCGGAGATCGACGAGACCACCGGCGAGGTCGTGTTCCCGATCCGGTCGAGCTGGGTGCTCACGGTCACCCGGTAGAGGTCAGCCGTCGAGGTCGCGGGCCACCGCGCGGACGACCTCCGCGGCCAGCTTCGCGGTCTTCCGCTCCGGGTAGCGACCACGCCGCAGATCGGGCTGCACCTTCGTGTCGAGCAGCCGGATCATGTCCTCGATGAGGCTGTGCAGGTCCTCGGCGGGACGGCGGGTGGCCTCCACGACCGACGGCGGGGCGTCCACCAGCCGCACCTGGAGCGCCTGCGGACCGCGCCGGCCCTCGGCCATCCCGAACTCGACGCGCTGCCCCGGCTTGAGCGACTCCACCCCGGCCGGCAGCGCGGCCTTGCGGACGTAGACGTCCTCACCGCCGTCCTGGGCGAGGAAGCCGAAGCCCTTGTCGGCGTCGTACCACTTGACCCTGCCGCTCGGCACCTGGTCTCACCCGTTCCTCGATCGTCGTGTCCTCGTGCACCGCACCGTCGCCGGTGCACGACGAACGCGCCCTGATGCCTGGGCCGCCTTCTGGGCCCACCTGCCGACACCGGGACGCGTCAGCCCACCTTAGCCCCGTACCACCCGTCCGTGCAGCCGCCGGGCGGGCTCCGTAGGACCACCGTTCCGGCCACCGGCCCGCACCGCGACGATGGTCCGATGCCCCTCACCGCCACCCGTCACGAGCTCGGGCTCCTGCTCGCCGCCCGGCCGGCGCTCGCCGTGCTGCTGCTGGCCGGGCGGGCGGCCGTCCCGATCCGGCGGGTGCCGCGGCTGGGCTGGGTGAGCGCCGACCCGCGGATCGCCAGGGAGGTCCTCACCGACCACCGCTCGTTCACCCTGGTCGCCGAGGGCGGGGTCGGGCACCTGTGGGCGCAGGTGCTCGGGGACTGGGTGTACGACCTGTTCGACGGCCCCGGCCACCACGACCTGCGCACCCGCGCCCGGGACCTGTTCACCGAGGCCACGGCTACGCGCCTGGTGACCGGCGCGTGGGCCGACCGGCTGTGCACGGCCCGCGACGACCTCGCGTCCGGTGCCGAGGTCGACGTCGCCGACCTCGCCCGGGTGCTCGTCGGGCGGATGCTCGCCTCATTGCTGGGCCTCGGCGACCTCGACGACGCCCGCGCCCGCACGCTGTTCGCCACCGGCGAGCGGCTCGCGGCCACGGCGCTGGGCAGCGCCGCCGACACCACGCTGACCCCCGACGCGGTGGCCGGGGCGCGGGTGATCGTCGACGACCTGACCCGCGCCGTCCCCGACGCCTGGCGCACCGCTCCCCCGTCGACGCTGCTGGGCCGCTGCCGCGAGCTGGGCCTCGGGCTGCGCGAGACCACCGGGCTCGCGGCGCTGCTGATGGTGGCCGGCACGGAGACCGCGGCGTCGGCGATGGCGCGGTCGGTCGCGCTGCTGCACGACACCGGCGAGCAGCACCGCCTGCTCGCCGACCCCACCCGCCTCCCCGACGCCGTCCGCGAGGGCCTGCGCGTCACCACGCCCGCCCCGGTGATCGGCCGGTCGGTGAAGCGCGACGTCACCGTGGCCGGGCGGCGGCTGCGCGCCGGCGAGCGGGTGCTGCTGCTGACCTGGACCGCGAACACCGCCCGGGGGGCGTTCGACCTCGACCGCCCCTACCTGCCGGAGAACCGGCAGCTCTGGTTCGGCGCGGGCCGCCACCTGTGCCTCGGCGCCGCGCTGGCCCGGGCCGAGGTGGGCGCGATGCTGGGGACGGTGACGGCGGCCGGGCGGCCGTGGGTGGTGCAGCGCCGCCGGGCGGCGAGGCGGGCGCTGGTCCCGACCTACGCGGAGCTGACGGTCCGCCTGCCGCACTGACCCCCCACACCCACCCCGCCCGCTCCGCCCGCTCCGCCCGCCGGCAGTAAAGCCACTGTGCTGCCACCTCACGGCGGCACAGTGGCTTTACTGCCAGTTCGGGGGTGGAGGGGCTGGAGGGGGTGGGACGGGCGGGGATCAGGCGTTCTTCACCGACGCCGCGTCCTCCAGGCCCAGCAGCCCCACGCTCTTCTCCCGCATCTCGATCTTGCGGACCTTGCCCGTGACCGTCATCGGGAACTCCTGCACCACCATCACGTAGCGCGGGATCTTGTAGTGCGCCAGCTTGCCGGTGGCGAACTCGCGCACCTTCTCCGCCGTCAGCTCCTCGGAGCCCTCGCGCAGGGTGATCCAAGCGCACAGCTCCTCGCCGTACTTCGCGTCCGGCACGCCGATGACCTGGGCGTCGAGGATGTCGGGGTGGGTGTAGAGGAACTCCTCGATCTCGCGCGGGTACACGTTCTCCCCGCCCCGGATGACCATGTCCTTGATCCGGCCGGTGATGTTGAGGTAGCCCTCGTCGTCCATGATCCCGATGTCGCCGGTGTGCATCCAGCGGGCGGCGTCGATGGCCTCGGCGGTCTTCTCCGGCTCGTTCCAGTACCCGAGCATCACCGAGTAGCCGCGGGTGCACAGCTCGCCCGGTTCGCCGCGGGGCAGCGTCAGGCCGGTCTCCGGGTCGACGACCTTGACCTCCAGGTGCGGCCCCACCCGGCCGACGGTGGACACGCGGCGCTCCAGCGAGTCGTCGGCGCGCGTCTGCGTCGACACCGGCGAGGTCTCGGTCATGCCGTAGGCGATGGCCACCTCCGTCATCCCCATCCGGTCGACGACCTGCTTCATCACCTCCACCGGGCACGGCGAGCCGGCCATGATCCCGGTGCGCAGGCTGGACAGGTCGTAGTCGCCGAAGTCGGGGTCGTTGAGCTCGGCGATGAACATCGTCGGCACGCCGTAGAGCGACGTGCACCTCTCGGCGGCGACGGCGTGCAGCGTGGCCTTCGGGTCGAAGCCCTGCCCGGGGATGACCATCGTCGAGCCGTTGGAGGTGCACGCGAGGTTGCCCATCACCATGCCGAAGCAGTGGTAGAAGGGCACCGGGATGCAGACGCGGTCGGCGGGCCCGTAGCCGCACAGGCGGCCGACGTTGTAGCCGTTGTTGAGGATGTTGTGGTGGGAGAGCGTGGCGCCCTTGGGGAAGCCCGTGGTGCCCGAGGTGTACTGGATGTTGATCGGGTCGTCCGGGCTGAGGTCGGCCTGGCGGCGCGCCAGCTCCGCGGCGTCGCCGGTGCGACCGGGCCCGACGAGCTCCTCCCAGTCGTCGGTGCCGATGAGCACGACCCGGCGCAGGTCGGGGCAGTTCGGCCGCACGTCGGAGATCATCGCGGCGTAGTCGGACGTCTTGAACGCCGTGGCCGCCACCAGCACCGAGATCCCGGCCTGCTTGAGGACGTACTCCAGCTCGTGCGTGCGGTACGCCGGGTTGATGTTGACCAGCACCACGCCCAGCTTCGCGGTGGCGTACTGGATCAGCACCCACTCGGCGACGTTCGGCGCCCAGATCCCGAGCCGGTCGCCCTTCTGCACGCCCGCGGCGACGAGGCCGAGCGCGACGGCGTCGACCTCCGTGCGCAGCTCGCCGTAACTCCATCTCCGCCCGGTGGGTACCTCGACCAGCGCGTCGACGTCGGGCTGGGCGGCCGCGGTGCGGTCGAAGTTGTCGCCGATCGTGTCGCCGAGCAGGGGCACCTCGGAGGTGCCGGAGGCGTAGGAGGGGACGGCGGGGGTGGCGCTGGTCACGAGAGACCTCTCTTCACGGCGGTGTGGTTCACCGCACATCCTGCGACGGGCACCCTCCGGTCGCCACCTCCGGATGGGGAGGCGCGCCCGTCACCCGCTTCCGCACCGCCGATACGCTGGACCGATGCACGACCCCCGCGTCCTGCTCGACCCCGCCACCGACGCCGTCCGCAAGCTGGCCCGGCGTGGCTTCGCCCTGGACGTCGCGTCCCTGGAGAAGCTGCTCGCCGCCCGCAACTCCGCGATCGGCCGGGGTGACGACGCCCGCGGCGAGGCCAAGCGCGTCGCCACGTCGGTGAAGGGTGCGACGCCCGACGAGCGGCCCGCGCTGGTGGAGCGGGCCCGCGAGCTGAAGGCCGTCGTCGCCGCGGCGGAGGAGGAGCACCGCGGGCTGGAGGCGGAGCTGCAGGAGCTGCTGCTCGGCATCCCCAACCTCCCCGCCGACGAGCTGCCCGACGGCACCTCCGACGCCGACGCCGAGCTGGTCCGGTCGTGGGGCGAGATCCCCGACGTCGCGCAGCCGCTCGACCACGTCGACCTCGGCGAGCGGCTCGGCATCCTCGACCTGCCCCGCGCCACCAAGCTCTCCGGCCCGCGCTTCGCGGTGCTGAAGGGCCGGGGCGCCAAACTGGAACGCGCGCTCGCCCGCTACTTCCTCGACCTCGCCGAGCAGCACGGCTACACCGAGTTCTCGGTGCCGACGCTGGTCAACGCCACGACGATGACGGGCACCGGGCAGCTGCCGAAGTTCGAGCAGGACCTGTTCCGGACCGGTGTCGACGAGCGGGCGCTGTACCTCATCCCCACCGCCGAGGTGCCGCTGACGAACCTGCACGCCAAGGAGACCCTGAACGCCGAAGACCTCCCGCTCGCCTACACCGCGCACACCCCCTGCTTCCGCTCCGAGGCCGGCTCCTACGGCCGCGACACCCGCGGGCTGGTGCGGCTGCACGAGTTCTCGAAGGTCGAGCTGGTGCGGTTCGTCGACCCGGCGCGCTCGCGCGAGGAGCTGGAGCTGCTGCTCGGCCACGCCGAGGCGGTGCTGCAGGGCCTCGGGCTCGCCTACCGCGTGGTGCGGCTCGCGGCGGGCGACATCGGCTTCTCCGCGGAGTACACCTACGACATCGAGGTGTGGCTGCCGGGGCAGCAGGCGTACCGCGAGATCGCCTCGGCGTCGGACTTCGGGGTGTTCCAGGCCCGCCGGGCCGGCATCCGCACGAAGGCCAAGGACGGCACCCGCGGCTTCGCGGCCACGCTCAACAGCTCGGCGCTGCCGATCGGCCGCACCCTGGTCGCGGTCCTGGAGCAGGGCCAGCAGCCCGACGGCTCGGTGCGCATCCCGCAGGCGCTGGTGCCCTACACCGGTTTCGACGTCCTCGAACCTTAGAGCCCGCCGGTGTTGAGCAGCAGGTTGTCGGTGCCGCCCGCGCCGCCGCCGCGGACGACGTCGGGCGTGGCGTTGTCGACGATCCACCGCTCGACGACGCCGCTCGGGGCGTCGCCGAAGGTCTGCTTGTAGAGCGCGGCCACGCCCGCGGCGTGCGGGGCGGCCATCGACGTGCCCGTGTAGGACGCCGTCCCGCCGCCGGGCACGCTGGAGACGATCCCGGTGCCGGGGGCGTAGAGGTCCACGCAGTCCCCGGTGCTCGACGACGGGGCGCGCTGGTCGTCGATGGTGGAGTTGGCCACCACCAGCACCCCCGACGACGCCCGGGGCGCCACGCCGCAGTCGTCGCCGCCGCTGTTGCCCGCCGACGACGCGACGAACACCCCGCGCCCCACCAGCTCGCCCACCGCGGCGATCAGCACCTCGGAGGGGCCGTAGCTCCAGGACATGACCGCCACCGACGGGCCCTGCTGGTTGCGCGCCACCCAGTCGATGCCCGCGAGCAGGGACGACAGGGTGCCGGCGCCGGTGCAGTCGAGGACCTTCACCGACCGCACCTGCGCGCCCTTCGCCACGCCGAAGTCGCGGGACGCGGCGATGCCGGCGACCACCGTGCCGTGACCGTCGCAGTCGCCGGAGACGTCGTCGACGGTGTTGACGCCCTCGCTCGCCCGGCCCCCGAACTGCGGGTGGGTGACGTCGACCCCGGTGTCGAGCACGTAGACCGTGACGCCCGCGCCGGTCGCCTGCGTCGTGTAGGTGGCGTCCAGCGGCAGGGAACGCTGGTCGATGCGGTCCAGGCCCCAGTTCTGCGGGTTGCGCTGCACGTCCTCGGCGAGGCCGCTGCGCGCCTGGTTCGCGCGCGGCTCCAGCGGGGTGATCCGCCGGTCCTCCTCGACGCCGAGCACCCCCGGCCGCTCGCCGAGCTGCTCGACCTGGGCCCGCGAGAGCCGGGCGGCGAAGCCGGCGAAGACCCGCTCGAACAGCACCGTCGGCTCGACGCCCAGCGCGCGCGCCGCCTCCCGCGCCTCCTCCGCGGTGCTGGCGTGCACGACGTAGTCGATCGGGAGATCGGGCTCGGCCGCCGAGGCGGCCGGGCCGGCGAGCGTCGAGGCACACAGCAGCGCGATCACCGGAGGGGCGAGGCGGGCGATCAGGCGGGTCACAGGGAGCGACGCTACGTTCGTCGCACCGTCACCGACAGGGACACGATCGGGGTCCGGGTGACGGAAGTGCCTGATGGTGTGACAGCGGGTGCATCACTGACCGTGGATGGCCACCTCGGTGGCCTTCACCACGAACCACAGCTCCGCCCCGGGCTCCACGCCCAGGTCGGCCACCGCGGCGGGCGTGACGTCGGCGGCGAGCCCGTCGACCCAGGCCGGGCCGCCGGGCGGCGCCGCGGCCCGCAGCCGCACCACGTCGCCCCGCGGCTCGATCGCGGCCAGCCGGACGGGCAGGACGTTGCGCGGGCTGCCGTCGGGTCGCGTCGCGTAGACGGCCACGGCCGACGGCGGGAACACCGCGACCGCCGTGTCGCCGACGTCGACACCGTCGGTCAGGCCGGACACCAGCAGGCCGTCGGGGGTGCGCAGGCCGCCCACGTCGCACACGCCGGGGACCAGGTCGAGCCCCGCGATCCGGGCGGTGAACGCGCTGCGCGGGCGCGCCAGCACGTCGCGGGTGCCGCCGTCCTCGACCACCCGCCCCCCGGTGAGGACGACGACGCGGTCGGCCAGCACCAGCGCGTCGAGCGCGGAGTGGGTGACGAGCACGGCGGTCTGCTTCCCGTCGCGGACGACCCGGCGCAGCAGCGCCCGCATGGCCGGGGTGGCGTCGACGTCGAGTGCGGCCAGCGGCTCGTCGAGCAGCAGCAGCGCGGGCTCGGGCGCCAGTGCGCGGGCCAGCGCCACCCGCTGCTGCTGCCCGCCCGACATCTGCGCCGGCCTGCGGTCGCCCAGCGCGGCCGCGTCGACGCCGGTGAGCAGCTCCTCGGCCCGGGCCCGGGCCTCGCGCCGCCCGACGCCGGCGGCCCGCGGTCCGAACGCGATGTTGTCCCGCGCGGTGAGGTGCGGGAACAGCAGCGCCTGCTGCGCGAGCAGGCCCACCCCGCGCCGGTGCGGCGGCACGTGCACGCCCGCCGCGGTGTCGGTGACGACGTGCTCGCCGACCCGCACGAGCCCCTCGTCCGGGCGCAGCAGGCCCGAGAGCACCCCGAGCAGCGTCGACTTGCCCGCGCCGTTGGGACCCAGCACCGCCAGCACCTCGCCGGGCGCCGCCGAGATCGAGACGTCGAGGGTGAACGCCGGGCGGCGCACGACGATCCGCGCCTCCAGCCCGGCGCTCAGGACGCCACCGTCCGCGGCCGCGCGATCGCGATCACCACGACGGCGACGACGACCAGCAGCAGCGACAGCGCCACCGCCGCGTCGACGTCGGACTCCCGGGCCAGGTAGACCAGCAGCGGCAGCGTGCGGGTGGTGCCCTGCAGGCTGCCCGCGAACGCGATCGTGGCACCGAACTCGCCCAGGCAGCGGGCGAAGGCGAGCACCGCGCCGGAGAGCAGCCCGGGCAGCACCAGCGGCACGGTCACGCGCCGGAACGCGAGCGCGGGTGACGCCCCGAGCGTGGCGGCCACCGCCTCGTAGCGCTGACCGGACGTGCGCAGCGCCCCCTCCAGGCTGACGACGAGGAACGGCAGCGCCACGAACGTCTGGGCCAGCACCACCGCGGCCGTCGTGAACGGCACGGTGATCCCGAACGCCAGCTCCAGCCCCTGCCCGACCAGCCCCGTGCGCCCCACCAGGTAGAGCAGCGCCAGCCCGCCGACGACGGGCGGCAGCACCAGCGGCAGCAGCACGATCGAGCGCAGGACCTGCAGCCCGGGCAGCCGCCCGCGGGCGAGCACGACCGCGAGCGGCCCGCCGAGCACGATGCAGATCACCGTGGAGCAGGACGCGGTGAGCAGCGACAGGCGCAGCGCGTCGAGCGCGGCCTCGCTGAGCAGCAGCTCCGGCAGCCGTGGCCAGTCCGTCCGCAGGCCGAGCCCGACGACGGGCAGCGCGATCAACGCGAACGCGAGGCCGGCCGGGACCCACAGCAGGCGTGGGAGCCCGACCGCGGCCTCGTGCCGGTCGCGGGTCCTCACCGGTGCGGTCACGGGGCCCCGACGAAGCCCGCCCCGGCCAGCACGGCCTGGCCGTCAGCCCCGCTGACCAGGTCGGCGAACGCCCGCGCCAGCTCCGGCTGCGGCGCCGTGGCGAGCACGCCGATCGGGTAGTCGGTGACGGCCTGTTCGGCCTCCGGGAAGTCGACGCCCTCGACGGCGTCGCCCACGGAGCCCACGTCGGTGACGTAGACGAGCCCGGCGTCGGCGTTGCCGGTGGTGACGCGGCCCAGCGTGGAGCGGACGTCGGGCTCCTCGCTGACCGGCGTCAGCGTGATGCCGGTGGCCGTCTCGATCCTCTCGACGGCGGCGCCGCAGGGCACCTGCGGGGCGCAGACGACGACCTGCAGATCGGGGCGGGCGAGGTCGGCGAAACCGGCGATGCCCTCGGGGTTGCCCGGCGCCGTGACGATCTGCAGCCTGTTCCGCGCGAACACCACCGGGGTGCCCTCGACCAGGCCCGCGTCGGTGACGGTCGCCATCGTCGACGCGCTGGCGGCGGCGAACACGTCGGCCGGGCCGCCGTTGACGAGCTGCTGCGCGAGGTCGGACGACGCGCCGTAGTTGAGGACGACGTCGACGCCGGGGTTGTCGGCCTCGAACCGCGTCTCCAGCTCGGTGAACACATCGGTCAGCGACGCGGCGGCGAACACGGTCAGGGTGCGGGCCGGGGACGGGTCCGTCTCCGCGGGTGCGGCTCCACCGCATCCGGCGAGGACCAGCACGGCCGCTCCCACGGCGAGCAGGCGACGCGTCACGCCAGGCCTCCGGGGGTCTCGACGATCACGTTGGTCGACTTGATCACGGCGACCGCGAGGACGCCGGGTTCGAGGCGCATCTCGCGCACCGCCTCGGACGACAGGAGCGAGACGATCCGGTGCGGGCCGCACTGGATCTCCACCTGCGCCATCACCGAGTCGGCCTGTACCGAGGTCACGAGGCCGATGAGGCGGTTGCGCGCCGAGCGCTGCACCCCCGACGGGTCGGGCGGGACCTGTGCGCTGTCCCGCGCGAACGCGGCGAGCGCGGCCCCGTCGATGACCTTGCGGTTCGACGCGTCGGGCTGCGCGGGCAGCGTCCCGGCGTCGACCCAGCGGCGGACGGTGTCGTCACTGACCCCCAGCAGGCGGGCGGCATCGGCGATCCTGAACTGCGGCACGTCGTGGACTATATATCCGATCCTGCGGCTTCGCCCGCGGTGGTGTGCGACCACGGCCGGAGCCCGGGTCCCTGTGGTGTGATGCGGGCGTGGACTTCGAACCCAGCGCCGTGGCCGCCGACTACACCCAGCGCATGCGCGCCTTCCTCGACGAGGCGGTCCTCCCGGCCGAGGCCGTCTACGACGCGTTCCGCACCGAGCGCCGGGGCACGCCCCAGGAGTGGGACCTGCCCCCGGTCGTCGAGGAGCTGAAGAAGCAGGCCCGCGACCGCGGCCTGTGGAACCTGTTCCTGCCGTCGCTGTCCGGGCTGAGCAACCTGGAGTACGCCCAGGTCGCCGAGGTGTCGGGCTGGTCGCCGGTGATCGCGCCCGAGGCCATCAACTGCCAGGCCCCCGACACCGGCAACATGGAGACCCTGCACCTGTTCGGCACCCCCGAGCAGAAGGCCGAGTGGCTGGAGCCGCTGCTGGCCGGCGAGATCCGGTCCGCGTTCGCGATGACCGAGCCCGACGTCGCCTCCTCCGACGCCACCAACGTGCAGACGACGATCCGCCGCGACGGCGACGACTACGTCATCTCGGGGCGGAAGTGGTGGATCTCCGGGTCGGCCGACGACCGCTGCCGGATCTTCATCGTCATGGGCAAGACCGACCCCGGGGCGGCCACCCACCGCCAGCAGTCGATGGTGCTGGTGCCCCGCGACACCCCCGGCCTCACGATCACCCGCCACCTGCCGACGTTCGGCTACCAGGACCAGCACGGCCACTCCGAGCTGCACTTCGACGACGTGCGTGTGCCGGTGACGAACCTGCTGGGCGAGGAGGGCGGCGGGTTCGCCATCGCCCAGGCCCGCCTGGGCCCCGGCCGCATCCACCACTGCATGCGCCTGATCGGCATGGCCGAGCGCGCGATCGACCTGATGGTGAAGCGGGCGCAGTCGCGCGTCGCCTTCGGCCGCCCGCTGGCCGACCAGGGCGTGGTGCGCGAGCAGATCGCGCAGTCGCGCATCGAGGTGGAGCAGGCCCGGCTGCTGGTCTACAAGACCGCGTGGCTGATCGACCGGTTCGGCGCCAAGGGCGCGGCCACCGAGATCGCCGCGATCAAGGTGGTCACCCCGCGCATCGCGTGCGACGTCATCGACCGGGCCATCCAGATCCACGGCGGCGCCGGGATGAGCGACGACACCCCGCTCGCCTACTTCTACGTCTGGGCGCGCGCCCTGCGCCTGGCCGACGGTCCCGACGAGGTCCACCTGCGCACGGTGGCGCGGCAGGAGCTGGGCCGCCACGGCTCGACGTGATCCACGTCGCCTGTGTGCCGGCTCACCTTTGGCACCGCCATTGAGGGGGCATCTGCGGTTACCTGAATGAGATGTGTCCGCTTCTGCGGATACGCGCATTCCTGCAGGTCGGCGGCCGAATGGCCGAACGGCCGGGCCGCTACGCTCGTGCATGTGACGCCATCCGAGCTCGGCCTCCCCGCAGTGCGGCGGGCCACCACCCGAGACCCGGCCCGCCCCGACGACGCACGCCTGGTCGACACCTTCGGCCGGGTCGCCACGGACCTGCGGATCTCGCTGACCGACCGCTGCAACCTGCGCTGCTCGTACTGCATGCCGGCCGAGGGTCTCGACTGGATGCCGCGCGACGAACAGCTCACCGACGACGAGCTGCTGCGCCTGATCGGCATCGCGGTACGCGACCTGGGCATCGAGGAGCTGCGCTTCACCGGCGGCGAGCCGATGCTGCGCAAGGGCCTGGAGGGCCTGGTGTCGGCCTCGGCCGCGCTGGAGCCGCGCCCCGACATCTCGCTCACGACCAACGGCATCGGCCTCGCCCGCCGCGCCGCGTCGCTGGCGGCCGCGGGCGTCAACCGGCTCAACGTCTCGATGGACACGCTGCGCCCCGAGCGCTTCGCCACCATCACCCGGCGCGACCGCCTCTCCGACGTGCTCGACGGCCTGGTCGCCGCGCGCGAGGCCGGCCTGGGCCCCGTCAAGATCAACTCGGTGCTGCTGCGCGGGGTGAACGACGACGAGGCCTGCGAGCTGCTGCACTTCGCGGTCGAGGGCGGCTACGAGCTGCGCTTCATCGAGCAGATGCCGCTCGACGCCCAGCACGGCTGGGAGCGCACCGAGATGATCACGGCGGGCGAGATCCTGGAGAGGCTCCAGGCCGAGTTCACGCTCACGCCCGACTCCGTCGCCCGCGGCGGCGCCCCGGCCGAGCGCTTCATCGTCGACGGCGGGCCGGCCGCGGTGGGCGTCATCGCCTCGGTGACCCGCCCGTTCTGCGGCGCCTGCGACCGCACCCGGCTCACCGCCGACGGGCAGGTCCGCTCCTGCCTGTTCGCCCGCACCGAGACCGACCTGCGCGCGATGCTGCGCGAGGGCTGCACCGACGCCGAGATCGCCGAGACCTGGCGCCACGCCATGTGGGGCAAGCTCGCCGGGCACGGCATCGACGACCCGGGCTTCCTGCAGCCCGACCGCCCGATGAGCGCCATCGGGGGCTGAGGGGAGGATGGGCACCATGACGACCACCACCGTCGCGGTCCGCTACTTCGCCGCGGCCCGCGCCGCGGCCGGGGTGGAGACCGAGAAGCTCCAGCTCCCGGCCGAGGCCACCGTCGACGCCGCCCTCACCGCGCTCCGGGCCCAGCACGGCCCGGAGTTCGGTGTGGTGCTCGACCGTTGCAGCTTCCTGCTCGACGAGGTGGCCGTGCGCGACCGCTCCGCGGTCCTGCGGCCCGACGCCGTGCTCGACGTCCTGCCGCCCTTCGCCGGCGGCTGAGCGGGCGTCAGGCGCCGACCACGTCCCGGTAGCCGCGCCACCGGCCCACGGACCCGGCGGCGAGCACGGCGTTCGCGATCGCCCGCGCCACCACCTCAGCCGCCGCGGCGTGCAACGCCACCAGCTCCGGCAGCTCCGGGGCCGGCCGGGTGGCGGTGGACAGGCCGAACACCACGTCGCCGTCCATCGCGGTGTGCACCGGCGACAGGGCGCGGGCCATCCCGTCGTGCCCCATCGTCGCCAGGCGCCCGCACCCCGCCTTGTCCAGCGTGAGGTCGGTGGCCACCACGGCGAGTGTCGTCGCCGTGCCCGCGGCGGGCGGGCCGGGCACGGCCAGGGCCCGCAGCTCGGCGAGCGCGGCGGGCCCGACCTCGAGGTCCGGGCCGGGGCCGAGCAGCCGTCCGGTGCGCGGGTCGACCGCCGACCCCACCGCGTTGACGACGGCGAGCGCGGCGACCACGGCCCCCGGACCCCCGCCCGCGCCCGCGCCCGGCAGCACCGTGCTCGCCGTGCCGACCCCGCCCTTGAGTCCGCCCACGACCGCCCCCGTCCCGGCCCCGACGGCGCCCTGCCCGACCGGCCCGCCGGACGCGGCGTCGAACGCGGCGGCGCCGGTCGTGGCGTCGGGGCGGGCGGTGAAGGCGCCGCCGCGGCCGAGGTCGAACACCACGGCGGCGGGCACGATCGGCACGACCCCTCCGGGCACCGCGAACCCGACCCCGGCACCCTCCAGCCGCTCCATCACCCCGTGCGCGGCGGCCAGCCCGTACGCGCTGCCACCGGACAGCACGACGGCGTGCACGCGCTGCACGGTGGCGCCGGGGTGCAGCAGGTCGGTCTCGCGGGTGCCGGGCGCGGCGCCGCGCACGTCGACCCCGGCCACCGCGCCCCCGGGCGGGGCGAGCACCACCGTGGTGCCGCTGAGCGCGCCCGACCCGGTGAGGGCGGCGTGGCCCACCCGCAGTCCGGGCACGTCGGTCAGGGCGTCGTGGAGGGCCATCGGACCATCCTGTACCGCCGGGCGTCAGCCGCCCTGCGGGCCCCCGACGGTGGGGTCGACGTCGCAGACCGGGAACGGCAGCCGCCCGGAGACCTTCACCCACCACACCTCGTCGTCGCGGCGCAGGCGCAGGGCGTAGCGGTCCTCCATGGTCTTCTCCGGCGGCAGGACGACCTCGATCCGCGCCCAGACCGGCGCACCGTCCTCCTCCAGCGGGAGCTCGACCCACCAGCCGGCGACCATGCCGCCCGCGGTGATGGACATCTGCTCGGTCACGCCGACCATCGTGGCAGGCCCGGTTCCGCGGCGGTCACGCCGGGCCGGGGACGGGGCGCCGGCCGCGCTCCTGGCCGCGCTCGTCGGAGGGGTCGAGCCAGCGGCTCAGCGTGTCGACGTGGCACGCCGGGGAGGCCACCGTGCCGCCGGGGACGGCGGCACGGTGGCCCGACCACCGGTGCGCGGGAGCGCTCAGCTCCGGGCGCGCCGGATCAGGAAGACGATCAGCAGCAGCAGCGCTCCGCCGCCGAGCACCGGGGCGAGCCGCTTGAGCACCGGCGAGCCCGCGGTGTCGAGCAGGTCGATCGCGTCGATCTCGCTCTTCATCGGGGTGAACTGCCGTGCGGCGGGCGCGGTGGCCGGGACACCGGACGACGCCGGGGTCGACGACAGGGCCGGACCGGCGGACGCGGTGCCGTTGGTGCCGGCCGGGGCCTCGGTGACGGGAGCCGGGGCGGATTCCGCGGGGGCCTCCACCTCGGGCGACAGCTTCTTCGCCACGCACGCCGCGAACTGACCGATGATCTTGTCGGCGACGTCGGAGATGACACCGCGGCCGAACTGCGCGGGCCGGCCGGTGATCGTCATGTCGGTGACCATCGTGACCGCGGTCTTGTTCGGGCCGTCGGCGACCATCGTCCCGGTGACCGTGGCGTTCGCCGTGCCGTTGCCGCGCGAGTCGCGGCCGCTGGCCTCGATCTTCACGGTGTGGTTGGCGTCGTCACGGTCGATGTAGGTGCCCTTGCCCTTGTACGTCAGGGAGATGGGGCCGAGCTTCACCTTGACGGTGCCGGTGAAGGACTCGCCCTCGTACTCGGTGAGCGTGGCCCCCGGGAAGCAGGGGGCGATCATGTCGGGGGTGTTGAGCGCGACCCACGCCTTCTCGATGGGTGCCTCGATGGTGAACTTGTTCTCCAACTGCATGGGGTCTCCTCACGAGGCAGACGCCCGCCCCGGTGGCCGGGACGGGCGTCTGCGGATCGGTACGAGCGTCAGCCCGCGGCGGCCAGCACCGCGCGGCCGGTCAGCACCTTGGCCAGGTGCTCACGGTAGTCCGCGGCGGCGTCGGCGTCACTCGGAGCCGCCGTGCCCTCGGTCGCACGCTCGGCCGCGGCGCGCACCGCGTCGGCCGTGGCGGGCTGCCCGACGAGCGCCTGCTCCACGCCGGTGGCGCGGATCGGGGTGGTGCCCATGTTCGTCAGCCCGACCCGGGCCTCCGAGATGGTGCCGCCGTCGACCTTGATGGCCGCCGCGACCGCACACATCGACCAGGCCTGCGCCGTGCGGTTGAACTTCTCGTAGTGGCTGCCCCACCCGGTGTACTTCGGGAACCGGATCTCGGTGAGGATCTCGCCGTCACCGATCGCGGTGGTGAAGTAGTCGACGAAGAACTCCGCCGCACCCACCGTGCGGGTGCCCGAGGCGCCCGCGATCACCATCTGCGCGTCGAGCGCGAGCGCCGGGGCGCCCAGGTCGCCCGCGGGGTCGGCGTGGGCGAGCGAGCCGCCCAGCGTGCCGCGGTGGCGCACCTGGTTGTCGGCCACCGTCTCGGTCGCCTGGCCGAGCAGCGCGACGTGCTGCTTCACCAGGTCGTCGCGGACGATGTCGTGGTAGCTGGTCATCGCGCCGATGGCGATGTGGTCGCCGTCCTCGCGGATGCCGCGGAGCTCCGCGATCCCCCCGAGGTCGATGATCACCGACGGCGCCGCGAGGCGCAGCCGCAGGACCGGGATCAGGCTCTGGCCGCCGGCCAGGATCTTGGCGTCGTCCCCGCCGTCGGCGAGGGCCTGCACCGCCTCGGCGACCGACGCCGGCTTGACGTAGTCGAACTTGGACGGGATCACTGGACCTCCCCCTGGGGGTTGTTCGGGTCGATCGAGCCCAGGCCGGCACCCGGCGAGTGGGTGTCGATCGGGGTCTCCTGGGTGGTGTTGCCCTTGGCCTCCTGGATGGCCCGCCAGACGCGCTGCGAGGTGCAGGGCATCTCGACGTTGGTCACCCCGAGGTGGCGCAGGGCGTCGATCACCGAGTTGACGATGGCCGGGGTGGAGGCGATGGTGCCCGCCTCGCCGACGCCCTTGACGCCCAGCGGGTTCGACGTGGCCGGCGTGGACACCGTGGAGGTGTCGAAGCTCGGCAGGTCGGCCGCGGACGGCAGGGTGTAGTCGACGAACGTGCCGTTGACCAGGGTGCCCTGGTCGTCGTAGTTCGCCTCCTCGAACAGAGCCTGCGCGATGCCCTGGGCCAGGCCACCGTGCACCTGGCCCTCGACGATCAGCGGGTTGACGACGGTGCCGATGTCGTCGACGCAGACGTACTTGCGCAGGTTGACCCGGCCGGTCTCGGTGTCGATCTCGACGGCCGCGAGGTGCGTGCCGTGCGGGTACGAGAAGTTCTCCGGGTCGTAGACGGCGTCGGCGTCGAGGTTGGGCTCCATGTCCTCGGGATAGTCGTGCGCCATGAAGGCGGCGAACGCGATCTCCTGGATGGCCTTGCCCTTGTCGGTGCCCTTGACGGTGAACGTGCCGCCCGAGAACTCGATGTCGTCCTCGGACGCCTCGAGCAGGTGCGCGGCGATCTTCTTGGCCTTGGCGACGACCTTCTCCGCGGCCTTGACGATCGCGATGCCGCCGACGACCAGCGAGCGCGAGCCGTAGGTGTCCAGGCCCTTGGGCGAGATCTGGGTGTCGCCGTGCAGGACCTCGACGTCCTCGAACGGCACGCCGAGCTGGTCGGCGACGATCTGGCTGAACGCCGTCTCGTGGCCCTGCCCGTGCGCGGAGGCACCGGTGATGACCTCGACCTTGCCGGTGGCCAGCATCCGGATGCTGGCCGCCTCCCAGCCGCCGGCACCGTAGGACAGCGAGCCGAGCACGCGCGACGGCGCGAGGCCGCACATCTCGGTGAACGTCGAGATGCCGATGCCGAGCTGGACCTTGTCCCCGCTGGCGCGGCGCTCCTCCTGCTCGCGGCGCAGGCCCGCGTAGTCGAAGGCCTCCATCGCCTGGGCGGTGGCCTGCTCGTAGTTGCCCGAGTCGTAGGTGAGCCCGACCACGGTGGTGAACGGGAACTCCTCGTGCGTGATCCAGTTCTTCTTGCGCAGCTCCATCGGCTCGATGCCGAGCTCGACCGCGAGCTCGTCCATGATCCGCTCGATGGCGAACGTGGCCTCCGGACGCCCGGCGCCGCGGTAGGCGTCGGTGAGCGTCTTGGTGGTGAACACGTTGGTGCAGGTGAACTTCAGCGCCGGGAACTTGTAGATCGAGTTGAACATGAACGCGCCGAGGATCGGCACGCCCGGGCCGACCAGGCCGAGGTAGGCGCCCATGTCGGCGAGCAGGTGGACGTCGAGGCCGGTGACCGTGCCGTCGCGCTTCGCCGTGATCGTGATGTCCTGGATCTGGTCGCGGCCGTGGTGCGCCGCGAGCAGGGACTCCGAGCGGGTCTCGTTCCACTTGATCGGCTTGCCGGTCTTCTGCGCCAGGGCGACGCAGAGCATCTCCTCGGGCAGGACGCCGATCTTGCCGCCGAAGCCGCCGCCCACGTCGGGGGCGATGACGCGCAGCTTGGACTCCGGGACGCCGAGCGTCACCGTGGTCATGGTGCGCAGGATGTGCGGCACCTGCGTGGCGGCCCAGACGGTGATCTGCTCACCGGTCGGGTCGACGACGCACGCGCGCGGCTCCATGAACGCCGGGATCAGGCGCTGCTGGATGAAGCGGCGCTTGAGGACGATCGAGTCGGCGTCGGCCTCGGCCGCGGAGATCGCCTCGTCGATGCTGCTGCCGGTGCCGGCCGCGCCGGAGTCGAAGACCCAGGTGGCGTTCTCGTTGGTGCCCAGGTCCGGGTGGACCAGCGTGGCACCCTCCTTGAGCGCGTCCTCCATGTTCAGGACGGGCTCGAGCGGCTCGTAGTCGACCTCGACGAGGTCGGCCGCGTCGCGCGCCTCGGCGGCGGAGCGGGCGAGCACCACGGCCACGCCCTCACCGGCGAAGTGCACGGTGGTGTGGGCGAGCAGCGGGCGCTGCGGGGACTTCATGTCCGGCGTGATCGGCCAGGCGCAGGGCAGGCCGACACCCTCGACGCCCAGGTCGGCGGCGGTGTAGACGCCGATGACGCCCGGGGACGCCTCGGCGGCGGTCTTGTCGACCCCGGTGATCGTGGCGTGGGCCAGCGGGGAGCGCACCACGTGCAGGTGCAGCATCCCGTGGAGGTTGATGGCGTCGGTGAACTTGGTCCGGCCGGTGATCAGGCGCGCGTCCTCCTTGCGGGTGCGCGCCTTGCCGAACTCGAGCGTGGTGGGATCGGCGGTCGTGGTCATGCTCAGTTACCCCCTCCGGCCACGGAGACCGGGGTGTCGGTCTGGGCGGGCGAGCCGGGCTTCATCTTCTGTGCCGCCGACTGCACCGCCCGGACGATGTTCTGGTAGCCCGTGCACCGGCAGAGGTTGCCCTCGATGCCCTCACGGACCTCCTGCTCGTCGGGGTCGGGGTTGTCGCCCAGCAGGTCGATCGCCTGCATGATCATCCCCGGCGTGCAGTAGCCGCACTGCAGGGCGTGCTTCTCGTTGAAGGCCTCCTGCACGGGGTGCAGCTTGCCGTCGCAGGCGATGCCCTCGATCGTGGTGACCTCGGCGCCGTCCGCCTGGACCGCGAGGACGGAGCAGGACTTCACGCTCTGCCCGTTGAGGTGCACGGTGCATGCACCGCAGTTGCTGGTGTCGCACCCGACGAGGGTGCCGGTCTTGCCGAGGCGTTCCCTCAGGTAGTGGACCAACAACGTACGGGGCTCGACGTCGTCGGCGTAGTTCACGCCGTCGACGGTGACCCGGACCTGTGCCATATGTCTTCTCCTAGGCAACGACGTCGGTGACAGTTCCGCCATCACTCCCTTGTGGTGGCGCCCACATCTCACCGCTGATCATCGGGCCCCGCAAGGAAGCCCAGCCTGGCCGCAGGGGAGCAGATCATGGCTGGTCGGACGTCTGCGGGCAACAAACCGCTGACGCGGATCAGATCGCCCGAATAATCCGCAAGAGCGGAGGGCGAACACCGATTTTATCATCCATTTGGACCAACCCTGACGGCTGGTCCGGTCGGCCTCAACGGTGCGGTGGTGCGGTGCGCCGCCGCGCCCCACCAGAGCCCGGCGCCGTAGGCCAGGTCGTCGAGGCGGTGGGCCACCAGGTGCTCGACGGGGCCGGGGCGGGCCCGGTCGTCGCGGTCGCGGTGGCGCCACCAGTCGAGCAGTCCCTCGCCCAGCGCGACGGCGAGCACCCGCCTGCGGGCCCCGCGCGAGACGGCGCACGCGGCCACCGACAGCGGCCAGTAGTGGCGCGTCACGGCGTCGGCGGTCTGCGACAGCGCCCCCAGCGCGCCGAGCCCGACGAGCCGGGCCGCGGTGGCCCGCGGGTGCGCGACGTCGAGCCGCCGCGACAGCCGTTCGACGGCCACGGCCCCCACCACCCCCGCCGCGGCCACCGCCCACGGCCGGGCGACCAGCGCCAGCCCGGCCACGGCGGCCGAGGTCGGGCTCAGCACCATCGGGGGCACGGACCCGCGGTGGCGCAGTGCGAGCGGCGCCGCGCCGGTGCCGTACTGGGCCTTGCGCCACCACCACTTCCCGAGCGTGGTGCGGTGGTCGTGGGCGACGCGCGACCCGGGGGCGTAGCGCATCCGCCAGCCGTCGGCGTGCAGGCGCAGGACCAGGTCGACGTCCTCGGCCACGTGCATGTCCTCGTCGAACCCGGCGCCCGCGGCGTCGCGGCGCACCACCATCGCCGCGCTCGGGACGTAGGCGACGCGGGAGCGCGGGACGATCAGCGCCGGGTCCGGTCCCAGGTCGAGCGAGGAGCGCACGGCCTCGTAGCGGCCCAGCCGTCCGACGACCGGGGCCAGCGCCACGATCCGCGGCGCGGCCAGCCCGACGGCCGGGTCGGCGAACGCGGCGAGCAGCGGGGCGAGCCAGCCGGGCTCGGGCACGACGTCGGAGTCGAGGAACGCCACCAGCGGCGTCGACGCGGCGCGCAGCCCGGTGTTGCGGGCCGCGGACGCCCCGCGGCCCACCTCGTGGCGCAGCACCGTGGCCCGCGGACCGGCGGCGGCCCGGATGGCGCGCGGGTCGGCCGACCCGTCGTCGACGACGACGAGCGCACCGACCCCGCCGATCGCGGCCACCAGCCGCCGCAGCCCGTCGACGCGGTCCTGCACCGGCACTACCACGGTGACGGCGTCGGGCCCCGGCCCCGGCGGCCCGTCGACGGGGTGGGCGATGCCGACGTCGAGCAGCCGGCGGGCGAGCGCACGCGACGTCGGCCCGTCGACGGTGAACCCCCCACCGGCCAGCAGCGTCCGCCCGGCGGGCGCCAGCCTCAGCATCCGCGGCGGCGCGCCGCCCAGCAGCACCGCGCCGTCGTCGACGCGGCGGGCCCGGCGGTCGAGCTCCACCCGCAGGCCGTCGGGCAGCGTGGTGTCGGGCGGCCCCGGGGTGCGCATCCGGGCAGCGTAGGTCGCGACGCCCACCCGGTCTGCGCGCTCGGCCCTCAGAGATAGGAGGTGACGGTCACGCTCGCCCCGCAGCCGCACACCGCCGACTCCTCGCCCACGGTGATCCGCACCCGCTCCCCGCAGGTGCACCGCGGCATCTGGCCGTTGTTGCGCCACGGCACCCAGATGGCGGTCAGGCCGTTGCGGGCCAGCCCGCCCGCCCGCATCATCTCGGCCATCCCCTCGGTGTGGGCGCGGTTGCGCGCCACGGCCGCGACGGCCGCCTCGGGCGTCGTCCACGCGCTGAGGGTGTGCCCGCGCCGCCCGGACACCGACGCCACGATCCCGAGGAAGCCCGGGTCCTCCATGAACGCCCCGATCACCTCCTCGCTGCGCCGCGCCAGCTCGGCCTCCTCGGCCTCGTCCGCGACGTCCGCCCAGGTCATCGACAGGGCGCCGGGTACCGCCGTGCGGCCGAGGTCGGTGCGCAGCGAGAACCCGAAGTGCATCGGCCCCTCGTCGGAGGGGATGACCAGCGCCTGCATCCCCAGCTGCTCGACCATCGTCTTCTGGTCGAAGTAGCCGACGACGCTCTCGATCCCGGCGGCGCCGACGGTGATCACGTCGACCCCGGGCAGGTCGACGGTGCCGTTCGTGGGCCCCGGCTCGCCGGGGAGCGGCCCGGTGTTCGTGCCGCGCATCCGCCACTGGGCGGTGACCCGCGCCCCGTCGACGGACGTGCCGTCGTCGGCGAAGGAGAGGTCGGGGAACGCCGCCACCAGCATGTCGACGTAGCCGCCGACGGCCTCCCCCGGGATCGGGCCGGGCAGCGACGGGTCGACGTAGGTGCCGCCGGGGGCGAAGAGCCGGGCCACCGCGGCGCCGTCGTGGGCGTTCCAGGCGGCCAGGTACTCGTGTGCGGTGGTGAGCGGTCCGGTTGCGGTGCGGACGTTCATCGGTCGACCTCCTCGGCTCGGTGTCCTGTGGTACCGAGGCAGCGGCGGGCCCGTTGATACGTAGGCTGCCCGGGTGCCCGAGGTCCCCCGGTACGGCCGGCGCTCGCTCGCCGAGGTCCTGCCCGCCCTGATGCGCGCCCTCGGTATGCCCGAGCCGGAGTCGGAGCTGGTCGTGGAGCCGGTGCGGGCGGCCGCCCTGCTGCTGGTCGACGGGCTGGGGCGCGAACTGCTCGACGCCCACGCCGCCGACGCCCCGTTCCTCGCGGCACTGCCCGACGCCGGTCCGGTGACGGTCGGCTTCCCGTCGAGCACGTCGATCAGCCTGGCGTCGCTGGGGACCGGGTTGCCGCCGGGCGCGCACGGGCTGCTGGGGATCGCCTTCCGCGTCGACGACGTGCTGCTCGACTCGTTGAAGTGGACCTCGCACGGCGCCGGTGAGGCGGTCGACCTGCGGGAGTCCCGGCCCCCCGAGCAGGTGCAGCCCGCACCCACCGCGTTGGAGCGGGCGGCGGCGGACGGCGTGGGGGTCAGCGTGGTGTCGAACCGGGCGTTCCGCGGCTCGGGGCTGACCCGCGCGGCGCTGCGCGGCGGGCGGTTCCGCGCCGTGCACGCCATGGGCGACCTCGCCGCGGAGACCGTCGCCGCGCTGGCCGGGCCGGATCGGCGGCTCTGCTACGCCTACCACGCCGACCTCGACGCGATGGGCCACCTGCACGGACCCGGCAGCCTGGCCTGGCGCCTGCAGCTGGCCCAGGTCGACCGGCTGGTGCAGCGGATCGTGGAGAACCTGCCGCCCGACGCGGTGCTGGCGGTGACCGGCGACCACGGCATGGTGTCGGTCGACCGCCTCTTCGACGCCGACACCGACGACGCCCTGCGCCACGGCGTCGCGCTGCTGGGCGGCGACGCGCGCGCCCGGCACGTCTACGCCCGCCCGGGCGCCGCGGACGACGTGCTGGCCGCGTGGCGGGAGGTGCTCGGCGACGACGCCTGGGTCGTGCCCGGACCCGAGGCCGTCGCCCAGGGCTGGTTCGGCCCGGTCGCCCCCGCGATGCTCGACCGCGTCGGCGACGTCGTCGTCGCAACCCGCGGCACCGCCGCGGTGATCCGGTCCGAGGCCGAGCCGCTCATCTCCCGGATGCCCGGCCAGCACGGGTCGCTGTCCTCGGCCGAGCAGCTCGTGCCGCTGCTGCTGGCCCGGGGCGGCTGACGGTCACCCCAGGCGGCCGCGGTCGTCGGGGAGCCAGCGGCCCAGCCGCTCGCGCAGCTGACCGACCATCCCCTCCAGCAGCTCCTCGCCCTCGCGCGCCGTGGCGCCGCGCGGGTCGCCCAGCACGCCGTTGGCGCTGGCGGCGGCCACGCCGCCGCGGACCAGGGTCGGCAGCAGCTCGGCCAGCGGGGCGGTGTTGCCCGGCTCCATCGCCTCGATCCGCACGACCGACGGGTCCAGCGCCAGCAGGATCGCGGTCTCGGTGCGCCCGGCGTGGGCGTCCCCGCCGTGCGTCCCGGACTGGGGCACCGCGCAGCCGAACCACGCGACCTCGCGGCCCTCGTGGCGCAGCTGCGCGACGGCGTCGGGCACCGTCGGGAGGTTGCCGCCGTGGCCGTTGACGAACACCAGCCGCGACGCCCAGCGCGCCGCACTGCGCCCCAGCTCCACCAGCACCGTGCGCAGGGCGTCGTGCCCGATGGACAGCGTGCCCGCGAAGCCCTCGTGCTCGCCGGACGCCCCGTAGGCCAGCGGTGGCGCGACCAGCAGCGCCGGGTCGTCCTCGGCGGCCCGGCGGGCGACGGCGGCGGCGATGCGCGTGTCGGTGTCGAGCGGCAGGTGCGGGCCGTGCTGCTCGAGCGAGCCCACGGGGAGCAGGACGGTGTGCCGGCCGCCGAGGTCGGTCCAGGCGCGCTCCCCCAGCCGGGTGACCCGGCCGGTCACAGACCCACCGCCACGCGGTCGCCCTCGGCCACGGCGGCGTGCACGCGGCGCGGGGCCAGGCAGTCCCCGACCCGGTGGACCGGGCGCGGTCCGCCGCGCAGCGCGGCCCACAGCGCGTCGTCGGGGGTGGGGGGCACCACGGTGACGACGAGGTCGTAGCGCCGCCGCTCGACCGTGCCGACCGTGTGGTGCAGCACCGTCACCTCCGGCCCGGCGGAGGCCCCGCCGACGGCCCCGGTGACCATCCGGTCGGTGGTGAGCGTGATGCCGGCGGCGTGGGCGCGGCGGTGGAACAGCTCCATGTCCAGCGTGGTGCCGAGGTCCTGCGCCACGACCATCCCCGGCGTCATGATCTCCACGGTGCACCCCCGCGCCGCGAGCCACTCCGCGGCCGCGGGCGCCTGGTGGAAGCCCAGCTCGTCGTACACGAGCACGCGATCCCCCGGTGACGTCACGGCGTCCAGCCTCCCGGACAGCACGTCGCGCACGTCCACCACCCCGTCGACCGCCCAGCCCGGCCGCCGCGCCCGCGCGCCGGTGGCCAGCACCACGACGTCGGGCGCCACCCGCTCCACCAGTGCCGCGTCGACGTCGACACCGGTGCGGATCTCGACGCCCGCGGCGCGGCACTCGGCGAGCAGGTCGTGCACCACGCGGCCGAACTCGGCCCGCCCGGGCGCGGCGGCCGCGAGGCGCACCGCGCCGCCGGTGGTGTCGTCGCGCTCGTACAGCTCCACCCGGTGCCCGCGCGCCGCCGCGGTGGCCGCCGCGCGCAACCCGCCCGGCCCCGCCCCGACGACCAGCACCCGCCTGCCCACCCCCGGCGCGGGCAGCGCCACCGACTCCCGCCCGGCCCGTGGGTTGACCGCGCACCCCAGCCACCGGTTGCGCCCCACCCGCCCGACGCACTCCTGGTTGCACCCCACGCACGCCCGCACGGGGGCCGACGCGAACGCGGGCTCGGCGATCTGCCCGCGCACGACGCCGACCAGGTCGCAGTGGCCCTGCGTCAGCGCCCGCTCGGCGTCGGCGGGGGTGGTGAAGCGACCGACCCCCACCACCGGCAGGTCGACGGCCGCGCGGATCGCCGCGGGGACGGACAGGGCGTAGCCGGGCGGGAAGCGCAGCGAGGCCTCGACGAGGTAGAGCGTCGAGGTGGCGACGCCGATCGCGGTGTTGAGGTAGTCGACGGTCCCGGTGTCGCGCAGCCGCCGCGCGGTGGCCACGGCGTCGTCGATCCCGATGCCGTGCTCGATGCCCTCGTCGCCGCACAAGCGCACGCCCAGCACCCGGTCCGGGCCGATCGCGGCGCGCACGGCGGCGACCACGTCGAGCAGGAAGCGGTCGCGGTCGCGGCCGTGGGCGTCGGCACGCCGGTTCGTCGCGGGCGAGAGGAACTGCCGGATCAGCGACGAGTGCGCGCCCTGCAGCTCCACGCCGTCGAACCCGCCCGCGACGCACCGGGCCGCGGTCGCCGCGTAGCCGTCGACGATCCGGGCGATGCCCACGGCGTCGAGCTCGACGGGGACCTCGCGGAACAGCGGGTCCGGCACCGGCGACGGCGCGTGCACCGGCCGCCTGCTGTACATCCCGCTCGACTGCCCGCCGTTGTGCGTGAGCTGCGCGAGCACCGCGGCCCCGTGGGCGTGCACGGCCGCGGTGATCGCGCGGTAGCCGGGCAGCGCGGCGTCGGAGGCGTGGATCAGCTTCTCGTAGGGCCGGTCGTGCGGGTCGACGCCGTGCTCCTCGGTGATCACCAGCCCGGCCCCGCCCGCGGCCCGGGCGGCGTAGTAGGCGGCGTGCTGCGCCGTGGGGAGACCGTCCTCGGCGAAGTTGGTCAGGTGGGCGGGGAAGACCACCCGGTTGCGCAGGGTCAGCGAGCCGAGCCGGATCGGGTCGTTCAGCACAGCACGGCCTCCACTGCGGCCCGGCGGCCCTCCAGGACGGCCTCGTACACCGTGCGCGGGGCGACGCAGTCGCCCGCGCGGGGCAGGTGGGGGCGAGCGCGCCAGAGCTCGTCGGCGGGCAGGCGGTGGCCGCAGTCGACCACCGCCGCGCACTCCACGACGCGGCTCTGCCCGGTCCAGACGTGCTCCAGCCGGGCCCGGCCGGCTCCGGCGTGGCGCAGCCGGGAGTGCAGGGCGCGCACGACCCCGGCGCGGTCGAGCCGGGCGTTGGCCGGGGCGAGGTCGCCGGTGCGCGCGAGCTGCGTGCCCGCGACCGGGTCGGGCGTGACGAGGACGGTCGCCCGTCCCGCCGCGGCGAGCTGCTCGGCGATCCCGACGCCGGTCCAGTCGCCGAGCGGGTCGTGGACGACGACGGGCCCGGGCGGCAGCGCGGCGTCGACCGACCCGGCCAGGACCGCAGCCTCGAACTCCGCGGCCGCCAGGGCCGGGGCGTCACCGGTCCAGGCCAAGGGGCCCGGGCGCGAGCCGGTGGCCAGCAGGACGGCGGTCCCGTCCCCGGTGGCGGTGTCGAGATCGTCGACCGACACCCGCACCCCGGTCTCCACCCGCACCCCCAGCCGCGCCAGCTCGGCGGTCCACCACGGCACCAGCAGGCCCATCCGCTCCCGGCCGGTCACGGCCGCCGCGAGCAGCAGCGCCCCGCCGACGACCGGGGCCGCCTCGACCAGCCGCACGCGGTGCCCCGCCGCGCCGAGCACGCGCGCGGCCTCCAGCCCCGCCGGCCCCCCGCCGACGACCAGCACGTCACGGGCCGGGCCGTCCGGCGCCGGGACGGGGTCGGTCTCGTGCCCGGCGTCCGGTTCGGCCTCGTCGGAGACGACCGGGTTGCGCACGTCGAGGACGGTGGAGTGCTGGTTGGACAGGGTGCAGGGCCGGATCCGCTCCGGGGTGCCCGCGCGGACGTGCGCGACCAGGTCGGGCTCGGTGATCTGCGCGCGGGTCATCTCGACCAGGTCGCACACCCTGTCGTCCAAGGCCGCCTGCGCCGCGACCGGGTCGACGACGGACCCCTGCAGGACCACCCTTTGCTCTGCGCACCCATGCGCACCGGCCGCGGTGTTGCGTATGCGTGCGCAGAGCACAGTGTTGAAGCCCGGCGGGGTGTGCAGGTCGGGGCGGGTGGCCCAGACGGACAGGCCGCTGCCGCGCACCGGCACCACGTAGTCGGCGTCGTGGCAGGCCGAGGTGAGCGTCGCGGCCGCCGAGTCGGGGGTGATGCCGGCCCACGGCGCGAGCTCGTCGCAGCACAGCCGCAGACCGAGTACGTGCCGGTCGCCGATCGACGACCGGACGGCGGCGAGCACCTCGCGCAGCAGGCGGTCGCGATCCGCGTAGGCGTCCGTGCGGTGGTTGGTGAGCCCGGACAGGAACTGCCGCAGCAGGGAGTGCTGCCCCGCGTCGATCTCGACGCCGTCGCACCCGGCCGCCACGGCGAGTCCTGCGGCGGTGGCGAACCCGGCCACCAGCGCGTCGATCTCGGGCTGCTCCATCTCCATCGGCACCTCGCGCGAGGCCACGTCGGCGACCCGCGACGGCGCCCACAGCGCCTGCTGGTCGTACGCCGAGCTGCCCTGGGCCCCGGCGTGCCCCAGCCCGGCGAGCACGAGAGCCGGCCGGCAGGCGTCGACGACCGCGCGCCAGCCGGGCGCGCAGTCGGCGGCGAGCGGGGCGCGCTCGTAGGGCCGGTCCGAGCCGTGCACCGACGCCGTCTCGGTGACGATGACGCCCGCGCCCCCGGCGGCGCGGCGCGCGTAGTAGGCGACGTGCCGCGGGGACAGCGCGCGCCGGACCCCGAGGTTGGTGACGTGCGGCCCGAACAGCACCCGCGACGGCGCCACCCGCCCGCGCAGCGCGACCGGGTCCGCCAGCCCCCGAACTGCAGGAAGGCCACCTTCACGCACTGTCATTGCGTGAAGGTGGCCTTCCGGCAAGTCACGGAGGAGTCAGGCCCGGGCGGACGCCGGGCCCAGCGCGGCGGGGTTCGCCAGCGGGCTCGGGTCGCAGGACTTGTCCGGGCGGGTGCCCAGCGTGAGCATGACGGGCCCCTTCGGCGTCCGGGAGTTGCGCGGCGCCGACCGCGAGTGGTCGACGTCGGACTTCGGGATCTCCACGCCGTCGCGCGCCGCCAGCGCCTGCTCGCCGAACCCGCGCACGCACTCCGGGTCGGGCCCGTCGAGCGGGAGGCCGGTGAAGAACTTGGCGGCCATGCACCCGCCCTGGCACGAGTCGTAGTGCATGCAGGACGCGCAGGCGCCACCGGTCTGCGGCTGGCGCAGCTCGGTGAACAGCTCCGAGTTCTCCCAGATCTCCTGGAAGCCGCCGGGCGAGCGCAGGTTGCCGGCGAGGAAGTTGTCGTGGATGGCGAACGGGCAGGCGTAGACGTCGCCGACCGGGTCGATCAGGCAGACCACGCGCCCCGCGCCGCACAGGTTGAGCCCGGGCAGGGCCTCGCCGAACGCGGAGAGGTGGAAGAACGAGTCGCCCGTCAGCACGGAGTCGCCCTTGGCCACCAGCCAGTCGTACATCTGCCGCTGCTGCGACGGGAGCGGGTGCAGCTCGTCCCACACGTCGGCGCCGCGGCCGGACGGGCGCAGCCGCGTGATCCGCAGCTGGGCGTTGTACTTGTCGGCGATCGACTTGAACTCGTCGAGCTGGTCGACGTTCTGGCGGGTCATGACCACCGAGATCTTCGGCTGCCCGAACCCGGCCTCGGCCAGGTTCTCCAGCGCGCGGATCGCGGTGTCGTAGGAGCCGGGGCCGCGCACGTGGTCGTTGACGTCGGCGGTGGCGCCGTCGAGCGAGATCTGGACGTCGACGTAGTCGGTGCGGGCCAGCTGCGCCGAGCGCTTCTTGTCGAGCTTGATGCCGTTCGTGGAGAACTTGACGCCGACGTTGTGGTCGATCGAGTAGTCGAGCAGCTCCCAGAAGTCGGGGCGCACCGTGGGCTCGCCGCCCCCGATGTTGATGTAGAAGACCTGCATCCGCTGCAGCTCGTCGATCACTCCCTTGGCCTCGGCCGTGGTGAGCTCGCGGGGGTCGCGGCGGCCCGACGACGACAGGCAGTGCACGCACGCCAGGTTGCACGCGTAGGTGAGCTCCCAGGTCAGACAGATCGGGGAGTTCAGCCCGTACTGGAAGTGATCGACAAGTTTCACGAACGCTCCTCGATGGTTCCGTTGGCGGCCAGACCGGCCAGGGCGCTCAGGTAGGCGGGACGCTGCGACTCGCTCACGCCGGCCGCCTCGATCGAGGCGTGCACGTCGGGGTACTGGTCGAGGTCCCGGACGACCACCACGAGCTGGGGCGTCTTCAGGAACGAGAGCTTGCGGGTACCGAAGTGGTAGACGAGCGCGCCGAACGGCTCGGGGCGCAGCGCGACGCTCGGGCTGCAGCGGTAGGGCAGCAGGGGGTCGAACGCCGGACCCGCGGAGTCCGCGGGTCCGGCGTCGACATCAGCCGCCACGGCTCTAGTAGACACCGCACATGCCGTCGATCGAGACCTCTTCGACGAGGGTCTCCTCAACCACGGGCTCCTCGGGGGCGGACTGGGCGTCGGGTGCGGGGGCCATGGGCGGCTCCTGTCGTCGAGTGATGAGGACGGCCCGGACGCTAATTGGCACCGGGTGCCAGAGACAAGACCCGCCCGACCAACGGTCACCGCTCCCCCTCCGATCGGAGGGGCGCAGGATGCGGGGGTGACCGACGTCCTGCTGCACCTCGCGACCACCGCCGAGTGGCGCTCCCACCTCGCCGCGGGGGCGATCGCGCCGTCCGTGGCGGAGTTCGTCCACCTCTCGACGCCCGGGCAGGTCGCCCTGCCCGCGAACCGGCTGTTCGCCGGCCGCACCGACCTGAACCTGCTGGTGCTGGACCCGTCCCGGATCGGGGTCGAGGTCCGCTACGAGCCCGGCCTGCCCACCGATCCGGCGTCGATGCGCTTCCCGCACGCCTACGGCGCCGTCCCCGCCTGCGCGGTGCTGGCCGTCGTGCCCTACCGCGGCGCGGACGGCTTCGCCGCGCCGGTGCTCCCGCCCGTCGACGCGGCGGGACGCCAGGCCGTCCTCGAGCCGTCCTTCCTGCGCCGGACGGCCACCCACGAGACCCCGGTGACCGGCGGGGTGGCCGTGCGCACCGACCCGGTGCCCGCGTCGCACCGGCACAACCGGCTCCTGGTCGACGGGCCGGCCGACGCGGCCACCGTGGCCGCCGACGCCGGGCGCACCGGCCTCACCCGCGCGACGCTGACCGGCGACCGGCACGCCTCCACCGCGGCGGCGCTCGCACGGGCGGGGTGGCAGGTGCACCCGCTCGTCGGGATGGCCGGGCCGGCCGGGGGCACCCGCGGCCGCACCGAGGTCGTCGACGTCGAGACCCTGCGCCCGGTGTGGGACGCGCAGTGGCGCCGCGACGGCGTCGACGAGGCCGTGCTCGCCCAGCTCACCGACCGCCTGCTGCTGGAGGGACGGGTGCTGGACCTGCGCGCGCTGGCGGTGCGCGTGGACGGGGAGGTGGTGGCCTCGGCCGTGCTGCGCATCGACGGGGCCACCGCCGAGCTCGACGCCGTCGAGGTCGGGCCCGCGCACCGCGGGCGCGGCCACGGCGACACCCTGCTCGCCGACGCCCGCGCGATCGCCGCCGGGGCGGGCTGCGACCTGGTCACGCTCACCGCCGACGCCGACGATCACCCCCGTTCCTGGTACCGCAGGCGCGGCTTCGCCGAGGTGAACCGACTCTGGGAGGTGACCCGTCCCGATTAGTCGCCATTGATGGGCAATTGCCTGCTCCGCGCGTCGAACCGGGGGGTAGCTACCCGAACAGACGGGGCTCCCCCGTCCCTCCTCATGGGCTTTCTATGCCGGGGGTCACACAGGTCCTAGCGTCGGGCCCAGACCCCCGTCACCTGTACAGAAAGAGGCTGCCCATGCAGGTCGAAGAGATGCTTCCGCAGTTCCCGATCAAGGAGTTCCACCCGTTCCCCCGTGCCCTCATGGGTCCGGGTGCGCACGAGCTGATCGGCCCGGAAGCCCTCAAGCTGGGCTTCAAGAAGACCCTGGTGATGACGTCGGGCCTGCGCGGCTCCGACATCGTCCACAAGATCGTCGAGTCGATGAAGTACCACGGCCTCGAGGTCGTCGTCTACGACAAGGTGGAGTCCAACCCCAAGGACTACAACGTCATGGACGCCGTGGGGATGTACCAGCAGAACAACTGCGACAGCTTCGTCTCCATCGGTGGCGGTTCCTCGCACGACGCCTGCAAGGGCGCCCGCGTCTCGGTGGCCCACGACGGCCGCAACGTCAACGAGTTCGAGGGCTTCAACAAGTCCGAGAACCCGAAGAACCCGCCGCACATCGCGGTCTCCACCACGGCCGGCACCGGCTCGGAGACCTCCTGGGCCTACGTCATCACCGACACCACGACGGACCCGAAGAACCCGCACAAGTACGTGGCGTTCGACGACGCGTCGGTCACCACGCTGGCGATCGACGACCCGGTGCTCTACTACAGCTGCCCCGTCGACTACACCGCGCAGTGCGGCTTCGACGTGCTCGCGCACGCCTCCGAGCCCTACGTCTCCCGGATCAACTTCGACCCGTCGCTGGGCAACGCCCTGCACGCGATCAAGCTGACCAACCAGAACCTCCGCGAGGCGGTCTGGAACCCGCAGGGCTACGAGGGCCGCTTCGGGATGATGAACGCGCAGTACATCGCGGCGCAGGCGTTCAACTCCGGTGGCCTCGGCATCATCCACTCGATCAGCCACGCGGTGTCGGCGTTCTACGACACCCACCACGGCCTGAACAACGCCGTCGCGCTGCCGCGGGTGTGGGCGTTCAACATGCCGACGCACTACAAGCGCTTCGCCGACATCGCCCGCGCGATGGACATCGACACGCACGGCATGACCGACGTCCAGGCCGCCGAGGCCGCGCTCGCCGCGTCCATCCGGCTGCTGCGCGACGTGGGCATCCAGGAGAAGTTCATCGACGTCAAGCAGGACTCGTACTCGAAGAACCGGCTGGGCCAGGGCCCGACCGAGTTCTACAAGAACGAGGGGATCATCAAGGGGGACGCGGCGGACGTCGACCGCATCACCAACCACGTCCTGGGCGACGCCTGCACCCCGGGCAACCCCAAGGAGTGCACCTTCGAGACGGTGCGCCCCGTGGTCGACCACTGCATGAACGGCGACCTGGACGACCTGCTCACCTGAGTTATCCCGCTTACAGTCGAGGGGGCGCCGGCAGCTGCCGGCGCCCCCTCGGCCAGGTAGTCACTGGTTCATGGAGAAACGGAGCAGCATGTCGCAGTTCGAGTCCGGGAGCGGACAGTTCGATTCCGTCGACGAGGTCGTCGACGCGCTGGGCGAGCAGGGTTACATCGCCGACACCCGCCTGGCCACCACCGTCTTCCTGGTCAACCGGCTCGACAAGCCGCTGCTCATCGAGGGCCCGGCCGGCGTCGGCAAGACCGAGCTGGCCAAGGCGCTGGCGAAGGCCACCGGCCGGCGCCTGCTACGCCTGCAGTGCTACGAGGGCCAGGACGAGACCAAGGCCCTGTACGAGTGGGACTACGGCAAGCAGCTGCTCTACACCCAGATCCTGCGCGAGAAGATCGGCCAGGTCGTCGCCGACTCCCCCACGCTGGAGGACGCCGTCGACCGGATCGGCGCCCAGGAGAGCGTGTTCTTCTCCGAGCGCTTCCTCGCGGCCCGCCCGCTGCTGGAGGCCATCCGCTCGCCCGAGCCGGTCGTGCTGCTGATCGACGAGGTCGACCGCGCCGACGAGGCGCTGGAGGCGGTGCTGCTGGAGACCCTGGCCGAGTACCAGGTGTCGGTGCCCGAGGTCGGCACGTTCACCACCGAGCAGCCCCCGTACGTGGTCCTGACCAGCAACAACACCCGCGACCTCTCGGCCGCGCTCAAGCGCCGCTGCCTGCACCTGTTCCTGGACTACCCCACCGCCGAGCGCGAGCTGGAGATCGTCCGGAGCAAGAAGACCGGCCTGCCGGACGCGCTGGCCGAGCAGCTCGTCGGCATCGTGCGCGGGCTGCGCGAGCTGGAGCTGCGCAAGTCGCCGTCGATCTCGGAGACCATCGACTGGGCGCGCACGCTCGCGGTGCTCGGCGTCGAGGAGCTCAACGCGACGATCCTGTCCGACACCGTCTCGGTCGTCGTCAAGTACGACAAGGACGTCCGCAAGGCCATCGGCGCGCTGCCGAAGCTGGTCGACCCCAACGCCACCGTCCCGGAGAAGGGCCACGGTCACGGGCACGGACACGGGCACGGCCACGACGAGGAGCCGAAGCCGCGCAGCACCCGGCGCGACGACGACGCCGAGGACGAGGTCGACGGCCGCGCCATCCGCGCCGCGAAGGACACCCCGGGCCGCTTCGGCCACACCTACGGCAGCAACCCGCTCGGCGGCGACGGCGGCGCGAAGGCGGTCGTCCCGCCGAAGGTCCCGGCCGAGCGCGGTTCCCGCAGTTTCGGCGCCGGCCTCGGCCGCAGGCGAGCGCTGTAGCGCATGGAGAACGCGCTGCACCGCTTCGTCCGGCTGCTGCGGCTGCGCGGCGTCCGGATCTCCATCCCGGAGGCCCTCGACGCGATGGCCTGCGCCGCCCAGCCCGGGATGATGCACGACAAGGAGCAGCTCCGCGCCGCGTTGCGGGTGGCCCTGGTCAAGGACCGCCGCGA
Source organism: Pseudonocardia hydrocarbonoxydans (assembly GCF_006539565.1). Lineage (GTDB taxonomy): Bacteria > Actinomycetota > Actinomycetes > Mycobacteriales > Pseudonocardiaceae > Pseudonocardia > Pseudonocardia hydrocarbonoxydans. The sequence goes on from NZ_BJNG01000025.1 coordinate 102,964, forward strand.
CGAGGAGATCTTCGACGACATCTTCGACCAGTTCTTCGCGCTGGTGAAGGTGGGCGGGGAGGACGTCGGCCACGGCCACGGGCACGGCCACGGCGACCTGTCGGACTCCGGCGAGCTGGAGTCGTTCACCCTGTCCGAGGAGCCGTCCAACACCCCGGAACAGGGCCACGAGCACGGCAAGCCCGCCGACATCCGCGACTACTTCGACCCCGACGACCTGGCCCAGCAGTACAACCTGCACCAGGAGGCCAACAAGATCGACATGGCCGCGATGACCGACGAGATCGTGCTGTCCAAGGACAGCCAGGGCATCGACGGCGAGGGGCAGCGGGTCCAGATCGAGACCGACAGCCTGCACAACGCCGGGATGCCGGGCGAGATCAGCCAGCAGCAGGGCACCAAGGTCGACGCCGACCTGTCGGTGGCGCAGCAGGAGATGCTGCTGGGCTGGCTCAACGCCACCGACGACGAGTCGCAGGAGGGCACCGAGGACGACGCGGCGGCCCTGCGGCGGCGGATGACCGGCGTGCTCGCCGGGCTCCCCGAGGCGCTCAAGAAGCACCTCGAGGCGCTGATGGCCCTGGAGAACAAGGTCGTCGAGGGCGTGGAGGCGGAGAAGGTCCGCGAGGTCGACCGCGTCGGCGAGCACGAGCGGATGGAACTGGAGGAGTCGATCCGCCGCCTCGCGCACACCCTGCACGGCGGGCTCACGCACAAGCGCAAGGTGTCCAGCCGCGGCCGGATCGACTCGGGCCGCACGATGCGCCGCAACATGCGCTTCGACGGCATCCCGTTCTCCCCGGTCACGGTGACCCGCTCGGAGGACAAGCCGCGGCTGGTGATCCTGGCCGACGTGTCGCTGTCGGTGCGGGCCACCGCCCGCTTCACCCTGCACCTGGTGCACGGGCTGCAGAACCTCTTCGGGCAGGTGCGCGCCTACGCGTTCGTCTCCGACATGGTCGAGGTCACCGACCTGTTCGAGGACCACCCCGTCGAGCAGGCGCTGGGGCTGATCTTCGGCGGCGACGTGCTCGACGTGGACGCCAACTCCGACTACGGCAAGGCGTTCGGCACGTTCCAGGAGGACCACGCCTCCGCGGTCAACCGCCGCTCCACGGTGATCGTCCTGGGCGACGGGCGGGGCAACGGCAACGACCCCAACCTGGAGGCGTTCGCCGAGATCACCCGCCGCGCGCGGGAGACGATCTGGCTCACCCCGGAGCCCCGTTACTCCTGGGGCCTGGGTGGCTGCGACCTGCCCGACTACGCCGAGTACTGCTCCCGGGTGCGGGTCGTCCGCGACCTGACGGGGCTGGAGACCGCCGCCCACGAGATGGCCGCGGAGCTCGTCGGGCGCTGAGCCCGCGCCCCTGCCACGGCGACGCAGGACGACCGCGCAGACCTCCGGTCCGCGCGGTCGTCGTGCTGTCCACCCCCGGGAACGGCGCGGCCCGACCCCGCCCGGGGGACCCCGATCCCGTGACGTGGACCCGATCGGCCACCGACCGTTGCAATTAGCACAGGCTGGGTTAAGTTAGGGCGTCCTATTAGTCCGCACGGCCTACGGGAGGCCCCGCGTTGACCTCGCTCGCCCATCCGCCGGATCAGCTGCAGCCGACGCGCTCGACGCCGGACCCCCGCTCGCACCTCCTCGACGACACCTCGCTCGAGGCCTACCGCAGCGGCGTCGCCGACGGCGTCGACCGGGTCGCCCGGCGGATCGGGGCCGTCGACGGCCCGGTCACCGGGGCGAGCGCGGCCGAGCTGGGTGCGGTGGTGGCCGGCATCGACCTCGACCGCCCGCTGACCCCGTCCGCCGCCCTCGACGAGCTCGACGCGATCTACCTGCGCGACGCGGTGTTCTTCCACCACCCGCGCTACCTCGCGCACCTCAACTGCCCCGTCGTCATCCCGGCGCTGGTCGCCGAGACCGTGCTGGCGGCGGTGAACTCCTCGCTCGACACCGTCGACCAGTCGATGGGCGCCACCGTCATCGAGCAGCGGCTGATCGCCTGGACGGCCGGGCGGATCGGGCTGGGTGAGCACGCGGACGGGGTGTTCACCAGCGGCGGCACCCAGTCGAACCTGCAGGCGCTGCTGATCGCCCGCGAGCGGGCCCGCACGCAGACCCCGGCGGGCACCGCGCCCCGGCGGCTGCGGATCCTGGCCTCGGAGGTCGGGCACTTCTCGGTGGTCACCGCCGCCCGGCTGCTCGGGCTCGGTCCCGGCGCCGTCGTCCCCGTCGCCTGCGACGCGGACAAGCGGATGCGCACCGACGCGCTGGCCCGCGAGCTGCGGCGCGCCGCGGCGCGCGGGGAGACGGTGATGGCCGTCGTCGCGACGGCGGGCACCACCGACTTCGGCAGCATCGACCCGCTCCCGCAGATCGCCGACCTGTGCGCCGCGACCGGCGCCTGGCTGCACGTCGACGCCGCCTACGGCTGCGGGCTGCTCGTCTCGACCCGGCGTCGGGGGATGCTCGCGGGGATCGAGCGGGCCGACTCCGTGACCGTCGACTTCCACAAGTCGTTCTTCCAGCCCGTCAGCTCCAGTGCCGTGCTGGTGCGCGACCGGGCGCAGCTGCGCCACGTCACCCACCACGCCGACTACCTCAACCCCGCCCGCGACGCCGCGCGCCCGGTGCGCAACCAGGTCGACAAGAGCCTGGCCACCACCCGCCGCTTCGACGCCCTGAAGCTGTGGCTGACGCTGCGGACCATGGGGGCCGACGGGGTCGGCGAGCTGTTCGACGCCGTCGTCGACCTCGCCGCGCAGGCCTACCAGCTCCTCGCCGCCGACCCGCGCTTCGAGGTGGCGACGCGTCCCACGCTGAGCACCCTGGTGTTCCGCTGGGCCGGGCCCGACGAGCGGGCCGACGCCGTGACGCTGCACGTGCGCGAGGCGCTGTTCGCCTCCGGGGCGGCGGTGGTCGCGAGCACCACCGTCGACGGCCGGCACTGGCTCAAGTTCACCGTGCTCAACCCCCGCACCTCGATCGAGGACATCGCCGAGGTGCTCGACCTGATCGCCGACCACGCCCGTGACCACCTGGCCCGGCCGGCCGTGCTCGCGAGCTGAGAAGGAGAACCGGTGCACGACTTCGTCGCCATCGGCCTCGGCCCGTTCAACCTCGGCCTGGCCGCACTCACCGACCCGCTCGACGACCTGGACGGCGTGTTCCTGGAGAGCCGCCCCGACTTCGCCTGGCACCCCGGGATGATGCTCGACGGCGCGACCGTCCAGACCCCGTTCCTGGCCGACCTCGTGACGCTCGCCGACCCGACCTCGCCGCACTCGTTCCTGGCCTACCTCAAGGCCGTCGGGCGGCTCTACCCGTTCTACATCCGGGAGGACTTCCACCCGCTGCGCGCGGAGTTCGACCGGTACTGCCGCTGGGCCGCGGCCCGGATCCCGGCGATCCGGTTCGACCGGCACGTCGACCGCGTCACCCACGACGGGGAGGCCTACGTGGTGCGCGCGGTGGGCCGCGACGGCGCCGTCGAGTCCTACCGCGGCCGGCGGCTCGTGCTCGGCACCGGCACCCCGCCGTGGGTGCCGCAGCCCGGACTGGAGGACTGCCACAACGCCCACTACCTGCAGCGACGCGAGGAGCTGCTCGGGCGCGACAGCATCACCGTCGTCGGCAGCGGGCAGAGCGCCGCGGAGATCTACCGCGACCTGCTCGGCGAGATCGACCGCGGCTTCACCCTGAACTGGGTGACGCGCTCGGCGCGGTTCTTCCCGCTGGAGTACACGAAGCTGACGCTGGAGATGACCTCCCCGGACTACCTCGACTACTTCCACGCCCTGCCCGCGGCGCAGCGCGACCGGCTCGTCGGGGAGCAGGGGAACCTCTACAAGGGCATCAGCGCCGACGTCATCGACGCGATCTTCGACCTGCTCTACGAGAAGAGCCTGCACGGCCCGGTCCGCACGCGGCTGCTCACCAACACCTCGCTCGCCCACGTCACCCGCGACGGCGACGGCTTCGCCCTCGACCTGCACCACGACGAGCAGGGCCGCGACTTCCGCATCGACACCGCGGGCCTGGTGCTGGCCACCGGCTACCGCGCGGAGGTGCCCGCGTTCCTCGACCCGGTCCGCGACCGGATCGCCTGGGACGACCGGGGCCGCTTCGACGTGGCCCGCAACTACAGCATCGACACCGGGAGGACCGAGATCTTCGTCCAGAACGCCGAGCTGCACACCCACGGCTTCGTCGCCCCCGACCTCGGGATGGCGGCCTACCGCAACTCCACGATCATCGCCGAGCTGCTCGGCCGGGAGCCCTACCCGATCGAGAAGTCGATCGCGTTCCAGGAGTTCGGGGCGGGGGTGGCATGAGCGGGTTCACCTTCCGGCCGGTCGATCCCGCCGCCGACGCCCCGTTGCTGCAGAGCTGGCTCTCCCACCCGAAGTCGGCGTTCTGGATGATGACCGACCTGGACGTCGAGGGGGTGGCCGGCTACTTCGCCGGCGTCGACGCCGACCCGGCCCAGCAGGCGCTGCTCGGCCTGCGCGACGGGCGTCCGGCGTTCCTGATGGAGCGCTACGACCCGGCGCACAGCGAGCTGGCCGCGGTCTACGACGTGGCGGACGGCGACGTCGGCATGCACTTCCTGGTGCCGCCGACCGACGAGCCGGTGCACGGCTTCACCCGCTCGGTGATCACCGCCGTGATGGCGCACCTGTTCGACGACCCGCGCACGCACCGGGTCGTCGTGGAACCCGACGACCGCAACACCGCCGTGCACGCGCTCAACGCCCACGTCGGGTTCGTCGAGGACCGGGTGGTGGCGCTGGAGGGCAAGAAGGGGCTGCTCAGCTTCTGCACCCGCGAGCAGTTCGAGGGGGCGGTCGGATGAGTGCCGTCACCGAGGTCGTGTCCCACCTGGAGCCCGCGCGCTGGGCCGTGGCCAACCGGCGCCTGGTGCGCAAGGCCCTCGCCGAGTTCTCCCACGAGCGGCTGCTCGACCCCGAGCCCGACGGCGACCGCTGGGTCGTGCGCGCCGGTCCCGTCGAGTACCGGTTCGCCGCGCAGCGCCTGGCCCTGGACCACTGGCACGTCGACGCCGACTCGATCACCCGCCACCGCGACGGCGTCGCGCCCGAGCCGGACGCGCTGGACTTCTTCCTGGAGTTCCGCGAGCAGCTCGGGCTCACCGACGAGGTGCTGCCGGTCTACCTGGAGGAGATCACCAGCACGCTGGCAGGCACAACGTTCAAGCTGGGGCGGCCGGTGAGCAGCAAGGAGCTGGCGCGCGCCGGGTTCCAGGACGTCGAGGCGGGCATGACCGAGGGCCACCCGTGCTTCGTGGCCAACAACGGCCGCCTCGGGTTCGACGCCGCCGAGTACCGCGCCTACGCCCCGGAGGCCGCGGAGCCGGTGCGCCTGGTGTGGCTGGCCGTGCGCCGGGACCGGGCCACGTTCTCCTGCTCGCCCGACCTCGACCACGACGCGCTGGTCGCCGCGGAGCTCGACCCCGCCACCCTGGAGCGCTTCGCGGGCGTCGTCGACCTCGGCGACCGCTACCTGCTGCCGGTGCACCCCTGGCAGTGGTGGAACCGGATCGCGGTCACCTTCGCCGCCGACGTCGCCCGCGGCGACATCGTCTGCCTCGGCGAGGGCGACGACGCCCACCGCGCCCAGCAGTCGGTGCGCACCTTCTTCAACACCTCGGTCCCGGAGCGGCACTACGTCAAGACCGCGCTGTCGGTGCTCAACATGGGCTTCGTCCGCGGGCTGTCGGCGCGCTACATGGAGGGCACGCCCGCGATCAACGACTGGCTGCACGAGCTGGTCACCGGCGACGAGGTGCTGGCCGGGCTCGGGTTCACGATCCTGCGCGAGCGCGCGGCCATCGGCTACCACGCGACGACCTACGCCGCGGCGTCGCCGAGCTCGCCCTACACCAAGATGCTGGCCGCGCTGTGGCGGGAGAGCCCGGTGCCCGGCCTCGCGCCGGGCGAGCGGCTGGCCACGATGGCCTCGCTGCTGCACGTCGACGACGAGGGCAACGCGCTGGTCGGGGAGCTGATCGCGGAGTCGGGGCTGGCACCGGCCGACTGGCTGGCGCGCTACCTCGACGCCTACCTCGCGCCGCTGCTGCACTGCCTGCACGCCCACCGGCTGGTGTTCATGCCGCACGGGGAGAACCTGATCCTGGTGCTCCGCGACGGCGTGCCCACCCGGGTGATCATGAAGGACATCGGCGAGGAGATCGCCGTCATGGACCCGGACGTCGCCCTGCCGCCCGCCGTCGAGCGGATCCGCGTGGAGGTCCCCGCGCACCTGCAGCCGCTGTCGATCCTCACCGACGTCTTCGACTGCGTGTTCCGCTTCCTCGCCGCGACGATGCACACCGGCGGGCTGCTCGACCAGGACGAGTTCTGGTCGGCCGTCGCGGACCACGTCGCCGCCCGACCCCACGATCCCGCCCTGTTCGCCGACCGCTTCGCGCTGTCGTGTCTCAACCGGCTGCAGCTGCGCAACAACCGGCAGATGGTCGACCTCGCCGATCCCGCGGGCTCGCTCGCGATCGTCGGGGAGCTGGACAACCCGATCGCCCCCCACCGGAGGAACCCATGACCGCACCGATCAGCCGCCGCACCCTGTTCCGCGGGGCGGGTGTGCTCGGCCTGGGCGTCGCCCTCGCCGGATGCTCCGGCGGGCCCGCTCCCGCCGGGGACGGCGCCGGGACCCGGACCATCACCCACAAGCTGGGCACCACCGAGATCACCGGGACCCCCGAGCGGGTCGTCACCATCGGCCTGACCGAGCAGGACTACGTGCTCGCGCTCGGCGTGGTCCCCGTCGGGGTGCGGGAGTGGTTCGGCGAGCAGCCCGGCGCGCTGTGGCCGTGGGCGGCCGGGCGGGCCGGGGGCGCCGTACCCGAGGTGCTGCCCGTCGCGGAGCTGAACTACGAGCAGGTCGCCGCGCTCGCCCCGGACCTCATCCTGGGCGTCAACTACACGATGACGCAGGCGGAGTACGACACGCTCAGCGCACTCGCGCCGACCGTCGGCCCGCCCGTGGAGTACGCCGACTACGGGGCGCCGTGGCAGGTGATCAACGAGGTCGTCGGCACCGCGCTGGGCCGCTCCGAGCAGGCCGCGCAGCTCGTCGCCCCGATCGAGCAGGGCATCGCCGACCTGCGGGCGACCGTGCCCGCGGGGCGCACCGGCCTGCTCGCCGCGCTGCTGGAGGACGGCAGCTACTACGTCTACGCCGAGGGGCCCGCGCCCGCGCTGCTCGCCGACCTCGGTCTCGCGCTGCCCCCCGCCGCCGAGGCGCTGTTCACCGGGGAGAACCGCCCGCCGGTGCTGCTGAGCCCCGAGCAGCTCGGGGTGCTGGAGGCCGACGTGCTCGTCGTCGGCCTCTACGGGGCGTTCGCCGACACCGCGACCATCGACGACCCGGTGTTCGCGAACCTGCGCGTGGCGCAGGAGGGCCGCGCGGTCCTGCTGCCCGAGCTGAGCGAGACCAACGGGGCGCTGTCGTTCGGCTCGGTGCTCAGCCTGCCCGTGGCGCTGGACCAGCTCGCCCCGCGCCTGGCGGCGGCGCTCGACGGCGACCCGGCCACGGCGGTGCCCGCGGCCTGACCGTTGCGACAGGTGTCCGGCGGGCGGTCGCGACATAGGGTCGGACGATGACCACCGCGACCGCCCCCCGGCTCACGATGGGCGCCGACGGGCGGCTGCGCCACCGGATCACCGCGGACGAGATCAGTAACGACCTCGCCGGCTGGATCGCCGACGACCTCGTCGCCCCCGGGCACATCGAGGCGTCGGCGTTCGAGCGGACGTTCGTCTCGGTGATCGCCTCGGTCGACCCCGGCTGGACCGCCTTCTACCGCAACACCCTGCGCGAGCTGGGCCGCGGCGGGGCACCCGGTGGCACCAACGCCGGGATGGCGCCGGTGCACGACCGGGCCGTCGAGCTGGCCGTCGGGTCGGTCGTCGAGCTGGGATGCTGCTTCGGGTTCCTGTCGCTGCAGCTCGTCGCGGCCGGGCACGAGGTCACCGCCGTCGACCTGTCGGCGGGCACCGTGCGCCTGCTGTCCCGGGTCGCCCCGGCGCTCGACCTGCCGCTGCACACCGTCACCGGCGACGCCGCGTCGGTGCCGCTGGCCGACGGGTGCGCCGACACCGTGTTCGCCGTCCACCTGCTGGAGCACCTGCCGCCCGCGCTCGCCCCGGTCGTGGTCTCCGAGATGCTGCGCCTGGCGAGGCGACGGGTCGTGGTGGCGGTGCCCTACGAGGACGAGCCGAACGCGGCCTGGGGCCACGTCCGCACCTTCGACGCCGCCGCCCTCGACGCGCTCGGCGCGGCCACCGGGCGCCCGTACCGGGTGCAGGACCACCACGGCGGCTGGCTCGTCGTCGACGCCTGATCAGACCCGTACCGCGGCGCGCCGGAGGCGGTGCGCGAGCAGTTCCAGCGGTCCGCGCGGGAACCGCCGCAGCCACGCGGGCGCGGCCAGCAGCAGCACCAGCGAGATCGCGGCCCACAGCCCGACCACCCACCACGGCCGGGCGTCGGCGAAGCGGCCCGCGAGACCGAGGCCCCAGTCGGAGCACAGCGCGGCGGCGAGCACGTTCTGCAGGACGTAGCACGACAGCGCCGTCCGCCCGACGGCCGCGAGCCGCCGCCGCCCTACCCCGCCGCGGGTGCGCGCGACCAGCTCGGTGACCGCGCCGAGCAGCCCGAGCGCCACCAGCGGCGGCACGAGGTAGCGGTCGACGAGGACCCAGTCCGGTCCGGCGAGCGCCGTCGCCACGTTCAGCGGGACGCCCAGCCCCAGCCCGTACGCGGCGAGCCGCCGGCGCAATCGGGCGCCTCCGGCGTCGAACACCCCTGCGCGCAGCAGCCGTGACCCGACCAGGAACAGCACCGTCGCGGACGGGACGATCAGCAGCAGCTCGGCGCGGTAGAGGGCGAACCCGGTCACCCGTTCCGCGACCTGGGCGGTCCAGCTCGCGGTGCTCCCCACCGGACCCGGCCCTGCGGCCGTCGGCGGGGCGGTGGCCAGCAGCGCCGTCACCCCGAGCACCGCCACCACGAACGCCGAGCCGACGCCGCCGATCCAGGCGCGCACGACCCGGTCGCTGCGCCCGACCAGGTGGGCGACGAGCAGCGAGGTGATCGCGTAGCCCATGAGCACGTCGAACTCGAAGACCAGCAGGTAGTGCAGCAGCCCCTCGACGAACAGGATCGCGGCCCGCACCGGGTACCGCCCCGGCCACGGCACGCCCCGGCGCACCGCGGACCGGTACTGGATCTCCAGGCCGATCCCGAACAGCAGCGTCAGCAGGGCGAGGAACTTGCCGTTCGACAGCGTGACCAGGACGGTCTGCACGGCACCGGTCGTGTCGATGCCGCCGTGGAGCAGCGCGGCCGGGCCGCCGGGGGCGGTGAACAGCCAGACGTTCGACGCGAGCGTCCCGAGGATCGCGACGCCGCGCAGGACGTCGAGGGCCTCCACGCGGTCAGGCACGGGCGGGCTCCCGCGGCGGGGCCGGCGTCGTCCACACCGGACCGACGACCAGCCGGATCACCACGACCGGCAGCACCTCGCACGCGGCGATGAGGATCACCAGCGGTTGCGACACGAACTCGACCATGGCGACGAGCGTGCCGTGCGGCGCCGTCGGCGCCGTCGGGCGCGAGGACCATCCGGTGTACCTCCTTCGACCGACGCGCACCGGAGGCACCCGTGGTGGGATGGGGTGCGTGACCGCCCGGGAGATCCGCGAGGACGTGCTGCGGGCGGTGCTGCTCCTCGCGCTCGGCGTGCTCCTGCTGGCGGTCGTCCCCGACGCGGCGGTGCAGTGGGGCGGACCGGCGGGGTCGACGGGGGCGGCCGTCGGGCTGCTCGCGCCGGCCTGCTCCGGGGTCGCGCTGCGTCGCCGCCGGCCGGTGGCCGGGCTGCTGGTCACGACCGCCGCGCTCGTCGCGAGCCCGTTCGTCGTCGGCGTGACGCACACCGGGATGCTGCTGGCCTTCGGCGAGACGCTCTACAGCGCGGTCCTGCACTCGTCGCGGCGGGCGGGCCGGTGGGTGTGCGCCGCCGCGGGCGCGGTGGCGGCGCTCCTGGCGCTGTACACCCTGCTGGTCGAGGGCGCCGCCGCGGCCGTCGGCACCGTGATGGCCCTGGGGCTGCTCCTCGCGATCCCCGTGTGGTGGGGCCAGGAGGTGCGCCGGCACCGGGACCGCGCCGACGCCGAGCGCGACCGCGCCGAGCAGGAGCGGCGGATGGCCGAGCTGGACCGCGCCGCGGCCGTCACGGCCGAGCGCAACCGGATGGCCCGCGACCTGCACGACGTCGTCGCCGGGCAGCTCTCGGCCATCGCGATCCAGTCCGAGGCGGCGCTGACTCTGCCGGACGCCGATCCCGAGGTGCTGCGGCGGGTGCTCACCCAGGTGCGCCGCGGCAGCGTCGCGTCGCTGGCGGAGATGCGCACCATGATCGGGCTGCTGCGCGCCGACGGCGACGACGAGGCGCGCACCGCGCCCGCCGGGCTCGACCGGATCGAGGCGCTGCTCGACGCCGGCCGGGCGTCGGGGCTGCGGGTGGAGCTCGACGACCGCCGCCCGCCGGGCGACCTGCCGGCCGCGGTCGACCTCGCCGCCTACCGGATCGTGCAGGAGTCGCTGACCAACGCCGCCAAGCACGCCCCCGGCAGCGCGGTGCGGATCGTGCTGCGCCGCAGCGACGACGAGCTGCGCGTGGAGGTGGCCAACGACCTGGTCGACGACGCGGCCGACGGCGGGGGCACCGGCACCGGCCTGCTCGGGCTCGCCGAGCGGGCCGCCGCGGTCGGGGGCCGGGTCGTCGCCGGGCGAGGCGACCGGGCGTGGACGGTGCGCGCCGCGCTGCCCGCCGGGCCGCCGCGATGACCGTCCGCGTGGTGGTCGCCGACGACCAGGCCGCGATCCGCACCGGCCTGGTGATGATCCTCGACTCGGCGCCGGACGTGGAGGTCGTCGCGGAGGTGGGTGACGGGCTCGCGGCGGTCCGCGCGGCCGGTGAGCTGCGCCCCGACCTCGTGCTCATGGACATCCGGATGCCCGGCATCGACGGGATCGAGGCGACGCGGCGGCTCGCCGACACCTGCTCGGTGCTCGTCCTGACGACGTTCGACCTCGACGACTACGTCGACGGTGCGCTCGCCGCGGGTGCCGCCGGGTTCCTGCTGAAGTCGGTGTCGGCCCCGCAGCTGCTCGACGCCGTGCGCGCGGTGGCCCGCGGCGACGGGGTCCTCGCCCCGGAGGTCACCCGCCGGGTGCTGGCCCGGCTGGCCGCCCCGGCGCGCCGCTCCGAGCCGCCCGCCGGGCTCGCCGACCTCACCCCGCGCGAGACCGACGTGCTCGGCTGCCTGGGTCGCGGCCTGTCCAACGCCGAGATCGCCGACGCGCTGGTGATCACCGAGGCGACCACGAAGACCCACGTGTCGCGGGTGCTCGCGAAGCTCGGCGTGCGCTCGCGGGTGCAGGCGGCGATCGCGGCGCAGGAGGCCGGGCTGTCCTGATCCGCCGGGCCGTCCTGATCCGCTGCGGTCCGGGGTCAGCGCTCCCCGGCCGCCGGGACCATCGCCGGCGCCGTCGCCGCGGGCGCGGGATCCGCCGGGGCCAGCAACAGCGCCGTCCCGCCTGCCGCGGCGAGCACGAGCACCGCGGCCGCGGCCGGGACCACGCCGCGCCGCCGGGCCGGGCGGCGCCGGTGCCGGCCCCCGCCCGCGGGTGCCGCGTGCGACGGGGCCGCGGCGAGCGTGGCCGCCACGGCGGCGGCGGTGGGCCGGGCCGCGGGGTCGTCCAGCGTCATCGCGGTCAGCGCGCCCGCCAGGTCGGCGGGCAGGCCGTCGGGGACGAGCGGGCGGCGGTGCAGCCGGGCGGTGGCCGACTCGACGGCGCGCCCCGGGTACTCGCGCCGGCCGGTGAGCGCCTCCAGCAGCACCAGGCCGAGCGCGTAGACGTCGGCGGGTGGGCCGACGTGCTGGCCGCGGGCCTGCTCGGGGGCGAGGAACGCAGCCGTGCCGACGACCGTCCCCGCCTCGGTGGCGGCCGCACCGTCGAGGGCCTTCGCGATACCGAAGTCGGCGAGGTGCGCGCGGCTGCCGTCGCCGAGCAGGACGTTCGCGGGCTTGACGTCGCGGTGCACGATCCCGCCCTGGTGGACGTGCGCGAGCGCGTCGGCGAGCTGCGCGCCGATCCTGCGGACCTCCGCCGGAGGCAGCGGCGCCCTCCCGATCCGCTCGGCCAGCGTCGGACCCTCCACCAGGTCGGTGACGACGAACGGGCGCCCCGACTCGGTGCCGCCGTCGCGCAGGCCGACCAGGCCGGGGTGGTCCAGCCGCGACAGCGCGTCCATCTCCCGGCGCTGCTGGCGGCGGTCCTGCAGGGAGCCGCCGGGGTGGAAGAGCTTGACCGCGACCCGCACCCCGTCCCGCAGGTCGCGGCCCCGGCGCACCACGGCCGACGACCCGATCCCGATCACCGGCCCGAGCCGGTAGCGGCCCGCCACGAGCCGCCCCTCGGAGTCGTCGTCGCCGCCCATCTCGTCCACGTTCCCCCGTTCGCGACGTTCCATGCGCGCCGGACCCGCTCCCCACCCCGCGAACCGGGGGATTCGCGGGTGGGTCAGGCTCCGGCGGCCGTCGTCAGGGCCCGCCGGGTGAGCACCCGGGCCAGGTGACGCCGGTAGTCGGCGGTGGCCGTCAGGTCCGCCGTGGGCTCGGTGCCCTCGGCGGCCAGAGCGGCGGCGTCGGCGATCGGCGCCCCGTCGGCCAGCGCGGCCTCGGTGGCCGCGGCCCGCAGCGGGGTGGGGCCCATGTTGACCAGCCCCACCCGCCCGTCGACGACGGCGACCGCGACGATCGCCCAGTCGTTGGCCCGCCGGGTGAACTTCTCGTACGCCCACCCCGCGGTGCCGGTGCGCGGCACCCGGACCTCGGTGATCAGCTCGTCGGGCTCCTTCACCGAGGAGAAGACCCCGGTGTAGAACTCGGTGATCGGCACCGACCGCTCGCCCCGCGGCGAGCGCAGCACGACGGTGCCGCCCAGGGCCAGGACCGCGGCCGGCAGGTCCGACGCCGGGTCGGCGTGGGCCAGCGACCCGCCCAGCGTGCCGCGGTGCCGGATCTGCGGGTCGCCGACGGTGCGCGCGACGGCCGCCAGCAGCGGCGCCTCCGCCTGCACGACCTCCGAGGACTCGACGGTGCGGTGCCGCGTGCCCGCCCCGACCACCAGCTCGTCGCCGTCGACGCGGACGTGGTCGAGCTCGGCGAGCCTGCCGATGTCGATCACCAGCTCGGGGGCGGCGAGGCGCAGCTTCATGACCGGCAGGATCGAGTGCCCACCGGCCAGGACGGTGGCGTCCTCGCCGTGCTCGGCGAGCAGCGCGAGCGCGCCGTCGAGGGTGTCCGGACGCTCGTAGGCGAAACCGACGGGGATCATGCGCCACTCCCGGTGGAGAAGCCGGGCGCGACCTCGACACCACCGGAGGGCGCCTCCGTGGCGTGCCCCCCGCCGATGACGGCGTCGGGGTCCTGACCGCTCGCGGCCAGCACCGCCCGGACGATGTTGTGGTAGCCGGTGCACCGGCAGAGGTTGCCCTCGAGGCCCTCGCGGACCTCCCGCTCGGTGGGCCTCGGCGTCTCCCGCAGCAGCGAGACCGCGGCCATCACCATGCCGGGCGTGCAGAACCCGCACTGCAGGCCGTGCTCGGTGCGGAACGCCTCGGCCACCGGGTGCAGGTCCTCGGGCGAGGCCGAGAGGCCCTCCATCGTCTGCACGGTCGCGTCGTCGGCCTGCACGGCGAGCATGGTGCAGGACTTCACCGACTCCCCGTCGACGAGCACGGTGCACGCACCGCAGGAGGTGGTGTCGCACCCGACGTTGGTGGCCTTGAGCCCGAGGGTGTCGCGCAGGTAGTGGGCGAGCAGCAACCGCGGCTCGACGTCGGCGCTCGTGTCGTCGCCGTTGACCGTCATCCGGACCTTCACTTGTCGCCCTCCGATGCAGCGGCGTTGATGGCCTCCCAGACCCGCAGGGGGCTGGTCGGCATGTCGATGTGGCGGACGCCCAGGTGCGCGACGGCGTCGACCACCGCGCTCTGCACGGCGGGCGTGGCGCCGATGGTGCCCGCCTCCCCGATCCCCTTGACGCCCAGCGGGTTGAGGTGGGTCGGCGTGGCCATGTCGAGCAGGGTGAAGCTGGGCAGCTCGGCCGCGGACGGGAACGCGTAGTCGGCGAAGGTGGCCGTGAGCGGGTTGCCGTCGGCGTCGAACACGACCTCCTCCAGCAGGGCCTGCGAGATGCCCTGGGCGATCCCGCCGTGGCGCTGGCCCTCGCACAGCAGGGGGTTGAGCACCGGCCCGGCGTCGTCGACGGTGACGATCCGGTCGACGACCGCCTTGCCCGACTCCACGTCGACCTCGACGACGGCGACGTGCGCGCCGAACGGGAAGGTCGGCGCCCCGCTGTCGAAGTTCGAGTCGACCTGCAGCCGCTCCTTCTCGGCCAGCGCCGCGAGCGTGACGCCCTGGCCGGTGCCGCGGACGTTCACCGAGCCGTCGACGACCTCGAGGTCGTCGACGTTGGCCTCCAGTACGTCGGCCGCGCGCTGCTTCGCCAGCTCGACGAGCTCGCCCGCCGCCTGGTGGACGGCGACGCCGCCGGTCTGCAGGCTGCGCGAGCCCATCGTGCCGCTGCCGCGGGGGATGAGGTCGGTGTCGCCGTGCAGCACGGTGATCCTGTCGATGCCGATGCCGAGGTGCTCGGACGCGAGCATCGCCCACGCGGTGGCGTGGCCCTGGCCGTGCGGCGAGGTGCCGGTGAGCACGGTGACGGTGCCGTCGGGGTGCACCTCGACCGAGGCGTCCTCGCTGAACGCCCCGCCGCCGGTGATCTCGACGAACACCGAGACGCCGATGCCCAGCTGCACGACCTCGCCCGCGTCGCGGCGCCGTTGCTGCTCGGCGCGCAGCCCGGTGTAGCCCGCGGCGTCGAGCACCGCGTCGAGCGCCTTCTCGTACTCGCCGCTGTCGTAGGGAGCGCCGCCCTTGGTCTTGAGCGGGAACTGCTCGGGGCGGAGCAGGTTGCGGCGGCGGACCTCGGCCGGGTCCATGCCGATCTCGGCGGCGAACAGGTCCATCGAGCGCTCGATGGCCGCGGTGGCCTCGGGGCGCCCGGCGCCCCGGTAGGCCGCCGTCGAGGTGGTGGTGGTGACCAGCACGCGGGCCCGCGACTCCACCTTCGGGATGTCGTAGACGCCCGGGGCCATCATCCGCGTGAACATCGGCAGGACGGCCCCCAGGCGCGGGTACGCGCCCGCGTCGGCGAGGACGTCGAGGCGGTAGGCGAGGACCTTGCCGTCGCGGTTGCCGCCGATCGTGACCGTCTGCAGCTGCGCGCGGCCCTGGACCATCCCGGTCATGTTCTCCGAGCGGGTCTCGTTCCAGCGCACGGGACGCCCGGTGTGCTTCGCGAGCCAGCCGACGAGCGCGAACTCGGGGTCGGCGCCGATCTTCGCGCCGAACCCGCCGCCCACGTCGGGGGTGATCACGTGCACCTGCGCGGCGTCGACGCCGAGCCAGCCGGCGACCTCGTCGCGGGCGCTCTGGGCGGCCTGGGTCGAGCACCAGAGCGTGAGCCGCCCGTCCTCGCCCCAGACGGCGCTGGCCGCGCGGGTCTCCAGCGACGCCGCGGCGAGGCGCTGGTTGACGATCTCCTTCGTGACGACGACCTCGCAGTCGTCGAACAGGTGCTCGTCGAACTCGTCCTTGAGCCCGAAGCCGTTGGAGGTGTTGGTGCCGACTTCCTCGAACAGCAGCACCTCGTCCGAGGCGGCCGCCTTGAGGTCGATCACCGCGGGGAGCGGGTCGTAGTCGATCTCGACGAGATCGGCGGCGTCCTGGCCCTGGTAGGCCTCCTCGGTGAGGACGGCCACGACCGGCTCCCCGACGAAGCGGACCTTGTCGGTCGGCAGCCAGGACCGGACCATGCCCTTGTTCGCGCCGCCGAACAGCAACGCCGGGGCGAGGTCGATCTCCGCGCCGGTGATCACCGCGACGACGCCGGGCGCCGAGCGGGCCTCCTCGACGTCGATCGCCGTGATGCGGGCGTGGGCCAGTGGGGACCGGACGAGGGTCAGGTGCAGCGCACCGGTGAGCCGCTCGTCGGTCAGGTCGTCGGTGTAGGTGGCACCCCGCGAGAGGAACAGGGGGTCCTCTCTGCGGACCACGCGCGTGCCCATGATGCTCATTCGGGCGACCCTAGCCGCAGATGTGACGCTCCGCCGTGCGTCGGCTCATCCCTCGTCCCACCACCGCCGCACGGCCCACAGCGGCGACACCGGCCCGTGCCCGGCACCCAGCGGGTAGGCGTGCCGGACGGCCTCGGTGATGTAGCGCCGCCCGAAGGCGACGGCGGCGGGCACGTCGAGCCCGCGGGCGAGCCCGGACGCGATCGCCGAGGCCATGTTGTCGCCGCCGCCGTGCGTGTGGCCGGTGTCGAAGCGGGGCCCGGGCAGCTCGGTGAAGGTGTGCCCGTCGTAGAGCAGGTCGACGCAGATGTCGGTGTCCTCGGCCAGGTGTCCGCCCTTGACCAGCACATACCGGGGGCCGAGCGCGTGCAGCGTCTTCGCCGCGTCGTACTGGCCCGCGCGGTCGTGCACCTCGACGCCGACCAGCAGCCGCACCTCGTCGAGGTTGGGGGTGACGAGGGTGGCGCGCGGGAACAGCAGGTCGCGGAAGGCGTCGAGCGCGTCGTCGGCGAGCAGCGGGTCGCCGTGCATCGACGCCGCCACCGGGTCGACGACGAACGGGGTGCGCCCGCCGGCACCGATCCCGGCGCGGTCGCACGCCTCCACGATCGCCTCGATCGTCGGGCGCCCGGCGAGCATGCCGGTCTTCGCGGCGTCCAGGCCGATGTCGCCGGCGACGGACCCGATCTGCGCCGCGACCGTCTCCGGCGGGAGCACGTGCACCCCGCTGACGCCGAGCGTGTTCTGCACCGTCACCGCCGTGACGGCGACGCACCCGTGCACCCCGCAGGCGGCCATCGCCCGCAGGTCGGCCGCGACCCCGGCGCCCCCGCCCGAGTCGGTGCCGGCGATCGTGAGCACACGCGGTGGGGTCACGCCCACGGTCGGTTCCATCGTCTCCTCCTGCAGCCGGCATTACCCGGTCTGGTTCGACGGTCGGCGGCACCCTCCGCCCTCTCAGCCCGCTGCCCGGCGAGCTCCCGTGTGATCTCGACCGTAACCCGCCCGGCGTGTCGCGGGGAAGGCGTGTTCCATGGGGCCATGCCGCTTGAAGGAGAGCACGAGCTCAGCCCCACGGGCTGGGTCCGCGACCAGACCCTGAAGATCCTCGAGACCGGGACGACCGACAGCGTCGACATCAAGGGACGCCCGGTCATCCTGCTGACGACCCGCGGGGCGAAGTCCGGGAAGCTGCGCAAGGTCCCGCTGATGCGGGTGGAGCACGACGGTGAGTACGCGATCGTCGCGTCGCTGGGCGGGGCGCCCAAGCACCCCGTCTGGTACTTCAACGTGCAGGCCGAGCCGCACGTCGAGCTGCAGGACGGCACCGTGACGAAGGACTACGACGCCCGCGAGGTCACCGGCGAGGAGAAGGCGATCTGGTGGAAGCGTGCCGTCGCCACCTTCGCCGACTACGCCGACTACCAGGCCAAGACCGACCGCGAGATCCCCGTCTTCGTGCTGACCCCCCGCACCTGACACCCCTACCGGGCGCCGGCATGCCGGTTCCGTACGCCACGCACCGACCGCGACCGGTGCGCGGGGGCACGGAACCGGTGTGCGGACCCCGGGTACGCCCTCAGACGTCCTCGGCCTGCTGCTCCGACGGGTCCCAGGACAGCCCCGGCACGCCCCAGCCGAGCTGCCTGAGCGTCTTTTTGGCGGCGCGGGCGTTGCGCCCCACGAGCCGGTCGACGTAGATGACGCCGTCGAGGTGGTCGACCTCGTGCTGCAGGCAGCGCGCCAGGAACCCGCGACCCTCGACCTCGACCGGAGCACCGTCCAGGTCGGACCCGGTGACCTTCGCCCACTCCGCGCGCCCGGTCGGGAACGCCTCGCCGGGCACCGAGAGGCAGCCCTCCTCGTCCTCCTCGGGATCGGGCATCCCCTCCGGCCGCGGCAAGGACTCCAGCACCGGGTTGACGACGACGCCGCGTACGCGCGAACGGGTGACCTCGTCGGGGCAGTCGTAGACGAACACCCGCAGCCCGACGCCGATCTGGTTCGCCGCCAGCCCCACGCCCTCGGCCGCGGCCATGGTGTCGAACATGTCCGCGACCAGGGATTTCAGGCCCTCGTCGAACGTCTCGACGGGGGCGGTGGGGGCGTGCAGGACGGGATCACCGATGATGCGGATCGCTCGGACGGCCACGGGTCGGGAGCCTACCGACGGACCCGATCGTCACCCGTCGGGCGGCGCGTCCCTGACCCGGTCCCGTCGGTGTCCCGTGGTTGAATGGCCGCCTGAATGACACACGTGTCATTCGATCGAGTGAGGCCGCGAGGAGCGTGATGGAGTCCGCCACCGAAGCCAGTGGGGTGCCCGCCACGGGCAGTTCCGCCCGTGTCCTGGGCCGCCGGGAGCGCGAGATCCTCGCCTTCGAGGGGCAGTGGTGGAAGTACGCGGGAGCCAAGGAACAGGCGATCCGCGAGCTGTTCGACATGTCCGCCACCCGCTACTACCAGGTGCTCAACGCGCTGGTCGACAAGCCGGAGGCGCTGGCCGCCGACCCGCTGCTCGTCAAGCGCCTGCGCAGGCTGCGGCAGAGCCGCCAGCGCACCCGTGCGGCGCGTCGGCTGGGCATCGAGCCCTGGTGAGGACACCATGATCCTCCGCACCCCCTAGATCCGACATCGGAGGACGCCCGTGACCGCACCCGCCCCGTCCGGGGGCCCGTCGCCCCTGCGGATCGGCGGTCTCGCCCTGCTCGGGGTGGGAGCCGTCGCCGGCATCATCGGGATCGCCACCCTCGCCACCGGTGGCGCCGACGGCGGTTCGTCCGCCGCTCCGGCCACGAGCGTCACCGCCGCCCCCGGCGACGGTTTCACGCCCACCGACGGCGCGACGCCGCCGGGCGGGGTCGCGCCCACCAACGGCATCGCCCCGGGTGAGGGCACCGCGCCCGGCGACGGCACGGCACCGGGTGGCGGCACGGCCCCCGGCGGCGACGGCGGCGTGCCGGTGCCCTCCTTCGGGCCCAACCCCACGGGCGGGTTCGCCGCCCCCGGTCCGGGCGGCACCGGCGACACGGGAGGGTCGGGCGCGGCGTCCGGCGGCGGGTCGGCGGGCGCCTCCGGCGGCGGCGCCGAGAACGTCCGCATGCCCCTGCGCGTCTACAACAACAGCACCATCCCCGGCCTCGCGGCCCGCGGTGCGGCCGACTTCGAGTCGGCGGGCTGGACCGTCACCGACACCGGCGGCTACAACGGCCTCATCCCCACCTCCACGGTCTACTACCGCGAGGGCACCGCGGAGCGCGACGCCGCGGAGTTCCTGGGCAGCGCGTTCGGCATGCGCGTCGAGCCCCGGTTCGAGGGGATCAAGGACGCCAGCGACGGCGTCATCGTCATCCTGACCCGCGACTACCAGGGCGCCTGACCCGTCACCCGCGCCGCTGCGCGTAGGCGGCGAGCTCGGCGAGCTGCAGCGGGTCGAGCGAGGCCGGCACGGCCGCCCGGGCCGCGGCGATGTGCTCCGCGGTCACCACGGCGGCCTCGCGCGACTCGCGCATCGCGGCGAGCGCGGCCTCCCGCAGTACCGCGGCGCAGTCGGCCGCGGAGTAGCCGTCGAGCTCGGCGCCCAGCCCGTCGAGGTCGACGTCCTCGGCGAACGGGGTGTTGCGGCCGGCCGCGCGCAGGATGTCGGCGCGGGCGGCGGCGTCCGGCGGCGGCACGTAGACCAGCCGCTCCAGGCGTCCGGGACGCAGCAGGGCGGGGTCGATCAGGTCCGGCCGGTTGGTGGCGCCGACGACCACGACGTCGCGCAGCGGCTCGGCCCCGTCCAGCTCGGTGAGCAGCGCGGCGACGACGCGGTCGGCCACCCCGGAGTCGGTGGACCCGCCGCGGCGCGGCGCCAGAGCGTCGATCTCGTCGAGGAAGACGAGCGCGGGCGCGGCGTCGGCGGCGCGGCGGAACAGCTCGCGCACCGCCCGCTCCGACTCCCCCACGTACTTGTCCAGCAGCTCCGCCCCCTTCACCGCGATGACGTTGAGCTGTCCGGTGCCGGCGAGCGCGCGCAGCAGGAACGTCTTGCCGCAGCCGGGCGGGCCGTAGACGAGGACCCCGCGCGGCGGGGCGACGCCGAGGCGGGCGAACGAGTCGGGGTACTGCAGCGGCCACAGCACGGCCTCGGTCAGCGCCTGCTTGACCTCGACCATGTCGCCGACCTGGTCGAGGGTGATGCCGCCGGTCTGCAGGGTCGCCGAGGAGGACATGGAGATCGGCCGGACCGAGCCGACGGCGTCGAGCAGGTCCTGCTGGCCGATCTCGTCGGCGCCGCGCAGGGCCGCGCGCACGGCGGCCTCGCGGCGCAGCGCGACGAGGTCGGCGACGACGAATCCCGGCGTCCGCCCGGCCACCGCCGCCAGGTCGACGCCCTCGGCCACGGGGACGGACGCGAGCAGCCTGCGCAGCAGCTCGGTGCGCACGCGCAGGTCCGGCAGGGCGAGGCCGAGCTCGCGGTCGGCCAGGTCGGGGGCCCGCAGCCGCGGGTCGACGCCCTCGGGGGTCGAGGTCGTGGCCACCAGCACCAGGCCGGGGGTGGCGAGGGCGTCGCGGAGCACGTCCAGGACGAGCGTCGAGAGCGGCGGCGGGGTGGCCGCCGGGAGCAGCGCGTCGACGTCGGTGACGAGCAGCACCACCCGTCCGCCCTCGCGCGCCGCCGAGCGGGCGGTGGCCAGCGCGTCGTGCACGCGCTGCGAGGCGTCCGCCGTGGCGGCCACGGCGGGCCCGGCGAGCTCGACGCAGCGGGCGCCGACGGCCGCGGCCACGCTGCGCACCAGCGTCGTCTTGCCGACCCCCTCGGGTCCGACGACCAGCACGCCGAGCCGGGCGGACCCGCCGAGCCGGGCGAGGAGCTCGGGCCGGTCCAGGCTCAGCTCCAGCCACTCCGCGAGGCGTCGGGCCGCGTCGGTGTTGCCGATCAGGTCCTCGACCGTGTGGACGGGAGCGGGGTGGACGGGAGCGGGGTGGACAGGAGCCGGGTCAGCGGACGCGGAGGCGGACGGGGCGGCGGACGCGGACGCGGCGACTCGCGGGCGGGAAACGGGGGACTCGCGGACGGGAGACGGGGGACTCGCGGGGGCGTCGGCCGTCGACGGGCCGTCCTGCCACCCGACGACGCTGCTCGGGTGGACGGTGACGGCACCGGGCGGATCGACCGCCGCCACCGTCAGCAGCTCGGAGGTCCACGCCCCGCCCAGCGCACCCGCGACGCGGCTGCGGGCCAGCGCGGGGTCGAGCCCCGGTGCGGGTTCGAGGTCCTGCGGGAGCAGCGACACCGCGTCGCCGCCGGTCACGATCTTGCCGAGCAGGGCGAGCCGCAGCGTCTCCGGCGGCACCGACGCCCTGGCCAGCCGCGACCCGGTCAGCTGCACCCGCCGGGCGGGCTCCACCCCGGCGGCCGCCACGACGACCGCCGCCCCGTCGGAGAGGCCGGCGTTGGACAGCGTCACGTCGTCGAGGGTGGCCTGCCCCGGCGGGCCGTCCCCGGCGGCGACGAGCGCGGTCGTCACCCGGGCGCCGGTGAGCGAGACGGCGTCCCAGGAACGCAGGCCCAGCGCGTCGAGGACCTCCGGATGCAGGCGCACGACCCCCCGCCGGGCATCGGCGGCGGACGCGGCGAGCCGGGCGACGAGCGTGATCACGCCCCCACGCTAGCGACCCCGCGGGTCAGAGGCGGCGGTCGCGGTCCCGGCGCAGGCCGGGCCGCAGGCGGTGGGGGGGCTGGGCCGCGGGGCCGGGGGCGCGGCGGGGCGGCGGCCCGTCGTCACCGAGCCGGCGCACGGCCCCGGCGACGGCCCCCCGTGCCCGGCCCGCCACCTCGCTGGCCCGGCCCGCGACGCGGCGGCGCAGCGGCTGGCGCAGCCCCAGCCGCCGGGCCGAGCGCGCGGCCCGCACCACGGCGCGGCGCTCGCGCCCCGGCACGTCCCACGCCTCGGGGTGGCGGGAGAGCCAGCGGTAGCGGTGGATCGTGAACGGCAGCGCCCCGACGTACAGCGTGGCGACGACCGCGAGGGTGAGGAACGGCGCGGTGACCAGCACCGCCACCACCAGCCCCACCAGCACCAGCAGCGGCGCGATGAGCCGTGGCGCCACCCGCACGGTCTTGAACGACAGCGTGGGCAGGCGGCTCACCATCAGCGCCGCCGCCACCAGCGCCCACACCCCGACGACGACCGGCGCCGACCACCACCCCTCGCCGAAGTGCAGGGAGACGAACAGCGGGATCCCGGCGACGAGCGCGGCCGCGGGTGCGGGCACGCCGACGAAGAACTCCTTGGCGAACGGGTACTCGTCCTCCTCGTCGAGCAGCGTGTTGAACCGGGCCAGGCGCAGGGCCATGCAGACGGTGAACACGAGCGCGACGACCCACCCGAACCGGCCCTCGCTGCCGACCTGCCAGGACTGGAGCTGCCAGACGTAGAGCACCAGCGCGGGCGACACCCCGAACGACACCAGGTCGGCCAGCGAGTCGAGCTCCGCGCCGATCCGGGTGCTGGCGTCCAGCAGCCGGGCGAGGCGCCCGTCGAGCGCGTCGCACAGCGCGGCGACGCCGACGGCGAACACGGCCAGGTCGAACCGCTCGCCGAGCGCGAAGTACACCGACGACAGTCCCGCGCTCAGCGCGATGACCGTGACGGCGTTGGGCAGCAGCCGGACGCCTGCGGGGTAGGGGGCGGGCACGGCTCAGACCCCGGAGGGGTCGGGCAGCGCGGCGAGGACGGTCTCGCCGCCGACGGTCCGCTGGCCCACCGCCACCTCGACGACGGAACCGGCGGGCAGGTAGGTGTCGACGCGCGAGCCGAAGCGGATCAGGCCGTAGGTCTCCCCGGCCGCCACCTCGTCGCCCGGCACCACCTCGCAGACGATCCGGCGGGCCAGCAGCCCGGCGATCTGGACGACCCCGACCCGCGCCCCACCGGTGGTCTCCAGCAGCACGGCGTTGCGCTCGTTGTCCTCGCTGGCCTTGTCGAGATCGGCGGAGAGGAACACGCCGGGGGTGTACTCGACGGCGAGCACCCGCCCGTCGACGGGCATGCGCTGCGTGTGCACGTCGAGCACCGACAGGAAGACGCTGACCCGCGGCACCGGTGCGGGAGGCAGCCCCAGCTCGGGCGGCGGCGGCACGACCGAGACGGTGGCGACGGTCCCGTCGGCGGGCGCGAGCACCACCCCGGTGCGCGGCGGCGGGACCCGGTGCGGGTTGCGGAAGAAGGCGGCGGTCGCGGCGGTGGCGAGCAGGCCCGCGGCGGTGCCGCGGCCGGAGACCGCCCGCACGACCGTGGCCGCCAGCGCGACGGCGGCGACGAGCGGGCGGCCACCCGGGTGCATCGGTGGGATCGCCTCGCGGACCAGGCCTGCGACGTGGCGCGGGGAGAGGCCGGTGGGGGTGTCGGGGTCGGACATGGGGTGCGTTCTCGGCTCCTCCGGCGAGGGATCACACAGGCAGTGTGCTGAGGATCGCGGCTACCGTACGCGACCGGTAGGACGCAAAAGGGCCGGGGCCGTCATCCCCCGAGACGACGACCCCGGCCGTGGAACCGCTCGTCCGCTCCCCAGCGACGGGCGGTAGGTCCTCTTGCCACGGACCCGGAGTTCCCGGGCCTGCGGAAAAGTATCCCTGAGCGGGCGATCGATCGTCCAGATCACGGGGAGAGGAAGCCCGGGATGTGCACCGATCGGCCGAACGCTCACCGGTATGACGTCCCCGGGGCGGCGAATGTTGCACCCTCGGACTGTGATGTACATCACGTTCGAGGGACGGCGTCACCCGTCCAGCAGCCAGACCTCCACGGCAGACCCCTCGGCCAGGTCGGTCACCTCGGCCGGGACGACGACCAGGCACTCCGCCCTGGCGAGCGCGGCGAGCAGGTGCGAGGCCGGGTTGCCGACCTCGGAGACCGTGCCGCGGACCGCGTCGAGGACTCCCCGGCGGAACTGGCGACGCCCCGCCGGTGAGGTCCAGCGCTCACCCAGCGTGGCCGTGACGACCGGGCGCTCGGGGTGCGGATGCCCCAACGCGGCACGCAACGCGGGGCGGACGAACACCTCGAACGACACCTGCGAGCTGACGGGGTTGCCGGGCAGCGTCACCACCGCGACGCCGCCGAGCTCGTCGAGCCGGCCCGCGCCCTGCGGCCCGCCGGGCTGCATCCCCACCTTGACGAACTCGACCCCGCGCCCGGTGAACGCGTCCTTGACGACCTCGTAGGCCCCCATGCTGACCCCGCCGGAGGTGAGGACCAGGTCGACGCCCTTCGCGCGCTCGCCCAGGCGGGTCAGGAACTCCTCGACGTCGTCGGGCACGAACCGCAGCAGCTCCGCGACGCCCCCGGCCTCCTCGACGGCCGCGGCCAGCATCGGACCGTTGGACTCGTAGATCTGGCCCGGCTGCAGCGGCGTGCCGGGCGCGACCAGCTCCGACCCGGTGGACAGCACCAGCACCACCGGGCGGCGCCGCACGGGCAGCTCGGCCAGCCCGACCGCGGCCGCGATCCCGATCTGCGCGGCCTGCAGCACCGTGCCGGCGTCGATCACGACCCGGCCCGCCAGCACGTCCTCGCCGATGCGCCGCACGTGCACACCCGGCTCGGGGGCGTGCCGCAGCGCCACCCGCTCGGTGCCGCCGTCGGTGAGCTCGACCGGCACCACCGCGTCGGCACCCGCGGGCATCGGCGCCCCGGTCATGATCCGGGCGGTGGTGCCGGGGGCGAGCGCGGGCACCTCGGTGCGCCCGGCCGGGATGTCGGTGGCCACGGGCAGCACGACGGGCGCGTCCTCGCCCGCGCCGGCCAGCTCGGCGGCGCGCACCGCGTAGCCGTCCATGGCGGAGTTCTCGAACGACGGCAGCGAGACCCCCGCCACCACGTCCTCCGCCAGTACCCGCCCCCGGGCCTGTGCCAGCGGCACGACCTCGGCGGGCTGGGCCGGGACGAGGGCCGCGACGACGGCCCGGTGCTGCTCCACGGTTCGGATCACGCGCCGCATCCTCCCCTACCGCTGCGCCTTGCACTCGGCATACCCGAGTGCTAGAACCGCGTTGGCACTCGGCACGGTAGAGTGCCAATCAGTCGGGCCGGTGAGATCGGCGCAGGGTTGCCGGTCGTCCGTCGCGGGCATCGGGTTCGACACAGTGACTTTTCGGTCATCCCAATCGGAGGACTACACACCCATGGCGAAGATGATCGCTTTCGACGAGGAGGCGCGCCGCGGGCTCGAGCGCGGCATGAACACCCTCGCCGACGCCGTCAAGGTGACGCTCGGCCCGCGCGGCCGCAACGTCGTCCTGGAGAAGAAGTGGGGCGCGCCCACCATCACCAACGATGGTGTGTCGATCGCCAAGGAGATCGAGCTCGAGGACCCCTGGGAGAAGATCGGGGCCGAGCTCGTCAAGGAGGTCGCCAAGAAGACCGACGACATCGCGGGCGACGGCACCACCACGGCCACCGTGTTGGCGCAGGCGCTGGTCCGCGAGGGTCTCCGCAACGTCGCCGCGGGCGCGAACCCGATGGCGCTCAAGCGCGGCATCGAGAAGGCCGTCGAGGCCGTCTCGCAGCAGCTGCTGAAGACCGCCAAGGAGGTCGAGACCAAGGAGCAGATCGCCGCCACGGCGTCGATCTCCGCGGCCGACTCCACCATCGGCGAGCTCATCGCCGAGGCGATGGACAAGGTCGGCAAGGAAGGCGTCATCACGGTCGAGGAGAGCCAGACCTTCGGTCTGGAGCTCGAGCTCACCGAGGGCATGCGGTTCGACAAGGGCTACATCTCGCCCTACTTCGTCACCGACGCCGAGCGCATGGAGGCCGAGCTGGAGGACCCCTACATCCTCCTGGTCTCCTCCAAGATCTCGACCGTGAAGGACCTGCTCCCGCTGCTGGAGAAGGTCATGCAGGGCGGCAAGCCGCTCGCCATCATCGCGGAGGACGTCGAGGGCGAGGCCCTGGCCACGCTCGTCGTCAACAAGATCCGCGGCACCTTCAAGTCCGTCGCCGTCAAGGCCCCGGGCTTCGGTGACCGCCGCGAGGCCATGCTGGCCGACATCGCCATCCTCACCGGTGGCGAGGTCATCTCGGAGAAGGTCGGCCTCAAGCTCGAGAACGCCGACCTCTCGCTCCTGGGCACCGCCCGCAAGGTGGTCGTCTCCAAGGACGAGACCACCATCGTCGACGGGGCCGGCGACGCCGACCAGATCGCCGGCCGGGTCTCCCAGATCCGCAACGAGATCGACAAGACCGACTCCGACTACGACCGCGAGAAGCTGCAGGAGCGCCTGGCCAAGCTGGCCGGCGGTGTCGCGGTGATCAAGGCCGGAGCCGCGACCGAGGTCGAGCTCAAGGAGCGCAAGCACCGCATCGAGGACGCCGTGCGCAACGCCAAGGCGGCCGTCGAGGAGGGCATCGTCGCCGGTGGCGGCGTGGCGCTCATCCAGGCCGGTGCGGGCCTGTTCGAGGGTCTCGGTCTCGACGGTGACGAGGCCACCGGCGCCAACATCGTCAAGGTCGCGCTGGAGGCCCCGCTCAAGCAGATCGCGGTCAACGCGGGCCTCGAGGGTGGCGTCGTCGCGGAGAAGGTGCGCGGGCTGCCGGCCGGCGAGGGCCTGGACGCGGCCACGGGTGAGTACAAGGACCTGATCAAGGCCGGGATCATCGACCCCGCCAAGGTCACCCGCTCGGCGCTGCAGAACGCGGCCTCGATCGCGGCCCTGTTCCTCACCACCGAGGCCGTCATCGCCGACAAGCCGGAGAAGAACCCCGGCGGCGGCGGGGGCGACCCCACCGGTGGCATGGGCGGCATGGGCGGCATGGACTTCTGAGTCCGTCCACCCCGCACGACCCGTCCGCAGGGGCGGCACCCGCACACGGGTGCCGCCCCTGCGGCGTGTCGCGACCCGGACCGGTGTTCACGGTCCGAACCCGGCCTGGAACGCCGCCATCGGCAGCAGGTAGCCCGACAGGCTGACCAGCACCCGGACGAACCGCGCGTCGGCGTCCGGGGCCCGCCCGCCCCAGGAGCGGATCGACAGCGGCACCGCGAGCGTGGCCACGCAGCAGGCGAGGACCAGCGCGGCCGCGCGGCCCGCGGCCACCGTGACCACGGCCGCCCCGAACGCGACGGCGAGCACGGACACGGCGGTGCTGGCCCGGACGGCGGTACCGACCCGCACGGCGGCGGTGGGTGCTGCGCTGCTCATGCCCGCAGACGCTAGGTCCGGCGCGGGCCCGCCACCTCCGTACGACTACCCGGTGGTTCCCCCGCGTCGGCGTGGTGCACGATCTCGGCCATGGCGACACCCCGGCGGGCCCGGCTGGAGGCCCGCGACGGCGCGCACGGCGTCACGACCCTCGCGCTGTTCTTCGACATCGTGTTCGTCTTCGCGCTGACCCAGGTCACCGGCCTGATGGCCGACGACACGTCGGCGGTGGGGCTGCTGCACGGGGCGCTGGTCGTCACCGTGCTGTGGTGGTGCCGGGTCGGGTTCGCGGGGCCGGCCGACGTGGGGCGGGCCGACGACGCCGTGATCCGGCTGGCGGTGTTCGCCGCGACGGGTGCGCTCTTCGTCGCCGCGATCACGGTCCCCGAGTCCTTCGACGACATGCCGGGCGGCCTGTCCGGCCCGGTCGTGTTCGCCGCCTGCTACGTCGTGGTGCGCGCGCTGCACATCGTCGTGTCCTGGCTGGACAGCGCGGACGACCCGGTGCTGCGCGGTCAGGTCGTGCGGCTCGTCCCGTCGGCGGCGGTCGGGGCGGCGCTGCTGCTGGCCGCCTCGCAGGCCGGCGGCGCGCTGCAGACCTGGCTGTGGGTGGCGGCCGCCGCCGGCGACCTCGTCGGCGCGAGGCTCGCCGGCACCGGCCGGCGGCCCGCCCCGACGGCACGCGTCGCCGAGCGGCACGGGCAGCTCGTCACCCTGGCGCTCGGCGGGTCGCTCGTGGCCATCGGCATCGGCATCGCCCAGAAGCCCGTCAGCTGGCCGATCATCGCGGCGTCGGTCCTCGCACTGGTCGTCGCGGCCGCGCTGTGGTGGGTGCACCTCGAGAGCGCCCGCGACGGCCGCCCCTCCCTGCACCTCCCGACGGTCATCGGGATCGTCGTGATGTCGCTGGGGCTCGAGAGGGCGCTCGGGCGCGTCGCGGGCGACGCCGACTACACCCTCGCCGACCCGCTGCGCGGGCTCCCGCTCGTCGCCCTGTTCGGGGGCGTGGCGCTGTTCCTGCTCGCCCACGCCGGGTTCACCCGCGCGGTGGCGGACCGGCCGGCGTGGGGGCGGGTCGTCGCGGCCGGGGTGCTGGTGGCCCTGATCCCGCCGGCGTCGATGCTGCCGGCGATCGGTGCACTGGTGGTGCCGGCCGCCGTCCTCGTGGCGCTGCTGGGCCACGAGACCCGCCGGGCGCCACGGGCTCCGGCCGTCGCCGGTCACTGACCGGGCGCGTCCGGCATCAGGATCCACGCGGCGACGTAGGCGATGGCGCCCGAGCCCGCACCGAACACGGTGAGCAGCACGACGATCAGGCGCACCAGCGCCGGGTCGAGGCCGTAGGCCTCGGCGATCCCGCCGCAGACGCCGGCGATCATGCGGTCGGTGCGGCTGCGGACGAGCCGGACCGCGGGTCCGCGGCCGGCCGGGGCGACGGGGACGGCGTGGGTGGTGGCATCGGGGGCGGTGGTGTCGGGGGTGGTGGTGTCGGTGTGCTGTTCCATGGCTCCCAGCATGGCGACGCCGCGACGCCCCGACCTCCGGGAACCCCCTGATCCCGACCCCGGACACACCGACGGACCCCGGGGTGGTCCCCCGGGGTCCGTCGGTGCTGCGGGTCAGGCCGTGCGGTGGATCAGCTCTCCTGGAAGGGGGCCACGTAGGACTCCCCCTCGGGCGAGGTGAACAGCGGCGCGACCTCGCGGAGGCCGCCCTCGGCCGTCGCGTCGACCTGCGCGATGTAGACACCGCGGGTGGGCGGCGCGCCCGGCGAGCTGTAGTCGAGCACGTCGACCAGGCCCTCGGAGTCGACCTCGGTCAGCGTGGTCAGCGCGGTCTTGACGCCGGCCCGGCTGAGGTCACCGGCCTCGCACGCCGCCTCGAGCACGTTCTGCCACACGACGCCCTCGGTGTAGCCCGTGGTGACGCCCGCGTTGAGCGGGGAGTCCGGGTAGGCCTCCTTGTAGCGGGTGGTCACCTCGACGGCCTTCGGGTTCGGCGAGGAGAACGGCGCGTTGGACGCCGACACGTACAGGTTGCCCAGCGCACCCGCGGCCGGGGTCTCCAGCAGCGCCGGGTCGAACGTCGGGTTGTTGCCCAGGACCGGGACGTTGAGCCCGAGCGCCTGGTTGGCGGCCAGCGCCGAGGCCGTCTGGCCGGGGGTCGTGGTCAGGACGATGACCTTGACGCCCGCGCCCCGCATGCCGGTGACGATGCCGGTGAGGTCGTTGTCGGTGGAGGTCACCTTGGCCTCGTTGATCGTCAGCCCGTGCTGCTGGGCGTAGTACTGCGACCCCTTGAGGCCGTTGCCGCCGTACTCGCCGTCGATGTAGATGTGGCCGATGGTGTCGCCGTCGGCCAGCAGGCCCTGCTGCTGCAGGTAGGCCAGACCGTTGATGATCTCCAGGTCGTAGGTCGTGCCGATCATCATGATGCCCGGGTTGTCGAGCACCTCGGAGCTCCACGACGCCGGGGCGGCGAGCATGTTGTCCTCGATGAGGTTGGGCTCCAGTGCGGCGAGCACCGGCGAGCCCAGCAGCTGGACCATGCCGAGCACGTTCGGCTCGAGCTGCGGGTACAGCGTCTTCGCCACGTCGGCCTTGTAGCCGTGGTCGACGACCTCGATCTCGATCTGGCGGCCGCAGATGCCGCCGGCCGCGTTGACGTCGTCGGCCCACAGCTGGTTGCCGGCGTTGAGGCCCGCGCCCAGGTTCTTGAACACGCCGCTGGTGTCACCCATGATCCCGAGCGTGATCGTGGTGTCGGTGACGCCGACGTCGGTGATGACGCCACCGGCGCCCGCGGTGCCGCCGGCCGTGTCCGCCGTGCTGCCGCACGCGGCGAGCACGAGCGTGCTGGTAAGGGCGCCGGCGATCAGCGCCGACCGCCCGGCTCTACGCGCTGCGATCATGTTCGATCCTCTCGGGGGGTGGTCCGGTCGCCACCATTGGCGGACCGGGCATCTGGGGAGCGGCGGCTGGTCAGCCGCCTGCCGATGGCGGCGATGCCGCCGGGTTCGAACAGGATCACCAGCACGATCGCGGCGCCGTAGACGAACGCGCTCACGACCACGGCGCTGAACCCGCCGAACTGCGCGTCGGCGAACCAGCCGAACTGCTGGGAGCCGAGCAGGAAGAACTGCTGCAGGCCGAACACGATCGTCGCGCCGACGACGGCACCCGGTACGGACCCGAGACCGCCGATGATCACGACGGCCAGGAACGCGATCGCGACCGTCAACGAGTAGGTGCCGGTGAACTCGTTCTCGTCGGGCTTGACGAGGTCGAGCCACAGCGCCGTCATGACGCCCGCGAGCCCGGCGAACGCCGAGGAGATGACGAACGCCCCGGCCTTCACCCGGGTGACGTTCACCCCCATGGAGGTGGCGGCGGCCTCGTTGTCGCGCACCGCGCGCCACGACCGGCCGATCCGGCTGTTGACCGCGCCGCGGGCGAGGAAGTAGCTCATCAGCGCGAACGCCAGGAACAGGTACCACAGGCGCTGCTGCTTCTGGATCGCGACGCCGGCGATGGTCGGGGCGGGCTGGGAGTTGGCGAACTCGAAGCCGAACAGCTCGAACACCGGCGCGTTGCGGCCGCTGGAGGTGCCGCCGGAGAACATGTCGAGCGACTGGCCCAGCCACAGCCCGAGGAACACCAGCGACAGCGACGCGACGCCCAGGTAGATGCCGCGCAGGCGCCCGGCCACCGGCGCGAACGCCAGCCCGACCAGTCCGCAGAGCACGATCGCCCCGATGACGGCGACCAGCGGCGGGAGCCCGAGCCCGACGAGGTCCGCGGACTCCTCCGGGTCTCCGGCCAGCACCGCGTAGCCGACGGCGCCGACGAGCAGGAAGAACGGGTGGGCCAGCGAGAGCTGCCCGGCCTGCCCGACCAGCAGCGTCAGCCCGATCCCGCCGACGGCGCCGATGAGGATGTACTGCGCGAGCTTGAGGTAGGCCACGCCCCCGTTGCCGACGAGCACCGGCAGCAGCAGGAGCACGACGATCAGGGCCGCGGCGGCGGCGATCTTGAGCCAGTTGCGCCCGGCCCCGGCCGTGGGGGCGGGCGGGGCCGTCGCGGGTGCGGCGGGCGGGGTCATCGTCTCAGACACGACTGAGCTCCTTCGTGCCGAACAAGCCGCTCGGTCTGATCACCAGCACCACCAGCATCACCAGGAAGACCGCGCTCTTGGAGAACTCGAAGGAGATGTACTGCGCCGACAGCGCCTCGGTGAGCCCGACGACCAGCCCGCCGACGACGGCGCCCTCCGTCGAGTCCAGCCCGCCGAGGATCGCGGCGGGGAATGCGATCAGGGCGATCGCGTGGGTGCCTCGGCCCAGACCGGCGCCGGAGAAGTCCTGCGTGGCCATGAACAGCACCGCGACGCCCGCGAGAGCGCCGGCCACCAGCCACGCAGTGGCCGTCACCCGGGAGCTGCGGATGCCCATCAGCGCCGCGGCCTCCCGGTTCTCGGCCTGCGCGCGCATCGCGACGCCCCAGTTGGAGTAGCGGAACGCCAGCAGGAACGCCGTGATCAGCACCGCGCCGACGACCAGCGCGATCGCCTGGGTGCGGAAGATCGTGAGGTCGCCGATCCGGATGGGCTGCGAGTCGTAGGGGTCGCCGATGAACGGGATGTCGGCACCGACCCGGCGCACGACCTCCTCGGTGATGATCACGTCGATACCGATGGTGAGCAGCGCGAGGCTGTTGTGGTCGGCACTGGTCGCGTTGCGCAGCAGCAGCCGCTCGATGGCCAGCGCGGACAGTGCCGCCGCCACGATGCCGACGACCGCGGCTCCCGCCCAGCCGAGGGCGTCCTTGAGCTCGTAGACCAGGTAGCCGCCGATCAGCACGAGCGAGCCGTGCGCGAAGTTCACCACCTCCGTCGCCTTGAAGATGATCACGAACCCGAGCGCGAGGAGCGCGTAGACCGCGCCCTTGCCCAGGCCGTTGACCAGCAGTTGCAGGAAGGTGTTCATTCCGCGGCCTCCTCGGCCTCGGTGCCCAGGTAGGCGCGGATGACATCGGGGTCGGACTGGACCTCGGCGGGCAGGCCGTCGGCGATCCGCTTCCCGAAGTCCAGGACGGTGACGCGGTCGGCGATGCCCATGACCAGGCCCATGTCGTGCTCGACGAGCAGGACGGAGATGCCCAGCGCGTCGCGCAGGTCGCTGATCGTCACCGCCATCTCGGCGGTCTCGGTGGCGTTCAGGCCGGCCGCGGGCTCGTCGAGCAGCAGCAGGGTGGGTTCGACGGCGAGCGCGCGGGCGATGTCGACCCGCTTCGCCACGCCGTAGGGCAGGGCGGCCACCGGCACGTCGAGCCGGTCGGCCACACCGAGGAAGGCGCAGATCTCCTCGACCCGGGCGATGTGGCGGCGCTCGGTGCGCCGGCCGAGCCCGAGCCCGCCGGAGAGGAACCCGCCCCGGGTGAGGACGTGGCGCCCGAGCATCACGTTGTCGCGGACGGTCGAGCCGGGCGACAGCGCGATGTTCTGGAAGGACCGTCCGATGCCCATCGCGGCGAGCCGGTGCGGCGCGAGCGAGGTCAGCACGTCGTCGCCGAGCCGGACCCGGCCCTCGGTGGGCCGGTAGAGCCCGCTGATGACGTTGAAGCAGCTGGACTTGCCCGCTCCGTTGGGCCCGATCAGGGCGTGCACGGTGCCGGGCTCGACGGTGAAGCTGACGTGGTCGAGCGCGGTGATGCCGCCGAAGCGCAGCGTCACGTCGTCGACGGTCAGGGGGCGGACGCCCTCCCGGAGCTCGACGGAGGCGGCGGCGGTCATCCCGTCCACCTCGACAGCGTGCGGGTCGAGCGGTGCGCCCGCGCCTCCGCCTCCTCCGACTCGGCCTGCGCCTGCGACTCGGCGTGGCCGCCCAGGTAGAGGCGCTGCACGTCGTCGCTGGCGGCGAGCTCGGCGGCCGGGCCGGACAGCGCGACGCGGCCCACCTCGAGCACCACGGCGTGGTCGGCGACCTGCAACGCCATCGTCGCGTTCTGCTCGACGAGTACGACCGCGGTGCCCTGCTCGTGGATCTCCCGGATCACCCGGGCGATCCGGCCGACCATCTGCGGCGCGAGCCCCAGGGAGGGCTCGTCGAGCAGCAGCAGCCGCGGGTCCGACATCAGCGCCCGCCCGATCGCGAGCATCTGCTGCTCACCACCGGAGAGCAGCCCGGCCCGCTGGCCCGCGCGCTCGGTGAGCACCGGGAACAGCCGCTCGATGCGCTCGCGGGCCGAGCTCCTGGCCTCCGCCGAGCGGGCCCCGAGGCCCCCGGCGCGCAGGTTCTCCTCCACGGTCATGCGGGCGAACACCTGCCGGCCCTCCGGCACGGCGACGACACCGGCCCGCACGATCAGCGCCGGATCGAGCCGGTCGATCCGCTCGCCGTCGAACACGATCTCCCCGGCGGACACCGCGCCGCGGTGCAGCGGCAGCGTGCCCGACACGGCCCTCAGCAGCGTCGACTTGCCCGCTCCGTTGCCGCCGAGCACCGCCAGCACGCCGTCGGCGGGTACCTCCAGGTCGACGCCGGACAGCGCCTCCACCGATCGCCCGTAACGGACGGACAGCCCTCGCGCGCTCAGCACGGTCGTTCCCGAACCACGTCTCGGCCCCCTTGCCCACCACCCCCGGACGGAGTAGCGGGGCCATCGTGTGTTCCGGACCACCCTTCAGGCACCCCCACGTGGAGAGGGAGGCGGGAAAGATGACCGTCCGTTACCTCCGGAGAGTCACGATCGACGACCGGGGCGTCAGAGCAGGCCCGCCTCGCTGGCCTTCCCGATGGCCTCGACGCGGTTGCGGGCGCCCAGTTTGTGCAGGGCCGACTGCAGGTAGGTCTTCACGGTGTTGCGGGCCAGGCCGGTGGACTCGGCGATCTCGGGGTTGGTGCGGCCCTGCGCGGCGAGGCGCAGGACCTCGTACTCACGCCGGGTGAGGCCGCTACGGGCCAGGGCCGCCTGGTTGCCCGCCGTACCGGGCACCATTCGTGGATCCGACACCCGTTCGCCGCGCAGTACGCGACGCAGCGCAGCCACCAGGTCGGTGGCGGCGGCGTCCTTGAGCAGTGCCCCGTGCGCGCCCGCGTCGAGTGCCGCCTGGACGCCGTGGTGGTCGCCGTGGGCGGTGAACACCACGACCTTCGCCTGCGGGCAGCCCGTCCGCAGCCCGGCGACCACCTCGGGGGCCAGCATGTCGGGCAGCCGCAGGTCCAGCAGGACGAGATCGGGCCGCAGGCCGGGGGCCCGCTCGAGCGCCGTGCGCCCGCTCTCCGCGGCCCCGACCACCACCAGCGACGGCTCGCCGCGCAGCAGCAGCGCCACCCCGTCACGCACCACGGGATGGTCGTCGACGACCATCACCCGCGACGGGCTCACCGGGGCACCGGCAACAGCATCCGCAACGTCGTCCCGCCGTCCTCGTCGTGGACGAGGCTGACCCGTCCGTCCAGTCGCGCCGCCCGCTCCACCAGCATCCGGATGCCCAGCCCCGAGCCGTCGGCCGGGTCGGCCGCGCCGCCGTCGGCCGGCGACCCGTCGTCGGCCACCGCCACCTGCACGCCGCCGTCGACCATCCCCAGGCTGACGACGACCGTCGCCGCTCCCGCGTGCTTCTCGGCGTTGAGCAGCCCCTCGCGGACCGCGCCGATCAGCAGGGCGGTGCGCTCGGCGTCGAGCGGCTCGACCTCGCCCAGCTGCACCAGCCGCGCCGGGACGCCGGTGCGGGCCTCGAAGCTGCGGCAGTGCTCGGCCAGCTCCACCGGCAGCGCCCGCTCCGGGCTGGACTCGGCCAGCGCCAGCAGCGACTCGCGCAGCGCGAGCGACGCCGCGGACACGTCGGACTCCAGCCGCCCCAGCCGGGTGCTCAGGACCGGGTTGTCGGGCACCGTCGTGCGCAGGTCGCGGACCTGCGCGCCGATCGAGAACAGCATCGCGCCGACGGAGTCGTGCAGCGAGGCCTGCATCCGCTGGCGTTCCGCGGCGACCGCGGTGGACCGCCCCGCCTCGGCGCGGTCGGCCAGGCGCAGCGCGCGCGCCGCCTCGCGGGCCACCGCCTGCACGGCCCCCACCGCGTCGTCGCCGAACTCGCCGGGACCGCGCAGCGCCGCGTAGGCGACGGCGACGGTCTCGACCCGGCCGTCGCGCTCGGCCAGCACCGGCACCGCGAGCATCGCCGACATCGCCTCGCGGCGCACCATCCCGTCGAAGTGGTGGGTGATGCTCGAGGAGGTGACGTAGTCGCTGACCCGCACCGGCTGCCCGACGGCGAGCACCCGCCCGCCCACGCCCTGCCCGACCGGTACCGCGAGGTCCTGGAGCGAGTCGGTGCGGTTGCCGGCGATCCAGCGGATCACGGCCTGCGCCGGCCCGTCGAGGTCGGCGACGAAACCGGCGTCGGCGCCCGCGGCGTCCCGGATCAGGCTGGCGGTGCCGCGCAGGGCGAGCACCCGGTCGAGCACGGAGAGCAGGCCGTCGCGTTCGGCGAGGAGCGCGTTGAGCGCGTGCTCCTGCTCGCGGGCCCGCTCGGCGGCTCGGTCGCTCGAGGGCATCCGCGGACGATCGCACACCGGGACCCCCGCGCGACACACCCGCATGCAGAGGCCCGCACGGTCAGCCGGCGGGCGACTCCCGGTCGCCGTCGACGGGCGTCAGGCCCGGCGCGGGCGACGGGGGCCGGACGGGCTCGGCGGCCGGGGCCCGGTCCGGCGGTCGGGGCACCTGGCGTTCCCGGAGGCGGACCGCCCGGCCGACGACGAGACCGACGACGACGGCGACGACGCACCACGCGGCGATCGCGACGACGATCCACCAAGCCACGGCCGTGTCACCCCGCTCCCGAATCCGTCCCGAGTGTCACCCTCGACTCCGTTCCGTGCACGTCCGGCCACCCGAAAGGTACCGTTACGCCGGATCATCCGACGTCCGGAATCGCGGGGCCGAGCAGGTCGTCGGCGTCGACGATGCGGTAGGCGTAGCCCTGCTCGGCGAGGAAGCGCTGCCGGTGGGCGGCGTAGTCGGTGTCGAGCGTGTCGCGGGAGACCACGGAGTAGAAGTGGGCCTGCCGCCCGTCGCCCTTGGGCCGCAGCAGCCGCCCGAGCCGCTGGGCCTCCTCCTGCCGCGACCCGAACGTGCCCGACACCTGGATCGCGACGCTGGCCTCGGGCAGGTCGATGGAGAAGTTCGCGACCTTGCTCACGACCAGCACCGGGATCTCGCCCTGCCGGAACCGCTGGAACAGCGCCTCCCGCTCCTTGTTGCGGGTGGAGCCCTGGATGACCGGGGCGTCGAGGGTCTCGCCGAGCTCGTCGAGCTGGTCGAGGTAGGCCCCGATGACCAGGGTCGGCTCGCCGGGGTGGCGCTCGATGATCGACTTCACGACCGCGAGCTTGGTGTGCGCCGTGGACGCCATCCGGTAGCGCTCCTCGGCCTCGGCGACGGCGTAGGACATGCGCTCGGCGTCGGTGAGGGTGACGCGGACCTCGACGCAGTCGGCGGGGGCGATCCAGCCCTGCGCCTCGATGTCGCGCCACGGGGCGTCGTAGCGCTTGGGCCCGATCAGGGAGAACACGTCGCCCTCGCGGCCGTCCTCGCGCACCAGCGTGGCGGTGAGCCCCAGGCGGCGGCGGGACTGCAGGTCGGCCGTCATCCGGAAGACCGGGGCGGGCAGCAGGTGCACCTCGTCGTAGACGACCAGGCCCCAGTCGCGGGAGTCGAACAGCTCCAGGTGGCGGTACTCGCCCTTGGTCTTGCGGGTGATCACCTGGTAGGTGGCGATGGTGACCGGGCGGATCTCCTTGCGCTCCCCCGAGTACTCGCCGATCTCGTCCTCGGTGAGGCTCGTGCGCGCGACGAGCTCGCGCTTCCACTGCCGCCCCGAGACCGTGTTGGTCACCAGGATCAGGGTCGTGGCCTGCGCCTGCGCCATCGCTGCCGCGCCGACGAGC
The DNA here is from genome assembly GCF_006539565.1 of Pseudonocardia hydrocarbonoxydans. Classification (GTDB taxonomy): domain Bacteria; phylum Actinomycetota; class Actinomycetes; order Mycobacteriales; family Pseudonocardiaceae; genus Pseudonocardia; species Pseudonocardia hydrocarbonoxydans. Next base: position 140,372 of record NZ_BJNG01000025.1, read on the forward strand.
GTCTTACCCGCCCCGCAGGGGAGCACGACCACCCCGGATCCGCCCGCCCAGAACCCCTCGACGGCCTGGCGCTGGTAGTCGCGCAGCGTCCAGCCGTCCTCGGCCAGCGAGACGGGGTGCGCCTCGCCGTCGACGTAGCCCGCGAGGTCCTCGGCAGGCCAGCCGATCTTGAGCAGCGCCTGCTTGAGGTGCCCGCGCTCGGAGGGGTGCACGACGACCGTGTCGTCGTCGACGCGGGCACCCAGCAGCGGGGCGATCTTCTTCTGCCGGAGGACCTCCTCCAGCACCGCCCGGTCCAGCGCGACGAGCACCAGACCGTGGACGGGCGACTGGGTCAGCTGCAGCCGCCCGTAGCGCCCCATCGTGTCTACCACGTCGACGAGCAGCGGCTGCGGCACCGCGTAGCGGGAGAAGCGCACCAGCGCGTCGACGACCTGCTCGGCGTCGTGCCCGGCCGCGCGGGCGTTCCACAGCGCGAGCGGGGTGACCCGGTAGGTGTGCACGTGCTCGGGCGCGCGCTCGAGCTCGGCGAACGGGGCGATCGCGATGCGGGCGGCCGCGGCGTCGGGGTGGTCGATCTCGAGCAGGAGCGTCTTGTCGGACTGGACGATGAGCGGACCATCGGTCACGGTGGGTGTGCCTCCGGGCGGGCGGGGTTGTGACCGGCGTCTCGGTGAGCGGCGCCCGGTCGTCGACCGGCGGCCGCCACGACGGCGGGGGTGACGCCGGGGTTGGGCTATGCTCGGCGCGCACCATCTGCGAGAACGCACGAGTCCCTCGACGATCATACCCGCTCCGAGCGGCCGTGGCCCTGCCCCAGGGGGCCGCGTGTCGCGCCGGCCCGGGTGCACGGAACGACGCGGATGCCGACGACCCGGCGGCCCGCCCACGACAGAAGGCGCGCATGCCCGACCCGAAGCCAGGAACACCGCTCCCCCGACCCGACCGGCGGCCACCCACCGCCGCTGGAGAGCGTTTCGGCTCCCTCGGTCTCGCCGTCGGGCACCTCGGCGTGCCAAGGTTCGTCGGATCGTCGCCGGCAATCCTCAGGGGGACGTTGACGTGACCACCACCGAGCTCGGGGCCCCGTGGTCCGAGCGGCTGAACCCGCGTAACTGGTCCCTGGCGTGGAAGCTCATCGCCATCGGGCTGGTGCCCGCGCTGCTCGCGCTCACGCTGGGCGTGCTGCGCATCGCCGACCAGGCGGGCGACGCGGCGACGCTGGGCACGAGCAACCGCCTGCTGGAGATCCGCGGCCAGGTCTCCACCGCGGCCGACTCGCTGCGCCAGGAGCGCGACGAGGCGGCGCTGTTCGTCGCGGGCGGCCGTGGCGAGGACCGCGGCGTCCTCGACGTCGGGGTCGGCCAGACCGACGCCGACGTGCAGCAGGCCGTCGACGCCGTCGCGGGTGCGGAGGACTTCGACACCACCACCCGCACCGCACTCGCCGCCACGCAGGACGCGCTCGCCGGGCTCACCGCGCTGCGCGGCGACGTCGCGACCGGGCCCGACACCGTCGCCGACCCGATCGTGCAGCGCTACTCCGCCGTGATCGCCCAGGTCGACGGCCTGGAGCGGGCCCTGCTCCGGCAGCTGCGCACGCCCGACGTCGCCGGTCTCGCCGACGCCCTCACCGCCGCGACCGCGGCCCGCGAGCAGCTCGCCGTCCAGCACACCGTGCTCGGTGCGGCGATCCGCGCGGGGCAGCTCCTCCCGACCGACGTCGAGGCCAGCGGCGCGGCCGACATCCGCCTGGCCACGGCGTACGGCGCCTATCAGGTCGCGCTCACCCCGGAGCAGCTCGCGCGGTTCGGCACCTTCGACGGCGCCGACGCCAACGCCCAGCGCATCGCCGTCCGCGACGCCATCCTCGCCACCCCCGAGGAGCGGCCGGTCGTGGTCGACCCGGCCCAGTGGGACGCCGCGTACACCACCGCGCTCACCGCGGTGCAGAACTCCGCCGGCCTGATCGGCGACGAGACGGTGGCCCTGAGCACCGCGGCCGAGGAGCGGGCCAGCAACCTGGCCGGCATCAACTCGGTGATCCTGATGCTCGGCCTGCTGGTCGGCATCACGATCGCGATCCTGGTCGCCCGGGCGCTGGTCCGGTCGCTGCGCGTGCTGCGCACCGCCGCCCTCGACGTCGCGGAGCGGCGCCTGCCGCAGGCCGTCGAGAGCATGCGCGCGGGCGACACGCCCGACGTCACCGTCGACCCGGTCCCGCTGAACACCCGCGACGAGGTGGGCCAGGTGGCCCGCGCGTTCGACGCGGTGCACGGGCAGGCCGTCCGCCTCGCCGCCGACCAGGCCGCCCTGCAGACCAACGTCAGCTCGATGTTCGTCAACCTCTCCCGCCGCAGCCAGGCGCTGGTCGAGCGGCAGCTGCAGCTCATCGAGCAGCTGGAGAGCAACGAGCAGGACCCCGACCAGCTGTCGAACCTGTTCCAGCTCGACCACCTCGCCACCCGCATGCGGCGCAACTCGGAGAACCTGCTGGTCCTCGCGGGCACCGACCTCGCCAAGCGCAACATCGCGCCGGTCCCGATGGTCGACGTCCTGCGCGCGGCGGTGTCGGAGATCGAGCAGTACCAGCGGATCGTGGTGCAGGCCCCGCCCACCACCTCGATCGTCGGGCGCGCCGCGAGCGACCTCGTCCACCTGCTGGCCGAGCTGCTCGACAACGCCACCAACTTCTCCCCGCCCGACTCCCAGGTCGTCATGAGCACCACCCGCACGGCGGAGGGCGACATCCTGGTCGAGATCGCCGACCGCGGCGTCGGCATGGTCGACTTCGAGCTCGCCGACGCCAACCAGCGCCTCGGCGGCCCCTCGGCGGTCGACGTGTCCGCCTCGCGGCGCATGGGCCTGTTCGTGGTCGGCCGCCTCGGCACCCGCCACAACATCCAGGTGCAGCTCAGCACGTCCTCGACGGGCGGCGCGGGCACCGGTCTCACGGCCTCGGTCACGGTGCCCGCCCAGCTGGTGCCCACCACCGAGCGCGAGCCCGCCCGGTCGGTCCCGGCGCTCACCCCGGGCGCCTCGGGCCCGTCGGCGTTCGACGTGCCCCCGCAGCGCGGTGGCAGCAACGGCCGCCCCGGCTCGCTGTCGTCGCTGGTCGCCGGCACCGACGGCCCGGCCACGCCGGCCTCGGCCTTCGACCCCGGACCCGGCGGGTACCCGCCGGTCAACGGCTCCGCCGCCACCCCGTCGCTGCCCACCCGGCGTCCCGGCTCGTCGCTGAACCCGGACGGTCCGCCGTCCGTGGCCGAGCAGGCCCGCCAGGACCAGCTCGCCGCCGAGCGGGCCGCGGCCGAGCGGGCCGCGCAGGCCCGGACCGGCCCCGCCGACCCCGCCGACCCCGTCGACCCCGTCGACCCCGACGACCTCGACACCGGCACCTCCGGGCCGGCCGGCGACGGGTCCGGGCACGACGAGGACGACGCGCCCGGCACCCCCGACGACACCGCCACCACCGCCTACCCGGTCGTGGCGCCGCGGGAGCCCTCCCCCGCCGAGACCGGGCGCGCCCGGCACGTCCTCGCGGGCGAGCCCGACGACGAGGTGTCCGGCACGACCGCGGACGCCGAGGGCCACTCCGACGACGAGCGCGGACCCGGCCTCGCGGCCGGCGCCGCGGTCGCCGGTGTCGCGGCCGGTGCGGCCGCCACCGCGGCTCCCGACCGCTCCGACGACGGCTCTCCCGAGGCCCCGCCCGCCTCGGAGCACGACGGGTCCGCCGCCGCGACCGGGGCGATGGCGCGCGATCCGTGGCCGCGCGGCGGCCCGCCGCACGACCCGGCCGGTCGTCCGGGCGCGGTCAACGGCCGCGTGTCGCACCCCGACGGCGACGCCGCCGACCTTCCCGCAGCCGACCTTCCCGCAGCCGAGCCGCCCGCCACGGACCAGGCGGCCCCGTCCTCCCTGCCGCAGCGCCGGCCCTCCCCCGGGCGTCCCGCTGCGGGCGAGCAGCCGGCGCCGGCGACGGCCCCGATCCCGGCCGTCCCGGCCGCGGAGCCGTCCACGGCCGTGTCCGACGGGCTGTTCGCCCCGGCGACACCGGCCGGCGCCGAGGTCGCGCCCGCACCGGAGACGGTCACCCCCGAACCGGCCGCCGCGGGGCGGCCCGAGGGCAGCGGGTTCGAGCTGGGCGAGACGACCCCGATCTTCGAGGAGATCGCGTCGGCATGGTTCCGCTCCAACCGGCCGCTCCCGGTCGACTGGGAGGCCGAGGCCCGTTCGGCCGGGCCCGCGGCGGACTCCCGCCCGCGCCAGCCCGCGGCGATGCCGCCGCCGGCCCCGTCCACGCGCCCCGGCCCCTCGGCCCGGCCGGTGCCGCCCGCGGTCCAGCCGGGCCCGCAGCAGCGCACCGCGCAGCCGGGCCAGGTGTCCCAGCCGTCGGAGTCCCAGCCGTCGATGCCGCAGCAGCCGGTGTCCCAGCAGCCGTACCCGCAGCCCGCGGACCCGCAGCCCGCGGACCCGCAGCCCGCGGCCGTGCAGCCGCCGGTCGCCCAGCCGCCGACCGTGGCGCGGCCGCAGGCCCCCCACCAGCCGGCCCCGATGCCGCCCCGGTCCGCGCCGGTCGCTCCCCCCGTGGGCGCACCGGCACCGGAGCCGACCGCGGCCCCGATGCCGGCCCCGGCGATGTCGGCCCGCCCGGAGCCGAGCGCGTTCTCCAGCCCCGCCGACGAAGGCTGGCGGGCCGCCGACAACGCCGCCCCCACCGCCGACCGTCCCGACGAGGTCACCTCGGCCGGGCTGCCGAAGCGGCGCCCGCGGGCGCGCCTCGTGCCCGGCAGTGCCGGATCGGCGGTGCTGGCCCCGTCCGTCTCCTCCGCGCGCAGCGCGGAGAGCGTGCGCGGCCGGCTGGCCAGCTACCAGCAAGGTGTCCGTCAGGGGCGCGAGAGCAGGTACCGCGGCGATGTCGCGAACGGTGCCACCGAGTCCGCCCACGCGGGCGGGAACCACGACGAGGAGCGACAGTGACAGCGTCACAGACCCAGCCGAGCCGGTTCGGATGGCTGGTCACGAACTTCGCCGAGCGGGTCCCCGGCGTCGCGCACGCCATCGTGGTGTCCGCCGACGGACTGCTGCTCACCAGCTCCGACCGGCTGCCCCGCGACCGTGCCGACCAGCTGGCCGCGGTGGCGTCCGGCCTGGTCAGCCTCACCCAGGGCGCCGCACGCTGTTTCGACGCGGGCGGCGTGGTGCAGACGGTCGTGGAGATGGATCGTGGCATCGTCCTGCTGATGTCCATCAGCGACGGGTCGTGCCTGGCCGTGCTGGCGTCACCGAGCTGTGACATCGGACTGATCGGATACGAGATGACCCTGCTGGTCGACCGCGTCGGCCAGCTGTTGACCCCCGAGCTTCGGGCCGAGCTGCAGGGCTCCTTCGGGCCCTGAGACCGACCCGTCCCGCAGAGTCCGACCACAGCAGCAACGTCCGGTAGAAGAAGGCAGGTGAAGTCCGATGACCTCCGGTCCCGACGACGAGCGCCGGCAACCCTCGGAGCCGACTTTCGCCGACGTCATGAACGGCTTCAGCTTCGACAGCGCGCGTCCCTCGCGCCGTCGCAGGTGGGGGCGCCGCCGCGACGAGACGCCCGAGCAGGCCCCGGAGCCGAGCTCGGCCGCGCCCGTCGCGCGCCCGGTCGTCGAACCGGTCGCACCCGGCCCGCTGACCGGACCGATCGACATGCAGGTCACCGACGCCGACCAGTTCGGCTCTGGAGGAGGCGCGGCGGCCGTCCGGCCCTACGCCTGGACCCGCGGACGTACGAAGTCCGGCTTCGACCTGGGCATCGAGACCCTCGTCTCCACCAGCCAGCGCGGCCGTGACCAGATGGGCCTCCTGCAGGTCGAGCACCGCGCCGTCGCGGAGCTCTGCGAGGCCGCCCGCTCGGTGGCCGAGGTGGCCGCGCTGCTGTCCCTGCCACTGGGCGTCGCCCGGGTGCTGCTGGGTGACATGGCCGGCCTCGGCGTCGTCACCGTGCACCAGACCGCGAGCAGAGCCGGCAACGCGCCGGACCTCGCCCTGATGGAAAGGGTTCTGAGTGGACTCCGTCGGCTCTAGGCCACAGACGATCGCCACCTCGGCGACGATCTCGGCCAAGATCGTGGTGGCCGGGGGATTCGGCGTCGGTAAGACCACGTTCGTCGGCTCGGTCTCCGAGATCGTCCCGCTGACCACCGAGGCGGTGATGACCGAGGCCAGTGCCGGTCACGACGACCTCACCGCCACCCCGAACAAGACCACCACCACGGTGGCCATGGACTTCGGCCGCGTCTCGCTGGACAAGGAGCTGATCCTCTACCTGTTCGGCACCCCCGGGCAGCACCGGTTCTGGTTCATGTGGGACGACCTGGTGCGCGGCGCGATCGGTGCCGTCGTCCTGGTCGACACCCGGCGGCTGGCCGACTCCTTCGCGGCCATCGACTTCTTCGAGGACCGCGGTCTGCCCTACGTCGTCGGCCTCAACTGCTTCGACGGGCTCCAGCAGCACCGCATCGAGGACGTGCGGGAGGCGATGTCGATCGACCCGAACGTCCCGATCATCACCTGCGACGCCCGCAACCGGGAGTCGACGAAGAACGCGCTGATCGCCCTGGTCGAGCACGCGATGGCGCACCGGATGGCGGCCCGCGCCCACTGACCCCCGGTCAGTCCTCGACGAGCGCGATCGAGGTGATGCGGTGCAGCGGCACGCGGTGCAGCCCGCCGTCACCGCGGTCGCGGCCCTCGACGACCCCGCCACCGACGCTGAGCGGCTCCAGCACGCGCTCCCCGGCCACGCCGTGGCCGTCGACGAAGCCGAGCCAGACGGTGAGGCGTTCCTGCGCCGCCCGGCGCAGCGTGTCCAGCGTGCTCGACCGGCCGTTCGTCGTCCCGCGGCGCACGCCGGTGAGCGCGTCGCCCGCCCGCATCCGCGCCACCAGGGCGGAGAGCTGTGCGGGATCGGGCTGCGGGGGGCGTCCGCGTTCGGGTGAGCGCCGGGCCGGGGTGGTGCGGCGGCCGCGGGCGGCCAGGTCGAGCACGGCGCCGCCGGTGTCCTCGGCCGCGGGGGTGAACCCGGCCGCGCGCAGCCCGTCGAGCAGCTCCACCAGGGGCAACGGGCTCACCACCACGGTCGGGGCGATGCGGCGCAGCTCGAGCCCGCCGGTGTCCGGATGGGCCAGCACCTCGGAGATCAGCACCTCATCGTCGGAGCGCAGGAACGCCGCGGCCGCGCCGCCCCGCAGCCGGCCGTGGCGGCGCGCGACGTCGTCGACGAGATAGGTCAGGCCCTGCGGCACCGGCGTGGCGGAGCGACGCCGCAGCAGCTCGTGCAGGTCGGCGGCGCTGCGCCCGGCGTCGAGCGCACGGCGCACGGTGGCCTCGGTGAAGCGGTACACCGTCGCGCCGCCCGCCGACTCCACCTCCGCCACCAGGTCGAGCTCGCGCGCCAGCTCCGGCTCCAGCGGCCCGGGGGCGACGGCGGTGAGGTCGGCCTGGAGCAGGACGTGGTCGACCGGCTCGGGCAGCGTGGCCCGCAGCGCGGCGACGATCCGGTCCGGGTCCTGGAGCACGGCCCGCCCGGGGGTGGACAGCGCGTCGAGGGCGACCACACCGAGCACGGTGCCCTCGGTGACGGTCCAGCCGACGACCTCGTCGCGCAGCCGGCCGCCGCGGCGCGGGGCGCGCCAGGCGAGCAGGTCGGCGAGCGCGGCGGGCGAGGCGGGGGCGGTACCGGGCGGGAGCTCGGCGAGCCCCGCGAGGACCCGACGACGGTCGCGGGGCGCCAGCGGGCGGCGCACGGCGTCGGCGAGCGCGTTGATCGGCCGCCCGGCGTCGTCCTTGCGGCCGACCAGCCCGGGCAGGCGCGGCAGCGCCAGCCAGGTGCGCGCCAGCAGCGACCACCGCACCTCGGGGCCACCGGCCAGCCAGACGTCGGCCGCGGTGGTGGGCACGAACTCCGCGGGGACCCCGTCGGTGGCCCCGACCAGGTCGGCGGCGAGCAGGACCTCCACCAGCAGGGCGGCCGTGGGCTCGTCGACGTCCATCTCCCGGGCCGCGCGCCGCAGCTCGCGCACGCCCAGCCCACCGGAGCGCAGCACCGGCGGCGGGGTCCGTCCCCAGAGGGCGAGGAGCAGCTCGACCTGGCGCAGCACACCCAGCGCCGCGCCGGCCGCGGTGCCGTCGACGACGGCGACCCCGCGGTCGCGGGCGCCGATGTCGGGCGGGGTCGTCGCCACCGTGCCCAGCGGGCGGTCGCCGCGCAGGGCGAGGCCGACCTGGCGGGGCAGCTCGACGGTCTCGGGGTCGACGCGCAGCAGCAGACCCCGCGCGAGCAGGCGCCCGACGGGGGTGTCGCCGGTCGCCCGGCTGCGCCCGATCGGCGGGCCGGCGGCCAGCGCGTCGAGCACGCGCCGCTCCTCGTCGTCGACGCCCGCGAGCAGCTCGGGCAGCGCGGACGACCCGGCGGGACCCGAGGACGGCCGGCCCAGCCCGCCGGGATGGCGGGGCACGACGTCCCGGACCCCCGCGACGACGGACAGCTCGGCGTCGGCACCCCAGGCGAGCGCGCGGGCGCGCAGCGCGTCGAGGGCGTCGGTCAGGACCGCGGCGGGGACGTCGGGGCCGAGCAGTCGGGCGATCTCGGCGCGCGGCACCGGAGCGGTGTCGGCGTCGGCCACGGCGAGGGCCTCCAGCACGGCCAGGGTGACGGTGTCGAGCTCGTCGCAGGCGCGGTGGACCGAGGCCCGGATCGCGGCGCGGGTGGCGAGGACCGTGAGGTCGGCGGGCGGGGGCACCCCGAGGTCCGGCCGCAGCGCCAGGAGCCGGGCGAGCGTGTCGTCGTCCTGGGCGCGCAGCCAGTCGACCAGCGGCGTGGGCACCGGTCCACGGTAGTCGGTGCCATGGGCGATACTGGCGGTCGACCACCGACATCGGGAGGAACCGTGGCGAAGGCCGCCCCCGCAGGACGCATCGACCCCACCTGGCCGGAGCTGCCGGAGGGCGAGCACCCCGTCACCGAGCTCGCGAGCCCCGTGCAGGGCTCGCTGTCCCCCTTCGGCGACGTCGAGTTCCCGCTGGCCGAGGTGCCCTACGTGCATCCCGTCACGGAGATCAACCGCTGACGGTCGCCGGGCTGCTGCTGGCGGCCGGCGCCGGACGGCGGATGGGCCGCCCCAAGGCGCTGGTCGAGCTGCACGGCGAGCCGCTGGTCCGCCGGGCGCTGCGCGTGCTCGCCGACGGCGGTTGCGGGCCCCTGGTCGTCGTTCTGGGCGCCGCGGCCGACGAGGTGCGCGCGCAGCTGCCCGACGGCGTGCGCGCGGTCGTGGCGGACGACTGGGCGTCCGGGATGGGGGCGTCGCTGCGGGCGGGTCTCGCCGTGCTCGACTCCGACGCCGCGCTCGTCCACCTGGTGGACCTGCCGGGCGTCACCGCGGCCGCGGTGGAGCGGCTCGTGGCCGACCCGGTCGGCCCGCACACGCTGCGTCGCGCGGCCTACGGGGGCCGTGCGGCCCATCCCGTGCTGCTCGGCCGGGACCACTGGGACGCCGTCGCCACGTCCGCCACCGGTGACGCCGGCGCGCGCGCCTACCTCGGCGGGCACCCGGACGTGGAGCTGGTGGAGTGCGGTGACGTCGCGGTGCCCGAGGACGTCGACACCCCGGAGGCGCTGGCGCGCTTCGCCGGGTCCTGACCCGCGGTCCGTACGGCGTGCCGGGGCCGTAGGGTCTGCCGCGTGGAGCTGACGCACGTGGACGAGGCCGGCGCGGCCCGGATGGTCGACGTCACCGGCAAGGAGGCCACCGCCCGCACGGCCGTGGCCACGGGGGTGCTGCGCACCACCGCGGAGGTGGTGGAGCTGTTGCGCCGCGACGGGCTGCCCAAGGGCGACGCGCTGGCCACCGCCCGCATCGCCGGGATCATGGGCGCCAAGCGCACACCGGACCTGGTGCCCCTGTGCCACCCGATCGCGCTCAGCGGCGTCGTCGTCGACCTCGCCCCCGACGGGGCCGAGGTCCGCATCCGGGCCACGGTGCGCACCACCGACCGCACGGGGGTCGAGATGGAGGCGCTCACCGCCGTCGCGGTGGCCGGGCTGGCGCTGCACGACATGGTCAAGGCGGTCGACCCGGCCGCGGTGCTCGACCACGTGCGCGTCGAGCGCAAGGACGGCGGCAAGACCGGCACCTGGACGCGTCCGGAGGACCGCGCGTGAGGCGCGCCCGGGTCGTGACGGCGTCCAACCGCGCCGCGGCGGGCGTCTACACCGACCGCGGCGGGCCGCTGATCACCGCCTGGCTGCGCGAGCGCGGCTACGAGACGCCCGACCCCGAGGTCGTGCCCGACGGCGAGCCCGTCGGCGCGGCGCTGCGCGCCGCGGTGGCCGACGGCGTCGACGTCGTGATCACCACGGGCGGCACGGGCATCTCACCGACCGACGCCACCCCGGAGGTGACCCGCGGCGTCCTCGACTACGAGGTGCCCGGGCTCGCCGACGCGATCCGGGCCGCGGGCGCGCCGATGGTGCCCACGGCCGTGCTCTCCCGCGGCCTGACCGGCGTCGCGGGCCGCACGCTGGTCGTGAACCTCCCCGGATCGCCAGGGGGAGTTCGCGACGGTCTCGGCGTGCTCGCGGGCGTGCTCGACCACGCCGTGGACCAGCTCAGAGGAGGCGACCACACATGACGATCGTCCTGCGTGCCGCGGTGGGCGAGGAGCCCCTCGACGTGGCGGAGCACGCCGCACTCGTCGACCATGCCGCGGCCGGGGCCGTGGTCACGTTCGCCGGGGTCGTGCGCGACCACGACGGCGGCCGCGGGGTGCGCGGGCTGGAGTACAGCGCGCACCCCACGGCCGGGGCCGTCGTGGCGCAGGTGGCCGCCGACGTGGCGGCCAGGGCCACCGGCGTCCGCGCGATCGCGGTGAGCCACCGGGTCGGCCCATTGGGGATCGGCGAGGTCGCGCTGGCGTGCGCGGTCGCCGCCGATCACCGCAAGGAGGCGTTCGACACCTGCGCCGAGCTCGTCGAGGAGGTGAAGCGCCTGCTGCCGGTCTGGAAGCACCAGGCGTTCACCGACGGGTCCGACGAGTGGGTCAACTCGACCTGACCGGTCAGACGTTGATGACCTGACCGACGCGCAGCACGTTCGGGTTGCTGAGCACGTCGTCGTTCTGGGCCCACAGCTGCTGCCAGGTGGTGCCGTTGCGCGCGGCGATCTTGGAGAGCGTGTCACCCGCCCGGACGGTGTAGTTCCCACCGCTCGACGACGAGGGCGCCGCGGCGGGGGCCGGGGCGGCGGCGGGCGCGGAGGCGCGCACGCGGGTCGGCTCGGCGGCGCTGTTGAGGCCGAGCTTGCGGGAGCAGGCGGGCCAGGCGTTCCAGCCCTGGGCGGCCAGCGTGCGCTCGGCGACGGCGATCTGCTGGCTGCGGCTGGCCTGGTGCGGCATGCCCGTGCCGCCGAAGGCGCGCCAGGTGGTGGGGCTGAACTGCAGGCCACCGTAGTAGCCGTTGCCGGTGTTGATGCTCCAGTTGCCACCGCTCTCGCACTGCGCGAGGCGGTCCCAGTCGGAGTCGGGGGCGGCGTTGGCGGTTCCGGCGAGGGCGACGGGGGCACCCACGACAACTGCGCCGGCCACGGCCAGCCGCAGGAGACTTCGGCCCGTGCTGAATGCAGGTCGAGAAGTCATTTTCAATGCTCTCCAATTCGCGCCGTATCGGAGGACGTGATCGCTCGCGGCAGGGAGTGATCCGCGAGCGCGCCCAGTGCCGAATTCGCGTCCACCGTCGTGCAGTGGCCGGAGAAACGGCGCCCTCATCCCTGTCCCGTGATCATCTCGACGGACCGGAGCCGCGGGACAGGGTGTGGCGCGACGGTTCCGGATGCATTTCCGACCGACCCTGGCGGGACGGCCGAGCAGCGACGCTACGAGCCCGAACGGCGGAAAAGGCAATCCACGGTGGAGTGACGATCGTCACGGTAACGGCAGCATTACGGGAGCGATAGGTCGATATCGCCTGGTCACGGGCACAACATCACGGCTCGATCACGGCGAACCCATTATGCCCAAAGTGGAAGTATTACCGAACGCGTCACACCGCAGGTGGGACACAGCGTCATCACCCGTGCACCCACCGCATGTGGTGCGCGCCGCCCGCAGTGGCCCACGCCTCCGCGTTCCGTCATGCTGGAGGGGTGACTGACAGCCCCGCGGGCCCGGCGGAGTCCCCCGCCGCGCTGGCCGCCGCCCTGCGCTCCACCGGTTATCTCGCCGACGACGGACTGGCGACGGCCACGTTCCTCGCGATGCGGATGAACCGCCCGCTCTTCTGCGAGGGCGAGCCCGGTACCGGGAAGACCGCACTGGCGCAGGCGCTCGCGCAGGTGCTCGGCGCGAAGCTGATCCGGCTCCAGTGCCACGACGGCATCGACGCCGCCCAGGCCCTCTACGACTGGGACTTCCCGCGCCAGCTGCTGCACCTGCGCGCGCTGGAGGCCACGGCCGGGGAGAACCCGCTCGACACCGAGGCCGTCGAGGCCTCCCTCTACGACCCGCGCTTCCTGCTGGCCCGCCCGATCCTGCAGGCGCTGCAGACCACGCCCAGCGTCCTGCTCATCGACGAGATCGACCGCGCCGACGACGAGTTCGAGGCCTTCCTGCTGGAGGTGCTCACCGAGCACGCCGTGACGATCCCGGAGATCGGCGAGGTCCGCGCCACCGTCCCGCCGCTGGTCGTGCTCACCTCCAACCGCACCCGCGAGGTGCACGACGCCCTCAAGCGCCGCTGCCTCTACCTCTGGCTCGACCACCCCGACCTGGCGCGCGAGATCGAGATCCTGCACTCGCGCCTGCCCGGGGTGCCCGAGCGGCTGGCCGCGCAGGTGGCCGGGGCGGTCCGCGCGCTGCGCCAGGCCGACCTCCTCAAGCCCCCCGGCGTGGCCGAGACCATCGACTGGGCGCGCGCGCTGCAGCTCGTCGGCGCCACCCACCTCGACGTCGACAGCGCGGCGGCCACGCTCGGCGCCGTGCTGAAGTACCGCGAGGACGCCGACCGCGTCCGTAAGCAGCTCGACACGCTCCTCGCCTCCTGACGGGCCCGTGACCAGCACCGAGACCCCGACCGGCGACCCCATCGAGGGGCTCGTCGGCTTCACCGTCGTGCTGCGCGCCGCGGGCCTGGCGGTCACCACCGACCGCGTGGCCGCCTTCCTCACCGCACTCGACACGCTCGACGTCACCAGCCGCACGCAGACCTACTGGGCGGGCCGGCTCACGCTGTGCTCCGACCCCGACGACCTGCCCCGCTACGACCGCGCCTTCGAGGACTGGTTCACCCCGCCCCGCGGCGGGGGCCGCACCCGCATCGTCGACGAGCGCACGCCGCCGCCGCCGAAGCTGGCCGCGCTGACCCCGTCGACGCAGGAGGGCTCCGACGACGACGACGACGCGGGCGAGACCTCCCAGGTCTTCGCGCGCGCCAGCGGCGAGGAGGTGCTGCGCAACCGCGACCTCGCCGAGCTCACCCCCGCCGAGCGCGAGCACCTGCGCCGGCTGCTCGCGCTGCTGCGCCCGGAGCTGCCGACCCGGCGGTCGCGGCGGCTGCGCCCGGCCCGGCACGGCCCGCCCGACCCGGGCCGCACGCTGCGGGGCGCGCTGCGCGACCACGGCGAGCTGCGCCGCCTGCACCGGCGCGACCACTCGCGCCGGCCGCGCCGGGTCGTCCTGCTCGTCGACGTCTCCGGGTCGATGGAGCCCTACGCCGACGCCCTGCTGCGCTTCGCCCACGTCGTCGTCCGGCGCTCGCCGGGCAGCGTCGAGGCCTTCACCCTGGGCACGCGGCTGACCCGCATCACCCGCGAGCTGCGGATGCGCGACGCCGACCGGGCGCTCGCCGCGGCCGGGAAGGCCATCCCGGACTGGTCGGGCGGCACCCGCCTCGGCGAGGTGATGCGCGCCTTCGTCGACCGGTGGGGGCAGCGCGGCGCGGCCCGGCGTGCGGTCGTCGTCGTCTTCTCCGACGGGTGGGAGCGCGGGGAGACCGACCTGCTGGGGGTGCAGATGTCGAGGCTGCACCGCCTCGCCCATAAACTGGTGTGGGTCAACCCGCACGCGGGCAAACAGGGTTACGCGCCCGTCCAGGGTGGAATAGTCGCGGCCCTGCCGTACTTGGACGACCTGCTGGCCGGGCACAGCCTGGCCACCCTGGAAGAGCTACTCGAGGTGGTTCGGAATGCGTGACGTGCTGGGCAAGCTCGACGAGTGGTGGGCCAAGGGCGAGACCGCCGCACTCGCCACCGTGGTCGGCACCTACAGCTCCGCGCCCCGCCAGGCGGGCGCCTCGATGCTGATCGGGCCCGACGGCGAGGCGGTCGGCAGCGTGTCCGGCGGCTGCGTCGAGGGGGCGGTGTACGAGCTGGGCCAGGAGGTCCTCGCCGAGGGCCGCCCGCTGTTCCAGCGCTACGGCGTGTCCGACGAGGACGCCTTCACCGTCGGCCTGACCTGCGGCGGGATCATCGACATCTTCGTCGAGAAGGTCAACTCCGAGACCTACGCCGAGCTCGGCCGGATCGCCGAGGCGGTCCGCGGCGAGTCCCCCGTCGCCGTCGCCACGGTCATCGCGGGGCCGCACGAGCGCCTCGGCAAGCGGCTCATCGTGTGGCCCGACCACACCGAGGGCGGCACCGGGTCCACCCGGATCGACGACGCCATCCGCGACGACGCCCGCGGCCTGCTCGACGCCGGGCGCAACGGACAGGTCACCTACGGCGTCGACGGCCAGCGCCGCGGCGAGGGGCTGACCGTGTTCGTCGAGTCCTTCGCCCCGCCGCCCCGCATGATCGTGTTCGGCGCGATCGACTTCGCCGCGGCCGTCGCCCGCATCGGCAACTTCCTCGGCTTCCGCGTCACGGTCTGCGACGCGCGGCCGGTGTTCGCCACGGCGTCGCGGTTCCCCGGCGCCAACGAGGTCGTCGTCGAGTGGCCGCACCGCTACCTGCAGGCCGAGGCCGAGGCCGGGCGCATCGACAAGCGCACCGCGCTGTGCGTGCTCACCCACGACCCCAAGTTCGACGTCCCGCTGCTGGAGGTCGCGCTGCGGCTGCCCGAGGTCGCCTACATCGGCGCCATGGGGTCGCGGCGCACCCACGAGGACCGCGAGCAGCGGCTGCGCGAGATCGGCATCACCGACGCGGAGCTGGCGCGCATGTCGTCGCCGATCGGGCTGGACCTCGGCGCGCGCACGCCCGAGGAGACGGCGGTGTCGATCGCCGCGGAGATGATCGCCCAGCACTGGGGCGGCGCCGGGCTGCGCCTGGCCGAGCGCGACGGCCCCATCCACGTCGGCTGATCCTGTCCGGACGGCCAGGCGTGGTCGGGACGCCTGCGGCATCGGTACCACCGGCGCTGCCCGAACGGTGGACACCCGACCCGTCTGCCGCGCCCACTCGACCCGTCCCTCTTGTAACCTCGGTCGCGCTGTGCACCACGTCACCTCAGGTGCACGGGCCGAAGCAATGCAAGGGGGCAATGTGGTCCTCGTCGGAGAAGCCCGCCGGGTAGGCGACTCGGTACTGCTCGCACGACGCAGCCCGGAGCAGCGCACCGAGCGGGAACCGCTGCGCCTGTCGAAGTTCCACGCGCCGGAGATCGTGTTCGGTGAGGGGTCGCTGTCGGAGGCCGCGCACGCCGCGGCGCGCCTCGGGGCCCGGCGGCCGTTCGTCGTCACCGATCCCGGGGTGATGGAGGCGGGCTGGCCCGCCGAGCTGCTCGCGCAGCTCACCGCGGCCGGGCTCGCCCCGCAGGTCTGGCTCGACGTCACGCCCAACCCCAAGGACCACGAGATCGAGGCCGGGTACCAGCGCTACCTCGAGTCGGGCTGCGACGTGGTGCTCGGCATCGGCGGCGGCTCGGTGATCGACGCGGCCAAGGGCGTCGCCCTGCTGGCGGCCAACGGCGGGCGGATCCTCGACTACGAGGGCATCGACCGGATCGCCCACCCGATCCCGCCGCTGATCATGATGCCGACGACGTCGGGCACCGGCGCCGACGTGTCGCAGTTCTGCATCGTCACCGACACCGAGCGGCACACCAAGATCACCATCATGGGCCGGGCGCTGGTCCCGGACGTCTCGGTCGTCGACCCGCGGCTGCTGGTCACCATGCCGGAGTGGCTCAACGCCGCCACCGGCCTCGACGCGCTCACCCACGGCATCGAGGCGTTCGTCTCGCTGGCCCACGGCCCGCTCACCGACCACCACGCGCTGCAGGCGATCTCGCTGGTCAACGGCAACCTGGCCGAGACGATGCTGCGCCCGCGCAATGCCACCGCCCGGTCCCTGATGGCCCAGGCGGCGCTCGAGGCGGGGCTGGCGTTCACCAACGCGATCCTCGGCGCCACCCACGCCATGAGCCACCAGGTCGGCGGGATGCTCGACCTGCCGCACGGCGTCGTCAACGGGGTGCTGCTGCCGCACGTCATCCGCTTCAACGGGGCCGACTCCCCCGAGCGGTTCGTCCCGATCGCGCAGGCCATGGGTCTGGAGCTGCACGGCGCACCGGCCACCGAGGCCGTGTACCTGGTCGCGGAGGCCGTGCGGGAGCTGGGCGACGAGGTCGGCGTGCCGAAGGGCCTGTCCTCGCTCGGCGTCACCGACGCCGACATCCCGCGGCTGGCCCAGCTCACCCTCGGCGACGCCTGCCTGACGACCAACCCGCGCGGTGCGTCGTCCGAGGACATCGAGAGCCTGTTCCGGGCGGCGATGTGACGGGCCGGTGACGGCGTCGACCTGGCCGCCCCGGCGCACACCGCCCCGGACCCGGCCCGATCTCGAGGCGCTCACCGGCCTGCGCTCCGGCAAGCCGCACTACTACCCCGAGTACCGGGTCGCCGCGGAGCGGATGCGCCGGGTCATCCACGCCCTGGAACGGATCTCCGCCGCGCTGATCCGCACGATGGAGGGGTCCGAGGCGCTGGTGCGGGCCGTCGTGGAGGCCGCGGCCAACCACCTCTCGGCCGAGTGGGTGGCGTTCGCGATCGTCGACGGCGAGCTGCCGGACGCCCGTCCACGGTACCTGGTGCGCGGGCCGGACGGTGCGGAGTGGCCGGACCTGGCGACGGTGCCGGTGCGGATCCGCGACCACGTCCGGCACGTCCACGACGGGTCCGTCGAGTCCGGCGAGCACCACCATCCCGCCGAGGTCACCCGCCGGCACCTGCACGTGCCGGTGCGGCTCGACGGGCGGGTCGTCGGGGGGTTCATCGCCTGGACGCCCGAGGAACGCGAGATCGACGACACCGACCAGTCGGTGCTGCGCATCCTGGCCGGCCAGACCGCCGCGGCCCTGCAGAACTGCGCCCTGCACGACCACTCCGCCCGCCTCTACGCCCACGCCACCCGGCAGGCCGACGACCTCAAGGCCCGCAACGACCAGCTCGTCGCCACGCAGGCCGAGCTGGGCGCGGCCCGCCAGCGCGAGGTGCTCGACGTCGAGCGGCACCGGATCGCCCGCGAGCTGCACGACAGCGTCACCCAGTACGCGCTCTCGGCCGGCATGCACATCGAGCTGGTCCGCTCCGAGATCGACGACGAGCGGCTGCGCGGGCAGCTCGACACCGCCAAGGACCTCACCCGCCGCGCCGTCGAGCAGCTGCGCTCGGCGATCTACGCCCTCAACGAGCGCGACGGCTGCGCCGACGAGGACCTGCCGTCGATGCTGCGGCGCCTGTCGGGTGTGCACATGCCCGACGAGCTGCGCGTCGAGGTGCGGATCGGGGGCAAGCCGCTGGCGCTGCCCGCCGACTGCGAGCAGTCGCTGTTCCGGATCGCCGGCGAGGCCCTGTTCAACACCGCGGTGCACGCCGACGCGAGCCGGGCCGTGGTGCGGCTCGCCTACACCTGCCGCCAGGTCCGGCTGACGATCTCCGACGACGGCCGCGGCAGCCCCGACGCCGTCCGCCGCAGCCTCCGCGCCAGCGTCGCCACCCCGTCCGGTGAGCACCGCGGGCTGGTCAACATGCAGACGCGGGCCCGCGAGCTGGGCGGTTCGCTCACGTTCCGCCGGGCCCGGCTCGGAGGTCTCCAGGTCCAGGTCGAGGTGCCCGTACCGGGCGAGGGGAATCCGTCGTGAACGCCACCATCCGTACCGAGGCACCCACCCGCGCGCGGCCGATGCCGACCCGGATCGTGCTGGTCGACGACCACTCGATCATGCGCCAGGGTCTGCGCGCGGTGCTGGAACGCGAGGACGACCTGCGCGTCGTCGGGGAGGCGGGCACCCCCGCCGACGCCATCGCCGCCGTCGCCGCGTCCCGGCCGCACGTCGTGCTGCTCGACCTCAAGCTCACCGCGGGCCCGCAGACCGACGGCCTCGACGTCTGCCGCAGGCTGTGCGCCGCCCACCCCGGCCTCGGCGTGCTGGTGCTGACGACGTTCGCCGAGGACCGGCTCGTCGTCGAGTCGGTGCAGGCCGGTGCGCGCGGGTACGTCGTCAAGGACGTCGACACCACCGAGCTGGTGCGCGCCATCCGCGCCGTCTCGCGCGGGGAGAGCGCCTTCGACGCCCGCAGCGCGTCGGCGATGGTGCGGTCGCTCTCCGGCGGCGTCCCGGACCGGGAGCGGCTCACCGAGCGCGAGCTCGACGTCCTGCGGCTGCTGGCCCGCGGCCTGTCCAACCGGGCCATCGGCGCGGAGCTGTTCATCTCCGAGACCACCGTGAAGTTCCACGTCGGCAACCTCATGCGCAAGCTGATGGTCAGCCGCCGCGCCGAGGCCGTCTACGCCGCCACCAAACTCGGCCTGCTCTGACCACCGCCACCCGCCCGCCGGGTGGCAGCGGCCGCGACGTGCGCGCGTCGGGCGGGCGGGGAGCGGCGGGGCGGGGAGCGGGGTGGCCGCACGCGGTGTCCGAGCCCGGTCGCCGCGGATACGCTGCGCGGCCATGCGCCCCTACGCCGAGCGACCCGTCCGCATGGCGCTCCAGATCCTGGCCGACGTCCTCGCGATCGCATGGGTGGTCCTCGTCGTCAACGCGGCGCTGGCGGCGCGGGCGCTGGTCAACGGCCTCCAGGGGCCGGCGATGACGCTGGCCGACGCCGGTGACGCCGTCCGCGGGGCCTTCGCCGGTGCCGCCGACACCGCGCGCGGGGTGCCGTTCGTCGGCGAGGACCTGGCCCGGGCGCTGGGGGCGGGGACGGGCGCCGGGGAGTCGCTGGCCACTGCCGGGCGGGAGCAGGTGGCGGCGGTGGCCACCGCGGCGACGGGCACGGCCGTCGCGATCGTCGTCATCGGCGCGGTGCCCGTGGTGGTGCTCTGGCTGACGCTGCGCGTCCGCTGGATCCTCGCGGCCCGCTCCGCGCGCACCGCCCGCACCGTCGCGCCCGACCTGCTCGCCCTGCGTGCCCTCACCCGCGCGCCGGTGCGCCGGCTGCTGGCCGTGACCCCCGACCCCGCGGCGGCCTGGCGCCACGAGGACCGCCCGGCCCTGTACCGGCTGGCCGAGCTGGAGCTCGCGGGCCTGGGCCTGCGGGCCCCCTCCGCGCCGCCGGCGCCCCCCGCGCCACCGGCGCCACCGGCGCCACCGGCGTGAGCGGATCTCAGCCGGTCACCGTGATCGCCTTGTCGTCGGTGAGGACGGGCCGGCCCTCGCCGCCGGACGGGTCGTCCTCGGTGATCCGCACGACGTACTCGCCCGGCTCCAGCTCGACGGTGAACGAGAACGGCGCGAACACCTGCCCCTCCGCGGTGCTCGTGAAGCCCTCCTGCACGACCGCGCCGTCGCGCAGCACGACCCACGGCACGGTGGCCTCGAAGACGGCGGCCTCGCCCGTCACCTCGACCGGCCCGGAGACCACGGCGCCGTCGGCGGGCGCGTCGATCTGCACCAGCGACCGGGTGGCGTACTGGTCGGCGCGGCGCACCGGGTCGGCCGTGGACACCGCGCCGAACAGCTCCTCCACCGGCTCGCCGTCGAGCAGGATCCGCACGGGATCGGTCGACTGCAGCGCGCCCTGCACGGTGTAGACGAGCTGCTGCACCGTCAGCTCGGCGCCCGCGGACCCCACCTGGGCCCCGGGCGTCACGCCCGCGAGGTCGACGGTGATCACCCCGCCCGCGGCCTCGACGGGCGCGCGCAGCGACGTGCCGGACGGCCAGAGGGTGCGGTAGTCGGGGTCGACGGCGCCCGCGAACATCTCGCGCACCGCGTCGCTCGCCGGGTCGGCGGTCTCGACGCGGTGGAACTCCCGGAACAGCCGGGGGCCCGCGGCCGTCTCCGCCACGTAGTAGACGGGCAGGGCCCGGCCCGTCGCCGTCGGGCCCGGGGTGGGGGCAGGCGCCGGGCCCGGCCCGGCGGGCACCGGCGCGGGACCGGAACACCCGGCCATCAGCAGCACCACCACCAGCGCGACGATCCACCGCACGGCGCCCACCTCCTCGTCCACCCCGGCGAGCCCCCAGGTTCCGCCCCCACGCCGCGAGTCGCCACTGTCCCGCCCGCGAGTCGCCCACATCCGCACCGACCGGGTGGGGCACGCTGCTGTCCATGCCGTTGTTCTCGTTCGAAGGGCGCTCCCCCACCGTGCACCCCGAGGCGTTCGTCGCGCCGACCGCCACCCTCGTCGGCGACGTGCGCGTCGAGGCGCACGCCTCGATCTGGTACGGCGCGGTGCTGCGCGCCGACTTCGGGCCGATCATCGTGCGGGAGGGGGCGAACGTGCAGGACGGCTGCGTGCTGCACGGCGGCGACGACCCGGTCACCGAGATCGGTGCGGGGGCCACGATCGGGCACCTGTGCGTCGTGCACGGCTGCGTCATCGGCGAGGAGGCCCTGATCGGCAACGGATCGACCATCCAGGACGGGGCCCGGATCGGCGCGCGCTGCCTGGTGGGCGCGGGCGCCACGGTGCCGCCGAACACCGTCGTCCCGGACGGGCGGCTGGTGCTGGGGCCCGTCGCGCGGGAGAAGGGGCCGCTCACCGAGACGGCCCGCTGGTGGGTCGAGGGCAACCCGCAGATCTACCGCGACCTCGCGCGCCGCCACCGCGACGGGGTGCGGCCCGTTGGGTGACGAGCACGACCGGGCGGTCGAGCGGCTCGAACACGAGGTCAGCATGCTGCTGCGGCGCTCCCGCAGCGTCCTGCGCACGCTCGCGACGCGCCTGCACCCCGACGTCGACGCGGCGAGCTACGCGGTGCTGCTGGTCATCGCGCGCCGGGCGCCGCTGCGGCTGGTCGACCTCGCCGAGGAGTTCGGGCTCGACAAGTCGACGATGAGCCGGCAGGTCTCGTCGCTGCTGGGCCTCGGGCTCGTCCGGCGCCGCCCCGATCCCCTCGACGGGCGCGCGTTCCTGCTGGAGCTGGCCGACGAGGGCCGCGCCCGGCTCGACGAGGTCTCGCGCGCGCGTCACGAGGAGTGGCGGACGCGGCTGGCGTCCTGGTCGGCGGAGGACGTCGGCACCCTCGCCGACGGCCTGGGCCGGCTCGCGGCGACCCTGAACCCGCCGGAGGCGGACACATAGGTTGCATGTCGCAACCATGTTCCATATAGTTGTCGTATGCATACGACCTCGGCGGGCGACGACGCGGTCGACGAGCTGGCCGACGCCGTCACCTGCCTGGTCCGGTCGTGGCGCGGCGCCGGGCGGCGGGTCCCGCACTCCGCCCACTCGACGCTGGCCCTGCTGCAGCTCGCCGGCCTCCTCGACGACGGCGAGCACCGCATCGGCGAGATCGCCGGGCTCCGGGGCGTCGACCAGTCGGTGGTGAGCCGTCAGGTCGGTGAGCTCGCGGCCCGGGGGCTCGCCCGCCGCCGCCCCGACCCGGCCGACCGCCGCGCCGGCCTCGTCTCGCTCACCGCGGACGGCCACGCCCTCGTCGAGCGGGCCCGGCACCTCAAGCGCGACCTGGTGCGCGGCGCGCTGCGCCGGTGCGAGCCGGGCGACGTGCACACCGTGGCCCGGCTGGTCCTCGGCCTCGCCGAGGAGATCGACGCCCGCACGGGCGAGCTCGCCGCGCTGTCCTGAACCCGCACCCCCAGAAGGAAGACCGACATGACCACCACCGCCCCCGTCGCGGCCGAACCGGTGCGCAGCAGGCGCGAGGTGCTCACGGCACTGTCCGGGCTGCTGCTCGGCCTGTTCATCGCGATCCTGTCCAGCACGATCGTCGCCAACGCCCTGCCGACGATCGTCGCGGACCTGCACGGCGACCAGACCGGCTACACCTGGGTCGTCACCGCCACCCTGCTGACGACCACCGCCTCGACCCCGATCTGGGGCAAGCTCGCCGACCTGTTCAGCAAGAAGCTGCTGGTCCAGGCGGCCATCGTGATCTTCGTGATCACCTCGATCGGGGCCGGGCTGGCCGGCTCGATGGGCGAGCTGATCGCCTGGCGCGCCGGGCAGGGCCTGGGCGCGGGCGGCCTGCAGGCGCTGGCGCAGGTCGTCATCGCGGCGCTGATCCCGCCCCGCGAGCGGGGCCGCTACTCCGGCTACCTCGGCGCCGTGCTGGCCGCCGCCACCGTGTCGGGCCCGCTGGCCGGCGGGCTGCTCGTCAGCACCCCCGCGCTCGGCTGGCGCTGGACGTTCTTCATCGGCGTGCCGATCGGCCTCGTCGCGCTGGCCGTCCTGCAGAAGACCCTGCACGTGCCGACGATCCGGCGCGAGGTGCACCTGGACTACCTCGGGGCCGCGCTGATCTCCGGCGGCGTCTCGGCGCTGCTGATCTGGATCTCGCTGGCCGGTTCGCAGTTCGCCTGGGGCTCGACGGTGTCGCTGACGCTCGCCGGGCTCGGCCTCGCCGCGCTCGTCGCGGCGGTGTTCGTGGAGCTGCGCGCGACGGAGCCGGTCGTCCCGATGTCGCTGTTCCGGGAGCGCACCGTCGTGCTGTCGGTGGTGGCGAGCCTGGTGGTCGGCGTCGTCATGTTCGGCTCCACGGTGTACCTCGGCCAGTACTTCCAGGTCGCCCGCTCCTACGACCCGACGACGGCCGGGCTGCTCACGCTCCCGCTGGTCGGCGGGCTGGTGCTGGCCTCGACGGGGTCCGGGCAGCTGATCAGCCGCTTCGGGCGCTGGAAGGCCTACCTCGTCGCCGGCGCGGCGCTGATGACCACCGGGCTCGGCCTGCTCGCCACCATCGACCACAACACCCCCGTGCCCCGGATCGGGGTGTTCCTCGCGGTGCTCGGGCTCGGGATCGGCATGAGCATGCAGAACCTCGTGCTGGCCGTGCAGAACACCGTCGACGTGCGCGACGTCGGCGCCGCGAGCTCGCTCGTCGCGTTCCTGCGGTCGCTGGGCGGGACGGTCGGCGTCACGATCCTGGGGGTGGTGCTCGACGCCCGCGTCACGGCACTGAGCGGGACGTCGTCGGGCCTCGGGGGGCTCGCCACCGACTCGCCCGCCGAGGCCGCGGCCGTCCGGGCCGCCTACGGCGACGGGCTGGCGCTGGTCTTCGGCATCGCGGCGATCGCGTCCCTGGTGACGCTGGCGGCGGTGCTGGCGATCCGCGAGGTGCCGCTGCGGACGACGGTCGGGCCGGCGCCGGAGCCCGCCGGATCGGACGCTCCCCGAAGCGACGGCGACCGGACGGCCGGCGACCGGCCCGAGCCCGGCCGGACCGACGCGCCGCGCCCGCTCGAGCGGAGGACGGTCGCGGCCGGAGCGCCCCGCACCGAGGCCCGGGACCGACTGCTCGCCGTACTGCTGCCCCGGCCCCAGGAGGCCCTGCGCGCGCTCGACGACATCGATGCCGCCCAGCGCGACCTCCGGGAGACCCGGGACCGCATGGACGCCTCCCTGGCCCGGCTGCGCGCGATCGGCCTCGACGAGCACCAGCTCGGTCGGGTCGTCGGCACCCGGCCGTGATCGGCAGGAGTGGCCGGACGGTGTCGCCGGTGACACCGCCCGACCACTCCCGGCGATCACGAGGCTCGGCCCCCGGCGCCGAGGGCACCTGCCGGGCCGGGGTTCGCGCGGGCCTCAGCCGTCGAGGTCGGGTGACGAGGCCCGGGCCCAGTAGCGCCGCGGGATCCGGCCCGCGCCGTGCGCCGCCCGGCCCGCCTCCACCCCGAGCCGCATCGCGTGGGCCATCCGCTCCGGGTCGGCGGCGCGGGTGACGGCGGTGGCCAGCAGCACGGCGTCGCAGCCCAGCTCCATCGCCTGCGCCGCCTCCGACGCGGTGCCGATCCCCGCGTCGAGGACCACCGGCACGCCCGCCGCCTCCACGATCATCGCGATGTTGTGCGGGTTGCGGATGCCCAGGCCGGTGCCGATCGGCGAGCCCAGCGGCATGACGGCCGCGCACCCGACCTGCTCCAGCTTCCGGGCGAGCACGGGGTCGTCGTTGGTGTAGGGCAGCACCGTGAACCCGTCGTCGACGAGCTGCTCGGCGGCGTCGAGGAGCTCGATGGGATCGGGGAGCAGCGTGCGCTCGTCGGCGACGACCTCCAGCTTCACCAGGTCGGTCTCCAGCGCCTCCCTGGCCAGCCGCGCGGTGAGCACGGCCTCGGCGGCGGTGCGGCAGCCCGCGGTGTTGGGCAGGACCGCGATGCCGAGGCGGCGCAGCAGCTCGAGCACGCCGGTGCCGGTGGCGGCGTCGACGCGGCGCATCGCCACGGTCGTCAACGACGTGCCGGACGCGAGCAGCGCCCGCTCCAGGACCTCCAGGTTGGCCGCACCCCCGGTGCCCATGATCAACCGCGACGCGATCTCCAGATCGCCGATGACGAGTGGGTCGTCCACGGTCAGCCTCCCTGCACGGCGGTGAGCACCTCGACGCGGGCGCCGTCGGCGAGGGCGGTGTCGGCCCAGTCGGCCCGGCGCACGACCGAGCCGTCGACGGCCACGGCGACGCCGGTGCGCGGCACGCCGAGGGCGTCGAGGGCGTCGAGCACGGACGCCCCGGCGGCCAGCTCGGCGGCCTCGCCGTTGAGGTACACGGTCACGCGGTCACTCCCTGGAATCGGGTCGGGTCGGCGTCGACGGGGCCCGGCTCGCCGCGGAGCAGGCCGAGCACGGCGTCGGCGGTGAGCGGGGCGAGCAGCATCCCGTTGCGGCCGTGGCCGGTGGCGACGAGCAGCCCCGCGGGGCCGGGCGCGCCGATCAGCGGGCGGTTGTCCGGCGTGCCGGGGCGCAGTCCGGCCGCGGCCTCCCGCAACGCGTACTCGGCGATGCCGGGCAGCACGCGCTCGGCGTCGCGCAGCAGGTCGCGCACCCCGCCGACGGTGACCTCGGTGTCGAAGCCGGTCTCGGTCTGGGTGGCCCCGACGACCAGCCCACCGGCGTCGCGCGGCACGACGTACACGGGGCGCCCGTCGACCAGCGCGCGGACCGTCCGCCGCGGCGGCGGGAACGCCCCCGGCCGGTGCGCGAGCCGCAGGATCTCGCCCTTGACCGGGCGCACCAGGCCGTCGAGGACGGGGTGCAGGGAGCCGGAATGGGCCCCGGCGGTGACGAGCACGGTGGTGGCGGGCCGGACGACCCCGTCCACGAGCACGCCCGACACCCGCTGCCCGTCGTCGACGACCGCCTGCACCGCCCGCGCGACGAACCCCACCCCGGACGCCGCGGCGGCGCGGCGCAGCGCGGCGAGCAGCTCCCGGTTGTCGACGGCGAGGTCGCCGGGCACGGAGAGCCCGCCGCGGACGTCGGGGCCGATCGCGGGCTCCAGCCGCCGCAGCTCGCGCCCGGAGAGCCGCTCGACGTCCCGGCCCAGGCGGGACAGGTGCGCGGCGACGGCGTCGAGCTCGGCGCGGTCGCCCGCCCCGGTGGCGGCCACCACGGTGCCCTCGGTGCGCAGCCCGCACGGGCCGAGGTCGGCGGCGAACCCCGGCCAGCGGCGCAGCGACTCGACGCCCAGGTCGAGCAGCTGCTCCTCACCGGGCCAGGCCTCCGTGACGGGGGCGAGCATGCCGCCCGCCACCCAGGACGACCCCGACGCCGGGGCCGGGTCGAGCACCGTGACCCGCCACCCGGCACGGGCCGCCCGCCAGGCGCAGGACAGGCCGATCACGCCCGCGCCGATCACCGTCAGTTCCTGCATACTCCCCGCTCCCTGCGCCGGCATGACCCGGATCAGGTTCGACGGTCGGGATCCGCGGATCCCCTCTCAGCCCCACCGGGGCTCCCGTGCGTCACCTGTCGGCCAGCCTACGCTCACAGATGTGCCCGGACTCGATGGTGACGCCCTGCGCGCTCGGCTGCACGACGCGCGCCTCTACCTCTGCACGCCCGACCGCCCGGACCTCGCGGAGTTCGCCGACGCCGCGCTGGCCGGCGGCGTCGACGTGATCCAGCTGCGGGAGAAGGGCATGGAGGCGCGCGCCGAGCTCGCCGCGCTGGAGGTGCTCGCCGAGGCCTGCGCGCGGCACGGGGCCCTGCTCGCGGTGAACGACCGCGCCGACGTCGCGCTGGCCTCGGGTGCCGACGTGCTCCACCTCGGGCAGGACGACCTCCCGGTGGGCTGGGCGCGCCGGATCGTCGGTGACGACGTCGTGGTCGGGCGCTCCTCGCACAGCGCCGACGAGACGCTGGCGGCGGCCGAGGAGCCCGGCGTCGACTACTTCTGCGTGGGCCCGTGCTGGCCGACCCCGACCAAGCCGGGCCGTCCGGCGCCGGGGCTCGGCCTGGTCGGGACCGTCGCCGGCCGCGCACCGGCGCGCCCGTGGTTCGCCATCGGCGGCATCGACCACGAGCGGATCTCCGAGGTGCTCGACGCGGGCGCCACCCGGATCGTGGTCGTGCGGGCGATCACCGAGGCCGAGGACCCGGAGGCCGCGGCGATGGCACTGGCCGCACGCCTGCCCTGATCCTGGCCGGCGTCACGGCTGCGTCGGCGACGGCAGCAGGTCCGTGAGACCGCGGTCCCCGGGGGTGGGGCCCGGCTCCGGCGTGGCCGTCGGGTCGGTGCTCGCCGTGCCGCCGGTGTCCTGCTCGGTGGACGGCGGCGGCTCGGCGGCATCCTCGGGTGCGCCCCCGGCCGCGTCGTCCCCGGCCGCGTCGTCCCCGGCCGGGGCCTCCTCCGCCGGGACGTCCGCCGGCGGGTCCTGCGCGCCGGCGCCCGGGGTGACCACCCGGCCGACCGAGGTACCGGTCTGGCCGGTGGTGAGGCTGGAGCCGTTCGCCCACTCCAGCCCGGTGACCGCGAGCAGGCCCAGCACGAACACCACCACCGCACCCGCGACGGCCCGGCGCCACGGGCGGCGCGGCGGCGGGACCGGGGCGAGGACCACGGTCTCGGCGTCGGAGGCACCGCGCTGCCCGGGCACCACCGGCCGGATGCGGGCGACGACGGTGTCGCGGGTGCGGTCCAGGGAGCGCTGGTAGAGCGTGGTCGCCACCGTGCTCGCGACGGAGCCGATCGCCGCGCCCGCGACGGTGCCCGCGGCCCCCAGGTAGGACCCCAGCACCGCGGCGGTCGCCGCGGCCCCCGCCCCGGCGATGACCTTGTTCACCGTCAGGTCGGGCGCCCTGGGCGGCGCCGCGACCTCGATCGTGGGCGGCTCGGGCGGGGCAGCGGTGTGGCGGGACATGGCTCCGTTCGCGTTCCTGGTCGGGTGAGGTGTCACCCTGTCCAGCGAACCGATCATCTGAATCGTTTCCGATGATCACGGGGCAGTGGCGACGTTCACTCCGGACGGGGGCGCGACCGCTCCGCGGGATGCCGGATCCCGCCGTGGCCCGCCGGCAGCGCGGACCGCACCAGCGGCCACGACAGCGCGACGCAGACCGCGACGAGCGGCCAGGTCAGCACGGTCTGGGCGATGCCGAGGGCCACCACGGCGTCGGCGAAGTAGAGCGGCAGGAACACCGCGAGCCGCACGACGTACTGCAGCACCCACGCCCAGCTCGCGCGCTGGTAGCCGCGCAGCAGGTCGGGATCGCGGCGCCAGCGCGCCTGCTGCCCGAGCGCCGTGCCCACGATCAGCCCCAGCAGCGGCCAGCGCACGACGATCGACACCGCCCACGCCAGCGCGCTGACGGCGTTGCCGAGCAGCCGGACCAGGAAGAAGTCGGCGGCCCGGCCGGTCGCCAGCGCCACGATCACCGCCACCGTGACGCCGAGGAGCCCGAACACGACGGCCCGGGGCCGACCGCCCGCGCGCAGCCGCACCACCCCGACGGCACCCGCGGCGAGCACCGCCGCCCCGCCGCCCCACACGACCGGCTGCCCCGGCCAGCCCAGCGCGCCCGCCGCAGCCCAGGCGAGGACGAACGCCGCGACCGGCACCGTCGCGTCGACGGCGCCACCACGGCCACCGAGCAGTTCGGTCAGTGACGGTTCGGGGGAGGTCACCTGCTGAGGGTGCCCTATGGACACGGATCGATCACCGGGGCTGGCGCGCATCGTCACCGATGGGTGATCCTGGGATGACCTTCATCCGTCCGCCGGGTGGAGTCGACGTGAACAGGAGGCGGTGGTCATGGACACCTGGAACAGCTTCGTGGCGATCGGCGACAGCTTCACCGAAGGTCTCGACGACTGGCGGCCCGACGGCACCCCGAGGGGCTGGGCCGACCGCGTCGCCGAGCACGTGGCGGCCGGGCGGCCGGGCTTCCGCTACGCCAACCTCGCGGTGCGCGGCAAGCTGCTCGACCAGATCGTCGCCGACCAGATCCCGGTCGCGGAGCGCCTGCGGCCCGACCTGGTGGCGTTCTGCGCGGGCGGCAACGACCTGATCCGCTTCTCCTGCGACATCGACGACCTCGCCGCCCGGTTCGACGCCGCGCTCGGCCGGCTCACCGCCACCGGCGCCGAGGTGTTCATCTTCACCGGGTTCGACCTGGGCCGCATGCACCCGCTGATCCGCCGCCTGCGCGGCCGCGTCGCCTGCTTCAACGAGTCCATGCGGGCCGCCGCGGAGCGCCACGGCGCGCACGTCGTCGACCTGTGGGGGATGGCCCCGCTGGCCGACCCCCGCGCGTGGGGTCCCGACCGGCTGCACCTGCGCCCCGACGCGCACCGCCGCGTGGCGCTGCGGGTGCTGGAGACGCTCGGTCAGCCCGTCAGCGAGGACTGGCGCGTCCCGGCGCCCGACGCCGACCCGCTGACCTGGCGCGCCCGTCAGGCCGAGGACCTGAGGTGGATGCGCGAGTTCGCGATGCCGTTCGTCCGCAGGCGGATCCAGGGCAGGCGCACCGGCGACGGGTTCGTGCCGAAGCGGCCCGACCTGTCGCCCCTCGACGTCGGCTGAGCCACGGCGGCACCCGCGGGTGCTGCCGCCCCGGCGTCAGACCGGTGCCACCGTGCGGGCCGCGACGTGCGCGGGCCGCGGCGCCGGGGCCGAGAACGGCTCCTCGAGCCGGTTCTCGACGCTGTTGAAGACCACGAAGATGTTCGAGCGTGGGTACGGCGTGATGTTGCCGCCCGAGCCGTGCATGCAGTTGGAGTCGAACAGCGTGGCCGAGCCCGCGGACCCGGTGATCATCGAGATCCCGTGCCGGTCGGCCATCGAGGTCAGGGTCTCCTGGTCGGGGGTGCCGACCTCCTGCTCCTTG
>NZ_BJNG01000026.1 GCF_006539565.1 Pseudonocardia hydrocarbonoxydans
CCCTAGCGGGACGGGAGCCCCGGCAGGCCGTCGATGCTCGTCGCGTTGCGCGTGGCGTGGTAGGTGGCGATCCGGTCGGAGCCGCGGGTCTCGGCCCAGGCGTCGAGCAGGCCGCGCTCCTCCACCAGGTCCATGCGCGGCACCGCGTAGCCGCAGGCGTCGGCGACCCGGGACACGTCGACGGTGATCACGGCCCGGGTCTGCGGCCGCCTGCTCTCCCCCGCCGCCCCGAACGGTGCGACCACCTCGGCGAAACCGGGGTCGGCCGCGAAGACCACCCCGCCGGTGCCGTGCAGGCGCACGATCCTGGGCCCACCGTCGAACGCGCAGAACATGACGCAGATGCGCCCGTTCTCGCGCAGGTGGGCGATGGTCTCGACCCCGCTGCCGGTGAGGTCGAGGTAGGCGAACGTGTGGCGGTCGACCACGCGGAAGGTGCCGATCGTGCCCTTCGGCGAGAGGTTGACAAGCCCGTCGCCGTTGAGCGGGGCGGTGGCGACGAAGAACAGCGGCTGCCTCTCGATCCAGGCCGTCATCCGCTCGTCGATGTCGTCGTAGATCTTCGCCACGCGTTTCACGGTCGCATCCGCGGGCCCCGGCCGTCCAGGATGTCGGGGTGATCACGACCTTCGTCCTCGTCCCCGGCGCCTTCTGCAACGGGACGGCCTGGTCGCCGCTGGTGCGCGAGCTGACGCTGCGGGGCCACCGTGCCCTCGCCGTCGACCTGCCCGGTCACGGCCCGACCGCCCGCGTCCCCGACGGTGGCAGCGCGCTCGCCGGCGTCGGGACCGCCGACGACGTGGCCGCCGTGCGCGCGGTCGTCGAGCGTGCGGCGCGCAACGGGCCGGTGGTGCTGGTCGGCACGAGCCGCGGCGGGCTGACGGTCACCGCCACGGCGAACGCGGTGCCCGATCAGCTCGCCCGCGCCGTCTACGTCTCCGCGTGGTGCTGCACGGCGCCGCGCACGAGCTACGACGGCGTCGGCGAGAGCCTGCTGGACCCGCTCCTGGGCGGCCTGCTGTCCGCCGACCCGGTCGCGCTCGGTGCGCTGCGCGTCGCCTGGCCCACCTCCGGGGAGGTCTTCGACGGGCTGCACCGCGCCCTGCTCGCCGACGGCACCCCTGACGAGCTGCGCGGCTACCTCGCGACGATGGACACCGACGAGTCGCTGCACATCGACGAGGAGGCGGTCCGGCTGCGCGCCGGCGCCGCGGTGCCGCGGACGTACGTGCGGCTCACCGGGGACCGGGCGCTGCCGCTCGCGCGCCAGGACCGGTTCGTCGCCGACGCCGACGCCGCCTTCCCGGACCACCCGTTCACCGTGCACGACCTCGACAGCAGCCACATCGGGTTCCAGCTGCGCCCCGAAGGCCTGGCGGACCTGCTCACGTGACGCTCCTCCGCAGCGCCGACGTCTCCGCCGCCGACTGGGTCGTCCGCTCCCCCGTCCCGGAGGGGCGGCTGATCACCCTGGGCCCGGCCGGCTTCGCCGCGTCCGCCCGGCTGCGCTTCGTGCCCGACCCCACGGGCCCGGGGCAGGAGGAGGGCGACGTCGAGGTCCCCGACGACCACCCGTCCGACATCGCGCAGGTGCGGCGCGCGCTGCACGTGCTCGCCCCGTTCACCGCCACGCCCGGTGACTGCTGGTTCTGCGCCTGGGAGGGCTATTCGGACCTGCCGCTCCCGCCCGGCCCGCTGGTGGAGCTCCCGACGCGGCGCTACGGCCTGTTCCGCGGAACGCTCGACGCCGTCGACACGTGGGCGGCCGACCTCGGCGCACCCGGCACTGCGTGGCCGCCCGCGTTCGTGTGGCCACACGACCGGGCCTGGTGCGTCACGAGCGACGTCGATCCGCACTGGGCCGGAATCGGTGCCTCGGCGGCCGCGATCGAGGCACTGCTGCACGACACCGGGCTCGACGTCGTGCCGGTGCGGCCCGGCGAGGTGCCGCCGACGTACTACTGATCGCTCACGGGAGCGTGAGGATCTCCGCACCGTCGGCGGTGACCAGGATCGTGTGCTCGAACTGCGCGGTGCGCGAGCGGTCCTTCGTCACCACGGTCCAGCCGTCGGACCAGATGTCGTAGTCGATCGAGCCGAGGGTGATCATCGGCTCGATCGTGAACGTCATGCCCTCCTCGAGCACGATGTCGACGTCGGGCTCGTCGTAGTGCAGCACCACGAGCCCGCTGTGGAAGCTGCGGCCGATGCCGTGGCCGGTGAAGTCGCGGACCACGCCGTAGCCGAAGCGCTTGGCGTAGGACTCGATGACGCGCCCGACGACGTTGAGCTCGCGGCCCGGGCGCACCGCCTTGATCGAGCGCAGCATCGCCTCGCGGGTGCGCTCGACGAGCAGCCGGCTCTCCTCGTCGACGTCGCCGGCCAGGAAGGTGGCGTTGGTGTCGCCGTGGACGCCGCCGACGTAGCCGGTGACGTCGATGTTGACGATGTCGCCGTCCTGGATGACCGTCGTGTCCGGGATGCCGTGGCAGATCACCTCGTTGAGGCTGGTGCAGCAGGACTTCGGGAAGCCCTTGTAGCCCAGCGTCGAGGGGTAGGCGTCGTGGTCGAGCAGGTACTCGTGCACCACGGCGTCGACCGCGTCGGTGGTGACACCGGGCGCGACGACCGCGCCCCCGGCGGCGAGCGCCTGCGCGGCGATCCGGCCCGCGTGGCGCATCAGCTCGATGGTCTCGGCGTCCTGCACCCACGGCTCGGTGCTGCGCGCCGGGGCCTTCTTGCCGACGTACTCCGGCCGCGGGATGTGCGCGGGGACCGGGCGGATCGGGGTGGGCGTGCCGGGGGTGAGCAGCGTGCGGGTGGACATGACGTCCAGTGTAGGTCGGGCGCGGGGGTGGGGCTCAGGGCACGCGGTGAGCGGCGCGCCGGGCCACGACCAGCGACAACGCCCGCCACCCGAGCAGCAGCACCGCCAGCGAGAGCGCCGTCACGACCGCGAAGGAGACCGGCAGCCGGCCGGTGAAACCCGCGCGCAGGGCCAGCCCGACGACCACCGCCCCGGCCAGCACGACGGCGCCGGCCCGCAGCCCCGACGGGTCGGCGCGCACCACCGGCGTGGCCCATGCCGCCCCCACCCCGACCGCGAACGGCGCGAGCGTGACCAGCAGGCCCCACAGGTCGCCGGACTCGGCGTGGTTGACCCGGCCCACGGCGGCGAACACCACCACCGCGACGAGGTCGGCGGCGAGGGCGAGCGCGGGGATCCGGCTGCGCGGCACGGGTCCCAGGATAGGACGGCGGGCCGGGCGCGGCCACCGCCCGCGACCAGGGGTGGCGCGGTCAGGGGGTGGCGGCGAGGAACCGCGCGGCCGCCTCGACCGCCGGGGCCGACGATCCGCCGTCGACGACCAGCACCGCCAGCGCGACGTCGCCGCGGTAGCCCACGAACCAGCCGTGCGCGCGGCCGTCGTCGGTGAACTCCGCGGTGCCCGTCTTGCCGTGGACCTCCCCGAGCCCGGCCAGCGCCGTCGCCGACCCCTCGGTGACGACGGCGCGCATCATCGGGCGCACGGCCGCGAGCACCGCGGGGTCGGGCGCCGCCGGGGGCACCAGCTGCTCGGTGGGCTCCCCGTCGATCAGCTCCGGCACGACCGCCGCGCCGCGGGCGACGGTGGCCGCCACCAGTGCCATGCCGAACGGGCTGGCCAGCACCTGGCCCTGTCCGAAGCCGTTCTCGGCACGCTGTACCTCGGCCTGCGCCACGGGTACCGATCCGGTGATCGTGGTCAGCGCGGGCACGGCGTAGTCGGCGCCCAGGCCGAGCGTCAGCGCCGCGGCGGGCAGGGCGCCGGGGGCCAGCTGCGCGCCGATCTGCGCGAAGGTGGTGTTGCAGGAGCGCGCGAAGGCGGTGCGCAGCGGCACCGTGCCGAGGTCGAACAGGTCGATGTTGGGCACCGGCCGGCCACCGATCGTCAGCGTCCCCGGGCAGGCGACGGGGGCGTCGGGTGTCAGCCCGTCCTCGGCGATCCCCGCGGCCGCGGTCACGATCTTGAAGGTCGAGCCGGGCGGGTAGCGGCCGGTCAGCGCGAGCGCGCCCTCGGCGTCGGCGGGACCGTTCTGGGCGACGGCCAGCACGTCCCCCGTCGACGGGGCGATCGCCACCAGCATCGCCTGCTGCGGGATCGGCTCGACGGCGTCCTCGGCGGCGGTCTGCAGCCTGCGGTCGAGACCGGTGGCCACCGTCGAGCCGGGCCGCGGCGGCGTCTCCGCGAGGACCGTGACGTCGCTGCCCGCGCCGTCGACGACCCGCACCGACCAGCCGTCGACGCCGTCGAGCTGCGGCGCGACGTGCGTGCGGACCGCGGGCAGCACCTGCCGCCCGAACGCGGCGTCGGGGGCGAGCAGGCGCTGGGCCGTGGTGAACCGGACGCCGGGCAGCTCGTAGATGGCGTCGCGCACCGAGTGGTAGTCGCGCTCGCGCAGCACCGCGACCGAGTAGACCTGGCCGTCCGGGGTGCGCGCGGCACCGTCGGTGATCGAGGACTGCGTGATCGACGGGTCGAGCGGGCCCAGCGCCGCGGCGAGCGCACCGGTGACGGCCGGGAGGTCGCCCGCGGCGGTGCGGTCGAGCAGCACCGAGACCACGGGCGTGGGCTCCAGCAGCGGCGCCCCGTTCCGGTCGACGACGGGCGCGGGCGGTGGGGTCTCGGTGCGCAGGGCCAGGCGCTGGCCCGCGCCCAGCTGCGGGTGCACGACGGTCGGCCTCCAGAGCACCCGCCAGCCGGGACCGTCGTCGGCGGGCCGGCCGGGCGTGCGGGTGAGCTCCAGCTCCCCGAGGTAGCTCCAGGTGCGGCCCTGCCCCAGGTCCCAGGTGACGTCGACCGACGCCGTCGCCCGGTCGGTGGCGGTGCGGACCTGCGCCGGTGTCGCGGTCAGCCCCTGCGGCGCCAGTGCGGCGCGGGTCGCGGTGAGCAGCTCCGTGGCCGCGGCCGGGTCGTCGGTCAGCGCCGCGGCACCCGCGGCGTCACCCGCGCTCCAGGCGGCCAGGAACCGTTCGACGGCCTCCTCCGGCCCGCCCCCGCCGAACAGGCCGCAGCCCGCGGTGGTGCCGAGCACCGCCGCCGTCAGGAGGAGGGCGAGGGCACGGCGGGCTGGCACGACCGCGAGTATGCCGAGCGGGCCGCGGACGCGCCCGCGCACCTCCGCCAGAAGAGGCCGCCGGAACAGGCCGTCAGAACAGGATCGTGGAGAAGCTGGCGATCTGGGTGAACCCGATGCGCGTGTAGGACGCGCGGGCGACGTGGTTGAAACCGTTGACGTACAGGCTCGACACCCGGTTCATCCCCGCCAGCCGCTCGACGACCGCCGCGGTGCCGGCCGTGCCGAGGCCGTGCCCGCGGCACGCGGGGTGCACCCAGACCCCCTGGATCTGGCCCACGCGGCTCGACAGCGCACCGATCTCGGCCTTGAACACCACCTGGTCGCCCTCGAAGCGGGCGAACGCGCGGCCCGCCGACACCAGCTCGGCGACCCGGGCCCGGTAGCCCGCGCCCCCGTCGCCGGCGCGGGGGTCGACGCCGACCTCCTCGATGAACATGGAGATGGCGGCGGGGAGGTAGCGGTCGAGCTCGTCGGGGCGCACCGGGCGCACGGCCGGGTCAGGGGTCACCGAGGGCGGCCCGGGCAGCACCATCAGGGGCTGGTCGGCGCGCACCTCGCGGGCGGGCGCCCAGTGCGGCGCCAGCTCCTCCCACAGCGGCATCACCAGCTCCGCGCGGCCCACGATCGAGGAGCAGGAGCGCCCGTGCCGACGCGCGCGGTCGGCGAAGCTGCGGATGGCCGGGCGCTCCCCGCGCAGCGGCACGAGGTTGGCCCCGGAGAAGCACAGCCCGTCGTGCCGCGATCCCGACGCCCACACCTCGCCGCCCAGGCGCCACGGGTCGAGCCCGGCCACCTCGACCCGCGCGGCGACCATGCAGGAGGCCACCGGATCCGCGTCGAGCGCGGCGCGGACGACCGGCCGGTCCCGGTCGTCGAGAAGCCGGGCGCCGGCGACTCTGAGCACCTGTCTACGGTGCCATACCGGAGCCCCGATGCCCACGGCGGATCCGCCGCCCGACGATCGCCGCGGCGAGCCCCGCTCAGCCGACCGACACCTCGGGTGCCCCGTCGCCCTCCATCGTCTCGGCCAGCTTCATGGCCTCCTCGATGAGCGTCTCGACGATCGCGTGCTCGGGCACGGTCTTGATCACCTCGCCCTTGACGAAGATCTGCCCCTTGCCGTTGCCCGACGCCACGCCCAGGTCCGCCTCGCGGGCCTCCCCCGGGCCGTTCACGACGCAGCCCATGACGGCGACGCGCAGCGGCACCTCCATGCCCGTCAGCCCGGCCGTGACCTCGTCGGCGAGCTTGTAGACGTCGACCTGGGCGCGCCCGCACGACGGGCAGGACACGATCTCCAGCTTGCGGGGGCGCAGGTTGAGCGACTGCAGGATCTGCGCGCCGACCTTCACCTCCTCGACGGGCGGGGCCGAGAGCGAGACGCGGATCGTGTCGCCGATGCCCTGGCGCAGCAGCGCCCCGAACGCGACGGCGGACTTGATCGTGCCCTGGAACGCCGGACCGGCCTCGGTGACGCCCAGGTGCAGCGGGTAGTCGCACTGCTGCGCGAGGATCTCGTAGGCGCGGACCATCACGACCGGATCGTTGTGCTTCACCGAGATCTTGATGTCGTGGAAGTCGTGCTCGGCGAACAGGCCCGCCTCCCACATCGCCGACTCGGCCAGCGCCTCGGGCGTGGCCTTGCCGTACTTCTCCATCAGCCGCTTGTCGAGGCTGCCCGCGTTGACGCCGATCCGGATCGGCGTGCCCCGGTCCTTCGCCGCGGCCGCGATCTCCTTGACCTGGTCGTCGAACTTGCGGATGTTGCCTGGGTTGACGCGCACCGCGGCGCACCCGGCGTCGATGGCGGCGAAGACGTACCGAGGCTGGAAGTGGATGTCGGCGATCACCGGGATCTGCGACTTGGCCGCGATGGCCGGCAGCGCGTCGGCGTCGTCCTGGCTCGGGCAGGCGACGCGCACGATGTCGCAGCCGGCCGCGGTGAGCTCGGCGATCTGCTGCAGGGTGGCGTTGACGTCGGAGGTCAGGGTGGTGGTCATCGACTGCACCGAGATGGGGTGCTCGGACCCGACACCGACGGTCCCCACCTGCAGCTGACGGGTCTTCCGGCGCTCCGACAGCGTCGGCGCGGGAGGAGCGGGCATGCCCAGGGAGACGGTCACGACCCCCAGTATCCCCCGCGGCGTCGGCGGCCGCCGCCCACCGTGTCGGGAAGCACCCCCTTTGCTCTGCGCACCTCGGCGCATCGCGGTGCGTGGAGGTACGCAGAGCAAAGGGGCGCGTCAGGTACGCCCCTGCCGCTCCTGCGCCCGCTGCAGCGTCGACGAGTGCGGCAGCCAGGTGGCCAGCTCCACCGGCCAGCCGTCGGCCTCCAGCACCGCGACGACGGCCGGGTCGTCGTCGAGCACCGACACGATCTCGCGGGTGGCCGAGAGCCGCCGCAGCACCTCGCGCTTCATCCACCGCGCGGGGCGGTGGTCGTCGTCGCGGCGCATGACCAGCGGCCCGGTCGGCAGGTCGTGGCGGTCGAGCCAGCGCTCGGTGAGCCGGCGTGTGCGCTCGGGGCGGCCGGTCAGGTAGAGCACGTCGTGGTCGAGCAGGGCGGCGCGCAGGCGGTCGGCGCCCTCCGCCAGCAGGGGGTCGCGGTCCGCGGCCTGGAAGAACCGCTCCCAGCGCTGCGGCCGGGCCCGCAGGTGGTGCAGCCGGTGGGTGACGTCGGCCAGCACCCCGTCGACGTCGAACACCGCCAGCGGGCGGAGATCCCCCTCGGGGGCGGCGCTCACTGGAACAGCCGCACGGGGTTGATCACGTCGGCGACCAGCAGCAGCCCGCTCCACACGATGAACACCATGGCCACGACGTAGGCCACCGGCATCAGCCTCGCCACGTCGACCGGCCCGGGATCGGGCTTCCCGCGCAG
Organism: Pseudonocardia hydrocarbonoxydans; assembly: GCF_006539565.1. Classification (GTDB taxonomy): domain Bacteria; phylum Actinomycetota; class Actinomycetes; order Mycobacteriales; family Pseudonocardiaceae; genus Pseudonocardia; species Pseudonocardia hydrocarbonoxydans. Next base: position 8,003 of record NZ_BJNG01000026.1, read on the forward strand.
CTTCCAGATCCGCTTCTTCACCGCCTCCCAGGCGGCCGGGAAGATCTGCCCGCCGTCGAGCGGGGGGATCGGGAGGAGGTTGAACAGGAACAGCGAGATGTTGACGGACGCGAGCAGCATGAGCAGCAGCGACGCCTCGGCGACGAACGGGATCTCCTGCGCCAGGACCTCCCCGCCGATCCGCGACACACCGACGATGCCGATCGGGCCGTCGACGTCGCGCTCCTCGCCCAGGAACACCGACCCGAACAGGCTCGGCACCCGCGAGGGCAGCTCGGCGATCGCCTGCCCGGTGCGGCCGACGACGTCCCCGATCTCGACGAACACCGCGCCGAGCCCGAGCCGCTCGTAGTCCGAGACCAGGCCGATGCCGAGGAAGCTGCCCTGCACGAGCGTGCTCGGGTCGTCGACCGACGACACCAGGTTGCTGATCGGCGTGGCGGCCAGGTCGAGGCGCTGCCCGTCGCGCAGGACCGTGACCGTGATCGGGCCGGAGGACCGCTGGATCGCGGCGCGCAGGTCGTCGCCACCGAACCGCTCGAAGGGCTGCCCGTTCAGCGCGACGATCTCGTCGCCCGCGCGGAACCCGGCGAGCGCGGCCGGGGTGGGCGGGGCGCCGACGGGGCACGTCTGCGTGGTGGAGTCCGCGGGCAGGACGCACTCGCTCACCGCGCTCACGGTGGTGGTGCCGTTGAACTGGCCGATGCCCATGAGCAGGATCGCGAACAGCACGACCGCCAGGATCAGGTTCATGATCGGACCCGCGGCCATCACCACGATCCGCTTCCACGGCGCGCGCAGGTAGAACTGCCGGTGGGCGTCCTCGGGGCGCACGTCGAGCTGGGACTGCGCGCGGACGTCGTCGATCATGCCCTGGAACGGGCCCGAGCGGCGGCTGCGCCCCAGCGTCTCGCCGGGGGCGGGCGGGATCATGCCGATCATGCGGATGTAGCCGCCGAGCGGGATCGCCTTGAGGCCGTACTCGGTCTCGCCGCGCTTGACCGACCAGATGGTCTTCCCGAAGCCGACCATGAACTCCGGCACCTTGATGCCGAACCAGCGGGCGGTGACGAAGTGGCCCAGCTCGTGCCAGGCCACCGAGATCAGGATCCCGACGAAGAAGATCAGGATCCCCAGCACGAACATCATGTCGTCACTCCGGTGGCCTCACGGGCGTGCGCCCGGGCCCAGTCCTCCGCCGCCAGCACGTCGTCCACGCTAGCGGGGTCGGCGGTCCAGGCGTCGGCGGCGTCGAGCACGCGGTCGAGCAGGTCGGTGATGCCGGTGAACGGCAGCGCGCCCGCCACGAACGCGGCCACCGCCTCCTCGTTGGCCGCGTTGAGCACCGCGGGCAGGCAGCCGCCCGCCTCCCCGGCGCGGCGGGCCAGCCGGACCCCGGTGAACGCGTCCTCGTCGAGCGGCTCGAACTCCCAGGTCTGCGGCGCGGCCCAGGTGCAGGGCGGTGCCGCGCCCGCCAGGCGCTCCGGCCAGCCCAGCGCGAGCGCGATCGGCAGCGTCATGTCCGGGGGGCTGGCCTGCGCCAGCGTCGAGCCGTCGACGAAGGTGACCATCGAGTGCACGATCGACTGGGGGTGCACCACGACGTCGATCCGGTCGTAGGGCACGTCGAACAGCAGGTGCGCCTCGATCAGCTCCAGACCCTTGTTGACGAGGGTGGCGGAGTTGATGGTGATCACCGGGCCCATCGCCCAGGTCGGGTGGGCCAGCGCCTCGTCGACGGTGACGCCCGCCAGCTCCTCACGGGTGCGGCCGCGGAACGGGCCGCCCGACGCCGTCAGCACCAGCCGCGCCACCTCCTCGGCCCGGCCGCCGCGCAGGCACTGGGCCAGCGCGGAGTGCTCGGAGTCGACCGGAACGATCTGCCCGGGTGCGGCCGCGCCCGTGACGAGCGCGCCGCCGGAGACCAGCGACTCCTTGTTGGCCAGCGCGAGCGTGGCCCCGGACCCCAGCGCGGCCATCGTCGGACCGAGGCCGACCGAGCCTGTGATGCCGTTGAGGACGATGTCGGCGCCCGCGCCCGCGGTCAGGTCGGTGGCCGCGGCGGCACCGGAGAGCACCTCGACCCCGCGCAGCCCGGCACCCGGCAGCGCCCGGCGCAGCGCGGCCGCGGCCTCGGCGTCGGCCACCGCGACCGCGCGGACGCCGTGACGGCGGATCTGCTGCAGCAGCAGCGTGACGTCGCCCCCACCGGCGGCCAGACCGGCCACGGTGAACCGGTCGGGGTGGGCGTCGAGCAGGTCGAGCGCCTGCGTGCCGATCGAACCGGTGGAACCCAGCACGAGCACGGATCGGGTGTTCATCACCGCTCATCATCCCCGCCGCGGTGTTGTGCCAGGATGTGCCCCATGGCGAGTGACTCCCGTGAGCTGGCGCAGCGGACCGCGGTCGACCCCGACGAGGAGCCGTCGGCCGAGTGGGGCTGGCACGGCGAGTTCCCCAAGGGCGCGCTGATCGCCGGCTGGGTCTCCACCGCGATCGTCTTCGTCATGCTGATCGGCAACCACACCGGCCGCACCGAGGACATCTGGCTCATCGGGGTGGGCGTCGCGATGGCCGCCGTGCTGATCGCGCACTCGCTGCGCAAGCGCAACGCCTGGCGCCGGTAGGTGGGCCCTGACGTCGAAGAGCGAGGCGGTCGAGCTCGCCGTCGGTGACCGCACCGTCCGGCTGAGCAACCCCGACCGCGTCTACTTCCCCGCTCGCGGGGAGACCAAGCTCGATCTCGCGCGGTACTACCTCGCCGTCTCCGACGGCATCGTGCGCGCCCTGCGCGACCGGCCGTGCATGCTGCACCGCTTCCCCACCGGCGTCACCGGGGAGAAGGTGCACCAGAAGCGGCTGCCCCGCGGGGCGCCCGACTGGGTCGAGACCGTGCGCGTGCACTTCCCCCGCTGGAACCGCACCGCCGACGAGCTGTGCGTCCAGCATCCCGCCGACGTCGTGTGGGCGGTCCAGATGTCCACCGTGGAGTTCCACCCGTGGAACTCCCGGCGCGGGCACGTCGAGCAGCCCGACGAGTGGCGCATCGACCTCGACCCGATGCCCGAGGCGTCCTACGACGACGTGCGGCGCGTGGCGCACGTCGTCCACGAGGTGCTCGACGAGCTGGGCGCGACCGGGTTCCCGAAGACCTCCGGTGGCTCCGGGATGCACGTCTACGTGCGGATCCCGCCCGAGCACGGCTTCGCCGACGTCCGGCGCTCGGCGCACGCGTTCGCCCGCGAGGTCGGCAGGCGCTGCGACCTGGTGGACCTGACCTGGTGGCGCAAGGACCGCGATCCCGCGTCGGTGTTCGTCGACTACAACCAGAACGCCCGCGACCACACCATCCGCAGCGCCTACTCGGTGCGCGGGGTGCCCGAGGCCGTCGTGTCCACCCCGATCCGCTGGGACGAGGTCGACGACGCCGACCCGCGCGACTTCACGATCGCGACGGTGCCCGCCCGGTTCGTCGAGCTGGGCGACCTGCACGCCGGCATCGACGACGCGCCGTTCTCCCTGGCCCCGCTGCTGGACTGGGCCGACCGCGACGCCCACGAGGGCGCCGAGGAACCGCCCGAGCCCCAGGACCTCGACGCGTAGCGCTCACGAGGCCAGGTGGGCCAGCACCACCCGCACGTCCGGCAGGTCGACGCCGGTCGAGGCCCGCAGGAACAGCCCGTCCAGCGCGGCGGCGAACGCCGTGGCGCGGTCCGGGGCGAGCCGGGCGGCCACGGCGTCGAGCGCCCCCCACCACCGGTCCAGCTCGGGCCGCAGCTCCGGCCGCCGCGCGGACAGCAGGTAGAGCTCGAACTCCGCCAGGCCCTCGTCCCCCGTCGGGCTCCCCCGCACCATGACGGCGAGCGCGTCCAGGGCCGCGGACCGGTCGGCGGGCAGGTCCTGCAGGGCGCCCACCCACCGGTCGTTGACGTCGCGCAACGCGGCGACCAGCAGGTCGTCGACGGTCGGGAAGTAGTACAGGACCGCGCTGGGCGCCACCCCCGCCTCGGCCGCGACGGCCCGCTGGGTGACGGCGACGGCACCCGCCCGGCCGACGAGCCGCAGCGTGGCGTCGAGCAGCAGCCGCCTGCGCCGCTCCCCCTTCACCCGCCGCCCGTCAGGCACCGTGCGGCGCCCCGCCCAGCTCCAGCGCGAGGACCCCGGCGATCACCAGACCGATGCCGCCCACCTGGACCCAGGTCAGCCCCTCCCCGAGGAACGCCGCCCCGATCAGCGCGATGAGCGCCACCCCGGCCGCCGCCCACACCCCGTACGCGACGCCGAGCACCATCCCCCGCGCCAGCGCCTGCGACAGCGCGTAGAACGCGAAGCCGTACCCCAGCGCCACGACGATCGACGGGACGAGGCGGGTGAAGCCCTCGGAGAAGCGCAGCGCCACCGTGCCCATCACCTCGGCCGCGATCGCCCCGGCCAGCCAGAACCACATCCCGCACCTCCACCGGAGACAGAAAACTGAGCATCTGCTCCAGATTCTGCCACTCAGGCCAGGGTGCGCACCGACTCGTCCCAGAGCCGGGCCGCCGCCTCCGGGTCGAGGGCGTGCGCGGCGACCCCGGTGCGGGATCCGGGCCGGCTGGAGCCCGCCTCCGCGCAGTCCTCGAAGTAGCGCCCGCTCACCCCGGCCACCGACGGCGACGCCGCCAACAGCACCGAGGTGGCCGCGCCCTGGGCCGGGGTCTTCCAGCGCACCGGCCCCGCCGTCCGCCCCAGCTCCGGCTGGGCGAGGTGGCGCTGCAGCCGGGTGCGGATGCCGCCGGGCATCACGGCGTTGGCGACGATCCCGTCGTCGACCCAGCGGCGGGCCGCCTCCACCGCGAACAGGACGTTCGCCGTCTTGGACTGGGCGTAGGCGATGGACGGCACGTACGGCCGGGTCAGGTAGTGGACGTCGTCGAACACGATCGGCGAGCGCAGGTGCGCACTCGAGCTGACGGACACGATCCGCGCGTCCCCGGCCGCAGCGAGGGCGAGGTGCAGGCCGGTGGCCAGCGCGAAGTGCCCGAGATGGTTGGTCGCGAACTGCAGCTCCCATCCCTCGCGGGTGCGCAGCTCCGGGGTGGCCATGACGCCGGCGTTGTTCACCAGCATGTGCAGCGGGCCGTCCCAGGTGCGGACGAACGAGGCGATCGAGGCCTGGTCGGTGAGGTCCAGCGGCGCGACGAGGACATGGTCGTTGCCGGTGGACGCCACGATGTCGGCGGCGGCCCGCACGCCCGCGTCGACGTCCCGGACGGCGATCGTGACGTCGGCGTTCGCGGCCGCGAGCGCGCGGGCCGTCTCGATCCCGATTCCGGAGGAGCCGCCGGTGACGATCGCGCGGCGGCCGGTGAGGTCGACGTCCGCCACGATCTCGGCGGCGCCGGAGATGGCGGTGAAGGGGGTGGTGACACGGGATGCGGTGGTCATGTCCCGTTCCTCTCGTGGCCGGTAGGCTCGAAGCGGAGGAACCTCCGCTACCTTCCGTTCAAACGGAGGGGCCTCCGGATGATTCCGAGGAGCAGCTGTGACGCCCGCCACACACCCGATGCGCGCCGACGCGCGGCGCAACCGCGAGCGCGTGCTCACCGCGGCTGCCCGCGCGTTCGCGCAGCGGGGTCCGGACGCCACCCTGGAGGGGATCGCGAAGGACGCCGGGGTCGGCATCGGCACGCTCTACCGGCACTTCCCCACCCGGGACGCGCTGGTCGAGGCCGTGTACCGCAACGAGGTCACCCGGCTGTGCGGCGCCGCGTCCGACCTGCTCGCCCAGCTGCCCACCGACCGCGCGCTGCGCGTGTGGATGGACCGGTTCGTCGACTACATGACCACCAAGCGCGGCATGGGCGACGCCCTGCGCGCCCTGGCCGCGGCCGGTGACAACCCGTTCGCCGCCAGCCGCGAGCGCATGGTCGAGGCCCTGTCGTCGCTGCTCGGCGCGGGGGCCGCGGCCGGCACGCTGCGCGACGACGTCGAACCGGCCGACGTGCTCGCGAGCGTCAGCGGCATCGGCCTCGCCGCGGCCGAACCGGCCCAGGCCGCGCGCATGCTCGACCTCCTGATGGACGGACTCCGGAAGCCGTGACGGGCCCTGTGTGACGGTGCTGTCCGGCTGAGGCCTATGCGCCCGTGGCGGCGCGCAGCCGGGCGAACTCGTCGGCCATGGCGGCCGGCGTCCAGTGCGCGTTGAGCCCGCTCGGGTTGGGCAGCACCCACACCCGCGTGCCGCCCCACGGCTCGTCCTGCGGCCCGATCACGGCCCGGCGGGCGCCGAACGCCGTGCGGTACGCCGTGACGCCGACGACCGCCAGCCACCCCGGCGCGCGCTCCGCGACCAGCGCCCGCAGGCGTGCACCCCCGGCGACGATCTCCGCGGCGCCCAGCTCGTCGGCGCGGGCGGTGGCGCGCGCGACCAGGTTGGTGAGGCCCAGGCCGAGCCCGGCCAGCTCGCCCTGTTCCGCGGGCGCGAGCTGCCGCGGGGTGAAGCCGGAGCGGTGCAGCACCGGCCAGAACCGGTTGCCGGGGCGGGCGAAGTGGTGCCCGGTGGCGGCCGAGACCAGGCCCGGGTTGATGCCGCAGAACAGGACGCGCAGCGGCGGGTCGTCGGGTCCGGGGAGGACGTCGGGGATCGTCAGCGCGCGGGCGGCCTGCAGGTCGGACGGGCTGGGCTTCGGGGCCACCCGGCCGATCCTGCCACCGCCGGACGGCCCCTTCCCACGGCGACACCTGTTCCGGCCGGGGCGTCCGGCCTACCCTGACCGGCTCGCCACAGAGGGGACGTGGACGATGACGCGCACGATCGCCGAGCTTCTCGTGGAGCGCGCCGCGGACGGGTTCGTCGGCCGCCACCGGGAGCTCACGGCCCTGTCCTCCGCCATCGGTGCGGCCGAGCCGCCGTTCGTGGCCGCGTTCGTGCACGGCCCGGGGGGCATCGGGAAGTCCCGGCTGCTGCACGCGGTCCTCGCCGCGACCGGGCCGGGCGTGCGCTCGATCGTGCTCGACGGCCGCGACGTCGAGCCGACTCCGCGGGGGCTGCGGAGCGCGCTCGGCCGGGCCCTCGGACTCACGGAGGCCGAACCCGGGACGGCCGCGATCGCGGCGGCGGTCGCAGCCGATCCCCGGCGCACGGTCCTCGCGATCGACACCTACGAGGTGCTCGGCCTGCTCGACACCTGGCTGCGCACCGCCTTCCTGCCCGCGCTCCCCGCATCGGTCGTCACCCTGTTCGCAGGCCGCGACCGGCCGAGTGCCCTCTGGCACACCACCCCCGGCTGGACGGACCTCGTCGCGGACTTCCGGCTCACCCCGCTCGCCCCGGACGACGCACTGCACCTGCTGCGCGCCCGCGGTCTCGACGAGCCGCTCGCCCACCGGGCCAACGACTTCGCCCGGGGACACCCGCTGGCGCTCGTCCTGGCCGCCGCGCGCCTGCGCGCCGACCCGGGCGCCTCCCCCGCACCGACCGGGCTGCTGGACGGCTTCCTCGGGCCGCTGCCCGCCGGGACCGTGCCCGTGGTGGAGGCGGCGTCCACGGTGCGCCGGGTGACCGAGCCGATCCTGCGCGCCGTCCTGGACGTCGACGACGCCCGCAGCGCCTTCGACACCCTGCGCGCGCTTCCGTCCACCGAGCCCGGAGCCGACGGGCTGCTGCTGCACGACGTCGTCCGCGACACCGTCGGGCAGGAGCTCGCCGTCCGCGACCCGGACGCCCGGCGGGCCTACCGCCGCCGCGCCGCCCGGTTCTTCACCGACCGGGCCGGGACCGGGGGCGGGAACCTGTGGCAGGTCACCGCCGACCTCATGTTCCTGATCGAGAACCCGGTGGTGCGCGACGCGTGCTTCCCGAGCACCCGGCCGGGGTTCACCGTCGAGCCGGCGCGGCCGGAGGACGGTCCGGCCATCGACGCGATCACCGCCCGGCACGAGACACCGGACGCCGCGGCCGCGCTCGGACGCTGGTGGGCCCGCCATCCCGAGACGTTCGCGGTGGCCCGTGACGCCGACCGCAGCGTGGCGGCCTTCGTCCAGATCGCCGAGCGCGGGACCGTCGACCCGGCCCTGCTCGACGCCGACCCGATCGCCCGGCCGTGGCTCGACCACCTCGCCGCCGCCCCGCCCGACCGCGACGACCGGGTGCTGTTCATGCGCCGCTGGCTCGGTCGCGACTCCGGTGAGCTGCGCTCGCCCGCGGTGTCGGCGTGCTGGCTCGACGTGAAGCGCGTCTACATGGAGCTGCGGCCGCGGCTACGCCGCCTGTACTCGTCGGTGGTCGACCTGTCGCAGCTCGGACCGATCTTCCTGCCCCTCGGCTTCGCCCCGGTCGGGGCGCCGGTCGGGCCGCACCAGCCGGTGTGGCTGGACTTCGGGCCCGGCAGCGTCGACGGCTGGCTGGGCCGGTTAGTCGACACCGAGACGTCGGGCGACCCCCCCCACCCCGGGCACCGGGCTGACCCCGCGGGAGCTCGACGTGCTGCGACTGCTCGCCCACGGCCGCTCCAACCGCGACATCGGGGCACAGCTGTTCATCAGCGAGAAGACGGTGGGCCGGCACGTCTCCACCATCTTCACCAAGCTCGAGGTGCACACCCGCGCGGAGGCGGCCCGGATCGCGGCCGAGCGGGGGCTCACCTGAGCGCCTACAGCATCCGGGCCACCGGATGGCGTGATCGCCCGATGCGACGGGGGCGGCGGCCGACCTAGCGTCGCCCGCATGCACACACTCCTGATCACCTTCCGGCTCGTCGACATGACCGATGCCCGCTACCGCGAGGTCTGCGCCGAGCTCGCACCCGCGTTCGCGAGCAGCCCGGGCTGCTCGCGAAGATCTGGCTCACCGACCCCGGGGCCACCCGGTACGGCGGGGTCTACCTGTTCACCGACGACGCCGCCGCGGACGCGTTCCTGGCGTCCGCGCTGTACCGCACCGTCCGCTCCTTCCCGCACTTCACCGACATCGACGTACGACGGTTCGGGGTCGACGAGGAGACCACCCGCCGCACCCAGCCGGGCCTCCCGGTCGTGACGCCGGTGGGGGCGCCGACATGACGCTGGACCAGGGCGTGCTCGACGCGTTCCTCGACCGGTTCGTCGGTGACCTCGGGGCCACGGCCGCCGCCGGATCCGTCGTGATCGGCCACCGACTCGGCCTGTACCGGGCGCTGGCCGAGGGGCCCGCCTCCCCCGCAGAGCTGGCCGACCGCACCGGCACCCAGGTCCGCCCGGTCACCGAGTGGCTGCGCGGACAGGCCGCGGGCGGCTACGTGACCCATGGCGACGGCGTCTTCCGGCTGACCGAGGAGCAGGCGTTCTGTCTCGCCGACCCGGACGGCCCGGTGTACCTGCCGGGCGCGTTCCTGTTGGCCCTGGGCGCGCTGCGGGCGGAGCGCCGGATCACCGACTCGTTCCGGACGGGCACCGGGATGGGATGGCACGCCCACGATCCGGACGTGTTCCTGGGTTGCGACGCGTTCTTCCGGCCGGGCTACCTGGCGAACCTCACGTCGTCCTGGATCCCGGCGCTCGACGGCGTCGATGCCGCACTGCGCGCCGGGGGCCGGGTCGCGGACGTCGGGTGCGGGCTCGGGGCCAGCTCGGTGCTGATGGCGCAGGCCTACCCGCGGGCGTCCGTGTCCGGGTCGGACTACCACGACGAGTCGATCGGCATGGCCGCCGAGCGCGCCGCGGAGGCCGGGCTCGCCGACCGGGTGCGGTTCGAGGTCGCCGCGGCCACCACGTTCTCCGGCACCGGCTACGACCTCGTCACCACGTTCGACTGCCTGCACGACATGGGCGATCCCGTCGGCGCCGCCCGGCACATCCGCGACGCGCTGGCCGACGACGGCTGCTGGCTGCTCGTCGAGCCCACCGCGGGTGACGACCTGGCGGCGAACACCCATCCGATCGGTCGCATGTACTACGGATTCTCGACCTTGCTGTGCGTCCCGAACGCGCTCGCACAGCACGGCGACCGCGCACTGGGCACCCAGGCCGGGCCGCGGGCGCTGGAGGAGGTCGCCCGCGAGGCCGGCCTCACCCGCTTCCAGCGGGTGCTGTCCACCCCGTTCAACGACATCTACGACGTCAGACGCTGAGGAGATCACCATGAACGACCTGCTGAACGGCCTGTCCGGGGTACGCACGACGATCGCGGACGCGCTGCGCGCGTGCGAGGCGGACCCGGGGGTGCTCGCCGCGCACCTCGCGATCTGCATCCTGAAGACCACGATCTGACACCAGGATCTGACACCGCGATCCGACACCGCGATCCGACACCGCGATCCGACGACCGGGTCCCACGGGCGCCGCCGACCGTGCACTATGGCGCCCGTGGACCTGCCCGTCATGCCGCCGGTGAAACCCATGCTGGCCAAGCCCGTGGCCGCCATCCCCGACGGCCAGCTCTACGAACCGAAGTGGGACGGCTTCCGCTCGATCATCTTCCGCGACGGCGACGACGTGGAGATCGGCAGCCGCAACGAGAAGCCGATGACGCGGTACTTCCCGGAGGTCGTCGAGGCGGTGAAGGCGAACTTCCCGGACCGGGCGGTGATCGACGGCGAGATCGTGGTGCTCGACCGCGAGCACAACACGCTCGACTTCGAGGTACTGCAGCAGCGCATCCACCCCGCCGCGAGCCGGGTGAAGATGCTGGCCGAGACCACCCCGGCCAGCTTCGTCGCGTTCGACCTGCTGGCCCTGGGCGACGACGACCTCACCGGCCTCCCGTTCGCCGAGCGCCGCGCCGCACTGGAGCGGGCGCTGGGCGGGGCGAAGCCGCCGGTGCACGTCACCCCGCTCACCCGCGACAGCGCGCTCGCCCAGCAGTGGTTCGAGCAGTTCGAGGGGGCCGGGCTCGACGGGCTGATCGCCAAGAAGGCGGAGCAGACCTACCAGCCCGACAAGCGCGTCATGGCCAAGATCAAGCACGAGCGCACCTGCGACTGCGTGGTGGCCGGGTACCGGGTGCACAAGTCCGGGCCGGACGCGATCGGCTCGCTGCTGCTCGGTCTGTTCGACGACCGCGGCGTCCTCGCGTCCGTCGGGGTGATCGGCGCGTTCCCGATGGCCCGGCGCCGGGAGCTGTTCGACGAGCTGCAGCCGCTGGTCACCACGTTCGACGACCACCCGTGGGCGTGGGCGAGGCAGGAGGAGGGCGAGCGCACCCCACGCAAGGGCGAGGGCAGCCGCTGGAACAACGGCAAGGACCTCTCGTTCACACCGCTGCGGCCCGAGCGGGTGGTCGAGGTGCGCTACGACTACATGGAGGGCGTGCGGTTCCGGCACACCGCCCAGTTCGTCCGCTGGCGTCCCGACCGCACCCCGGAGTCGTGCACCTACGCGCAGCTGGAGCAGGCCGTCGACTTCGACCTGGCGGAGGTCCTCGGGCTGGGGTGATCAGCGGCCGGGGACCGGCCTTCGCCGGCGCCGCCCGGTGCGCCACCGAACGCGACGTCGCCGGGTCGATGCGCGCGAACTCCTCGGCGGGCGCAGCTCCCACCCACCCCACCGGCGCCGGGGCCCACCTCGGCCCGCGGAGCCCGGCTGCCCGCCATGATCGCCACAAGTGGGGGAAAGGTGCCATCCGTGACCGCTCTGCACCACTCATGGCGATCATGACCCGGTCCTCGGGCCCGCTCGCCGCCGCAGCCGGTGCTGCTCGCCGTGCCGTCGGATCACCTCGTCCGGCGACGACGTCGTCGTCCCTCAGCTCCCCGCGAAGCGGGCCAGCGCCGCGCGGATCAGGCGGCCGGACTCGGCGTTGCCCAGGTGCCCGGCGTCCTCGACGACGTGCAGCTCCGCCCCCGGCCACGCCCGGGCCAGCTCCCAGGCGGTGGTGAGCGGGCCACCGAGGTCGAGGCGGCCGTGGACCAGCACGCCGGGGACGCCGGCCAGCCGACCCGCCTCGCGGATCAGGACCCCCTCCTCCAGGAACGCCCCGTGCGAGAAGTAGTGGGCGCACAGCCGGGTCAGGGCGAGCAGGTCGGGCCCGGGGCGCGGGGTGAAGACCGGCCGCCCACCCGGCTCGAGCGCGAGGATCGCGTCCTCCCACGTCGCCCAGGCCAGCGCGGCCCGCTCCCGCACACCGGCGTCCGGGTCGGCGAGCAGCCGGGCGTAGCCGCCGAGCAGGTCCTCGTCGTCGTGATGCGCGCGGAACGCGGCCCACTCCCGCGGCAGGAACCGGCCGACGCCGCGGTAGAGCCAGTCGATCTCGCTGCGCCGGGTCGTGGTGACCGCGACCAGCACCATCGCGCGCACCCGCTCCGGGTGGGCCTGGGCGTAGGCCGGCGAGCGTCGAGCCCCACGAGCCGCCGAACACCACCCAGCTCCCGATCCCGAGGTGGCTGCGCAGCCGCTCCAGGTCGGCGACGAGGTGCGCGGTGGTGTTGGTCGCCAGCGAGGTGCCCGGATCGCTCGCGTGCGGGAGCGAGCCGCCGCACCCGCGCTGGTCGAACTGCACGACCCGGTAGCGGTCGGGGTCGAACGAGCGGTGCGTCCCGGTGGGCGCACCCGAGCCCGGGCCGCCGTGCACCACGACCGCAGGGGTGCCCTCGGGGTTGCCGCGGACGTCCCAGCGGATCCGCTGACCGTCGCCGACGTCGAGCAGCCCGCCGTCGTACGGCTCGGTCACGCCTCGGAGGCGGCCAGCTGCCCGCAGGCCGCGGCGATCTCCCGGCCCCGGGTGTCGCGCACCGTGCACGCCACCCCGGCGGCCTCGACGCGCCGCACGAACTCGTCCTGCACCCGGCGCGGGGAGGCGTCCCACTCGCTGCCCGGGGTGGGGTTGAGCGGGATGAGGTTGACGTGCACGCGGTGCTTGCCGATGCGCTGCGCGAGCTTCTTGCCGAGCAGGTCGGCGCGCCACGGGTGGTCGTTGACGTCGCGGATCAGCGCGTACTCGATCGACACGCGCCGCCCGGTGGTCATCGCGTAGCGGCGCGCGGCGTCGAGCACCTCGTCGACCTTCCACCGGTTGTTGACCGGCACCAGGGTGTCGCGCAGCTCGTCGTCGGGGGTGTGCAGCGACACCGCGAGCGTGACGGGCAGGCCCTCGGCGGCGAGCTTGTCGATGGCGGGGACCAGCCCCACCGTCGACACGGTGACGCCGCGCGCGGAGATGCCCAGGCCGTCCGGCGCCGGTGAGGTGATCCGGCGCAGCGCCGCCACCACGCGCTTGTAGTTGGCCAGCGGCTCGCCCATGCCCATGAACACGACGTTCGACAGCCGTGCGGGCGCGCCCAGCGCCCCGTCCCGGGCGGCCGCGGCGGCCTGCCGGACCTGCTCGACGATCTCGCCCGTCGACATGTTGCGTTCCAGCCCGCCCTGGCCGGTGGCGCAGAACGGGCAGGCCATCCCGCAGCCCGCCTGGCTCGACACGCAGACCGTGGCGCGGTCGGGGTAGCCCATCAGCACCGACTCCGCACGGGTGCCGTCGTGGCCCTTCCACAGCGTCTTGCGCGTGGCGCCGTCGTCGCAGGCCTGCTCGAGCACCGGGGTGACCAGCTCGGGCAGCAGCGGACGCAGCACGTCGCGGGCGGCGGGTGACAGGTCGGTCATCGCGTCGACGTCGGCGGTGAACCGGCCGAAGTAGTGCCGCGCGACCTGGTCGGCGCGGAAGCCGGGCAACCCCAGCTCGGCGACGGCGGCGCGGCGCTCGGCGGGATCGAGGTCGGCGAGGTGGCGGGGCGGGAGCGCACGGCGGGGCGCGTCGAAGACGAGCGGGAGGGAAGTCATGACCACTCCAGTGTGCCAGGTGCTGCGCGCCCCGACCGCCGCCCTGCTCGCCGGCTGCGCCACCGGGCCGACCACCGACGCCCGGGGGCCGCCCGTCCGCGTCGACGGCCACACCGTGACCGGACCGTGACCATCCGCCGGTATCGCCGCCCGCGGTCGTCCGCTCCTCCCGACCAGGACGCCGCACCCGAGGAGGAGCCCCGATGACGACCCACCCGACCCGGCGCGGAGCAGCGGTACTGGCCGCCGCCGCCCTGCTCGTGACCCTGGCCGCCTGCGGCGGCGCACCCGCCACCGCCCCGGCCGCCCCCGCACCCGCCCCGGCCGACCGGACCCCGGAGTTCTGCAGCGCTCTGGTGCAGATCGAGTCGGTGTTCGCGAGCTCGCCACCCCCGGAGGCGCTGCCGCCGGAGGCCCTGCAGGGCGTGCTGGCCCAGCAGCTGCAGGCCCTCGGACCGCTGTTCACCACCGCGCAGGAGACCGCGCCCGCGGAGATCAAGGACTCCGTCGACACCCTGGTCGAGACCTCCACGCAGAGCCTGTCCACCGGCGACTTCTCGGGCACCGAGTCCCCCGCGTTCGCCGCCGCCGAGGACGAGGTCGACGCGACGGCGCTGGCCGACTGCGGCTTCGAGGAGACGTCGGTGACCGCCGTCGACTTCGAGTTCCAGGGCCTGCCCGACTCCCTCCCGGCCGGGCAGTCGGCCGTCACGCTGACCAACGAGGGCGAGGACTTCCACGAGATCGTGCTCGCCCGCATCAACGACGACGTCACCCTGCCCGTCGCCGACGTGCTGGCGCTGCCGATGGAGGAGGCGCTGGCCTCGGTGCAGCTCGTCGGCATCGTCTTCGCCGCCCCCGGCGAGAGCGACACCTCCTTCATCGACGCGACGCCGGGCCGCTACGTCGCGGCCTGCTTCCTGCCCGAGGGCACCACCCCGACCACCGAGGGCACCGGCCCGCCGCACTTCACGCTCGGCATGCTCCGCGAGTTCACCGTCGCGTGACGACCCGGCGCCAGTTCCTGCGCCTGGCCGGTCTGGGGGCCGGGCTGGTCGCGCTCGGCGGCTGCGCGGGCGGGATGCCGGCGCCCCCGGGGCTGACGGTGCCGCTGGGTGCCGGCGAGGTCGGGATCGACCTCGCCGGCACCCGGGCCACGACGTGGGGATACGGGGGCACCGTCCCCGGCCCGGAGATCCGGCTGCGGGCCGGCGAGACGCTGCGCGTCCCGCTCACCAACGCCCTGCCCGAGCCGACGACGGTGCACTGGCACGGGATCTCGCTGGTCAACCCGATGGACGGCACGCCGGGACTCACCCAGCCGCCGATCGACCCCGGCGCCTCCTTCGAGTACGCCTTCGCCGTGCCCGACGCGGGGACGCACTGGTACCACGCCCACTCCGGGCACCAGCTCGACCGCGGCCTGTACGGCGCGCTGGTCGTCGAACCCGCCGCGGAGGAGCTGGCCTACGACCGCGAGTACACCCTGCTGCTCGACGACTGGCGCGACGGCCTCGACGCCGCGCCGGCCGGTGGGCACGCCGGGCACGGCTCCCCGCCCGGCGGCTCGGGGGCCTTCGGCGGGACGGACGCCGCCGAGGACCCCGGCGGGCCCGACCGCGTCTCGTTCGGTGGCCGCTCGTACGCACTCATGCTGGTCAACGCCCGGCCCCCGGCCGACCCGGCCATATTCGAGGTGCGCCGCGGCGACCGGGTCCGGCTCCGGGTGGTCAACGCCGCCGCCGACACCGGGTTCCGGTTCGCGATCGACGGCCATCCGCTGACCGTGACCCACAGCGACGGGATGGCGGTGCGGCCGGTCACCGTCGACGCGATCCGGATCGGGATGGGCGAGCGCTACGACGTCCTCGTCGACGCGGCCGTGCCGGGCGCCTGGCAGATCGGCGTGCTCGCCGAGGGCAAGACCGGCTTCGGCCGGGCCGTGCTGCGCCACACCGACGCGCCCGCCACGGCCGCCCCGCCCGCCGACGCCCGTCCCGCCGAGCTCGACGGCCGGCTGCTCACCTACGACGACCTCGTCGCCACCGGCCCGTCCCGGGTCCCGGAGGCCGGGGTCCCCGACCGCACCTACGCGCTGACGCTGCGCGGCACCGACATCGACGTCGCCGGGCTCGCCCCCGGCGAGCCCCTGCCGGTGCACCACGGCGAGTGGGTGCGGGTCACCGTCCGCAACGAGGGCGCCCACCACCATCCGGTGCACCTGCACGGGCACCACTTCCAGCTGACGACCGCCGGGCGGCCCCGCAAGGACACCGCGGTCGTGGCCGCGCGCGGCGGCGAGCTGGCGTTCGACTGGCGCGCCGACAACCCGGGCGAGTGGATGATCCACTGCCACAACCACTACCACATGGAGGACGGGATGATGCGGACGATCAGCTACCGGTAGTGGGTGCCGCGCAGCCGCGCGACCAGGCCGGACCGGTACGCCGACGCGGCCCACAGCAGCGCCCCGGCGCCCAGCCCGACGAGCCCGCGCGGGTAGAGCTGGCCCACCGAGTTCAGCGCCAGGAACGCGCCCAGCGCGGCGAGCAGCAGCAACGCCGCGCCCAGCAGCAGGTAGGTGCGGTCGCCCAGCAGCGACGAGGCCGGCACCAGCAGCGCACCGATCACCCCGAACCCGAGCGGCACCGCCAGCTCGCCGTACGGGGTGAACCCCAGCAGCGCCGAGCAGCCGACGATCGCGATCAGCCCGACCACGGCCAGCCGCAGCAGGCGGCGGCTGCGCCAGCGCTCCATCGGCCGTTCCGCGGCGTCCCGGCTGCCGACGACGACCAGCCACACCGTCACCGCGATCCCGGCGGCCAGCACTACCGTGCCCGTGCCCGCGTCCAGCGCCGAACTCCCCACCAACCACCCGGCACCACCGCCCAGTGCGAGCACCGCGGCGGCGGAGAGCGTGACCGTCCTCGCCATGCTTCTCACGGTATCGCTACGCCCGGCTGTGCCAGTGTTGGCCCGGACGCCCCGCTCCCCACCACCACCTGGAGTACTCCGTGCCCCACTCCCCGCTGGACCGCCGCACCGTCGTCGTCGGTGCCGCGGCGCTGACCGCAGGCCTGGCCGTCGCCGGCTGCTCGGCCGCGACCACCTCCGCCCCCGTCGCCGCGGACGGGCCGCTGGGCCCCACCAGCGACGTCCCCGTCGGGGGCGCCACGATCTTCGCCGACCGCGCGGTCGTCGTCACCCAGGCCACGGCGGGCAGCTTCGCCGCGTTCTCCACCGTGTGCCCGCACCAGGGCTGCAACGTCAACGCCGTGGACGGTGCGGCGATCGTCTGCCCGTGCCACGACAGCCGCTTCGACCTCTCCGGCGCCGTGCTCACCGGGCCCGCCCAGTCGGGGCTGGCGAGCGTGCCCGTCACGGTGTCGGGCACCGAGCTCACCCTCGGCTGAACCGCCGCACGTGCACCCGGTAGCCCACCGGGATCTCCAGGCCCGGCACGGCCGCGAGCGCGCGGTCGGCCGTGGCCCGGGAGAACTCGATGCGCAGCACCGCCTCCAGCGTCGCGCGGTCCAGGAACGCCCAGCGGGTGGCGACGCGGCGCAGCGAGAACCCGCGCCGGACGAAGAACCGCTCGGCCGCCACGGGGTCGTAGTGCGGGATGTCGGCGCGCATCCAGTCGCCGTAGGGGGCCACGGTGGCGTCCAGGTCGACGATCGCGAGCGCCCCGCCGGGACGCAGCACGCGGCGCGCCTCGGCCAGCCCCGGCTCGCAGCCCGCCCCGAAGAAGTAGGCGGTGCGCGCGTGGAGCAGATCGACCGAGGACGGCGGCAGCGGCAGCGCCGCGGCGCCGCCCTCCAGGACCGTCAGCCCGCGCCGCCGGGCCCGCTCGACGAGCGGCGGGTGCGGCTCCACCCCGATCACCGAGGCCGCCTCGCGGGCGAACACCGGCAGGTGGAAGCCGTCGCCGCAGCCGACGTCGACCACGTCGGCGCCTGCCCACGGGGCGTCGGCGCGCAGCGCGTCCCAGATGGCGCCGTCGACGTCCTGCGCGCGGTTCTCCTGCTCGTAGACCTCGGGCCAGTTCCAGAGATTGGGGCTGGGGATGGTGCTCATACCGGGACGAGCACGCTCAGCACCAGCCAGGCGACGACCGCGGTGGGCAGCAGCGAGTCGAGCCGGTCCATCATGCCGCCGTGGCCGGGCAGCAGGTTCCCCATGTCCTTGATGCCCAGGTCGCGCTTGATCATCGACTCGACGAGGTCGCCCAGCGTCGCGGAGACCACCAGCAGCGAGCCGGTGAGCACGCCGACCAGCCACGGCCCGCCCAGGAACAGGTGCACGCACAGCGCCCCGGTGGCCATGCCCGCGAGCTGCGAGCCGGCGAAACCCTCCCAGGACTTCTTCGGGCTGATCGTCGGCGCCATCGGGTGGCGGCCGAACAGCACCCCGGCCGCGTAGCCCCCGACGTCGGAGGCGATGACCGGGAGCATGAACGTCAGGATCCGGCCGAGCCCGTCGGGCGCCACCGTCATCAGCACGGCGAAACCGCAGCACATCGGCACGTAGGCGGCGGTGAACACGGTGGCGGTGACGTCGCGGACGTAGTGCGAGGCACCCCCGCGCATCCGCCACAGCAGGGTGGCCACCATCGTCAGCGCGAAGGAGCCGGCCAGCCCCGCGACGCCGAACGGCCAGGCCAGCCAGATCGTCAGCTGCCCCCCGACGAGCACCACCGGGAGCGGCACCTCGATGCCCGCCCCGCGCCGCAACGCCCCGGCCAGCTCCCAGGTGGCGATGGCCGCCGACACCGCCAGCACCGCGATGAAGAAGAACCGCACGATCAGCAGCGACGACAGGATGATCGCGCCCATCGACAGGCCCACCGCGATCGCCGCGAACAGGTTCCGCCCCAGCCGCGCCGACTTCGGGACGCGTGGCACCGCCGACTCGCCGGGGGTCAGTGGTGACCCGGCGGCCGCGAACGGCAGGTCACGCGATGCGGAGGTGGACACCGGCTCAGACTTCGAGGAGTTCGGCTTCCTTGTGCTTCACCAGGTCGTCGATCTGGTGGACGTACCGGTCGACGGTGGCCTGCAGCTCCTTCTCGGCCCGGGCCACCTCGTCCTCGCCCGCCTCGCCGTCCTTGACGATCCGGCCGAGCTCGTCCATCGCCTTGCGGCGCACGCTGCGGACGGTGACCCGCGCGTCCTCGCCCTTGCTCCGCGCGACCTTGACCATCTCGCGGCGGCGCTCCTCGGACAGCTGCGGGATGACGCACCGGATGATCTGGCCGTCGTTGCCGGGGTTGAGCCCGAGGTCGGACTCGCGGATGGCCTTCTCCAGCGCCTTGAGCGAGCTCGCGTCGTACGGCTTGATGATCACCATGCGGGCCTCCGGGATGGAGATCGAGGCCAGCTGGTTGATCGGGGTCATCGCGCCGTAGTAGTCGACCACGACCCGGGAGAACATGTTCGGCGTGGCGCGGCCGGTGCGGACCGAGGCGAGGTCGTCCTTGGCGACGGAGACGGCCTTCTCCATCTTCTCCTCGGCGTCGAAGAGCGTCTCGTCGATCACGACGTACCTACCTTTCCCCTGGCGTACTGACCAGCGTCCCGATCCTCTCACCCCGCACCGCGCGGGCGATGTTGCCCTCGATGAGCAGGTTGAACACGATGATCGGCATCCTGTTGTCCATGCAGAGGCTGAAGGCGGTGGCGTCGGCGACCTTGAGCCCCTGCTCCAGCACCTCGCGGTGGGTGATCTCCTCGTACAGCTTCGCGCCCGGGTCGAGCTTCGGGTCGGCGGTGAACACGCCGTCGACGCCCTTGGCCAGCAGCAACGCCTCGGCGCCGATCTCCAGCGCCCGCTGCGCACCGGCGGTGTCGGTGGAGAAGTAGGGCATGCCCACCCCCGCGCCGAAGATCACGACGCGGCCCTTCTCCAGGTGCCGGATCGCGCGCCGCGGGATGTAGGCCTCGGCGACCTGCCCCATCGTGATGGCGGTCTGCACGCGCGTGTCGATGTGGTGCTCGCGCTCCAGGAAGTCCTGCATCGCCAGGCAGTTCATGACGGTGCCGAGCATGCCCATGTAGTCGGCCCGGGACCGTTCCATGCCCCGGTCCTGCAGCTCGGCGCCGCGGAAGAAGTTGCCGCCGCCGATGACGACCGCCACCTGCGCCCCCGAGGCGACGACCTCGGCGATCTGCCGGGCGACGGTCTCGACGACCTCGGGGTCGACACCGACGGCACCACCGCCGAACATCTCCCCGCCGAGCTTGAGGAGCACTCGGCGGAATCCGGGACGGTGGTCGGTGTCGACTCCGGGTTCGGTCATCAGGCCTGGCCGACCTCGAAGCGCGCGAACGTCTTGACGGTGACGCCGGCCTCGTCGAGCAGGGCCTTCACGGTCTTCTTCGAGTCCTGCACCGACGGCTGCTCGAGCAGCACGACGTCCTTGTAGAAGCCGTTGATCCGGCCGTCGACGATGCGGGGCAGCACCTGCTCGGGCTTGCCCTCCTCGCGGGCGGTGGCCTCGGCGATGCGGCGCTCGTTCTCGATCACCTCGGCCGGGACCTCGTCGCGCGTGGTGTACGCCGGGCGGGCCGCGGCGATGTGCATCGCCACACCCTTGACGACGTTCTCGTCGGCCCCGTCGTAGCTGACCAGCGCGCCGATCGCGGGCGGCAGGTCCGACGCGCGGCGGTGCAGGTACAGCGCCACCGGGCCGTCGACGTGGATGTAGCGCTTGAGCTCGAGCTTCTCGCCGATGCGGGCCGAGAGCGCGAGGACGGCGTCCTCGACGGTGCCGTCGTCGAGCTTCGCCGCCTTCAGCGCGTCGAGGTCGGCGGGCTTGTCGGCCACGGCGACCCGCAGGATCGCGTCGGCGAGCTTCTGGAAGTCCTCGCTCTTGGCGACGAAGTCGGTCTCGCAGTTGAGCTGGACCATCGTGCCGCCCTCGGCGACGACGAGGCCGTTGGCCGTCTCGCGGCCGGCGCGCTTGTCGATGTCCTTCGCGCCCTTGATGCGCAGCAGCTCGACGGACTTGTCGAAGTCGCCGTCGGACTCCTCGAGCGCCTTCTTGCAGTCCATCATCCCGGACCCGGTGAGGTCGCGGAGCTTCTTGACGTCGGCGGCGGTGTAGTTCGCCATGGTGAGTCTTCGTCCTTCGTCGATGCGACCGGAACCGCCCCGGGCCGGTGTACGGCCCGGGGCGGTGGCGGTCAGCTGGCGGTCTGGGTGCCGTTGCTGGTGGTGGCCGGCGCGGGCTCGGCGGCCGGGTTGGGCGCCTCCGCCGGTGCCGAGGCGGCGGTGAGGCTCGCCCCGTCGGAGCCGGCGCCGCTGGTGAGCAGCTCCTGCTCCCACTCGGCGAGCGGCTCCTCGGCCGCGGCCTTCTCCTCGCCGCCGTCGCCACCGCGGGCGCGCGAGCGCTGCATCAGGCCGTCGGCCGCCGCCTGCGCCACGACCTTGGTCAGCAGCGCCGCGGAACGGATCGCGTCGTCGTTGCCCGGGATCGGGAAGTCGACCTCGTCGGGGTCGCAGTTGGTGTCCAGGATGGAGACGACCGGGATGCCCAGCTTGCGGGCCTCGCCGACGGCGATGTGCTCCTTCTTGGTGTCGACGATCCACACCGCGCTCGGGACCTTGGTCATGTCCCGGATCCCGCCGAGCGTCTTCTCGAGCTTGGTCTTCTCGCGGGTGAGCATGAGGATCTCCTTCTTGGTGCGACCCTCGAAGCCCCCCGTCTGCTCCATCGTCTCGAGCTCCTTCATCCGCTGAAGGCGCTTGTGGACGGTCTGGAAGTTGGTGAGCATGCCGCCCAGCCAGCGCTGGTTGACATACGGCATGTTGACGCGGCCCGCCTCGTCGGCGATGGCCTCCTGCGCCTGCTTCTTCGTGCCCACGAACATGATCGTGCCGCCGTGCGCGACGGTCTCGCGCACGAACTCGTAGGCCCGGTCGATGTAGGACAGCGTCTGCTGCAGGTCGATGATGTAGATGCCGTTGCGCTCGGTGAGGATGTAGCGCTTCATCTTCGGGTTCCAGCGTCGGGTCTGGTGCCCGAAGTGCACGCCGCTGTCGAGCAGCTGCTTCATGGTGACGACGGCCATGGCCGGTGTTCACCTCTCGGTCGGGGCGCGGCCTGAGCAGTTCGACATCACTGCGGGCCACGCGGGCGGTTGTGCGGAGCGCCGGTCGGCGGTTCCGCCCTGGCGCCGCGTCGGCGTCCGGACCCACCGGTGAACGACACCTGCGGGACCGCCCGGCCACCGATCCCGCCCCGTGGAGTGCGCGGGGTGGGTACGCGAGCGCGCGAAGTCACCCCGGGCAAACGGGGTGCAGGTCGAGTGTACGCCGGGGCCCGGGTGCCCCTCACCGGGCGTCCGCCAGCTGTCCACCTCGCCCCGGCCCCGTCCACAGGACCGCGGCACGGCCCGCCGTCCCGGCCGATGCGCGGCAGCCTGGGGGCATGGACCGAGACGCCCGGGGCGGGTGGTGACGGCCCCGCCGGTCGCCCGTCCGGGAGGCGGCGGAGCGGCGGGTGGCGCAGTGGCGAGGGGGAGACGGACGGGCGGTGTGCGGGCGGAAAGCGGCGAGGTGGGCGGGGGCGAGGTGGGCGGAGACCAGATGGGCGGAGACGAGATGGGCGGAGACGAGGTGGGCAGGGGCGGGGACGGCGGCGCTCCGGTGGGCGAGGCGGTGGCCGTCGCACAGGTGGACGTCGCTCGCACACCCTCCAACCCGTGCGACCGGCCACAGCGTGTGCGACGGCGCGCGGTGTGGGCGTGTGGCGCGTCGGTCGGGGTGGTGCTGGTCGTCGTCGCCCTCGTCGTCGGGGTCGTCGGGGATCCGGGGTCGATTCCGGTCACCGGGGCCGCCGCGGGGGCGGTCCTCGTCGCGGCACCGGCACCCGCGATCGCCGCGGCCGCTTCACCGGCACCCACGGTCGCCGCGGCAGCGGTCCCGCCACCGGCATCCCCGGCGCGTGCCGGACCGGTCCCGGCACCGCCTGGGCCGCCCCTGCCTCCGCCCGCACCCGTCCCGCCACTCCCCGGGCCGGTCCCGCCGCTTCCCTCACCCGTCCCGCCACCCCCCGGACCGGGGCCGTCACCCGTACCGGGGGCGGGGGTCCCGGCGCCCGGCGCGGGGTACGCGTGGCCGCTGCTCCCGGCACCGCCGGTGCGCACGCCGTTCCGCGCCCCGGAGCACGCCTACGGGCCCGGGCACCGCGGCGTCGACCTCGCGGGCGTGCCGGGACAGCCGGTGCTGGCCGCACGGGGCGGCACGGTGGTGTTCGCGGGCGCGGTCGGTGGGCGGCCGCTGGTGTCGGTGCAGCACGACGACGGCCTGCGGACCACCTACGAGCCGGTGGAACCCGCCGTCACCACGGGACAGGTGGTGCCGGCGGGGGCCGTGCTCGGGTCGCTGGCACCTGACCACCCCGGCTGTCCCGATCCGGCCTGCCTGCACTGGGGCGCGCGCCGCGACCGCACCGTCTACGTCGACCCGCTCGTGCTGCTGCTCCCGCCGCGGGTCCGCCTGCTGCCGGTGCCCGACCCGTGGCCGGGCTGACGGGTCACCCGGCCGCCAGCTCCTGCAGCCGCCCGCGCAGGCGCCCGACCAGCCGGGTGTGCAGCTGGCACACCCGGGACTCGGTGACGCCGAGGCAGCGGCCGATCTCGGCGAGCGTGCGGTTCTCCAGGTAGTACATCTGCACCACCAGCCGGTCGCGCTCCCCGAGCTGGGCCACCGCGACGGAGAGCTGCCGGTACGTCTCCCGGGCCTGGACCACCGCCATCGGGTCCGGTGCGGTGTCGTCGGCGAGCACCTCGGAGAGCCCGCCCCCCTCGTCCATCGCCTCGACGCTCACCAGCTGCACGTGCCGGCCCGCCGTCCGCAGCTCGCGCAGTGCCACACCCAGGTCCGCGGCCAGCTCGTGGTCGGTGGCCGCGCGGGCCAGGCGGGCGTCGAGTCGCTGGCGGGCCCGGTCGAACTCCCGCGCCCGCCCCCGGATGGTGCGCGGCACCCAGTCCTGGGCGCGCAGCTCGTCGAGGATCGCGCCCCGGATGCGTTGCGCCGCGTAGCTCTCGAAGCGCGGGCAGCGCTCCGGGTCGAACCGCTCCACGGCGTCGATGAGACCGAAGACGCCGGACTGGACCAGGTCGGACAGGTCGACGTGGCCGGGCAGTCCGGCGGCGGTGCGGTGCGCGACCGCCCGGACGAGCGGGGTGTAGTGGACGAGCAGCCGGTCGCGAACCGGGCGTGTCGGCCCGGCCAGGTAGGACTTCCAGAGCTGCTCGACGGGCGTGCCCGCCCCGGGTGCCGCGACGGCGGGGCCCGCAGCCACCACCGGAGCCCGCTCCGTCAGCTCCTGCTCGCGCTTGGCGAGCGCCGCGACCACGGCCCCGCCCAGACCGGTGAGCTGCACCGATCGATCCAGGACCGCGCTACGCCCTGGGGTGTGCCTGCTCATGAACCACCTTCAGACGCTCGACGGTCACGTGGGTGTACAGCTGAGTCGTTGCTAGCTTAGCGTGACCGAGTAACTCCTGTACGTAACGAAGGTCCGCGCCGCCCGCCAACATGTGGGTGGCGGCGGCGTGCCGGAGCCCGTGCGGGCCGGTGTCGGGTGCACCCGGCACGGCCCCCGCGGCGGCGTGCACGACGCCCCGCACGATCCGCTGGTCGAGCCGCCCCCCACGCGCCCCCAGGAACAGGGCGGGCGGCGAGGAGCTCCGCGCCAGTGCCGGGCGCCCGACGTCGAGCCAGCGACGCAGCGCCCGCCCGGCCGGGACACCGTAGACGACGCTGCGTTCCCGGTTGCCCTTGCCGAGCACCCGCAGGGCGCGACGCTCGTGGTCGACGTCGTCGACGTCGAGCCCGCACAGCTCCCCCACCCGCACGCCGGTCGCGTAGAGCAGCTCGACGACCGCCAGGTCGCGCAGGGCCACCGGTTCCCCCTCGGCCGCCCCGGCCACCGCGGCGGCGAACAGCGACTCGGTCTCGGCGGTGTCGAGCACGTCCGGCAGCGCCGGCCGGGGGCGCGGGGACACCAGCGACGCCCCCGGGTCGGCCGCGAGCCGTCCGGTCCGGTGCGCCCACGCGGTGAACGTCCGGGCGGCCGCGGCCCGCCGGGCCAGCGTCGACCGCCCGAGCCCGGCCGCGTGCCCCTCGGCGAGCCAGCGGCGGAGCAGGGCGAGATCGAGGGCGGCGAGGTCGTCGACGCGGGACAGCAGGCCGTCCAGGTCCCCGCGGTAGGCCCGGACCGTGTGCGCCGACCGCCCGCGCTCCAGCTCCAGGTACGCCGCGAACGCCTCCAGCGCGGCCCCGACCGGGGCGGCGGGGTCCGGCTGGGCGGCGGGGACCGGCGGCGGGGACACACCGCGACGGTCCGGCCCCGGCCGAACCGGGTCAAGCACCGCGCCTGCCGTGTCGCGCACCGGGCCGCGTCGCCCGCCGGGCCGGGTCGCCCGGTGAGGCCGCCGCCGCGGGGGGTGCTCAGCCCCCCGCCCGCAGGTGCTGCGGGCGCAGCTGCCAGCGCCCGTCGCGGTGGTCGACCATCCCGCGCCGCTCCAGGTCGACGAGCGCGACGCGCACCGCCCCGACCGGCACCCCCGCCTCCCGGGCCAGCCAGCCCACCTCGCGCGCCTCGCGGGCCGGCAGGGCGTCGTGGACGAGGCGACCGACGGGGTCGAGCGCGTCGAGCGCGAGGCGGGCGCCCGGCGGGTCGGCCGCGAGGTGCGCCCCGATGGGGCCCAGCTCCTCCAGCACCTCCTCGACCCTGGTGACCAGCACCGCCCCGTCACGCACCAGCCGGTGGCACCCGGCGGACACCCCCGAGGTGACGGGGCCGGGCACCGCGAGCACCGGGCGACCGAGGGTGGCGGCGTCGGTGGCGGTCCGCGTGGCCCCGCTGCGCAGGCCGGCCTCCACCACCACGGTGGCCGCGGACAGCCCGGCGATCAGCCGGTTGCGCACCAGGAACCGGTGCCGGGCCGGCACGCTCCCCGGCGGGTACTCGCTCACCACCAGCCCGGTCTCGGCGATGCGGGCGAGCAGGCCCTGGTGCGCCGCCGGGTAGGCGCGATCCGCGCCGCACGCGAGCACCGCCACCGTGGGGCCCGCGACGCCGAGTGCGCCCCGGTGCGCGGCGCCGTCGATCCCGATGGCCGCACCGGAGACGACGGTGTGGCCGGTCCCGGCCAGCCCCGCGCCGAACTCGCCGGCCACGTGCAGGCCGTAAGCGGTGGCCGCCCTGGCCCCCACCACCCCGGCCGCCCGGGCGCAGAGCGCGGCCAGGTGCCCGGGCCCCCGCACCCAGAGCGCCACCGGCGGCGCCAGATCCCCGACGCCGCAGGCGGCGAGATCGGCCAGCGGCGCCGCGGGCCAGTCCGGGTGTTCCGGGGTGAGCAACCGGACCCCGGCCGCTGCGGCGGCGCGCAGGTCGGCCTCCGCCCGCTCCACCGAACGGCGGGCCGAGGTCTCCGCGGCCGCCCGCTCACCCAGCTCGCCCCGGCGCACCCGCTCGGCCGCCCGCACCGGACCGATCTCGGCCACCAGCTCGGCCAACCCCGGGGCGGGCGGCTCCGCGACCCGGGACAGGTAGGCGCGCGCCCGCAGCACCTCCTCCGGCACCGCGTTCACGCCGCCCTCCGGTCGCGGAAGTACAGCGCCGCCTCGACGTGCTCGGGCCGCGGCCGGGCGGCCCCCGCCAGGTCGGCCAGCGTCCAGGCCACCCGCAGTGCCCGGTCGGCCCCCCGCGCGGTGAGCGCACCGCTGCGCATGCCCGCGTCGAGCGGGCGGACCGTGGCGTCGGGCAGCCCGAAGCGCGACCGCAGTGCGGGCCCCGGCACCTCGGCGTTGGTCCGCCACCCGCACCCGGCCCAGCGCTGCGCGGCGGCCGCCCGCGCCTCCCGCACCCGGGCGGCGACGGTGGCGGTGTCCTCCCCGTCGGCCGCGGCGGCGAAGGTGGTGACGGGGTACATCGCGGCCCGCAGGTCGACGCGGTCGAGCAGCGGACCGGAGAGCCTGCCCAGGTAGCGGCGGCGGACCAGCGACGAGCACACGCAGTCGCGGTCGTGGGCCGGTGCGCAGGGGCACGGGTTCGCCGCCAGCACGAGCTGGAACCGGGCCGGGTAGCGCACGGTGCCCTCCGCCCGGGCGATCCGGACCTCGCCCTCCTCCAGCGGGGTGCGCAGGGCGTCGAGCAGGTGCCCTCCGAACTCGGGGGCCTCGTCCAGGAACAGCACGCCGCGGTGCGCGAGCGACACCGCCCCCGGCCGGGCCAGTCCGCTACCGCCGCCGACGAGCGCGGCCATCGAGCTGGAGTGGTGCGGCGCCTCCACCGGCGGGAGCGTGGCCAGCGGGGCGTCGGCGGGCAGCCGGCCCGCCACCGACCGCACCGCCGCCAGCGCCAGTGCGTCGTCGGCCGCGAGCCGTGGCAGCAGCCCCACCAGGCGCTGCGCCAGCAACGTCTTGCCGGTGCCCGGCGGGCCGACCAGCAGCAGGTGGTGTCCCCCCGCGGCCGCCACCTCCAGCGCGTGCCGGGCGTCGTCCTGCCCGACGACGTCGGCGAGGTCGGGTGGCTCCGGCCCGTCGGCGTCGACGACGGGGCCGGGCGTGCGCAGCGGCGCGCCGCCGCGCAGCCAGTCGAGCACCTCTCTCAGGTCCGCCGCGCCGAGCACCTCGATGTCGGGAACCAGCGCGGCCTCGGCCAGCGCCGACTCCGGCACCACGACCCGGCGCATCCCGGCGGTGCGGGCGGCCAGCAGCGCGGGCAGGATCCCGCGGACCGGGCGCAGCCGCCCGTCCAGCGCCAGCTCGCCGAGCAGGACCGTGCCGTCGAGCGCGTGCTGCGGCACGTGCTCGGCCGCCGCCAGCACGCAGCAGGCGAGCGCCAGGTCGAACCCCGACCCGGTCTTGCGCAGCGTGGCCGGGCTCAGCGCCAGCACGATCCGCTGGTTGGGCCACACCACCCCGGAGTTGACGACGGCCGCCCGCACCCGGTCGCGCGACTCCTGCAGCGCCGCGTCCGGCAGCCCCAGCAGGTGGACGCCCGGCAGCCCGCCGCCGACGTCGGCCTCGATCTCGACCACGTGCCCGTCGACGCCGCGCAGCGCCACCGACCACCCGCGTGCCAGCGCCATCAGAACGCACCCTCGAAGTACTGCAGGGTGGCCGGGCGCCCGCTCTCGACGAGCACCGCGCACACCACGAACCTGCGTGAAAGTCACACCGCCCGGTGACGACCCGGAGGCCGGTCCGGGCGGGTGCGCGGCGGGACCCACCACGGAGGGTTGGGTCGCGGGCGGCGGCACGGGCAGCAGGCCCGGAGCCAGGACCAGAAGTTGATCACGCGCGGCATGTGACCGTGAGTGAGAGCGAGTGACCTACCGCCGTTCCGGTCGCCGACGTACGGCTGCTCACACGCGGGTGCACGTGTACTCAGGCGCCGTGTCATCCCCTCCGGTGCGGGGGCAGCGCAACTGCGAGCCGTCCGCCTCATTCACAACTAGCTCGGCCGCAGGAGAACCGTCCCGGCCCGGCGCGCCATCGACACCGTCTCGACCCGCAACACCGTCTACGCCATCCCGTCCGTCCATGCCGTCACGTCCGTCGGCACCGTCCGCTCCGCGGCACATGGTCGGCTCCAGCAGACATGCCGGAGACTGCCCGTCCGCCCCATCGAGCCCGTCCCGTCCGTCCCTGCCGTCGGTCCCGTCGAGGCCGTCCACGGGCGACTCGGGGGGCGCTGAGGCGACCTGTGCGGCGGTGTCGCACGCCGGGCCCACCCGGGCACGGATCGTCGGATCGGACTCGCACAGCGCCGCCAGCGGGTCCGACACCTCGACGAGGGCCTGCTCGGCGACGACCGTCGTCTGCTGCTGCTCGATCCGGTCGGCGGACCGGTTCAGCGCGTACCCGCCGTAGGCGATCACCCCGACGACGAGAGCGACGGCGGCGAACCGCTGTCGCGTCCGCGCAGCTCGCCCCGCAACTGGCGCGCCTCGTCCAGCAAGGCCAGCCGTTCCGCCTGCCACTGCATCCTCTCCTCCTGCCACGACTTGCGCTCCGACGCGGTCCACCGCAGGACCACCACCACCAGTGCCAGCGCGCCACCGAGCGAGCCCAGGTCGGGCAGCGCGCCGAACACGGTGCTGAGCAGGTCGGGGTCGGTCGCGGCCGTCGCGAGCAGTTCCACGGTCCGGGCCCTTCGTGTCGTTCATGGCCGCTCCTGTCTCCTGTCGGTGGGTGCGACGCCGGACCGGGAGCATCGGCCCGGCGCCGCGGTCGGTGGGTCAGTACACGGTTCCGGTGGTGGCGATGGTGTCTCCGACGTCCTCGACGGTCAGGGACATGGGGAAGTCGGGGGCCGCGGTCCAGGCGACCGTCACCGTCCCGGCGACCCGCTGCGTGCACACCGCGACCCGAAGGGTTCCGGTGGCCGAGGCGTAGAAGTACGCGACGATCACGCAGGTGTCCGGGATGCCGATGGTGGAGTCGTGGCGCACCAGTGCCCGCCCGAGGATCGGTGAGGTGGTCGTGGGCTCGGTGTTGTTCGTGGTGTGGCGGAGCTCGTTCTGCGTGGTTGCCGCGCCGCTGTTGCCGAACAGCTCCCCGTAGCAGGTGACCCGGTAGGTGCGGCCTGCGACGACCGGGGCCGTGGTGGACAGCACCCGCGCGATGGTGGTGATGGCCGCGGAGTTGGTGGTGCGCTGGTTGCGCCCGACGAGCGCGCCGAGCCGGTTGAGGTCGGCGGCGCGGATCTTGGCTCCGGCGGTGAACGCCATCGGTTTCTCCTACAGTCCGGCCCGTGCGGGCTGCCACAGCCGCACCGGGGCACCGGTGGGCAGAGCGGTCGGGGACGGGGCGATGGTCATCGTCTGCGGTGAGGTGGGGTCCGAGCAGGCGGTGACGGTGACCCGCCTCCCGGCGATCTCCAGGTCGTAGGGCATGTCGTCGGCGGTGGTGGTCCACAGCGGCCCGGACGTGGTGGTGATGCTGATCGAGGTTGACCCGGCGGGAGCGGCGGCGGCGAGAACGCACCCGTCGGTGTCGGCGCGGGCGACGTAGGCGCCGGTGTCGCCGGTGTCGGTGGCGACGACCCCGACACGCCAGGTGTCGTACGGGGAGCAGCGGGCGGTACCGGTCCAGGTGGTGGCGGTGATCTCGTTGGAGATGCCCTCGACGAGCAGCGACAGCGTCCCCTCCGGGTGACCGGGGAGCACCTGGTCCAGGCCGGTGACGTCGATGCGGTCCCCGGGCAGCAGCGCCAGCCATGCCGCCGCGAGGTCGGGTGTGGCGAGCAGGTCCACGGTCAGCGTCGGGTAGCGGTATCCCTCGACGGTGCCCTTCGCGAGCAGCCATCCCGCGTACAGCGGCAGCGCCTCGTCGCCCTGGACGTTGACGTCGATCGAGTCGTCGTAGAGGCCGATGGTCTGTACCCCGAGCGGCCCCGTGGCGTCCTCCAGCACCACCGAGGAACCACCGGCGCGTTTGGCCTCGACGCGGTTGCGGGTGCGCTGGTCGTCGTCGGTGGGGCCGAACGGGGACGCGAGCCGGGCGTCCCCGGCGGACACGGTCAGCACCACGGCGCGGTTCTCGATGTAGCGGCGGGAGTGGAAGCGCAGACCGGCGCTGACCCCGTCGAACAGGACGCCCTGGTCGACGCTCTCGGTTTCGCGGAGCAGGGCCAGCACCGGCGCGACGGTCTGCGGCCCCATCCGGTCGGTGGGCTGGTTGAACGATGTCGAGTCGCCGAGCACCAGCTCGGGGATACCGTTCTCGGCGCACACCCGCCGGTAGCGGACGAAGGTGACCTCCCCGATGTAGGCGTTGAGCTCGGCGAGGTCGTCGAACAAGCTGGTCTGTGCGTTCTGCACGCTGATGTGCCCGACGGTGACGTCGTCGAGGATGCCGTCCGGGTTGATCTGCACGGCGACGACCGTGCCCACGGTGGCGCCGGTGACGACGGGCCCGTTGGTGTACCCGGCCGCTGCGCTGTCCGCGGTGATCGTGGAGAACCGCCAGTTGATGTTCCCGCCGCTCTGCACCATCTCCAGCGACCAGCGCCGCGCCAGCGGCGGGATGTTCAGGTTGTAGCCGACCCCGACGGTGTCGGCGAGGACGGTGCCGAACCGGTCGTAGACGGTGCCGGAGATCAGGCCATTGCCAGAGGTCGGGCTGATCTCGTAGTAGAGGTCCCAGCGGGCGGCGGTGCCGGTGGTGTAGACCCGCAGCAGCGGCACCAGTACCCCGGCGGTGGCCTGCGCCGTGGTGGGGAACTCGACGAGGGCGCGAACCTGCACGGCTCCGCTGCCGGGGTGGTTCGGGACGCTGCCGGTGAACGTGGACCCCTTCAGCAGCGGCAGCGGCGCGGATGCCAGGAAGGCGTCGGAGCTGGCGAGGTCCGGCGCCCCGGAGTAGGTCATCGGGTTGCCGCCCGCGAGCCCCGACGCCAGCACGGTCGCCTCCGGGCCGTCCTCGCACGGCCAGTAGGCGACGACGTCGGAGCGTTCGAGCAGGGCACGGCGGATCGGGGAGATGACCGGGGTGTTGCCCTGCAACAGCCGACGCAGCGTCCCGGCGGCCTCCAGGGTCACCGTGGCGTCGGTGCCTGCCAGGTTCCACGACGGGGTGAACCCGACCGCGCCACCTTGGAACACGACCCGGTAGGCGCCGTCGCCGGGGTCGATCCGCACCCGGACGGGGGTATTGCGCCGCACGTTGGGATAGTTCGGGGACTGGGGTCCCAGGCTGTAGCGGGCGCCGGTGTTGTCCAGCGTCAGCGTGGTCGCGGCGGGCTGCGAGGTGGACGCCTCGTCGCCCCGGCCGAGGGTGGTCGAGATCCCGGGGTCCTGCCGGACGTCGCCGGTGATGTCGGTCCACGTCCACGTCGCCGGGTCCGCCATCAGGTCCGCGCCCCAGGCGATCTCCACGGCGAGGCGGGCGTCCGGGCCGAGCGCGGCGGGCAGCAGCGGGGCCGCCATCACGACACCTGGATCTTGCCGGTGCGGACGAGCTGCATGAACGCCGCGGCGAACGCGGAGTCGGTGTTGCCGGTGAACCGCACCGTCGGCGCGGGGGCCCCTCCACCCGCGGGGGGTGCCGTCGTGCCCGCAGCGGCCCACCCAGCGGGCCCTGACGCGGCCGTGACGGGTGTGCCGGACAGCGCGCCGAGTGCGAGGTCACCGGCCATCGCGTCGGCGGCGGCGGCCCGGGTGGCGTCGCCCATCGCGGTCGCGGACGCGAGCAGGCCCGGCATCCCGGCCTCAATGCCGACCCCGACACCGGCCGGGAGGTAGCGGCCGATCTCGTTGGCGAACACCCGCGACGGGGAGCGGATACCGAGGATGTTCTTGGCCCAACCGGGCAGGATGGACCCGAAGAACCCGAGCACCTTCGACCGGAGCCAACCCGCGGCGCCGGTGATGCCGTTCCACAGCCCGGTCAGCAGGTCCCGTCCGGCGTTGGCGAGCAGCGAGCCGAACGAGCCGATGGCGCCGAGCACTCGCCCCGGCAGCCCGGTCAGCCACCCGACCAGGTTCGATGCCTGGCGCACGGCGGCGTCACGCATCGACGAGAACCAGCCGCCGACCATGCCGGGCAGGTTGGCGAACCACCCGATGATCCCGCCGATGGAGCCGACGGCCCCGCCGATGAACGACTGCACCGACGCGAACGCCCCGTTGACGATCTCCCGGAACGTCTCCGACGAGTTGTAGGCCCACACCAGACCGGCGACCAGCCCGGCGATCGCGATCACCACCAGCCCGAGCGGGTTCGCGGACAGGGCCGCGTTCCACAACCACTGTGCGGCGGTGGCGATACCGGAGGCGATGCCGAGTCCGCGCAGCGCCATCGCGGCCATGCCCAGCGACCCGGCCATGGTGACGGCGTCGGTGCCGAACCCGACCACGTAGGTGGCGACGGACCCGATCGGGCCCTCCACCCCGGCGATGGACTGGGTCAGCCCCTCGAACCCGCGGCGGGCCTTCTCGATGTTCGCCGCGCCCGTGGCGCCCAGGGTGGCGTCCGCCTCGGCCGCCGCACCGGCGAAGTCCCCGAGCTTGGCAGCGGCCTCGGAGGGGTCCATCGCGAACAGGGCGTCGCCCAGTTCCTCGGCCTTGGTGCCGAACAGGTCGACGGCGAGCCCGGCCCGCTCCGTGCCGGGCGGCATCGCCCGCAGCGCGTCGAGCGTCTGGTCCAGGGCCCCCGACGACCGGGCGCCGCCCGCGGCGACGTCCTCGGCCATCTGAGCCGCGTTCAGCCCGAGCGTGGTGAACGCCTGCCCAGCGGTGGACTCGGTGTCCTGCGCGAGGATGCCGAACTCGCGGATGGCGTCGGCGACCAGGTCGGCTGACCAGGCCCCGCCCTCCATCGCCTGCGACATCAGGCCCATGGTGGTCGCGCCGTCCAAGCCCGCGATCTTGAACGTCTGGCCGTACTCGGCCATCACGTCGGCCAGGTCGCCCATCCGGTTGGCGCCGGTCTGCGCACCGGCGGTCAGCAGGTCCATCGCCTGTACCGCGTCGGTGGCGAGCCCGTTGCGGATCATCTGCCCGACGGCGTTGGTCGCCTGGCCGACGTCGACCTGCATCACCTGCGCCAGGGACATCACCTGCCCGGTGACGGCCTCCAGGTCCGCGGCGGACGCGCCCGACATGCCGGAGATGTTCTGCGCGACCGACCGGACGGCCTCGTTCACCTCACCGATCGACTCGCCGTAGGCGTTGGCGTACAGCTTCCCGGCGGCCTCGCCTGCGGCGGCGGCGAGCGGGGACCCGGACCCGAGCTGCGCCTCCAGCAGCGCTCCGGCCGACTCGAACTCCAGGCTCGTGTTGAACGCGTCGACGAGACCGGCACCGGCGGCGGCACCGGCCACGGTCATCGCGGCCGACTTCGCGGAGAACGTGCGCTCCATCTCCCCGGCGGCGTTCCCGACCCGGCCCATCGCCCGTTCCAGGTCGGTGGAGTCCCCGGCGAAGGTGAGCCGGACCGTGGGTCCCAGCGCCATCAGCTCGACCCCATCCCTGCGTCGCGTGCCAGCTCGGTCATCCCGTCGGTCAGGGCCCGCTCGACGTCGGCGCGGCGGTCGGAGAACGCCGACCAGACGTAGCGGCCCTCGCTGTAGAAGGTGCGGGTGGCGGTGTTGTTGCGGCCGACCTTCCCGCCGAAGTCGAGCCACGCGAAGTAGGGCACCCGCTTGCCGCCCGCGGCGACCCGAACAGCCTTGGCGGTGGACGCGGCACGGATCGACGCGGCGGCCCGCCCGGTCCTGCGCGGCACCCGCGGCTTCGCCTCGTCCACCACGATCTGCGCCGCGGCGTTCCCCACGTCCTTGATCCGCTTGGGGAGGGCGCGGTCAACCCGGCGCAGGGCGGTGCGGAACTCGCGGAGCCCGTCTATGCGGATCGGGTCGGGGAGTCCCACCTCGTCACCTCCTGCCGTGCCGCTTCTCGGCCAGCTCCCGGCGCTGGTTGCGCCGGGCGTAGAACATCGCCCACTCCACGAACTCGCGGTTCGACATGCGGCCCTCCAGGTCGGCCACGGTCATCCCCAGCTCGGTCGCCAGGAAGAACGTGAACTCGCGGTCGGGGTCAGCCTGGAAACCGCGCGACCGCCTCCTTCGCCGACGCCTCCTCCAGCCCGGACAGACGCATGATCGCCTTCGTGACCGGCTCCAACTCGCCCGCTGCGGACGCTTCCTGCCACTGCCCCACCTCGGCCTCGGTCAGGCGCGGGGAGACCAGCGCGGACGACAGCAGGCGGCGCTCCATCTCGTCCACGGGCAGAGACTTCCCGCGGATCGCCAGCACCTCGGCGCGAGACAGCGACCGGATGCGGACCGTCCCGAGATCGGGGATGTCGTGGTCCTCCTCGGGCAGGCGGGGGGCGAACAAGGCGGCCTTGTCGATGGTGGGCACCGAATGCTCCTCGGCTCGTCGGGGCTGGTCAGGAGGTGACGGTGTCGGCGATGTCGTCGGACAGCTGCAACTCGCACGACCACATCACCATGTCGGCGACGGCGGACGACTCCTCGTAGCCGGTGACGAGTACCTGCACGGTCGCGGTCGGTCGCCCGGCGCCGGTGCTGCCCTCGGGCTGGTACACCAGCGGTACCGCGGCGGCGCCGACCAGTGGGCGCAGCACCGCGCCGGGCCCGTTGACCGCGGTCGAGTCGTAGATCCCGGAGATCGACGCGGTGCCGTCCTTCAGCCCGGGCGCGTACACCTTCGAGTTCTTCCCGAACGTGGTGACGTCGTGGGTGTCGGCGGTGCGGCCGAACGTCACCGAGTTGGAGAAGGTGCCCAGGGGCTTGGCGTTGACCGAGACGGCCACACCCTTGCTGTGTACGAACGGCATTGCGATCAGCTCCCGATGATGTCGACGGAGAAGGTGGTGGCGAGGTACTCGGTGCCCGCGACGGAGACGACCCCGAACTGGCAGGTGGTGACCCGCGCGGAGTGGTAGGCAGCGGTGGTGAACGACTCCACCGCTGCCTTGACCGAGCGTGGCCCGGCCCCGGCGGCGTAGTCGGCGAGCAGGGTGAGGGAGCTGCGGGCGTCGACCCGGCCTACGCACACCCGCAGCTCCGCGGTGATCTGGTCGGCGCCGCGGCCCATCGCGGCGTCGTAGGTGATGGCGTCGGGCCACTCCGGCCACGCTGCCGGGGGCACCAGCCGATCCGGCGGGTAGGCGGTGACCCGCAGGCCGGGGATGACCTCGACCGCGGCGGCGAGCGCGGCCATCACGTCGTCGACCCTCACGCGAACCCCCACCGGTGGTGACGACGGTAGGGGGCCAGCGCCACGGCCACGTCGGGGTCGACGCGGGCGAGCAGACGCAGCTCCGACCCGGCCTCGGGCGATCCGGCGATGCCGTACGGCGAGTCCCTCCGCGACAGCAACCGCGACGTCTGCAAGAGACACGCCTGCCGGATGGCGTCGGGCACGGTCGTCCAGCCCCACCGGGCGGTAACCCGGACCCCGGCGTCCCGGTCGGTGATCGCGACACCAGCCGGGGCGGCCAGTACCAGCGCCGTCCACGGCCACCCCGACGGGGCGGCGTTCACCGGGCGCAGGGCGTAGCCCGGGATCGCGGTGGCGTAGCCACCGTCCCCCGCCGCGTCGTAGCCGATCACGAGCCCCGACTCGGTCATCAGGTCGTCGATCTCGACCACCCACCGGTCGTGGACCGGGTCGCGCCGGGCGGTGTAGATCCGCGGGGCGGGCGCGTCAAGGAGTCCGAACTGCCGGTGGGTGTGGTCGTCGATGATCCGCGAGGCGGCGGCCACGGCGAGGTTGAGCTCCGCGTCGTCGAGAGCGTCGGCGACGCGGACGTACGCCTTCGCCTCGGCGAGGGAGACGTAGGACGGGACCCAAGCCATGGCCGCCGTCCCTACGGCGCGATCGCCACGGCGAACGTGACGCTCGTCGTGGCCGACCATGCGACGTCGGCGAGACCGTCGACGGCCTGATAGGTCGCGGCGGGCACCGGGACCAGCCGGTCGGCCCCGGCCGGGACAGCGACGACACGCGAGCCGCCGCCGACCGACATACCGTCGACGGTCGCGGTCACCGTGAGGGTGACGCTGACCGACGAGGCGCCGCCGTTGCGGACGTGGAGGAAGGTGCGGGGTCCGGGGGTGAACCGGTCCCCACCGGCGGCGGCGGCGCTGTAGGTCAGCGCCGCCCCGGTCAGCGGGAGCGTCTGCGTGCCGACGATCGCCATGTCAGCTGGCCGCCGTCACGACGAAACGCTTCACGGACTTCCCGGACTGCCGCACGATGACCGCGCTATAGGCCCAGATGCCCAGCACGACCGACTCCGGCCCGACGACCTCTTCGAACCGGAAACGGGTCACGTTGGACTCGAACAGCAGCGTGTCCGACGCCCGCAGGGCCAGCACCGACTCCGGGTAGGCGGTGCCCGACCCGATGCCGTCGGTGGCGATGACCCCCAGCTCGTCGAGCTGCCCGGCCATCGCGACGCTGCCGACACCGACGACGTTCATCGGTCCGGCGGTGGAGGCGGGGATCAGCGGCCGGCCAGTGCTGTCCTTGAGCTTCTTGAACTTGCCCCACCGGTTGACCGTCATCGCCAGCAGGTCCGCCGGGCGCTTGCGGGCGTTCCACACCGCTAGGGAGGTGTCCACCACGGCGTCGTAGGCGGGCACGGCGGGCAGGGTGCCGTTGAACGCGGCCTCCGTGGCGAACGTGGTGATGGCCGCACCGGCGGCGGTGATCAGGGCCGCGCCGACCTTCCGCTCGATCTGGTCGTTGTACACCGACAGCAGGTCGCCGTAGATGAGCTGGTCGATCGCCGGGGACGCCATGTCGATCATCTGGCGGGACACGATCTGCTTGCCCGCGGTGGGGCGCGGGGTGACGGTGTCGACGTCGGAGTCCCACACGTCGGTGCCCACGACCGGGTTGTTCTCCGCGGCCTGCTCGGCGACCACGGTATCGGTGCCGACGGTCTGCTTGGGCAGGGTGATCGGGCGGGGGTCGTCGCCGAGGGGGATGTTGCGGACCGCGTTCGCCAGCGAGCGGCCCTGCCGGGCCAGCAGCTCGAACTCGTCGGTCAGCCACCGCGGCGGGACCACGCCGGGGCCGTTCGTGCCCGTGGACAGGGCACGGGTGTGCTCGGTGAGGCGCCGTCCGGCGTCCTCGTCGCCCTGCGCGCGGGACCGGTACAGGTCGGCGAAGAACGAGTGCCGTCCGCCGTCGGTCTCGGAGCGGTAGTGGCCGGGGTCCCGGTCGCGGGTGGTGGTGCCCGACACGGCCCGGGTCTCGGTGGGCTCGGCGAGGTCGGCGGCCATCGAGGCCACCGCGGCGTGCCGGTTGTGGATCTCGGTGAGGTCGGTGATCTCGGCGGCGAGGGCCTGCGCCTGCTCACCCTGCGAGCGGACCGACGTCAGCTCGGCCTCAGTGAGGTCGCGGCCCTCGGTGGCGGCGCGGATCTGGATGGCCTCGATGCCCTGCCGGAGCGTGTCGTAGTCGGCGCGGCGGCGGACGAGGTAGGGGTTCGTCACGGGGACTCCCGGTCAACGGAGGGGTGGGGGCTTCTCCGCGAGCGGCCGGGGTGTCGTCCACCGCTGGTCAGGGGGGCGGCATCGTGTGAGCGGCCGGGGTGCTGACCAGCGACGCCGGGGGGTCGGCATCGCACTTCAGACATGGATCATACCAGATCCATGTCCTGAAGCTATGAGACGAGCGGCAGCAGCGGCAGCCCCCGCAGGATGCGCGCGGCCTGCACCGACCGCATCCCCATCGCGTCGTCGGGCGCCGGGGCGCCGCCGGTGTCGGCGAGCCAGCCGCGCATCATCTCCACCTCGGCGGCCTGCCCGGTGACGATCCGGTCGGCCAGCGCCATCACCTGCGGTGACGACGGCGACCCGGCCAGGTAGTCGCGGGCCATGTCCAGCGCCGACCCGTGGTGGGCGATCATCGCCCGCAGGAACGCGGTGTCCGCGTCGGACAGGCCGGTGTCGGCGGCGCGGACCGAGGACACCAGGGCGTGCTCGCCGTAGGCGCCTTCCAGCACCACCGCCAACTCCCGCAGGTCCGCGGTCACCCGCTCGATCGTGCCGTCGGCCAGGCGCCGGTTCTGCCGCGCCCGAAACCCGATCGACACGCTTTCCAGGGCCCCGTCACGCAGCAGCGCCAGAGTCTCGTCCCCGGCGACCGTGGGCGAGACCCGGGCCTCGAAGTACAGCCCGGCCTCGTCGTCGCGCAGCGCGGTCAGCCGCCCGATCAGCGCCCCGCCCATGCTCAGGTGCTCCCGGGTGAACGGCACCCGGTGCGCGGCCCGGATCGCGGCATTGAACGCGCCCCGGCGGAACTGCTCGGTGAGCGTGGAGTCGATCCGCTGCGGCCGTCCGTAGGGCACCGCGACACCGGTCACGGTGCGGCCGTCACCGGCAGATCGCACCTCCAGCTCGGGCGAGAACGCGCGCGTGATGAGCTGGTTCATCGGAGCTCCCCGACGCTCAGGCGGGCCTCGATCGCGTCGAGCCGGGCCAGGATCTGCTCCAGCGCGTAGCCGACGTCCACCCGGCGGGCGACGGCGCGGTCGGTGATGTCCGGCCCGGACAGCGCCGGGGGTGCCGCGGCGGGGTCGACACCGATCCCGGCGGCGAGCTGGTCGCGGGCGAAACCGAGATCTTCGCGCGAGGCGCGGGAGGCGAGCAGGGCACGGTCGGCGTCGGTGAACATGTCGTCCTCCGGGGTGATGGGGAGCGTGGCGAGTCGGTTGATCGCCGGGACGGTGTCCCAGCCGTAGCGGCCGGGACAGGCGGTGCGGGCGCCGGGGGCGTCGCGATGCCCGCCGTTGAGGAACGCGCGCCGCCACCACCCGGCGGTGGCGCCGTGGCGCAGCAGCTCGGCCACGGCGACGATCTGCGCCTCGGTGGGCCGGTTGCGCTCGTAGTCCCCGACGAGGCAGATCGCGCGGGCGAACGAGTTCCGCCCGGCGGTGTGCGCGCCCCGACGGTCGACGGCGTGGCCCTCGAACACCCGCCCCGACGGGCACACCGCGAAGGTGTAGGAGATCCCGCCCCCGAACCGGTCCTGCCCGATCCGCTCCAGCACCCGCACCGCGGCGGTGTCCTGCTCGAACGACGCGGCGATCGGCGGGGCCGAGGTGACCGAGTGGTGCAGCCACACCTCGGATGCGGGTAGCGGGGCGGCGGCGAAACCGGCGGCGTAGCGGGCACCCCAGGTGTTGCGACCGTAGATGGTGATCACGGGGTGTCCTTGGGGTCGGCCAGGCCGCGGTGGGTGGCCCAGTGCGGATCGCACAGCCCGCGCACGCGCCCGGTGCGGGGACAGCCGGGGACATTGCAGGTCGGGAGGGGCGCGGGCCGGGCCTTCGGGGTGGTCGTGCTCATGACGGGTCTCCGTCCTGGTCGGGCTGCTCGTCGTCGGTTGGGTCCGGCGCAGCGGGCGCGGGGGCGGGGGAGCGCGCAGCCCGCTGCGCCGGAGTCATCGGGGGCAGGTCCTCCAGGGCGCGGACCTCGTCGACGTCGAGCCACCCGGCCCGCAGCGCGATCTCGTGGGCCTGGTACCGGTCGCGGGTAGTGGCCCGCAGCAGCCCGTCGACGTTCGCCTTCGCCCACGTCCCGCGCGGCAGCAGCGCTGAGAGTCCCTGCTCAAACCGGGCGAGATGCCCGCCGAGGGAGAACCGCACCAGGTTCGTGGTGTCCTCGGTGATGTTGGAGTAGACCCGGCTCGACTGCGCCGCACCGAGCCAGCTCGGGTCGAGGTTGAAGATCAGCGCGATCTCGTGGAGGGCGAACTTGCGGGCGTCGAGAAGCTGGGTCTGTGTCGGGTCCCACGACAGCGGCACGAACTCCGACGTCGCATTGAGCACCGCCACCGTGCGCTCCCGCTGCGAGCGCAGCCACCCGGCCTTGATGTCGAGCAGGTCTTCTCGCGTGGCATCAGCATTGGTCGTCTTCAACAAGCCCGTGGGCACCCCGTGGTCGGTCAGCGAAGACGCCTGTCGCCCCTGCTCGTGCGCGAGTTCGATCGTGCGCAGGTGATGCTCGACGACGGCCATCCCGCGCAGCGATCCCGGGGCGCAGGGACCCTTCACGTGCAGCACGTCCCCGACACCGAACGTGCGGTCGCCGATGCGGTACTCCAACCCGGCCGGGCGGCGGCGCACCCCGACCGACGTCGCCGGAACCGGTATCAGCGCGGTCGGCCACCCCTCGACGTTGCGGGCCGCGACCACCGCTACCGCGTTGCCCTGCAACAGCAGGTCCAGGAACAGGCTTGACCACGTCTCTACCCTCGTCTCCGGCGGGGACGGCCGGTCCAGCAGCGGCGGGGTCGGCGCCAGCCGCTCCACGGGCTGACCGGCCCGATCCCGGTAGGCGTGCCAGGGCAGCGACCCGAGCGTGTCGGAGATCAGCATCGCGGCCCGCCAGACACCCGGCACGCCGAGCGCACCCCGGTAGGCGGTGCCGATGACGCCGGAGCCGTCGACCCGGACCCCGTCGATCACGGCGTAGTCGGTGATGACGCGCTGCTCGATCGGCGCGCGCCCGGCGAGCAGGCGACCCAGCCCCATCACGCGCCGCCCCTCGACTGCTGCGCCTCAGCAAGAGCACACCAGCCGGTCAAGACGACTCCGCCGACGACAAGCGCCCAAGCCACACCGAACAGCAGCGCCAGTCCCGCGACGAGCGCGACCAACCCGGCCACTTGGCCGAGTACCGGCAGCGACACCCTCACCCCTCCTAAACGATCATCGGCCGAGGCAGCGGGCGCTCCACCGGCAAAGTCCGCGCCACATGAGCAGCGCCTGCGGCGGCGTAGAGCGCGTCAACGTGGCCCACACACCGCCGGGTGAAGCGCCAGCTGTCGCCCTGGTGCAGCTTGGAAGCTCCTGCGACGTGCGCGTCGAGCAGCGGGTCACCGGGATGCAGCACGCGTCGAGCCACGACCAAGTCGGCAAACTCCTGGCACGCCTCGGCTACCTCGGAGCCCTTGACCTCCACCGCACCCAGACCACGCAGCTCCGGGCCCAGCGCCCCCGCCGGGCCGGACGGGAACCACGCCAGCGCGGCGGGGGCGATCTGCTCCACCAGACCCGCGTCGGTCAGGCCGCCCTCCGACTCGTCGGGGTCGCGCAGCACGTCACGCACACCGAACAGCTCCCGGCGGGCGGCGGCGGTACTCGACCAGGCACCGATGATCTCGACCCGAACTCGTCCATCGGGGAGCACCGCCGCGCCCGCGAGTGTGACGTGATGGCCGTCAGGGCTGACGTCGAGGCACAGGATCACGCGGTCCCGAACATGGGCGAGGGAACCCGCGGGGTCGGCGCACGCCTTCCACGCATCGGCCCCGATCGCTCCATCCAGCTCGTCTACGTCCTGGTTAAGCACCTCGGCGCGGAAGACGTTGGGCGGGTCAGTACCGAGCGCAGTGCGGATCGCCGCCTCCGACACCGTCCGGCCCAGCCCTGGATTGCTCGCAGCCCACGCTCTGACGTCATCAAGATCGCAACCCGGGACAGCAGACCACTCGGCGTAGAAGATCGACGGGTCACGCCCAGACCGACCGGCCTCCTGGAGGTGCCGCAGCACCACCGACTGGTTGTCTCCCGCCGTCGAGATCGCCCACGTCTGCGCTCGCGGCCGGGCCATGGTCGTCTTGGAGAGCGCCGACCACGCCGCCCAGTCCCGCTGCTCGCGGATCTCGTCCATACACAGGTGATCCACAGACAAGCCCCGACCCGCAGATCGATTGGCCGCACTGATCTTGTAGCGCCCGCCGCCCGAGAGCGTGAACGACTCGTCGCCGTTGACACGACGCACCGTCTCCAACTCGGCCGTCAGGTCGGGCACCGCCTTGATTGTGTCCACGCACGCCGACCACATCTCCCGCGCGATGCTCACGTCCTGCGCGACTCCAAGGACGAGCCGCACGCCCTC
Organism: Pseudonocardia hydrocarbonoxydans; assembly: GCF_006539565.1. Taxonomy (GTDB): domain Bacteria; phylum Actinomycetota; class Actinomycetes; order Mycobacteriales; family Pseudonocardiaceae; genus Pseudonocardia; species Pseudonocardia hydrocarbonoxydans. Next base: position 50,142 of record NZ_BJNG01000026.1, read on the forward strand.
GACGTAGAGCCGATACAGCGACAGGACCCGCAGGAAATGCGACTTCCCGCTCTGGCGGGCACACGTCGCGAGGGCCACCCGGAACCGGTACGAGCCGTCCCGATTCAGCTCCATCGCGTGGATCGCGAGCCACCGCTGCCACGGGAGTAGCGGCTCACCGAGGACGGCCTCGGCAAAGTCCGCCACCTCGTAGCCACGTGATGTCGAGCGCGTCAGCCGCCCAGCAGGCTCGGTAAAGATCCGAGGCTCCGTCGAGCCGAGTAGCGTCATCAGCCACCACCCGGCGGGGCCTTGGTGTCGTCGCTCGGCACCTGCCGATCCCGCAACTCGATGGCCCAGCCCAGCAGGATCGCGGCGAGCACCGCGATGACGACCCACAGAGCGGCAAGCGCAGCGACCCACGCCGGACTCACGACACGCCTCGCAGACGAGACAACGCGGTGCCCGCAGCGGTAGCCGGCCTCCCCACCTGCGCACGCGCACGCGGGGTCGCGCCCAGCTCCACCAGCACCGCGAGGAGCCGCCCAGAAAGGCGCTCCAGCACCGCAGCCGCCGACTCGGGCGGTGCGGAGTCAATCGCCGCCGCTAAGCGCTCAGCGAGCTTTACAGCGGCTGTATCGACGGCCTCGACGTTCAGCTCTCGGACAGTCGCAGCAACTGCCGGGGACAGCAGGGCGTCAGCCGAGCAGAGTCGGGCACGTCCCGGCATTAGCCCCGTCCTCCCACAGTCCAATGGTAAAGAAATAGAACCATACGAATGGCCTCTTCCGAGGATTCGGTCCCCTTGGAGGCGACTTCAGGGAGGGAGAATCAGGGCAGCGGGTGACGGCGACTGCTCAGCTCGTGGGAAAAATGGGCAGTCATACCCGGGATATCACGCCTGCAATACCTCGTCATGCCATGACGGCAGGACGCCCCGGCCCACCAGGGAGGGAGAATCAGGGCAGCGGGTGGTATCTGGATGTAGAGCCAGCGATGCGTCCTTACAGCCATCCCGGCCGACGCGGTGCTGGGTCAAACCGCCGGGGATCTCCAACCCGGCCGTTGCACGGCTGACAGGCAGCGACAAGCACCGCGGGATCGTCGCCTGCCACCTCACGAGCGACGGTGTGGTGCACCTGAGTGGCGACGTGCGTGCAGCAGTCGAGCTGCAGCTGGCAGCGGTACTGGTCCCGGGCCAGCACCTGCGATCGGACTCGGCGCCACGCAGGCGTGCTGCCCTTCGCCCAGGACCGGCTCACCAGTCAGTCCTCGACGGTCACAACGGATGTCGGGAAGTTGTCCGCCCCTGCACACCACGCTGCCAAGGCAGTGAAGAACCATTTGGTGTCATTCTCAGTAATGGGACGCGCACCTGCCGCCACCCGGCCACGATGAGAATTAGTGCGATGCGAGACGGGCTCTAGGTGATCCGGATTAGTGCAGTGTCTTACCCGACAGTGATGATCAAGCGGGATCGCGCGACCGTCACTGTCACGGGGCTCGGCACCATGACGTACCGCATAAGCCCAGCGATGCGCGCGCCACGCCCGGCCGCCAGAAGGCGTGAACGACGCGCATCCATTGATGTCAAGCGGGCCTGTCCACAGCTGACATGACTCATAGCCAGGGGTCACGCGCTCAGCGAAGCGATCAGCGGCGGACCGCCCCACTGGCCGCACCACGCCAATATCGGCGCGTGCACGAGCAGCCTCGTAGCAGCGCGCACACAGACCCTGCGCATGATGGCGACCCGAGCAACCCGGCGACTTGCACGGCTTACGCGGCGCATGCTGCTTGTAGCAAGAATGGCAATATCCTCGTGCGTGCACCTTACGGCCGCACCCGGTCACACACACCTGCCCCGGCAAGCGACGCATGTTGGTGCGGGTCACCGGAGCCCACCAGCGCGATACCGAAGTGCGGTAACGCCCAGGATGACCGAACACATCGCTGCTGCCCCGGCTGCCAGCATGCCGAACACGGCGAGGTTGCTCCACACGAATACGGCCATGGCGAGCACGAACAGCGTCGCCAGCGCCCAGTCTCGAAAAGTGAAATCTACAAACATGTGAGACCTAATCTCTGCTGATCGCTCCGATCAGCACATCGGAGCGATCACCACAAACGAGGTCACCGCAGAACCCGGACCGGTGCTGCGCCCCGAGCTCTCGCCACCATTTTAGGCCGGAAATGGGGGCGGGAGCGTAACGAATGGGGATCAGGTCGGCGGATCCACGTCGAGTTCTACACGCATCGCTTTCGCGAGAGCATCAAGTGCCTGCTCAATGCGATCGACGGTGCCATCCTGCAGCTTCCAGTCTTGCAGCTCACTAGTCAGCAGGAAGAACTGGAAGATCAGGTTCATGGACTCCCACTGGTCGCGCACCGGCTTCGACGAAATGATGCGAACCTTGTTGCCGATCCGTGCCCACTCCTGCAGCACGACTCCGGGTACCTCAGCACCTATGGCATGCAGTGCCGCATACATCTCTGCATCGGTGCGCGGCGGGTTCGGACGGTGAGCCAGAGAGTGAGCGGCCTGTAGGGCACTCCGGAACCACTCCGACGGGCTCTGCTCCCGGGCGCGGGACAGCAGGCCCGGCTGGAGCGCTCCGTGGACCTCGCCGCCATCGCCACCGCCTCGCCGTTCGCCGCTGCACTGTGCGCGGTGCTCTACCGGTGGCTGCACCTGCGCCTGGTCCGCCACGCCTACGATCGCGGCGGCGTCGACCACGCGGTCAAGGTTGCCCTCGCGCTCAAGGGCAAGGCGTCGGACGAGCCCGACGACCCGGATGAGGACGAGCCGGACGGGCCCCCGGACGCGCCGGTGCCGAAGGATGAGGACGAGCTGGAGCAACGGCAGCTGCCCGCACCGCCGCGAGCCCGGGATGTCACGCGCCAGCGCACCAGGCGAAAGCGCGGAGGTCGCGCGCGGGCCCCGGCACAGCCGTGAGCGAGGCCCGGCGCTTCCCCGGCGGAACTACTCCAGGTCCCTGGCGAACGCCGCCGCCAGCTCGGGGTCGACGCCCTCCACCGAGAACAGGTCCGGGAGCATCTCGCGGAACATGCGCTCCTGCTCGGCGAACGCTGCGCGGCGCGCCGCCTTCTGCTCCTCCGGGGACGGAGCCGCCGCCCGGGCCGCCGCACGAGCGGCCTCCTCCTCGGCGAGCAGCGCGGCCAGCCGCTCCCGGCGCAACCGCTCCTTGACCACCGAGTGGTACTCGAACACCCGGAGCATGGTGACCGCCGTGATCGTCATCCACTGGTCCTCAGGCCCGAACTTCGCCCGGGCCTCGAACTTCTCCAGCTCCAGGCGGGCGTCGATGCCGCGCGGGAACCGGAACGCCACGATCGCGCGCTCCATCTCGGTGTAGAGGTTGCCGCAGAAGCCCTCCTGGCAGACCGGCACGGAGTACCCGTCGCCGTCGGTCAACCCGGACTGCCACGCCATGTCCCGCACGCTGGCGATCAGGTGCAGCCCCGCTCCGCACGTCACCCGGCCGCACCCGCCCCGGTCGACGTTGCAGCGCGCCCACGCCCCCGGCATGCCCGACGTGGTCAGGCCGGTGTCGACCCGGAGCCGACGGCCCCCGAACCGGGTACGGCCCCGACAGCTGGGGTTCTTGCAGTTCACCGAGGCGGGCGTGGACGGCAACCCGACATGGGTCAGCAAACCATCTTCAGACACAACTCACACCAGTTCTATCAGGAGGAAAGGATCGACCGCTGGGTGCACAGGAAGGTGGACCCTCCCCCCGGGTTCGGTAGCTACTCCGAACTGCACCCGGGGGGACTTCGCGATCCACGTCTCCTGACGCACCTCCGGTTTACCCGAAACCGTTCCGCCTTTCAAGGCGACGAAGAAACTCGCTGCTTCTGGATTCGAGCAGCCGGTGCCCGGAACGCGAAGCGCCCCCGTCCGGAGGGATCGGGGAGGACCCGGACGGGGGCGGTGCGGCTTAGCGTCGAGTGAGCGGACCCTGCTAAGCGGAGAGGATCTGCGCCAGAACTCGGTCGAGGTACCCGGAGGGAAGCAGCTCGACGTCGCGCAGATCCTCGAAGTGGAGGTAGATCTCTTCCACGAGGATCTCGGTGAGCTTCGTGAAGAACTCGTCGGCGGTCCGGGCGGCATCCATGTGCTCTGCACCTTTCGTGTGGGAGCCGAGGTCCGGACGGTCCTACCCGCTCGCGCGGTCTTCCGCTCTAACTGGTTCTCTACCTAGAGAAGAACAGCTCTGTTTCCATCCCCGACCATACACGATTTTTGAAGATCAAGAAAGCCCGGAACCGCGCTGAACGGATTCATCGTTACGAAACCGAGACGAAACCGACTCCACCCGAAACCCGGGCCGCTTTGCGGCCGGGCAACCCGGGAACGGCTTTCCGGAGCGCGGGTCGTTAGGTCGGGTCAACGACACAGCCCGGCCATCCTCACGATCTCGTCGAGCCGGGTCTGCTGCTCGTCATCGAGGGGTGGGCGCTGCGCGCCGAGCGCCTCGGTCATGGCCGACAGCCACCGCTCGGCGTTCCACTTCTCGCGCAACACCCGGGTGATCTCGTGATCCGGTCCGTACTTGCGACTGGCTGCGCCGAGCCGGGCCCGCACAACCCGGGCCTCGTCGGTCATGGGGCGCTTCGTACTCACAACTAGTTCCTTCGGGATTGTGAGCGCTTCGCGCTCCTCACCTGCAACTTAACCACGTTGAAGCCTCAAGCAACAAGCGAAGTCCGGGCAGAATCACGAAACTGACAGATTCGTGAATGACATCGCCGTCTCGGCGGGCCACTCCACCCTCACCCGCTCCCCGGAAGACGCCCTGCGGACGACCACCCGCTCCCCCGGGTCCCGGCGCAGACCCTTCTCGATGGTGACCTCGACGAACATCCGGATCAGCGCCCGGCGCACGCCGAGGTCCAGACCGACGAACCGCTCGGCCACTCCCGCCGCCCGGGCGTCGGCCTCCTCGTCGGAGACCTCGACCAGGTCGGTCGCTACCGAGGATAGAAGCTGCGCCGGGAGGACCCGCTGGGAGATGCGGCCCCGTTCGGCCCTGAGCGCCGCTTCCTGCTCGGCCAGCCCGGACAGCGCGGGGCCCGCCGACGAGGCCGTCAGGGACCGCTGAGCCACCAGGAGGGCCAGGTCTGCGCGGGCAGCCTCCACCCGGGCCAGCTCCGCGTCGATCGCGACGATCCGGGCCCCGTCCTCGGGGTCGGGAGACAGCGCCTCCAGGTCGCACTCCAGGGCCGCCCGGACCACAGCCTCCAGAACCGCCTCCTCCACGGGCTCCGCCCGGATGGTCGAGAAGCACCCGCCTGCGGTGGAGGAGGACGCGCAGCGGAAGGCGTCGACCCGGCCCACCTTGCGCTGCGGGTCCAGCCCACGAGGTCCGGGCTGGGTGGTCGAGCGCATCACCGAGCCGCACTCGCACCGGATCAACCCGGACAACGGGGAGTTCCGCACCGGGCGGTGCCCGTTCGTCCGCCGGGCGGGGTCGTTGAGCACGGCGCGCACCTGGTCGAGCTTCTCCACGCTGATGATCGCGGGCCACTGCGCCTCCACGCCGCGCAGCTCCTCGCCGTCGCAGATCGGAATCCCCGCGACCCGGGCCGACACGAGCAACGACTTCAACCGGCTCGGGGCCCGGCGCCACGTACCGCCGTAGGGCCGGGTGAACCCTGCCTCGTCCCACGAGCGGCAGATCTCGTACAGCGATGCTCCGGCGAGCACCCGCTCAACGGCATCGCGGATCGCGTCGGCCTCCCGGGGCTCGACCTCGATGCGCAGCTCCGGGGTGCCGTTCTTCTTGAGCGCACCGGTCTCCATCCGGCGGAAGCCGAACATCGCCCGGCCCCCGTTCGCTCCCCCGGCCTCGGCGTTGCGGCGGTGCGCCCGCTTCACGCGCCGAGCCGTGTCCCGGCTGGACTTATTCGCCATCGCCACGAGCACCCGGGCCATCGTGACGTCGCCGTCGGAGCGCAGATTCAGCGAGCCGGTCACGGAGCGGGTCTCGATTCCGTGGTGCTCGACCAGCTCGACCAGATCCTCCAGATCCCGAGGATCACGGACCATTCGATCCAAGTCATGAACGAGGATGGCATCGAACGCACCCGCACGAGCACCGGCGAGCAGATCGGCGAACACGGGCCGCACGACCCGGTACCGCACCTCGCCGTCAACGACCACCTTACGCTTCTTGTAGGCGGACACGTCGTTCTCGACAAACGGCTCGCCGACCACGACCCATCCGACGTCCTCGCGCACGGCCAGCTTCTGGCAGTCGGAAACCTGATCAGTGACGCCGAGTTCCGATCCAGTCGGGTCTGCCGAGATCCGGGCGTAGATCGCGGCACGCTTTCTGGTGGTTTTCATACCGAGTATTACCCAACCGTGAGGTCATCCGGAGCGCTGGTGCGCTGTTGACCTACGTATGAGACGTCGAAGCGCACCTCGACCCACGGCAGCCCGCGCTGGGCCAGCCAGCGCTGGGCGACGCGGCGGATCCGCCGGGCCTTCGGGCCGGTCACCGCCTCGGCGGGCTCGCCGTACCGGGTGCCGGACCGGGTCTTGACCTCGCAGACCACCAGCCGCGCGCCGTCGGCGTCGGTGGCGACGACGTCGAGCTCACCCTCGCGACATCGCCAGTTCCGGTCCAGGACCACCAGCCCCCGGGACTCCAGGTACCGCACCGCCACGTCCTCGCCGTGACGTCCGAGCTCGTCCTTCGCTGCCATGGGTCCACGATGGGGCCGCACGGGGCCGCCGGCGGGACTTTCGGAGATCTGTGGACGGAGCGGGGTCGATGTGGACAACCCCGGTTCAGGAGCCGAACTGGTCGCTCTCCGGGAGCCGCAGGTCGGGCTTGTCCAGCTCCTCCACGTTGACGTCCTTGAACGTCAGCACCCGCACGTTCTTGACGAAACGGGCCGGGCGGTACATGTCCCACACCCAGGCGTCGGACATGCGGACCTCGAAGTAGACCTCGCCGTCGGCGTTGCGGGCGGCGACGTCGACGGAGTTGGCCAGGTAGAAGCGGCGCTCGGTCTCCACGACGTAGGAGAACTGGGACACGATGTCCCGGTACTCCTTGTAGAGCGTGAGCTCCATCTCGGTCTCGTACTTCTCGAGATCCTCGGCGCTCACAGCTCGCTCTCCTCGCTCACCCCGTCATTGTGGACCAGCACGGCGACGCGGCCCCCGGCAGGGATAGGCGCTGCGCGGGCGCCGCGCGCGGCGGCCCGCACGTTGACGAAGGACCGGCGGTGCACCGCGCTCGGCCCGTGCTCGGCCAGCGCGGCGTCGTGCACCGGCGTGCAGTAGCCCTTGTGCTCGGCGAACCGGTACTGCGGGTGCTCCGCGTCGAGCCCCACCATGATCCGGTCCCGGGTGACCTTCGCGAGCACCGACGCCGCCGCCACGCACGCCGCCACCTGGTCGCCCTTCGGCACGGCCAGCGCGGGGCGGCCGAAGCCGCGCACCGCGAACCCGTCGGTCAGGACGTAGCCGGGCGGCTGCGCGAGCCCGGCGACGGCCCGCCGCATGCCCTCGATGTTGGCGACGTGCACCCCCCGGCGGTCGACCTCCCCCGGCGGGATGACGACGACCGCGTGGTCCAGCGCGCGGCGCCGGATGAGCGCGTAGTACTCCTCGCGGGCGGCCGCGGTGAGCAGCTTGGAGTCGGTCAGCCCGTCGAGCGCGCGGGCGTCGCCGGGCCGCAGGACGCACGCGGCGACGACGAGCGGGCCCGCGCAGGCCCCGCGACCGGCCTCGTCGACCCCGGCGACCGGGCCCAGCCCGTGGCGGTGCAGCGTCGACTGCAGTGTCCAGCTGCCCGCGGAGCGGCGGACGACGGCGCGGTCGGGCCGCAGCCCGGCGGGCAGCAGGACGCGCGGGGCGCGGCGACGAGCGGGCACGGACTCTCCGGTGCGGGGATCAGGGCAGGAAGGGGTCGCCGCGCTCCGCCCGGCGGCGGCGCCACACGGCCAGGGGCAGCGTACCGAGCAGTCCCATGGCCAGCGGCGCGCCCGCGCCGTCGGAGCCGCCCATGCCCACCGCCGTGGTGGTCTGCGGGTCGATCGACTCGATCCAGCCGAAGCGGCCGAAGGGCAGCACGATCAGCCGGGCCTGGCCGATGACGTTCTCGACCGGCACCGCGCCGTGGCCCGCGGCCCGGGAGTCCGACGAGTTGTTGCGGCTGTCGCCCATCATCCACAGGTGCCCCTCGGGCACCGTCACCGCGTCGAACCGCTGCTCGCGCGCGGGCCCGGCCTCGGGCAGGTAGTAGACGTAGGGCTCGTCGAGCGGATCGCCGTCGACGAGCAGGCGGTCGCGGCTGTCGCAGCACTGCACGGTCTGGCCGCCGACGGCGATGACCCGCTTGACGAAGTCCTTCTCGTCGGGGGGCGCGAGCCCGATCAGCGAGCCGAACTGCTGCAGGCCGTTGAGCAGCGCGTTGTCCGACGGGGGCACCGAGAACTCGTCGTTGATCCAGCCGTCGGGGCCGCGGAACACGACGACGTCGCCGGGGGCCGGGTCGCTGAACCGGTAGGTGACCTTGTCGACGAGCACGCGGTCGTTGTTGCAGCCGGTGCAGCCGTGCAACGTGGTCTCCATCGACCCGGACGGGATCACGTAGACCTTCGCCATGAACGTCTGGATGAGGAAGGTGAGCACGAGCGCGACGACGATCAGCAGCGGCAGCTCGCGCCAGAAGTTCTCGCGGCGTCTGCGGCCGGGACGGACCTTCTTCCCACCGCGCGCGGCCGCGGCCTGGGCCTGGTACTCCGAGGCCGGACGGGAGGTGGCCGACACCCCGGCGCGGCGTCGGTGCCGCCCCGGGGACACGGTGGCGGCGGGCGCGGGCGGCGCCTCCGCCGGGCTCTCCGTGTCGCTCGCGGGCTCCGGCGACGGGGTGGCCGCCGGGGCGAGGGACGCCGACAGGTCGTCGTGGACCTCGGTGGGCTCGTCGTCCGCCGGGTCGGGGCGCACGGGCGCGGACGGGCGGGCGCCGCGCACCGGCGGCGGGACGGCCCCGTAGCGGCTCGGTCGGCGGGCCGGCGGGACGCCGTCGGCCCGGGGTGCACCGTTCGCGGGCGGACCGGGCCGACGGGGGGCGGTGGTGCCGTTGGCCTGGCGACCGTCCGCCGGGCCGGCGACGTCACGCAGCGCGCCGTGGGCGCGGCCGTTCTCGCGCACCGGGCCCCCGGCGGGGAGCACGCCGTTGCGGTGCGAGCGCCCGTTCCCGTTCGGTCGACCCGCCTCCGACGGCGGCGCGACGGGCTCGCGCCGACCGGCCGGTCCGAGGGCGTCGCCGGACCAGCCCGCGGACGGGCCGTCGAGCGGGGACGTGGCCGGCTGCCCCCCGGGCGGGGTGCGCACCGCGTGTCGGACCCCGGGTGCACCGGCCGGCGGAAAACGCTGCGGTCGGGCCCGCCGGTCGTCGGGAAGCTCGGGGAGGGCCACGGCCACGAGGCTACGGCAACAGGTCCGGGTCGGTCAGGACGCGGACGTGGTCTCGCGCTTCTCCTTGATCTTCGCGGCCTTGCCGCGCAGGTCACGGAGGTAGTACAGCTTCGCGCGGCGGACGTCGCCGCGAGTGAAGATCTCGATCTTCTCGAGGTTCGGGGAGTGCACCGGGAAGGTGCGCTCCACGCCGACCCCGAAGGAGACCTTGCGGACCGTGAAGGTCTCGCGGGCGCCCGAGCCGTGGCGGCGGATGACGACGCCCTGGAACACCTGGACGCGGGAGCGGGTGCCCTCGATGACCTTCACGTGCACCTTGAGCGTGTCGCCCGGCCGGAAGGCGGGGATGTCGGACCGCAGCAGCTGTGCGTCCAGTGCGTCCAGGGTGTTCATCGCGAAGGTCCGTCCTCGGTTCAGATAGCTCTCGTGCGGGTGCGCGCATCGCCTGTGCGTTCGACGTCCGGCGGGGCGCGGGCAGGCGCCAGCGGGCGCGGCAGCTCGTCCTCCATAGTGCCAGACGCGTCCGGCCGGACCGAATTCACCCGTCCAGATCGGCGAGGAAGGCCCGGTCGGCGCGGTCCAGGGCGTCCTCGGGCAGGGCGTCGAGCAGATCGGGCCGGCGGGCCGCGGTGCGCTCGAGGGCGCGGTCGCGCCGCCAGCGGGCGATGGCGGCGTGGTTGCCGCTGCGCAGGACCTCGGGGACGTCGAGCCCCCGCCAGGACACCGGCCGCGTGTACGCCGGACCCTCCAGCAGACCGTCGGAGAAGGAGTCCTCCTGCGCCGAGACCGGGTTGCCCAGGACGCCCGGCAGCAGCCGCACCACCGCCTCGACCATCACCATGACGGCCACCTCGCCACCGACGAGCACGTAGTCGCCGATGCTCACCTCGTCGACGGGCATGCGCGCCGCGTAGGAGTCGACGACCCGCTGGTCGATCCCCTCGTACCGGCCACAGGCGAACACCAGCCGCTCCTCCCCCGCCCACGCCTGCGCGGTGGCCTGGGTGAACGGCCGCCCGGCCGGGGTGGGCACGACCAGCCGGGCCGGACCGGCCGCGAGCACCGCGTCCAGCGCCTCACCCCACACCTGGGGACGCATCACCATCCCCGGCCCGCCGCCGTAGGGCGAGTCGTCGACGGCCTGGTGGACGTCGTGGGTCCAGTCGCGCAGGTCGTGCACCCCGAGCTCGACGAGACCGGCCTCGATCGCCCGCCCGAGCAGCGCCTCCCGCAGCGGCGCCAGGTACCCGGGGAAGATGGTGACGACGTCGATCCGCACGCGCCGCACCGTACGCGCCGTGCACACGGCACTGCCGCGCTGCACAGGTCACGACGTGTGCACGGCGACAGCGGGATGTGCGCCGTCAGCCCGCGCGCCGCCACCGCACCAACTCCTCGACGATCACGCGCGCGCTGTCCAGGCGGGCGCCGCGGGCGACCAGGATCGTCTGCGCCGGGCCGCCGGAGTTCAGCAGCCCGAGCAGGACGTGCTCGCAGCCGATGTAGCCGTGCCCCATGCGCAGGGCCTCGCGCAGGGCCAGCTCCAGCACCTTCTTCGCCCCGCGGTCGAAGGGGATGTGCCCGGCGGACCAGCGCCGCGCCCGGCCCCGCGCGCGGTCCAGCGCGCCCTCCCCGAAGGTGTCCTCGACCTGCCGGCGGACCTCGTCGAGGTCGATCCCCAGCGTGGCCAGCGCCTGCGCGTCGGCCGGGCCGAGCCCGTCGCGCAGCCCGTCGAGGTCGGCGCGCACCCCCTCGGCGTCGACGGAGTGCGCCTCCAGCACCGTCAGCGCCAGGTTGTCCGGCACCCGGTACAGCGCGGCGAGCAGGTGCTCCGCCCGGATGGCGTCGGCCCGCCGGTCGCGGGCCTCCTCCTGGGCCAGCACGACGACCCGCCTGGCCTTGTCGGTGAACCGTTCGAACATCGTCGTCCCCTCTCAGAACCCGAACCGGCGGTACTTCTTGTGGACGGCCTGACGGCTCACCCGCAGCACGTCGGCGATCTGCTGCCAGGACCAGCCCTGGTCCCGCGCGTTGGTGACCTGCAGCTCCTCCAGCGACTCCAGCAGCCCCCGCAGGGAGGCCACCGCCGCCAGGCCGACGGCCGGGTCCCGGCTGGACGCCGCCGCGGCGACCTTCGTGGCATCACTCATGCCGTCAACCTACGTTGACACGGCGGGCAGTGTCAATCCACGTTGACAACGACAGCGGTTCGCACACATCTCCGGGCACGACGGCCCGTGTGCGGGGGATCAGTCGGCGTCGAGCAGGCCGTCGGGAGGGGTGAGGACCATGCGGCCGCCCTCGAGGTCGACGGTCGGGACGATGGCGCGCACGAACGGCACCAGGACGTCCGGTCCCCCACCGGCGCGGGTGAGCACGAGCAGGTCACCGGCCGGGCCGTGCATGACCTCGCGGACGGTGCCGACGACCGTGCCGTCCTCGAGCTCGGTGCGCAGACCCTCGAGCTGGTGGTCGTGGAACTCGTCGGGGTCCTCGGGCGGCGCGAGCGCGGAGGTGTGCACGAGCAGGCGGGTGCCGCGCAGCGGCTCGGCCGCGGTGCGGTCGGGGGTCTCGACGAAGCGGACGAGCAGCTTCCCGGAGTGCCGGCGGACGGACTCGACGGTCAGCGTGGTGTCGGGCGCCCCGGCGCGGCGCCCCAGCAGGACGGCGCCGGGGGCGAAGCGCTCGTCGGGCGAGTCGGTGCGGACCTCCACACCGAGCTCGCCGTGCAGGCCGTGCGCCCGCACCACGACGCCGACGAGCAGTTCTCCCGCTCGCCCGCGGACCGGTGCGGGCACGGGCTCAGCGGTCGGTGTCGACGACGTCGACGCGCACGCCGCGCCCGCCGATGCCACCGACGACGGTGCGCAGCGCGGTGGCCGTGCGGCCACCCCGGCCGATGACCTTGCCCAGGTCCTCCGGGTGGACCCGCACCTCGAGGGTGCGGCCCCGGCGGCTGGTGACGAGGTCGACCTGCACCTCGTCGGGGTGATCGACGATCCCCCGGACGAGGTGCTCCAGCGCGTCGGCCAGGACGGTCACGAGTCCTCCTCGCTCACGCTCGTCGGCCTCGCGGCCGACGGTGCTGTGCTCCACTGTGAGCTCGCAAGCTCGCTCACGCCTCGGCCGGGGCCTCGGCAGCGGCCTCGTCGGCCGCGGGGGCCTCGGCGGCGGCGTCGTCGGCCTTCGGACGGCGATCGGCCTTCTTCTTGGCCGTGGTGGCCTCGGTGGTCGGCTCCTCGTTCGCGGCGGCCAGAGCCGCGTTGAAGCGGGCGAGCTTGTCGACCTTCTCCGGCTGCGGCTTGAGGGTGCCCTCGGCGCCCGGCAGGCCCTTGAACTTCTGCCAGTCGCCGGTGATCTTCAGCAGGTGCTCGACCGGCTCGGTGGGCTGCGCGCCCACACCCAGCCAGTACTGCGCGCGCTCGGAGTCGACCTCGATGAGGCTCGGGTCGTTCTTCGGGTGGTACTTGCCGATCGTCTCGATCGCCCGGCCGCTGCGGCGGTTGCGGGCGTCGGCGACGACGATGCGGTAGTACGGCTGACGGATCTTGCCCAGACGCATCAGCTTGATCTTGACGGCCACGCTGTTGACTGCTCCCTGATTCGGTACTGCGGCGATGAGGCCGCGCTGCTCGCGTGGGGTTACGGGCTGCGCGTCGCTCGAACGTGTGTGGCCGCGGCAGGTAGAGGGCCGGCCGCGGGGCCGACACGCCATTGTGCCAGACGCCTACAGGGCGGGGAACGCGCCCGTCAGCATGAGGTAGAGGCCGATGCCCGGGAGCAGGTTGTTGACCTGGTGCGCGATCACCGGAGCCAGCAGGCCGTCGCTGTACACGCGGGCCAGGCCGAGCGGCAGCGCGACGACCAGCAGCAGCAGCGCGCGCGGCCACTCGAAGTGCGCCAGCGCGAAGATGACGGTGGTGACGGCGAACGCGAGCCAGCGGTTGGCCCCCAGGCGCGTCAGCCCGCCCCAGAGCAGGCCCCGGTAGAGGATCTCCTCGCACAGCGGCGCGACCAGCACCACGATCACGACGATGAGCAGCGCCGTCGCCGGGGCCGCGGTGACCCCGCCGAAGACGTCGCCGACCGCCGACGACGCGTCCTCCCCCACCACCGACACGTACACCAGCGACGCCGGGATCGTCAGGAACAGCCCGCCGAAGCCGAAGGCGAGGCCGAGGCCGACGTCCCGGGCGGTCGGGCTCAGCTGCAGGTCGACGACCGGCCCGTTGCCCCGCACCCACGTGACCAGCAGGCCGGTCAGCGCCGCGGCGACCGTGGGTACCCCCAGCGCGGCGGCGAGCGCCCCGGCCGTGACCGGGTCCTGCCCGATGAGCGCCAGCCCCATCAGCGCCGAGACGCCGAGGAACACCGCCTCGGCCACGAGGTAGGCGCCCAGCCCCCAGCGGTGCGGCGGGCGGGGGGCCGGCGGGGCCACGACGTCCGGGACCGCCGCACCCGGGCCTGCGGCACCCGCGACGGCCGCCCCCGGGAACACGGGGCGCGCCGCGGGCGGTGGCGCGCCCGCGGGCGTCACCACCGGGATGCGGTCGGTGACCTCGCCGGGACCCTCACCCGGCGGGCGCCCGGACCCGGCCGGCAGGCGCAGCGCCGGATCGGTGACCTCCGACGGGCCGGCCGCGAGCCCGGCCGGCAGGCGCAGGGCCGGGTCCGTGACCTCGCCGGCCGGGCCGGCCGCCCCGGGCGAGCGTTCCGGCGCCGAGATGGGGATCCCCATCGGCGGGGTCGCGGTGTCGGTGGGGACGGGCGCGTCGAACCAGGACGGGGCCTGCCCCACCGGCTCGACGGCCGCGGCGGCGACGGGGGGACCCGCGGCGACGGCGGAGGCCGCGGCGACGGGGGGCGCAGCGACTACGGGGGGCGCGGCGGCGCGACCGGTGACCGAGCCCGCGCGCGAGCGGCGCCACAGCAGGCCCGCGGCGACGACCGCGACCACCCCCAGCACGAGCAACGCCCAGGGGCGGCGCCCCGCCCCGGCGGACCCGGCGGGCCGCCCACCCCCGCTGACTCGCCCGGATCGCACGATCATGACGTTACCGGGCGGCGGGTGCGTTCAGGCCGCGACCACCCGGCCCCGCAGCATGACCAGCGCGGGGGTGTCGAGGGCGGCCAGGTCGGAGCGCGGGTCGGTGCGGTAGACCACCAGGTCGGCGGGCAGGCCGGGGTGCGGGGCGGGGCGGCCCAGCCAGGCGCGGGCGTTCCAGCTCGCGGCCCCCAGGGCGTCGGTGTGCCCCGCGGCGGCCAGCGCGCGGATCTCGTCGGCGATGCGGCCGTGGGCGATGCCGCCGCCCGCGTCGGTGCCGGCGAACACCGGCACCCCCGCCTCGACGGCCCGGCGCACGACGTCGTGGGCGCCGGCGTGCAGCTCGCGCATGTGCGCGGCGTAGGTCGGGTAGCGCGAGGCCGAGTCGGCGATCGCCGGGAAGGTGTCGACGTTGATCAGGGTGGGCACCAGCGCGGTGCCGCGCTGCGCCATCTGCGCGATCAGGTCGTCGGTGAGCCCGGTGCCGTGCTCGATGCAGTCGATGCCCGCGCCGATCAGGCCGGGCAGGGCGTCGGTGCCGAAGACGTGCGCGGTGACCCGGGCCCCCGCGGCGTGGGCGGCGTCGATCGCGGCACGCAGCACGTCGTCGGGCCACAGGGGGGCGAGGTCGCCGACGCCGCGGTCGATCCAGTCGCCCACCAGCTTGACCCAGCCGTCGCCGACCGCCGCCTGCTCGGCCACCAGGTCGGGCAGCAGGGCGGGGTCGTCCGCGTCGATCGCCAGGCCGGGGATGTAGCGCTTGGGCCGGGCCAGGTGCCGGCCCGCGCGGATGATCTCGGGCAGGTCGTCGCGGGCCTGCAGCGCCGAGGTGTCGACGGGCGAGCCGCAGTCGCGCAGCAGCAGCGCCCCGGCGTCGCGGTCGCGGCGGGCCTGGGCGTCGGCCTCCTCCAGGTCGACCGGGCCGTCCGGGCCCAGGCCGACGTGGCAGTGCGCGTCGACGAGACCGGGCACGATCCACCCGCCGTCGACGAGCGTCTCGGCGCCCGCGATCGGCTCCTCGACCAGGATGCCGTCGCCGTCGACGAACAGCTCGACGGTGTCCTCGCCCGGCAACAGCACGCCCCGCAGGCGGTACACCGTCAGCGCCCCTTCGGGAAGCGGAGCTTGCTCGGGTCGAAGCCGGGCGGCAGCTGGTCGAGGCCGGGCGGCATCTGCTGGAGCGTGGGCGGCAGGCCGGACAGGTCGGGGATGCCCCCGCCGGCGCGCGAGGGCGTCGGGCGGCCCTTGCCCTTCTTGTTCTTCCGCTTGCTCGCCAGCTTCTTGGTGGCGCTGCGCTGCCCGCCGCCGAAGCCGAACTGCCCGGCCATCTGCTTCATCACCTTGCGGGCCTCGAAGAAGCGGTTGACGAGGTCGTTGACGTCGCCGACGGTCACGCCGGACCCGTTGGCGATGCGCAGCCGCCGCGACCCGTTGATGATCTTCGGGTCGGCCCGCTCGGCCGGGGTCATGCCGCGGATGATGGCCTGCAGCTTGTCGAGGTGCCGGTCGTCGACCTGGGACAGCGCGTCCTTCATCTGCCCGGAGTTGGCGCCGGGGAGCATCCCGAGGATGTTGCCGATCGGCCCCATCTTGCGGATGGCCATCATCTGCTCGAGGAAGTCCTCCAGCGACAGCTCGCCGCTGGCGATCTTCGCGGCGGCCTTCTCCGACTGCTCCTGGTCGAAGGCGCCCTCGGCCTGCTCGATCAGCGTCAGCAGGTCGCCCATCCCGAGGATGCGGCTGGCCATCCGGTCGGGGTGGAAGACGTCGAAGTTCTCGAGCTTCTCGCCGTCGGAGGCGAACAGGATCGGCTGGCCGGTGACCTCGCGGACGCTCAGCGCGGCACCGCCGCGGGCGTCGCCGTCGAGCTTGGTGAGCACCACGCCGGTGAACCCGACGCCGTCGCGGAACGCCTCGGCCGTGGCGACCGCGTCCTGGCCGATCATCGCGTCGACGACGAACAGGACCTCATCGGGCCGTACCGCCTCGCGGATGTCGGAGGCCTGGCGCATCAGCTCCTCGTCGACGCCGAGGCGGCCCGCGGTGTCGACGACGACGATGTCGTGCTGCTTCTCCCTGGCGAAGGCGATGCCGCGGCGGGCGACGTCGACCGGGTCGCCCACCCCGTTGCCGGGTTCGGGCGCGAACGTGGTGGCACCGGCCCGCTCGCCGACGATCTGCAGCTGGGTGACCGCGTTCGGGCGCTGCAGGTCGCAGGCCACCAGCAGCGGGGTGTGCCCCTGGCCCTTCAGCCAGAGCGCGAGCTTGCCGGCCAGCGTGGTCTTGCCGGAGCCCTGCAGGCCGGCGAGCATGATCACCGTCGGCGGCTCCTTGGAGAACCGCAGCCGCCGCGTCTCGCCGCCCAGAACGCCGACGAGCTCCTCATTGACGATCTTGACGACCTGCTGGGCCGGGTTCAGCGCCCCGGAGACCTCGGCGCCCTTGGCCCGCTCCTTGGTGCGCGCGACGAACCCGCGCACCACCGGCAGCGCGACGTCGGCCTCCAGCAGCGCGATGCGGATCTCGCGCGCGGTGGCGTCGATGTCGGCGTCGGAGAGACGGCCCTTGCCACGGAGGTTCGCCAGCGTGCCGGAGAGGCGCTCGGAGAGGGTGTCGAACACCCGGCCGAGACTACTGGGGCGGGCGCGGGGCCCGCAGGGCGCACGTGCGGGGCGCTACGGGGCGTCGAGCACCAGCCCGGCGCGGGCCCGGTTGCGGTCGAGCACGGTGACCTCGTGCCAGCCCGGCGGGACGTGCCCGGCGAGCAGGTCGGCGGTGGTGGCGGCGGCCCGCGCGGCGTGCCCGGCGAAGGAGCCCTCGCCGACGACGCGCCCGCGCACCCGCTGGCCCAGGCGGGCCTGCTCGGGGTCGACGTGCAGCCACACCAGGTGCGCGCGGCGCCCGGTGAGCGCGGCGAGGCGGGCCACCGCGGCCCGGGTGCGCGGACCGGTGGCCGGCAGGTGCACCACCACGACCTCGGTGCGCGAGCACGCCGCCCGCAGCACCGCGCACCGGTGCGCGGTGTGGACCAGCCAGCGGTAGGCGCCGTAGCGGGTGCGGGGCAGGGCCCGGCGCAGCCGGGCGCGGTGGACGTCGGAGTCGAGCACGGCGACGCGCGGGTCCGGCGCCAGGCCCGCGAGCAGCGTCGACTTGCCCGCTCCCGGCATCCCGCCGACCAGCACCAACGCCCGCCCCGGCACCGCCAGCCGCACACCCGTGTCCCCGCTCACGCGGGCGGAACGCGCGGAGGGCCCGGTTCGTTCCGTCAGATCGCGTCCGAGCCGCGCTCGCCGGTGCGCACCCGCACGATCTGCTCCACCCGGGTCGTCCAGACCTTGCCGTCGCCGATCTTGCCGGTGCGGGCCGCCGCCGCCACCGCGTCGACGACCTTGTCCGCCGCCTCGTCGTCGACGACGACCTCGATGCGGACCTTCGGCACGAACTCGACGTTGTACTCGGCGCCGCGGTAGACCTCGGTGTGCCCCTTCTGGCGCCCGTGCCCCTGCACCTCCGACACGGTCATGCCGAGCACCCCGAGGCGCTCCAGCGCGGACTTGACGTCGCCGAGTGCGAACGGTTTGACGATGGCGGTCACCAGGATCATCGGGAGGTCCCCTCCGTGAGGCTGCGGGCGGTGGTGGTCAGCGGGGTGAAGTCGTAGGCGGTCTCGGCGTGCTCGGCCTCGTCGATGCCCTCGGCCTCGACCTCGGCGTCGACACGGAACCCGACGGTGGCCCGCACCAGCCAGGCGAGCAGGAACGACATCGTGAAGGCGAACGCCATCGTGGCGAGCACCGCCACGGCCTGCTTGCCGAGCTGGGCGAATCCGCCACCGTAGAACAGGCCGTCGGCGCCGGCCTCGTTGACCGCGGAGGTGGCGACGAGGCCGAGCATCAGCATGCCCACCAGCCCGCCGACGCCGTGGATGGCGACGACGTCGAGCGAGTCGTCGTAGCCCAGGCGGTACTTGAGCCGGATCGCCAGCTGGCAGACGACGCCCGCGAGCAGGCCGATGACCAGCGCGCCGTAGGTGTCGACGAAGCCGCAGGCCGGGGTGATGCCGACGAGCCCGGCGATCGCCGCGGACGCCGCACCCAGGCTGGTCGGGCGGCCGTCGAGCCGGTGCTCGAGCGCCAGCCAGGACAGCACCGCGGCGGCCGAGGCCGTCATCGTGGTGACGAACGCGTTGCCCGCGACCGCGCCCGCGGCCAGCGCGGACCCCGCGTTGAAGCCGAACCAGCCGAACCACAGCAGGCCCGCGCCGAGCAGCACCGCGGGCAGGTTGTGCGGGCGCATCGGCTGCTGCGGCCAGCCGCGCCGGGCCCCCAGGACGAGGGCGAGCGCGAGCGCCGACGCCCCGGAGTTGATCTCGACGGCGGTGCCGCCCGCGAAGTCGAGTGCGCCCAGAGTGTTGGCCATCCAGCCGCCCGCCTCGGCGACGTAGCCGTCGAAGGCGAAGATCCAGTGCGCCAGCGGGACGTAGACGAACACCGTCCACAGCGCGATGAACAGGGCGAAGGGCCAGAAGCGGGCCCGGTCGGCGACCGCACCGGACAGCAGCGCCGCGGTGATCACCGCGAACATCAGCTGGAACATCGCGAAGACCTGCAGCGGGATCCCGGTCTCGCCGCCGACGACCGCACCCGCGTCGCGCAGGCCCGCGTGGTCGAGGTTGCCGATCAGGCCCGCGGTGGAGTCGCCGAAGGCGAGCGAGAACCCGCCCAGCACCCACACCAGCCCGACGACCCCGAGGCAGACGATGCACATCATCATCATGTTGAGCACGCTGCGCGCCCGGACCATCCCGCCGTAGAAGAACGCGAGACCCGGGGTCATCAGCATGACCAGAGCCGCGCAGCCCAGCACGTACGCCGTGTTCCCGCTGTCCACGGCGGTGATCGTCTGGGCAGGGTGTTACCGGCGCATTTCCGGGTCATGTCGTCCCGGTTGCCGCACCCCGGGCGGGCACACTGTCACCCCGTGGGTGGGGTGCGCCGGGCGGCGCTGCTGACCGCGGGTCTGAGCCTCGCCGGATCCGGGCTCGGCCTCGTGCGCGACCTCACGATCGCCGTGGTGTTCGGCGCGGGGCCGGAGGTCGACGCGTTCCTCGTCGCCCAGGGGTTGATGAACCTGGTGCTCGGGCTCATCGCCGGGGCGCTGGCCAAGGCCGCGATCCCGGTGATGGCCCGCGCCGTCGACGCCGGGCGACCGGACGCGGGGATGGCCTCGGTCCGTGCGGCGCTCGGGCTGGCCTGCCTGGTGCTCGCCGTCGGCGGCGGGGCGGTGTGGGTCGGCGCCGGGGGCGTCGTGGCGCTGCTCGCCCCCGGTTTCGACGCCCCGACCGCCGCGCTGGCCGTGGAGCTGACCCGCGTCGTGCTCGTCGCGACGGTGCTGGTGACGGCGACCAACCTGCTCGCCGGCGCCGGGCAGGCGCTGGGCCGCTTCGGCCCGGCCGCGCTGCAGAGCGTCGGCTTCAACACGGTCATGATCGCCGCCGCCGCGCTGGCCGGCCCGGTCTTCGGGGCGACCGCGCTGGCCTGGGGTTTCGTGCTGGGCTCGCTGGTGCGCCTGCTGCTGCAGCTGGTCCCCCTGCGCGCGGCCCGGCTCCCCGCGTGGCCGACGCTGCGGCTGCACGACGAGGGGCTGCGCGAGATGCTGCGGCTGGTGCCCGCGCTCGTCGTCGGCAGCGCGCTGGCCTCGGTGAACACCCTGGTCGACCGGGCGGTGGCCTCCACGCTCGGGCCGGGGTCGGTGGCGGCGGTGAGCTTCGCCGCGCGCCTGTCCTCGACGATCGACCTGCTGCTGGTCGCCACCCTGCTCGCCGCGCTCTACCCCCGCCTCGCCGCGGCCGTCACCCCGGCCCGCCGCGCCGAGCTGCGCGGGCTGGTGGCCCGCGGCGTCGAGGTGCTGGCGGTGGTGCTGGTGCCGATCGGCATCGGGATGGCGCTGGTGGCCACCCCCCTGGTCCGGCTGGTCTACGGCTACGGCGCGTTCGACGACGACGCGGTCGCGCTCACGGCGTCGGCGGCGGCGGTGTTCGCCGTCGGCATCCCGGTGCTCGCGGTGCGCGAGGTGGCCGCCCGCACCTGCTACGCGCTCGGCGACGGCACCGTGCCGGTGGCGTCCGCCGTCGCCGGGGTGGTCGTCAACGTCGGGCTCGACCTGCTGCTCGCCCCCGTCCACGGGGTCGCCGGGATCGCGGCGGCCACGGTGTCGGCGAGCGTCGTCGCCGCGGCGGTGACGCTGGCCGGGCTGCACCGGCGGCACCGGGCCGTGCCCCCGCTGGGTCGTCCCGCCCTCGGGCTCGCGGCCGCCGGGGCCGCCGGCGCCGCGGTGGGCTGGCTGGTGCGGGTGGGGCTCGGCACCCCGGACGGCCCGGCCGGGGCGGCGCCGGTGTGCGCGGCCGTCGGGACCGGGGTGCTGGCCGGCTACCTGCCGGTCCTGCGGCTGGCCTGCCCGGAGCAGTTCCGCCTGGTCGGCGCCGTCCCCGCCGAGCTGCGACGCCGCTGAGCCCGGTCGGCCCGGGCGCGGCGGCACCGCGGGGTGCCCTGCCCGCGCTCACCCCTCAGCCGACCGCGGCGAGCACCGCCCGTTCGATCCGGCGGCGGTCGGCCGTGCGGATGGCGCCGTCGCCGTTGGGCCCGCCCAGGGAGAACGAGTCGACGACCGAGGACCCCAGCGTCGCGACCCGCGCCCAGCGCAGCTCGGCGTCGCAGTCCTCCAGCGCGGCGGCGACACGGTGCAACAGCCCGATGCGGTCGGTGCCGCGCAGCTCCAGCACGACCGCGCCGGTGGCCTCGTCGTCGAACCACAGGACCCGGGGCGGCGCGACGGGCTCCGAGGAGTGCGTCGGGGCGTAGTCGCGCTCCTTGCGGGCCAGCGCCTCGGCCAGCACCAGCGACCCGTCGACGACCCGGCCCAGGTCGGTGCGCAGCAGCGCGGGATCGGGGAGCCCGCCGAAGCGCGGCGAGACCGTGAACCGGAGCACCGCGACGTCGCCGGTGGTGGACACCTCCGCCGCGTGCACCTCCAGCGAGTGCAGCGCGAGCACGCCCGCGGCGGCGGCCAGCGACCCCTTCGCCGCCGGCACCGCCACCACCACCGTGGCCGGGGTGTCCTCGTCGACGAAGCGCACCTGCACGCGCTGGTCGGCCCGCACCGCCGCCGCCAGCTCCCGGTCGCCGTCCGCGGGTGGCACCGGCAGCGGCTCGCCGGCGATCAGCGCCCGGCAGCGCCGCGACAGGTCGCCGATCAGCGTCTTCTTCCACGGGCTCCACACGCCCGGACCGGTGGCCAGCGAGTCGGCCTCGGCCAGCGCGGTGAGCAGGTCCAGCACCAGCCCGGCGGAGGCGCCCACCGCGTCCTGCAGCGTCTCGACCACGCGCGTGACGGTGGCCGCGTCCTCCAGGTCGCGGCGGGTCGCGGTGTGCGGCAGCAGCAGGTGGTGGCGGACCATCGCCCCCAGCACGGCGACGTCGGGCTCGGTGAACCCGAGCCGGCGCCCGACCTGCACGGCGAGCGACTCCCCCACCACCGAGTGGTCGCCGCCGCGGCCCTTGCCGATGTCGTGCAGCAGCGTGCCGACCAGCAGCAGGTCGGGCCGGGCGACGCGCGTGGTCAGCCGGGCCACCTGCGCGCAGGACTCGACGAGGTGCCGGTCGACGGTCCACACGTGGGCGCGGTCGCGCGGCGGCAGGTCGCGCACCGCACCCCACTCGGGGAACAGCCGCCCCCACAGGCCGGTGCGGTCCAGCGCCTCCACCACGTCGACGAGCGGGCGCCCGGTGCCCAGCAGCGACAGCAGCTCGCCCAGCGCGTCGCGCGGCCACGGCTCGCGCAGCTCGGGCGCGGTGTCGGCCAGCCGGTGCAGCGTGCCGGCGGCGACCGGGAGCCCGGTGCGCGCCGCGGTGGCCGCGACCCGCAGCACCAGGGCGGGGTCGCGCGTCGCGGCGGCGTCACGGGCCAGTGCCACCTCCCCCGCGTGCTCGACGACGCCGGAGTCGAGCGGGCGGCGCACCGGGCTGCGGCGCAGCGCCGCGAGGCCCCGGCGCGGCAGCGCGCCCTTCGCCGAGCGCAGGCCGGTCTCCGCGGAAAACGCCACCGCCCTGGCGGCGCCGGACAGCGCGCGGGCCAGCTCGAAGCGGTCGCCCAGCTCCAGCACCGCGGCGACCTCGTCGGCATCCTGGGCCCGCAGGACGTCGCGGGCGCGGCCGGCGAGCCGGTGCAGCTCCGTGCGGACGTCGAGCAGCAGGCGCTGGGCCTCCGGCACGTCACCGGCGGGGCGGTCGACGAGCTGGGCGGCGGCGAGCGCGTCGACGAGCTGGATGTCGCGCAGGCCGCCGTGGCCGTTCTTCAGGTCGGGCTCGACCCGGTGCGCGACGTCGCCGACCTTGCGCCAGCGCCCGTGGGCGGACTCGACGATCTCGTCGAAGCGGCTGCGGATGCCGGCGCGCCAGGCCTGCCGGACCGACGCGCGGACGGAGTCGGTGAGCGCGGTGTCACCGGCGATGTGGCGGATCTCCAGCAGGCCGAACGCGGCCCGCAGGTCGGTGGCCGCCACCTGGACGGCCTGCCCCGGCGTGCGGACGGAGTGGTCGAGCCCGATCCCGGCGTCCCACAGCGGGTACCAGAGCTGGTCGGCGATCCGGTCGATGTCCTTGCGGCCGTCGTGCAGCAGCACCAGGTCGAGGTCCGACCACGGCGCGAGCTCACGGCGCCCCAGCGCCCCCACCGCGACGAGCGAGGCCCGCTCGCCGAGCCCGATCGCGGCGCAGCGCGAGGCGAGCCAGAAGTCGTGCAGGTCGACCAGCGCGGTGCGCAGCGCCTCGGGCGACAGGCGCCGCTTGGTGTCACCGGACTGCAGCAGTACGGCCTTGGCGCGCACCAGGTCCTGTGCGTCGCCCGCGGACGACACCGCGATCGTGTCGCTCACAGCGCGTCGGCGCCACGTTCACCGGTGCGGACCCGCACCACGGTCTCGATCGGGGTCACCCACACCTTGCCGTCGCCGATCTTGCCGGTGCGCGCGGCGGACAGCACGGTCTCGATCACCTTGTCCACGACCCCGTCCTCGACGACGACCTCCACGCGGACCTTCGGCACGAAGTCGACCTGGTAGTCGGCCCCGCGGTAGACCTCGGTGTGCCCGCGCTGCCGACCGTAGCCGGACACCTCGCTCACGGTCATCCCGGTGACGTCGAGCGACTCCAGTCCGGAGCGGACGTCGGCCAGGGCGAACGGCTTCACGATCGCCGTCACGAGCATCATTGCGCTTCTCCGATCGGTGACGAACCGGACAATCTCCGGGAAAGGGGCCGGGCCCGCCGTACCTGCGAGGAGGTAGGGCGGGCCCGGTGACGAGACGGTGGAGCTAGATCGCGTCGGTTCCGCGCTCGCCGGTACGCACCCGGATGACGCTCTCGACCGGGGTCACCCAGACCTTGCCGTCACCGATCTTGCCGGTGCGGGCGGCCTCGACGACGGCGTCCACGACCTTCTCCGCGAGGGCGTCGTCGGCGACGACCTCCACGCGGACCTTCGGCACGAAGTCGACGGAGTACTCGGCGCCGCGGTAGACCTCGGTGTGGCCCTTCTGCCGGCCGTACCCCTGGACCTCGCTGACGGTCATGCCCAGGATGCCGATCTGCTCGAGCGCACCCTTCACGTCCTCCAGCACGAACGGCTTGACGATCGCCGTGACCAGCTTCATCTCTCAGACCTCCTGACCGGCGGTGGCCGGCTCGTGGTCGCGGGCGGACTGCGTCGACGCACCGGCGGACGGGCGCAGGCCGCTGCCGCCGCGGAGGGTCGAGAAGTCGTAGCCCGACTCCGCGTGCTCGGTCTCGTCGATGCCGGTGATCTCGTCCTCGTCGGAGACGCGCAGCCCGATCGTGAACTTCAACGCGAAGGCGATGATCGCCGTGACGACGCCCGAGTAGACGAGCACCGCGACGGCACCGACGGCCTGGCGCCACAGCTGGTCGGCCCCGCCGCCGTAGAACAGGCCCGCGACACCGGCCGGGGAGTCGGCGGTGGCGAAGAAGCCGATCAGCAGGGTGCCGACGAGACCGCCGACGAGGTGCACGCCGACGACGTCGAGCGAGTCGTCGAAGCCGAAGCGGAACTTCAGGCCGACGGCCAGGGCGCAGAGCACACCGGCGATGGCACCGACCGCGATGGCGCCCATGGGCGACACCGAGGAACAGGCCGGGGTGATCGCGACGAGGCCCGCGACGACACCGGAGGCGGCGCCGAGGCTGGTCGGGTGGCCGTCGCGGAAGCGCTCCACGAGCAGCCAGGCGATCATCGCGGCCGCGGTGGCGACGATGGTGTTGAGGAACGCGAACCCGGAGATGGCCCCCGAGCCGACGGCGGAACCGGCGTTGAAGCCGAACCAGCCGAACCACAGCAGCGCGGCACCGAGCATGACCAGCGTCAGGTTGTGCGGGCGCATGGGCTCGCGCGGCCAGCCGCGGCGCTTGCCCAGGACGATGGCCAGCACCAGCGCGGCGATACCGGCGTTGATGTGGACGGCCGTGCCGCCCGCGAAGTCGATCGCGGCGAGGTCGTTGGCGATCCAGCCGCCCGCGCCCGCGGTGACGTCGTCGAAGTTGAAGACCCAGTGCGCGACCGGGAAGTAGACGACCGACACCCAGATGCCGGCGAAGACCAGCCAGGAGCCGAACTTCATGCGGTCGGCGACCGCACCCGAGATCAGGGCCACGGTGATGATCGCGAACGTGGCCTGGAAGCCGACGAACACCAGCGACGGGATCGTCCCCACGAGCGGGACGGCCACGTCGGTGCCGGCCTCGGCGTCGGCCAGGTAGGTGCCGGCCGTCAGGCCCTGCAGGCCCAGGAACTGGCCGGGGTCGCCGACGATGCCGGCGTCACCCACGCTCGTCCCGAACGTCATCGAGTAGCCGTAGAGCACCCACAGGACGCCGACCAGGCCGATCGAGGCGAAGCTCATCATCATCATGTTCAGCACGCTCTTGCTGCGCACCATGCCGCCGTAGAACAGCGCGAGTCCCGGTGTCATGAGCAACACCAGGGCCGTCGCCGTCATCATCCAGGCGGTATCGCCGGTATCGGGCACTCCAGGCACGTCGACTCCTTCCCGTCTGAGCCGCGCTCCGTCCGGTATGGACGGATTCCGCGGCTGGTGCGGGAACTATCGAATCGGCGTGTTTCCGGCACCCTCCACCGGTGTTTCCGGAAGGTGAACGAGGGGCCCGGGCGGGTTACATCCGGATGACGCGGTCAGCGCAGCAGGGCGTCGACGTAGGCCGCGGGCTCGAAGGGGGCCAGGTCGTCGGCCCCCTCGCCCAGGCCCACGAGCTTCACCGGGACCCCCAGCTCGCGCTGCACCCGGAACACGATGCCGCCCTTGGCCGTGCCGTCGAGCTTGGTCAGCACGATGCCGGTGACCTTGACGACGTCGCCGAACACCCGGGCCTGGGTGAGCCCGTTCTGGCCGGTGGTGGCGTCGAGGACGAGCAGCACCTCGTCGACCTCGGCCTGGCGCGTGACGACCCGCTTGATCTTGTCCAGCTCGTCCATCAGGCCGGTCTTGGTGTGCAGGCGGCCCGCGGTGTCGAGCAGCACGACGTCGGCGCTCTCGGTGGTGCCCTGCTTCACCGCGTCGAAGGCGACGCTCGCCGGGTCGGCGCCCTCCGGCCCGCGCACGACGGTGGCTCCCGCGCGCTCGCCCCAGGTGACGAGCTGCTCGGCGGCGGCGGCGCGGAAGGTGTCGGCCGCGCCGAGCACCACCCGGTGGCCGCCCGCGACCAGCACGCGGGCCAGCTTGCCCGTGGTCGTGGTCTTGCCCGTGCCGTTGACCCCGACGACCAGCAGCACCGCGGGCCGCCCGTCGTGCGGGAGGGCGCGGACCGAGCGGTCGAGCTCGGGCCGCAGCGCCGCGGTGAGGACGTCGTGCAGCAGCTGCCGCGCCTGCTCGGCCGTGCGGACGCCGCGGGCGGCCAGCTCGGTGCGCAGGGTGTCGACCAGCTCGGCGGTGGTCTCGGGGCCGAGGTCGGCCTGCAGCAGCGTGGCCTCGACGTCCTCCCAGGACTCCTCGTCCAGCTCCCCCGCCCCGAGCAGGCCCAGCAGGCCCTGCCCGAACCCGGAGCGGGAGCGGGCCAGGCGGCCGCGCAGGCGCTCCAGGCGGCCGCCGGGCGGTGCGATCTCCTCGACGAGGGCCGGCGGCGCGGCGGGGGCCGAACCGTTCGTGGACGGTGCGACGTCGCGGGGCGGCGCCGCCTCGGCGGGCGGGGCGGACGGGGCGGGCTCGGCGGGCGGGGCGGGCTCGGCCGGCGGGGCCGACTCACGCGGTGGGGCGTCGGCTGCGGGCGAAGCGGTGTCGACCGGCGGGGCCCCTGCGGCGGGCGGGGCTGCGGGCGGGGCGGCCTCGCGTGGCGGGGCCTCGGCGGGCGGGGCCCCGTCGGCGGGCGGGGCGGGCTCGACCGGCGGGGCGGGCTCGACCCGGGGCGCCTCCTCGACGGGAGATGCGGGCTCGACCGGCGGGGCGGCGTCGTCGACGGCCGGGGTCGCGCCGCCCGCGTCGGACGCGGGCGGGGCGGGGGTGGTGTCGGGTGGCGTGCTGTCGGGGGGCGTGCTGCCGGGGAGCGTGGTGTCGCCGTGCCGCGGGCGCCCGGGGGCCTGCGGCGGGGTGGCGGCCCCGGTGCCCGGGGCGAAGGAGAAGCCCCCGCCCGCCTGGTAGGTACCCCCGCGGCGGGGCGGGGCGGACGGGTCGTCGCGCCGCTCCAGCTCCTCGGCCTGGCGCAGGCTGATCCGCCGCCGGCTGCGCAGGACCAGTCCCGCGACGAGGGCGACGAGCAGCACGGCCACGACGACCGCGACGACGATCCACAAGGTCTCCGGGGTCACCGGACCACCCTGTCATGCCCCGCCGACGGGCGTCGCTCAGGAGGCGGGCCGCAGCCGCTGGCTGATCACCGTGGTGATGCCGTCGCCGCGCATGGCGACGCCGTACAGCGCGTCCGCGACCTCCATCGTCGGCTTCTGGTGGGTGATGACGATGAGCTGGCTCGTCGCGCGCAGCTCCTCCATGAGGCTGATCAGCCGGCGCAGGTTGACGTCGTCGAGGGCCGCCTCGATCTCGTCGAGGATGTAGAACGGCGACGGGCGGGCGCGGAAGATCGCGACCAGCAGCGCCATCGCCGTCAGCGAGCGCTCGCCGCCCGAGAGCAGCGACAGCCGCTTCACCTTCTTGCCGGGCGGGCGGGCCTCCACCTCGACACCGGTGGTGAGCATGTCCTCGGGGTCGGTGAGCACCAGCCGGCCCTCGCCGCCGGGGAACAGGGTGTCGAACACGATCGCGAACTCGCGCGCCACGTCCTCGTAGGCCTGCGCGAACACCTCGAGGATCTTGTCGTCGACCTCGCGGACGACGGTGAGCAGGTCGCGCCGGGTGTTCTTCAGGTCCTCCAGCTGCGTCGACAGGAAGCGGTAGCGCTCCTCCAGTGCGGCGAACTCCTCCAGCGCGAGGGGGTTGACGCGGCCGAGCAGCGCGAGGTCCTTCTCCGCCCGCGAGGCCCGGCGCTCCTGGGTGGCGCGGTCGTAGGGCATCGCGGGGGGCGCGCTGACGTCCTCGCCCCGCTCGCGCGCCGCCTCGTACTCCGCGGTCTCGGCGAGCGAGGCCGGGACGGGGACGTCGGGCCCGTACTCGGCGACCAGGTCCTCGACGCCCAGGCCGTGGTCGGCGAGGACCTTCTCCGTCAGCTGCTCCAGCCGCAGCCGCGACTGGGCGCGCAGCACCTCGTCGCGGTGGACGCTGTCGGTGAGCTTCTCCATCAGCGCGGTCAGCCGCTGCGCGGTGAGCCGGGCCTCGCCCAGCTCGCGCTCACGGGCGTCGCGGGCGGCGGCCGCGGCGTCGCGCTCGGTGGCGGCCGCGGCCAGCGAGCCCGCGATCCGCGCGCACGCCGTCTCCCCCGCCTCGACGACGAGCGCCGCCACCGCGGCCCCGCGCTCGCGCGCCTCCCGCGCGGCGGCCGCCCGCTGCCGCGCCAGCCGCTCCGACGACGCCTGGCGGCGCAGCGACTCCGCCCGCCCCGAGATCGCCCGCGCCCGTTCCTCGGCCGTGCGCAGCGAGAGCCGGGCGTCGACCTCGGAGGACCGGGCCGACTCCAGCGCGTCGGCGGCGGCGTCGCGCAGCTCGGTGTCGGGTTCGTCGTCGACCGGCTCGTCCTCGGCGATCGCGAGCTGCTGCTCGGCGGCCTCCAGCGCGAGCAGTGCCTCGGAGCGGCGGGACTCGACCGTGTCGCGCCGCTCACGCAGCCGCTGCGCCTCCGCCGCGGCCGAGCGCACCGCCTGCTCCATCCGCCCCAGCTGCGCGGACGCCGCCGACCGGCGCCGCTCGGCCTCGTCCGCGGCCTGCCGCGCCGCCTCGACGTCGGCCAGCCGCGCCGCCTCCTCCGCCCGAGCCCCCTCCAGCGCCGGGTGCAGCCGGGCGAGCTCCTGCTCGACCCGGTCGCGCGCGTCGGCGGCCTCGGTGACGGCGGCCTGGACGTCCAGTGCGCTGGTCGCCGTGCCCGACCCGCCGGACGCCCGGGCGGGCGCGAGCACGTCGCCCTCGGCGGTGACGGCGGTCAGCGCCGGGTCTGCGGCGACCACGGCGGCGGCGTCGTCGAGGGAGTCGACGAGCACGACGCCGTCGAGCAGCCGCCGCACGGCGGCCCCGGCCGCCCCGTCGGCGGAGACCCCGTCGGCCACCCACCGCGCCGTTGCAGGAAGGCCACCTTCATGCAACCTTGCTGCGGGAAGGTGGCCTTCCTGCAGTTCGGGGGACGGGCCCACCACCAGCGCCGCCCGCCCCTCGTCGCGGGTGCGGAGCAGGCGAAGGGCGGCCACCGCGGACTCCGCGTCGGCCACCGCCACGGCGTCGGCCAGCTCCCCCAGCACCGCGGCGACCGCGGTGCGGGCCCACGGCTCCACCGCCACCAGGCCGGGAACCGTGCCGAGCACGCCGTCCTCGTCGAGCAGCGTGGCGGAGCCGTCCCGGCGCGCGAGCCCGACCGACAGCGCGTCGACCCGGGCCCGCCAGTGCGCGCGCTGCTGCTCGGCCGCGCGCTCCTGCGCCACCAGCTCGGCGACGCGCCGCCGCGCCCCGTCGTGCGCCTCGGCCGCACCGGCCCGGCGCTGCTCCAGCTCGGCGGGCACGTCACCCGGGTCGACGGCGTCACCCGCGGCGTCCAGCTCGGTTTGCGCCGCCGCCGTGCGCGCCTCGGCCTCGGCGAGGGCGTCGGAGAGGCGCTCGATCTCGTCGGCGGTGGCGGCGGCGGTGCTGCGCATCGCCTCGGCGCGACCGGCGAGGGTGGCCAGCCCGGCGCGCCGGTCGGCCAGCGCCCGCACCGCGGCCCGGTGGGCGCGCTCGGCGGCCTGCAGCGTCCGCTCGTGCTCGGCGCGGGTCTCCAGCAGCTCGGCGAGCAGACCCCGGGCCTCGGTGACGGCCGCGACGAGCTCGTCCTCCTGCTCGGCGACGGCGTCGGCCTCGGCGTCGAGCTGGTCGGGATCGCGCCCGGGCGCCCGCTCCTGCGCCGACGCGGCGAGGTGGCGGCCTCGTTCCTGCGCGAGCCGGACGGTGCCGGAGAGGCGCTCGGCCAGTGCCGAGAGCCGGTACCAGGTGTCCTGCGCGGCGGCCAGGCGCGGGGCGTCGGCGGCCAGCGCGGACTCCAGCCGCTCCTGCTCCACCCGCGCGACGGACAGCTGCTCCTCGACCTCCGCGCGGCGGGCCCGGGCCGCGGACTCGTCGGCCTCCTCGCGGGCCAGCGCGTCGCGCAGGGTCACGAGGTCGTCGGCGGACAGGCGCAGGCGGGCGTCGCGCAGGTCGGCCTGCACGCTCTGGGCCTTGCGCGCGATCTCGGCCTGGCGGCCCAGCGGCTTGAGCTGGCGGCGCAGCTCGGCCGTCAGGTCGGTGAGGCGGGTGAGGTTGGCCTGCATCGCGTCGAGCTTGCGGAGCGCCTTCTCCTTACGCTTGCGGTGCTTGAGGACGCCCGCGGCCTCCTCGATGTAGGCGCGGCGGTCCTCGGGCTTGCTCTGCAGCACCGAGTCGAGCTGGCCCTGCCCGACGATGACGTGCATCTCGCGGCCGATGCCCGAGTCCGAGAGCAGCTCCTGGATGTCGAGCAGCCGGCAGTGCGCGCCGTTGATCTCGTACTCGCCCGCGCCGTCGCGGAACATCCGCCGCGTGATCGAGACCTCGGAGTACTCGATGGGCAGCGCCCCGTCGGAGTTGTCGATCGTCAGCGTCACCTCGGCGCGGCCCAGGGGCGCCCGGCCGGACGTCCCGGCGAAGATGACGTCCTCCATCTTGCCGCCGCGCAGCGCCTTCGCCCCCTGCTCGCCGAGCACCCAGCTGATGGCGTCGACGACGTTGGACTTGCCCGAGCCGTTGGGGCCCACCACGCAGGTGATCCCCGGCTCCAGGCGCAGCGTCGTCGCCGAGGCGAAGGACTTGAAGCCCTTCAGCGTCAGGCTCTTGAGGTGCACGGCTCTCCCGTTCGGCGGGTCCGCAGCCTAACGACCGGGCCGGGACCCCCCGCGCGCCCCTCGCCCCGCACCGAGCAGGACGGTGGCCAGCAGCGCCACCGCGACGACCGCGACCGAGGTGCCCAGCACCCCGTACCCGGCGACGGCGACGAGCACCCCGGCGAGGACGCCCCCGACCGCTCCGGCGACGTTCATCGCGACGTCGGACAGGCCCTGCACCCGCGGCCGGTCCGCGAGCGGCACCGCGTCGGTGAGCAGGGCCGACCCGGCGACCAGCGCCGCGGACCAGCCCAGACCGAGCGCGATCAGCCCGACGGTCAGCGACCCGTGGTCGGTGGGGGCCGCGGGCCCCGCGACCAGGCCCGCCGCGACGAGCAGCGCCGCGCCCACGGCGAGGACCGGCCGACGGCCCCAGCGGTCGGCGAGCGCCCCGAACACCGGGCTCAGCACGTACATGCCCGCGACGTGCAGGCTGATCACCAGCCCGACCACCGACACCGACGCCCCGCCGTGGTCCATGTGCACCGGCGTCAGCGACATCAGCCCGACCATCAGCAGGTGCGACACGGCGATCGCCCCGATCGCCAGCAGCGCCGCCGGGTGCTCCCGCGCCGCGGCCCAGGCGCTGCGGGCCGGGACCGCGGGCGCGGTGGCGGGCGCGGCTGCCGCCTCCCGTTCGCGGGCGAGCAGCAGCGGGTCGGGCCGCAACCCCGCCCCGACGACGAGCGCCGCCACCGCGAACGCCACCGTGGCCAGCAGGAACGGGCCGGTCCGCGGCTCCATCCCGATCGCCTCGGCCACCGTCTGCATCGGGCCCGCGAGGTTGGGGCCGGCGACCGCGCCCACCGTGACCGCCCAGACCACGACGGCCAGCGCGCGGGCCCGGGCGCCGGGCTCGGCCAGGTCGGTGGCGGCGAACCGGGCCGCGAGCCCCGCCGCCGACGCCGCGCCGAAGGGCACCAGCGCGGCCAGCAGCAGCGGCCAGCTGCCGATCGCCAGCGCGCCGACGGCCCCGGCCGCGCCCACCGCGCCCGCGCCGTAGCCCAGCACCAGCGCAGGGCGCCGTCCGGACCGCGCGGCGAGCCGGGAGACCGGCAGCGCGGCGAGCGCGGTGCCGACGACCATCGCGGTGAGGGCCGCACCGCCGACGACGTCGGACCCCGACAGGTCCGCGGCGCTCAGGCTCGCCAGCGCGATGCCCGTGGCCACCCCCACCCCGCCGAGCACCTGCGCGACGACGAGCACCCCCACGATCCGCCGCTGCAGGACGGCTGTGTCGATGGTCGGTCGTCCCGTCGTGGTCACCGGGACATCGTGACCGTGCAGGGCCCGGCGCACCAGGTCTCAGGCCTCGACGAACCCGTCGAACCCGCCCCTCGCCTCGCCCCACTGCTCGACGACCTCGTCGACGCGCCCGGGCGTCCGGTCGCCGCGCAGCAGCGCGAGCAACCGTTCACAGCCGCGACGGTCACCCTCCGCGATCACGGCGACACGGCCGTCGCGCAGGTTGCGGGCCTCGCCGACGAGCTGGAGCTCCCGCGCCCGGCAGCGGGTCCACCACCGGAACCCGACCCCCTGGACGTGGCCGTGGACCCAGGCGGTGAGCCGGATGGTGGAATCGGTGTTGGTGCTCACAAGGCTGCTAGGTTACCCGCCGTGATCAGCCTCCGGCGTCGCACGGCTCCCCTGCTCGCCGGGCTCGCCGCCGGCGCGGTCGTGATGGGCACCGTCGTCGCCCTCGCCCCGCCCGCCGCGCTGCCCGACGCCGTCGACACCGCGCTCGGCACGCCGCTGGTCGCCCCCGCGCCGGCCCCCACCCCCGCCCCGCGGCCCCGGCGCACGATCGTGCCGTTCCCGGTCGTGCCGACGAGGATCCCCGCG
Source organism: Pseudonocardia hydrocarbonoxydans (assembly GCF_006539565.1). Classification (GTDB taxonomy): domain Bacteria; phylum Actinomycetota; class Actinomycetes; order Mycobacteriales; family Pseudonocardiaceae; genus Pseudonocardia; species Pseudonocardia hydrocarbonoxydans. Next base: position 83,018 of record NZ_BJNG01000026.1, read on the forward strand.
CCGACCACCTCCCCGGCCCCGACGACCACCGCGACCCCGACCCCGACCCCGGAGCCCGAGCCGACTCCCGGACCTGAGCCGGACCGCGGGCCCGCGACGCAGGTCGTGGAGCTGACCAACGCCGAGCGCGCCGACGCCGGCTGCGAGCCCCTCGCCACCGACGCCCGCCTCGCCGCGGCCGCACAGGGCCACGCGGAGGACATGGCGGCGCAGGGCTACTTCGACCACGTCAGCCGCGACGGGCGCCGGTTCGACGACCGGATCAGCGCGGAGGGCCACCCCGCGCCGGGCGGGGAGAACATCGCGCGCGGCCAGCGGAGCGCGGCCGAGGTCGTCGAGGCGTGGATGAACTCCCCCGGCCACCGCCGCAACATCCTGGACTGCGACTTCGCCACCATCGGCGTCGGCCACACCCCCGACGGCGACCACTGGGTGCAGAACTTCGGCCGCTGATCCCCCCACGGTTAGGCTCTGCCGGGGGCGCGCGGCGGGCGCGACCGGCCCCGACCGGAACGAGGTGACGCGATGTCCGTCGTCGACAACGCCATCTACGTCGACGGCAGGCGCGCGGTGGAGCCGACCTCGCTCGACCACACCTTCGAGGAGCTCAAGGCCTGCCCCTCCGACGGGCACAGCTTCTGCTGGATCGGCATGCTGCGGCCCGGCGAGGCCGAGGTGCAGGCCGTCGCCGAGGAGTTCGACCTGCACGGTCTCGCCGTCGAGGACACCGTCACCGCCCACCAGCGGCCCAAGCTGGAGCGCTACGGCGACCTGCTGTTCGTGGTGCTGCGCCCGGCTCGCTACGTCGACCGCGACGAGGTCGTCGAGATCGGCGAGGTGCACCTGTTCGTCGGGACGGACTTCGTGATCACGGTGCGGCACGCCGAGGAGCCCGATCTCGGCGCGGTCCGCAAGCGGCTGGAGGCCGATCCCGGCCTGCTCGAGCACGGGCCCTACGCCGTGCTCTACGCGGTGCTGGACAAGGTCGTCGACGACTACGCCCCCGTCCTGGACGGGCTGCAGGACGACATCGACGAGATCGAGGTGCAGGTCTTCGGCGGCGATCCCGGCGTCTCGCGGCGCATCTACACCCTGACCCGCGAGGTGATCGAGTTCCAGCGGGCCGTCGAGCCGCTGGAGACGCTGTTCGTCGAGCTGCGCGAGCGGCTCAAGGAGAAGGCCGGTCCGTCGGACCTGGAGCTGCGGCGGGCCCTGCGCGACGTCGCCGACCACGCCACCCGCGTCATGGAGCGCATCGACGGCTTCCGCACGCTGCTCACCAACATCCTCACCGTCAACGCCGCGCTGGTCGGGCAGCGGCAGAACGACGAGATGGCCCGCATGACGCAGGCGGGCTACGACCAGAACGAGCAGGTCAAGCGCATCTCGTCGTGGGCGGCCATCCTGTTCGCGCCCACGCTCGTCGCCTCGATATACGGCATGAACTTCGACGTCATGCCCGAGCTGCACTGGGCGCTGGGCTACCCGTTCGCGGTGGGCCTGATGGTGCTGCTGGGGCTGGGGCTGTACCTGAGCTTCAAGCGCCGCGGGTGGCTGTGACGCGGGGCCGGGGCTGGCAGCGCGGGCAGCTGAAGCTGCTGCGGTTCATGAAGCTCTCCCGGCGGATCGGGGTGCCGCAACGCCGGCACGGCCGGTCGGCCTGCCCGTAGGCGTCCAGGGAGCGGTCGAAGTAGCCCGAGGCGCCGTTGACGTTGACGTAGAGCGCGTCGAAGGAGGTGCCGCCCGCGAGGAGCGCGGCGTCCATCACCTCGGCGGCCGCGGTCAGCACCGCCCGGCCCTGCGCGCGGGTGAGGCGTTCGGTGGGCCGCTCGCCGTGCAGCCGGGCGCGCCACAGCGCCTCGTCGGCGTAGATGTTGCCGATGCCCGAGACGACGGTCTGGTCGAGCAGCGCCCGCTTGAGCCCGGTGCGGCGGCGCCGGATCCCGGCGACGGCGGCGTCGAGGTCGAAGGCCGGGTCCATCGGGTCGCGCGCGATGTGCGCCACCGGCTCGGGCAGCCGGTCCGGACCGGTGACGGGGTGCAGCGACAGCCCGCCGAAGGTGCGCTGGTCGACGAAGCGCAGCTCGGGGCCGCCGTCGGCGAACCGCAGCCGGACCCGCAGGTGCTTCTCGTCGGGCCGGTCCGCGTCGGCGACGAGCATCTGCCCGCTCATGCCGAGGTGGGCGAGCACGGCCTCGTCGCCACCGACCTCGAGCCAGAGGTACTTGCCCCGACGGCGGGCCGCGGTGATCTCGCGGCCGGCGAGCCGGGCGGCGAAGTCCGGGCCGCCCGCCACGTGCCGGCGGACGGCGCGCGGATGGGCGACGTCGACGGCGACGATCGTGCGGTCGAGCACGTGGTCGGCCAGGCCCCGACGGACCACCTCGACCTCGGGGAGCTCGGGCACGGCCGGTCAGGAGGCGGGCGAGCCCGTGGCGGCCTCGGCCGTCAGCGTGCGCCAGGCCAGCTCGGCCGCCTTCTGCTCGGCCTCCTTCTTGGTGCGCCCGTCACCGGTGCCCAGGTCGCGACCGGCCACCACCGCCGTGGCCGTGAACACCTTCAGGTGGTCGGGACCGTCCTCGGTGATGCGGTACTCGGGCACGCCGAGGTCGGCGGCGGCGGTGAACTCCTGGAGGCTGGTCTTCCAGTCGAGACCGGCGCCGAGCAGCGGCGCCGAGACCAGCAGGGCGTCGAAGAGGCGGTGCACCATCTCCCGGGCGGGCTCCAGGCCGTGCTCCAGGTAGACCGCGCCGATCAGGGCCTCCGTGGCGTCGGCCAGGATGCTCGACTTGGTGCGCCCGCCGGTCATCTCCTCGCCGCGGCCGAGGTAGAGGTAGGCGCCGAGCCCGTCGGGCCCCAGCGTCTCCGCGACGCCCGCGAGCGCGTGCATGTTGACCACGCTCGCGCGCAGCTTCGCGAGCTGCCCCTCCGGCAGGTCGGGGTGCTCGACGTAGAGCCGCTCGGTGACGACGATGCTCAGCACCGAGTCGCCGAGGAACTCCAGGCGCTCGTTGGTGGGCAGCCCGCCGTTCTCGTAGGCGTAGCTGCGGTGGGTCAGCGCCAGGACCAGCAGGCCGTCGCCCAGGTCGACGCCCAGGGCACGCAGCAGGGGCCCACGGTCTTCCGTGGGCCCCTGCCGGCCGTGTCCTGACACGAAGATCCGGTGATCAGGCCGGGCTGACGACCTGGCGACCGTCGTACTGCCCGCAGGTCGGGCACGCCACGTGCAGGGGCTTGACGGCGCGGCAGGCGCGGTTCGAGCAGGCGGCGAGCGTGGGGGCAGTGGCCTTCCACTGCGACCGACGCGAGCGCGTGTTCGACCGCGACATCCGGCGCTTCGGAACGGCCACGATGAATCTCCTAGCAGTGCTCGATTTCCGACTGTGGGTCTCAGTCGGCAGGCAGGCGCTCACGCAGAGCGGCCCAACGAGGGTCAAGTGTCTCATGCCCGTGGTCGGGCGCGAGGTCGGCCCACTTCTCCCCGCACCCGACGCACAACCCGGCGCAGTCGGGGCGGCACAGCGGCGAGAGCGGCAGGTCCAGCACCAGCGCGTCACGCACGATCTGCTCGACGTCGACCTGGTCGTCGGCCACGCGCGGGAGCTCGTCGGCGTCGGTCGTCTCGTCGGTGACGCTGTCGGGGTAGGCGAACAGCTCGCCCAGCTCGACGGTGATCTCGTCGGTCAACGGGTCGAGGCAGCGGGCGCACTCCCCCTCCAGCGCGGCGTGCGCGGAGCCGGAGACGTAGATCCCCTCGGTGACCGACTCCAGCCGCACCTCGAGCTCGACGGGGCTGCCCTCGGGCACCCCGATGGTCTCCAGGCCGAGCCGCTCGGGCTCGCCGGAGGCGGGGACGGTGCGGGTGTAGGACTTCATGGCGCCCGGTCGGCGGCCGAGCTCCCGGGTGCCGAAGGCCCAGGGACTCACGGGGCCTCGGGCGGCGGGACGGTGTGCGCTCACGTCGACCAGGGTAGGCCCCCGCGGCCACCGGGTTCCCGCCCCGGCGCCGCACGTCGGTCCGCGTCTCGCGCCCCGGTGCGACCCGCGCGCACCGATTCGCGTCCCGCGCACCGTCGACGGTGCGCGTGGGGCACCGGGGTGCGCGGACCACCCGGACCCGTCGGGCCGGGGCGGGTAGGGGCGTCAGGTCGGGTGGGTGCCGGAGCCGGGCGGAGGCGGGCCCGCGGCGCGGGGGCCCTGTGGAGCGGGCGGGACCTGTCCCGGGGGGAAGCCGGGCCGCCCCGGTCCGGTGGGGCCCGGTCCGGCGGGAGGCGTCTGCGACGGCGGGGGGCCCGGCGGGAGGGGCGGGGCCGCGGGGGACGGACCGGGCGGGACGTCGGGGACGGCGCGGTCGAACCGGTCGGCGATCAGCGCGGCGAGCCCGAGGAAGGCGTCGCGGGTGCGGGGGCGCAGGCGGGCCAGCTCCACGCGACCCCCGGTGGCCAGGTGCGGGTCGTGCGGGATCTCGACGACGGCGCGGCAGCGGGCGGCGAAGTGCTCGCGGATGCGCCCGGCGTCGACCTCGTCGCTGGTGCGGTCGCACGACAGCACCACGACGGCGTTGCGGGCGAGCTCGGGATGGCCGTGGGCGAGCAGCCAGTCGAGGGTCTTGCTGGCCCGGCTGGCCCCGTCGACGGTGGGCGCCCCGACGATGATCACGCTGTCGGCCAGGGTGAGCGTGCCCTCCATCGCGGAGTGCACCAGCCCGGTGCCCGAGTCGGTGATGACGATGTTGAAGAACCGCGACAGCGCCGTGCTGACCTGCTCGTACTCCGTGCGGCTGAACGCGTCGCTCGACGCCGGGTCCTGCTCGGAGGCCAGCACCTGCAACCGGCCGGCGAGGCTGGTGTAGCGGGTGATGTCGGCCCAGGAGTGGATGCGGTCGATGTCGCGCAGCAGCTCGCGGACCGTCACCGAGGACTCGCCGGTGAGGCGGTCGGCCAGGGTGCCGGCGTCGGGGTTGGCGTCGAGGACGACGACCCGGTCGCCCCGGTGCTCGGCCAGCGCCAGGCCCAGGCAGGTGGCCACGGTGGTCTTGCCGACCCCGCCCTTGATCGAGGTGACCGCGATGCGGTGGGTGGCCGTCAACGGGCGGCGCAGCCGGTGCACGAGCTGGCGGCGCGTGCGCTCCAGCTCGCTCGGGCCGGGGTTCACCAGCCCCCCGCTGAGGCGGTGCAGCAGCAGCCGCCAGCCCTCCCCGGGCACGTCGGCGCGGCGGCGCACGATCATGTCGTCGGTGAGCTCGCCCGCGGTGTGCCGGCCCGCCTGCACGTCGCCGCCCCACGTCTCCACTGCATCCCCCGCACTCGGCCCACCCGGTGGGGGCGCCAGGCGATGCCCGTACCGCTCCCACCAGCCCGCGGGGTCCGGTTCGACCCGTCGCGCCATGGACGCACAGTAGCGTGACGTACCCGGTGCGTGGCCGGATCGCGATCAGTCGATCAGGTCCATCCCGGTGCCGGTGCGGCCGTAGCCGGGCGCGGCCGGGGCGGGGCCGCCCGCGCCGCGCCAGAGCTGGTTGCGGCCCTGGCCGACGGTGCGCAGCGCCTTGCCCAGGGTCTCCTCGAACTCGGCGAGCTTCGCGTCGACGTAGGCGTCGCACTCGCGCCGCAGGCGGTCCGACTCGGCCTCCGCCGCGTCGACTACCCGTGCCCCCTCCGCGTGGGCGGTGCGCACCACCTCGGTCTGCGACACCAGCCGCGTCTGCTCGGCGAGCCCGTCGGTGGTGTAGCGGTCGTAGGCGGCGCGCCCGGCCGCGTCGAGACGCTCGGCCTCGGCGCGGGCCCGGTCGGTGAGCTCGGTGTACTGCCTCCTGCCCTCGACCACCGCGCGCTCGGCCTCGTGCCGGGCCTGGGCCAGGGTCTGCTCGGCCTCGGCGCGGGCCTGCTCGACCAGCCGCGTCGCCTCGGCCTGGGCGTCGGCGAGCATCTGCTCGGCGTCGGCCTGCGCACCCGACCGGGCCGCCTCGGCCTCGCGCTCGGCCTCGCCGACGATGTCGTCACGGCGGTCGAGCACGTCCTGGGCGTCGTCCAGCTCCCCCGGCAGTGCCTCCCGCACGTCGTCGAGCAGCTCGAGGACGTCGCCGCGGGGCACCACGCAGTTGGAGGTCATCGGGACGCCCCGGGCCTCCTCGACCACGGTCACCAGCGCGTCGAGTGATTCGAAGACCCGGTACACGCAGGCATCCTCCCACCGGCGCACCGCCGGACGGCGTATTGAGCGTGCGCCCGCGTGTCAAGTTCCGATCGGGTGATCAGGCATGTTCGGCGATGCGCTCCAGCAACCGCTCGTGTACCGCCGCGGGCAACAGGTGCGCGACATCGCCACCGAACGTGGCGACCTCCTTCACCAGCGAGCTGGCGATGAAGCTGAACTCGGGCCCGGTCGGCATGAACAGCGTGTCGACGCCGGAGAGCCGGTGGTTCATCTGCGCCATCTGCAGCTCGTAGTCGAAGTCCGACACCGCCCGGATGCCCTTGACGATCGCGCGGATGTCGTGGGCCACGCAGTAGTCGACGAGCAGGCCGTGGAAGGAGTCGACCCGGACGTTCGGGTAGGCGGCCGTCTGCTCGGCCAGCATCTCGATGCGCTCCTCGAGGGTGAACATGCCCTTCTTGGACTTGTTCACCAGCACCGCGACCACCAGCTCGTCGAACAGCGGGGCGGTGCGCCCGATGATGTCGAGGTGCCCGTTGGTGACGGGATCGAACGAACCGGGGCAGACCGCGCGCCTCATGGCCGGGAACCCTACCCGGCGGGCACGGCGACGCCGTCCGGAGTAGAACTCGACCCGTGCCCGTACTCGACCACGTCGTCCCGACCCCCGACGGCGACTGCCCCGTGACCCTGCACCTGCCCGACGAGGGCCCCGGGCCCTGGCCCGCGGTGATCCTCTACCCGGACGCGGGCGGCACCCGCGAGACGATGCGCGCGATGGCCGACCGGCTCGCCGCCACCGGTGACGGGTACGCGGTGCTGCTGCCCGACGTCTACCACCGCACCCCCGGCTGGGCCCCGTTCGACATGGCCACCGCGTTCTCCGACGCCGACGAGCGCGCCCGGCTGATGGGGATGGTGCGCAGCGTCACCGCGGCGATGTACCGCAGCGACCTCGACGCGTTCCTGGACTTCCTCTCCGACGCCTCCGAGGTCTCCGGCGACGCGGTCGGCACCACCGGGTACTGCATGGGCGGCCGCGCGTCGCTGGTCGTCGCCGCGCACCGGCCGGACCGGATCACCGCCACCGCCTCGTTCCACGGCGGCGGCCTGGCGTCGGAGGAGGACCCGGACAGCCCGCACCACCGTGCCGCCGACATCCGCTCCACCGTCTACGTCGCCGGGGCCACCGACGACAGGTCGTTCGACGACGCCGCGCGCGACCGGCTGGAGAAGGCGCTCACCGGGGCCGGGGTGACCCACACGATCGAGACCTATCCCGCGGCCCACGGCTTCGCGGTGCCCGACACCCCCGCCTACGACGAGGCCGCCGCCCAGCGGCACTGGGCGGCGCTGGAATCGCTCTTCGCGGCCACCCTGCCGCGGGCGTGAGGCACGCCCCGGTCGCAGGAACGTCCCGACCGTGACGTTCCTGGGGCTCGTCGTGGCCGGCTTCGCGGCGGGGCTGTCCGGGTCGGTCGCCGGGCTGGCGTCGCTGTTCTCCTACCCCGCGCTGCTCGCGGTCGGACTGCCGGCCACCACCGCCAACGTCACCAACACCGTGGCGCTGGCGTTCTCCACGATCGGGCAGGCGGCCGGGTCGCGTCCCGAGCTCACCGGGCAGGCGCCGACGCTGCGCCGCCTCGCCCCGATCACCGTGGCGGGCGGGGCGGCGGGCGCCGGGCTGCTGCTGCTCACCCCGCCCGGCGCGTTCGAGCGGATCGTGCCGTTCCTGGTCGGGGGCGCGGCGCTGGTCCTGCTGTTCCAGCCCCGGATCCGGGCGTACGCCGCGCGCCGCGGCTCACACCGGGCCGGGCCGGGCGTCCTGGCCGGACTGTTCGCGACCGCGGTCTACGCCGGGTACTTCGGCGCCGCGGCCGGGGTGCTGATCCTGGCGCTGATCCTGGTCGGGCTGCCGGTCTCGCTCCCCCGCGGCAACGCGCTGAAGGCCGTGCTGCTCGGCCTGGCCAACGCGATGGCCGCGATCGGCTTCGTGCTGTTCGGTGCCGTCGCGTGGTGGGCGGTGCCGCCGCTGGCCCTCGGTCTACTCGCCGGCGGCTGGCTCGGGCCGGCGATCGTGCGCCGCCTGCCGGCCGCCCCGCTGCGGGTGGGCATCGCGCTGGCCGGGCTCGGGCTGGCCGCGGGCCTGGCCGTGCAGGCCTACTGACGTTCGCCGGTGAACAGGACCGTCTCGCCGTAGCGCCGCTGCCGGACCGCCACCAGCGGCGCGGGCCAGTCGAAGCTCCCCCCGTCGCGCCCGCGCCCGGCCCGGCGCTCCACCACGACGACCGCCCCCGCGGCCAGCCAGCCGTGCCCGGCCGCGTCGGAGAGCCAGCCGCCGACCTCGGCGTCGGGCACGTCGTAGGGCGGGTCGACCAGCACGACGTCGAACGGCCGGGGCGCGGTCGCCGCCAGCACGGTGCCCGCGGGCGCGGCCCGGACCTCCGCACCCGGCAGGCCGAGGTCGGCGACGTTGCGCCGCAGCACCGCGACGGCCCGGCGGTCGGACTCCACCAGCAGCGCGTGCGCCGCCCCGCGCGAGAGCGCCTCCAGCCCCAGCGCGCCCGACCCCGCACACAGGTCGAGCACCGCGGCGCCGTCGAGGCCGGGGTCGTGCTGCAGCGCGCTGAACAGGGCCTCCCGCACCCGGTCGGACGTGGGTCGCGTCCCCGCCGGGGGGACGGTCAGGCGCCGCCCCCCCGCCGTCCCGGCGATGATGCGGGTCATTCCAGCTCCAGCAGCAGGTCCCCGCCCTCCACCTGCTGGACCTCGCCGATCGCCAGCCGCTTGACGGTGCCCGAGCGCTGGGCGGTGATCGAGGCCTCCATCTTCATCGCCTCGATCGTGGCCACGGTCTGCCCGTCGTCGACCGCGTCGCCCTCCCCCACCTGCAGCGTGACCACGCCCGCGAACGGGGCGGCGAGGTGGGCGTCGTTGCCGCGGTCGGCCTTCTCCGTGGCCTTGACGTCGCTCTCGACCGACTCGTCGCGCACCGTCACCGGGCGCAGGTGCCCGTTGAGCGTGGTCAGCACGGTGCGGTAGCCGCGCTCGTCGGCCTCGGAGATGGCCTCCAGCTCGATGAGCAGCTGCACGCCGGGCTCCAGCTCGACGGAGTGCTCCAGCTCGGGCTCCAGGCCGTAGAGGTAGTCCTTCGTGGACAGCACCGAGGTGTCGCCGTAGGTCTCGCGGTGGGCCAGGAACTCCGTGGTCGGGGCCGGGAACAGCAGCCGGTTGAGCGTGGCGCGGCGGGCGGCGCCCCCGTCGTCCTCGGACATCAGGCCGCGGCGGTCGTCGATGGACAGCTCGACCGACTCCTTCTCCGGCGAGCGGCCCTCCAGCGCGCGGGTCCGGAACGGCTCGGGCCAGCCCCCGGGCGGGTCGCCCAGCTCGCCGCGCAGGAACCCGATGACGGAGTCGGGCACGTCGAAGTCGCCGGGGTCGGACTCGAAGTCGGCGGGCTCCACGCCCGCGCCGACGAGGTGCAGCGCGAGGTCGCCCACCACCTTCGACGACGGGGTCACCTTGACCAGCCGGCCCAGCATCCGGTCGGCCGCGGCGTAGCAGTCCTCGATCAGCTCGAACCGGTCGCCCAGGCCCAGCGCGATCGCCTGTTGCCGGAGATTGCTCAGCTGCCCGCCGGGGATCTCGTGGTGGTAGACGCGCCCGGTCGGCGAGGCCAGGCCGGACTCGAACGGCTTGTAGACCTTGCGCACCGCCTCCCAGTACGGCTCCAGGTCGCCCACCGCGGTGAGCGAGAGCCCGGTGGCCCGCGGGGTGTGGTTCGTGGCGGCGACCAGCGCCGACAGCGACGGCTGGCTGGTCGTCCCGGCCATGCTGGCGACGGCGCCGTCCACCGCGTCCACGCCCGCCTCGATCGCCGCGATCAGCGTGGCCAGCTGCCCGCCCGGGGTGTCGTGGGTGTGCAGGTGCACCGGCAGGTCGAACCGCTCGCGCAGCGCCGTCACCAGCGTGCGCGCGGCCGGCGGGCGCAGCAGGCCCGCCATGTCCTTGATCGCCAGCACGTGCGCACCGGCGTCGACGATCTGCTCGGCCAGTCGCAGGTAGTAGTCGAGGGTGTAGAGCTGCTCCGCGGGGTCGGACAGGTCGCCGGTGTAGCACAGCGCCACCTCCGCGACGGCCGTGCCCGTGTTCCGCACGGCGTCGATCGCCGGGCGCATCTGGGCGACGTCGTTGAGGGCGTCGAAGATCCGGAAGATGTCCATCCCGGTGCGCGCCGCCTCCTCGACGAAGGCGTCGGTGACCTCGGTCGGGTACGGCGTGTAGCCGACGGTGTTGCGCCCGCGCAGCAGCATCTGCGTGCAGATGTTGGGCACGGCCTCGCGCAGCGCGGCGAGCCGGTCCCACGGGTCCTCGGCCAGGAACCGCAGCGCCACGTCGTAGGTGGCCCCGCCCCAGCACTCCAGGCTCAGCAGCTCCGGCGCGGTGCGCGCCACGTGGGGGGCGACGGCGAGCAGGTCGCGGGTGCGGACGCGGGTGGCCAGCAGGCTCTGGTGGGCGTCGCGGAACGTCGTGTCGGTGACGGCCACGGCCTCCTGCGCGCGCAGCCGCGCCGCGAAGCCCTCGGGCCCGAGCTCGCGCAGCAGCTGGCGCGAGCCGTCCGGCGCCGCGGCGTCGAGGTCGCACACCGGCAGCTTCTCGACGGGCTCGACGACCTTGGGGCGCTCCCCGTTGGGCCGGTTCACCGTGGTCTCGGCCAGGAAGGTGAGCAGCCGCGTGCCGCGGTCGGCGGGCTGGCGGGCCGTCAGCAGCTCGGGGCGCTCCTCGATGAAGCTGGTGGTGACCTGCCCGGCCTGGAAGTCGGGGTCGGCGAGCACGGCGGAGAGGAACGGGATGTTGGTGGAGACCCCGCGGATCCGGAACTCCCCCACGGCGCGCTTCGCCCGCCGCACCGCGGTGCGGAACGTGCGGCCGCGGCAGGTCAGCTTGACCAGCATCGAGTCGAAGTGGGCGCTGACCTCGGCCCCGGTGTGCGTGGTGCCGCCGTCGAGCCGGACGCCGGGCCCGCCGGGGGACCGGTAGTTGCTGATCGTCCCGGTGTCGGGGCGGAACCCGTTGGACGGGTCCTCGGTGGTGATGCGGCACTGCAGCGCGGCACCGTGCAGGGTGATGTCCTCCTGGCGCAGCCGCAGTCCGGGCAGCGTCTCACCGGAGGCGATGCGCAGCTGGGCGATCACCAGGTCGCGGTCGGTGACCTCCTCGGTGACGGTGTGCTCCACCTGGATCCGCGGGTTCATCTCGATGAAGACGTGGTGGCCGCGCTCGTCGAGCAGGAACTCCACCGTGCCCGCGTTGACGTAGCCGATGTGGTTGGCGAACGCGACGGCGTCGGCGCAGATCCTCTCCCGCAGCTCCGGGTCGAGGTTGGGCGCGGGGGCGATCTCGATGACCTTCTGGTGGCGACGCTGCACCGAGCAGTCGCGCTCGTAGAGGTGCACGACGTTGCCCTCGGCGTCACCGAGGATCTGCACCTCGATGTGGCGCGGGTTCACCACGGCCTGCTCCAGGAACACCGTGGCGTCGCCGAAGGCCGACTCGGCCTCGCGCATCGCCGCCTCGATCGCCTCGCGCAGCTCTCCGGGTTCCTGGACGCGGCGCATCCCGCGCCCCCCGCCGCCCGCGACCGCCTTGACGAAGATCGGGAACCCGACGTCCTCGGCCGCGGCGAGCAGCGTCGGCACGTCGTCGGAGGGCTCGGACGACCCGAGCACCGACACCCCGGCCTCGCGGGCCGCGGCCACGGCCCGGGCCTTGTTGCCCGTCAGGTGCAGCACGCTCGCCGGCGGGCCGACGAAGGTGATGCCCGCCTCCTCGCAGGCCTCGGCCAGCTCGGGGTTCTCCGACAGGAAGCCGTAGCCGGGGTAGACGGCGTCGGCACCCGCCTTCCTCGCCGCCCGGATGACCTCGGTGACCGAGAGGTAGGCGCGGACCGGATGGCCCTCCTCGCCGATCTGGTAGCTCTCGTCGGCCTTCGCGCGGTGCAGCGAGTTGCGGTCCTCGTACGGGTAGATCGCCACGGTCGACGCACCCAGCTCGGCACAGGCCCGGAACGCGCGGACGGCGATCTCCCCGCGGTTGGCGACGAGTACCTTGCTGAACACGGCAGCCCCTCTCGATCCTTGATCCGGATGGCGAGACGGTACCCGGGCACACCCGATCGGACCCGTGCCGATCTCAGGATGGATCGGGTACCAATGAGGTGTGGGACACCGCCGGCACCCGACCCGACAGGCCGGCGCCGCGTTCGCCGAGGGGCGGAGGCTGCGCCGCGACGCCGAGCGGCGCCGCCACGACCGGCGCCTGACGCGCCGGCGCCGTCCGCTGCCGCGCCGGGTCGTCCCGTGGCTGCTGCTCCTGCCGCTGGTGTTCGCCTCGGTGCTGTCGGTGCTCGGGTTGCTGCTGGCCACGACCCTGGCCATCGGGCTGACCGTCGCGGCCGCCACGCCGTTCGTCCTCGCCGGGGGGATCGCGTTCCACGTGGTGCGGCGCAGGCTGCGGGCCCGTTCGGCCGGCACCGCGCCGCTGCCCGCCCGTCCCGCCTCCCGGCGCCGCCCCGACATCGTGTGGGGCCACGCACGCGACCGCTTCCACACCCTCGCCGCGGCCTACGCCGCCCACGAGTGCGACCCGATGAACGTGCTGCGCCTCCCGGCCCTGTCCGATGTGACGGTGCCGAGCACCGGCCGCTTCGTCGACGCCTTCGCCCACGCGCAGGCGCTGGAGTCCGACGCCTACCCCGGTGACGACCACGCGACGCAGTTCGCGCAGGCCGTCGACCGCGCGGAGCGGGCCTGGCGGGCCGCCCGCGAGGCCGCCGAGCGGATCCGGCTCTCCGGCCTCACCCCCGCCGAGCGGTCCACCGTGGAGCGGGTGATCAAGCTGCTCACCACCGCCCGCGACTCCGACCAGGAGCCCGAGCGGCTCGCCGCCTACGCCCGCGCCCGCGCCGAGCTCGCGAAGCTCGACGCGGCCGGCACGATCCACCTCCCGCCCACGGCCCGGGCCGCCCTCGACGCCGCGTCCCGCGGAGCCCTCCCCGCCTGACCGGCCCCCGGGCCCGATGAAGATCATCAGGATCGGGACATGAGCGCCGCCGGTGGCGCTCATGTCCCACTCTGCTCGATCATGGCCCGGATCTCGGCCAGCACCTCACCCGGGCGGGCGTCGAGGTCGTGCCAGGTGAAGCGCAGGACGTCCCAGCCGGCGCGGGTCAGGACGTTGCCCTTGCGACGGTCGCCCCGGAAGCGCTCCGGGTCGACGTGCCACGCCCAGCCGTCGACCTCGACCGCCACGCGCGCGGTCGGGAACGCCAGGTCGATGCGGTAGGGGCCGACCGGATGACCCAGCTGCCACCCGGTGATCCCGGCGTCGCGCAGGATGCCGACGAGCAACCGCTCGGCCGCCGACTCGGCCCGGTCGGCCGCGGCGGTGATCAGCTCACCGGCCCGCGACCAGCCGGCGCGCCCGACGTTGCGGCAGTACGCCCGGTACAGGCCCGGGAACCGCACCCACTTCTGCAGCGACCGGTCCAGGAAGCTCGACCCGTCGGGGAGCGCCACCGCGGTCTCCAGCACGGTCAGCGCCGTCCCGGTCAGCCACACCCCCTCGATGCCCACCCGGTCGGTCGGGTGCAGGTCGCGCCGCCGGATCCGGATCCCGGGCTGCGGCCGGGGCTTCGCCGCCGCCGGCACCGTCAGGTCGACGACGTCCGGCGCCCGCGGCAGCATCCCGTGCCAGAACGCCGCCGCGGGACCCGCGATCGTGGAGCGCTCCCCGGCCCACAGCGAGGCCGCGCGCACCTCCCCCCGGTCGTCGAGCCGGTGCCCGCCGACCAGGTACACCGCCGGCCGGAGCCGTCGCCAGGAGCCGTCGCGGGCGTGGCGCTGCACCGAGCGGGCCGCCATGCCGTGCTCGACGGCCTGGGCCAGGCCCACCACCCCACCCTGCCGCTCGACGAGACCATCGAAGAACATCGCCGCAGGATGCCCCGACAGCCCGCCGGCCCGAGGCCGAACACCGAAACCGGCCGCCCGTGATCGTCAGGATCGGGACATGAGCGCCACCCATGGCGCTCATGTCCCGATCTCGCCGATCACACCTTGTCCAGGTACTCCGCGCGCTCGTCGCTGACGACCTCGCCCACCAGCGCGGCGAGGCCGGGGCTGCGGGCCAGGCCGGGGTCGTGGGCCACCAGGTCGGTGGCGTAGACCTGCGCCTTCGCGATGATCTCCTCGTGGCGCAGCAGCGACAGCAGCCGCAGCCCCGAGCGGCGCCCGGACTGCAGCGCACCCAGGACGTCGCCCTCGCGGCGCAGCTCCAGGTCGAGCCGGGCGAGCTCGAAGCCGTCGGTCGTACCCTCGACGGCGGCCAGGCGCTCGCGGGCCGCGGTGGCCTCGGGCATCTCGGTGACCAGCAGGCACACCCCGGGCGCCGCACCCCGGCCCACCCGGCCGCGCAGCTGGTGCAGCTGGGACAGCCCGAACCGCTCGGCGTCGAGGATGACGATCGCGGTGGCGTTGGGGACGTCGACGCCCACCTCGATGACGGTGGTGGCCAGCAGCACGTCGAGCTCGCCGCGCTCGAAGGACCGCATCACGGCGTCCTTCTCGTCGGCGGGCAGCTTGCCGTGCAGGACGCCCAGGCGCAGCCCGGACAGCGCCCCCTCCGCCAGCCGCGGCGCGATGTCGAGCACGGCGAGCGGCGGGCGGCGGCCCTCGTCGTCGGGGGCGGGCGGCTCGGGCTCGGCGTCGCCGACGCGGGGGAACACGACGTAGGCCTGGTGGCCGGCCGCCACCTCCTCGCGCACCCGGCGCCAGACCCCGGCGAACCACTGCGGCTTCTCGGCCAGCGGCACGACCGTCGTCGCGATCGGGGAGCGACCGCGGGGCAGCTCGCGCAACGAGGAGACCGCGAGGTCGCCGTAGACCGTCATCGCGACGGTGCGCGGGATCGGCGTGGCCGTCATGACCAGCATGTGCGGCGCCTTCTCCGCGCGCCCGCGCAGCGCGTCGCGCTGCTCCACCCCGAACCGGTGCTGCTCGTCGACGACGACGAGCCCGAGGTCGGCGAACCCGACCCGGTCCTGGATCAGCGCGTGCGTGCCGACGACGATGCCCGCCTCGCCGGACTGCGCGTCGAGCAGGGCCTTGCGCTTGGCCTTCGCCCCGAGCGAGCCGGTGAGCAGCGTGACCCGGGTTGCGTGCTCGGCGGCGTCCAGCTCGCCTGCGGCAGCGAGCGGCCCGAGCATCGCCCGCAGCGACCGCGCGTGCTGGGCGGCCAGCACCTCGGTGGGCGCGAGCATCGCCGCCTGCTGCCCGGAGTCGACGACCTGCAGCATCGCCCGCAGCGCGATGATCGTCTTGCCGGCGCCGACGTCGCCCTGGACGAGCCGGTTCATCGGGTGGGCGTGCGACAGGTCGGCCGCGACCTGCGCCCCGACCTCCTCCTGCCCCGCGGTGAGCGTGAACGGCAGGGCGGCGTCGAACGCGTCGAGCAGGCCGCCCGCGACGGGCGGACACTGCGGGGCGGGCCGCGCGGCGGTGGCCTGGCGGCGCAGGGCCAGCGCGAGCTGCACGCCGAGCGCCTCGTCCCAGACCAGGCGGTGGCGGGCGGCGTGGATGTCGGCGTCGGTCTCGGGCACGTGGATGCGGCGCAGCGCACGGCCCAGCTCGGGGAGCTTCTCCCGGTCGCGGATCTTCGGCGGCAGCGGATCGGTCGGATCGTCGAGCTGGTCGAGCACCTGCCGCACACACCGGGCGATCACCTGCGAGCCGAGCTTGGCGGTGGCCGGGTAGACCGACAGGAACGGGCGCACCTCGTCGGTCTCGTCGAGCGGCTCGAACTGCGGGTGCGTGAGCTGCAGCTTCTGGTTGAACACCCCGACCTTGCCGGAGAACACCGCCCGCACCCCGGGCGCGATGGCGTACTGCACCTTCTGCCCGTTGAAGAACGTGCAGTCCAGCCGCGCCCCGTTCTCGTCGCGGATGACGACGGCGAGCAGCTTGCCCGGCCGCGACCGCATCGGCCGCAGCTCCGAGCGCTCCACCTGCGCGACGAGCGTGGCGTGCTCCCCGATCTCCAGGCCGGCGATGTCGGTGAGCTTCCCGCGGTCGACGTAGCGGCGCGGGTAGTGCCGCACCAGTTCCCCGACGGTGCCGATCTCCAGCTGCGTGGCCAGCAGGTCGGCGGACTTGCGCCCGAGCAGCGGCTCCAGCGGCGAGCCGAGATCGACGTTCACTCCACTCCCAACACGATCGGATGTCCGGTGCACCCTCCCCGGTGGACCACGACGTCGACCTCGGGATGGGTGCGTCGCAGGTCGGCGGCCAGGCCCTCGCCCAGCGCGTCGTCGGCACCCTCCCCGAGCAGCGCCGTGACGATCTCGCCCCCCGCGGTGAGCATGCGGTGAGCCAACCACAGGGCACCGACAGCCAGGTCCGGCGCGATCAGCACGACCTCGCCGTCGGAGATCCCCAGCACCTCGCCGGGCTCGCAGCGGCCCACCCACGTCATCGCCTCGGTCTCGGCGACGACCAGTGACGCCGTGCGGGTGAGCGCGGCCGCCTCGGCCATCGCCACGACGTCGTCGGCGGCCCGCCGCTCGGGGTCGTGCACGGCCAGTGCGGCGAGCCCGTGCAGCACCGAGGACGTGGGCAGCACCTGCACCTCCTGGCCGTCGCGCCGGGCCGCCGCGGCGGCGCGCTCCGCGACGGCGGACAGGTCGGCGTCGGCGGGCAGCAGCACGACGTGCCGGGCCCGGGTGGCGACCAGTGCGTCCTGCAGCGCCCGCTCGTCGACGGCGTCCGCGCGGGCCAGTACGTCGGCCCCCGCCGAGCGGGCCAGCTCCCCGAGCTCGTCGCCCGGGGCGACCAGCAGCACGGCGCGGGCGCGGTCGAACCGGTCGGGCGCCGGGGCGAGCTGGTCGGCGAACCGCACCACGGTGATCCGGTGCGGGCGCCCGACGGCGATCCCGGCCTCGATCGCCGCGCCGATGTCGGTGCAGTGCACGTGGACGTTCCAGGTGCCCGCCCCGTCGCCGACGACGGCCACCGAGTCGCCCAGCTCGTCGAGCTCCTCGCGCAGCCCGGCCACGGCGTCGTCCCCGCCCGCCCCGCCGTCCCCACCCGCCCCGGTGTCGAGCAGGTACATCACCTCGTAGTCGAACGCCGAGCTGCCCGACTCGCGGGCGGCGACCAGCGCGTCGCGACCGCGGGCGGGCCCCCGGTCCCCCGACGGCTCGGGCACGCCGGAGCCTGCGCGCCCGCTGGCCAGCGTCGCGAGGGCGTCGAGGATGAGGTAGAGGCCCATCCCCCCGGCGTCGACGACCCCGGCGCGGGCCAGCTCGGGCAGCTGCCCGGTGGTCTCGCGCAGTGCCTCGCGGGCGGCGTCGGCCGCGGCCACGGCGACGGCGTCGAGCCGGTCGGAGCCCACGGCCACCGACGCGACCGCCGCCGCGGAGAGCACCGAGAGCACCGTGCCCTCGCGGGGGCGGGTGACCGCGGCGGTGGCGAGGCGGTGCGCGCGGCCCAGCCCGTCGGCCAGCACCTTCCCGCCCGCGGACGGCCCGGCCTTGGCCGCCACGGCGTCGGCGACGCCGCGCAGCACCTGCGAGAGGATCACCCCGGAGTTGCCGCGCGCCCCGATCAGGGCTCCGCGGGCCAGCGCGGCCGCCACCTGCGGCTCCCCGCGGCCGACGGCGTCGAGCGCGGCGCGCATCGTCAGCAGCAGGTTGGTGCCGGTGTCGCCGTCGGGCACGGGGAAGACGTTGATCCGGTCGATCTCGGCGCGGTGGCGCTCCAGCACCCCGACGGCGGCCTTCGCCCAGCCGGTGAGCAGGGCGGCGTCGAGGAGCGGGGGCACGTCGGGGAGCGTAGTGACCGGGGGGTGTGCACCGCCCCGCGGCGCCGCGGGTATCCTCGTGGTTCACGCCCGGGGGATCCCGGCGTTTCCCCGATTCGAGGAGTTCGACGTGGCTGCCGTCTGCGACGTCTGTAGCAAGGGTCCGGGCTTCGGCATGTCCGTCTCGCACTCGCACCGCCGTACCAACCGCCGCTGGAACCCGAACATCCAGACCGTTCGGGCCCGCCTCACCAGCGGTGGCAACCGCACCCGCCTCAACGTGTGCACCTCCTGCCTCAAGGCGGGCAAGGTCGCCCGCGCCTGAGCGGCGCCAGACCTCGACGACGGCACCTCCGCCACGGCGGGGGTGCCGTCGTCGTGTCACCGGCCGCGGTCAGCCCGGCACCACCGGCAGTCCGTCGAGCCGCAGCATCAGCGGCGAGGGCAGCGTGCGCAGTGCGGCCGGGTCGACGGCGAGGCGCAGGCCGGGGAACCGGGCGACCAGGTTGCCGATCGCGATCCGGGCCTCCATCCGGGCCAGGCTCGCCCCCAGGCAGAAGTGCGCGCCCTTGCTGAAGGCGATGTGCGGGTTCGGTGACCGGGTGATGTCGAACTCGTCGGGCCGGTCGAACACGGCCGGATCCCGGTTGGCCGAGGCGAGCAGCGGCATCATCATCGCCCCGCGCGGGATCCGCACGCCGTGCCAGTCGACGTCCTCGTGGGCGTAGGTGGGCTTGGTGCCCCCGATCGTGCCGGTCCAGCGCAGGATCTCCTCCACGGCCCCGTCGATCAGCTCCGGGTCCCGGTGCAGCCGCGCGAGCTGGTCGGGATGGCCCAGCAGGGCGACGACCCCGTTGCCGATCAGGTTGTAGGTCGTCTCGTACCCGGCCGCGACGAGCAGGAATACCATCGCGACGACCTCGTCGTCGGTGAGCGCCTCGCCGTCGTCGGAGGCCTGGACCAGCCCGCTCATGATGTCCTCGCCGGGCGCGCGACGGCGCCGGGCGACCAACCCGCGGACGAACCCGGTCAGCTCTTCCATCCGCCGGACCGCCTCGTCCATGCCGAGGGTGGCGAGACCGCCGACGAGCAGGCGCATCCCCTCGTGGAAGGTCGTCCGCTCGTCGGGCGCCAGCCCGACCATCTCGCTGATCACCGTGACCGGGATCGGGAGCGCGTAGGCCTGCTGCAGGTCGACCGGGCGGCCGGGGAGGAATCCGTCGAGCAGTGCACCGGTGACCTCCTGGACGCGCTCGGCCAGGCGCCCGACCGCCTGCGGAGTGAACGGCCTGCTCACCAGCCGTCGCAGCCTGCGGTGTTCCGGATCGTCCTTGAGGATCATCGAGTCCACGGCCAGCAGGCGCAGCGCCTCGGGCAGGGGCTGCGGCGCGCCGTCCGGGAGGGCCCGGCGGAAGCGCGTGTCGGTGGTGAGGGCGACGCAGTCGGCGTAGCGGGCGAGGAAGTGGATGTCCTGGCCGGGCAGCACCGATATCCGGCCGACCCGGATCGGCGTCTCGCGGCGCATCCGGTCGTAGTGGGTGTGCGGGTCGGCGAGGAACTCGGGACCGTCGACGACGAGCGTCGCCTCGGGCGGAGGTGTGGTCATGCGGACTCCTGAGGGTTCGGGACACCCCCGTCCGGCGGGGGCGTGGCGGGAGCGGACGCCGCGGCGGGCGGGTCCGGAACCTGCATCAGGTAGTCGTCGAGCATGCTGCGGTCGGTCAGCAACCCCTCGGTGTAGAGCTCCAGGGCGGGCAGCGTCGCGCTGTCGGCGACGTGCCGCAGCAGCCCGGCGACGTCGGTGCCGCCGCTGCGCAGCCGTGCGTGCAGCAGCAGGGACCCCAGCGCGGACAGGGTGAGGTGGCGGGCGCGGGCCGCCGGGTCCCGGCTGGGCCGCACCGTGCCCGCCGCGACGCCCGCGGCCAGGTAGTCCCGGGCGTCCGACACCATCTGCTCGACGAACGCGGCCGCGAAGTCCCCGCCCGCCTGCAGCGCCTGCAGCACGTAGGCGGCCAACGGCGCGTTCTCCTCGACGGCCGCGAGCTGGGCCAGCGCGACGGCCGGGCTGCCGGTGACCGCGTCGGTCTTGGCCCGGCGGATCCGCTGCAGCACGTGCGCGTCGCACTCCGCCCGCAACCCGTCCTTCGACCCGAAGTGGTGGTTGAGCAGGCCCGGGCTGACCCCGGCCCGCGCCGCGACGGCACGCACCGGCGCGTCGAACCCGGCGCTGCCGAACACCTCGATCGCGGCGTCCCGGATGCGCGCACGGGCGGTGAGGTCCGCTTCCCCGGCCACCCCTGAACGCATGTTCAGCAGACTAAACGCGTGTTCAGTCCGCGGCAAGGCCCGTCAGGGCAGCTTCCAGTCCACGGGGTCGCCGCCGATCTCCTCGAGCAGGGCGTTGGCGCGGCTGAACGGCTTCGAGCCGAAGAAGCCGCGGTCGGCCGACATCGGTGACGGGTGCGCCGACTCCACCAGCGGCACGTCCACCAGCAGCGGGGCGAGGTTGCGGGCGTCGCGGCCCCACAGGATCGCCACCAGCGGCTCGCCGTCGCGGTCGACGAGCGCGCGGATGGCCTGCTCGGTGACCTTCTCCCAGCCCTTGTCCCGGTGCGACCCCGGGTTGCCCGGCTCCACGGTGAGCACCCGGTTCAGCAGCAGGACGCCCTGGTCGGCCCACGGGCTCAGGTCGCCGGTGGACGGCGTCGGGTGGCCGAGGTCGTCGCTGTACTCGCGGAAGATGTTGGCCAGCGACCGCGGGACGGGCCGCGTCTCGGGCGCCACCGAGAACGACAGCCCGATCGCGTGCCCGGGCGTCGGGTACGGGTCCTGGCCCACGATCAGCACCCGCACGGCGTCGAAGGGGCGGGTGAAGGCGCGCAGGATGTTCGCCCCGGCCGGCAGGTAGCGCCGCCCGGCGCCCATCTCGGCGCGCAGGAACTCCCCCATGTCGGCGATGACCGGGGCGACGGGCTCCAGGGCCCGCGCCCACCCGGCCTCGACGACCTCGGACAGCGGCTTGGCGGCCATCAGGACAGCCGCCGCAGCTCGGCGCGGAACCGCTTCCCGCGCTCGACGTAGGAGGCGACGGCGTAGTCGGTGGCGTTCGCGGGCACCGTGTGACCGCGCCGCACCTGCGCCGGGATCCCCAGCACCATCGTCCACGGCTCCACCACGGCGTTCGGCGAGACGACGGCACCGGCGGCCACCACCCCGCCCTCCCCGATCTCCGCGCCGTTGAGCACCACCGAGCCCGAGGCGATGAGCGCCCGCGTCCCGATCGTGGCCGCCTCGATGTGCACGTTGTGCCCCACCGTCACCTCGTCGCCGATGATCGTCGGGCGCTGCACGGTGGTGTGGATGATCGAGCCGTCCTGGATGCTGGTGCGCGCCCCGACCACGATGTGGCCGTCGTCGCCGCGCAGCACCGCGGTGGGCCACACCGAGGACTCCGCGCCGATCCGCACGTCGCCGATCACCACGGCGTCGGGGTGGACGTAGGCGTCGGGATGGATGTCGGGTTCGACGGCGCCGAGCGCATAGATGGGCACGGCCGTGGACCTTACGGGCCGGCGCGCCGTCCGGCCCGGGGGGCGGGGCCGCGCCGGTGTAACGACCGCCGCACCCGCGCCGAGAAACCGACGCCGACAGACGGGCGGCGGGATCGGCGGTGGTGGATGGTGGAGGCGCGGCAGATCGGTCCGTACCGGCTCGAACGGCTGCTCGGCTTCGGCGGCATGGGCGAGGTCCACGTCGCCTACGACACCCGCCGCGACCGCCAGGTCGCGCTCAAGCTGCTCCCCGCCGCCTACAGCCGTGACGAGGAGTTCCAGCGGCGCTTCCGCCGCGAGTCGCACGTGGCCGCGCGGCTGCGGGAGCCGCACGTCATCCCGATCCACGACTACGGCGAGATCGACGGGCAGCTGTTCATCGACATGCGGCTGGTCGACGGCCGGGACGTCCGCGCGATCCTCGACGACCGGGGCGCCCTGCCGCCCGCCCGCACCGTGCACCTGCTCGGCCAGGTCGCCGACGCGCTGGAGGCCGCGCACGCCGACGGCCTGGTGCACCGCGACATCAAGCCGTCCAACGTGCTCGTGACCGACCACGACTTCGTCTACGTGGTCGACTTCGGCATCGCCCGTTCGGTCGGCACCTCCCGCACCTCGCTCACCCTGACCGGCGTCACCATCGGCACGCTGGACTACATGGCCCCCGAGCGGTTCGCGGGCACGGCGATCGACGCCCGCGCCGACGTCTACTCGCTGGCCTGCCTGCTCTACGAGTGCCTGACGGGGGGCCCGCCGTTCCCGGGTGACGACCTGCCGTCCCTGATGTACGCGCACCTGTTCACCGAGCCGCCACGGCCCAGCACGCTGGTCGAGGGGTTGCCCCCGGAGATCGACGCGGTCGTCGCGCGCGGGATGGCCAAGCAGGTCGACGACCGGTTCGCCACGCCGACGGCACTGGTCGGGGCGGCGCGCGAGGCGCTGGGCACGGCCCCCGTCGCCGGTGCCGCACCCGCCGCGGGGGCCGACCGCCCGGCCGCCGTCCCGGTCGCGGTCCCCGCCGCGGGCACCCCCGCCGACGCCCCGCCCACCGTTCCGACCCCACCCCCGGGCCCGACCCCGCCCGCCGGCCCGACCCCGCCCACCGACCCGCCCGCCGGGCCGGGTGCCGGTGCGGCGGGCGGTACGGGGGACGCCGCCACCGAGCTGTCGGTGGCCACCGCCGAGGCCCCGACCGTCCGGGTCGACCTCTCCGCCGCCACCCGCCTGGTCCCCGCGCCCCGCGGCCCGTCCGGTCCGCCGCCCCCGCCCCAGGGCGCCCCCCACCCCGCTCCCGCCCGGCGGGGCCGCGGTCGGGTGGTCGCGTTCGTGGTCGCGGCGGCGGTCGTCGCGGCCGCCGTCGTCACCGGGATCGTCCTGCGCCCCACCGGCGGCGCCCCGGCCGCGCCGGGTCCCGCGCCGGCGGCGACGGGCCACGACCACGACGCCGCCCCCGTCGCGGCGGCGAGCGTCGCCGTGCCGACCGTCCGGGGCGCCGTGTCGGTCGGTCCCACCCCCGGCTACCTGGAGATCGCCCCGAACGGGCGCTTCGCCTACATCGCCAACCGCGACGCCCGCGTGATCACCGTCCTGGACACCACGATCAACCAGGTCACGGCCACGATCCCGGTGGAGGCGGGCCCGCCGCAGTTCGTCACCTTCTCCCCCGACAGCAGCCGCGCCTACGTCAGCATCTACAACACCGAGCGCACCGTGAACCTGGTCGGCGTGCTCGACACCGCCACCAACACCGTGCTCACGACGATCCCGGTGGGACGCAGGCCGTTCGCCTCCGCCACCACCCCCGACGGGACCCGCCTCTACGTGCCCAGCCACGACGACGGCCGCATCGAGGTGATCGACACCGCCACGGCCGCCGTCGTCGGCCGGATCTCGGTGGCGCCCAACCCGCACTGGGTGGCGTTCTCCCCCGACGGCTCGCGGCTCTACGCGGCCAACCACGAGTCGAACGTGGTGTCGGTGATCGACCCGGCCACCGACACGGTGCTCACCACCGTCCCGGTCGGCACCAGCCCGCACAGCACGACCCTCTCGCCCGACGGCTCACGGGTGGCGGTGGTGAACTTCGACAGCAACGAGGTCTCGATCATCGACACCGCGTCCGACACGGTGGTCGCCACCGTCCCCGTGGGCCGCAACCCGCAGGACGTCGCCTACGCCGCCGACGGCCGGTTCCTCTACACCACCGACGTCGACTCCGACACGCTCTCGGTCGTCGACGTCGGGGGCGAGCGCCACCATCCCGACCGGCGACGGCCCGACGAGCGTGGCCGTGTCGGCCGACGGGCGCACCGCCTACGTCACGCTGCTGAACTCGGGCACGGTGCTCATCCTCGACACCGCGGCGGTGTGACGGCCGGGGTCAGCCGGGCGGCCGCTCGGGACCCTCGCTCGGCATCCGGGGCGCCAGCTCGTCGACGACCAGCAGCCGCGGCTGCACCGACCCCCCGTTGTACGCCGAGCGCCCCACGAGCTGCGCGATGACCGGCGCGGTGATCACCTGGAACACCGCGACGAGCAGCAGCGTGACCGCGCTCTCCAGCGGCACCCGCAGCGCGGCCCCGGCCAGGATCAGGAACAGACCGAGGGTCTGCGGCTTGGTGGCCGCCTGCATCCGCGAGAGCACGCTGGGCAGCCGGACCAGCCCGAGCGCCCCGAGCAGGCACTGGGACGCGCCGGCCAGCAGCAGGGCCGCGGAGACGATGTCGAGGATCACCGGTGCCACTCCCTTCGCTCCGCCAGCCGGGCCGCGGTGGCCGACCCGACGAACGCCAGCAGCGCGAACGCCACCAGCAGCGGGATGTTCGACCCGTCGCGGTAGAACGCCACGTACACGGCGGTGGCGCCGATGATGAGCACGATGAAGACGTCGAGCGCGGCGATCCGGTCGAGGGCGTCGGGGCCCTGGAACAGCCGCACGAGCGTGAGCAGGCCGGCCAGGCTCATGACGCCCAGCACGATCAGGTAGACGGTGGTCACCGTGCCTCCAGCTCCCGTGCGGTCCGGTGCTCCTCCGGCGTGCCGAAGGCCGCGAGCACCCGGCGCTGGACGCCCAGCGCCGCCCGCCGGGCCGTCTCGACGTCGGCGGGGTCACGGGGGCCGACGACGTAGATGTACCAGCGGCTCTCCCGCAGGTCGATCTGCAGCACCAGCGTGCCGGGCGAGAGCGAGTACGCCCCGGCGACGATCGCCACGACCCGGTCGGAGCTGCTCAGCAGGGGCAGCTCGAGCACCGCGCCGCGGGTGCGCGGGCCGAAGCGCAGCGTCTGCCAGCTCACCGCGGCCGAGGACACCACGATGTCGCGCGCCAGGAAGCCGACCAGGCGCAGCAGCGCCAGCGGCCGCACCGGCAGCCGGCCCTGCATCTCGCCCGGGCGCCACACCGCGGTGACGACGTACCCGACCAGCACCCCGCCGACCACGGTGAGCAGCGTGAACGAGCCCCACAGCAGCACCCACACGAACGCCAGCCAGGCGACGCTCAGCGCGCGGTTCACCGGTCCCCTCCCGATCCCAGCACCGCGACCAGGTAGGGGTCGCGGTCGAGCAGGTCGACCCCGGCGCGCCCGGTGACGGCCGTGAGCGGCCCGGCGAACGCCGCGATCGCCAGGCTCACCACCACCAGGCCCGCGGTGGCCGCGAACATCGGCATCGGGGTGCGCGAGGTGCCCACCAGCACCTCGTCGTCGGGGTCGTCGTCGGGCAGCGCGGCCTTCGGCGCGCCCCAGAACACCCGCACCCAGACCCGCGCGAGGGCGTAGAGGGTGAGCAGGCTGGCCACGATCACCACCCCTGCGACGACGGTGGGCCACGGGCCCGCGGCCGCGCCGGCCTGCAGCAGCGCCAGCTTCGCGACGAACCCGGCCGTCGGCGGCACCCCGGCCAGCGTCAGCGCGGGGATCGCGTAGAGCGCCGCGAGCCACGGCGCGGTGCGCAGGAGCCCGCCCATCCGGTCGAGCAGCACGGTGCCGGTGCGCCGGGTGATCAGGCCGCTGACCAGGAACAGCGTGGCCAGCACCGTGATGTGGTGCGCGGCGTAGAGCGCGGCACCCGACACCGCGGCGGCGTCGAACACCGCGAGCCCGAACAGCATGAACCCGATGTGACTGACCAGCAGGAACGACAGCAGCCGGTTGATGTCGTTCTGCGCCAGCGCCCCCAGCGCCCCGACCAGCATCGTGGCCGTGGCGATCACCAGCAGCAGCGTCCAGGGGTCGTCGCGGGGGAACAGCAGCGTCTGCGTGCGCACCATCGCGTAGAAGCCGACCTTGGTGAGCAGGCCCGCGAACAGCGCCGCCACCGGGCCGGGGGCGTTGGGGTAGCTGTCGGGCAGCCAGAAGTGCAGCGGCACCATCGCGGCCTTGATGCCGAACACCAGCAGCAGCATCAGCCCGAGCACGGTGGCCAGCCCCGGCGGCAGCTGCGCCACGCGCCCGGCGAGGTCGGCGAGGTTGACGGTGCCGGTGGCCGCGTAGACCAGCGCGATGGCGGTGAGGAACAGCAGCGACGACAGCAGGCTGACCGTCACGTAGGTCATCCCGGCGCGGATCTTCTGGGCGCTGGTGCGGCGCGTGATCAGCACGTAGGAGGCGGTGAGCATGATCTCGAAGGCGACGAACAGCGTGAACAGGTCGCCGGTGAGGTAGGCCAGGGACACCCCCGCCGAGAGCATCAGGTACATCGGGTGGAACGTGGTGCTGGCGGTGCCGCGGCCGTAGTCGGCGATCCGCTGGTCGATGGCGTAGACCAGCACCGCGAGCGTGACCAGGGTGGACACCAGCAGCAGCAGCGAGGAGAGCCGGTCGGCCACCAGCGCGATGCCGACGGGCGCGGCCCAGCCCCCGAGCGGGGCGACGATCGGCCCGGTCCCGTCGCTGACGACGAGCAGCACCCCCGCGATGGCCGACACCGCCAGCAGCACGACGATGCCGACGACGCGCTGCAGCGTGGGCGAGCGGCTGCCGATGACGGTGACGGCCGCGCCCAGCAGGGGCAGCAGCACCGGCAGCGCGAGCAGCCAGGCGTAGGGGTCGGCGGCGGCGTTGTTCACCGGGCGGCCGCCTCGACGTCGCCGGTCTCGTCGCCGCCCGGCTCGTCGCCGCCCGTCTCGTCGCCGCCCGTCTCGTCGCCGCCCGTCTCGTCGTCGCCCGCGTCGTCGTCGGAGTCGGCGCCGGGGCGCTCGACGTGGTCGTGGTCCTCGTCGAGCGACGCCGAGGGCATGGTCTGGGTGGCGATGCGGCGGTCCTCGACGTCGTCCTGCACCTCGTCGTGGCCGACCAGTACGAACGACCGGTAGCCCAGCGCGAGCAGGAACGTGGTGAGCGCGAAGGTGATCACCACCGCGGTGAGGGCGAGGGCCTGCGGCAGCGGGTCGGTGATGAGGTCGGTGTTCCCGGTGCCGAGCACGGGCGGTGCCCCCGGCGGGCCCGCGGCGATCTGCAGCAACAGGTTCGTGCCGTGCCCGAGCACCACGACGCCGAGCAGCACGCGCATCAGCGAGCGCTGCAGCAGCAGGTAGAACCCGGCCGCGAACAGGGTGCCGACGGTGAGCGCCATGGCGACGTTGATCGTGGTCATCAGAAGCGCTCCCCGGCGTCGCGCATGTCGCGGGCGATGCCGGACCCCAGCGAGCGCAGCAGGTCGAGCACCACGCCGACGATCAGCACGTACACGCCGACGTCGAGGAGCAGGCTGGTCTGCGTGGAGACGCTGCCGACCAGCGGCAGCACCACCTCCAGCTTGGCGCTGGAAAGCACCGGGGCGCCCAGGGCCAGCGGCACCAGCGCGGTGAGCACCGAGATCGTGAGCCCGGACCCGATCAGCACCGGGGGGCGCACGGTGACGACCGCGCCCAGCCCGACGTCGCCACCCGCGGTGTAGCGCAGCACGAACGCCAGCCCGGCGACCAGCCCGCCGGAGAACCCGCCGCCGGGCGAGTAGTGCCCGACCAGCAGCAGGTAGAGCGAGAACACCAGCATCGTCGGGAACAGCGTGCGGGTGGCGACCTCGAGCAGCAGGGTGCGGTCGTCCCCGTCGCGGCACCGCCCCGACAGCAGCCAGCCCTCCTGCGGCCGGTCCCACTCCTCGAAGGGCACCCGCTCCGGCTCCGCGGCGGTCATCCGAGCACGTCCTTCTCGTGTCGCGGGGTGCCCTGGCCGCTGTCGCGGCCCCGGTCGTAGCGGGTGGCGAGGACCAGGCTGGCCACCCCGGCGGCGGCGACGAACAGCACGCCGATCTCGCCGACGGTGTCGAGCGCCCGGAAGTCGACGAGGATCGCGGCGATCACGTTGTCGGCGCCCGCGCCCTCGGGGGCCAGCGCCACGAACTGGCCGCTGGTGGACGACGGCGCGACCCGCGCGCCGGACAGCACCACCGCCACCCCGGCCACGACGATCCCGCCGACGCCCGCGAGCACGGCCTTGAACACCTGCGAGCGGCGCGGCGACGGCTGCTCGGTGAAGTGCGAGGGCAGCCTGCGCAGCACGAACACGAACGCCACCAGCGAGAGCGTCTCCACCAGGAACTGGGCCAGTGCGAGGTCGGGTGCCCCGTCGACGACGAACAGCCCGCCGACCCCGTAGCCGATCACGCCGACCAGCAGCACCGCGGTGAACCGGCGCCGCTCCCGCACCACCGCGATCGCGGCGACGACCACGGCGATGCCCAGCGGGACCTGCGCGATCTCGTGGTAGAGCACCTGGTCGGCGGGCCAGGCGCCGCCCGCCAGCGTGGCCGGGGCGAGCAGCACCACCACCACGACCAGGATCGTGGCCAGGTAGGCGGGCAGGGATCCGACCTGCGAGCGGCCGGTCACGACGACGGCCACCCGTTCCAGCCCGGCCACGGTGTTCTCGTAGCCGTTCTGCGCGCTGAACGGGCTGCGGTACGCGAGCGTGCGCACCCGCTTGCGGTGGCGGTGCAGCAGCAGGCCGCCGCCGATCGCGATCGCGGAGAACAGCAGCGGCAGGCCCAGGCCGTGCCACAGCGCGATCTCGTAGCCGGCCTGTTCGGCGTCGGCGGGGACGTACCGGTCGGCGTACCCGGCCGCCAGCGCGTCGACGACGGGGGCGGCGAGCCCGAGGGCGAGCCCGCCCACCACGCACAGCCAGACCGGCGCGGTGAGCAGCGGGCCCGGCGCGTGGTGCACCGGGGTCGGCTCCTTGCCCGCCTTCGCGCCGAACGCCCCCCACACGAACCGGGCGCTGTAGGCCGCGGTGAGCACCGAGCCGGCGAGGAGCCCGAGCGCGATCGCCCAGCTCCGCGAGTCGCCCTCGTCGAGGAACGCGGCGAACGCCGTCTCCTTGCCGACGAAGCCGATCAGCGGCGGCAGCCCGGCCATCGACGCCGCGGCGAGCACCCCGGCCGCCGCGACCCCCGGCATCGAGTGCCGCAGCCCGGAGAGCCGGCGCAGGTCACGGGTGCCGGTGGCGTGGTCGATCACGCCGACGATCATGAACAGCGGCGCCTTGAAGAGCCCGTGGGCCAGCAGCATCCCGATCCCGGCCAGCGCCGCGATCCGCCCGCCCGCCCCGAACAGGACCATCAGGAACCCGAGCTGGCTGACGGTGCCGAAGGCGAGGACGCGCTTGAGGTCGGTCTCGGCCAGGGCCCGCCAGCCGCCGACGACCATCGTGCCGATTCCGACGGCGACCACCGGCACCCACCACACGGCGAGGTCGGCGAACGCGGGCGACAGCCGGGCCACCAGGTACACCCCGGCCTTCACCATCGACGCCGCGTGCAGGTACGCGCTGACGGGGGTGGGCGCGACCATCGCCGCGGGCAGCCACGGGTGGAACGGGAGCTGGGCGGACTTGGTGAACGCCCCCAGCAGGATCAGCAGCAGCGCCACCGGGACCATCCCGCCGCGGGGGGGGTCGGCCAGGATCTCCGAGATCCGGTACGTCCCTGCGGCCTCGCCGAGCAGCACGAAACCGAGCAGCATCGACAGCCCGCCCAGCACCGTGACCAGCAGGGCCTGCAACGCGGCCCGCCTGCTCTCGCGCTTCTCCCCGCGCTGCCCGACGAGCAGGTAGGACGTGATCGAGGTGAGCTCCCAGAACACGTAGAGCGTGAGCAGGTCGTCGGCGAGCACCAGGCCGAGCATCACGCCCGCGAACGTGAGCACGAGCGCGGCGGAGCGGGTGGCCTCCTCCGAGGTCGGGCCGAAGTAGCCCGCGCTGTACACCAGGATCACCGCGCCGAGCCCGGAGACCAGCACGATCATGGCCAGCGCGAGCGCGTCGAGGCGGAAGCTCAGCTCCAGGCCCAGCGACGGGGCCCACGGGGTGGTCTCGGCCAGGCCGGGGCCGAGTGCGACGCCACTCTGCGCGAGCGCCCACACCAGCGTGAGCGCGGGCAGCACGGCGGCGACGAGGAAGGCCGTCCGGTGGCTGCGGACGGAGACCAGCGGCAACAGCAGCGCCACGACGAGATGGGCGACGACGAGCGCGAGCACGCCACTCCTCTCCGTCGGGGGCCGGGGCAGGCGTCACCGTCACCGGCGTCGGGGGCGCAGGCGGCGGGGTCGGACGTTGTTGACCACCACCCTACCGGCGCCGCAAGCGGCGACCTGACCCGTGAGGGGACTCACGCCGCGCTGCTGGAACGATTCAGACAGCTGACACGCTGTACGGGGCGTGACACTTCCCACCGTTCTCGGGCGACTGCTCCGCCGCCTCGACGCCTGGACGCTCACCGCGTTCAACCCGCGCCTGCCCGCCGACCGCCGTCGCTGACCCGCTCCACATCTCGCCCCGCCCCGGCCCGCCGGTCCCGTACCCGGCCGGGCCCGCCGTCGCGCGGGTCCGCGCGCACGCTCCGGCCCCGCGCGCACGCCCGGAGGTACGCGCGGGGCCGGGAGGTGCGCGCAGGGTCCGGCTCAGCCGGTGACCGTCGGGCGCAACCGCTGCCAGGTCACGAACAGCGCGGCCACGACGAGCATGCCGATGCCCGTCCACAGGTTGAGGTGCACTCCCCCGGCCTTGGCCAGGTCCTCGGCGCTGGTCCCGAAGGCTCCCAGCAGCGTCAGGATCACCCCGTACGCGCCGAACAGCACGGCGATGACGGTGCGCAGGTCGAACAGGGACGCGGCCGCGCTGCGCGGCTCGTCGGTCGTGTGATCGGTCATCGGGATCCCCTCCGTCAGGGCACGAGCAGGTAGAGGCCCGCGGTCATGACGACCACGATGCCGCCGAGCAGGGCGGGCGAGCGGTACCAGCCGGCGTCGTCACCGGTGGTGGAGTGGCTGCGCTCCTCCTTGGAGGTGAGCGACCACACCAGCCCCACCAGCTCGGCGTCCGGCCTGGGCCGCGTCACCGCGGAGACGGCCACCGCCACCACGATGCCGACGACGAACGCGGCGCTCGCCCCGACGAAGCTGCCCGCCTGCGACGACAGCGCCAGCACGTCGGTGCGCACGAGCACGTCGATCGTCACCGCGGCGACCGTGCCGGACACCAGGCCCGTCCAGCCCGCGGGGCCCGTCATCCGCTTCCAGAACAGCCCCAGGATGAAGATCGCGAACAGCGGGGCGTTGAAGAAGCTGAACAGGGCCTGGATGTAGTCCATGATGTTCTGGTAGCTGCCCGCCAGGAACGCCGTGGCGATGGCGAGCAGGCAGCCGACGATCGTGACGGCGCGGCCGACCCGCAGGTAGTAGCCGTCGTCGCGGCCCGGGCGCAGCCAGTCCTGCCAGATGTCGTAGGTGAACACCGTGTTGAGCGAGCTGACGTTGGCCGCCATGCCCGCCATGAACGCCGCCAGCAGCCCGGCCAGCGCCACGCCGAGCACGCCGTTGGGCAGGACCTCGCCCATCAGCAGCTGCAGCGTGTTGTTGTAGGTGACGCCTTCCGCGCCCGCGCCCGCCTTGAGGTCGATGATCTGCGGCACGAGGATCGCGGCGATGATGCCCGGCACCACGATGACCGCCGGGATCAGCGCCTTGGGGAACGCCGCGATGATCGGGGTCCGCCGCGCCGCCGACATCGACTTCGCCGACAGGCACCGCTGCACCTCGGCGAAGTTCGTCGTCCAGTAGCCGAAGCTGAGCACGAACCCGAGCCCGAACACGATGCCGACCACCGACAGGAACGGGTTCTCGATCTCGGTCAGCTCGGTGCCCGGCCACGCCGAGAGCTGCTCCGCGCCGCCCGGGCCCGCGGTCACCCGCTCCACCAGCCCGTTCCAGCCCCCGACGCGGGCGAGACCGGCGACCGTCAGCGGGATGAGCAGCGCGAGGATCACGAAGAACTGCAGGACCTCGTTGTAGATCGCCGCCGAGAGCCCGCCGAGGAAGGTGTAGCTCAGCACGACCAGCGCGGCCACCGGGATCGCGATCGCCAGCGACCACCCGAGCAGCGCCTCCAGGACGAGCCCGAGCGCGAACAGGTTGACGCCCGCGATCAGCACCTGCGCGAGCGCGAAGGTCACCGCGTTGACCCGCTGGGTCGTGGAGTTGAACCGCTTGAGCAGGAACTCCGGGACACTGCGTGCCCGGGAGCCGTAGTAGAAGGGCATCATCACGATGCCGAGGAAGACCATCGCCGGGACGGCGCCGATCCAGTAGTAGTGCACGGTCGCCATGCCGTACTGCGCGCCGTTGGCGGTGAACCCGATGAGCTCGATCGCGCCCAGGTTCGCGGAGATGAACGCCAGGCCCGTCACCCACGCCGGGAGCGAGCGACCGGAGAGCAGGAAGTCCAGGCTCGAGTTGACCGAGCGCCGCGCCGCGACGCCGATCCCCAGCGCCAGGATGAAGTACAGGGCCACGAACACGTAGTCGACGAAGGTCGTGTCGAGACGCAGGTCGGCCTGCGCAGAGATCATGTCGTCCCCCCGGGGCGTCGATGCCGTGGGGCGGATGATCGCTCCCTCCGGGCCCGCGCGCCACACGTACCGCCGCAGGTCAGCGCGGGTCCGGACGAACCGGACGAACCCGTCTGCGGCGGGCCCTCAGTCGACGCGCCGGCGCAGCGACTTGGCGTAGCAGCGGCTGTTCGGCTCGCAGCGGTAGGTGCCGAAGTTCGGCATCGGGGCGTAGCCCTCGCTCGTGTAGAGCGCGATCGCCTCGGGCTGGAGCGTGCCGGTCTCCAGGACCACCCGGGCCCGCCCGGCCGCGGCGGCGGTGCGCTCCAGCTCGGCGAGCACGGCGCGGGCGTATCCCCGCCCCCGGTGGGCCGCCGTGACGAACATGCGCTTGATCTCCGCGTCGCCGTCGCGGATCTCGGGGTCCTCCCCGCCGTCGCGGGCCCGCCAGCCCCCGCACGCGACGGCGGCCCCGTCGAGGTACCCGACCAGGAAGAACCCCCGCGGCGCCGCGAACTCCGAGGCGTCGACGGGGGTGTCGTCCTCGCCGCCGTAGCGCTCGCGGTACACCTGCTGGACCTCGGCGATCAGCCGGAGCGAGTCGGGGTGGTCGAACCGGGTGGGGCGCAGCTCCAGCACGCGCCCGACCCTACGACCGTCCCCGGGCCGTGCGCGTCAGCCGCTCGCCTTGGCCTTCTGCCGCCAGGTGGTCAGCGCCCGCTCGGTGTAGCCGCCCGGCTCGGCGCGGCCGGAGAACACCAGGTCCAGGGCCGCCTGGAAGGACGGGCTGCCCTCGAGGTCCTTCGCCATCGGCGCGTAGCCGGGCTCGCCCTCGTTCTGCCCGTCGACGATCTCGGCCATCCGCGCGAAGGTCTCCCGCACCTGCTCCTCGCCGACGACGCCGTGGTGCAGCCAGTTGGCGATGAGCTGGCTGGAGATCCGCAGGGTGGCGCGGTCCTCCATCAGGCCCACGCCCTCCAGGTCCGGCACGGTCGAGCAGCCGATGCCCAGCCCGACCCAGCGCACGACGTAGCCCAGGATCGACTGCGCGTTGGTCTCCAGCTCGTGGCGCTTCTCCTCGTCGGAGAGCTCCCCGGTCTGCACCGGGACCTCCAGCAGCAGTGCGCGGTCGGTGCGGCGCCCGGCCAGCTCCTCCTGGCGCGCCCGCACGTCCGTGCGCAGGTAGTGCAGCGCGTGCAGGGTGGCCGCGGTGGGCGAGGGCACCCAGGCGCAGTTGGCGCCCGCCTGCGGATGCGCGCCCTTCTGCTCCAGCATCGCGGCCATCGCGGCGGGCTTGGCCCACATGCCCTTGCCCACCTGCGCCTGCCCGGCGAACCCGGCGGCCAGCGCGACGTCGACGTTGCGGTCCTCGTAGCCGGTGAGCCACGACGTCGACTTCATGTCGTCCTTGCGCACCGCCGGCCCGGCCTCGAAGTCGGTGTGGATCTCGTCGCCGGTGCGGTCGAGGAACCCGGTGTTGACGAAGATGACCCGGTCCTGGGCGGCCTCGATGCAGGCGGCGAGGTTGAGCGAGGTGCGCTTCTCCTCGTCCATGATCCCGATCTTGACGGTGCGGGCCGGCAGCCCCAGCGCCTCCTCGACGGCCGCGAACAGCTCGACGGTGAGCGCCACCTCCTCGGGCCCGTGCTGCTTGGGCTTGACGACGTAGACGCTGCCCGCGCGCGAGTTGGAGTAGCGGCCCAGTCCGCGCAGGTCGTGCAGCGCGGCGGTGACCGAGACCAGCGCGTCGAGCACGCCCTCCGCGACCTCGGCGTCGCCCGCGTGCACCGCGTTGGTCGTCATGTGGTGCCCGCAGTTGCGCACCAGCAGCAGCGAGCGGCCGGGCAGGGTCAGCTCCGTGCCGTCGGGGGCGGTGTAGGTGCGGTCGCCGTGCACCGACCGCTCGACGGTCCGGCCGCCCTTCTCGAACGAGGTCGACAGCGTGCCGGTCATCAGCCCGAGCCAGGTGCGGTAGGCCGCGGTCTTGTCCTCGCCGTCGACGGTGGCGACCGAGTCCTCCAGGTCGACGATCGTGGTGACCGCCGACTCCAGCACGACGTCGGCCACGTGCGCGTGGTGCTGCCGGCCGACCTGGTGCTCGGCGTCGATCCGCAGCTCGACGTGCAACCCGTTGCGGCGCAGCAGGATCACGCCGTCCGCGGAGCCGGCGAACTGGGACGGGTCGGCCGGCGCGGGGCTGAGCACCCCGTCGGTGACCGTGTACTCCGACACGTCGGCGTGGCTGCCGGAGGCGAGCGGGAACAGCTCGTCGAGCAGCTCGTCGGCCGCGGCGATCACCTGGGCGCCGCGCTGCTCGTCGTAGCCGGGCTCCAGCTCGCGGTCCAGCGGGAGCGCGTCGGTGCCGTAGAAGGCGTCGTAGAGCGAGCCCCAGCGCGCGTTGGCGGCGTTGAGGGCGTAGCGCGGCACCGTGGAGGGCACGACCAGCTGCGGGCCGGGCACCTCGGCGATCTCGGTGTCGACGCCGGACACCCGCACCCGCGGCGCGCCCTCGGGCAGCAGGTAGCCGATGCCGGTGAGAAACTCCGCGTACGCGGCCGGGTCGCCGGCCCCGTGCTCGCGGTGCCAGTCGTCGACCTGTGCCTGGAGCTCGTCGCGGCGGGCGAGCAGGGTCGCGATCCGCGGCGCGAAGCGCTCCTGGAGGTCCGCGAGGACGCTCCAGAAGCGGTCCGGGGAGACGTCGAGCCCGGGCAGGAGCTCCTCGGCGACGAACGTGCGCAGGGTCGGGTCGATCCGCAGGTCCATGAGTACTTTTCTACCATACGGATCAAGTTTTCCGCATCGCGGAAATTCTCAGGCGGAGATCCCCGCGAGTTCGAGCCGCCGTCGCAGGTCCTGCAGCGTCCGCGCGCGGGTCGGGCCGAGGCTGCCGACGGCCATCCCGAGGTCGTGGGCGATCTCGGTGTAGGGCCTGCGGTCGTCGGTGAACAGGGCGTCCATCAGGGCGCGGCGCCGGGCCGGGAGCGCGTCGAGCGCCGTGCGCAGGGCTGCGTGCACGTCGGCGTCGACGGCGATCTGCTCCGGCCCGGGCCGCGGGTCGACGGCCGCCGCGACCGGCTCCTCGGCCAGTACCGACCGCGAGCCCACGCGCAGCACCCGGATGCACTCCCGGCTCACGACCGTGGCCAGCCAGCCCCCGAGGTGCTCGGGGGTGTGGATGCGGTGCACGTTCTCGGCCAGGCGCAGCCACGTCGCCTGGGCGACGTCGAGCGCGTCGGCCTCCTGCAGCCGGAACCCGGCGATCCGCGAGCGCAGCAGCGGGGTGTAGCGGCGGACCAGCTCGGTCCAGGCGCCCGGCACGTGGGCGGCGGCGGCCGCGAGGAGGTCGGTGGTGTCGGCGGACTGCGGGGTCGTCTGCATCACGGGGCCCTTCCGGCGCTTCCTTCGGTGGACACCGCTGACGCTCGGCTCCGGCGGGTCCCGCGACGAGGCCCGCGGTCCCGTCGCGGCCGGGACGTCCGCCCGCCCTGCCGGGCTACAGTCCCGAACCATGGAGCCGGTCACGGTGCTCGTGGTCGACGACCACCCGCTGATGCGCCGCGGGCTCGCCACCCTGCTGGGCCTGGAGGACTGGGTCGCCCGCGTCGTCGAGGCCGGGTCGGTGCGCGAGGGCGCCGCGACCGGGGCGGCCGAGTCCGTCGACGTCGCGGTGGTCGACCTGGGCCTGCCCGACGGGAGCGGCATCGACCTCGTGACCCGCCTGCGCCGCACCCCCGGATGCCCCGTGCTGGTGCTGACGATGACCCGCGACGACGCCACCGTCCGCGCGTGCCTGGCCGCGGGGGCCACCGGCTACGTGCTCAAGGACAGCCCGCCCGACACGGTCGTCCGCGCCGCCCGCACCGTCCTCGACGGCGGGCTGGTGCTGGGGCCGGAGGTGGCGTCCGCGGCGCTGGGCCCGCCCCGCCCGGCCGCGCTGCCCGCCCCGCTCGACCGCCTCTCCCCCGCCGACCTGCGCCTGCTGACCCTGATCGCGCAGGGCCGCACCAACGGCCAGCTGGCCCGCGAGCTGGGGGTCGCGGAGAAGACCGTCCGCAACCGGGTCGCGATCCTGCTCGGGGTGCTCGGCGTCGCCGACCGGGTGCAGGCGGCGCTGCTCGCGCGGGACCGGGGGCTGCTGCACTGAGCGTCGCCGGCGGCTGGGCCGAACGAGTGCAAGCCGCTTCCACTGCGGCGACCGTGCTGCCACGCTCAGTTGGAGTCACCCCCACCTCAGCCCCGGAGGAGCGATGACCGAGCCCGAGACGCCCGTCGTGGCCATCACCGACAACGACCAGCTGCTGCACATCGCTCCGGCCGACGACGTGCTCGCCCACATCCGCACCGAGGAGCAGACCGTGCCGCCCGCGGACCGGCCGGCCTGGGACTTCTACACGGCCACCGGGCAGGTGCTGGTGCGCGTCACGGACCAGGCGACGGGCGAGCAACGGCTGGAACCCGACGCGACCGCCGAACCCCCGACCGCTCTGGACCGGCAGCTGCTGGTCGACCGGATCGACGCGTTCCTCGCGGCCGTGCAGGTGGAGGCGACCAGGGACCTCCTGTCCGGCGTCGAGACCGACCACGTCCGCACGCCGCGTGCCGTCGGCGACCTGCCCGACGTCGTCATCGGGCTGGCCGCGGTGATGTCACCGCACGGGGTGTTCACGCAGCCGGACGTCCGCGACTGGATCCACAACCTCGGACACCGGATCTTCGGCTGAGCGACGCGATGACCGGGCGGGCGCACGGCGGCCGGGGGCCGGTCCAGTGGCTGGTCGACCTGCCGGTCCGGGTGCTCGTCGCCGCCGGGATCGGTCTGGTCGCGTTCGGTCTGGCCGGCGTCCTGACCGGTCAGACCGGTCCGGTTCCCGGCACCGCGGCACTGCCGACGTCGATGGCCGTCGCCTTCACCCCGCTCGGGGTCTTCGTCACCCGCCGGATGCCGGGCCACCCGCTCGGCCGGCTGATGCTGCTCGTCGGCCTGAGCGCCACCGTCGCCGCGCTCGCCGTCGCCTGGGCCGCGGCCCTGCCCGCGGCCTGGCTCAGCCAGTGGAGCTGGTGGCCGCCGCTCGCGGTGATCCCCGTCCTGCTGCTGCTCGTCCCGGACGGGCGGCTGCCCTCCCCGCGCTGGCGGCCGCTCGCCGTCGTACTCGTCGCGGCCGCCGCCGTCGCCACGGTGGCGCTGGCCGCGGCGGCGGCCATCAGCCCTCGGGGCCTGCTCGTCGATCTGGCCACCCCTCCGCCACCGGCCGCGCAGGTGCTGCTCGGCGTGGCCGCGTCTGCCGCCGCGCTGGTCCTGCTGGCGACGCTGGGCGTGCTCGTCGCCCTGATCGTCCGGTGGCGGGCCGCGCCGGCGCTCCAGCGTCGCCAGATCGCCTGCCTGCTGCCCAGCGCCGTGCTGCTCGTGGCCGGTGTCGGCCTGTCGGTCACCGAGCTGCCGGCGCCGTGGCTGCTGGCCGTCGCCGCCCTGCCGCTGGGTCTGACGTTCGCCGTGCTCCGCTACCGACTGCACGACCTGGACCTCTACGTGCACCGCGGCGCCGTCTGGCTCGTCCTCACCGGCCTCGCGATCGCCACCTACGCCGTCGTCGTCACCGGGGTCAGCGGCACCTTCGTCGAGGCCGGCTCACCCACCGCGGCCCTGCTGGGCGCGGGGGCCGTCGCCGCGATCCTGCAGCCGGCCCAGCATCTCGCGCAGCGGGGGGTGTCGCGTCTGCTCTACGGCCGCCGGGACGACCCCTACGCCGTCATCACCTCCCTCGGCCGCTACCTCGGGACGATGCGGGACCCGCTCGCGGTGCTCCCCCGGATCACCTCGACGATCGTCGACGAGCTCAAGGTGCCCTACGCGGCGCTGGTCCTCATCGGCACCGACGGCGAGGCCACCACCGCCGCCGAGCGCGGCCGCTGGAGCGGCCCGCCGCAGCGGTTCCCCCTGGTCGCCCACGGCGAGGCGGTCGGGGAGATGCTGGTGACCCCGCGCCGGGCC
Organism: Pseudonocardia hydrocarbonoxydans; assembly: GCF_006539565.1. Taxonomy (GTDB): domain Bacteria; phylum Actinomycetota; class Actinomycetes; order Mycobacteriales; family Pseudonocardiaceae; genus Pseudonocardia; species Pseudonocardia hydrocarbonoxydans. Next base: position 121,394 of record NZ_BJNG01000026.1, read on the forward strand.
AACAGCCGGTTCTCCGCCGCCGAGACCCGTCTGCTGGGTGACCTGGCGGGGCAGGCGGCGCTGGCCGCCGAGGCCTGTCGCACCGCGGTCGCGCTACAGCGGGCCCGTGACCGCCTCGTCCTGGCCCGGGAGGAGGAACGCCGGCGGCTGCGGCGCGACCTGCACGACGGCGTCGCCTCCGCGCTGGTGGGGACCCGGATGATGACCGACGTCCTGCGACGCTCGCTGCCCCCGGACTCCACGGGCCTGCTCGACTCACTGGCCTCGGACCTCGACGCCTGCACCGCGGAGGTGCGCGAGCTCATCGACGGGCTGCGACCGGCCGCGCTCGACGAGGGCGTGGAGAAGGCCCTGCTCGGGCTGGCCGAGCGGGCCGGGGAACAGGGACCCCGGGTGTCGGTCACCGTGCACGGCGACCTCACCGACCTCCCCGCGGCGGTCGAGGTCGTGGTCTACCGCGTCGCGGCCGAAGCCCTGACCAACGTCCTCAAACACGCCCACGCGAGCACCGTCACCGTGGTGGTGCGGCGCGACGAACGCCACCTCTCGCTGCGTGTCACCGACGACGGCACCGGGTTCGCCGTCGCCGGCGCCGGAGACGCGGGGGTGGGCCTGGCCTCGATCCGGAGCCGGGTCGAGGAGCTGGGCGGCGAGAGCGGGATCCGGTCCAGCCCGTCGGGCACCGTGGTCGAGGCCCTGATCCCGCTCACCGGCTGACCTGCTATAAGTCCGGCGGGAGCGGGATGTCGTCGTCGGGCAGCTCCGGCCCGAGCGGAGCGGCCTGCACGGCCGCGAAGATCACGTCCAGGTCCGGCATCACCCCGATGAGCCGTGCGTCGCCCACCGGCTTCTGCGGCGTGCCCTGCGGGGCGGGCGCCGACAGCACGTCACGGACCGTCTCCGGGGCGACCGCCCGACCACCGTGTGCGGCCCGGTGCAGGCTCTCGACCAGCACCGCGACCCCCGCGATGATCGCGGTGGCGGAGCTCGTCCCGGCGTACTTCTCGAAGTACCCCTCCGAGGTGGCCGTCGCGGTCGGGGCCGCCACGCCCTCCCCCCACGCGTAGCAGTCCACGCGCCGTCCGTAGTTCGACGTCGGATGGCGCCGGTGCCCGTCCTGGTGCACCCGCTTCACGCAGGAGCCCACCAGCACCGCGCCCGAGTCCCACTCCTCGACACCCCGCTGCAGCCTGCGCTGCGGCTGGTCCGCGGCGGGCCGCCACGCGTCGATGTCGCGGGAGCCGTTGGCCGCCGCCTCGATCACCACGATGCCGGCGTCGGTCGCCTTCTGGATGTGGTCGAAGTCGGCGAGGTCGGTCTCGGTCGGGAGCAGACCGAACAGGCCGAGCCGCTGCGTCTCCAGCACGAGCACGTCGCCCGCCCGTAGGTACGTCGCGGCCTGGACGATCGCGGGCGTGACGTCCAGATCGTCGCCCGTCGTCCGGTTGAAGTGCGAGCAGGCGCGCAGCCAGGCGATGCGCGGTGCGATACCGAGGACGGGCACGCCGGGGCCGGTGGCGGCGATCACGCCGAGCGTGGCCGTGCCGTGGTCGCCGACGAAGACCCCGATGCCGTCCCGGTTCACGCGATGGGGGTCGGGCAGCACCTTCGGGGTGTGCGCCGCGAGCGCGGGATGGGTGATCCGCCAGCCCATCTCGATGTCGACGAGCCGTACCCCCTGCCCCTCCCCGCCCGGCCGGGTCCACGCCGACCTCGCGTCGACCCCGTGAGGTCGTGCGTCGAGATAGCCCTGGCCCAGCATCGTCGTGGTCGAGGCGGCCGCCGTGGAGGCGTTCGCGCTCGGGCTCGCGGCCGCGACCCGGGCCTCCGCGTAGGCGGTGTCGACGACGTCGCGCAGCGCCGCGAGGCGCCGGGCCACCTCCGCCGCGTCGCGGCTCTCGCGGCGGTCGACGCGCCAGTACAACCGTCCGGAACGGCGGTTGCGCCGGTCCGGGCGTCGCCGCCGGGCCCGCTCGTCGAGCCGGTCGGCATCCGCCGCCGCCGCCCGCGGGATGAGCCGTTCGTTCCGGGGAGAACCCAGATCGACCAGCAGCCGGGCCAGCTCGCCGAAGACGTCGTCGCCGACCAGCCTGCGCAGGTCGTCGACATCGGGATCGGTGCGCAGCACGAGGATCACGAATCCGCTGGGCACCCCGCCGTCGAACTGCGGCTCGGGCTCGGGGGGAGGTTCACCGGGTGGAAGTGTCATCTCGCCGCCCTTTCGCCAGGCTACCGTCCGATCCCCGACCGCCGGGCCAGCGTACGAACCACTCGACGGGGTGGGAACCGCCATCAGGCCGCGCGCCGGTGCAGACCCGGGACCTCACCCGCGCTCCTGCGGCCGCGTGCGACGCGCCACCGCCACGAACTCCGTCACCAGCGGGTGGGCGGCGCTGCGCAGCCAGGCCAGGGAGATCGGGACGCGCGGGGCGTCGACGATCTCGCGGTAGCGGATGGCGGGATGGCTGTAGAGCCGGCCCGTCGACGCCGGGGTCAGGCCCACCCCGCGGCCCGCGGCGATCGCCTCCATCCACTCGTCGACGTTGCGGACCCGCACCATGATCTGCGGCCGGCGCCCGGCGTCCCACAGGTCCGGTGTCGTGGTGCCGGACACGACGTTGATCACCACCGGCCCGTCGGCGAGGTCGGCGAGGCGGACCACCTCGTGCGCGGTCAGCGGGTGGTCGGCGGGCAGTGCCGCCACCCGCGGCTCCTCGGCCAGCACCAGAGAGCTCAGGCGCGGGTCGTCCGGCACGCCGGGCAGGAAGCCCACGTGGGTGCGCCCGTCGGCCAGGCCCGCGACGGCGTCGTCGTAGCGCCGGATCTCGACCACGACGTCGGGGTGCTCCTGCTCGAACGCCCGGACGATCGGCCCGGTGTACTCGGCCGTGGAACCCCAGGTGAAGCCGACGCGCAGCACCGGCAGCCGGTCCGACGCCGCCCGCACGGCCTCGTCCATCGCCGAGAGCACACGGTGTGCGTGCGGCAGGAACCGGACGCCCGCCGCGGTGAGGGCCACCGAGCGCCGGTCCCGCCGGACCAGCGCGCCGCCCACCATCCGCTCCAGCCCGGCGATCGTGCGGCTCAGGGCGGGCTGGGTCATCCGCAGCCGGACGGCGGCGCGGGTGAAGCTGAGCTCCTCGGCCACCGCGACGAACGCGCGCAGGTGCCGCAGCTCGACCGCGTGTTCCTGCGTCATCTGCGCACCCCTCACGGCATCTCTGTGATGCCCCTCATGCATAACACCTGCCAGATCGGCATTTCCACCGCCCCGAACCACGGACGTAACTTCCCGTCAACCCGCCGGTCGCTCTCCTCCGACCGGCGGCCCCGACGAAGGGAGAAGACCGACGATGGTCTCACTGCGCGGTGTGATCCCCGCCCACCTGCTGCCGTTCACCGCCGATCTGGAGATCGACGAGCCCCAGCTCCGGCGGCACGTGCGCGCCCTGCTCGACGTGGACGGCGTCTCCGGGATCACCACCAACGCCCACGCCTCCGAGGTCGCGACCCTCACCGCCGACGAGCAGCGCCGCGTCCTCGACATCGTGCTCGACGAGGCGGCCGGCACCGTCCCGGTGATCTCGGGTGTCTACCAGGACGGGTCCGCCAAGGCCGCCCGGATCGCCGCGGACGCCGAGGCCGCCGGTGCCGACGCGCTGCTCGTCTTCCCCTCGGTCGTGTTCGACGGCGGGTCGCAGCTGCGGCCGGACATGGCGTTCGCGCACTACGCGGCGATCGCCGACGCCACGAGCCTGCCGATGATCGCGTTCATCTACCCGTCCACGTCCGGCCTGCGGCTGGGCACCGACGCGGTCGTGCGGATCTGCTCGGAGATCGACAACGTCGTGGCGGTCAAGGAGTGGTCGAACGACATCGTCGCCTACGAGCGCAACCTGCGGGCCCTGCGCTCGCTCGCCAAGCCGATCTCGGTGCTGTCGAGCTTCAGCCGCTCGTTGCTCACCTCGCTCGTGCTCGGCGCCGACGGGGTGCTCTCGGGTCACGGCAGCCTCGTCGTCGACCTGCACGTCGCGCTGTGGCGCGCGGTCGAGAAGCAGGACCTCGCCGAGGCCCGGCGCATCTGGGAGCGCATCCGCCCGGTGGCGGAGGTCTGCTACGACGACCCGTTCCTCGACGGCCACAACCGCATGAAGGTGGCCCTGGCCGAGCTGGGACGCATCGACCAGGCGCACGTACGGCCGCCCCTGCAGCCCGTGGGTGCCGCCGAGCGCGCCCGGATCCGGGCCGTCGTCGAGCGTGCGGAACTGTCTCGTGGCTGACCTCTTCGACCCCGTCGACATCGGCGGAGTCACGCTGCGCAACCGGACCCTGCTCCCCTCGATGACCACCCGCCTCGCCGACGACGACGGCCACGTCACCGACGCGACCGTCGCCTACTACCGGGCGCGGGCGGAGGGCGGTGTCGGCCTGGTCACCGTCGAGATGGCGTCGCCGGAGATCGCTGGCAAGCACCGCTTCCACGAGCTGGGGATCTACCACGACCGGTTCCTCCCGGGCCTTCGCCGGCTCGTCGACGTGCTGCACGAGGCAGGCGCGAAGGCCTCGATCCAGCTCGGCCACGGCGGCAGCCGGGCGCGCAGCGTCGTCTCGGGGGTCCGGCCCGTCTCCGCGTCGGCCGTGCCGACGCCGGTGTTCGAGATCGAGCACGAGATCGCCGTGCCCGAGGCGATGACGGCGCAGCGGCTGGAGGAGGCGTTCGCCGCGTACGTGGCCGCCGCGCGCCGGGCCCGCGAGGCGGGCTTCGACGTCGTCGAGCTGCACGGCGCGCACGGCTACCTGATCTCGCAGTTCCTCTCCCCCCTGGAGAACACCCGGACCGACTCCTACGGCGGGTCGCTGGAGAACCGGGCCCGCTTCGGCCTGGAGATCCTGCGGCGCATCAAGGCCGAGGTCCCGGGCCTCCCGGTGATCTTCCGCATCGGAGTGGAGGACTTCTTCTCCGGTGGCCTCACCCTCGACGAGGGCATCCAGGTGGGATGCTGGGCCGAGCGCGACGGCGCCGACGCGGTGAGCGTGACCGCGGGGCACTACCGGTCGCTCCCCGACGCGGCCCGGATGATCCCCCCGATGATGTACCCGGAGGCCACCTTCCTGGACTACGCGGCGCGGATGAAGCGGTCCGTGGCCGTGCCCGTGATCGGGGTCGGGCGGCTCGGCGACCCGGAGGTCGCGGCGCGCGCGGTCGCCGAGGGCAAGCTCGACGTGGTCGCGCTGGGCCGTCCGCTCATCGCCGACCCGCAGTGGGTCGCCAAGGCACAGGCGGGCGAGCCGGTGCGGCGCTGCCTGGCCTGCAACCACTGCGTCACGCACATGCGCTCGGGGGCGACGCTGTCCTGCGTGGTCAACCCGGCCACGGGACGCGAACTGGAGTACGCCGACGCCACCCCCGCCACCGGGCGCCGCATCGTGGTGCTCGGCGCGGGACCGGCCGGGCTGACCTACGCCGCCCAGGTGGCGCAGGGCAACGACGTCGTGGTCATCGAGCGGGCCGACCGGCCCGGCGGGGCGTTCCGGCTCACCGGTCTCGCGCCGCGGTTCAACGACGTGGTCGCGGCCGAGCCGACTTTCGCCGCGTACGTCGCCGAGATGGAACGCGACTGCGCCCGCAAGGGCGTCGCGTTCCACTACCGCACCGAGGCCACCACCGAACTGCTCCGCGACGCCGACCTCGTCGTCGTCGCCACCGGGGCCCGCTACCGGTTCGGGCTCGGCGCGGTGGTCCCCCGGCTGCTGCACACCCGCGCCGCGCGCTCGCGCGCCGCCCACCGCCTGTTCGCCTCCGACCGGATGCGCGACTGGCTCTACCACCGGCTCCGCCGCGGGGCGGGCGCCGCCGTCGCGGCCCGGCTCCCGCTCGCCGCGCGCACGGAGGTGGTCGTGATCGGCGACGCCGCCCGTGCCGGCAAGGCCCGCGAGGCGATCACCAGCGCCTACGACGCCGCCCTGCGCAGCACCACCCGAACCACCCCCGACCCGACCCGACCCACGGAGGTCGCATCCCGATGACCGACATCTCAGAGCGGCCCGCAGGCGGCGCACCCGCCGACGCGGCCACCCCTCGCCAGACCCGCAAGGTCGCCTTCGCCAGCCTCGTCGGCACCACCGTCGAGTGGTACGACTTCTACATCTACGGCACCGCCGCGGCGCTGGTGTTCCCCACGGTGTTCTTCCCGGACTTCTCCCCCGCCGCGGGCCTGCTCGCGTCGCTGTCCACCTACGCCGTCGGGTTCGCCGCGCGGCCGCTGGGCGGCATGGTCTTCGGCCACTACGGCGACCGGGTCGGCCGCAAGAAGATGCTGGTCATCTCGCTGCTGGCCATGGGGATCGCGACGCTGGCGATGGGGCTGGTGCCCGGGTTCGCGCAGATCGGGATCCTCGCGCCGATCCTCGTCGTGGGGCTGCGGTTCGTCCAGGGCGTCGCCGTCGGCGGCGAGTGGGGCGGTGCCGTCCTGATGGCCGTCGAGCACGCACCACCGGGGAAGCGGGGCTTCTACGGCTCGTGGCCGCAGATCGGCAGCCCGCTGGGGCTGGTGCTGTCCACCGCCGCGTTCTCCGCCGTCGGGTTCCTGCCCGACGAGGACTTCCTGGCCTGGGGCTGGCGCCTGCCGTTCCTGGCCAGCGCGCTGCTCATCATCGTCGGGCTCGTGGTGCGGCTGCGGATCATGGAGTCGCCGGTGTTCGCGCAGATGGAGGCCGCGGGCAGCACCGCGCGCATGCCCGTCAAGGACGCCATCACCCGCCACACCCGCAGCGTGTTCGGCGCCGCAGGCGCGTTCGTCATCATCAACACCGTCTTCTACCTGGTGACCGTGCTCGGCCTGTCGTGGGCGACCACGCACGTGGGCATCCCCCGCGGCACGTTCCTCGGCGCCGTGCTGGTGGCCGCCGTGGTGATGTGCCTCACCGTGCCGGCCTTCGGCGCGCTGTCCGACCGCCTCGGCCGCAAGCCGGTCTTCGGCGCGGGCGCGGTCCTCGTCGCGCTGTTCGCGTTCCCGCTGTTCTGGCTCATCGAGTCCGGCTCGACGCCGCTGCTGTTCCTCGGCATCATCGTGATCATGGGTATCGGCCACCCGCTGATGTACGGGCCGCAGGCCGCGCTGTACTCGGAGATGTTCCCGCCGGAGGTCCGCTACAGCGGCGCGTCGCTGGGCTACCAGATCGGCGGCATGCTCGGCGGGCTCGTCCCGCTGCTGGCCAGCGCCCTGCTCGTCGCCTACGACAACGCCGCATGGCCGATGTCCGCGCTGCTGGCCGTGATCGCCGTGATCAGCCTGGGCTCGCTGCTGAGCATCCGCGCCCGCTACGCCGACGAGGTCGCCTCGTGAACGCCGTGCTCGCCGGCCGCACGGCCGCCGTCACCGGCGGGGGCCGCGGCATCGGTGCGGCCATCGCCGCGGCGCTGGCCGGGGCGGGCGCGACCGTCGCGGTCATCGACCAGGACGCGGAGGGGGCGAAGCGGACGGCGGACGGGCTCGGCGGCGTCGCCGTCGCCGCGGACCTGACCGACGCCGAGCAGGCCGAGCGCGCCGTGCAGGACGTGGTCGACGCCCTGGGCGCCCCGGACGTGTTCGTCAACAACGCGGGCATCCTGCGCGCGGGCGACCTCACCACCTCCCCGGTGGACGACTGGGACGCGCAGTTCGCCGTCAACACCCGCGCCGCCTACCTGTCGGTGCGGGCCGCGTCCCGGCACATGCGGGAGCGCGCCGCGGGCGGGTCGATCGTCGTGGTGACCTCCAACTGCGCCGACACCCCGCGCATGGACCTCGGCGCGTACTGCGCGTCGAAGGCCGCGACGGACATGATGGCCCGCTGCCTCGCCCTCGAGCTGGCCGGCGAGGGCATCCGCGTCAACACGCTGTGCCCCGGTTCGTGCGACACCGAGCTGCAGCGCGAGCAGTGGCGCCGCCTCGGGATCGGCCCGGAGCGGCAGATCGCCGGTGACCCCGCGAAGTTCCGCACCGGCATCCCGATGGGGCGCCTCACCACGCCGGAGGACGTCGCCGATCTCGCGGTCGTGCTGGCCTCGGACGCGACGCGCTTCGTCACCGGGCAGTCGTGGCACGTCGACGGCGGGCAGACGCTCTCATGACCGATCTCGACGGCCTCACCGCGCTCGTCACGGGCGGCGCGTCCGGGATCGGCCGGGCGACGGCCCTGCTGCTTGCCGAGCGCGGCGCCACCGTGGCGGTGCTGGACCTCGACCCCTCGGGGGCACCGGACCCGCTGCTGCGGGTGCGCGCCGACGTGGCCGACGACGCCTCGGTGGCGTCGGCGGTCGCCGAGGCCCTCGACCGGCTCGGCGGCCTGGACGTGCTGGTCAACAACGCCGGCATCGGGGCCTCGGGCACCGTCGAGGCGGGCGGCCTGGACGAGTGGCGGCGCGTGCTGGAGGTCAACCTGCTCGGCACGGTGCGTGTGACCCGGGCGGCCCTGCCCGCGCTGCGGGCCTCGTCCGCGGCCTCGATCGTCATGGTCGGGTCGATCGTGGCGACGGCGGGCCTGCCCGAGCGGGCGCTGTACTCCGCCAGCAAGGGGGCGGTGACGGCGCTCGCCCGCGCGATGGCCGCCGACCACGTCGGGGAGGGCATCCGGGTCAACTGCGTGCACCCCGGCACCGTCGACACGCCGTGGATCGGGCGGCTGCTCGACGCCGCCACCGATCCCGACGCGACCCTGACGGCGCTGCGGGCCCGCCAGCCCCTCGGCCGGCTCGTGTCGATGGACGAGGTGGCGCACGCCGTCGCCTACCTCGCGAGTCCGGCCGCGGCCTCGGTGACCGGCACGGAGCTGGCCGTCGACGGCGGCATGGCCGGGCTGCGGATGCCCCGGGCATGACCGCGGGCGCCCGCGCCGAGGTCGGCGCGGGCGCCCGTCCCGTCGTAGTCTCGTTCGGACCATCGACACGCAACGAAGGGGGCGACCCGTGACGCTTCACGGCGGGGTGCGGCAGGCGTTCGAGCGTGTGCTCGATCCGGCGGACGTGCTGTCGGACCCGGTGAAGTGCCGGGCCTACGAGTGCGACGGCCTCACCGGCTACCGGGTGTGCCCGGACCTGGTGCTGCTGCCCCGCGACGCCGCGCAGGTGGCGGCGGCGGTGCGGGTCTGCCACGAGCACAAGGTGCCGTTCGTGGCCCGCGGGGCGGGCACCGGCCTGTCGGGCGGCGCGCTCCCGGTCGCCGACGGCGTGGTGATCAGCCTGGCGCGGCTCAAGCGGGTGCTCGAGGTCGACCCGGCGAACCGGCGGGCGGTCGTGGAGCCGGGCGTCACGAACCTGGAGATCACCGCGGCCGCGGCGCCGCACGGCCTGTACTACGCGCCCGACCCGTCGAGCCAGCAGGTCTGCACGATCGGCGGCAACGTCGCGGAGAACTCCGGCGGCGCGCACTGCCTCAAGTACGGGTTCACCACCAACCACGTGCTGAGCTGCGAGGTCGTGCTGCCCGACGGGTCGGTGGTCACCCTGGGCACCGACACCGGCGAGCAGGCCGGGCCCGACCTGCGCGGGGTGTTCCTCGGCTCCGAGGGCACCCTGGGCATCACCACCTCGATCACCGTGCGGCTGCTGCGCACCCCGGAGTCGGTGCGCACGCTGCTGGCCGACTTCCCGTCGGTCGCCGCGGCGGGTGACGTCGTGTCCGACATCGTGGCGGCCGGGATCGTGCCCGCCGCCGTCGAGATGATGGACACCCTGGCCATCGAGGCGGCCGAGGAGGCCGTGCACGCGGGCTACACCGTCGGGGTGCCGGCGGCGCTGGTCGTGGAGCTGGACGGCCCCGTCGAGGAGTGCGACGCCCAGTTCGAGCAGGTGAAGGCGATCTGCGAGAAGCACGGCTGCACGCGGCTGCACATCGCCGGGTCGGTCGAGGAGCGCGCGAAGATCTGGAAGGGCCGCAAGGCCGCGTTCGCCGCGGTCGGCCGGATCTCCCCGGACTACTTCGTGCAGGACGGCGTGGTGCCCCGCACCCGGCTCGCCGAGGTGCTCGACCGGATCGCCGGGATGGGCACCGACGCCGGGCTGCGCGTGGCCAACGTCTTCCACGCCGGCGACGGCAACCTGCACCCGCTGGTGCTCTACAGCGCGGCCGCGGGCGAGACCGAGCGCGCCGAGCGCCTGTCCGGCGAGATCGCGGAACTGTGCGTCGAGATGGGCGGGTCGCTCTCGGGCGAGCACGGCATCGGCACCGACAAGGCGTGCTCGATGCCGAAGATGTTCTCCGAGGACGACCTCGCCGTCATGGCCCGCGTGCAGGCGGCCTTCGACCCGCACAACCTGTGCAACCCGGGCAAGGTGCTGCCCACGCCGCGGCTGTGCGGCGAGCGGCCCGGCAAGTACCGGGCCCATCCCCTCGAAGAGTCCGGAGTGATCGAGCGCCTGTGATGACGACCACGACCACCCTGCGACCGACCGACCTCGCCGAGGTCCGCGACGCCGTCCGCGACACCCCCGGCCGTCTCGCCGTCGCCGGGGCGGGCACCGCCGCCGGCTGGGCGGGCGAGCTCGGGGCCGTCGACGCCGTCCTCGACCTCGCCGGCCTCACCGGCGTGATCACCCACAATCCCGGCGACATGACGGTGTCGGCCCACGCGGGCACCCCGCTGCGCGCCCTCACCGAGGAGCTGGCCGAGCACGGCCAGCACGTCTCGCTCGACGCCGCCCGCATCGCCGACGGCGCCACGCTCGGCGGGCTGCTGGCCACCGCCGACTCCGGCCCGTCGTCGCTGGTCTACGGCACCCTGCGCGACCTCGTCATCGGCGTCACGGTCGTGCTCGCCGACGGCACCGTGGCCCGCAGCGGCGGGCACGTGATCAAGAACGTGGCCGGGTACGACCTGGCGAAGCTGCTGCACGGCTCCTACGGCACCCTCGGGGTGCTGGCCGAGGTCGTGCTGCGGCTGCACCCGGTGCCGAAGCGCACGGCCACGCTCGTCGTCGACGCCCCGCTCGCCCGGGCCGCCGAACTCGCCGCCCGCGTGCTGGAGGGGCCGTTCGAGCCGGTGGCGCTGGAGTGGACCAGCGACGGGCGGCTGCTGGTGCGCATCGAGGGCACCGACGAGGCGCTCCCGGCCCGGGTGGCGCGCCTGCAGGAGGTGCTGGGCGCCGGTGCCACCACCCCGGAAGGGGACCCGTGGACGCGGCACGCCGAGCTCACCCGCGGGGCGCCCGACGCCGCCGTGCTGCGGATCGGGGCCCGGCCGTCGCTGCTGCCCGCGCTGGTGTCCGAGCTCGCACCCGACGCCGCCACCGCCGGGCTGGGCACCGGGGTCGCCACCGTCTCGCTGCCCCCCGACGCCGTCGCCGACGCCCACACCCGGGTGCACGCCGCGGGCGGCACCTCCCAGTTGCGCAGCCGCCCGGTGGGGGCCGACGCCCCCGCCTGGGGCCCGCCGCCGTCGGCGCTGGCCGTGCTCCGCGCCGTCAAGACCGCGCTCGACCCGGACGGCCGCTTCGGTCCGGGCCGCTTCTCCCCCTGGATGTGATCTCGCAGTGACCACCCCCGCCGGCTCCGCCGACACCAACATCCCGCAGAACGGGCCGTCCGCGTTCGACGCCCACCGCCCGCCCGAGCGCGAGCTGCTCGACGACTGCGTGCACTGCGGCTTCTGCCTGCCGACCTGCCCCACCTACCAGCTGTGGGGCGAGGAGATGGACTCCCCTCGCGGGCGCATCTACCTGATGGACCTCGCCAGCAAGGGCGAGATCTCCCTCGACGGCCCGTTCACCGAGCACATCGACGCCTGCCTCGGCTGCATGGCCTGCGTGACGGCGTGCCCCTCGGGCGTCCAGTACGACAAGCTGCTGGAGTCGGTGCGCCCGCAGGTCGAGCGCAACGTGCAGCGCGACCGCGGCGACCGGCTGTTCCGCGAGGCGATCTTCTCGCTGTTCCCGTACCGGCGGCGGCTGCGCGCGGCCGCCCTCCCCGGCGCGCTGTACCAGAAGCTGCGCACGATCCCGGCGGTCCGCAGGCTCGCCGAGAAGCTGCCCGGGCGGCTGGCCGCGATGGAGTCGCTGCTGCCGCCGGTGTCGGTGCGCGCGGCCTTCGCGCAGCTCCCGGTGTTCACCCCGGCCGTCGGGGCGCGGCGCGGGCGGGTGGCCCTGCTGTCGGGCTGCGTGCAGGACGTGTTCTTCCACCGGGTCAACGAGGCGACGGTGCGCGTGCTCGCCGCCGAGGGCTACGACGTCCTCGTGCCGCGCGACCAGCAGTGCTGCGGCGCGCTGGAGCTGCACGCCGGCCGCGAGGAGACCGCGCTGGGCCGGGCCCGGCGCACCATCGCCCGGTTCGAGACCCTCGACGTCGACACCGTCGTCACCAACGTCGCGGGCTGCGGGTCGTCGATGAAGGACTACGGGCACCTGCTCTCCGACGACGAGGCCTGGGCGTCGCGTGCCACGGCGTTCAGCGGGCGGGTGCGCGACGTGCACGAGGTGCTGGCCGAGCTGGAGCCGGTGGCGCCGCGGCACCCGTTCCGCGGGCGGGTGGCCTACCACGACGCCTGCCACCTCGGGCACGCGCAGAAGGTGCGCGCGCAGCCGCGCGCGGTGCTGCGCTCGATCCCCGACGTCGAGCTCGTCGACCTGCCGGAGGCGGAGCTGTGCTGCGGGTCGGCGGGGATCTACAACATGGTGGCGCCGGAGGCGGCCGGTGAGCTGGGTGTCCGCAAGGCGGGCAACGTGCGGTCGGTGCGGCCCGACGTCGTCGTCACCGCCAACCCGGGCTGCCTGCTGCAGATCGGCAAGTACATGGCGGCCGACGGGGTGCCGATCCTGCACCCGGTGCAGCTGCTCGACGCGAGCATCCGCGGGGTGCCGGTCCCCCGCACCTGAGGCGTCAGGACTCCGGGACGGCCCCGGCCCCCGCGTCGGGGACCGGGGCGAACGGCGGCGGCGACGCGCGGTCGAAGTAGCCGCGGCCGATCTCGTCGCAGGACGCCCCCGGCTCGGGGTGGGTGTAGCGGTTCTGGCGCAGGGCCGCCACGAACTGGTCGATGCGCGGGTCGTCGGCGTCGTCGAGGGCGAGCTGGTGGCCCCAGGACTGCAGCGAGATCGGCGAGTCCATGTCCGGGTAGGGCGAGAGCACCATGTACGGCTGCCCCTCCACGCGCGCGGCGAGGGCGTCGAGGTCGGCGCCCCCGACCCGCTCGGGGTCGTAGGCGATCCACACCGCACCGTGCTCCAAGGAGTGCACGAGGTTCTCGCTGCGCAGCGGCTGCGGGTAGACGACCCCGTTGCACGCGGCCCAGGCCTGGTCGTGCGCGCCGCCGATGGGCGGGGTGAAGGTGTACGCGACGCGCTGGTCGGGCCCGACGTGCTGCCCGCCGTCGAACACCATCCCCTCGACGCCGTCGATCAGGACCGAGGGGTCCTTGTTCTCCGCGGTCGGGGCGAACGCCGCGAGGTCGACGGGCGCCGCCGCGGTCTGCCCGGGCAGGACCCCGCAGCCGGCGAGCAGCAGGGCGGAGGCGATCACCGGGAGGGCGAGCAACGGGGCACGTGTGGTCCGGAGCACGCCGCGACGCTACGACATCCGGGTGGGTCGCCCCGATCCGGCCACCGGTGACGATCCGGATCCCGTCGGGGTCGGCCCCTACGGTGGCCGCCATGGACATCGACTGGACGCGCGAGCTCCTGGAGCAGCTCGAATGGCACTGGCACCACCAGCTCCGGCCGCGGCTGGCCGGGCTCGGCGACGAGGAGTACCTGTGGGAGCCGGTGCCGGGTGCGTGGAGCGTGCGCCCGCGCGGCACGTCGACGGCCCCGGTGCAGGCGGGCGGCGGGGCGTTCACGATCGACTTCGCGTTCCCGCCCCCCGATCCGGCCCCGGTCACGACGATCGCGTGGCGGCTGGCGCACGTGATCGTCGGGGTGTTCGGGGCGCGGGTGGCCGACCACTTCGGCGGACCGCCCGTCGACTACGAGCACCACGACTACGCGGGCACCGCCGACGCCGCGCTGCACCAGCTCGACACCGTCCACGACGCCTGGGTCGCGGGGGTCCGCGGGCTCGACGCCGACGCGCTCGCCCGCCCCGTCGGACCGGCGGAGGGCCCGTTCGCGGAGTCGCCGATGGCCACGCTCGTGCTGCACATCCACCGGGAGGCCATCCACCACGGAGCCGAGATCGCCCTGCTCCGCGACCTCTACACCGCTACTCACCGCTGATGCCCCTACGACGAACGGGTTGATCGTGCTCCGGGTGCGCGCGCCGGGGCACGGGGGCGGGCAAGGTCGTCGCATGGACGTGGATCGCACCGGCGGTACGGCCGTCGCCGAGACCCTCGGCGCGCACGGCGTCGACGCCGCCTTCGGCACGCCGGGCCATCCGCTGCTGCCACACCTGGCGGCCGCCGGGCTGTCGGTGTTCACCCTGGGCACCGACGCCGCGGCGCACCGGGCCGCCGCGGCGTACCGGCGCGTCAGCGGCCGGACCGGGGTGGTGGTCGCCGGCGACGGTCCCGACCCGGACGTGCCCGACCCGCTGCTGTTCCTCACCGCGCACGGCGGCGGCACCGTCGCGAGCCCGGACGCCGCGGCCGGCACCGTCGCCGCGGCACTGGCCGCGATGCACCGCGGGCGGCCGCGGGCGGTGCAGGTCGACGTGCCGCCCGACGTGCTGGCGCAGCAGTGGCACGGCCGGTCCGCCGCGGTGGCGCCGCCGGCACCGCCCGTCGCCGACCCCGACGCGGTCCGGCGGGCCGCGGCGCTCCTGGAGGCCGCCGAGCGCCCGCTCGTCGTCGCCGGGGGCGGGGCGGTCGGCGCGGCCGGCGAGATCACCGCGCTGGTGCAGGCGCTCGGCGCGCCGGTCGTCACGACCGCGGGCGGCAAGGGCGTGGTCGACGACGGGCACCCGCTGTCCGCCGGGGCGTCGGGCCGCCTGGCCGCCGTCGCCGGGGCGGTCGCGGACAGCGACGTCGTGCTCGTGGTCGGCAGCGACTTCACCTGCCCCGACGGCGTGACCTCGATCCACATCGACCTCGACGAGACCCGCCTGCCGCGCAACGGCACCGGCGTCGGCCTGCTCGGCGACGCCACCGCGACCGTCGCCGCCCTGCGCGGTGCCCTCCCGCCATGGCGCACCGCGATCGGCGTGGTCCGCGCCGCAGCGCTGCGGGCCGCCTGCCGCGAGCAGGCCCGGGCCGACGGGCGGGCCTACGAGCTGGTCAACGACGTGCTGCGCGACGCCCTGCCGCCCCACGCGGTGCTCGTCGGGGGCACCACCGCCGTCACCCGGCTCGGGTCGGTGCACTTCTTCCCGGTGCCCGCGCCCCGCCTGTTCTGTCCCGGTGGCCTCGCCGCCGCCATCGGCGCCTCCGCCGCCCGGCCCGCGCGGCCCGTCGCGGTACTGCTCGGGACGGGCGCGTTCGACACCGCCGCCGCCGACCTGGCCACCGCCGTGCAGCTGGGGCTCGCCCTGCCCGTCGTCGTGGTGCGCGACGGCAGCGACCACGGCGGCGCCGACCCCCACGCGGTCGACGCGGCGGGGGCGATCGAGGTGCGGGCCACCGAGCCGGACGACCTGGTGGACCTCGTCGCGGACGCGTTCGAGGCGGACCGGCCGACGGTGATCCGGCTGGGATAGGTCTTCCGAGAGTGATCCGGCGGGCTCACCGCTTGCGGCGCTCCAGCACCCCGATGGTCACGACACCCGCGACGACGACCAGACCCGGCCAGATCCACGCGGCCACCCCCGCGTCGCCGTCGAGGACCAGGCCCCACAGGCCTCCGGTCGGCGCCCCGAACGCCAGCACGACCAGCGGCACGACCCCCAGCGTGACGACGACGAATCCCACGAGGCCCTGCCACGCCTCGCTCGTCCTGCTCCTCATGACTCCCCCTCCCCCGTTGTGAATGCGTTCGCATTGGAACAGTGGGTGCGGGACTTGTCAATGCGAACGCATTGTTACGCTCGGCCGCGTGCCCCGCTCCGTCGACCACGACGCCCGCCGCTCCGAGCTCGCCGCCGCCGTCTGGCGACTGGTCGCCGACGCCGGCATGGAGGCCGTCTCGCTGCGCTCGGTCGCGGCGGAGGCGGGTGTGTCGATGGGCCGGGTCCAGTACTACTTCCCGACGAAGGACGACCTCCTGCTGCACGGCCTCCGGGAGGCCCACCGGCGCATGGAGTCGCGAATCGCGGCCCGTCTGGCGAAGCAGGGTGGCGCGGCCGGCGAGCGGGAGGTGCTCCTCGCCGTCCTCGACGAACTCCTCGGCGGACACCCCGAAACGCGCGACGCCATCCGCATCCACACCTTCTTCGCCGCCCGCGCCGGCCGCGACGATCGCCTGGCTGCCGTCCTGACCGAGGGCGACGAGGAGCTGCAGTCACTCGCCGTGTCGGTCGTCGCCCGAGCCAGGGCCGACGGCCGCGCCGGACCCGACGTCGATCCCGAACTCGACGGCCAGGCGCTGTGGACCCTCGCCCGCGGTCTCGGCGGCGACGTGGTGCTCTACGGGGCACCGATCGAGCAGGCGCGGCGGGTGCTGCACCATGTGGTCCGGCGACTCGTTCCCCCGGTGCGCGACGATGCCCCCCGCGCCGAGGTCGACCCGGGGACGTGAGCAGTCTCGATCAACCGCGGTGGTCGTGGGGTTCGGTGCGGTAGGTGTGCCCGGTGGGGGTGGTCCACTCCACC
>NZ_BJNG01000027.1 GCF_006539565.1 Pseudonocardia hydrocarbonoxydans
GGGTGTCGGTGAGGGTGGGCCCGGGCGGCGGCGGTTCGAGATCATAGGCGAACACATGTTCGACTATACACCATCTGAGCTGCGAAGACGGGCATAGCGTAAGTACACCGTGCCGCTCCCGAAGGTGCGCTGCTCGAGCAGCCGCAGCCGCAGGTCGGTGCCGGGCGGCACGTACGGCTTGCCGCCGCCGCAGAAGACCGGCACGACGCTCGGGCGGAACTCGTCGATCAGGTCGATCAGCGACGCGGCCAGCCCCGCACCGCCGAGACCCAGCTCGCCGTCGGTCCCGGCCTTGAGCCGCAGCACCTCCTCGACCGCGTCGGCGCGGCGCACCAGCCGGCACCCGGGTGCGACGGAGGTCAGCGAGTCGGAGAACACGATCCGCGGGGTCTCGGTGTAGAGCCGGGCGAACTCCGCCTCCACCTCCTCACCGTCGGCCCGCTCCGGCGCCGTCCAGAACTCCTCCATGACGTCGTAGAGGCCGCGGCCGAACAGGAACGCCGCGGTGTCGCGGGTCTGGTCGTTGGCGAAGCGGTGCACCTCCTCGTCCGGCTCCGAGAAGGCGATGTCGCCGGTCGGGTCCTCGATGTAGCCGTCGAGGGAGATGTTCATCGAGTAGACGAGGGTGCCCATGCGGGGTGGACCTCCCGGCCCGCCGGAACTCATCGGGCGAAGTGCTCCCACCCGGACGGTCCGCCGTCGTAGTCGCGCCCGTCCACGAGCACCGCGGCGGATCCCGCGCGCACCTCGCCGATCACCGTCCAGCCGTCCGGGACGCCTGCCGGGAACGCGGCGACCAGCGCGTGGTCCTCCCCGCCGGTCAGCACCCAGTGCAGCGGGTCGACGCCGAGCGCCTGCCCCACGTCGGCCAGGCGCCCCGGGATCTCGAACGCCGCCGACCGCACGTCGAGGGCCACCCCGGACGCGACGGCGACGTGCCCCAGGTCGGCGAGCAGCCCGTCGGAGACGTCGATCATCGCGGAGGCGCCGGCCCGCGCCGCCTGCGGACCGGCGGCGTAGGGCGGCTCGGGCACCCGGTGCGCCCCGACGACGGCGACCGGGGAGCGGAACCCGCGCCCGAGCACGGCGAGACCGGCCCCGGCCCAGCCCAGCCGCCCGGCGACGGCGAGCACGTCGCCCGGGCGGGCACCGCCGCGGGTGACGGGGTCACGCCCCTCCAGCGTCCCGAGCGCGGTGACCGACAGCACGAGCTGCGCCGACGACACGACGTCCCCACCGACCACCCCGGCCCCGGCCGCCGCGGCCTCGGCCCACAGCCCGTCGGTGAGGCCGTGCAGCAGCTCGACGTCGGTGTCGGCGGGGCAGGCCAGCCCGACCAGCAGCGCGGTGGGCACCGCCCCCATCGCCGCGACGTCGGCCAGGTTGGCCGCGGCGGCCTTGCGCCCCACCTGTTCGGGGGTCGACCAGTCGAGCCGGAAGTGGACGCCCTCGACCAGCACGTCGGTGCACGCGACGACCCGGCCGTCCGGCGCGGCGACGACCGCGGCGTCGTCACCGGGGCCCAGCAGCGTCGACCCCGGCTGCGTCCGCCCGGCCGTCACGCTCGCGATCAGGCCGAACTCACCGAGTGAGCCGAGAGTGATCTTCTTCTCCGCAGGGGTCGACGATGTGGGCAACGGGGTCTCCTCCGGTACGTTCGGCGTCCGACCTTCCTCCCCACGGACGGTCCCGACGTAGTCAGAGCTCAGTGGAAGGGGCACGACGTGGTGCAGGCGTACATCTTGGTCCAGACCGAGGTCGGGAAGGCCGCGGCCGTGGCCTCCTCGATCGCCGGGATCACCGGGGTGATCTCGGCGGAGGACGTGACCGGGCCCTACGACGTCATCGTGCGCGCGGAGGCCGACGATGTCGACCTCCTCGGGCAGCTCGTCGTCGCACAGGTGCAGGGCGTCAACGGGATCACCCGGACGCTGACCTGCCCGGTGGTCCACCTGGCCGGCTGACCCGTTCCGGACCCGACCGTGCCCGCCACCACCCGCCCGCCGCTGCCCGTCGTCGTCGCGATCTCGCTGCCGCTGCTGCTGGCCCTGGTGGTGGCGGGCATCGGCATCACGGCCCGGTTCGCGGAGCCGGGCCCGCCCGCTCCGGACACCACGCCCCTGGCCACCCCACCCGTCGACGCCCCCGCCGCCGCCGGTCCGGAGTGCGCCGCGCTGCTGGCGAACCTCGACGGCGACCTGCCCGCCGGGGGCGGGACGCTGCCCGTCCGCGCGCTGGCCGCCCCCGCACCCGACGGGGTGCGCGCCTGGGCCGCCGTGCCGCGCCCGGTCGTGCTGCGCTGCGGGCTGCCCCGCCCGCAGGAGCTGACGCCGACCTCGGCCCTGCTGGAGATCGACGGCGTACGCTGGCTCGAGCTCGACGACGGGGTGCCCGAGCCGGTCGTGGTCACCTACGTCGCCGTGGACCGGCCGGTCTACGTCGTGCTGACCACCCCCGTCGACGCCGGGAGCGGGCCGCTGCAGGTCGTCTCCGGCGTGGTGCGGGACACACTGCCCGCCGTCCCGGTCGCGGTCCGCTGAGGGCGTTCTACCCTGGTGCCCATGGTGACGATGTCCCGGGCCACCGAGGACTACCTCAAGGCGATCTACAACCTCGCCCATCTCGGGGGACCCGTCACCACGAGCACCCTCGCGCACGAGCTGGGGGTGTCCTCACCGTCGGTGTCGGCGATGCTCAAGCGGCTCGAGGACGGTGACCTGCTCGACCGGCCCGACCACCGCACCGTCGCCCTCACCGCCGAGGGCGAGCGGGCGGCGCTGCGGGTCGTGCGCCGTCACCGGCTGCTGGAGACCTTCCTGGCCCGCGCGCTGGACGTGCCGTGGGACGAGGTGCACGCAGAGGCCGAGCTGCTCGAGCACGCACTGTCCGAGCGGCTGGAGGACCGGATCGACGCCGCGCTCGGCCACCCCACCCACGACCCGCACGGCGATCCGATCCCGCCGCGCGACGGGCCGCACGTCGAGGTCCGCGGCACGCCGCTGGACGAGGCGCCGGACGGGGCCCGCTTCCGCGTCGACCGGGTCTCCGACCGGGACAGCGCCGCCCTGCGCTACCTGGGCGAGCTCGGGATCGTGCCGGGGACCGAGCTGTCGGTCGAGGAGCAGGCCCCGTTCGGCGGGCCCCGCTGGGTGCGCGTCGGCGACGAGCGGCATGCGCTGGGCCCGGCGCTCACCCAGCTCGTGCACGGCCACGTCGTCTGACCCGCGAGTCGGGACATCCGTGCGACCGTTTCGCACCGTCCGTGCGACGGCCTCAGCGCAGGCCGGTGCCCCGCGCGAGTGCGGTGTCGACCAGCACCGACAGCAGCGCCGGGTACTCCAGCCCGGTGACCGCCCAGACCCGCGGGAACATCGAGATCGGGGTGAACCCGGGCATCGTGTTGACCTCGTTGACGGTCAGCTCGCCGTCGGCCCCCACGAAGAAGTCGACGCGGGCGAGCCCCTGCCCGTCGAGCGCGCGGAACGCGGCCACCGCCATCTCCCGGACGCGGTCGGCGACGTCGTCGTCGAGCTTGGCGGGGATGTCGAACTCGCAGACGTCGTCGAGGTACTTGGCGTCGAAGTCGTACCACTGCGCGTCGCCGACGATCCGGATCTCCGCCGCGACGCTCGCGCGCACCGAGCCGTCGGGGAACTCCAGCACCCCGACCTCCACCTCGCGCCCGACGACCGCGGCCTCCACCAGCACCTTCGGGTCGTGCTCGCGGGCCGTGGCGATCGCGGCGTCGAGCTCGGCCCAGTCGGTGACGCGGGTGATGCCCACCGACGAGCCCGCGCGGGCCGGCTTCACGAACGCCGGCAGCCCGACGCGCTCGCGCTCGGCGTCGGTCAGCGTCGCGGTGCCGGGCCGCAGGACGACCACGGTGCCGACCGGCAGGCCGTCGGCGGCGAGCAGCTTCTTGGTGAACTCCTTGTCCATGCCCGCCGCGCTTGCCAGCACCCCGGCCCCGACGTAGGGCACGCCCGCCATCTCCAGCAGGCCCTGGATCGTGCCGTCCTCGCCGTAGGGGCCGTGCAGCACGGGGAACACGACGTCGACGCCGGAGAACACCTCGCCCGCGCGGTCGGCGTCCAGGACGACCAGCCCGCCGCGGGTCGGGTCGCCGGGCAGCGCGAGGGCGGTGCGGGAACCGTCGACGGACGGCAGAACGCGGTCGGTGATGGCCAGCTCGCGGACGTCGTCGGTGCCGAGGACCCAGGCCCCCTCCGACGTGATGCCGACCGGCACGATCTCGAAGCGCTCCGGGTCGAGGCGGCTCAACACGCTGCCCGCGGACACGCACGAGATCGCGTGCTCGCTGCTGCGCCCGCCGAACACCACCGCCACACGGATCCTGTTCCCGGTCATGGCGCCCGAGGGTAGGCCGGACGTGCGATGACGCCCGGATCGGGGCGGCCCACCCCACCCCGCGAGTCCCCCGATCCGCGTCGGCGAGTCCCCCGGTTCCCGTCACGGATTCCGGGGGACTCGCGGGCGGATTCCGGGGGACTCGCGAGCGGATTCCGGGGGACTCGCGGGCGGGATACGGGGGACTCGCGGGGTGGGGGCGGGGGTCAGGGGGCGAAGCGCTGTTCCAGGTCGTGCACCTCGGGCAGGCCGATGAGGTCGGTGAAGCCCTCGAAGGTCGGCAGGCCCGGCAGGGCGGACGTGGGGGTGCCCTCCGCCCGCAGCGTCTCCAGGAACGACCGGATGCCGGCGGTGGCGGCGAGCAGCGTGCCGATCGGGTAGAGCACCAGTGAGAAGCCCAGCTCGGCGATGCGGTCCAGCGGGATCGGCGGGGTGCGCCCGCCCTCCGCCCAGTTGAACACCAGCGGGGCGACGTCGCGCAGCTCCGCGGCGACCCGCGCGATGTCGTCCTCGCTGGTCGGGGCCTCGACGAACAGCACGTCGGCACCCGCGTCGGCGTAGGCGCGGGCCCGGGCGATCGCC
Source organism: Pseudonocardia hydrocarbonoxydans (assembly GCF_006539565.1). Taxonomy (GTDB): domain Bacteria; phylum Actinomycetota; class Actinomycetes; order Mycobacteriales; family Pseudonocardiaceae; genus Pseudonocardia; species Pseudonocardia hydrocarbonoxydans. The sequence continues at coordinate 4,951 of NZ_BJNG01000027.1, forward strand.
GCGTCCAGCCCCTCGACCGCGGCGGCGTCGGTGCGGGCGATGAGCAGGAGATCGGGATCGCGGCGGGCGGCGACGGCGGCCCGGATCTTCCCGGCCATCTCCTCGACGCCGATCACCGCCTTGCCGCTCATGTGCCCGCACTTCTTCGGCATCACCTGGTCCTCGAGATGCAGCCCCGCGACCCCCGCCTGCTCGTAGAGCTGCACGGTGCGCACGACGTTGATGGCGTTGCCGTAGCCGGTGTCGGCGTCGGCGATCACCGGCACGTCGACGGCCGCGACGATCCGGCGCGCGTTGTCGACCATCTCGGTCCCGCTGAGCAGCCCGACGTCCGGCCGGCCGGCGAGCGAGGCGGTCGTGCCGAACCCGGTCATGTAGACCACGTCGAACCCGGCCTGCTCGACGAGCCGCGCGGACAGCGCGTCGTAGGCCCCCGGGGCGACGAGCGGTCCGGGCGCGGCGAGCAGCTCGCGGAGCCGGGCCCGGGGCGCGTTCGGTCGCGACAACAGGTCTCCCACGTGCGTCCTTCCGCTGAATGTATGCAGTCACGCAGAAGTTACGCCGAAATCGTGGACAACGACACCACTTCGTCCTACTTTGCACACAATCTGCGGGGAGGTGAGCCGTGACACGTGCGTCCGAGCGGGCGGTCGACTCCGTGCGCGAGCTGATCCTGCGTGGCGAGTTCGCGGCCGGCGCCCGCCTGGGCGAGGTCGAGCTCGCCGAGCGCCTGGGCGTCAGCCGCACCCCCGTCCGCGAGGCGCTGGCCCGGCTCGCCTCCGAGGGGCTCGTGGAGATCGTGCCGAACCGGGGCGCCCGGGTGAGCAGCTGGACCGTCGCCGAGCTGGAGGAGGTCTTCGACCTGCGGGCCGCCCTCGAACCGCGGCTCACCGCGCTGGCCGTCCCGAACGCGACCCCGGCCGACCTCGACGACCTCGACGACCTCGCCCGTCGGATGGTCCGCGCCGACCTCGACGACCTCGTCGGGCTCAACCGCGCCTTCCACGGCCGCCTCGTCGCGCTGGCCGACCATCCGGCGATGGCCGGCGCGCTCGCCGGGGCGATCCACGCCCCGATCGTGCTGCGCAACTTCCACGCCTACGACGACGCGTCGCTGCGCCGCAGCCTGGCCCACCACGTCGAGATCGTCGCCGCGGCGCGCGCGGGCGACCCCGCGTGGGCGCAGGCCGTCATGACCGCACACATCCACAACGCCCGGGCCGTGATGGTCCGGATCGCCCGAGAGGACAGCGCATGAGTTACCGGCTCGGTGTCGACGTCGGAGGCACGTTCACCGACGTGCTGCTGGTCGAGGAGGCCAGCGGCGTCACGTGGCGCGCGAAGACCGCCTCCACCCCCGCCGACCAGGCCGTCGGCGTGCTCAACGGCATCGGCAAGGTGTGCGAGCAGGCCGGGATCTCCCTCGGTGACGTCGGCCAGGTGCTGCACGGCACGACCGTCGCGACCAACGCGATCCTGGAGGGCAAGGGCGCCACGGTCGGCCTGGTGACGACGCAGGGCTTCCGCCAGGTGCTGCAGATCGCCCGCTCCTACGTGCCCGGCGGGCTGGCCGGCTGGATCATCTGGCCCAAGCCCGAGCCGCTGGCGGCGCTGGAGAACACCGTGGAGGTGTCGGAGCGGCTGGCCTCGGACGGTGCGGTGATCCGCCCCCTCGACGAGGACGACGTCCGCGCGCAGCTCGCGACGCTGAACGGCATCGAGGCCCTCGCCGTGAGCCTCATCAACTCCTTCGCCGACCCCGCACACGAGCGGCGGATCGCCGAGATCGCGGCGGAGGTGCTCCCCGGCGTGCCGGTGAGCCTGTCGTCGGACGTGCTGCCCGAGCTGCGCGAGTACGAGCGCACCGTCACCACCGTCGCCAACGGCTACGTCCAGCCCCAGGTCGAGCGCTACGTCCGGACGCTCGCGACGCAGCTCACCGAGGGCGGGGTCGCGGGTGAGCTGGCCATCCTGCGCAGCGACGGCGGACTCTCCTCGGCCGACGCCGCGATCGACGCACCGGTCACCATGCTGCTCTCCGGTCCGGCCGGTGGCGTCACCGGTGCGGTGTGGGTCGCCGAACAGTGCGGGTTCTCCGACCTGATCACCTTCGACATGGGCGGCACGTCCACCGACGTTCGGGCCCCGCCGCCTACGGGAAGGGCGGCACCGAGCCGACCGTCACCGACGCCAACGTCGTCCTCGGCTACCTCCCCCCGTCCCTGGCCGGCGGGGAGATCACCCTCGACGTCGACGCCGCCCGCACCGCGGTGGCCGGCGTGGCCGACGCGATGGGACTCAAGTCGCCGGAGGCGGCGGCCGCGGGGATCGTCGACATCGTCAACGAGAACATGCTCGGCGGCCTGCGGCTGGTCTCGGTGCAGCAGGGCTTCGACCCGCGCGACTTCGCGCTGGTCGCCTTCGGCGGGGCGGGCCCGCTGCACGCCAACGCACTCGGGATCCTGACGGGCGCGTGGCCGGTGATCGTCCCGCCGTCGCCCGGGGTGCTGTGCGCGCTCGGCGACGCGACGACCTCGAAGCGCTCCGAGGCCGCGCGGACCGTCCTGCGCCGCTTCGCCGACCTCACCGGCGGCGAGCTGGCGACCGTCCTCACCGAGCTGGCGACGGAGGCGAGCGCGCGGCTGGCCGAGCAGGGCGTGCAGGACCCGTCCGTCACCTACCAGGTCGACGTCCGCTACCACGGCCAGGGCTTCGAGATCCCGATCGAGGTGCCCACCCTCGACGGCGACCCGCTGGCCGCGCTCGCCGCCGACTTCGACGCCGAGCACGAGCGGTTGTTCTCCTTCCTGCTCGGCACCGACCACGAGCTGGTGAACGCCCGCGCGACGGTGTCCGGGCCGCGCCCGTCGGTGGCGGCGGTGACCCTCCCCGACTCCGAGGGCCCGCCCACACCGATCGACACGCACCCGGTCCACGTCGGCGGCGGGTCCGTCGACGCGCACGTCTACGACCGCACCACGCTGCGGGCGGGCGACGTGATCGCCGGACCCGCGATCGTCGTCGAGATGGACTCCACGACGCTCGTGCTGCCCGGCCACGCGGCCACCGTCCACCCATCCGGTTCGCTGCTCATCAACCCCGTGGAGGCCTGAGCCATGGCCCGCATCATCGAGACCGCGACCGGCGCCGTGGAGCGGACCGAGGTCGACCCCGTCGTCCTGGACCTCATCGAGAACGGCCTGCGCAACGCCCGCTACGAGATGGACGAGGTGCTGTTCCGCACCGCCCTGTCCCCCGGCATCCGCGAGCAGCACGACGAGTTCCCGCTGATCGGCGACCCGTCCGGGAAGATGGTCGTCGGCCAGATCGGGCTCTCCATCCCCGACTTCCTCGAGGGGTTCGACGACACCGTCGAGGAGGGGGACGTGCTGCTGACGTCGGACCCGTACGCCTGCGGCGCCGCGATCAGCCACGCCAACGACTGGCTGATCGTCGTGCCGATCTTCCACGAGGGCCGGGTCGTCGGCTGGGCGTCGATGTTCGGGCACATGTCCGACGTCGGCGGCAAGACCCCGTGCTCGATGCCGACCGACGCCCGCACGATCTACGAGGAGGGCGTGGTCATCCCGCCCTTCAAGCTGTACTCGAAGGGGAAGCTCAACGAGGACGCGCTGCGGATCATCCTCAACCAGGTCCGGATGCCGGACTGGAACCGCGCCGACCTCAACGGGCTCGTCGCGGCCTGCCGCACCGCGAGCCGCCGGGTCGTGGAGATGTGCGAGCGCTTCGGCACCGCGACCTACCTCTCCGCCCTGGACGCCCTGCTGCAGCGCAACTACGACGCGATGAAGGCGCTGCTGGGGCTGGTGTTCGAGGAGGGGCGCACGCTCAGCTTCACCGACTACATCTGCGACGACGGCGTCGGCAACGGCCCCTACGAGCTGAAGCTCTCGCTCACCCGCACCGGGGAGAAGGTGCACCTGGACTTCACCGGGTCGAGCCCGCAGGCCGCGGGGCCGATCAACTACTACATCAACGAGAACCTGACGCGGATGTTCTTCGGGATCTACATGATCACCGTGGCGGACCCGCAGATCCTGTGGAACGACGGCTTCTACCCGCTCGTCGACGTCACGATCCCGGACGGCTCGTACTGGAAGCCCAAGCACCCGGCCTCGCTCAACGGCCGCAACCACGGCATCGGGCGGGTGTTCGACCTGTTCGGCGGGCTGCTCGGGCAGACCAACCCGGCGCTGCTCAACGCGGCCGGCTTCTCGTCGAGCCCGCACTTCATGTACTCGGGCAACTACTCCTCGGGCGAGCGCAAGGGCGAGTGGTTCCAGCTGTACTCGATCGGCTTCGGCGGCATCCCCGGCCGCCCGCTGGGTGACGGGCCGGACGGGCACTCGCTGTGGCCGAGCTTCGTCAACATCCCGTGCGAGTACCTGGAGTCCTACTACCCGCTGCGGATCGAGCGGTGGGAGACCGTCGCCGACACCGGCGGCGCGGGCCTGCACCGCGGCGGCAACGGCGTCGACGTGACCTACGTCTTCGAGGAACCGGGCACGATCGCGATCCACGACGACCGCTGGCTGACCTACCCGTGGGGCGTCAACGGCGGGGCGCCCGGCGCGCGCGGCACGAAGTGGATCGAGCGCGTCTCCGGTGAGCGCGAGGTGCTGCCGAGCAAGTGCCACGACGTGCCGGTCTCCCCCGGCGACGTGCTGCACTTCGTCACCTGGGGTGGCGGCGGCTGGGGCGACCCGCTCGAGCGCGACGCGGGCCTGGTGGAGCTGGAGGTGCGCCGCGGGCTGGTGACGGCCGAGGGCGCCCGGCGCTACGGGGTGGTGGTCGGCGACGAGGCGGCGACGGCCGCGCTGCGGGAGGAGATGCGGGCGGCCCGCCCGGCCGAGCTCCCGGTCTTCGACATGGGCCCGCCGATGGCGGAGATCCTGGCCAACTGCGAGGCCGAGACCGGCCTGCCCGCCCCGAAGCAGCCGGTATGGACCTGACCCCCTCCCCCGCGAGTCCCCCGGATCCCGCTCGCGAGTCCCCGTTCTCCCGCGTGCGGGTCGGCGTCCCCGGACGCGGCAGGGGGCGGGCCCATGATCACCACTTCGGTGCGTTTGCGGCGGGATCCCGCCGGAAACGCACCGAGATGACGATCTTGGACCGGGTGGTGGCGTGACCGGCCCGCACGGCACCGCGTTCTCCGGGCGGGTCGGCTGGGGTGAGCGACCCGCGCTGGTCGTCGTCGACCTCGTCCGGGCCTACACCGAGGCGGGCGGGCCGTTCCTGCTGCCCGACCCGGGCCCGGCCGTGCGGGCCACGGCGGCGCTGGTCGAGGCGGCCCGGTCGGCGGGGCGCCCGGTCGTGTGGACGGTGGTGCGCTACGACCGCGGCCTGTCCGACGGCGGGCTGTTCGTCCGCAAGGTGCCGGCCCTGGCCGCGTTCGCCGACGGGGCGGACGGCGGCTGGGGCGGGCTGGTGCTGGAGCCCGTCCCCGGCGAGCCGGTGGTCGCCAAGCAGTACGCGAGCGCGTTCTTCGGGACCTCCCTCGCGGCCACGCTGCACACGGCGGGCGTCGACACGGTGGTGGTCGCCGGGGTGTCGACGTCCGGCTGCATCCGGGCCACCGCCACCGACGCGCTGGGCCACGGGTTCCGCCCGCAGGTCGTCCGCGACGCCTGTGCCGACCGCACGGCCGAGCTGCACGAGCAGAACCTGCGCGACCTCGACGCCAAGTACGCCGACGTCACCGACCTGGCCGACGCACTGGCCCACCTGCGCCGGTCACCGCCGTGA
>NZ_BJNG01000028.1 GCF_006539565.1 Pseudonocardia hydrocarbonoxydans
CCGCCGCCGAGATGTGACCTGCGCTGGGCCGTCCGGCGCAGCGGGTTGTCCACAGGTTGCGCGAAACGCCCACGGGAACCGGGATCCGTGCGTCACGGTGACGCCCATGACGACATCGCACGACCACCCGTTCCTGCTCACCGACGCCGACGTGCTCGCCCGCGTCCGCGAGCTCGTCGGACCGGCGATCACCGACCGGCAGCTCTGGATCATGTTCGTCGACGGCGACGGCCGGCAGGCACCGGTGGTCTCCCCGGTCTCCGACCTGCCCCCGCGCCCCGACGCGCTGGTCCCCCGGCTCGGCGCGCTGCTCGCGCAGCTGGTCCCCGACCTGCGCACCGACCTCGGCCGCGGCTCGGTGGTCCTCACCCTCGAACGCCTCGGCCCCGACGCCCCGCGCCCGTCGGACCGCGACTGGGCCCAGGCCCTCACCGACGCCTGCATCGCGGCGGCCGTCGAGCTGCGGGGCGTCTTCCTCAGCACCCGGGGCGGGGTGCGCAGGCTGTTGTAGCGTCGCGCGGGTGAGCACCGACCTCGCCGCCGTGCGGCGCATCGTCGCCCAGGACTCCGGTCTCGCGAGCGTCGCCGTCGTGCGCGCGGACGGCACGCCGCACACCTCGCTCGTCAACGCCGGGGTGCTGGAGCACCCGCGCACCGGCGCGGACGTCGTCGGCTACGTGACCTACGGCCCCGTCAAGCTCCGCAACCTGCGCGCCCGCCCGGCCACCTCGCTGCTGTGGCGCGCGGGCTGGCGCTGGGCGGGCGTCGAGGGCGACGCGGAGCTGCTCGGCCCCGACGACGGCGACTTCGACGCCGAGTCCCTGCGCCTGCTGCTGCGCGCGGTGTTCACCGCGTGCGGGGGCACCCACGACGACTGGGACGCCTACGACCGCACCATGCAAGAGGAGCGGCGGGTCGCGGTGCTGGTCGCGCCGCGGAAGGTCCACGGCAACGCCTGATCAGCTCTTCGTCAGCAGCGACCGGGCGAAGAACGCCAGGTTCGCGGGCCGCTCGGCCAGCCGCCGGACGAGGTAGCCGTACCACTGCGCGCCGTAGGGCAGGTAGACCCGCACCCGCTCCCCCGCCGCCGCGAGCGCCCGCTGCTCGCCGGGGCGCACGCCGTGCAGCATCTGCAGCTCGTAGGGCCGGCCGCGGCCGAGGTGGCGCGCGATGTCGATGAGGACGGGGTCGTGGGTGGCCACCATCGGCAGCCCGGACCCGGCCATGAGGATCCGCAGGCAGCGGACGAAGGACCGGTCGACCTCGGCCCGCTCGCGGAACGCCACCGACGCCGGCTCGTCGTAGGCGCCCTTGCACAGCCGCACCCGGGACCCGGCCAGCTCGCGGCAGTCGCCCTCGGTGCGGCGCAGCGCGGCCTGCACGACGGCCCCGACCCACGGGTGGTCGACGCGCAGCTCGCGCACGATCCCCAGCGTCGAGTCGGTGGTCGTGTGCCCCTCCATGTCGACGGTGACCGTCGTCCCGGCGGCGTGGGCGGCCTCGCAGATCCGCCGGGCGTGGTCGAGCGCGATCTTCCCGGCGTCCCCGCCGGGCAGGCTCTGCCCCAGTGCCGACAGCTTGACCGACACCTCGACGCGGTCGGCGAGCCCGTCGTCGGACAGCCTGCGCAGCAGCACCAGGTAGGCCTCGACGGTCGCGGCCGCCTGCTCCGGTTCGGTGGTGTCCTCCCCGAGGTGGTCGACGGTGACGAGCCGGTCGGCGACCAGCGCGCGGGCGGCGGCCACCGCCTCGTCGACGGTCGTGCCGGCGACGAACCGGTCGACGACGGGGCGCAGCAGCGGGCTGTCCTCGGCGAACGTGCGCAGCGCGCCGGATCGCGACGCGGCCAGCAGGGCGGACCTCAGCATGTCCCGGGACGCTAGGCGCGCCATCCGTCCACCGATTCGTCGGAACGGACAACGAAACGCGCTCGAACCGTAGGATCCGACGATGGAGTGCACGCTCGCCCAGGTCCTGGCCGCCCTCGGCGAGCCCCTCGTCGACGTCCGGGTGGCACCGGCGGGTCTCGACGTCACCGTCTCCGGCACGGCCATCCTCGACCCCGACGACGACCCGGCCGACCACCCCGGCCGCCTGGTCCTGCTGATCGGCGCCCGCGGCCGCGACGCGGTGCGCCCGCTGCGGGCGGCGGCGCGGCACGGGGCCGTCGCGGTGGCCGTGAAGCCCGGCCCGGGCCCCGACGAGGAGCTGGTCGCGGCCGCCGCCGACGCGGGCGTGGCGCTGCTCGCCGTCCGGGCCGACGCCCGCTGGGACCAGCTCGACGCGCTCGTCCACGACGTCCTCGACGAGGGCGGCGCGGACGACGGCGCGGACGGCGACCTGTTCTCCCTGGCCCAGACCGTCGGCCTGCTGACCGGCGGGCTGGTCAGCATCGAGGACACCGCGAGCCGGGTGCTCGCCTACTCCCGCTCCGACTCCACCGACCCCGACGAGCTGCGCCGCCTGTCGATCCTGGGCTGGCAGGGCCCGCCGGACTACCTGGCCACGCTGCGCGGCTGGGGCGTGTTCGACCGTCTCCGCGCGGGCGAGGATGTCGTCCGCGTCGACGAGCACGCCGAGCTGGGCATCCGGCGGCGCCTGGCCGTCGGGATCCACGCGGGGCAGCGCCAGCTCGGCACGATCTGGGTGCAGCAGGGATCGGCGCCGTTCGCGGAGCGGGCCGAGAGCGTGCTGGTCGGGGCGGCGCGGGTGGCGGCAGGACATCTCGCGCGGCGGCGCTCGCAGCAGTCGCCGGGCGCGCGCTGGAGCCGCGACGTCGTGGCCGGGCTGCTCGATGGGCGGGTCGGCGCCGACCTGGTGGCCGCCACCTTCGGTCTCGACGCCGCGGAGCCGGCGGTCGTCGTGGCGTTCGCGGCGGTGGCGGAGCCGGGGGCGGCGGGGACGGAGCTGGCCGGGGCGGAGCTCGCCGGGGTGGTGTCCGTGCACGCCGCGACGTTCCGGCGCGGCGCCCTCACCGCCCCGGTCGGGGCGCGGGTGTACGCGGTGCTGCCCGGTGTGCGGGCCGACCGCGTCCCGCCCGCGCTCACCGCGATGTGCGCCGAGGTCGTCGCGATCACCGGGCGGCGGGCCGGCGCCCGGGTGCGGGCCGGGATCGGCTCCGGCGTCACCGGTCTGGCCGGGGTGCCCGCCTCCCGCGCCGACGCCGACCGCGTCCTGGACGCCATGCCGCCCGGCGCCGACGTGGCCGCGCTGGCCGACCTGCGCGCGGAGATCCTGCTCGACGAGGCCCTCGCCCGGCTCGACGGGCTGCACGACCCCGCCGCGGCCGCGCTGCTCGCCCACGACGCCGAGCACGGCGGCGACCTGGCCCGCTCGGTGCTCGCCCACCTCGACGCCCTCGGCGACGTCCGCACCGCCGCCGCGCACCTGACCGTGCACCCCAACACGCTGCGCCACCGCCTGCGCCGGGCGTCGGCGGTGGCGGGGCTGCGCCTGGACGACCCGAGCGCCCGCCTCGTCCACCACCTGCACCTGCTCGCCGCCCTGCGCGGCCGATCCGACAACGGGTAGGGCATTTCGTTGTCGGATCGGCCGGATCGGCGACGGCCCGGCGTTCCTACCGTGTCCCCATGGACGCCCTGACCCGCACCCCGGCGCCGCACAACGAGCCGGTCCGCACCTACGCCCCCGGCTCCCCGGAGCGGACCTCGCTGCAGGCCGCGCTGGCCGAGGTCGGCGGGCGGCACCACGAGCTGACCGTCACGATCGACGGCGCGCAGCACCTGGCCACCGGCACCCCGTTCGACGTGGTGGCCCCGCACGACCACGCGCACGTCCTCGGTACCGGCGCGAACGCCACCCCGGAGGATGCGAAGGGCGCCGTCGAGGCGGCCCTGCGCGCCGCCCCGGCGTGGCGCGAGCTCCCCTTCGACGAGCGCGCCGCCGTGCTGCTGCGCGCCGCCGACCTGCTCACCGGCCCGTGGCGCGACCGGCTCAACGCCGCGACGATGCTCGGCCAGTCCAAGACCTGCCACCAGGCCGAGATCGACGCCGCCTGCGAGCTGGCCGACTTCTGGCGGTTCAACGTCGGCTTCGCCCGGGAGATCCACGGGATCCAGCCCGACAGCGCCCCGGGCACCTGGAACCGGATGGACCACCGGCCGCTGGAGGGCTTCGTCTACGCGGTCACCCCGTTCAACTTCACCGCGATCGCCGGCAACCTCCCCACCGCGCCCGCCCTGATGGGCAACACGGTGATCTGGAAGCCCTCGCCCACCCAGTCACTCGCCGCGCACCTGACGATGCGGCTGCTGGAGGAGGCCGGGATGCCGCCCGGCGTCGTCAACCTGCTGACGGGCGACGGCCGCGACGTCTCCGACGTGCTGCTCGCCGACCCGCACCTGGCCGGCATCCACTTCACCGGCAGCGTGGCGACCTTCCAGCACCTGTGGGGCCGGGTCGGGGCGAACATCGCGGGCTACCGCAGCTACCCGCGGCTGGTCGGGGAGACCGGCGGCAAGGACTTCGTGCTCGCCCACCCCAGCGCCGACGTCGACGTGCTGCGCACCGCGCTGGTCCGCGGCGCCTTCGAGTACCAGGGGCAGAAGTGCTCGGCCGCCAGCCGCGCGTTCGTGCCGCGCAGCGTGTGGCGCCGGCTGCGCGACGACCTGGCCGCCGAGGTCGACGCGCTGTCCATGGGCGACGTCGCCGACCTCTCCCACTTCATGGGCGCGGTCATCGACCGGCGCGCCTACGACCGGGTCACCGCGGCCCAGCAGGTGGCCCGCACCGAGCTGGACGTGATCGCCGGCGGCACCGCCGACGACGAGGTCGGCTGGTTCGTGCGCCCCACCGTCGCCGTCGGCGACGACCCGACCCACGCGCTGTTCCGCACCGAGTACTTCGGGCCGCTGCTGGCCGTGCACGTCTACGACGACGGCGACTTCGACACCGTGCTGCGCCGCGTCGACGAGGACACCCCCTACGCCCTCACCGGCGCGGTCATCGCCCGCGACCGCGCGGCCGTGGCCCGGGCGGGCGAGGCGCTGCGCTTCGCCGCGGGCAACCTCTACGTCAACGACAAGCCGACCGGCGCCGTCGTCGGGCAGCAGCCCTTCGGGGGCGCCCGGGCCAGCGGCACCAACGACAAGGCCGGTTCGGTGCTCAACCTGCTCCGCTGGACCAGCCCGCGGACGATCAAGGAGACCTCCGTGGCCGCCACCGCGAGCGGCTATCCGCACCAGGGCTGATCCGGGCCGTTCACGCGCGCTTCCACTGGTTGGCCCGCTCGCCGACCTCGGCCTTCGCCGCGGTCTCGGCGACCCGCCTCGCCCGCGTCTCCGGCCGCCGGGCCTGCACGATCCACTCCAGGATCGCGCGGCGGGCGGAGCGCGGGAAGTCGTCCCAGTGGGCCCGCCCGGTCGCGGTGAACGCGGCGGCGAGGTCGTCGGGCACGACCAGGTCCTCGACGTCGTCGAGCAGCGTCCACGACCCGTCGGCCTTCGCCGCCTCGACCAGTGCGAGACCGGCCGGCTGCATCAGCCCCTCGGCGATCAGCCGCTCGATACGGAGCTTGTTGGTCCGCGCCCAGCCGCTGCGGGCCTTGCGCGGGGCGAACCAGAGCATCGTGCGCTCGTCGTCGAGGCGGCCCGCGGTGCTGTCCACCCAGCCGAAGCACAGCGCCTGCTCGACCGCCTCCTCGTAGGTGACGCGCGGCGCGGAGCGGCGGGTCACCAGCCACACCCCGTACCCGCGGCCGTGGTGCTCGGCGAGCCAGGCGCGCCAGTCGGCCGGTGACCCGGGCTCGAACCGCTCGGCGTCCGCCCTCACCGCAGCGCCCGCTCGAACGCGGCGTGGGCGGCGGCGTCGAAGAGCCAGAAGCGCACCTCCACCGGGTGCTCCCGGATCGCGGCCGCGGCGGCCTCGACCGCGACGGCCGCGGCGAGGTCGAGCGGGTAGCCGTATACGCCGCAGCTGATCGCCGGGAACGCGACGCGGGTGCAGCCGTGCGCGGCGGCCAGCGCGATCGAGCGTCGGTGGCAGGACGCGAGCAGCTCCGGCTCGCCGTGCCCGCCGCCGCGCCACACCGGACCGACCGTGTGGATCACGTGCCGGACCGGGAGGTCGCCCGCGCCGGTGATCACGGCGTCGCCGGTGGCGCAGCCGCCGATCCGCCGGCACTGCGCCAGCAGCGACGGGCCCGCGGCCCGGTGGATGGCGCCGTCGACCCCTCCGCCGCCGAGCAGCGTCGAGTTCGCCGCGTTGACGATCGCGTCGGCCGCGGCGTCGGTGGTGATGTCGCCCCGGTGCAGCGTGATGGGCATCCTCAGACCGTAGCGGCCGCCGCCAGTGCGTCGGCCGCGATCGGCAGGGCCCGCCGCAGCTCGGCGCGCGTCGGCCCGGCGTAGCCCAGGACGATCCCGCTCGCGACCGGCGGGCCGCCGTGGTGGCGCGCCAGGCCGTCGAGTGCGACGCCGTGCCGGGCGGCCTGCGCGACCGCCGCGCGCTCGGCGTCGCCGTCCGGGAGCAGGGCGACGACGTGCGCACCGGCCTCCTCCCCGGTGACCGCCCCGCCCAGCGCCGCCACGACCTCGGCCCGCCGCCCGGCCAGCTCGCGGCGCAGCCTGCGCAGGTGCCGGGCCAGGTCGCCGTGGGCGGCGAGCGCGACGAACACCCGCTGGCCCGCGCGGGCGGGCCGGGTGCCGGTGGCGTCGCGCTGCGCCCGCACGGCGGCGACCACGGCGGGCGGCGCCACCAGCCAGCCGACGCCCAGGGTCGGGGTGAGCAGCTTGCTCGCCGTGCCCAGGTGCGCGACGACGTCGGGACCCAGCGCGGCCAGCAGCGGCAGCGGGGCCACGTCGTAGCGCAGCTCGCCGTCGTAGTCGTCCTCGACGACCAGGAAGCCCTCCCGCCGCGCGCGCTCCACGAGCGCCACCCGCCGCGCCGCCGACAGCCGCGCGCCGAGCGGGAACTGGTGGGCGGGGGTGCAGTAGACCGCGTCGACGCCGGGCGGCACGGCGTCGACGACGAGGCCGGCGGCGTCCACGGGCACCGGCACCGGCACGACGGTGCACCCGGCCGCCCGCAGCGCGGTGACCGCCCGCCGGTAGCCCGGCTCCTCCACCGCCACCCGCGCACCCGGGGGCAGGGTGCGGGCCAGCTCCGCGACGGCGGCCGAGCTGCCGGAGGTGGCCAGCACCGCGTCCGGGTCGGCGGGCAGCCCGCGGTGGCGCAGCAGGTGCTCCACGACGGCGACCCGGAAGGCGGGGAGGCCGACGGGATCGGGGCCGGCGTCGGGCGGGGCGTCGGCGGCGGCCCGCCAGGCCCGCCGCCACGCGGCCCGGTCGAGCACCTCGACGCACGGCGTTCCGGCCCCGAGGTCCACCCCGGACGGCAGTAAAGCCACTGTGCTGCCGCGAGACGGCGGCATCGTGGCTGTACTGCCGAGATCGACAGGCGGGACCGTCTCCACGAACGTCCCCGCCCCGCGCCGGGCACTGACCCAGCCCTCGGCCAGCAGCTGGTCGTAGGCCGCGGCCGTGACGGTGCGGCTGACCCCGAGCGTGACGGCCAGCGCCCGCGTCGACGGCAGCCGGTCGCCGGGACGCAGGACACCGCCCGCGGTGGCCGCGCGCAGGGCGCCGGCGAGCTGCACCGGGAGCGGGCGCTCCGCCGCGCGGTCGAGCACGATCGCCGGGAGATCCACCGGTGGCCTTCCGGGACGGAGTGGAAATGGCTCTCGGAGGATGCCACTCCGGCGCTCAGGATGGAACCATGACGACGCTCTCGCCCACCCCCCGCAGCACGGTCCGGCGCCTCCCGCTCCGGGCCCGCACCGACCGCGCCGACCTGTACGCCGTGCTCGACGCGGGCATGGTCTGCCATCTCGGGATCGTGCTCGGGGGCGCGCCGGTCGTGCTGCCCACCGGCTACGGCCGGATCGACGACACCCTCTACCTGCACGGGTCCACCGGCGCGGCCACGCTGCGGGCGGCGGCGCGGGGCGAGCCGGTCTGCGTCACCGTCACCCACGTCGACGGGATCGTGCACGCCCGCGCGGTGATGCACTTCTCGATGAACTACCGCAGCGCCGTCGTGCACGGCGTGCCCCGGCTGGTCACCGGCGACGCCGAGCGCCTCGACGGGCTGCGGGCGATCACCGAGAACATGTCGCCCGGGTCCTGGGCGCACGCCCGCGGGCCGAACCGCCGGGAGCTCGCCGCCACCGCGGTGCTCGCCCTGGAGCTGGCCGAGGCCAGCGTCAAGGTGCGCACCGGGCCGCCCGGTGACGACGACGAGGACGTCGCCGCGGGCGGGGTGTGGGCGGGCGTGCTGCCGGTCCGCACGGTGTTCGACCCCCCGCAGCCCTGCCCGCTGCTCCCGCCCGACGTGCCGGTACCCGCACACGTCACCGACCGGCACTGATCCCCGGTCGCGGGTTCAGGCGATCATGGGGCGTTCGGTCTCCAGGAGCGTCTTGAGCCCGGAGAGGATCAGCACCCAGCCCATCTCGATGCCCGCCGCCGTCCCGCCCTCGGGCAGGCCCTCGTGCACCAGCGTCAGGACGGTGACGCCCGGCGCCGGCATCGGTGGGTCGCCCAGCGTGTAGGTGACGGTCGACTCCGGCAGCGCGGCGACGTCCGGCGCCCACGCCCCGCGGAACGTGGTCCGCAGGCTGCGGCCGGGCTCGACGGCGAGCACCGTCCCGGTGATGACGTCGGCGCCGCCCGCGGTGTAGCGGTAGAGGCGCCCGGCCCCGAGGTCGAACTCGGCCTCGAAGCCGTAGTAGTAGGCCGGGGTCTGCTTCCCGTCGGTCAGCGCGGCGAACACCTGCTCGGCGTCGGCACGGATCGCGATACGGATCATCTGTGTGGTCATGCCGGGACGACGGGGCGGGCCGCCGATTCCGACACCTCACGGATGAGACCTACGTCACACGTCGCAGACTGTCGGAACCGCGGCCCGGGCCCGTCGGACGGGGAGGACCCACCACAGGAGGCGACCGTGCAGTACCTGATCATGGCCATGGAGACCGCCGAGGAGTTCGCGGAGCGCGAGGACCCGGAGCGCGGCGCCGAGTACTGGGCCGGCTGGGGCGCGTACCTCGCCGCGCTGTCCGAGAGCGGCGTGATGACCGGCACCGGCGGGCTGCACCCGCCCGCCACGTCCACCACCGTGCGGCTGCGCGACGGGCAGCGGGTCGTGCACGACGGCCCGTTCGCCGACACCAAGGAGCAGCTGGGCGGCTACTTCGTGATCGACGTCCCCGATCTCGACGCCGCCCTGGAGTGGGCGGCGCGCTGCCCGGCCGCGGCGCGCGGGGCGGTCGAGGTGCGGCCGTTGATGACGCCGGAGTACTACGCGAGCACCGGTGCCGGCTGACGCGCGGCGGGCCGTCGAGGAGGCGGCCCGCGCCTCGTGGGGGCGGCTGCTCGCCCACCTCGCGGCCGGCACCCGCGACCTCGCCGCCGCCGAGGACGCGCTCGCCGAGGCCTATCTCTCGGCCGTGCGCAGCTGGCCCCGCACCGGCGTCCCGGACCGCCCGGAGGCGTGGCTGCTCACCGCCGCCCGCCGCACGCTGATCGACGCGGCCCGCCACCGCGACGTCGCGACCCGCGCGCTGCCCTCGCTCGCGCGGCTGATGCACCAGGACGAGCCGGGCACGCCGTCGACGATCCCGGACAAGCGCCTGGAGCTGCTGTTCACCTGCGCGCACCCGGCCATCGCGGTGGGCGTGCGCAGCCCGCTGATGCTGCAGGCGGTGCTGGGCCTGGACGCGGCCCGGATCGCCTCGGCGTTCCTGGTCTCCCCCGCCGCGATGGGGCGGCGCCTGGTGCGCGCCAAGACGAAGATCAAGCAGGCCGGCATCCCGTTCGCGGTGCCCGGACCCGACCAGCTGCCCGAGCGGCTGGAGTTCGTCCTCGACGCGATCTACGCCGCCTACGGCACCGGGTGGGACGAGCGCTCCGGGCTCGTCGACGAGGCGCTGCGGCTGGCCCGGCTGGTCACCCAGCTGCTGCCGGGCGAGTCCGAGGCGCACGGCCTGCTCGCCGCGCTGCTGCACGGGGCCGCCCGCGAGCGGGCCCGCCGCGCCGACGACGGCACCTTCGTCCCGCTCGACGAGCAGGACGTGCGGCGCTGGGCGCCCGCGCTGATGGCCGAGGCGGAGCGGCACCTCGCCCGGGCCACGGCACCCGGCCCGTACCGGATCCAGGCCGCGATCCAGTCGGTGCACAACCGGCGCGCGGTCACCGGGAGCACCGACTGGGCGACGATCGCGGCGCTCTACGACGACCTGGTGGCCCACACCCCGTCGATCGGGGCGCACGTCGCCAGGGCGGCCGCCCACATGCAGGCCGGCGCGCCCGCCGCGGTACTGGCGATGCTCGACGCCCTCGACGCGCCGACCTACCAGCCGCACTGGGTCGTGCGCGCGCACTGCCTGCACCGCACCGGGGCCGACCCGTCGGGTGCGACGCGGATCGCACTGGGCCTGACCGAGGACCCGGCCCTGCGCGCGCACCTGGTCACGACGTTCGCGCGCTGGTCGGAAGGGGCGGCCGACCACCCGCCCGGGTGACGTAACCTCGTTCCGCGTGAGCCCGCCGTATCCCCCCGCCGAACGTCTGGACCTCGTCGAGACGCTGCACGGCCACCGCGTCGCCGACCCGTACCGCTGGCTGGAGGACGCCGACGACCCGCGCACGACGGCGTGGTCGGCGGCGCAGGACGAGCTGGCCCGCACCCACCTCGACGGGCTCCCCGGCCGCGACGCGCTGGCCGGGCGGCTGCACGAGCTGCTGGCGGCCGGGTCGGTCTCGGTGCCGCTGTGGCGGGCCGGGCGCGCGTTCTCCGTGCGCCGGGAACCGGGGCAGGAGCACGCCGTGGTGCTGGTCCGCGAGCCCGACGGCGCCGAGCGCGTGCTGCTCGACCCCATGGCGATCGACCCGACCGGCCGCACCACGATCGACGGCTGGGTGCCCGACCTGGAGGGCGCCCGCCTGGCCTACCAGCTCTCCGCGGGCGGCGACGAGTACTCGGTGCTGCACGTGCTCGACGTCGCGACCGGCCAGGAGGTGGAGCCCCCGATCGACCGCTGCCGCTACTCCGCGGTCGCCTGGCTGCCCGGCGGCGAGGAGTTCCTGTTCGTCCGGATGGTCGACGCCGCCGAGGTGCCCGACGGCGAGCAGGCCTTCCACCGCCGCATCTGGCGCCACCGGGTCGGCACCCCGACCAGCGACGACACCCTCGTCGACGCCCCCGGCCTCTACGACGGCCACAACTACTACGGCGTGCGGGTCTCCCGCGACGGCGCCTGGCTCGTCGTCACCGCCAACGTCGGCACGGCCCGGCGCGACAGCCTGTGGGTCGGCCCCGTCGACGGCGAGCTGGTCCGGGTCCTGCACCAGGACGACGACGTGCAGTGCGACGCCTGGGTCGACCGCGACGACCGGCTCTACCTGCTCACCACCGACGGCGCCCCGCGCTGGCGCCTCGCCGTCGCCGACCCGGCGGCGCCGCAGCGCGCGCACTGGCGCCCGCTCGTCGACGAGGACCCGGGCTCGGTGCTCGACGGCGTCCGCCGCATCGAGGGGCCCGACGGCGCGCGGCTGGCGCTGCTGCGCTCGCGCCACGCGGTCTCGGAGATCGCGCTGCACCACGTCGACGGCACGCCCGCGGGCACCGTCGACCTGCCCGGGACCGGGTCGGTGCACGGCCTCACCGTCGCCGACCGCGACACCCCCGCCGAGCACGGCAGGCTGTGGATCGGCTTCACCGACCTGGTCACCCCGCCGCAGGTGCACCGCTTCGACCTCGCCACCGGCGCCACGGTCCTGGAGCGCACCGCCCCGGGCGCGGTCACCGTCCCCACGGTGCGCAGCGAGCAGCGCGAGTTCACCTCCGCCGACGGCACCACCGTGCGCATGTTCGTCATCACCCCCGCCGGCTCGACGGGCCCCCGCCCCACGCTGGTCACCGGCTACGGCGGGTTCGGCATCAGCCGGGAGCCCGCCTACACCGCGTCCGCGCTGGCCTGGGTGGCCGCGGGCGGCGGGTACGCGCTGGTCTCGCTGCGCGGCGGCGGCGAGGAGGGCGAGGACTGGCACCGCGCCGGCAACCGCGCCCACAAACAGAACGTGTTCGACGACCTGCACGCCGCCGCGCAGGCCCTGGTCGACGCGGGCGACACCACCCCAGCACAGCTGTCGATCATGGGCGGGTCCAACGGCGGCCTGCTCGTCGGGGCGGCGCTCGTGCAGCGTCCCGACCTCTACGCGGCGGTCGTCTGCTCGGCCCCGCTGCTGGACATGGTGCGCTACGAGGAGTTCTCCCTCGGGCGCACCTGGAACGAGGAGTACGGCACGGCGGCCGACCCCACCGAGCTGGGCTGGCTGCTGTCCTACTCGCCCTACCACCACGTCACCGACGGCGTCGGCTACCCGGCGACACTGTTCACGGTGTTCGAGTCCGACTCGCGCGTCGACCCGCTGCACGCCCGCAAGATGTGCGCGGCGCTGCAGCACGCGAGCACGGGTCGGGCCCCGATCCTGCTCCGCCGCGAGACCGATGTGGGCCACGGCGCCCGCTCGGTGTCGCGCACCGTCGGGCTGGCCGCCGACCAGCTCGCCTTCCTGGCCGCTCACACCGGACTGGAGATCCACCCATGAGCCTGCTCCCCGAACAGCCCGCGTGCGCCGCCGAGGCCGGCACCTGGTGCGCGCGGTTCTACGAGTGGACCAACAACGACTTCCTGGCCCGCTCCGCCGACACGATCGTCGGCACCACCCTCAAGATCGGCCTGATCCTGGTGCTCGCGTTCGTCGCGCGGTACCTGCTGCACCGTTTGGTCACCCGCATCGTCGACGGGGCGGCCACCGCCCGCCTCCCGCGCCGCGCGCCGGCCACCGCGTCGCCCGCCGCACCGGTCCGGCGCGCGCAGCGGGCCCGCACCATCGGCTCGGTGCTGCGCTCCACCATCTCGGTGATCGTGCTGACCATCGCCGCGATCATGGTGCTCTCGGAGTTCGGGGTGAACCTCGGGCCGATCCTCGCCTCGGCCGGCATCGTCGGCGTGGCGGTCGGCTTCGGCGCGCAGAACCTGGTCCGCGACTTCCTCTCCGGCATGTTCATGCTGCTGGAGGACCAGTACGGCGTCGGCGACATCGTCGACCTCGGGGAGGCCAGCGGCACCGTCGAGGCCGTCGGGCTCCGGATCACGACGCTGCGCGACATCAACGGCACCGTCTGGTACGTCCGCAACGGCGAGATCCTGCGCGTGGGCAACAAGAGCCAGGGCTACGCCGTGGCCGTCGTCGACATCCCGGTGGCGCACAGCGCCGACATCGCCGAGGCCACCGCGCTCATCGGCACCATCTCCCAGGAGCGGGTGACCAAGGACGACCTGGCCCCGCACGTCATGGAACCCGTCGAGGTGCTCGGTGTCGACCGGGTCGGGCCCGAGGGCGTCACGCTGCGGGTGACGGTCAAGGTCGCGCCGGGCCAGCAGTGGGTCGTCCAGCGCGCCCTCAACGCCGCGCTCACCGACGCCTTCGACGACGCCCGCGTCCCGCGCCCCGGCCTGCTCCCCGCCCTGCCCCCCGCCGGCCCGCCGCTGACCAAATGACCCACCCGCGAGTCCCCCGTATCCCGCCCCCGAGTCCCCCGGATCCGGGCGGGGGGATGATGGGGTCGTGACCGATCCCCGAAACTTCTACGCCGAGGTGGGCGGCGCGCCCGTCTTCGACAAGCTCGTCTCCCGGTTCTACGAGGAGGTCGCCCGCGACGACGTCCTCCTCCCGCTCTACCCGGAGCAGGACCTCGGCCCGGCCGAGGTCCGGCTGCGGATGTTCCTGGAGCAGTACTGGGGCGGCCCGCGCACCTACTCCGACCAGCGCGGGCACCCCCGCCTGCGGATGCGCCACCACCCGTTCAAGATCGGCCCCATCGAGCGCGACGCGTGGCTGCGCTGCATGCGGATCGCCGTCGACGAGGCCGGCTTCGACGACGCCCACCGCGACCAGATCTGGGAGTACATGACCTACGCGGCCGCGAGCATGCAGAACTCGGACTTCTGAGCTCACTCGTCGGGGTCGGCCAGCTCCACGGTCGGCCCGTAGTGCCCGCGCCAGGCCGCCAGCGTGCCGGACGTGCCGTCGAGGAACGCCAGGCGGCGCAGCGTCACCGCGACGGCGGCGCGGCTGGCCGGGTCACCGGGCAGGTCCACCGTCTCCGGGCCGCGCATCGCCCGCACCGCGTCGACGACGTCGGCCACGACCACCCCGAGCACCGGGTCGCCGTGCTCGGCGAGCAGCGCCCGGAACGCGTCGTCGCGCCCCGGGTCGAACGGCACGGGCCGCCCGTCGGCCTCCGCGGCGGGGTGGGCGGGGTGCAGCCGCAGCACCGGCGTCCAGCCGTCGGGCACCGGCAGGTGGGCCGCGGGCCCGGGATCGTGGCGGACGAGCGCGGGCCGCAGCCGCAGCCCGGTGCCGCCGCCCGGCGCGGTGATCTCCATCCGCCCGGCCGCGACGCCGTCACCGGTGAGCTGCGCGAGCAGCCCACCGGTGACGGCGTCGCGGCCGACGGCGGCCCGCAGCACGGCCAGCGCCGCGGGGTCGGAGGTGCGCACGAGCACGTCGGCGGCCGGGGCGCCCAGGCCGAGGTCGAACAGCTCGCCCGCCAGGTCGGCGGGGCGCAGCGCCTGCGTGTCGGGCCCGAGCTCGGTGACGACCCGCCGCCCGGCGCCGCGGGCGGCCTCGTCGGGCACGCAGAACGCGACGGCGTGCAGCCAGCGCAGGGGGTCGCGCGCAGAGGGCGTCTCGTAGGCGATCGCGGTCGCGTCGTCGGGCAGCACGACCCGCAGCCCGCCCCGCGGGGTGACCACGCTGTTCGGCCCGCGCTGCACGGTCTCCCCCGGGATCCGGGTGAGCCGGGCCGTCGCGCCCGGCGCACCGGCCGACCACGAGGACGTCTCCAGCGCCAGATGCTCCTCGACGAGGACGCGGACGGGGCCGAGCGCGGGGTCCGTCGTCCGATCCATCGGCAGAGCGTGTCACACGGAGGCGTCGAGTACGACCTGTCCGTCGGGTGCGGTGACCTGCACGAGGGAGGCGTCGGCACGCAGCACCGACGAGTTGAGGTTGCAGCGCATCTCGGCCGCACCGGTGCCCAGGAACTCCCCGGCCCCGACGACGCGTCCCGCGTCGTCGGTGACGGTGACGACGTAGGCGGTGCCCGGGGCGAAGCCGGTGGCGGTCAGCACCACCTCCATGCCCCAGGTGTGCGGCACCAGGTCGGCACTGGCCCGGACGGCCGGGTCGAGCGCGCGCACCGCGACCGGCTCCCGGGGGCCCTGCCCGGCCGTCGTGCCGACCGCGTACCCGGCCCCACCGGCGACCAGCACCCCGGCCGCCGCGGCGGCCAGCAGCACCCGCCGCGGGCGGCGCGGGCGCGGGGCGGGTGCGGTCGCGCGCACCTCCGCGATCAGCGCGTCCGGCAGGGGCGGCGGCGGGGGTCCGGGATCGAGGTCGCCCAGCCGGTCGCGGGCACCCCCGAGCAGGCCCGCCACCGGCGCGATCTCCTCGAGGTCGGCGCGGCAGGCCGCGCACCCCGCCAGGTGGTCGTGCACCGCGTGCCACCGGTCACCGTCGAGCTGGCCCAGCGCGTAGGCGCCGAGCTGCTCCCGGATCGTCCGATGCGTCTCGCCCGTCACAGCTGCACTCCCATTTCGTCCAGCACCAGTCGCAGGGCCTTGAGCCCGTAGAACACGCGGCTGCGGACGGTACCCACCGGCACGCCCAGCTCCGCCGACACCTCGCCGTAGGGCCGCCCGCGCAGGTAGGTCTCCACCAGCGCGACGCGGTGCTCCTCGCTGAGGCGGCGCAGCGCCTCCTCCACCGTCCAGGCCGTCATCGTCGCCTCGTCGAACCCGCCGTCGCCGCCCGCGAGGACGGCCAGCCGCTCGGCGTCGACCGGCTGGACCGGCCGCACCGCCCGGCGCCGGGTGTGGTCGACGACGAGGTTGCGCGCGATCGCGAACAGCCACGCGCGCAACGAGCCGCGTCCGGCGTCGAAGGTGTCGGCCGAGCGCCAGGCACGCAGGAACACCTCCTGGACGACGTCCTCCGCCGCCCCGGTGTCCCCGAGTTGGCGCCGCGCGAACCGGAACAGCTCGCCGGCGTGCTACCGGTGCGCGGCACGCAGACCGGCCTCGTCATGCAGGAGGCCACCCCCGATCGCCGCCGCTGGTGTGTCCATCGTGGCGTACTACGCACGCCGACCGTCATTCCGTTCATCCGGACCCGAAGTTTGGCAGGATCCCCTCGTGCAGTGGTGGCGCGATGCGGTCGTCTACCAGGTCTACGTGCGCAGCTTCACCGACTCCGACGGTGACGGCGTGGGCGACCTGGAGGGCGTGCGGTCCCGCCTCGGTTACCTGGAGCTACTGGGTGTCGACGCGCTGTGGCTGACCCCGTTCTACACCTCCCCGATGGCCGACCACGGCCACGACGTGGCCGACCCGCGCGACGTCGACCCGGTCTTCGGCGACCTCGCCGCCTTCGACGCGCTGGTGGCCGACGCCCACGAGCACGGCCTCAAGATCCTCGTCGACCTGGTGCCCAACCACACCTCCACCGAGCACCCGTGGTTCCGCGCCGCCCGCGAGTCGGCGCCGGGCAGCCCGGAACGCGAGCGCTACCACTTCCGGGCGGGCCGCGGCGACGGACCGCCCAACGACTGGCGCAGCGTCTTCGGCGGCCCGGCCTGGACCCGCATCCCCGGCGACCCGCAGTGGTACCTGCACCTGTTCTCCCCCGAGCAGCCCGACCTGAACTGGACCAACCCGGAGGTCTGGGCCGACCTGGAGAAGACCGTGCGGTTCTGGCTCGACCGCGGCGTCGACGGCTTCCTGGTCGACACCCCACACGGGATGAGCAAGCCCGAGGGCCTGCCCGACGCCGGCTCCGGCCGCGCGGACCCCCGCTTCGACCACGAGGGCGTGCACGAGGTCCACCGGATGGTCCGTGCCGTCGTCGACCACTTCCCGGGGCGCGTGCTGGCCGGGCAGGTCTGCGTCCGCGACGACGCCGCGTTCGCCCGCTACGTCCGCCCCGACGAGCTGCACGTCGGGCTGACCTACCGGCTGCTGGAGTGCCCCTTCGACGCCGACGCCGTCCGCGACGCCATCGAGGACTCCTTCGACGCCGTGGCCGGCACCCCGTCGCCGCCGTCGTGGACGCTGGCCGACCACGACACGGCCCGCCCCGTCACCCGCTACGGCGGGGTCGCCGCGGCCCGCGCGATGGCGATGGTCACCCTCGCCCTGCCCGGCACCGTGTTCCTCTACAACGGCGAGGAGCTCGGCCTGCCCGACGTCGACCTGCCCGACGACGCGCTGCAGGACCCGCGCTGGCTGCAGTCCGGGCGCACCGACCGCGGGCGCGACGGCTGCCGCGTCCCGCTGCCGTGGGAGGGCGGCGCGCCGGGCTTCGGGTTCACCGCGGGCCAGCCGTGGCTGCCGATCCCGCCCGAGTGGGCCGACCGCCTCGTCGCCGACCAGCTGGAGGACACCACCTCCACGCTGTCGGTGTACCGCCGCGCGCTCGAGCTGCGCCGCTGCCACCCCGGGTTCACCGGCCGCGACCTGGAGTGGTTCGGCGCCCCCGAGGGCTGCCTGGCCTTCCGCCGCGCCGGGGGCACGCTGGTGTGCGCCCTCAACACCGGCGACGCCCCGGTCCCCCTGCCCCCCGGCGACCTGCTGCTCTCCAGCAGCCCGCTGGCCGGCGGCCTGCTCCCGCCGGGCACCGCGGTGTGGCTCGCGTGACGCCCGTGCTCAGGCCAGCAGCAGCGGCAGCGCGGTGATCCGGCGCCGGACCACGGCGCCGTAGCGGGCGTCCAGGCGCAGCCAGGTGCCGGTGGCCGACACGCGCACGGCGTCGCCCACGTCACCGGCGACGAACCCCATCCCGGACAGCGCGAACAGGCACCGCATCGGCACCTTGACCGCCGACCGCTCCCCGGCGCTGACGGTCAGCACCGTCTGGTCGAGCAGCGACGCGGGCGGTCCCAGCGGCCCGGCGTTCTCCCTGGCGACGGTCAGCCCCCGCTCGGTGAGCCGCTCGATCTCCGCTGCGGGCACCGCGTCGACCGCCTCCCACCCCTCGACGGGGGGCAGCTCGCCCTGCCACAGCCCGCCCGCCCCCGGGTCGACGGTCCCGGCCCGGTCCACCGACAGCGCCGTGAGCAGCGACGACGCCGGCACCGTGACGTCGGACGGGTCGAGCGAGCCGTGCACGGAACGGGTCGCGAGCACGTCGAAGGGGGTGGAGGCCCACGCCGTCACCACCCCGGCGGCCGCGCGGAGCCGGACGGTCGCCACGGGGTCCAGGCGCACGACCCGCCCGACGAACGCGCCGAGGTCGC
Source organism: Pseudonocardia hydrocarbonoxydans (assembly GCF_006539565.1). Lineage (GTDB taxonomy): Bacteria > Actinomycetota > Actinomycetes > Mycobacteriales > Pseudonocardiaceae > Pseudonocardia > Pseudonocardia hydrocarbonoxydans. The sequence goes on from NZ_BJNG01000028.1 coordinate 18,382, forward strand.
TCCGCTCGTCGGTGTCGGGGATCTGCAGTGCGGTCACGCCCACTCCCCCAGCCACGCCTTCTCCGCCGCCTCGAGGCGACGCGGGCGCTGGGCGGCGAGGTCGAACGTCGCCATGCGGGTGTGGGCGGTGATCGCCACCGGCGCGTCCTCGCCCGGCCCGTCGTGCAGGGCGTAGCGGATGACGAAGGTCGCGGCACGCACCTGCTCGACGGTCATGGCGACGCGCAGCGTGTGCGACCGGTACGCCACCTGCCGCACGTACTCGACCCCGAGCCCGACGACGAGCAGCCCCGACGCGAACGTGCCCACCCCGTCGGCGGCGGCCCGGTCGAAGCACAGCGCGATCCGCGCCTCCTCCAGCAGCGTCACCGCGCGGGCGTGGTTGAGGTGCCGGTAGGAGTCCTGGTCGGTCCAGCGCAGGGGGACCTGCGCGACGAAGGCGGTCACACCCCGCACCCTCTCACCCGCGGGGAGCGGATCAGCGGGCGAGGCCCCGGAGCTGGCGGGACACCACCGAGAGCGTGGCCAGGTCGAGCTGGCCCGCCGTGCCCACCTCGTGCAGCGCGGCCCTGGCCCGCACCAGCCGGCTGGCGTTGGCCTGCTCCCACTGCGCGATGGCGTCCTCCACCGACGTGCCGGGCGCGGCCTCGCGCAGCGCGTCGAGGGTGATCGCGCGCAGCGAGCCGTACAGGTCGTCGCGCAGGGCGAGGCGGGCCAGCGCGTGCCAGCGGTCGCCGCGCTCCAGGGCGGTCACCGAGGTCAGCGCCAGGTCGATGCCCAGGTGCTCGGACAGCGCGTAGTACAGCTCCGCCACCTCGCGCGGCTCGCGCGGCTCGCGGTCGCGCTCGGACAGCTCCACCAGCTCGACGACGTCGAGCAGCCCGTAGCCGTACATCAGCGCCGCCGAGCGCAGCGCGCACTCCGCGCCGACACCCGCCGCCGCCAGCTCCCGGCTCCGCTCCTGCACCACCACCAGCTCACGCCCGCGCAGCAGCCCGGGCAACTCCGCCCGCAGCCCGCGCACGGCCGCCGCGAACCGCGCCACCTCGGCCCCGACGGCGAGCGGCTGGGGCCGGTTGGTGAGGAACCAGCGCGACGCCCGGTCCAGCAGCCGGCGCGAGTCGAGCACGATCTCGTCGGAGACCGCGGTCGGGATGCGCGGATCGCCCACCTCGGCCCACAGCGCCGGCAGGTCGAACACCGCGGTCGTGACGGCGTAGGCGCGCACCGCGTCGGTCGCCGAGGACGCCGTCTCCTCCGACAGCCGGAACGCGTACGTCATCCCGGCGCCGTCGACCATCTCGTTGACCAGCTGCGTCGTCACGATCTCGCGGCGCAGCGGGTGACCGGCGATCGCGGCCGGGAACCGCTCGCGGATCTCTCGCGGGAAGTACTCCGGGAGCCGGGCGGCGAACGCGCCCACGTCGGGCAGGTCGGTGGCCACCACCTGGGCGGTGAGCGCGAGCTTGGTGTGCGCGAGCAGCGTGGCGAGCTCGGGGCTGCTCAGGCCCTCGCCCGCGGCCTCCAGCGCGGCGAACCCGGCCTCGTCGGGCAGCACCTCCAGGCGGCGGACCAGGCCGTGCCGCTCCTCCAGGTCGGCGGTGAGCCTGCCGTGCACCCCGGCCATGGCCGGTGCGTGCGCGCGGGAGATGCCCAGCACGGCGTTCTGGTCGCGGTTGTCGGCGAGCACGAGCTCGGACACCTCGTCGGTCATCTCGGCGAGCACGGCGTCGCGGGCGCCCCGGTCGAGGTCGCCCGCGGCGACCAGGCGGTCGAGCAGGATCTTGATGTTGACCTCGTGGTCGGAGCAGTCGACGCCCGCCGAGTTGTCGATCGCGTCGGTGTTGATCTTCCCGCCGGCCCGGGCGAACTCGATGCGGCCCCGCTGCGTCAGCCCGAGGTTGCCCCCCTCGCCGACGACCTTGACCCGCAGCTCGGCGCCGTCGGCCCGCACGGCGTCGTTGGCCTTGTCCCCCGCGGCGTCGTGCGTCTCGTCGACGGCCTTGACGTAGGTGCCGATCCCGCCGTTCCACAGCAGGTCCGCCGGGGCGCGCAGGATCGCGGCGATCAGCTCCGGCGGGCTCAGCCGCGTCACCTCCTCGGCCAGCCCGAGCGCGTCCCGCATCTCCGGGCCCACCGGCACGGACTTCTCGGTGCGCGCCCACACCCCGCCGCCCGCGCTGATCAGCGACCGGTCGTAGTCGTCCCACGACGAGCGCGGCAGCGCGAACATCCGCTCCCGCTCGGCGAACGACGTCGCCGCGTCCGGCGTCGGGTCGACGAAGACGTGCCGGTGGTCGAACGCGGCCAGCAGCCGGATGTGGGGTGAGAGCAGCATGCCGTTGCCGAAGACGTCGCCGGACATGTCGCCGACGCCGACGACGGTGAACTCCTGGCTCTGGGTGTCGACGCCGAGCTCGCGGAAGTGCCGCTTGACGCTCTCCCACGCCCCCTTCGCGGTGATCCCCATGGCCTTGTGGTCGTAGCCCACCGAGCCCCCGGAGGCGAACGCGTCGCCGAGCCAGAAGCCGTAGGACGCCGCCACCTCGTTGGCCGTGTCGGAGAACCGGGCGGTGCCCTTGTCGGCCGCCACCACCAGGTAGGAGTCGTCGCCGTCGTGGCGGACGACGTCCGGGGGCGGCACCGTCGCGCCGTCCACGAGGTTGTCGGTGACGTCGAGCAGCCCGGAGATGAACATGCGGTAGCAGGCCTCGACCTCGGCCGGGTCGGGCTGCGCCGCGCGGACGAAGAACCCGCCCTTCGCCCCCACCGGCACGATCACCGCGTTCTTCACCGCCTGCGCCTTGACCAGCCCGAGGATCTCGGTGCGGAAGTCCTGCGGCCGGTCCGACCAGCGCAGACCACCCCGCGCGACCGCCCCGAACCGCAGGTGCACGCCCTCCACCCGCGGTGAGTACACCCAGATCTCGAAGCGCGGCCGCGGCGCGGGCATGTCGGGCACCGCCGACGGGTCGATCTTGAACGAGAAGAAGTCGCGGCCGCGGAACCAGTTGGTGCGCAGCGTGGCGGTGATCATCGCCAGGTAGCCGCGCAGGATGCGGTCGGCGTCGAGGCCGGTGACGGCGTCGACGAGGGCGCGCGCCCCGGCCAGCGCCGCACCCTGCGCGGTCTCCCGGTCGGGCACCGACGGGTCGAACCGCGCCCGGAACACCTCCAGCAGTGCCCGCGCGACCGCGGGCTGGGCCAGCAGCGTGTCGGCCATGTACTGCGGGGTGTACGGGCTGCCGATCTGGCGGGCGTAGCGGGCGTAGGCGCGCAGCACGGCCACCTCCCGCCAGGGCAGGCCGGCGCGCAGCACCAGCGCGGAGAACCGGTCGGTCTCGGCGTCACCGCGCCAGGCCGCGCTGAAGGCCGCGCAGAACCCGGCCTCGACGTCCGACTCGGTGCGCCCGGCCAGCGCCGTGCGGGTGGCCTCGTCGACGCGCACCCCGAAGTCGTAGAGCCAGCAACGCAGCCCGTCGGGCCGCACGAACTCCGACGGGCGCTCGTCGAGGACCTCGACGCCGAGCTGCTGCAGCAGCGGCAGCACCGCGGTCAGCGTGGCCGGGGCACCGGCGAGGTAGAGCCCGAAGCGCCGGGTGCCGCCGGGGCCCGAGTCGTGCAGCCGCACCGCGAAGTCGCCCGGGCCGCTCAGCCCGGCGATCCGTCGCAGGTCGGCCACCGCGTGCTGCGGGTCGACCGCGGCCTTGTAGGTCTCCGGCACCCCCGACAGCAGCGCCGCCACCTCGGCACCGTCGGGCGTCGACTGCAGCCGGTCGTCCCAGGTGCGGACGGCCTCGGTCAGCTCGTCCTGCAGCGCCGCCACGTCGACGTCGCCGAACCCGGGCGCGTCCGGCGGCGCGTGCACCGTGAACTGGACCAGGGCCAGTGCCGACTCCGACACCCGGGCGGTGTGGTCGACGTCGGTGCCGCCGAGGCGGTGCCGCAGGACCTCGGCCATCGCCAGGCGCGACGAGGTCGTGTACCGGTCGCGCGGCAGGTAGACCAGGCAGGACAGGAACCGCCGGTACGGGTCGGGGCGCAGGAACAGGCGCACCGCCCGGCGCCCGGCCACCGCGAGCACGCCGACGGCCGTGTCGTGCAGCCGCTCGACCCCGGCGCTGAACAGCTCCTCGCGCGGCAGGTCGGACAGCACCTCGAGCATCTGCTGCCCGGAGTAGGACTCCAGCGGGAACCCGGCACGGCGGATCGCGTCCCGGACCCGGCGGGCGATCACCGGGATGTCCAGGACGCTCTCGTAGAGCGCGGGCACCGTCAGCATCCCGAGGAAGCGGTGCTCGCCGGTGAGCCGGCCGCCGCCGTCGAAGGTCGCCACGGCCAGGTAGTACGGGTGCTCGGGCCGCAGCGGGCCCGACTCGCTGGCCCGGGTGATCACCAGCAGGTCCGGCCGTCCGGGGGTGGTGTCGACGCGCGGGGCGAACTCCCGGGCCGCGGCCTCCCGGCGCAGCACCCCGAGCCCGGAACCGGGCTCGGCCACCAGGTCGCCGTCGGCGGTGGCGGTGTAGCGGGCGTAGCCGAGGAAGGTGACGTGGCCGTCGGCGAGCCAGCGCAGCAGCTCAGCGACGTCGCGGGGCTGCGCGGTGGCCCCCGGCGGGGCCTGCGCGGGCAGGGCGTCGGCGATCCGCAGCGCCGTGGCGGTCATCGGCTCGGCGTCGTCGACGATCTCGCGGACGTCGCGCAGCGTCGCGGCCAGGCGTGCGGAGAGATCCTCGTGGGCGACCTCGGTCGGCTCCAGGTCGAGGTGTATCCAGGACTCGACGGTGGCGTCGGCGGGTGGTGCCGCCGGGTCGGCGTCGGTGAGCACGGCGTCGAGGCCCCCGTCGGCGTCGCGCCGGACGACGACGATCGGGTGGATCACCCGCGTGACCTCACCGCCCGCCCGGGCGACCTCCGCGAGCAGCGACTGCACGAGGAACGGCATGTCGTCGGTGACGACCTCGACCACCGGCCCGGACACCGCACCGTCGACCCGGGCGTCGCGGACCCGGATCAGCGTCTCCCCCGGCGCCCGCCGCCCGGCCAGCTCGACGTGGGACCGGGCCGCCTCGAGCAGCATCGGGAGGTGGTCGCCGGACAGGCGCTCCAGGTCCGGTGCGTGCCGCGCGTAGAGCGCCCGCAGGGCCGTCAGTTCGGGGCCGGGCTTCGTCGCCCGCTCGCCGGTGGTCACATGCCGCTCCGCGGTTCGGATGATCGGGGACGGGGGCCACCCTATGCCCAGCGGCCCCCGGCGGGTCCCCCGGTCGGGTGACGCTCAGATGCCCCGGTAGGCGGCCAGTGCGCCGGCGAGCAGGTCGGCCAGCCCGAGCCCGTCGGTCGACGACGACCCGCCCCGGTCCTCCTCCTCCGCAGGCGCGCGCGGCACGGGTGAGGGTCGCCGCGGTCCGGGAGAGGGGGGCGCCGGTGCGGTGCCCGCGGGGTCGGTCGCCCGCGACCCGGTCGGAGCCCGGCCGTCCGTTCCAGACCCGTCCGCAGCAGTCCCGTCCACCGCGAGTGCGTCCGTCGCAGACCCGTCCAGCGCGGGCGTGGTCACGACGGAGCCGGTCACCGTCGGTCCGGGCGTGCCGGGATCGCGCCCCGCGTGGCCGGTCACCGCGTGACCGTTCCCTTCCCGGCCGTACGTCGCCGCGTCGGGCCCGGCCGCGGCGGCCCCGGCCCCGTCGGTCCCGGCCCCGTCGGTCCCGGCGCCGTCGGCCCCTGCCCGGCCGGTCCCGTCGTGGCCGGATGCCGCGCGGTCGGCCGTCACGTCGCCAGCCGGCGCGGTCCCCGGGGCCGCGGCGTCCTCGGTGCGGCGGTGCCTGCGGCCACCGGACCCCGGCCGCACGATCACGCCGTCGGGCAGGTAGGGCCTGCGCCCTCCGGCGTCGTCGTGGCGCCGTTGCGCAGCGGTGTCCCCGAGCCGCGTCGAGGCGGCGTCCCGGTCGGGAACACCGTTCGTCGTCCCCCGGTCGGAGCCCACACCCGCGGCCTCGGAGCCCTCCCGGGGCCCCTTCCGCTCCGACCCGTCGTCGCGTCGCGGCTCGCCGACCGGCACCGGTGCGCCGGTCCGGTCCCCGTCGCCGATCCCGTCCCGATCGCCGGTCGGGTCCTCGGGGACGCCGGCCGGGTCCGGGTCGCCGGTCCGGTCCCGCTCGGCGGTCCGGTCCACCGTCTCCCACCCGTCCAGCAGGCCGTCCCGATCGGCTCCGAACGCCGCGGCGGGTCCGTGGGCGGAACCGGCGTCGACGGGCCCCACCCCGCCGGGGGCGTCGTCCACCCGGCGCCGGGACGGGCGCGGGATGCCGGCTGTGGCGTCCCGGCCGCGCCCCCCGTCGAGGCGCCGCAGGACCTGCGCCCCGACCACCCCGTGCTCGTCGTGCACCGCGGCGCGCAGCAGGGCGCCCTGCACCGTCGCGTCGACGGCCAGCCCCTCGACGAGCGTCGGGACCACCCGCCGCATCCACTCCGCGGCCACGGCCCGGTCGCCGTCGGCCAGCACGACCGCGACCGCGTCCGGGCTGTCCCGGCGCAGCCGGCCGGTGGCCGGGAGCCGCTGGGCCAACCGGCGCGCCACCCGTCGCACGGTCGGCGCCGACTCGTCGGCGGACAGGCGTGCTCCGGCCCGCACCAGGTCGACGACGACGAGGCACTCCCGCACCGCGGCAGGACCGGGCGGCTCGGGTTCCGGTTCGTCGGCGGGCCTGCCCCAGATCCGGTCGAGGTCGGCGAGGGCCGAGGCCAGCCAGGCCTCGGGGTCGGCGAGTGCCGAGGCGGCGGTGCCGGCGGGACCGTCCCCCGCGGGCCGCTCCGGCCCGCCACCCGACACCTGCGCGCGGTCCGGCTCGGCCGCCGGCGAACCGTCCACGGCCTCGTCGTCGCCTCCTCCGGGCGTTCCCGACAGCGCCGCCGCCGGCGCCGTCTCCGCCGAGCCCCGGTCGGCGCCGGATGTACCGGTCCCGGTGCCCCCGAGCGTGTCCACCCCGGCCGCGTCCACCCCGACCGCGTCCACCCCGGCCGTGTCCGCTCCGGCCGTGTCCCCGCTGCGCGCGGAGCCCGTCCCGTTCCGCTCCGGCGACGGCCGCGCACCGGCCTCCGCCGCCCCCCGGACGCCACCGCCGCCCGGGGATCCGGCAGACCACAGACCGGTCGCCCACGGATCCGGCGCGGGCACCCGGAGGCTCGCCTCCGGCGGCGTTGCCCCGGGTACACGGACCCTCCCGTGGCCGTTCGTCGCCGCTCCCCCAACGGTGCGGCGGACGTCGTCGGCTCCGGTGGGCAGGGTGCCGGACCCGTTCGCGGCGGGATCACCCTCGCGGCGACGGCGTCGGCCCCCGCCGTCCGGCGGACGCGGATCACCCGTGGGCGCGGCCTGCATCGAGGCGGCCTGGACGGCGCGCAGGCGGGCCGTGCGCTCGACCGGGTCGGCGTCGCGCGACGCGGCGCCGGCCCGGGAGCGGTCCCGGGCCACCGAGAGAAGGTCCTCGGGCCGTGGACCCGGCCGCACCGGCGGTCCCGCCGCAGGTTCCGAGAGGGACCCGAGCGCGGTCCGCAACCTGTCCGCCCGCGCGCGGTGCCGGCGGTCGGCGACGGTCGCGAGGCGGGCGGACTCCCGCGCGGCGTCCGTCCGCCCGGACGCGTCGTGGACCTCCCCCAGCGCGGTCCGGCAGATCACCTCGAGTTGTGGGGTGTCGCTCGCCGCGGCTTCGTGCGCGGCCCGCTCGAGTTCACGCACCACGTCCCGCGGGTCCCGCCCGTCCGCCGCCGCCACACGCGTCAGGGTGAGGCGGAGCAGCGCCAGCTGGCGCGTGGGGCGGGCGTGGTCGGCGAGCCGCTCGCGCAGCGGCCTGCTGCCCTCGCTCGCCTGGTCGGAGCGACCCGCCGCGATCAGCGACGCGATCCATTCCGCGGACAGGGCGGCCGCCAGATGGGGGGCCGGGCTCGACGACCGCGGGGAGAGCCGGGCCCGGTCGAGCCGTTCCAACCCCTCGACGGCCCGGGCCACCCCGTCGGCGGGGCGGTCCCGGCGACGGTCCGCCGACGCCGTGATCAGCAGCGACGCCGCCAACCCGATCTGTCCCGCCGCGCCGCCGACCCGGGCCCAGGCGGCGAGCGCGTCGGCGGGATCGAGCAGCCCGTCGGAGCTGCAGCGCAACCGGGCGGTGGCGACGTCCGCCGCCAGCCCCGGCTCCGTCACGCCATCCGGAACGCCGTCCAGGAGCGCCCGCGACGCGGAGGTCTCGCCCGCGTCGTGGGCGAGGACCGCCAGCTCCAGACGGAGCCCCGCCGCGGCCGGCGCCGCGAGCGCTCCGCGCCCCCACCGGGGCAGGGACTCCAGGATGTGCGCCGCGACGTCACGCGCGTCCCCGCAGGCCGCGTGCGCCTGCACCCGCCGCCCGGCGGCGGCCAGCCAGCCGTCCCGGTCGGAGTCGGCCTCGGCCGACTCCATGAGGTGCTCGGCCAACGACGCCGCGAGATCGGGCCGGCTCCAGCGGAGCGCGCCGACCGCGTCGAGCACATGCGCTCCCTGGACACTCGCCGACTCCACGTCACCTCCCGCAGCGTCGCGCTCCCCCGGATGAGTCAGCCGACTCCATCGGCCGGGGGAGCACCGCGCTCAGTCGCGCGTGAGCTTACGGTGGGTCACCCGGTGCGGTCGCGCCGCCTCCGCACCCAGCCGCTGCAGCTTGTTGGCCTCGTAGGCCTCGAAGTTGCCCTCGAACCAGAACCACGACGCCGGGTTCTCGTCCGTGCCCTCCCACGCCAGGATGTGCGTGCAGACCCGGTCGAGGAACCATCGGTCGTGGGAGATCACCACGGCGCAGCCGGGGAACTGCTCGAGCGCGTTCTCCAGCGACCCGAGGGTCTCGACGTCCAGGTCGTTGGTCGGCTCGTCGAGCAGGATGAGGTTTCCCCCCTCCTTCAGCGTGAGAGCGAGGTTGAGCCGGTTGCGCTCGCCGCCGGACAGCACACCGGCGGGCTTCTGCTGGTCGGGGCCCTTGAACCCGAACGCCGCGACGTAGGCGCGGGACGGCATCTCCACCTGGCCGACCTGGATGTGGTCGAGCCCGTCGGAGACGACCTCCCAGACGTTCTTCTTCGGGTCGATCCCGCCCCGGTTCTGGTCGACGTAGGACAGCTTGACGGTGTCGCCGACCTTCACCGACCCGGAGTCGGCGTGCTCGAGCCCGACGATCGTCTTGAACAGCGTGGTCTTGCCGACGCCGTTCGGCCCGATCACCCCGACGATGCCGTTGCGCGGCAGCGAGAACGACAGGTCCTTGATGAGGACCCGCCCGTCGAAGCCCTTGTCGAGGTGGTCGACCTCGACGACGGTGTTGCCCAGCCGCGGGCCCGGCGGGATCTGGATCTCCTCGAAGTCGAGCTTGCGGTGCTTGTCGGCCTCGGCCGCCATCTCCTCGTAGCGCTGCAGACGGGCCCGGCTCTTGGCCTGGCGCGCCTTCGCCCCGGAGCGGACCCAGGCGAGCTCGTCGGTGAGCCGCTTCGCGAGCTTCGCGTCCTTGCGGCCCTGCACGGCGACCCGCTCGGCCTTCTTCTCGAGGTAGGTCGAGTAGTTGCCCTGGTAGCCGATGGCCCGTCCCCGGTCCAGCTCCATGATCCACTCGGCCACGTTGTCGAGGAAGTACCGGTCGTGGGTGACCGCCAGCACCGCACCCGCGTAGCTCGCGAGGTGCTGCTCGAGCCACAGCACACTCTCCGCGTCGAGGTGGTTGGTGGGCTCGTCGAGGAGCAGCAGGTCGGGCTTGGCGAGCAGGAGCTTGCACAGGGCCACCCGGCGGCGCTCGCCACCGGAGAGGATGTCGACCGGTGAGTCCGGCGGCGGACACCGCAGGGCGTCCATGGCCTGCTCGAGCTGGGAGTCGATCTCCCAGGCGTCGTTGTGGTCGAGGATCTCCTGGAGTCGGCCCATCTCCTCCATCAACTCGTCGGTGTAGTCGGTCGCCATCTGCTCGGCGATCGCGTTGTACCGGTCGAGCTGCTGCTTGATCTCCCCGAGCCCCTCCTCGACGTTGCCGAGAACGGTCTTCTCCTCGTTGAGGGGCGGCTCCTGCTGCAGGATCCCCACCGTGGCTCCCGGCGCGAGCATCGCCTCGCCGTTGTTGGGGTGCTCGAGACCCGCCATGATCTTCAGCACGGTGGACTTGCCGGCTCCGTTCGGACCGACGACGCCGATCTTGGCGCCCGGGAGGAAGTTCAGCGACACGTCATCGAGGATGACCTTGTCTCCGTGTGCCTTCCGGACCTTCTGCATGCTGTAGATGAACTCCGCCACGCCCACGATGGTAGGCCGCTGCGGTTCAGTGCCCCGCGGCCGGTACGGCGCCGGTCAGCTCGCGGGACGGGTCGTCCGACGGCTCCACCCCCTCGTCCGCCCAGCCGTCCTCGACCGGCCGCTCCACCGTCTGGTCCGACCCGTTGTCGGGCACACCGGCCGAGGCGCCCGTCTCCGTCCTCCGGGTGCGCGTCACGTGAGCGGTGCACCAGTTCAGGTCGGCCGCCACCACGTCGGCCTCCATCTCCGTCACGGTGTTGCGGCGCCCGTCCGCGGTGTCGTAGCTGCGGGTCAGCAACCGCCCCCGCACCATCACCGGGTCGCCGCTGCGCAGCGAACGGCAGACGTTCTCGGCCAGCCGGCGCCAGCAGGTGACCGACACGTAGAACGAGTCCTTGTCGACCCACGCGTTGGTCTCCCGATCGCGCCGGCGTTCGTTGCACGCGATCCGGAACGTCGTGACGGGGGTCCCGTCGGGGGTGTGCCGGATCTGCACGGGCGTGATCACGTTGCCGACGGCGATCAGCGTGTTCTGGTTCATCATCGTCTCCTCGTCCGGTGAACTGCGACGAGATCGAGACTGCTCCGGCCGGGACTCCGAGCACCAGCCCCGCGCCGTTTCTGTGGACGGAGCACCACCGAGGTGGACAACCGTCGGGCCTCCGCGCCGAAATGTCAGTGGGTCGTGCGACGATGAACGATTCCCCAACGCAAAAAAGTGGA
>NZ_BJNG01000029.1 GCF_006539565.1 Pseudonocardia hydrocarbonoxydans
GGGGCCGAGCGTGATTGCGGTCGGCAACTGTGTGCCGGTTCCCGGCAGGTCGAACAGCACCATGCCTTCGAGATAGGTCACGGCGCAGGCGAGCCGGCCGATCTTGAGCAGGTGCCCGTCACCGGGGTACGGGACGGCGGTCATGTCGGGAGATCGCGCCCGGCTCATCCGGCGGTACCGGCACGGCCGGCCCGGGATCGCCGTCCAGGTATTTAATGGTGGCCCGTTCGCGCACCCACCGCAGCAACACGGCGTCGCGGATCGTCGCGGTGCAGGCCGGCCCGCCGTACTCGACGTCGGCGAGCGAGCCGGCGCTACCGGCGAGCGTGACGCGCAGCTCCAGGTTGAGGTCACCGGTGACCTGTGCTTGCCGGCCGCCGTACTCGACGAGGTCTCGATCGCCGACGATGTGCCCGGCGGTACGGATGTCGCCGCGGTCGGTAGTGATCAGCACGTGTAGCTCTTTCGTCGGCGGAACATCTACAGCATCGCAAATCAGCGGGTCGGGCGTTGCCACGTCGGTGCGGTTTCCGGGTCGGTTCAGCCCAACCTCCGGCCGATCAGCCCGCCGTCCACTCGTTGCTGAACAGTGCCATCTCCACGCGCTCCGGCTCGTCTCCGAATGTGGCCCGGCCCGCCTGCTCGGCGGCCCACCGGAGGTACGTGACCCACTCCGACGATGGCCACCCGCCGTCGCGTCGACGGGCGGGCCCGGCATCGGCGGGAAGCCGGGACGCGACCCGTTTGTCGAGGATGAGCGGCTGCACGCCGCCGGCGCTACGCCGGTAGCCGGCGAAGTAGATGAGCTTGGTGAAGAACGCCGGTCCGAGTCCGCGGACGTGCTGCGGCTGGCCGCGCCGCATCGACACGTAGACCGCGCGCAGGTCATCGACGTCGAGTCGGTCGCGCAGCGGGGCGAGCGCCGCTTCGAGCCGGAGGCCCTCGGGGTCGGCGGCGAGGATCCTCCGTGTCCGGTGCGGACCGTAGGAGGTGCCGCCGAATCCCCACAACAGCACGGCGAGGGTGAGCTGCCGGGCAGTGCTCTGGCCGGCCCTCCATGCGTCGGCGACGGCGAACACGTCGTTCCGCCGTAGAACGCCGACGTCGGGAAGTCCGGCCGGCCACGTGTCGGCCGGGATCCCGGGTCTGAAGCGTTCGAGGGGCACTGTGATGGGGCCGGGCTCGCCGGGCAAGGCGTTGTCCAGAGCCGTCATCTGGGCACGGTAACGAGGTCGGGTCCGACGGTCCGGCATCGCCACCCTCACGGATGACGGTCCAGCTGAGCTACGGACCGTGCGGAGGCGTGTTGAACTACTCGATCCCGTTTGCCGTCTTGATGGCTCCGACCTTCGTGCCGAACATGCAGAACAGCGCGATGAACAGGGTCATCTGGTCGGGCACGTCCAGCGGTGCCAGATCCCCGGCCACGTAGTCCTCGACCAGGTCGACGCTGCGGGTCGTCCGCCGGTTCAAGATCGTCATGGCGACGTCGTGCATGTGGTCCGACATCATCATCGGCGTGAGCTGTCGCAGGTCTTAGCCGGGTGGCAGCGGCCGGTCGACCAGGTCGGCGGGGTAGCGGGCGGCCATGATCCTCATGGCGTTGTTCACGACGTGGACGGCCGGCGTCGGGCCCATCGTCAGCTCGTCGACCACGTTCATCAGCTCGTCGGTGGTGACCGCGTCCTCCTCCATGCTGATCGCCGTGCCGATATCGAGGTCGACGCGCTCCATCGCCAACTCGATGTTCTCCCTGACCTTGCCGGGTGCGATGAAGATGCGCTCGCCGTCTCGGAGGCTGGATCGCTGGTGGTGCGGATCCAGCAGATCCCGCGCGTCTGTCTCCTCGACGTCGAACTCATCGATGCGGCTGCGTCAGAGTCGCCGGAACCACGACATCCGAATCACCTCGTCACGCTTTCGTGCGGCTGATAGCGATGGCGCCAGTGTGCACACCACCCCCGACAAGAAGCGCCGCGTCTGGCGCCGCATGCCGGTCGGCAGCCTGGCCGCGCGGTGCCGGGATTGCGGCACAGTCGAGCGTGATCAGCTCGCGTTTCCGGCCGCGGCGTCGGCGATGCACTCGTCCCGGGTCATGCCGGTCTGCTCCATACACGCCTGGAGCGCAGCCTCGGACTCGGCCGTGCTCTGGCGCTCGATCTCCTCGCTGGGCGTGCGGTACTCGCCGACCGAGGCCGGGACATCACCCTCACAGACGGGCACGCCGTCCGAGGCCATGTCGCAGGAGAACTCGCGCTCCGAGTTGTTCCGGGGCTGACGGGGCGGAGTGGGTGAGCTCGTCGCGGTCGGTCTGGGCACGGCGCCGGGGGAAGACGGCGGCGCGGTCGTCGACGGGACCGGAGTCGGTGTCACGGTCGTCGTCGTCACCGCAGTGGTGGGAGGTGCAGGTGGAGGCTCGGCGACCGACGGATCGCTGCCACTGCAGCCCGCCGCGGCTACCACCGCCACGAGCGAGACTGCGGCGAGCGAGATCCGGACGGCACGAACGCGTATCCCCACGATGAGTTCAACGCGCCGAGCGGCTGCCAGAAGCGGCTGCACGCGGCTCGGTCGGGGATTCACACCGATGGACGAACTGGCGGTGAGTGCGCCCGAATATAGGCGGCGATGTGGGCGTTGCGTGTCGTGACGAACTCGCGTTGCCGGTCGAGGTAGGTGTCGTAGTCGTCCACCTCGCTGGGGAGCGGGTTCGGGTTGAACCCATCGAATAGACGGAAGAATCGCACCTGTCCGCTCCCGTCGACGAGGGCCTGCAAAAGGAAGTGCTCGACGTAGCCGGTGAACGATTCAAACAGTGCGAAGAAGTTCGCATAACGTGCGAGGGTCTCACTCAGCGGGCTGTTTTCACCGGTGTAGTGGCGTCGGATGCATTCCAGGGTGAGATCGAAGCGATCCCGGATCCGCGGGTGCATTCCGCGATGTTGGTTGATCGTCGGCTTGCGGTCCAGCCGCTCGCCGGGAAACAGCATGTACCCGCCGACGGTCATCGTCGCGCGGCAGAAGTCGTCGTTCACCTGCTGCGCCTGCGAGCCGTAGGCGTCGCTGAGCAGGCCCCGGTGCTGGTTGTTGATGGCGTCGCTGGACAGCGAGAATCGACCCTTGGCCGACTCGTGCAGCAGGTAGTGGGCACGTCCGGACGGGATCAACGTGAAGGGCGTCCCGTCCGGTAGCGGCTTGCTCCACAACAGCCGATGATATTCGCGCAACGTCGGGCTGTGGCTGTCCGGGTCACGACCAGGCGGGGTGTCCGAGCTGACGTTGAATCCGATATCGATGTCGCTCAACTCGGACGTCACGAGCGTGAGCGTATCGTGATCATCTGAGTCGTCAGGGCGGGCCGGGCGCTGTGAGCGACTCCGCTTCGGCGACGGCGCGGTGGATCGAGTCGAGGCCCAGACCGAGCTGCTCGGCCACATGCCCGGATCCTCGCGGGCGCCGCTGGGACGGCGATCTTCTGTCAATGAACACCAGCCGTCGACATGCAACGCAGCCGAGCTGGCCAACGGCGGGACGAGGTCAGCGGGCGTATGACGGTCGCGTCGGAGGCTGTCCGGATTTTGTTGACCGCGGGTTCGGGGTTCGATCCCCCGGGGGCCCACCCACACCGAACAGGCGATCCGTGTCCGACGACGATCGCGAGCGAGCGCTCTGTCGCGTTGCACGTGCTGGCGGAGGGGTTCCACGCCGACCTGAGCCGTGCTGCCGACACCGCCGCCGCGGCGGTGTGCGTCAGGGCAGCACCGCGGTCGCCTCGACCTCCACGAGCACGTCGGGATCGAAGAGCACCTCGACACCGATGAGGGACGCGGGGGGCATCGGCGCCGGGAGGCCGATGTCCTCGGCGACCGCCTGTACGCCCGCCATGAACGTCTCGATCTTGTCCGGGGTCCACCGGGTGACGTAGAAGGTCAGCCGGACCACGTCGGAGAAGGAGGCGCCGGCGCCCGCCAGGCCGATGGCGGTGTTGCGCAGCGCTTGGGCGACCTGCGCCGCGAGGTCGTCGGCGGCGACGGGCTCGTCGCCGCGCTGGCCGACCTGCCCGGCGACGTGGACGTGGGTGGTGCCGGTCGACACGGCGACGTGGTGGTAGGGGGTCTGCTGCAGCATTCCCGGCGGGCTGATGAGGCGGGTGGTCATGGAGCGTGTCTCCTCCGTAGGTGGTGTCGTATGGATACCTGGTCTACAAAAGGCACTTCAACTAGCCTTGGTGTCATGTCCGAAACCGCCGGGCGCCTCGACATCACCGCGCTGCACCGTGAGGTGCTCGGCCAGGTCCTCGACAAGTGGTCGGTGCTCGTCCTCGAGGAGCTCTGCGACGGACCGTGCCGGTTCAACCAGCTACGACGCCTCGTCCCCGTGACCCAGAAGTCGCTCACCGCGACGCTTCGTCGTCTCGAGCGCAACGGGATCGTGCAACGTGTCGTCATCAGCGACCGGCCCGTCGCGATCGAGTACCGCATCACCACGCTCGGCAAGACCTTGCGCGACCCGATCGACGCCATCCTGAGGTGGAGTGACGAGCACCTGGGCGAGATCGAGCGGGCGCGTGCGCGCTTCGACGACGCAGCCGCCGGCTGAGGCGCCGACCCGGAACCGTGCTCCGTCAGGGACGGTCGGAGGAGGCCGGTCGCAGGACGGCCGAGGCGGCGGTCATGAGCGTGCGGGCCTCGAACTCCAGCCGCGTCAGGTCGCCGGGTAGGGCACGTTCGGTCAGCAGGCCGTTGACGACGGTCAGCAGGAACCGGGCGTGGTGTCCGGGTTCGCCGGGCGCGAGCGCCCCCTCGTCGCGCAGGCGGACCAACCATCTCTCGACGTAGTGCACGGCGAGTCGTTCATGTGCCAGGAAGGCGTGGACGGCGTCGTCGGACGGGGGCGACGCCACGTAGGCAGCGTGCAGGGCGCGCCAGTACCCGCGTGCCGACTCGCCCGTCCCCACCTGAGCCAGCAGCAGCTGCAGGCACGCCACGAGCCGTTCGGCCGGCGGGCTTGCGGTGTCCTGCATCGGGTCGTCGGGCAGGTCGACGGTGTACATCCCGGCGACCACGGTGTCGATCAGTTCCCGCTGCGTCGGGAAGAAATGGCGCAGCGACCCGGTGCTGACGCCGGCGCGTGCGGCGACCGCCCGCACGCTGAGCTTGGCCGTCGGATCCTCGCCGAGCATCGTCGCAGCGGCGATCAGGATCTTGTCTCGCGTGCCGTGCCCCATGCGTCCGCCCACTCCCGCCGACTGTCCGGCCCATTTCTATCACAGCGTGATAGCGTGCTCGACTATCACGCTGTACTAGTCCCGTCGAGCACACGGAGTAGCGATGACCGAGCGATACGACCACCCCTGGCTCCTGCGCGGTGACCACCCGGTGCCGGGTCCCGCGGTGCCGCCCGGCGTCGAGTACCACCGCGCGTACGCGGGGGAGAGCCGTCGCATCCCGCGTGGCGTCCTCGCGATCGTGCTGCTCGTGGCCGGGTTCGTCGGGTTCGCGGTTCTGTTCCAGCACCTCTCGGAGGTCGTCGACGCCGCCCTGTTCGGACGGTCGGGACCGTCGACGCCGCTGCGCCAGGCGGCGGGAGCGCTGGCGCTGGCCGCGCTGATCCCCTACTGCATGCTGCTGCAGCGCGTCCTCTACGGGGTACCGGCGGGGTCGCTGCACTCGGTGGCGGGCCGCTTCCGCTTCGGTGTCCTCGGCCGGGCGCTGGTGGTGTTCGGGCCGCTGGTCCTGGTCGTCATGGCGATCGGGGCCTCGGGCGGCGTCGAGTCCGCCCCGTGGACGACCGCCGACCTGGTCTGGTTCTTCGTCATCGGGATGCTGCTGACCCCGCTCGCCGCGGCCGGTGAGGAGTACGGCTTCCGCGGCCTGATGTTCCGGGTCCTCGGCGGCTGGACCCGGGGGGCCCGATCCGGTGCGGTCCTCGGCATCGTCGTGACGACGGTGCTGTTCTCGCTCGTGCACGGGACACTCGACCCGTTCCTGTTCACCTCCTACCTCGTGCTGTTCTCGTCGATGGCGATCGTCACCTGGCGCACGGGTGGGCTCGAGGTCGCGGTCGTCCTGCACGGCGTCTACAACGTCTCCGCGCTCGTGCTCGCCACGACCCTGCACGTCGACGTCGGCGCCGAACTCGCGAACCGGTCGGCGGCGGTCGGTTCCTGGGCGAACCTCATCCCCAGCGCGATGCTGGTCCTCATCACCACGACCGTCTGGTGGACGACCCGCCGCCAGGGTCCGGCACGCACACCGGAGCACGGCCGGTCGACCGCGGGGGAAGCCGGGCGACGGGCGGGCGCTCGAGCCCTTCAGCGGGTGGCGGGTGACGCGAACCCCGGTGGGTGACGGCGGGACGGTGCGGTCACCGGCGCCGGGTGGGTGGCACCGGGCGGGACTCGGTGCGGCGCAGGGTGACCGAGGGGGACTCGTGGTAGCGGGCCTGGTAGGCCCGGGCGAAGCGCCCGAGGTGGACGAACCCGTACCGGCGCGCGACGGCGCTGACGGTCGTCTCGCTGGGATCGGCCGCGCGCAGCTGCTGGTGGGCGTGGGCGAGCCGGGTGTGGCGGAGGTGCTCGGTGGGGGTGGTGTCGAGGTGGCGCCGGTAGAGCGCCTGCAGCGTGCGCACGCTGACCGCGGCGATCTGCGCCATGTCGGTGAGGGTGAGGTCGCGGGTGGGGTCGGCCTCCACCGCGTCGACGACGCGGCGCAGCGCGGCGGGCCCGTACGAGGGCGCCGGCGCGTCGAGGGCGTCGCGGTAGGGATGGTCGACGGCTCGGAGCAGCCCGTGCAGGACGGCCTCGCGCAGCGGCGCGGCCACGATCTCGCTGTCGGCGATGCCGCCGGGCCCGGCCTCGGCGACCAGCAGCCGGACGAGGCGGGCCCAGCCGGCCCCGGCGGGGGTGCGGAGGTCGATGCTCGGGCCGAGGGCCAGCGGTCGGGTGACCGGCCGCCCGATGATGGTCTCCAGCGCCTCCTCGAGGGCGCCGGAGTCGATCTTGACCGCGAGGCAGGAGTAGTCGTCACTGGTCGTCATCGCGACGTCGCCGGTCGGGCGGAAGACCACACCCCGCGTCGGGTCGACCTCCACGACCTGGTGGCGGTGGCGGGCCTGGAGCGTGCCCCCGGTGGCGACGTTGACGTAGACGGAGCCGACCTCCTCGATGCCGATCTCCATGCTCGAGGTGTACCAGGCCGCGCCCACGGTGAGCGGGCCGTGCGCGTGGCCGTCGAAGCGGAACTCGTAGGGCGCCGCGGCGCGGCACAGGTCGAGTGTGGTGGGGAAGTAGTTCTTCGCGATGGCCGCGCGGGCGCCGTCGAGATCGAACTCGTGGAAGGAGAACCGGACCGGAGCCGACACGAAGTGCCTCCTACTCGACGTCCTCCGCGACGTCGAGCCCCCGAGTCTACTGCGGCACCGCGGTCGAGGTCCGTGTGCGCTTACGCGCTCCGATCGGGCGCCGCGCCGACGAGCCCGTCGAGCGGGACGGGCCTGCCCAGGTGGTAGCCCTGCCCGTGGTCGACGCCGAGGAGGCGCAGCTCGTCGACCAGCTCCGGCCGGTCCACCCGCTCGGCCACGGTCACCAGCCCCAGCTGCCGCGCGACGACGACGACGGCGCCGACGAGCGCCCGGTCGACGGGTTCGCGATCGATGTGCTCGACGAAGTCGCCGGCGATCTTCACCGAGGTGAACCGCAGGTGCTTGAGGTAGGAGAACGACCCGAACCCGGCACCGAAGTCGTCCAGCGCGAACCCGACCCCGGAGTCGATGAGCAGCGTCGCCAGGCTGCGGGCCGCGGCCAGCTCGGTCACCGCGGCGGTCTCGGTGAGCTCGACGCCCAACCGGCCCGGCTCCACGCCGTGGCGGCTCAGCTCCGCGAGCACCCACGGCCCGAAGTCGGGATCCTCCAGCGACCGGCCCGACAGGTTCGCCTCCAGCCGCAGGTCCAGCGCCCGCGCCCGCGGCGTCGCCAGCGCGCGGACGGCACGGCCGACCACCCAGCGGTCGAGCCGGTGGACCAGCTCGGTCGGTTCCACGAGCGGGAGGAACTCGGCGGGCCCCACCGGGGGGTGCTGCCCGTCGCGGAGGCGGATCAGCAGCTCGTACCGCGTGACGCGGCCGGACCGGAGATCGACGATCGGCTGCGCGTTGAGGCCCATCGTGTCGTGGTCGAGCGCGTCGTCGACCCGGCGCAGCAGCGTCGCGCGACGGTGGGCGGCGCGGTGCAGGTCGGCGGTGAACGGGACCGCCCGGTTGCGGCCGGTCCGTTTGGCCTCGGCCAGGGCGAGGCACGCGTTCCCGAGCGAGGCGTCGACGTCGTCGCGGACGACCTCGGCGACCCCGACGCTGATCGCGACGTGGACGATACCCGCCCCCACCCGCAGCGGGGTGCGGTCGACCGCCGCGCACAGTCGCCTGCCCACCTCGATCGCCTCGCCGACCGACCGGCCGGGCAGGACCGCGGCGAACCGATCGCCGCCGATCCGGCCGACGGTGGCCCCGCCGCCGGACCCGCGGTGCAGGACGGCGGCGACGCTGCGCAGCACCTCGTCGCCTGCCGCCATCCCGTGCAGCTCGTTCACATCACCCAGCCGGTCCACGTCGACGACGACGACCGCCGCGCGCTGACGACCGGTGGCGCACTCGGTCAGCCGGGAGATCACCCGGCGCCTGCTCGCCACGCCGGTCTGTGTGTCGTTCCCGCACAGGAAGGCGAGCGCCTGCCGCGCCGACCGGAGCTCGGTGACGTCGCGGGCCGTGCCGACCAGGCGCCGCGACGGCCCGCACGCGGTGTCGCGGACCTCGCCGTACACCTCGAACGTGCGGATCCCGGAGCCGTCGGTGGGGAGCATCCGCACGACGTGCCGCCACGACCCGCCGGTGCGCACGGCGTCGCGCAGCGTGCGGTACAGCGTCCGGCGGTCGTCGCGGTGCACGAGTGCGGCCACCCGGAGCCAGTCGCAGCCGGGTCGGTGCGGCACGCCGAGCATGTCCGCGAGGCCCGGCGACAGCCGCACGCGGTCGGTCGCGACGTCCCAGTCCCAGGTCGCGGTGTCGGGAACCGCCGCGACCGGACCGCCGTCGTAGTCGGTCTCGTCGGACAGCGCGACCAGCCGGCCGCCCGACAGCTCCTGGCTGCCCGCGCGCCACCAGCGCACCGATCCGTCCGGCGCCGACCAGCGCAGGCGCACCCCGCCGCCGTCGACGGCCACGACCAGGGCCGCGGGGCCGTCGGGATCCGACCAGCGCCCGCCGTACGGCTCGACGAGCCGGGCCGCCGCCGTGTTGTGCCAGCGCACACCGCCGCCGTCGACCACCAGCATGGCGACCGGCGCCAGGCAGGCCGCCGCGACGGACGGGGGATCAGCGGGTGGATCCGACTCGGTCGTCACACACGTCCTTCCCCGTCGAGCGGCTCCCCGGTGGTGTGTGGAGACGATCGCACCGCAACCGGCCGTACCGTGTCGAGCCGTTGCCCGGTCCTGGTCGCGTGCGGCTCACCGGCGACGTAGCCGTGGCCGGGTCACCGGCGGGTCGAGGGCAGCCGTCGCACCACGACGCCGAGGGTGGACAGGGCCGCGTCGAGGTCGTGGCTGAGTTCGAAGTGCTCGGTCAGCCCGGCGTCGGCGAGTGCGGACCGGACGACGGCGGGACACACGAGGGTCAGGCCGACGTCGAGCTCACCCGCCGCGTCGGCCACCCGCATCAGCATGGCCAGCCCCGCCGGGCCGACCGCGTCGAGCGGGCGCAGGTCGACGACGACGCCCCAGGGGAGGCGGCTCAGCGCCGCGTCGACGGCCGATCCCAGCTCGGCGACGGCGTAGCCGGCGAGCGGGCCTGCCGCGGCCCGGATCCGCGCGATCGCCGGGCGGAGTTCGTCGGTACGGACGGACCCGAGGGTCTCGTGGGTGCCGGTCAGCGCGGAAGACATCAGCCCAGTTCACCTGCTGGTAGGCGCCGGGTCGATCCGTTGCGCGCGAGGCCCGGGACGATCC
Organism: Pseudonocardia hydrocarbonoxydans; assembly: GCF_006539565.1. GTDB lineage: Bacteria > Actinomycetota > Actinomycetes > Mycobacteriales > Pseudonocardiaceae > Pseudonocardia > Pseudonocardia hydrocarbonoxydans. The sequence continues at coordinate 9,999 of NZ_BJNG01000029.1, forward strand.
GCGCAGATCAGCGGTCCCGACCCCAGGCACGACCCGTCCCCGCCGGACACCCGGCCCGGCGGGGACGGACCCGCGCGACTACGTCCGGTCGGTGACGGGCAGGTGGATCCGCCCGCCCTCGTCGGCGAACCGTCCGGACTCCTGCGCCATCCCGGCCTCGATGGCCTCGACGCTGGTCAGCCCGTGTGCCTCGGCGTAGTCCCGGACGTCCTGGGTGATCCGCATCGAGCAGAACTTCGGGCCGCACATGGAGCAGAAGTGCGCGGTCTTCGCCGGCTCCGCGGGCAGCGTCTGGTCGTGGAAGGCGACCGCGGTGTCCGGGTCCAGCGACAGGTGGAACTGGTCGAGCCAGCGGAACTCGAACCGCGCCGCCGACAGCGCGTCGTCACGGGCCTGGGCCAGCGGGTGCTCCTTGGCCAGGTCCGCGGCGTGCGCGGCGATCTTGTAGGTGATCACCCCGGTCTTGACGTCGTCACGGTCGGGCAGGCCGAGGTGCTCCTTGGGCGTGACGTAGCAGAGCATCGCGGTGCCCGCCTCGGCGATCGTCGCCGCCCCGATGGCCGAGGTGATGTGGTCGTAGCCGGGCGCGATGTCGGTGGTCAGCGGGCCGAGGGTGTAGAACGGCGCCTCGTCGCACCACTGCTCCTCCAGCTCCACGTTCTCCCGGATCCTGTGCAGCGGGACGTGGCCGGGGCCCTCGATCATCACCTGCACGTCGTGCTCCTTGGCGACGCGGGTGAGCTCGCCGAGCGTCCTGAGCTCCGCGAGCTGCGCCTCGTCGTTGGCGTCGGCGATGGAGCCCGGGCGCAGCCCGTCGCCGAGGGAGAACGTGACGTCGTAGCGGCGCAGGATCTCGCACAGCTCGACGAAGTGCGTGTAGAGGAACGACTCGCGGTGGTGCGCCAGGCACCACGCGGCCATGATCGAGCCGCCGCGGGAGACGATGCCGGTCACCCGCTTCGCCGTCAGCGGCACGTAGCGCAGCAGGACCCCGGCGTGCACGGTCATGTAGTCGACGCCCTGCTCGCACTGCTCGACCACGGTGTCGCGGTAGACCTCCCAGGACAGCTGCGCCGGGTCGCCGTCGACCTTCTCCAGTGCCTGGTAGATCGGCACGGTGCCGATCGGCACCGGCGAGTTGCGCAGGATCCACTCCCGGGTGGCGTGGATGTCCTTCCCGGTCGACAGGTCCATCACGGTGTCGGCGCCCCAACGGGTGGCCCAGACCATCTTGTCCACCTCCTCCTCGATGGAGGAGGTGACGGCGGAGTTGCCGATGTTGGCGTTGACCTTCACCAGGAACCGCTTGCCGATGACCATCGGTTCGGACTCGGGGTGGCGGCGGTTGGCCGGGATCACCGCCCGGCCGCGCGCGACCTCCGAGCGCACCAGCTCGGCGTCGACGCCCTCCCGGACGGCGATGTAGCGCATCTCCTCGGTCACGACGCCGGCCCGCGCGTGGGCGAGCTGCGTGACGGCCCCGCCGACCGGCTCGCGCCCGGCGATCCACGGCTCCCGGAGCTTCGGCAGCCCCGCGTGCAGGTCGATCGCGGCGGAGTCGTCGGTGTAGGGACCGGAGGTGTCGTAGACGTCGTGGTGCTCGCCGGTGCTGAGCGCGATCCGGCGCACCGGGACCCGCAACCCGGCCGGCCCCTCGACGTGGTGCTTGTGCGAGCCCCGGATCGGGCCCGTGGTGACGTGCGGACGTGCATCCTGCAGTGCGGTCACGAAGATCCTTCCCTCGCCGGCATTACCCGGACAGGTTCAGCGGTCGGCGGCCGTCTCACCGCCCTCTCAGCCCGGCCAGTCCCGAGCTCCCGCGAGGCGTGAAGCCCCGATCGACGATAGACAACCGACGATCACCGCGCCGGGGTGGCGTGCCGGGGACACGTGCAGCCGACCCACCCGACGATCGGGGACGACCGCGCGGCGGGCTCACGCGTACGGGGCCGACCCCTGCCGTCCGGGGCGGGCCCACGGTGTCGCCCCGGCCGTCCCGGGACCGGAGGTGGTGGACGCGTCCGGTCGCCGCGGCGGGAGGCACCACCGTCGGAGGGGCGCGCTGGGGACGTAGAGCCCCTCCCGTTCCGCACGGACCGCGGCGAGCGTCCTCGTCGGGGCCCCGAGCTTGGCGAGGAGGTGTTCCAGGTGGGTGGCCACGGTCCGCGGGGCCACGACCAGCGCGCGGGCGATCTCCTGGTTGGAGCACCCCTCGATCAGCAGGCCCAGTACCTCCAGCTCCCGCGCCGTCAGCTGGTGCAGGTCGCCCGCCGGTGACAGCAGGGCCAGGCCGGTCAGCCCGGCCGGCACGTCCTCGGGCGCCGCCAGCGCGGTGACGCGGACGTGCCCGGCCGGGGCGTGCGGGCCGCCGAGGGGCCAGAGGAAGGACGAGAACGTGTGCCCGTCGTCGATCCGGTCGCGGGCGAGGGCCAGGACGGGGGAGCCCGGGACCAGCAGTGCGTTCGTCGGCAGGCCCGGGAGCGTCCGGCAGCCGTGGTCGCCGGCCAGCACGACTGCGGCGGTGGCGCCCCGGACCATGCGGGAGGCGGTGAGCAGCGAGCGCATCGGGTCGATGCCGTGGGCCAGCGCCGGCGCCATCCGGGCGAGTCGGTCGCGCTGGTCCGGGGTCGGCGGCCGCCGGCTGCCGGACAGCAGGGCGATGAATCCGACGTGGCGTCCGTGCGGGGCGAACAGGGCGAGGGCGAGTGCCTCGTCGACGCCGCCCGTGACCACGCCGTCGTGGGCCGTCGGGGGGCCGGAGAGGACGTCGGCGACGGGGCGGCCCGGTGCGACGTCGGCCAGGGAGGGGTACCCGTGGCGGAGGGGGTCGGCGAGCGCGATCCAGGCACCGTCGAGGGGGGAGACCGGGCGGAGGTCGTCGAGCACGGCCGACGCCCGCCCGGCCACGGCACCGGGCGAGGTGGCGGTCTCGGCGAGCAGCAGCTCGCCTCGCCGATGGGCTCGCACGTCGCCTCCTGGTGGGCCCGGGGGAGCAGGACGTCCCGCCGGCCGGCCCGTCGGCCGGTCGTCACGACGCTGATCACTCCTGGATACCAGGTACTTCCGCACCGTGGCCGGGGAAACGGCGTCTCCGCGGGCGCCGGTTGCACCTCGCCCCGTCGCCGTCCCCACAGATCCGTGCGCCGGCGCGCGACCTGCGCGTGACGCAGTTCGGGCGTACGACGACGGATCGAGGAACCGGGGCGGCGCTAGAGAGCGGCGTGTCCGTGACCGGCGCGGCGGACCGGTGCCGGACCGGACAGGAGTCCCTCGTACAACCGGACGTGCTCGCCCACCATCCGCTCCGTGCTGAAGCGGCGCACGGCGGCCGCCCGGCACGCCGCCCGGTCCAGCCCCGCGGCGTCCGGCAGCGCCGCGGCCAGCGTGATCCCGTTCGGGCACAGCAGGCCCGTGACCCCGTCGTCGACGATCTCCGGAGCCGCTCCGAACGGCGTGGCGACGACCGGGGTACCGGTGGCCAGCGCCTCGATCATCGTCAGGCCGGACGGCTCCGCCCCGCGGCCCGGGTGCATCAGGGCGAACGACTCCCCGACGAGCTGCAGCTCCTCGTCGCGCCCCAGCTCCCCCAGGAACTCGACGTCCCCACCCAGCAGCGGCGCGACGCGCGCGTCGAAGAACGCGCGCTCGGCCGGCCGGCGGAGGTCGGCGGCCATCCGCAGCGGGACGCCCGCGACCCGGGCGAGGAGTGCGGCCTCCCGGGCCCCCGACGCCGGGGACATGCGTCCCAGGAAGCTCGCGTACCCGCCGTTCCCGCGGCCCACCGGGACCGAGTCCACGTCGAGACCGTGGTGGATCACGCCGGCCAGCCGGACCCCGTCCGCGGTGGCGGCCTGGGCGTGGGAGACGGCCAGGACCGCGACCCCGCGCATCGCCCGGTACACCGGGCCGGACGCCGCGTCGAACGGGCCGTGGGCGGTCGCGACCAGGGGCTGAGCCGGGCGGCGGGGGTGGCGCAGCGGGCCGGTGACCGTGTGGTCGTGCACGACGTCCGCGGCGGTCGGCGGACCGGTGCGCCCGACCAGGGGCACGGGGCAGGTGCTGTCGGCCGCGGCGGCGAGCAGCACCCGGTGACCGGCCCGGACGAGCCCGCGGGCCAGCCGGTCGACGACCGCCCCCGTGCCGCGGCCGCCGGGCGGCGGCACGGCGATCCCCGGAGGGGCGATGAGGCAGATGTGCATGCGGTGGTCCTCGGGAGGGCCGGGGCGCCGGCGGCGACGGGACGGGAGCCTCCAGGTAAGCGGGTGGCACCCGACGTCGCCATCGGCAGAGCGACCGATCCGCGGCCGACGACCCGTCGTCCCTCCCGGGGGTGTCCGGGCCCGGTGTCGGCAGGTCTGCCGATACCGGGCCCCGGGCCGGGCCGGTCCAATGAAGATCCGGCTCCGGGGAGGGGCGGGAGGCAGCGTACGAGGAGGCAGCGTGAAGGCAGTGGTCTACGAGGCGCCGTGGCGGGTCAGCGTCACGGACGTACCGGACGCGCGGATCGAGCGGCCGACCGACGTGCTGGTGCGGATCACCTCGACGAACATCTGCGGCTCGGACCTGCACATGTACGAGGGGCGGACCGATTTCGAGCCCGGCCGCTGGTTCGGGCACGAGAACATGGGCCAGGTGATCGAGGTCGGCGCCGGCGTCGACAAGGTCCGGGTGGGCGACTGGGTCGTGCTGCCGTTCAACATCGCGTGCGGGCACTGCCGGAACTGCGAGCGGCAGCTCACCAACTACTGCCTCACCGCGCAGCCGGAGCCGAGCATGGCCGGTGCCGCGTACGGCTTCGCCGACATGGGCCCCTACGGCGGCGGGCAGGCGGACTTCCTGCGGGTGCCGTGGGGCGACTTCAACTGCCTGCGGCTGGGGGAGGACGCCGAGGAGCGGCAGACCGACTACGTGATGCTGTCCGACATCTTCCCCACCGGCTACCACGCCACGGAGATGGCCGGCGTCCAGCCCGGCGACCGGACGGTGATCTACGGCGCCGGACCGGTCGGGCTGATGGCCGCCCTCTCGGCCACCATCCGGGGAGCGGGGAAGGTGATGGTCGTCGACCGCCATCCCGACCGGCTGCGGCTGGCCGAGTCGATCGGGGCGATCGCCATCGACGACTCGAAGGTCGACCCGGTGCAGGCCGTGCTGGACCAGACGATGGGGCTGGGCGCGGACAACGGCTGCGAGTGCGTCGGCTACCAGGCGCACGAGCCCGACGGCACGGAGCAGCCCAACCTGACGATGAACCGGCTGGTCGCCTCGGTGCGCTTCACCGGGAGGATCGGCACCGTCGGCGTCTTCGTCCCCCAGGACCCGGGCGCGGGCGACGAGCTGGCGAGGCAGGGCAAGATCGCCTTCGACTTCGGCACGTTCTGGTTCAAGGGCCAGCACATCGGCAGCGGCCAGGCGCCGGTCAAGCGGTACAACCGGCAGCTGCGTGACCTCATCGCCGAGGGCAGGGCCGAGCCGTCGTTCATCGTCAGCCACGAGCTGCCCCTGGACCGCGCGCCGGAGGCCTACGAGCACTTCGACAAGCGGGACGACGGCTGGACCAAGGTCGTCCTGCACCCGGCGACGGCGGGGAGCTGACGTGGCCGGGGAGCTGGACGGACGCCGGGTCGCCATCCTGGCCGCGGTGCGGTTCGTGCGGGACTTCGTCCTGTCGGGCAAGCCCGTCGCCTCGATCTGCCACGGCCCGTGGAACGTCGTCGAGGCCGACGTCGCGCGCGGGCGCCGGCTGACCTCGTGGCCGAGCATCCGTACGGACCTGCGCAACGCCGGGGCGGAGGTGGTCGACGAGGAGGTCGTCACCGACGGCACCATCACGACGAGCCGGTCGCCGGACGACCTGCCGGCGTTCTGCGAGCGCATCGTGAGGAGTTCGCACGGGCCCCGCAGCCCGCCCGCGCGGTTGGCCGGTCGTGACCGCCGTACGGCTTCCGCGAGCGCGGGGCCCGGACGGGTCCGATGACGGGCGGTGAACCCGACGACGGCCGGGGGCCGGGCCGCGTCGTGCACCGCCCGGTCGGTGGTCCGGAGCCGCCCGACGACGGGGTCCGGGGCGTCGGGCGGATCCTGTCCGCCCGGCGGGTCCTGGTCTCGCTGGCCGCCGGCCTCGGCGCCGGCGCCGTCGTCGGTCTCGCCGGCGCCTCCGAGCTGGTCCCCCTGGTCACCTGGACCGTGGCGGCGACGGTCGTCCTGGTCTGGGCGTGGCGGATCAGCTGGCCGCTGGACCATCGGGGCACCAAGCTGCTCGCGGAGGCGGAGAGCCGCTCCCGGTCCAGCGACGCCGCGGTACTGGTCGGCGCGGTCGTCAGCCTCGGCGCCGTCGCGCTGGCCCTCGCCCGGTCCGGCAGCGACCGGGACCCCGTCGCGGTCGCCCTGGTGATCCTCAGCGTGCTCGCCGTGGTCCTCGCCTGGGGCCTGGTCAACACCGTCTTCGCCCTGAAGTACGCGCGCCTCTACTACAAGGACGAGGTCGGCGCCGACGGCGGCATCGACTTCAAGCAGGAGCGCCCCCCGGCCTACAGCGACTTCGCCTACCTGGCGTTCACCGTCGGGATGGCCTGCGCCGTCCCGGAGGCCGAACCCACCAGCACCGAGGTCCGCAAGACCGCGCTCGGGCACGCCCTGCTCTCCTACGCCTTCGGCACGGGGGTCCTCGCGGTGGCGGTCAACCTCGTGACCGACCTGGGCCCCCGGTGACCCGACCCGCCCCGGTGACGCACCTCGCGTCACCGACGAACGACCCGTTCGTTGAACCAGAACGACAACGGATGGGGGCGTCGTGCCAGGACCGCGATGGGATCCGGCCGCAGGCCGCTGGGTGCTCGACGACGAGGCGCCTCCGCCGCCCCGGCGCCGCGCGGCCCCGCCGCCCGACCGGGAGCGCCCCGCGTCGCCGTTCGTGGCCCGTGACCGCCGGCCCGCCGGCACCGACGTCGCACCGCCTCCCGCGGGTCCGGGGCCCGGGCGTCACGGGGCCGGCCGCCATGGCACGGGCCGGCCGGTGGACAACCGGGCCGACCAGGGGCCGCGGCGCGCGCACCGCGGTGCGCCCGAGCCGGGCGGACCGGACCCGTATCCCCGGCGCCCGCCCGCCGACGCCCGCGTCCCCGACGGCGGGCGCCGTCGCGCCGTCGACGGACCCGTCCGGCCCGACCTCGACCCGGCCGCCCGCGGGCGGCACGGCGTCGAGGACCGGACGCCGGTCGACCGCCCGGCCCCGCGGCCCGACCGGACCGCCGTCGCCGCCCCGCTCGACGCGCCGGACCGGCCGGGTGGCCGGCGCCGGCTGGAGACGGGTCCGGGGGACCACGGGCGTCCCGCCCGTCAGGGGCCCGGCCCCGTCCCGGTCGACGACCCGGCGCCCGGGGCGGCCCGTGCCCTCGTGGACGCCGGCGAGCCGGTGCCCGACCGGGCCGCCGGATCCCCGCGTCCCGAGTCCGCCGACGCGGGCCGGCCGACCCGCGGCCGGCGCGGACGGGCCGGGCGGGCCGAGGCCCCGACGACCGGTCGCCGGAAGTGGCGGTGGGCGGTCGCCGCCGCCGCGGCCGTCGCCGTCGTCGTCCCGATCGCGCTGCTCACCCTCGGTGGCTCGGACGACGGATCCGGGTCCTCGCAGGCCCGGGGACCGGTGGCGATCGAGCGGTCGGCCGAGAGCGACGGATCGGCCGCGGCCCCGGCGGGCGACCCCGCCGACCCCGCCGCCCCCGCGGCGTCGGCGGCCACCGAGGTCACGTTCGAGGTGACCGGGTCCGGCACGGTGGGCGTGATCACCTACAGCCGGGGTTCGTCGGTCGCGCAGGTGTCCGGCGTGGATCTGCCCTGGGAGCAGACCGCCCCGGCGGCCGAGGGGCCCGCCGAGTACTCGGTCTCCGCGGCCGGTGCGTCCGGCGAGATGTCGTGCCGGATCCTCGTCGACGACGTCGTCCTCGCGGAGGAGACGGCCGGCGACTACGGGGCCGTCTCCTGCAGCGGTCGCCTCTGACGGTCGCCGCGGTGACCGTCAGGTCATCGCGGCCCGCACCGTATACGTGTCGTTGATCGACTCGAACTCGACGATCCGTCCGTCGCGGAGCCGGAACAGGTGCGCGAACCGCGAGGTCATCGAGGCGCCGGTGCTCCGGTGGGTGCCCTCGAACGCACCGACGGCGATCACCGTCCCGCCGCAGTGGAAGAACTCGGCCGGCACCGGTGTGAAGGACTCCCAGTCCTCGCCGAGCGGTAGGAACACCCCCTGGACCAGGGCGTCGTGCCCGACGAAGGTCCCGGCGTAGGCGCTGCCCTCGGCTTCGGTCCAGGACACCTGCGGATCGAGCAGCGCGAGCAGTGCGGGGATGTCCCCCCGCAGAAAGGCCGCGTAGCCGTCCTCGACGATGCCGACGGCCGATCGGGTCGCTGTGTCGGTCATTCCGGGTTCCTCGTCTCGCCGCGTTCGGGGGCACGTTCCCGCGGTGCGGGGACGCGCCCCGGCCAGGTATTCCGTCGGTGTCCTGGACCCGACCGGATCAGTACATCGCCGGCGGCCGGTGGTCGCCATCGGTAATACCCGCCGCCGACCGGGACGGTGTCGACTGGGTACCGGACACCCAAGCCGCGACCTGGGCACGGCTGTGCACGCCGAGCTTGCCGCGCAGGTTCTCGACGTGTCGTTCGGCGGTGCGCTCACTGATCCCCAGCCGGTGGCCGATGCGACGGTTGGTGAAGCCCTCGGCGATGAGGCGGGCGACCTCGTACTCGCGAGGCGTGACGCCCGGTGACGGGGTGTCGGCGAGAGCCGTTCGCGCACGTGCCTCGGCAGGATCGCAGTGCGAGCGGAGGTAGGCGTTGCGGCGTGATCCAGCCCGCTCACGCAGGGCCGCCGCCCGGGCGAAGTGCCGCAGCGCTTCGGGGTGCTCGCCGCGGGCCACGGCGACGCAGCCCGACCCGTCCAGACAGTCCGGGAGGGACCGGTGGTCCCCGACCTTCTCGAACGCCGCCGCCCCGGTGCGGAACCGGTCGCCCGCCCCGTCCAGGTCGTGGTCGAGGTAGGCGATCCAGCCGAGGAAGTAGCTCGACTTCCCGCTACCCCACACCGAGGTTCGGTTCAACCGTGCGTTCTCCTCGAGCAGCTCGACCGCCTCGTCGCGGCGGCCCTGCGCCCACCGGACCAGCCCGAGGCCGCAGGTCGCCCGGCGCAGGGGCATCGTCTCGCCCACCGCGCGTGCGATCTCCAGCCCGCGCTCGGCGAGCGGGACGACCTCGTCGACGTCGCCGAGCATGAAGTGGGAGATCGCCACATTGCCCGCGCACCAGGCCCAGCCACCGGCGTTGCCGTGTTCCTCCGCGAGCGCGGCTGCCGCGCCCAGGGCGGCGCGCGCGGCGCCGTGCTCGTCCTGCCACAGCAGGAGCAGGCCGAGGGACTGGAGGGCCCACCAGTGGGCCACGGGGTCCGACGCGGTGTCGTGCCGGTCGAGCAGGCGGCGCAGGTGCTCCCGTCCCTCGGTGAGGTAACCGCGGATGTCCCACAGGTAGTAGAGGTCGGCCGCCAGCCGCAGCCCGGCCGAGATTCCGGTCTGCCCGCAGTTGTCCAGCGCGGCCCGGATGTTGTCCAGCTCCGCCTCCGCGGCGTCGAGGGCGGCGGTCTCGTCAGCCCCCTCCATGGCGGACACGCGGGATCCGAGGGACCGGCACCAGTCGGCGTGCCGTAGCCGGACGACCTCCTGGTCGCCGGCGTCCCGCGCCATCCCGGCCGAGTACCGGCGCAGCGTTTCCAGCATCCGGTAGCGCACCGTCGTCGCGCTGTGCACCGCGTCGACAAGTGAGTGCTCGACCAGCGTCGCCAGCGCCGGGAGTACGTCGTCGCCAGGCTCGCCGCAGACCTGCTGGGCGGCGTGTGCGGTCCAGCCCCCGGCGAAGACCGACAACCGGCGGAACAGCGTGATCGCCCGGTCATCGAGCAGCGCCACGCTCCAGGCAACCGCGTTCGCGAGGCTGCGGTGCCGGTCCGGTGCCATCCGCGAGGGGACCTGCACTGTGTAGAACTGCTCCGTGGTGCGCGCCAGCACCTCCGACAGACCGAGCGGGCGGACCTGCGCGGCTGCCAGCTCGATGGCGAGCGGCAGGCCGTCGAGTGCGCAACAGATCTCGGCGACGGCGCGCGCGTTCTGCGCGGTGAGGGTGAAGTCAGGCTGTACGGCGCCGACCCGGGCGACGAACAGCGCGACGCTCGGGCATGTCGAGAGGTCGTCGGGCCCGACCGGGGCGCGGAGGTCGGGTACGGGCAACGGATCCACCTGCAGGACCTGCTCCCCGGGCACGCGCAGGGGTGATCGGCTGGTGGCGAGCACCCGGACGGCGGGACACCGGGAGAGGAGGTCGGTGATCCCGGCGGCGGCGTCCGGCAGGTGTTCGAGATTGTCGAGCAGGAGCAAGACCCTTCGGTCGAGCAGGTGTCGGAGCAACGTCGTGGACACTGGCTGGGCACCGGCCTCGCGCAGCCCGAGGGCGCGGGCGATGGTCGGCAGCACGTGCTCCGGCTCGGTGATCGGCGCCATGTCGACGAAGACGACGTCCGTGACTACTCCGACGATCTCGATCGCGAGCCGGGTCTTCCCGCAGCCCCCCGCACCCACCACGGTGACCAGTCGCTGCGTCGTCAGCAGGGCCCGCGCCGCCTCGACCTCCCGGTCGCGTCCGAGGATCGGGGTCAGCGGCAGCGGCACCGGCGCGACGTCCGCGCGGCCCTCGTCCATGAGGAAACGGTAGCGCCGCTCGCCAGGGAACAGAGGTCGTCGCGCGATCTCGCCGGAGCCTCAGCGCTCCACCGGCGGCGACTCGTGGACGGAGTCGAACACCTCGGACGGATCCCCGACCAGCGTCAGGCCGTCCGCCACCCCGGTCACCCGCGCCAGCCCGGCGTTGCCGCCGGTCGCGACGGACAGCCGCCTGCCGTGGGCGCGGGCGTGGTCGGCGGCGTGGCGCAACACCTTGAGTCCGCTGGTGTTGCAGTAGGCCACCTCGGCCAGGTCGACGACCACGTCGGGCTCCGTGCCGGCCAGCGCCCGCAACGCGCCGTCGGCGAACAGGTCGTAGGTCTCGTGGTCGATCTCGCCGCGGCAGGCCAGCACCACGACCGGCCAGTGCCCGGACACCGTCACCCGCAGACGGGGTTCGGGGGTTCCCATCCGGGGACCTTAGACCCGGCCGGGGAGCGTGCGTCGCCGTCGCGTCACCGGATCACGCGGGCGCGCAGGGCCAGCAGCACGATCTGGGCACGGTCGGTGACCCGGAGCCGGCCACTGATCCGGGAGAGGTGGCTCTTCACCGTCAGCGGCGACACACCCAGCACGCGGCCGATCTCGGAGTTGTTGCGCCCGTCGGCGACCAGCTGCACGATCTGGACCTCGCGCGCCGACAGGTGCGATCCGATGCCGTCCGCCGTCTCCACCGGCACCACCGGCGCCACGCCGTGCGGCCACCGGGGCCCGGGTTCGTCGGGTACGTCGTCCGAGGTGGGGGCGGGCAGCCCGGCGGGTCGCGGGAACAGGTAGCCGCGCGCACCGGCGTCGAGCGCGGCACGCACGCGGGAGACCGTGGGCGGCCCGGACACCAGCACGTGCTGCCCGGGGCCGTACCGCTCCGGGACGTGACCGGAGTGGATGGTTGAGGACGCAGGCCCAGCGCAGGCGGCCGTAGACGGGGTGGGGCAGGAGCACGTCGAGCGCGGCCGGGTCGTGCGGGCACTCCTCGGGGAACAGCCGGGCGAACTCCGCCTTCGTCAGGCCGACGTTGAGACGGAAGACCCCGGGCCGGTCGAGGTCGGAGAACTCGTCGTGGGCGTTCGACGTGACGAGGGTGGCCCAGGGGACCTTCCGCGCGTCCGGCAGGTCGCGACGGGGATCGTGCACGAAGTACAGGTCCCCGAAGGCCTCGAGCACGTCGGTGCCGGGCAGGCTGTCGACGATGTGGCGCCGGATCTCCTCGATGTCCATGGGCCGGACGGTAGGTCCGGGAGCCGGGATTCTGCGGCCATGGATGTGAGGCAGATCACTCTATCGGTCGGGGAGGGTGCCGACCCCGGGGCCCTCACTCGCACGCGACCCCGTCGTCGTCGCGGTCGAGCGCGGACCGGTAGCCCGGCTCGCCACGCCGGATCGGCGCCGCTCCGGCCGCCCGGGCCGCCGAACAGTTCGTGAAGTAGGCCGCGCCGTCGTCCCGGGGTGCGGGCGCGCGAACCGTGGTCGCCGCAGGCATCCCGACGGCCGGCCGCGGCGCCGGCGATGCGGCGGCTGCGGTTCGGTGGTCGTCGTCCGGCTCGCCCTGCGGTGTCGACGGCGCCGGGCAGCGGGGCGGGGCGGGGGCGCCGGCCACCGCCTCGGCGATGTTCGCCATGTAGCGGTCGTTCCCGCGGTACGCCGGGTACGACACGGCCAGGCCGTTGAAGGCCAGGCTGTAGCCGAGGTCGTACTGGTCGTCGGGCCCGTCGTAGCGGACGTAGTGCAGCGGTCGGCCGGAGCGGTCGCGCCCTGCACCCGGCTCGGTGTGCAGCACGATCGAGCGGTCGAGCACCCGAGCGCGGACGTGTCGGGTGGCGGCGTCGCCCGCGCAGGTGCCCGCCTCGGGGGCGTCGACCCCGATGAGCTGCACCTCGCGGCCGTCGTCGAGCAGGACGGTGTCGCCATCGACGACCCGCTCCACGGTCGTCCGTTCTCCACCCGCCTCGCACCCCGGTAGCCCGCTGTACGGGCCGTCGCCGGCGTCGCCGCAGGTGGCCGTGACGGCGTCGGGGACGTCGAACGAGGGGAGCGCGTCCCAGGCGGACACGACCGACTGCCACATCTGGGCGAGGCTCGCTCCGAACCCGTCGCCGTCGCCGTCGCCGGTGTCCGGCGCTCCGGCCCGCACCTGAGCCTCCCCTACCGCAGCGGTGGTGGTCGTCGTCGTCGGAGTCGACCGCGGAGCTGCCACCACCCTGGCGTCGCCCGACCCACCGCTCTCCGTGCAGGCGCCCACGAGGAGCGCCGCTCCGATCACCACTGCCCACCCACGACCGATCCCCACGACCGTGCTTCGACGCGATACCGGTAGTCGTTAGCAGCGCACACGGTCAGGGATGTTCGCCGGTCGCCCCGTCGATCAGCTCCCGCATGACGTCGGCGTGTCCGGCGTGCCGGGCCAGCTCCTCGACCATGTGCACCAGCACCCAGCGCAGGGTGACGGTCTCGCCCGACCACGCGGTGCCGGTGTCGTCGAGGGCCAGCTCGTCGACCACGGCGTCGGCGCGGGCGCGCGTCTCGGCGTAGGCCGCCAGCAGCACCGCGGGGCTCTCGTGCGGCCCGGGTCGCCAGTCGGCGTCGGGATCGGCCGGGTCGAACGGTGCGGCCAGGACGGGGCGGCCGAACGTGCCGCAGAACCAGCCGTCCTCGACGAAGATCAGGTGCTTCAGCAGGCCCAGCAGGCTCATGCCCGACGGGGTGACCCGCCGCCGCAGCTGCTCGTCGTCGAGGCCGTCGAGCTTCCACACGACGACGTCGCGGTGGCGGTCCAGTGCGACGTACAGGCTCGTCTTCTCGTCGGCGGCGAACGGCACGCGTCTCATCCGTCGCACGCTAGGGCGTATCCGCTCGGCGAGCGCCTGCAGTCTCATCGGACAGTGCCTGATCGGACAGTTGCCGGACCTCGGGCCCGTGGGCCACGGTGGGACGCATGACCGCAGTCGTGCGCTTCACCGGGCTGGGCGGGCCCGAGGTCCTGCACGTCGTCGACGCCGACCTGGGGCCGCCCGGGCCGGGGGAGGCGCTCGTCGACATCGCGGCGATCGGGCTCAACCGGGCCGAGTCGATGTTCCGCCGCGGCGACTACATCGAGCCGACGGTGCTGCCGGCGGGCCTCGGGTACGAGGCGGCGGGCACGGTGGCGGCCCTCGGCGAGGGCGTCACGCGCTGGGCGGTGGGCGACGCGGTGAGCGTGGTGCCGGCGTTCTCGATGAACGACTACACCGTCTACGGGCGGCAGGCGATCGTGCCCGCGCGGGCGCTGGTGCCCCGGCCCGTCGACGAGGTCACCGGCGCCGCGGTGTGGATGCCCTACCTCGTGATCTACGCGGGCCTGCTGGAGCCGGGGATCCTGCGGCCCGCCGACACCGTGCTCATCACCGCGGCCACCAGCAGCGTCGGGCTGGCCGCGATCGCGGTGGCCGCCCGGATCGGTGCGGTGCCGATCGCGGTCAGCCGCAGCGCCGACAAGGTCGACGAGCTGCGCGCGGCCGGGGCGGCGCACGTGATCGTCAGCGGGACCGACGACCTGCGCGAGTCGGCCCGGGAGATCACCGGCGGGCGCGGCCTGGACGTCGTGTTCGACGCCGTCGCCGGGCCCGCCGTCGCCGAGATGGCCGAGGCGATGCGGCCGAACGGGACCATCGTCATCCACGGCAGGCTCTCCGGGCAGCCCACGCTCTACCCGACGCACACCCTGCCGGACCTGGTCATGCGCAGCTTCACCCTGTTCGCGATGACGCGCGACGAGGAGCGGCTGCGACGGGCGGCGGCGTTCGTGACCGCCGGGCTGCGCGGCGGCGACTTCACCCCGCAGGTCGACCGCGTCTTCGACGGGCTGGACCAGGTCGTCGAGGCGCACCGGCACCTGGAGTCCAACCGGCAGTTCGGGAAGATCGTCCTCAGGCCGTGAGGAGGGCGGCGTAGCGGTCCAGGTCGACGTTGCCGCCGCTGACGATCACCCCGACCCGCTGCCCTCGGAACGCCGGGGCGAGGCGGCGCAGCGCCGCGAAGGCCAGGCAGCCGGTCGGCTCCACCACGATCTTGAGCGTGCTCGCGAACACGCGCATGGCGTCGACGAGCTCGGCGTCGGAGACCGTGTGCACGTCGGTGACGTCGCGGCGGATGATCGGGAACGTCAGCTCGCCCAGCGCCTGGGTCTGGGCCCCGTCGGCGATCGTGTCGGGCGTCGGGATGTGCACGATCCCGCCGCTGCGGAAGGAGCGCTGCCCGTCGTCGCCCGCCTCGGGCTCGACGCCGTGCAGCCGGCACCCGGGTGAGAGCAGGCCCGCCGCCAGCGCCGACCCGGACAGCAGCCCGCCCCCGCCCAGGCAGACGAACAGCGCGTCGAGCTCGCCGACGTCCTCGAACAGCTCCAGCGCGGCCGTGCCCTGCCCGGCGATGACGTCGGGGTGGTCGAAGGGCGGGACGAGGGTCAGCCCGCGCTGCGCCGCGAGCGCCGCCCCGATGGCCGCGCGGTCCTCGGTGAACCGGTCGTAGCGCACGATCTCGGCGCCGTAGCCGAGCGTGGCGGCGACCTTCGACGCCGGCGCGTCGTGCGGCATGACGATCGTCGCGGGCATCCCCAGGATGCGCGCGGAGAGCGCGACGGCCTGCGCGTGGTTGCCCGACGAGTACGCCACGACACCGCTCCGGCGCGCGTCGTCACCCAATCGTGACAGAGCGTTGAACGCGCCGCGGAACTTGAACGCACCCATTCGCTGGAAGTTCTCGCACTTGAAGAACACCGAGGTCAAGAGCTCCTCGTCGACCCGGCGGGAGGTGAGGACGGGGGTGCGGTGGGCGTGCCCGGCCAGGCGGGCGGCGGCCGCGCGGACGTTGTCGGCGGTGGGGGGCGTGGTCACCGAACGATTCTCGGGGATTCCCCCGTCACTCGATCGAGAACCCCTCGTTGGGGTGTTCGTGCCGAACCTTTCGCAGCGCGTCCACCCGACGACGGAGTGTGTCGGGGTACCTCGTCTGCACGCAGCGGTGCCCGGTATGTTCTGTTCGTCGCACTCAGTGAGCGGTATTCGTCACTCTTCTGCGACTCCGTCCCCGTTCGCACTGCCCCGGTTGGGTGGGTCATGACTCGGCACTCTCTCCCCGTCCGCACGGACCGTCGGCACGCGCCGTCCCGTCCGGGGTACCTCCCGTGGGTGGTCGGGGGCATCGCCCTGGTGCTCGCGGTGGTCCTCGGGTTCACGTTCCTCGGCAGCGGCCCGGCGTCCACCGCGGGTTCCGACGCACCCCCGGTCGTCGACGTCTCGACGTTGCCGCTGGCCGACACCTACGGCGTGATAGACGGCGCACCGGTCGACCCGTCCGCCGACGCGCCGACCGACGGAGTGGTCGTGCACCCCGAGCGCCGCACGCCGGTGCACGCCGCGCCGGACGGCGTCCCGATCGCGCGTGTCGAGCCCACCCAGTTCGGCGACGTCTGGTTCCCGGTGATCGCCGAGCAGGGCGACTGGGTGCAGATCCTGTTGCCGTCCCGCCCGCTCGGTTCCACCGGCTGGGTCCGCGCCGCCGACATGGAGCGCGCCACCACGCCGTACCGCGTCGAGGTGCACCTGGGCTCGATGACGATGCAGCTGCTGCGCGACGAGTCCGTCGTCGGGGAGTGGACGATCGGCATCGGTGCTCCCGACACCCCCACGCCCGCCGGCCGCACCTTCATCCTCGGGGCGTTCACCGACGCCGCCCAGGACTTCTCGCCGGTGATCCTGCCGCTCGGGACGCACAGCCCGACGCTCGACACCTTCGGCGGCGGCCCGGGCACCGTCGCGATCCACACCTGGCCCACCGCCGACGGCTTCGGTACCGCCGCCAGCAACGGCTGCATCCGCGTCCCGCAGGACGCGCTCGAGGAACTCGTCGAGGTGCCGCTCGGCACGCTCGTCATGATCGACCAGAACTGAAGGGGTACACGCACGTGAGGAACAAGAAGATCGTCGGCGCCGGGGCGACCGTCGCCGTCGGGGCCACGCTGCTCTTCGGCGTCTCTCCCGCCTTCGCCGACGACGAGGAGTCGTTCGTCGACTCGGCGTACGCGATCTCGGCCTCCGGCCTGCTGGACATCGACCCCCTCCCCGCGGGCGTCGAGTCCGTCGACGGCGAGCCGGTCAGCAAGGAGGTCCTGGGCCTCGGCGAGCGCACCTCCGACGCCGACGCCGACGGCATCTTCGTGGGCGTGCTCAACGCCTCGGCCGAGGCCGCGAGGTCGGAGACCAGCGTCGCGCGCGTGGAGCTGCTCGACATCCTGCGCGCCGACCTCATCCGCACCTACTGCGAGGACGCCGACCCCGACCTGTCCGGGCTGCAGATCGTCAACGGGACCCTGCTGGGCCAGCCCCTCCCGGAGACCCCGGTCCCCAACACGGAGATCAACCTCTCCCCGCTGGCCACGGTCGTGTTCAACGACCAGGTCCGCAACGCCGACGGCTCGCTGACCGTCACCGGCGCGGAGCTGAAGCTCCTGCCCGGCCGCGACGACGCCGTCAACGAGACCCTCGACGCCGACGACCGCGCCGCGCTGCCGATCCTCGGTGACGCGCTCGGCGTCGACCTGGGCACCGACCTGCTCACCGAGAACGACGTCGTCTCGGAGCTGACCGGCGCGCTGGGCGGCGGCCTCGACGAGGCGCTGCAGACCGTCACGATCGGTGTCGCCACCTGCACCGAGTACGTCGACGACGACGGCAAGGACGACGAGGACTTCGGCGACAAGGGCGACGACGGCCAGGACGACGCCGACGACGCCGAGGAGACCGACGACGCCGACACCGAGGCCCCCGCGCCGACGGTCGTGGAGGCCAGCCTCCCCGTCACCGGCTGATCGCACTCCCGCACCACCGTCGCCCCCCGCCGTGCACCGGCGGGGGGCGACGGGCGCCCCGGAGGGTCAGAGCCCGCCGGTGCGGAACTCGTCGAGCACCCGGCGCTCGCGTTTGGTGGGGCGGCCCGCGCCGCGGTCGCGGCGGGCCACCGGGATCGCCATCTCCGGCGGGGGAGCGGGGGTCCGGTCGATGTAGCAGGTGGCCGCGTCGGCGGCACCGACGCGGCGCGGCAGGACCCGCACCACCTCCACGACCCGGGTGACGTCGTTGACGCGCGCGCGGACCTCGTCGCCCGGGCTCACCGGGGTGGCCGGCTTCGCGGGCCGGTCGTTGACGCGGACGTGCCCGGCCCGGCAGGCCGTCGCGGCGTCCGGGCGGGTCTTGGTCAGGCGCACCGCCCACAGCCAGCGGTCCAGTCGGCTCGACTCCACGCCGACCACTATGCCCGCAGGGTGAAGCCGACCGAGCCCAGCTCGCCGAAGTCGGCGCGGACCGCGTCGCCCGGCCCGACCGTCGGGGGCGGGGTGGTGGTGCCGGTCGTGACCACGTCGCCCGCGCGCAGCCGGTGCCCGAACCGGGGCAGCTCCGCGGCGAGCCACGCCAGCGCCGTCCGGGGGTCGCCGAGCACGGCCGCCCCGGTGCCGCGGGCCGCCTCCGCACCGTTGATCCACAGGGCTGTCCCCGCTGTGGACAGGTCCAGCCCGCGCCAGTCCGGCACCTCCGGGCCGAGCACGAACCGGCTCGCGCAGGCCGCGTCGGCGAGCAGCTGGGCGGGCCCGACCGCGGCGAAGTCGACGAAGCGCGAGTCCGGCAGCTCCACCGCGAGATGCAGCGCGTCGACCGCGGCGAGCACGTCGTCACCGGGGTGGACGTCGGCGCCGAGGCGGAACGCGAACTCGGCCTCCGCGACCCGCATGTGCAGGTCGTGCGAGGGCAGGACGTCGCCGGGTGCGAAGCGGAACCGGGTGAACAGCGGCCCGGGCAACGGCCCGGACACGCGGACGTGCGCCTGCCCGGCGGCCGACGTCGCCGCGATCTTCCAGCCGTAGGACTCCCCGACGAGCGGGCGCAGCGCGTTCTGCACGGCCATCCCCGCGGCCTCGTCGGCGGGCGGTTCGGGCAGGGCCGTCATCCGCTCCCCGCGCCGCCACGCCGCCCACAGGAGCTCGGCGCAGCGTGCCGCGTCAGCCACGGCCTGCCCGCACGGCGTCGACGACGGCGGTGACGCGCGGGTCGCGGTACAGCTCCTCCAGCGTCACCGGCAGCGGCAGCCGCCAGTTGGGGTACTCGTCGACGGTGCCGGGCAGGTTGGGCTGGCGCACCTCGCCGATCACGTCGTAGGGGGACACGAGCACCAGCCGCGCGGGGGTGGAGGCGAGCAGCGCGTGCATGGCCACGACGAGCTCCTCGTCGGTCTCCCCGGCGAAGCCGTGCCCGTGCAGCAGCGCCACCAGCTCGGCCCGGTCGGCCGCCGCCTTCTTCTCCTCGGCCACCGGGTCGTCGAGCAGGCCCAGCTCGGCCCGCGCCCGCACGTGCTCACCGCGCAGGAAGCCGGCGGCCGTGGGCAGGTCGTGGGTGGAGATCGTGGCGACGGAGTCGTCGGGCCAGCGGGCCGGGTCCAGCAGCGGCTCTCCCTCGGCGTCGAGGTCGCGGGTGAACCAGAGCACCGACGAGCCCAGCATGTGCCGCTCCGCCAGCCCGGCGGTGACCTCCGGCTCGACCGTCCCGAGGTCCTCGCCGATCACCAGCGCGCCCGCCAGGTGCGCCTCCAGCGTGAGCACGGCGAGCATGACCTCGGCGTCGTAGTGGACGTAGGTGCCGCGGTCGGCCGACTCGCCCGGCGGCACCCACCACAGCCGCCACAGCCCGGCGACGTGGTCGATGCGCAGCCCGTCGGCGTGGCGGAGCTGGGCGCGGAGCAGGTCGCGGTAGGCGGCGTACCCGGTGGCGTCGAGGCGGTCGGGGCGCCACGGCGGCAGCCCCCAGTCCTGTCCCTGCTGGCTGAACGCGTCCGGCGGGGCGCCGACGCGCACGCCGAGCGCCAGGACGTCCGCCCACGCCCAGCCGTCGGCGCCCTCGGGATCACAGCCGACGGCCAGGTCGTGGATGATGCGGACCCCCGCCGCGCGCGCGGCGTCGCGGACCTCGCGCAGCTGCTGCTGGACCTGCGCCTGCACCCAGGCGTGGAACGCCGTGCGCGGCCCGTCCTCGACGACGGGGCGACGCAGGTGTTCGGGCCAGCGGCTCCACCGGCCGCCGTGGCGCTCGGCGAGGGCGCAGAACGTGGCGAACTCGGCGAGGTCGGGCTCGACATCCGGAAAGGGACGGCCCTCGGCGCGCCACAGCAGCTCCAGCGCCGAGCGCTTCGCCGCCCACACCCGGTCGTGTTCGATGCGGTCGGTCGGCGCCGGGGCCAGGGCGTCGACCTCGGCGCGGGTGGCGGCGTCGGCGCGGGCGTAGGCGTCGAGATCGGTGATCCGCAGCGCCAGCGGTGTGCCGAACCGGCGGCTCGACGGCGTGTACGGCGACGGCTGCACCGGCGGCACGGGCGTGAACGCGTGCAGCGGGTTGAGCAGCACCGCCCGCGCCCCGTGCTCGGCGCCGGTCCAGGCGGTGAACTCGCGGAGGTCCCCGAGGTCGCCGATGCCCCAGGAGCGCGCCGAGTGCAGCGCGTAGAGCTGCAGCATCCAGCCCCAGGAGCGTTCGGCGTCGGGCAGGGCGGGCGGGGCGACGACCACCGTGACCGTGCGGTCCCCGATCTCCAGGCCGTACCAGCCGGGGGCGAGACCGGCCGGGATCTCGTCGACGTCGCGGCGTCCGCCGTCGGGGTCGACCAGCACGGCCGGGCCCGGCAGCGCGCGGGAGCGGTCGGTGCGGACGGCGATCGTGCCGGGCAGCCGGTCGGCGTCGGCCCGCGCCTTCTGCAGCGCCGCGCGGCGGGCGGAGGGGGTCGCGGCGTCGACGTCGAGCAGGCCGAGCACCCGCACGACCACGTCCTCGTCGACGGTCACGGGGCGGCGGTCGCCGTCGCGGTAACCGGTGGCCACGCCGTGCGCGGCGGCCAGCTCGATCAGTTCCTGGTCCACACTGCTCCCGTTCGCCCGACACCCGCGTCACATCACGGTGTGTGATCACGAGAATGCTAGGTTCTGCGGGTCGGACCGGCCCGGTCTGGTTCTGGGATCGACCCACGGGAGACCGGAGATGATCACGCTTCCGGTGGTGCTGATCGCGGTGGCGGTCCTGCTGCTGCTCGGCCTGCTCCTCGGCCTGTTGCTGCAGCGCAGGCGTACCGAGCGCGCCGTGCCGCCCGGCCCGCGCACGGTGGCCGACCTCGTCGCCGCGCGCGCCGGGACCGAGCCGGCTCCGGTCGCCGACGGACCGCTCGCCGAGGAGCCCGGTGCCGACGCCGATCCCGCCGGCGCCGAGGCTGTCGGCTCCGGGTCCGCCGGTGCCGGGTCCGCCGGTGCCGGGTCCGCCGCTGTCGGGCCCGCCCCTGTCGAGTCCGCCGCTGTCGAGTCCGGGGCCGTCGACTCCGAGCCCGTCGGAGCCGGGTCCGCCGGTTCCGGGTCGGTCGGTTCCGGGTCGGCCGGTTCCGGGTCGGCCGCTGCCGGGGACGGCGGGGACGAGGCCGCCGGCGTCGAGGCCGAGCCCGCCGGCGCGGCCGCCGCCGAGCCCGAGCCCGTCGTGGCGGCCCGCGCCGTGGCGCCCCTCGGCGACGACGTGCCGTGGCGGCGCGCCGCGCAGATCACCGGGTCCGGCGAGCCGGAGCCGGAGCCGGTCGAGCAGCGCCGGGTGCCCGCACTGACCCTGCTCCGCCGCCCGCCCCGCCGCCCCGACCCGGCCGACGAGCCGCACCCGTTCACCGCGTCCCGCACCCGGACCGGGAGGCTCTCCCCGGTCGCGACGACCACCACCCCGCCGGCCGATGCCGGTCCGTCGGCGGTGCTCCGGTCGGTGGACGGGGCGACGGACGGCCCCGAGGAGTCCCCGGTCGACGTGCCGGACGGCTCGACCCGCTCCGACGCACCGGAACCCGGCGACGCGCCGGCTCCGCAGGGTGAGGCGATCGACCCCGACGACACGTCCGCGGTGGACGCAGCGCAGGGGTCGAACGTAGTCCCCGATTCGGACGGGACCGCTCCACTCACCGTCATCGGGACCGGCGCCGACAAGGTGCAGCAGGACGTCCCGTCCGTGGCCCCGGCGCCCGTCGAGCCACCGCCGGCCGGCGACGCGGTGGAGCGTGACGACCGGGCACCCGCCTCCGTCGCCGCGGTCGGTGCGGGTGCGGGCGTCGCCGTCGGCGCGACCGTGATGCGCGGCGCCGACCAGGACGACCCGACGGACCCCGCCTCCGACGAGCACACCGGCCCGATCCCGGTGCAGCCGCCCGTCGAGGACCCCGTGGCCTTCCCGGCGGCCGATCCCGACCTGCTGTTCGATACCCCGACCGCGGTGTCCGCCCCGGCCGCGACCCCGGCGCCGACCGCGACCCCGGCGCCGACCGCGACCCCGGCGCCGACCGCGACCCCGGCGCCGACCGCGACCCCGGCGCCG
>NZ_BJNG01000030.1 GCF_006539565.1 Pseudonocardia hydrocarbonoxydans
GGCGCCGACCGCGACCCCGGCGCCGACCGCGACCCCGGCGCCGACCGCGACCCCGGCGCCGACCGCGACCCCGGCGCCGACCGCGACCCCGGCACAGCCCTCCGCCCCGGCACCGCCCTCCGCCCCGGCACCGACCGAGACCCCGGCCGTCACCGAGGCCTCGGCCGGGACCGAGACCCCGGCCGCGGTGGAGGCGCCGGTCCCGACCACGTCCGAGCAGCCGGTCGAGTCGCACCTGACCGCACCCCCCGCGCCGACCGAGCCGACGTCACCGACCGAGCCGTCCTCCCGCCGCGCCCCCCGCGATCCGCAGCACCTGGCGGCCGAGCAGGCCGCCGCCGATCTCGCGCTGCTCCGGACGTTCGGCGACCCGTCGGCCCGTCCCGAGCGGGCACCGGTCGTCGCACTGGAGGGGGCCTCCCGACCCGAGGGTCCGCCGGCGGTCGGCGCGGCGCAGCCCGTCCGGTTCCGGGCGGTCCGCCGCGACGGCACGGCGGTCGCCGACGCCGCCGTCGCGCTGCTCGACGACCGCGGCCGCGAGGTCTCCACCGGCCGGTCCGGGGAGGGCGGGATGACCGCACCGCACCCCGGCAGCTACGTCGTCGTCGCGACCGCGCCCGACCACCAGCCCGGCGCGGTGGCGCTGACCGTCGGTGACGCCCCCGTCGACGTCGAGGTGCTGCTCGCCCGTTCCGCCGCGCTCGTCGGCACGGTGACCGGCGAGGACGGCCCGATCCGCGGCGCACGGGTGACCCTGGTGCAGGACGGGGAGGTCGTCGAGGTCGCGGAGACCGACGTCGACGGTGCCTACCTCGTCGCCGACCTGGCCGCGGGGGAGTACGCGGTGTCGGTGGCCGCCGCGGGCTGCGAGGCCGACGTCGTGCTCGTCGTCGTCACCGACGAGGCGGAGCGCGTGCACGACGTGGAGCTCGAGCCGGCCGGGGTGCCCGCCGGATAGGTTGTGCCGGTGACGGACACAGCGGATCGGGTCGAGGGCACGCTGCCCGGCGTCGGGGACGTCGAGCTGTTCTGGCGGGGCCGGCTTCCCGACGGGGAGCCGGCCGGGGTCCTGCTGGTCTGCCACGGCCTCGGCGAGCACTCCGGGCGCTACGGCAGCGTCGAGGACGTGCTCGTCCCCGACGGCTGGGCCGTCTACGGCCTCGACCACCGCGGCCACGGGCGGTCGACGGGTCGCCGTGCCCATCTCGACCGGTACTCCGACTGGCTCGCCGACTTCGACACCTTCCGCAGGCACGTCGCCGCGCGCCATCCCGGCCTGCCGCTGTTCCTGCTCGGGCACAGCATGGGCGGCCAGATCGCGCTGGCCTACGCGCTCGACCACGGCGCCGGGCTGGCGGGCCTCGTCCTGTCGGCGCCCGCGCTCGCCAGCAACGCGATCCCGAAGGCCGCCGTCCCGGTCCTCAGGCTGCTGGCCAGGGTGGCGCCCACGCTGCGCCCGGCCGGGATCGACGCCACGAAGATCAGCAAGGACACCGCCGTCGTCGCCGACTACCTCGGCGACCCGCTCGTGCACCACGGCCACCCGACGCTCGGCCTGTCCTCGGCGCTGTTCGCCCAGTTCGACGTCCTGCCCGGCCGGGCCCGTGAGCTGCGGATGCCGGTGCTCGTCCAGCACGGCACCGCCGACGTGCTCACCGACCCCGCCGGCACCCGCGCGCTGGAGCCGATGATCGGTTCCCCGGACAGCACGGTCCGTTGGTACGACGGGCTGTGGCACGAGATCTACCACGAGCCCGAGCGCGACCGTCCCCTCGGCGACCTGCGCGACTGGCTCGCCGCCCACCGCTGACGCCGGACTCGGGCACGGGAAACGGGGGACTCGCGGCCGGGGAACGGGGGACTCGCGGGGTCACCCCGCGAGTCCCCCGTTTCCCGGCCCCGAGTCCCCCGATCGCTCAGCGTGGGTGGGCGGTCGCCGGGTCCATGTCGAAGGCCACCCGCCCGGCCACGACGGTGAGGAGCGGGCGACGCGGGAGGCCGAGGGCGCGCAGCTCGTCGGCCATGGGGTGTCCGGAGCCCAGCGCCACCGACGCCCCGCGCCCGACCCGGATCCCGCCGATCCGCGCCCGCACGGCCGAGGCGAGGACGCCGCCGTCGTGCGGCGCCAGCGCCGTGACCGCGCCGCGCAGCGTGCCCGGCAGCCGCAGCGCGGCGTGCAGCGCGGCGGTCAGGACGGGGCGGCCGGTGTCGTCGGCGAGGTGACAGGTGGCGTCGGCGCCGTCGATGCCCAGCTCCGCCCGCGCGAGCCACTTCGGCAGCCCCCACAGCGCGCGCCCGGCCTCCATGGTGAACGTCTGCGTCACCGGGAGCTGGTGGATGTAGGTCCCGGTCCGGCCGCGGTGCCGGACCAGGAAGGCGACGCCGGCCTCGTCGTAGTCGCCCAGGTCGTTGACGCGGTAGTCGACCAGCACGAGGAACAGCGGCGTCCGCCCGGCCACCGACACCGGTTCCAGGCCGGTGCCGGTGAGCAGCGCGCGCACGCCCGCGGTCCGGACGAGGTAGGTGGCGCAGGCCGCGGAGGCCTCGCCGATCCGGACGGTGAACCGGAGCCGCCGGCCCTGGACCTCCCAGCTGCCGTCGTCGAGCTGAGTCGCCATGGCGCCATTGTGGACCCGTCGGACATTGCGCCGGACGCGTGTCCCACGCGATGGGAGCGGGTGGAGCCGCCGGGGCCGGTCGTGCTTTCCTTCGGGGCATGTCGCCCGCCGCCGTCCTCGGAGAGATCTGGGGCTGCCGCCGGGCCGACCACTTCGACCAGTGCTGTCGCGCGAGCTGACGATCCCGATCCGTCCGCTCCGCCCCCCACTGGAGTCCCCGTGCTGTCGCACGCCCCGCGTCGCCCCGCGCCCACGCCCCTGGCCCTCGCCGACCTGGTCGGCCTCACCCGTCGCGTCGCCGACGAGGTGCGTGCCGGGCGCCATCCCGTCGTCGTCGACCCGGAGCAGCGCTGGTACCGGCGCCTGCTCGGCGACGACTTCGTCGACGTCTGGCTGATCGGCTGGGCCACCGAGCAGGCCGCCGAGCTGCACGACCACGGCGGCTCGCTCGGCGCGCTCACCGTCGTGTCGGGCGGCCTGGTGGAGCGGCGCTGGGACGGCACGGTGATGCGGTCGCGCCCGTTGCGGGCGCGGCGCAGCGTCGGGTTCGGACTCGGGCACGTCCACGACGTCGGCAACCCGTCGACGGCGCCGGCGGTCAGCGTGCACGCCTACTCGCCGCCGCTGACCGCGATGTCCTACTACGCCGTGGACGGTGGCAGGCTGCGCCGCACGCGCAGCGAGCTGGTCGCGGCGGGGGAGGGCGTGGGATGACGATCGAGGAGATGCTGGCCGCGGCCCGCGCCCGGCTCGACCGCCCCGACCCGCCCCGCGCGGCCGAGCTGGTGGCCGACGGCGCGATCCTCGTCGACACCCGCCCCGGCTGGCAGCGCGAGCAGGAGGGCGGGATCCCGGGTGTGCTGGTCATCGAGCGCAACCACCTCGAGTGGCGCCTGGACCCCACCTCCGACGCCCGGATCCCGCAGGCCGTCGACCACGACGTCACCTGGATCCTGTTCTGCTCCGAGGGCTACAGCTCCAGCCTGGCGGCGGCGTCGCTGCAGGACCTGGGCCTGCGCAACGCCACCGACCTGGACGGCGGCTACCGGGCCTGGAAGGCCGCTTTCGGGGGTTAGGCGAACGCGCCGATGCCGGTGATGTCGCGGCCGACGATGAGGGTCTGCATCGTCTCGGTGCCCTCGAAGGTGTGGATGGCCTCGATGTCGGCCCAGTGCCGCACGACGTGGTGCTCCAGCAGGATCCCGTTGCCGCCCAACAGGTCCCGGGCCTCGGAGAGGATCTTGCGGGCGGTGCGGGTGTTGTGCATCTTGGCCAGCCCGGCGACGGTGGGGGACAGCCGCCCGGCGTCGGCGAGGCGGCCGAGCTGCATGCAGTAGAGCTGCATCGACGTCAGGTCGGCGAGCATGTGCACGAGCCGCTGCTGCACGATCTGGAACGAGGCCAGCGGCTTGCCGAACTGCTCGCGCGCCATGGCGTAGCGCATCGCCGCGTCGTAGCCGGCGGTGGCGTGGCCCAGCGCCATCCACGCGCAGATGCCGCGGGTGCTGGCCAGCACGCGCCCGCAGTCCTTGAACGAGTTCGCGTTCGCCAGCCGGTTCTCCTCCGGCACCCGGACGCCGGACAGCTCGATGTCGGCCTGCCACACCGACCGCAGCGACACCTTCCCCGGGATGACGGTGGCCGTGTACCCCTCCGCCGGGGTCTCCACGACGAACCCCTTGACGTCGCCGGAGTCGGTGTCGCGGGCCCAGACCGTGACGTAGTCGGCGATGGTCCCGTTGCCGATCCAGCGCTTGGAGCCGTCGAGGATCCAGTGGTCGCCGTCGCGGCGGGCGGTGGTCTCCAGCGCGATCGAGTCGGAGCCGTGGCCGGGCTCGGTGAGCGCGAACGCACCCACCTTGTCCAACGTGGACATGGCCGGGAGCCAGCGCTGCTTCTGCTCCTCGGAGCCGCACATCGCGATCGACTGCATCGCCAGCCCCGCGTGCACGCCGAGGAACGTGCCGAGCGAGCCGTCGCCGCGGTGCAGCTCCATGTGCACCAGGCCGCACGCCATCGGGCTCATCGCCGCGGCACCGTAGCCGTCGATGTCCTCGCCGACGATCTTCAGCTCGGGCAGCCTGCGGAACAGGTGCCACGGCAGCTCGGCCTTCTCCCAGTAGTCGCCGATGTCGGGCAGCACCTCGTCGTCGACGAACTTGCGCACCGCGATGAACTTCTCCCACTGCTCACCGGTGAACTGTTCGCGGACGGAGAAGAAGTCGGTACCCAGTGCTTCGCCCAAATGCGCGTATTCGGCCATTCGGGGATCGTGCCATCCGGGGCCCGACCGCGCACCGCGTCGCCCTTCCGGGCCGCCCGGTCGGGGAGCAGGATCGGCCCGTGGGCGTGGACCGGGCGGTGCGGGGCAGGGCGGTGCGGGGCAGGGCGGTGCGGGGCAGCGTCGCGACGGAGGGGTCGGTCGCGGTGCTCGGCAGCGCCGCCACGGCGGGCAGCGCCGGGGTGGTGGCCTCCTCGGCCACCGCGGGCAGCGTCGGGGTCGCCGCGGCCGCTGCGACGGCCGGGAGCGCCGGGGTGCTCGCGAGCGCGGCCACGGCGGGCGGCGTCGGCATCGTGGCGAGCGTGCTGACGATGCTGAGCGTCGGCCTGCTGGCCTGTGCCGGCTGCGTGGGCTGCGTGTTCTGCCGGCGGTGTGCCGGGTGCGTGGGCTGCATCGGGTGCGTCGACTGCGTGGGCTGTGTGGGGTGCGTGGGCTGTGTCGGGCTGCGCGGCGTGACCGGGCAGGTGGGGGCCGCGGCCTGACCGCGCTCAGGTCAGGGCCGCGGTGATCGCCCCGGACTCCCGCTCCAGCCAGGCCCGGGTGCGGTCGGCGCGGGCGCGGGCGCCGGGCGTCCAGTACTCGGCGAACCCGGGGACGCCGTTGCGGGCGCCGTCGCCGACCAGCGCGCACATCCACTCGTGGTGCCCGGCGGCGGCGGCCGCCAGCCGGGAGCGGCCGGCGTCGTCGAGGTCGTAGGCGTCGACGAGGATGCGCAGCCGGTCGAGCTCGCGGCGGCGCCGCCCGTCGGATGTGTCGACGGGGTCGCGCAGCGGTGCCCACAGCCGCGCGGTGCCCGCGACGTCCCACACCGGGTCGCCCGGGGCGGCGAGGTCGAAGTCGATCAGGGCGACGGCGTGCCCCCCGCGGAACACGACGTTGTCGAGGTTCGGGTCGTTGTGGGTGACGCCGCCCTCCGCGAACGGCTCGGGCACGGCCGCCGACCACGCGTGGGGGCGGGTGTCGAACCCGGCGACGGCGTCGTGGAAGCGCCGCAGCAGCCGACCGACGCTGCGCAGCGCCGCGTCCGTCAGGCCCCACGCCGGCGCAGGCGCCGTCACCGCCCGGCCGGGGATGTAGCTGAGCACCTCGCGCCCGTCGTCGTCGACGCCCAGTACGCGCGGCGCACCGTCGAAGCCGACGTCCTCGAGGTGGCGCAGCAGCGCGTGGACGGCGGGGGTGCTGCGGCGCTGCGGGCGGCGCACGGTGTCGCCCACGCGGTGCACCCGCCCGCGGTTGGCCGTGCCGCCCAGCAGCGGGATCTCAGGAGGCATCGGCGGCGGCGATCAGCGCGGTCGCGAGCGTGGAGTGGGTGACCAGGCTGTCGACGAGCCCCCCGCGCACGGCGGCGAGCGCGGCCTGCACCTTGCGCAGCCCGTAGACGATGCCGATCACCTCGGG
This sequence comes from Pseudonocardia hydrocarbonoxydans, assembly GCF_006539565.1. Lineage (GTDB taxonomy): Bacteria > Actinomycetota > Actinomycetes > Mycobacteriales > Pseudonocardiaceae > Pseudonocardia > Pseudonocardia hydrocarbonoxydans. Next base: position 6,298 of record NZ_BJNG01000030.1, read on the forward strand.
CACCGCGCTCATCTGGGCGTGGGTGATGCCGATCATCCGGTCGGTCAGCGCGGCCGGGACGGCCGTGCCCGCGGCGTCGACCAGCACGCCCGAGACGTCGGCGCAGACGCCCGCGCGGGCCAGCGCCGCCCGCTCGGCCTCGCCGGTGGCGTCGTACAGCGTGGACTGCTCGGGCTCCCACGCCCCCACCCCCGCGACGGCGACGGTCACGGAGCTGATCAGCGAGAACGCCCGGGCCACCTCGGGCTGGCCCCGGAGCGCGCGGGCGGTGGCGGCGTCGGGCACGGCCATCGGGGCGTAGAAGAAGTACGCCGGCCCGCCGGAGACGCGGGCGACCTCGCGCACCAGCTCGATCGAGCTGTCGTCGACGCCCGGGCGGGCCAGCGCGCCGGTGAGCTGCACGACCGGCACCGGCGCCAGCTCCCGCAGCGCGGTGGCCATCGCCGAGACCGAGCGCGCCCAGGACAGCCCGAGCACGTCGTCCTCGCCGACGAGCTCGGTGAGCAGGTCGGCCGCGGCCGCGCCGAGGTGCTCGCGCAGCGCGGCGGGGTGCTCGTCGGGGGTGTCGGTGACGACGCAGTGGCGCAGGCCGAGCGCGCGCATGAGCCGCCCGGACAGCTCGACGTCGACGGTGCCGGGATGGCCGATCTCGATGCGCACCAGGCCGCTGGAGCGGGCGTCCTCCAGCAGCCGGGCGACCTTGAACCGGCTCAGGGCGAACTCCTCGGCGATCTCGACCTTGGACCGGCCGTCGAGGTAGTAGCGGCGGGCCACCGACGCGGTGAGGACGAGCTGGGCGGGGCCTCGGGGCATGGCGTTCTCCTGCTCATCTGAGCGCGCTGACGCCCATTCTTGCACAAGTCATTGACTGTACGTGAGCCCTGCCACACCCTGATCGTGTGATCGGACCAGCGCTCATCTGAGCGTTCGGCGGGGAGGGACGCGATGAGGCGGACACGAGCGGTACTGCTCACGCTGGCCGTGCTGGCCACCAGCTCCTGCGCGGGCTGGGGTGGGTCGGTGGGCGGGGGTGGGCCGGACAGCATCAACGTGCTGATGGTCAACAACCCGCAGATGGTGGACCTGCAGCGGCTCACCGCCGACAACTTCACCCGCGAGACCGGCATCACCGTCAACTTCACGGTGCTGCCGGAGAACGACGTCCGCGACAAGATCAGCCAGGAGTTCTCCAGCCAGGCGGGCCAGTACGACGTCGCCACGCTGAGCAACTTCGAGATCCCGATCTACGCCCGCAGCGGCTGGATCGCCCCGATGGACGAGTTCATCGCGAACGACCCGGGGTTCGACCAGGACGACATCCTCGCCCCGATGGTCACCTCGCTGACCGGCGACGACGGGCAGGTCTACGGCCAGCCCTTCTACGGCGAGTCGTCGTTCCTGATGTACCGCCGCGACGTCCTGGAGCAGGCCGGCATCACCATGCCGGCCAACCCGACGTGGCCGCAGGTCGCCGACATCGCCGCCCGCGTCGACGGCGCGCAGCCCGGCATGGCCGGGATCTGCCTGCGCGGCCAGCCCGGCTGGGGGCAGGTCTTCGCCCCGCTGACGACCGTGGTCAACACCTTCGGCGGCACCTGGTTCACCCAGGACTGGCAGGCGCAGGTCGACTCCCCGGAGTTCACCGAGGCCGTCCAGTTCTACGTCGACCTGGTCCGCGAGCACGGCCAGACCGGTGCCCCGCAGGCCGGGTTCACCGAGTGCCTCAACAACCTGATCCAGGGCAACGTTGCGATGTGGTACGACGCCACGTCGGCGGCGGGGTCGCTGGAGGCCGAGGACTCGCCGGTCCGCGGGCTGATCGGCTACGCGCCCGCGCCGGTCGTCGAGACCGACTCCGCGGGCTGGCTCTACGCCTGGTCGTGGGGCATCCAGGCGGCCAGCGAGCGCAAGGACGCGGCCTGGCGGTTCGTGTCCTGGGCGTCGGGCAGGGACTACGAGCGGCTGGTCGGCGAGCAGGTGGGCTGGTCGTCGGTGCCGGCGGGCAAGCGGGCCTCGACCTACGAGATCCCCGAGTACCTCGCCGAGGCCGGCGCGTTCGCCGAGCAAACGCAGGCGGCGATCGAGTCGGCCGACCCGCGCGACCCCGGCGTCCAGCCGCGGCCCGCGCTCGGCATCCAGTTCGTCGGCATCCCGGAGTTCCCGGACCTGGGGACGCAGGTGTCGCAGCAGATCAGCTCGGCGATCGCCGGGCAGGTGAGCGTGCCGGACGCGCTGGAACGCGGCCAGCAGCTCGCCGACGACGTGGCGGAGCGGTACCGGTCCCGGGAGGAAGGGTCATGACGACGACGCTGGAGAAGCCGCGGACGCAGCGCCCGGCGCTGCGCCGCAGCGGGGACTGGGCCCGCCGCGCCCCCCTGCTGCCCGCGCTGGTCTTCCTGATCATCGTGACGCAGCTGCCCTTCCTGGGCACGCTGGTGATCTCGTTCATGAACTGGAACGCCTACTACCCCGACGAGCGCGGGTTCGCCGGGTTCGACAACTTCGCGCGCGTGCTCACCGACGTCACCACCCGCGAGGCCATCGTCACCACGATCGTGCTGACGGTGTCGGTGGTGCTGATCAGCCTGCTGCTGGGCATGCTCGTCGCGCTGTTGCTGGACCGGGCGTTCCTCGGGCGCGGGATCGTCCGCACGATGATGATCACGCCGTTCCTGGTGGTGCCGGTCGCGGCCGCGCTGGTGTGGAAGCACGCGCTCTACAACCCGGAGTACGGCCTGTTCAACGGGCTGCTCACCGCGTTCCTCGGGCCGAACGCCCCCCAGCCGGACTGGGTCTCGACGCTGCCGCTGACCTCGGTCGTCGCCGCGCTGGTGTGGCAGTGGACGCCGTTCATGATGCTGATCATCCTGGCCGGGCTGCAGAGCAAGCCGCTCGACGTCATCGAGGCCGCCCAGCTCGACGGCTGCACGAACCTGCAGGTCTTCCGGCACATGACCTTCCCGCACCTGCGCCAGTACCTGGAGCTCGGCGGGCTGCTCGGGTCGATCTACATCGTCCAGAACTTCGACGCCGTCTTCACGATCACCTCCGGCGGGCTGGGCACCGCCAACCTGCCGTACACGATCTACCAGACCTTCTACAACGCCCAGGACTACGGCCGGGCGTCGGCCGCGGGCGTCGTCGTGGTGATCGGCACGATCCTGATCGCCACCCTGGCCCTGCGCACCGTGTCGTCCCTGTTCCGCGAGGAGGGTTCCCGATGACCGCGACCGTGGAGCGGGCCACGAAGACCCCGTCCGAGCTCGCCGTCGCGCCACCCCGGCGCAGGCGTTCGGGGGCGATGCTGGGCGTCGTCGCCTGGATCGTCGGCATCCTGTTCGTGGCGCCGGTGGTGTGGATGGTGCTGACCTCGTTCCACAGCGAGACCGACGCCGCCACCAACCCGCCGTCGCTGTTCGCGCCGCTCACCCTCGACGGTTACCTCAACTTCTTCGGCGCCTCGACGGGGGCGAGCCCGTGGCCGCCGCTGCTCAACTCGATGACGGCGAGCATCCTGTCGACGGTGCTGGTGCTGATCCTGGCGATCCCGGCGGCCTACGCGCTGTCGATCCGGCCCGTCCGCAAGTGGACCGACGTGCTGTTCTTCTTCCTGTCCACGAAGATGCTGCCGGTCGTGGCGGGCCTGCTGCCGGTGTACCTGATCGCGCAGGGCATCGGGATGCTGGACAACATCTGGCTGTTGATCGTGCTCTACACCTCGATGAACCTGCCGATCGCGGTGTGGATGATGCGCTCGTTCCTCGCCGAGGTGCCGGTGGAGATCCTGGAGGCCGCGGCCGTCGACGGGTCGTCGCTGGCGCACACGCTGCGCGTGATCGTCATGCCGATCGTGCTGCCGGGGATCGCGGCCACGTCGCTGATCTGCTTCATCTTCAGCTGGAACGAGCTGCTGTTCGCCCGGGTGCTCACGGCGACGGTGGCGCAGACGGCGCCGGTGTTCCTCACCAGCTTCGTCACCAGCCAGGGGCTGTTCCTGGCGAAGGTGTGCGCGGCCGCCGTGGTGGTGTCGCTGCCGGTGCTCATCGCCGGTTTCGCGGCGCAGGACAAGCTGGTGCAGGGACTGTCGTTGGGAGCGATCAAGTGAGAGCAGCCGTCATCTCCGCGGACCGGGTGACCGTGGAGAACGTCCCGGACCCGACGCCCGGGCCGCGGGAGGTGGTCGTCGCCGTCGCCGGGTGCGGGATCTGCGGCACCGACCTGCACATCGCCGACGGCGAGTTCGCTCCCACCCTGCCGGTGACGCCCGGGCACGAGTTCGCCGGCGAGGTCGTGGCGAGGGGTCGCGACGTCACCGAGATCGAGCTCGGGCAGCAGGTGGCCGTCGACCCGTCGCTGCACTGCGGCGAGTGCTACTTCTGCCGCCGCGGCCGCGGCAACCTGTGCGAGCGCTGGGCCGCCATCGGCGTGTCGACGACGGGCGGGGCGGCCGAGTACGCCGTCGCCCCCGTGGCCAACTGCGTGGTGCTGCCGCCGGGGGTCAGCCCGGCCGACGCGGCGCTGATCGAGCCGCTGTCGTGCGCCGTCCGCGGGTTCGACGTGCTCGCCCCGGCCCTCGGCGACCACTACCTCATCTACGGCGCCGGCACGATGGGGCTGATGATGATGGAGCTGGCCAAGCGGGCCGGCGCCGCGAGCGTCAGCATGGTCGACCTCAACCCCGCCCGGCTGGAGACGGCCAAGGAGCTGGGCTGCACCCACACCGTGACCAGCGCCGACGAGCTGGAGCAGCGGCGCGGCTGGGACGTCGTCATCGACTGCACCGGCGTCGTCGCGGCCATCGAGGACGGCCTGGGCCGGGTGATCCGCGGCGGCACGTTCCAGCAGTTCGGCGTGGCGAACGAGGACGCGGTGGCCCGCTTCTCGCCGTTCCGGGTCTATAACCAGGAAATCCGGATCGTCGGCTCGATGGCGGTGCTGCACAGCTTCGAGCGGGCCGCTGAGCTGTTCGCCGACGGGGTGCTGCGGCCGGAGATCATGATCAGCGACCGGAAGCCGCTGGAGGAGTACCCGGCGGCGCTGGAGCAGTTCCGGGCCGGGGTGGGGCGCAAGATCCAGGTCTGCCCCTGAGCCGGACGAGATCGACGTGAGGGCTGCCGGGTCACCCTGCGACAGCCCTCACGTCCATCCCGAGCGCCCGGGCGATCTGCCGGACGATCCGTCCGGGCTCGCCGTACACCTCGTCGGCGGTGTAGCGGTAGATCCGCCAGCCGAGGTCGAGCAGGTCGGTGCTGCGCGCGATGTCGCGCCGGACGCCCGCCGCCGTGGTGTGCGTGCCGCCGTCGTACTCGATGCCGATCCGGTGCAGCGGGTACGCCAGGTCCAGCCACACCGCCCGGCGTACCCGCTCGTCCTGCACGACCCACTGCGTGCGCGGTCGCGGGAGCCCGGCGAGCACCAGCAGCAGCCGCAGCCGGGTCTCCATCGGGGAGCCGGAACCCCGGTCGGCCAGGGCCAGCACCTCGGCGAGCCGGTCGGTGCCGCGCAGGCCGGGGTAGCGGACCGGGAGGTTGAGCAGGAGGTCGGGGGCGAACCCGTGGCGTCGGGCCAGCGCGTCGACGCCCATGACCCGGTCCACCAGCGCGCCACGCCGGGCCAGGTCGAACGCCGTCCGGTGCGGGAAGGTGCACCGCAGCGTGCCGACGGTGCGGATCTCGCCGGGCGCGAGCCGCTCGCGGCGCACGACGAGACCGGGGTGCGCGCGCTGCGCCCGGTCGGGAACGGTGACCTCGGCCGGGGCGTCGGCGGGCCCGCACGAGGCGTCGAGCACCTCGGCGGCGGAGTACCCGGAGAGCACGCCGCGCCCCTCGACGTAGCGGTACGCCGCCCGGGACCGGAGCAGCAGGTCTGGCGGTGACGCACCCGCCCGCACGTAGGTGTCGGGGAACAGCCGCAGGAACGACGGCCCGCGCAGCCGACCACGGGTGACGAGCCCGGCCGCGATCGCCGCCGAGCCACGGAACGCCTCGGGCCACCCGGGAACGGTCATCCCCGCAGCGTCGCGCACCGGCCGTCCACTGCGGGCCCGTTCGGAGAATCCCGGTCGAGATCGACACCAGGGTCGTCGTCCGGTCCCCGGGCAACCCTGACGTCGATCTCGACCGTCAAGGGCGGGGGAGGTCGTCGATCGTCTGCTGGATGCGCCGCACCGACACCGGGTAGCGGGTGCGCATCGGGTGGGCGTAGAGGCCCACCCGCAGCTCCTCGATCATCCAGCGGATCTCGCGCAGCTCCGGCCCGGGTTCGACGCCGGGCGGCAGCGCGGCCAGCTCGGCGGCGTACTCGTCGGCGGCCACCCGGACCTGCGCCGTCCACTCGGCGTCGCGGGCCGGGTCGACGCGCAGCTTCTCGATCCGGCGCTCGACCGCCTCCAGGTAGCGCACGAGGTCGCCCAGCCGGGAGGCGCCCGCCGCCGTCGCGAAGCCCGGTCCGACGAGCGCGGCGAGCTGGGCCTCGATGTCGGCCAGCCCGGCCGCGACGCCGGGCGTGCGGTGCGTATCGGTGAGCAGAGCCTGCACGCGCAGCCGCACGTCCAGCACCGCGCGGACGGCGTGCAGCACCTGCACCGTCGTCGACGCCAGCTTGTCCCGGAACACCCGCTGCAGCCGGAGGTAGGAGCGCTCGTCCCACGGCGGCCCGCCGACCGCGGCGATCAGGGCGTCGGCGGCGCACACGGTGCAGTCCTCCAGCAGGGCGGCGACCGAGCCGTGCGGGTTGCGCGACAGCGCCAGCTTCGCGGCGTTGTCGAGCCCGCGCTGCACCTGCCTGGCCGGAGACGGGGTGTCGAGCAGCAGCAGGCGGCGCGCACCGCGGTGGTGCGCGGGGTCGCGCTCGGCGGCGGTGGGGAAGACCCGCACGTCGACGCCGGTACCGCGGTCGACCAGCCCGGGGAACCCGGTGACGGTGTGCCGGCCGCGCACGATCGCGTGCTCGCGCGGCAGCGTGCCGATGGTCCACGTGACGAGCCCGGTGCGCTCCAGCTCGACGCCGGCCGCGGCCAGCTCGGCACGCACCTTCGGCGCCAGCTCGTGGCGCATCGCCTCCAGGTCGGTGCCCCGCATGACCTCGTCACCGGCCTCGTCGACCACCCGGAAGGTGACGGTCAGGTGCTCGGGCAGGCGGCCCAGCTCCCACGCCTCGCGCGGGATCGTCACGTTCTTCATCCGGCCCAGCTCGCGTTCCAGCCCGTCGAGCAGGGGTTCGTCCTGGTCGCGCAGCCGGGCGAGCACGGCGCGGGCGTGGTCGGGGGCGGGCGCGAAGTTGCGGCGCAGGCTCTTGGGCAGCGTCTTGATCAGCGCGGTGACCAGGTCCTCGCGCAGGCCGGGCACCTGCCAGGTGAACGGGGTGGGGTCGATCTGGTGCAGCGCGGCGACGGGCACGTCGACGGTGACGCCGTCGTCGCGCTTCCCGGGCTCGAAGGCGTAGGACAGCGGGAGCGTGAGCCCGCCCGCCTCGACGTGGTCGGGGTAGGCGGCGGCGTCGACCTCGGCGGCCTGCGCGGTGCGCACCATCTCCTCGGTGAGCAGGAGGTCGGGCTTCGCCCGCCGGTACCAGGAGTCGAAGTGCCGCCCCGACACCACGTGCTCGGGGATCCGCTCCTCGTAGAACGCGACGAGCGTCTCCTCGTCGATCACCAGGTCGCGGCGGCGGGCCCGCTGCTCCAGGTCCTCGGCGCGCTCGAGCAGCTCGCGGTTGGCGTGGAAGAAGCGGTGGCGGGTGTCCCAGTCGCCCTCGACGAGTGCGTGCCGGACGAACAGCTCGCGCGAGACCTCGGGGTCGATCCGCCCGTAGTCGACGGTGCGGTCGACGACGATCGGCACCCCGTAGAGCGTGACGCGCTCGACGGCGACGGCCGAGGCCCGCCTGCGCGACCAGTGCGGCTCCGAGTACGTCCGCTTCACCAGGTGCCCGGCCAGCGGCTCGACCCACTCCGGCTTGATCCGCGCGACGGTGCGGGCGAACAGCCGGGAGGTCTCCACGAGCTCCGCGGCCATCACCCAGCGCGGCCCCTTCTTCGCCAGCGCCGAGCCGGGGAAGATCATGAACTTGGCCCCGCGGGCCCCCAGGTACTCCTTGGTCTCCGCCTCGCGCAGCCCGATCTGCGACAGCAGCCCGGCGAGCACGGCGGTGTGGATCGCGTCGGCCGACGCCTCGGTGTCGTTGGGCGTCATCCCGGCGTTGCGGGCGGCGGAGCGGAGCTGGGCGTGCAGGTCCTGCCACTCGCGGATGCGCAGGTAGTGCAGGAACTCCTCGCGCAGCTGCCGGCGGAACCGGTTGCCGGTGAGCTCCTGGCGCAGCGTGGCGACGTGGGTCCAGAGGTTGCGGAAGGCGAGGAAGTCGCTGCCGTCCTCGGCGAAGCGGGCGTGGCGCTCGTCGGCGGCCTGGCGCTGCTCGGTGGGCCGCTCGCGCGGGTCCTGCACCGACAGCGCCGCGGCGATGACGAGCACCTCGCGCAGGCAGCCGACGCGGTCGGCCTCCACGAGCATGCGGCCCAGCCGGGGGTCGACCGGCAGGCTCGCCAAGGCGCGCCCGACGGCGGTCAGCGCCCCCTTCTCCAGCGCCCCCAGCTCGTGCAGCAGCGCGAGCCCGTCGTCGATGCTGCGCCGGTCGGGCGGGTCGACGAACGGGAACTCCGCGATCTCGCCGAGCTCCAGCGAGATCATCTGCAGGACGACCGAGGCGAGGTTGGTGCGCAGGATCTCCGGGTCGGTGAACGCGGGGCGGGCGTCGAAGTCGTCCTCGGCGTAGAGCCGGATGCAGATCCCGTCGGCGACGCGGCCGCAGCGCCCGGCGCGCTGGTTGGCGCTGGCCTGGCTCACCTTCTCGATCGGCAGCCGCTGCACCTTGAGCCGCCGCGAGTAGCGGGAGATGCGGGCCAGCCCGGGGTCGATGACGTAGCGGATGCCGGGCACCGTCAGCGAGGTCTCGGCGACGTTGGTGGCCAGCACGACGCGTCGCCCCAGCGACTCCTGCCGCGGCGCGAACACCTTCTGCTGCTCCGCGGTGGTCTGCCGGGCGTACAGCGGGAGGATCTCGATGCCGGGGAACTGGCGGCGCGCCAGCCCGTCGGCGGTGTCGCGGATCTCGCGCTCGCCGGGCAGGAACACGAGGATGTCGCCGGGGCCCTCGCGGCGCAGCTCGGTGACGGCGTCGGCGATGGCGGCGAGCTGGTCGCGGTCGGGATCGGCGTCCGGATCGTCCGGGTCGACGACGGGCCGGTAGCGCATCTCGACCGGGTAGCTCCGGCCGGAGACCTCGACGATCGGCGCCGGGCGGTCGGGCGAGGCGAAGTGCTGCGCGAACCGCTCCGGGTCGATCGTGGCCGAGGTGATGATCACCTTGAGGTCGGGGCGCCGGGGGAGCAGCTGGGCGAGGTAGCCCAGGATGAAGTCGATGTTGAGGCTGCGCTCGTGGGCCTCGTCGATGATCAGGGTGTCGTACTGGCGCAGCATCCGGTCGCCGGTGAGCTCGGCGAGCAGGATGCCGTCGGTCATCAGCTTGACCAGCGTGTTCTCCCCGACCTGGTCGGTGAAGCGCACCTTCCATCCGACGGTGTCGCCGATGTCGGAGCCCAGCTCCTCGGCGATCCGGGCGGCCACGGTGCGGGCGGCGAGCCGCCGCGGCTGGGTGTGCCCGATCAGCCCGCGGACGCCGCGCCCCAGCTCCAGGCAGATCTTCGGGATCTGCGTGGTCTTCCCGGAGCCGGTCTCGCCCGCGACGATGACGACCTGGTGGTCGCGGATGGCGGCGGCGATGTCCTCGCGGCGCGCGCTGACCGGCAGCGCCTCGGGGTAGGTGACCGCAGGGACCGCGGCGCGGCGGGCGGCCACCCGGGCCACGCCCTCGTCGACGGCGGCGGCGATCCCGGCCAGCGCCCGGCCGCGGGCGACCGGGTCGCGGGTGCGGCGGGCGGTGTCGAGCCGGCGGGAGAGGCGGTGCTCGTCGCGCAGGGACAGCTCCGGGAGGCGGGCCGCGAGGGCGTCGACGTCGACGTCACCGTCACCGTCACCGAACCCCGCGAGTCGGGACGATCCTGCGTCCGAGTCGTGCGGCACGTGCGACCCGGCCGCTGCCTCACCCCCGCGACGTCGACGCCCCGCGGCGTCCCGGCCGCCGCGTGCGGGCGACCCGCCCGGTGCCGGGTCGGCCGGTCGGCGCGCCCGGCGGGGGGACGCGCCCCGGCGCGACTCGGGGGACCGGTCGCCGCGGGGCTGGCGCACCGCGGGGCCGCCCTCGGCCGTCGACGGCGTGCCCCGGCCGTCCGCGTCGACGGCGGGGGAGTCGGACGTGCGGGGCCGCCTGCGGCGGGGTCGCCCGGACCGCGGCGGCTGTGGCCCGACGGCGGTGGGGCCACCGTCCTGCCGGCGGTCGGCGGAATCGTGGCCGTGCTGCAGGTCGGGGAGGGCGTCGGAGGGCATCGTCGAACCAGTGTGCCTGGGGCCGCGGCTCACGCGGAGCGCAGGGCGGGTGTGATCTCGTCGGCCGCCGGGGCGTCCGCGGCCGGGTGCTCCACGAGCGCGAGCACGCGGTTGGCCAGGAACCGCGCGGTCCGCACGACGGAGCCGCCGCGGGTGGTCTCGGCGACCTCGACGACGCCGCGCCCGTGCGTGATCCCGACCCGGCGCCCGGCCCGGGTGGCGACGATCTCGTAGGTCCGGGTGGTGCCGCTGCCGGCGTCGATGACGATCTCGACCCGATCGCCCTTCATGGGTGCGCTCCTGGGGATGTGGGGGGCGGCGTCGTGGGGGCCGACGCCGCCCGGGCAACCGCGTCCGGCGGTGGAGACGCCGGACGTGGCGGGTTCGTGGGGGTGTCCGGGCCGGGCGCTGGTCGCCTCTCGGCGCGTGGCGCACCCGTGGGTGGCGTTGTGGTGAGACCCGGGGACACAGGTCGCCCGGTCCGGACGAGTCGTACAACCACCTACCCCCCTCGGGTATTCCGGACCCGGTGGTCACGGGGCGGGTTCGTGGGGGGTGTCCGGGCCGGGCGCTGGTCGCCTCTCGGCGCGTGGCGCACCCGTGGGTGGCGTTGTGGTGAGACCCGGGGACACAGGTCGCCCGGCTCGGACGAGCGGTACAACGGCCCACCCCCGCCCGGCATTCCCGCACCGCCGTGATCATCGTTTGGGCGCGTTTCCGGCGAGATCCCGCCGGAAACGCGCCGAAACGGCGATCACGGGGTCACCGGGCGACGAAGCGGGTCACCTCGGTGCCGTGGCGGCCGGTCAGCGTGCCGTCCTCGACGAACCCCGCGGCGCGCAGCATCGCCGCCGACGCCGCGTGGTCGACGTCGGCGTACGCCGTCGGCAGGACACCGGGGAACCGGACGCGCACCATCGGCAGCAGCACGCCGAGCAGCCCGCGGCCGTGGCCTCGCCCCCAGTGCCGCGGCGCGAGCCAGATGCCGGTCTCGATCTCGGCGAGGTGGTCCAGCTCGCCGACGACCACCCCGACGACCCCGGTGCCGTCGCGGGCGATCAACCACAGGCCCTCGCCGCGCGCGCAGCACGCCATCCCGCGCCGGAAGCGGGCCCGCGCCGTCTCCGGGGTCCACGGCGTGCCGTCGCCGATCCGGGCGGTCACCCGCGGGTCGAGCGCGAGGGTCAGGAAGTCGTCCAGGTCGGCGTCGGTGCACGCGTCGAGGCCGATCACAGGGCGGCGAGCACCCCGTCGGTGAACGGCGGCCAGGCCTCGATCGCCCAGTCGCCGAAGTCGCGGTCGGCCAGCGCCACGCAGGCGGCACCGGCGTCCGGGTCGACCCACAGGAACGTGCCGGACTGCCCGAAGTGCCCGAACGTGCGCGGCGAGCTGTGCGCGCCCGTCCAGTGCGGGGACTTGCCGTCGCGGATCTCGAAGCCCAGCCCCCAGTCGTTGGGCTTCTGCCGCCCGTAGCCGGGCAGGATCCCGGCGACGCCGGGGAACGCGACGGTCGTGGCGTCGGCCAGGGTGTGGGTGAGCGTCGGCGCCAGCAGCTCGGCGGCGAAGCGGGCCAGGTCGTCGACGGTGGACACGGCGTCGGCGGCGGGGGAGCCGTCCAGCCGTGTGGCGGCCATGCCCAGCGGCTCGCACACGGCCTGGTGCAGGTACTGGGCGAAGGGCATGTCCGCGGCGTCGGCGACGGTGGCGCCGAGCACGTCGAAACCGGTGTTGGAGTAGATCCGCCGCGTGCCCGGCGCGGCCTGCACCGAGCCGTCGGCGAACGCGAGCCCGGAGGTGTGCGCGGCGAGGTGGCGCACGGTGGAGCCCTCGGGGCCGGCGGGCTGGTCCCACTCGATCGCGCCCTCCTCCACCGCCACCAGCACCGCGTAGGCGGTGAGCAGCTTGGTGACCGAGGCCAGCCGGAACTCCCGGCCGGTCTCGCCCGCGGTCACCGTGTCCGCGCCGACGACCGCCACGGCCACGTGGTCGACCGGCCAGCCCAGCGCCGCGTCGAGCGCCGACCGCAGGTCAGGCATCGCCGTACACCGGGATCGCCGCACCGCTGATCGGGGCGGCGTCGGGCCCGCAGAGGAACGCGATCACCTTGGCGATCGCCGCGGGGGCGACCGCGCGCGCCGCGAGGTCCTCGGACATCCAGCTGCGGTTGGCCGGGGTGTCGATCACCGAGGGGAGCACGGCGTTGACGCGGATCCGCCGCGGGCGCAGTTCGGCGGCGAGCAGCTGGGTCAGCCGGACGACTGCGGCCTTGCTCGTGGCGTGCGCGACCGGCGCGGGGCCCTCGACGGCGGTCTTCGACCCGACGGTGACGATCGATCCGCCGTCCCCGAACAGCCCCACGGCGGCCTGTGCCGTCCACAGCGCGGAGCCGAAGTTGGAGCGCCACAGCGACTCGAGCGTCTCCTCGTCGACATCGGCGAGCGAGCCCGGGGTGAAGCCGCCGGCCAGCCCGACCAGCGCGTCGCAGGCGACCGGGATCCGGTCGAACGCGTCCTGCACGGCCGCCCGCGCCGACAGGTCGGCGGCGAGGGCGTGCACCCCGTCCTGTCGGCCCATGGCGTCGAGGTGCTCGCCCGCCCGGTCCAGCGCCACCACCTCCCGGCCCCGGGACCGGAACTCGGCGACGACGGCGTGCCCGAGGGCGCCCGCGGCGCCCGTCACGATGACTGCATCCACGGCGCCCATCCTGCATGCTCCGGGGCGTGGCGCGGGCGCGGGTCGGTACGTCGGGGTGGCGGTACCCGCCGTGGCGCCGCACGTTCTACCCCGAGGGCCTCCCGCAGCGCCGCGAGCTGGAGTACCTGTCCCGGCGCGTCGACAGCATCGAGATCAACGGCTCCTTCTACGCGCTGCAGCGCCCGGAGAGCTACCGGGCCTGGGCCGCCCAGACGCCCGACGACTTCGTGTTCGCCGTCAAGGGCCCCCGGTTCGTCACCCATCTCAAGCAGCTGCGCGACGTCGAGGCCCCGGTGGCGAACTTCCTGGCCTCCGGCGTGCTCGCGCTCGGCCCCAAGCTCGGCCCGCTGCTGTGGCAGCTCCCGCCCCGGATGCGCTTCGACCGCGACCGGACGGCCGCCTTCCTCGCCCTCCTGCCGGCCACCACCGCCGCCGCGGTCGACCTCGCGGGCCGGCACGACGAGCGCGTCGAGGGCCGCACCCACCTCGCCACCGACGCCGACCGCCCGCTGCGGCACGCGATCGAACCGCGGCACGAGAGCTTCCGGGACCCGGCGTTCGCCGCCCTGCTGCGCGAGCACGGCGTCGCGCTCGTGCGGGCCGACTCCGCCGGGACCTGGCCGGTGTTCGACGAGCTCACCGCCGACTTCGTCTACGTCCGGCTGCACGGGCAGGACGAGCTGTACGCGAGCGGGTACACCCCCGAGGCCCTCGACGCCTGGGCCGCCCGGGTGCGGGAATGGCGGGACGGCGGCCGCGACGTCGTCGTCTACTTCGACAACGACGCCAAGGTGCACGCCCCCTACGACGCGATCGCGCTGGCCGACCGGCTCGCCTGATGCGCCACCAGCATCCGCCGGCCCAGCCCCATCAGCACCGCCGCGACCAGCATCGTCGCGGCGCCGGCCAGCCACGCCGTCGGGAACGAGGCGTGCGCGGCCAGGAACCCGAACGCCGCGGGCCCGGCGAAGCCGCCGCCGTACACGCCCACCTGCACGATCGACGTCGCCGCCGCGGGGGCCGACGGGTTGAGCCGCACGACGGCGAACTGCAGCAGCCCCGGCCACGCCCAGCCGAGCCCGAACCCCAGCACGGTGCCGATCACCAGCGCGGGCGTGCCGGGCACGGCGAGCAGCGCGAGCCCGCCCGCGCCGAGCACCAGTGATCCGGTGACGACGGCGACGTGCCCGCCGGAGCGCCGGTCGGCCGCCCAGCCGTGCAACAGCCGCAGCGTGAGCCCGACGACGCTGCCGAGGGTGAGCGTCAGACCGGCCGCGGCCGGGTCGATGCCCTGGTCGACGGCGGAGGCGACCAGGAAGATCCCCAGCGCCGACGACGACGCGGCGGCCAGCCCGGCCGCGACGCCGATCACCGAGAGCGCGCCCGTGGCCCGCTCGCCCGGGTTCGCCGGGGTCGGGGCGCGGCCCACCGTGTCGCGCGGGGCCACCAGCAGCGCGGCGAGCGCCAGCCCCGCGCCCATCACGAACGCCCAGCGCCAGCCCAGCGTCAGCGCGACGGCGGGCACCGCGGCCCCGGCCAGCAGCGTGGCCGCCGGGATCGCGGCCTGCTTGACGCCGAAGGAGAGCCCGAGCCGGTGCGCGGGCACGTACCGCGCGAGCGTCAGGTTCGCGGCGAGCTGGCCCAGCACGTTGCACCAGGCGCTGCCCAGCAGGATCGCCACGAGCGCGGGGTAGGAGCGGGCGAACAGCGCCACGGCCGCCATCACGAGGGCCGCGCCGAGCACCGCGAGCCGGCTCGTCGGGCCCGACCCGTACCGCTCGACCAGCCACCCGCACGGCAGCGAGGCGAGCGCGCTGACGCCGAAGAACAGGGCCACCACCAGGCCGAGCCCGGCCGGGTCGAAGCCCAGCTCGGCGGAGATCTGCACGGCCAGCCCGGCCGTGAGGAAAACCGGCAGCACCGACACCGTCGTGGTCGTGACGGCGCCCAGCACGGCCCTCGCACCAGGACTCATGTGAGCAATGCTAATGGGCACTTCAGGGCCTGCGGTACCGATCATGCGGAGGAAATGGTACGAAACATACGGTCAGGAGGTGGTCCGATGGAGCTCCACCAGTTGCGCTACTTCGTCGCCGTCGCCGAGGAGGGCAGCTTCACCCGCGCGGCGGCGCGGCTGTTCCTCGCCCAGCCGTCGCTGTCGGTGCAGATCCGCAAGCTGGAGCAGACCGTCGGGGCCGCGCTGTTCGAGCGCACCGGCCGCCGCGTCGTGCTCACCGCGGCCGGGGAGGTGTTGCGGGAGCACGCGGTCCGGGCGCTCGCCGAGATGGAGGAGGCCCGGGAGCGCGTCACCGCCGTCTCCGAGGCGCGGGGCGGGCAGGTCACCGTGGGCGTGCTGCCCAGCGTCGGTGCGCAGCTGCTGCCCGAGGTCGTCGCGCGGTTCCGGGCCGAACACCCCGAGGTCACCGTGCACCTGGTCGAGCACGACGTCTCGCGGGAGTTCGAGCAGATGGTGACGGCGGGCACGCTGGACCTCGCCGTCACCCGCATGCCCGCCACCTCCGCCGGGCTCGCCGCCCGCACCCTGGTGCGCGAGCCGGTCGTGCTGCTGGTCCCGCCCGGCCATCCGCTGCGCGGCCGTCCCGGCGTGTGGCTGCGCGACCTGCCGGACGCCGAGACCGTCGCCATGCGCCGCGGCTACGGCCTGCGCGACCTCGCCGACCGGCTGTGGGCCCAGGCCGGGGTCACGCCGCGGATCGCGCTGGAGACCGGGCAGCTCTCGATCGTGCGCGGCATGGTGCGCGCCGGGATGGGGGTGGCCCTGCTGCCGCGCCTGGCGCTGGGCCGCGACGACACCGACGTCGTGCCCGTCTGCGACCCGGGGGCCTACCGCGAGCTGGGTGTGGTCTGGCGGGAGACCTCGCTCGCCTCGGCCCCGATCGCGGCGTTCCTGGCGATGTTGCTGAAGTCCACCGGGTGAGACGGGGCTCCCGCGCGCCGGCCGTCCCCGCGCTGGCCGTCCCAGCGCTGCACGTGGTCGGTCTCGATGCCCAGCGCGTCCAGGGCCCGCCCGACGGTGTGGTCGACGATGTCCTCGATCGTGACGGGCCGCGTGTAGAACGCCGGCACCGGCGGCATCACGATCGCCCCGGACGCCGTGACGTCGGCCATCAGCCGGATGTGCCCGGCGTGCAGCGGGGTCTCGCGCAGCAGCAGCACCAGCGGGCGCCGCTCCTTGAGCACGACGTCGGCGGCGCGCACCACGAGCGTGTCGTCGTAGCTGGTGGCGATGCCCGAGAGCGTCTTGACGCTGCACGGCGCCACCAGCATCCCGGCCGTGCGGAACGAGCCGCTGGAGATCGGGGCGCCCAGGTCGCCGTCGCTGTGGACGACGTCGGCCAGCGCCCGCACGTCGGCCACCGTCCGGTCGGTCTCGTGGTCGATCGTGGCCCGGGCGGCCTTCGTCAGCACCAGGTGGGTCTCGACGTCGGGAAGCTCGCGCAGCATCTCCAGCGCCCGGATCCCGTAGACGGCCCCCGACGCGCCGGTCAGGGCCACGATCACGCGCCGGATCATGCGAGGCCCAGCTCGAGCAGGTGCGAACGCAGCCGCTCCGCGTCCGGCGGGGCCACCCGCATCTGCCGGTGGGCGTCACGCTCGGCGGCCGGCACCGTGGCGTCGATGCCCAGCTTGGCCGTGGTGCCGCCGCGCGCGGAGGGGTCCAGGCTGCTGCCCTTCGCCCGGGGCACGACCAGCAGGTCGCGGTCGGCCTGCACGCGGGTCGCCACGGCCCAGCCGATCTGCTCGTCGTCGAACACGTCGACGTCGTCGTCCACCACCGTCACCGTCTTGACGGTCGCGGCCGCGGTGAACAGCGTCAGCATCGCCGTGGTCGCGGCCCCGGGTGCGGGGTCGCGCAGCGCCACCGCGGCGTCGAAGCGGCAGGAGCCGTGCTCGGGCAGGCGCAGGCCGGCGACGTCGAGCCCGGCCCGGCGCAGCGCCCGGACCAGCAGTGCCTCGCGCGGCAGCCCGCCGGCCAGGAAGTGCTCACGGCCGCCGGACAGGATCGTCTGGAAGAGCGCGTCGGTGCGGTGCCACGCGGCCTCCAGCTCGATCACCGGCGCCGGCCCGCCCGGCCCGTAGGTGCGCGGGAACTCCCCGAACGGGCCCTCCGCCGCGCGGCGCCCGGCGCGGAACCGGCCCTCCAGGACGAACTCCGCGTCGGCCGGGACGACCGCGTCGACGGTCGGTGTGCGCGTGACACGCAGCGGCGACGGCAGCAGCGCCGAGGCCACCTCCAGGTCGTCGAGGTCGCGGTCCGGGGGTGACTGGCTGGCCAGCAGCAGCGCCGGGTGCACCCCGACGACGATGCCGACGTCGAGGTCGCGGCCCTCCGCCTCGGCCCGGGTGAAGATCGCCCGCAGCCGGCCGGGCAGCAGCAGCGCCCGCAGCTCCCGCTCGCCGACGGCCAGCATCCGGTTGATCGACAGGTTCGTCGTGCCGCTGGACGGGTCGCGGACCGACAGCAGCGCCGAGGTCAGGTACATCCCCGCGTCGTGCTCGTGCTGGCGGGTGAGCGGCAGCGCGGAGAGCAGGTGCTCGCCGGTCAGGCGCTCGGCGAGCACCGGGGCGTCGGCGACCTCGACGCACGCGCGGGGCCGGTCCAGCGCGTCGGCCATCCGGTCGGCGGCGTCGCGGGTGGCGCAGCCCAGCGCGGGGCCGAGGTGGTCGCGGCCGATCATCGTGTTGCCCACCAGCGGGAAGCGCGCGCCGCGCACCGCGTCGAAGCGCACCGCGCGACGGCCGTCGGCCGCCTCCAGCACGGCGGCCACCTCCTGGTCGGGGTCGACCGGGGACGCCAGCACGCCGAGGTCGCCGCGCCCGGCCAGCTCGGCGAGCCAGGTCCGGAGATCGCTCACGTGAACACGCCACCGCCGTCGACGACGACGGTCTGCCCGGTGACGAACCCGCTCGACGGCCCGGCCAGCCACAGCACCGCGCCGACCAGGTCGTCCGGCGCCATCTCGCGGCCCAGGGCCCGGCCCCGCGCGGCCATCGCGATGTAGTCGTCGGTGTTGAGGGTGCGCGAGGCCTCGTCGCTGACCAGGCCGGGCGCCACGGCGTTCACGGTGATCGCGTCCGGGCCGAGCTCGCGCGCCGCGGCCCGGGTGAGGCCGTCCACCGCGGCCTTGGACGCCACGTAGTGCGCGAACCCCGGCGCGCCCATCCGCGCCACCGTCGAGGAGATGTTGACGATCCGGCCGCCGCCGCTCTCGCGCATCAGCGGGGTGACGGCCTTGATCGCCTGCCAGGTGCCGCGGACGTTGACGGTCAGCACGCGGTCCCACTCGTCGTTGGCCAGCGCGGTGAGGTGGCGCTTGCCGCCGAGCCCCTGGTAGATCGCGGCGTTGTTGACCAGCGCGTCGATCCGGCCGAACTCGCGGCGGGCGGTGTCGACCGTCGCCGCCCAGTCGTCGTCGGAGGTGATGTCGGCGGTCACGAACACCGCGCGGCCGGGCCCGGCGGCGGTGGCCTTCTCGGCCAGCTCCGTGCCGCGTTCCGCCAGCGGCGCGACGTCGGCGGCGACGACGAGCGCGCCCGCCGCGGTGAGCGAGGCGACGTAGCGGCCGCCGATCCCGCCCGCGGCACCCGTCACGACGACGACCCGGCCGGAGTGTTCGCTGGTCACGATGTGGTTCCTTCGAGTCGGGGGGAGGGGGTGGTCTCGTCGATCGGGTCCGGGCGCTCCAGCGCGCCGCGGGTCTCCGGCGACAGCGCCGCGCCCACCAGGAAGATCCCGACGCAGGCGGCCAGGAAGATGGCCAGGCGGCTCGGGATGTCGGCGACGGTGGGGCTGGCGAGCGTCACGAACGTCGTCATCAGGCCGCCGATCGCGAAGCCGCCGTTCCACACCAGCGCCGTGGCCGTGGCGCGCAGGCGGGTGGGGAAGCGCTCGTTGAGGTAGATCGGCACCGCGGCGTAGGAGGCGTTGGCCAGGACGGTCAGCAGCAGGCCGTAGAGCAGCAGGGAGCCGGTGTCGTCCGGACCCAGCCCGCCCAGCGCCAGCACCAGCAGCGGCAGCGCGACCACGTTCACCGCGCCGATGCCGAGGAACACCTTGCGCCGCCCGATCAGCTCGGACAGGTGCCCCACGAGCAGCGCGACGGGCAGGATCGCGAGGCTCGTCCAGACCAGCAGCATGCCGCGCGGCCCGGAGGGCACCTCGTTGACGCTCGCGAAGTACGTCGGCAGGTAGCCCGAGGTGAGGTAGTACTGCGCACCGGCGCCGATCACCAGCGCCAGGCTGGTCAGCAGCACCGGCACCCGGCCGGGGGCGACGAGGTCCCGCGCCCGCGCGGGCCGCACGTCGGCCCGGGGCGCCGCGGCCGCGGCCTTCCAGATCGGCGACTCCTCCAGGAACCGGAACAGCGCCAGGCTCAGCAGCGACGCCGCGAGGCCGGTGAAGAACATGACCCGCCAGCCCCACACGGCGAACTGCTCGCCCGGGTAGGCCGCCGAGACGCCGAGGAACACCAGCGAGGCGATCACCGCGCCCAGCCCCGCGCCGCCCCCGCCGACCAGCCCGGACACCAGCCCGCGCCAGCGCTGCGCCACGGACTCGGTGCCCAGGGTGTGCGTCGAGGCCACGACGCCGCCGACCAGCAGGCCCTGCACCAGCCGCAGCGCCACGAACAGCACCGGGGCCAGCACCCCGACGGCCGCGTAGGTGGGCAGTGCGCCCATCAGCGCCGTCGCGACGCCGACACCGGTGATCGTCACGATCATGCTGCGACGCCTGCCGACGCGGTCGGCGTAGCGGCCGAACACCGCGCCGCCGAGCGGCCGCATGACCAGGCTGACGCCGAACGAGGCGTAGGTCGCCGCGAGCTGCAGGGTCTGGCTCTCGGCCGGGAAGAACAGCGGCCCGATCGTCGAGGCCACGTAGAGCAGGATGAACAGGTCGAAGAGGTCGAACGCGAACGCGACCGTCGAGGCCGCACCCGCCGTGATCATCTGCCGGGGCGTCGGCTCCGCCGCGGGGGCGCTCACCACGTCACCGGCAGCGTCCGGACGCCGAGATGGCGTCCCCCGCCCTCGAGCGGATCGGTGCGTTCGACCGTGCCGTCGACGCGGAAGCCGGGGATGCGGCGCAGCACGGTCTCCACGGCGATCCGGATCTCCGCGCGCGCCAGCGCCATGCCGGGGCAGGTGTGGATGCCCGCGCCGAACGCGACGTGCCGGTTGGGGCGGCGGTCGATGACGACCTCGTCGGCGCGGTCGAACACCTCGGGATCGCGGTTGGCCGAGGCGAACAGCAGGACGACGCGGTCGCCCGCCTTCATCTCCTGACCGGCCATCGACGTGTCGCGGGTGAGGTTGCGGGGGAACCAGTGCAGCGGTGTCTCGTAGCGCAGGATCTCGTCGACCGCGGTGACGACGAGCCGCGGCCGCTCGATCAGCTGCTCCTGGACCTCGGGGTGCTCGGCGAGATAGAGCAGGGTGTTGGACAGCCCGAGCGCGGTGGAGTCGTGCCCCGCGTAGGTCAGGATGAACATCATGTTGGCCAGCGTCGGGTCGTCGGCGCCGTGCTCGGCCTGCACGAGGTGGGTGATGAAGTCGTCCTGCGGGTCGCGGCGGCGCTGCGCGAACAGCTCCATCCAGTAGGCGCAGACCCGGTCGATCACCTCGCGGCCCTTCGGCCCGCCGGCGTGCTCCAGGAACTCCAGGGAGTAGCCGCGGATGTCCTCCGCGCGCTGCGGGTCCAGGCCGTAGAGGTGGGTGATGACGTCGAGCGGCAGCGGGACCGCCAGCTCCTCGACGAGGTCGGCCGATCCGCGGTCGACGAACCCGTCCACCATCGCCTCGACGGATCCCCGGATCATCGGCTCCATCGCCTTCGCGGCGGCGCCGCTGGTCAGCGGGGCGATCAGCTCGCGGAACCCGGCGTGCTCGGGCGGGTCGTAGTCGATCGGCGGGAACCGGCTGTCGGAGACCGGTGGCAGGTAGACCCCACCCGTGGACGAGTAGGTCTCGTGGTCCAGCGCGGCGGCCCGCACGTCCTCGTAGCGCGACAGCGACCAGTAGCCGCCGTGGTTCTCACCGCGCGAGACCGGGCAGCTCGTCCGGAGCTCGTCGTAGAGGGCGTAGGCGCGTTCGGGGGAGAGATCGGGCGAGTGCGGGTCGAACACCGGACAGGTGGACCCGACGGCCGATGACGGGGCCGGTGAGGCGACGTCGGTCATGTGGCGAGTCTGTGACCGCCGTCGCCCCCGGTCGATGCGCAGCCCGCTATGGCTGCGATAGCGGCGGCTACCCGCGGATGCGGTGGGTCTCCCCGCCCCACTCCTTCTCGCGCAGCTCGAACTTCTGCACCTTGCCGGTGGAGGTCTTCGGCAGCTCGTCGACGATCTCGACGTCGCGCGGCGCCTTGTACCGGGCGATCCTCGACTTCACGTGCTCGATCAGCTCGTCGGGCGTCGCGTCCTTCCCGTCGGCCAGCACCACGAACGCCTTCGGCCGCTCGCCGAACTTCTCGTCGGGCACGCCGATCACCGCGGCCTCCAGCACCGCCGGGTGCGAGACGACGGCCTGCTCGACCTCGACCGTCGAGATGTTCTCCCCGCCCGAGATCACCACGTCCTTCGCGCGGTCGCGGAGCTCGACGTAGCCGTCGGGGTGCATGACGCCCAGGTCGCCGGAGTGGAACCACCCGCCCGCGAACGCCTTCTCGGTGCCGGCGGCGTCCTCGTAGTAGCCCTTCATGACGTTGTTGCCGCGCATGACGATCTCGCCCATCGTGACGCCGTCGGCGGGCACGTCGGCCATGTCCTCGTCCACCACGCGCAGGTGGTCGGCGCACAGCATCCCCACGCCCTGCCGGGCCTGCAGCGACGCGCGCTCCTCGGCGGGCAGGTCGTCCCATGCCCGCTGGTACTGGTTGACCGAGTACGGCCCGTAGGTCTCGGTGAGCCCGTAGACGTGCACGATCCGGAAGCCCATCTCCTCCATCTGCAGGATCGTGGTCGGCGACGGCGGGGCCCCGGCCGTGGTGATCACCAGCTGGTAGTCCAGCGTGACGGCCTCGGGCGCCCGCATGATCGTGGTGACGACGGTGGGGGCGCCGTTGAGGTGGGTCACGCCGTGCTCGGTGATCTGCTGCCAGATCACGTCGCCGCGCACCTCGCGCAGGCACACGTGGGTGCCGCCGATGGCGGTGAGCGCCCAGGGGGTGCACCAGCCGTTGCAGTGGAACATCGGCAGCGTCCAGAGGTAGACGCTGTCCGGGGTGTGCGCGGAGTGCACGATCTCGCCGAAGGAGTTCAGGTACGCGCCGCGGTGGTGGTACATCACGCCCTTGGGCCTGCCCGTGGTGCCCGAGGTGTAGTTGATCGCGATCGTGCCGTCCTCGTCGTCGACGGACCAGGGGAGCGGCTCGTCGCTGCCGCGGGCGAGCAGGTCGTCGTAGCGCACCCCGCTGCCGATCCCGTCACCCGGCGCGGCGGGGTCGACCACCGTGACGATCTCCTCGACGGTCTTGAGCTCGTCGGCCACCGGCGCCACCGTCGGGTACAGCGCGGCGTCGACGACGAGCACCTTCGCCCCGGAGTGGTCGAGGATGTAGCGCACCTCCTCGGTGGACAGCCGCGTGTTGATCGCGACGAGCACCGCGCCGGCCAGCGGCACCGCGAAGTGCGCCACCAGCATCTCCGGGACGTTCGGCAGCAGGTAGGCGACGCGGTCGCCCGGCGCGACGCCCGACCCGCGCAGCGCGTGCGCCACCCGCGTGGCCTCGGCGGCGAACTCCGCGTAGGTGTGGCGGCGTTCGCCGTAGACGATCGCGGTCTTGTCCGGGTACACCTCGGCGGACCGGCGCAGGAACGCCAGCGGGGTCAGCGGGGTGTTCCAGACGGTGTTCATCGGGGGCTCCTTGCGACGGGTGGGGTCGATCCTGCGTCCTGCGCAGCGGCGCGGCAACCGCCGGACCCGCTCGCCCGGCCCGGCAGACTCGGACGGGTGGACGAGATGATCGAGGCGAACCGCCGCAACCGGGACGCCCGCGTCCCCGTCCACCTCGACGGCGGCTACGACCTCGACGCCCTGCGCTCCGGGCGGCAGCGGCTCGCCGACTTCGAGTACGCCGCGATCGAGGTGGACGGCCGCGACGTGCTGCACCTGCAGTGCCACCTCGGCACCGACACGATCTGCCTCGCCCGGCACGGCGCCCGTGCCGTGGGCCTCGACCTCTCCGGTGCCTCGGTCGAGGCGGCCCGCGCGCTCGCCGCGGAGTGCGGTGTGGGCGTCGAGTACGTGCGGAGCGACGTGTACGGCGCCGCCGACGACCAGCCGGGCCCGGGCGTCGTGCTGGACTGGCCCTACCTGCCGGCCGGGCCGCTGCGCACCGAGTCGGCCGTGAGCTACGACGGCACCGGGGAGCTGGCCGGTGACACGGTCTCCTTCGAGTGGACCCACGGCATCGGCACGCTGCTCGACGCCGTGCGTGCGGCCGGCCTGGACCTCACCGGTTTCGCCGAGCACGACGTGAGCCCGTGGCGCCGCTGGCCGGACATGCGCGACCTCGGCGGCGGCTGGTGGGGCTGGCCCGAGGGCACCCCGCGCCTGCCGCTGCTGTTCTCCCTGCGGGCTAGCCGACCAGCTTGATCGCCGCCCGCGGGCAGGCCTGCACGGCCTCCTCGAGCTTGGGCCGCAGCTCCTCGCCGGGGTTCTCGTCGAGGATGTACAGGAAGTCGTCGTCCCGGACCTCGAACACCTCCGGGGCGATGCCCATGCACACGGCGTTGGACTCACACAGGTCGAAATCCACCTCTACCTTCATGCCGCCATCGTGCACCGCGACCCGCCCGGCCGTCACCGAAGGCGACCCTCAGCGATCAGCGGACGCCGGCCAGCCGGGCCCACACGACCACGTTGTCCGGGTACGGGCCGTCGCCGCGGTCGAAGACCCCGCCGAAGGTGATCAGACGCAGCTCCGGGCCCGCGGTGTCGCCGTAGACCTCCCCGGCCGGGAACGCCTCGCGCGGCACCCGCTCCACCCGGTAGACGGTGAACACCGCGTCGGTCCCGTCGGAGCGGCCCACGCTCACCTCGTCGCCGGCGGCCAGCTCACCGAGCCGGGCGAACGGTCCCGCGGCCCCCGCGACGCCCACGTGCCCGGCGATCACCGCGGGCCCGGCGGCGCCCGGCGTCGGGCCGCGGGTGAACCAGCCGGTGGTGGCGGCGTCGTCCGGTGCGGCGAGCACGCCGCCCGCGTCGGGGGCGAGCGCGACGATCCGGTCGGTGCGCACGCCGATGGCCGGTACGTCGAGCCGCGCGGGTGGTGACTGCTCCAGCCGGTCGACGGCCCGCAGCGGTTCCGCGGCGGGGGCCGCGGCGGGCACCGGCACGACCGCGGGGGCCTGCGGCGAGGCGGCCAGCGGCACGACCGAGCGCGTCACGGGCATGCGGAACGCCGCGGGCGTGGCGGTGGGCGGGGCGGTGCACCCGGTCAGCACCACGGCTCCCACCAGCACGGCGCCCACCAGCACGGCGACGGGGCCGGCCGCCCGGCGGCTCACGGCGCGGGGACCCGCGCGGTGAGGGCGGGGGTCGTCATCGGGCCGTCGGCGGGCATCTCGGCCCGCGCGACCGCGGGGCGGCCGTGGGGCGGCTCGGGCGCGTCGGGCGGGTCGGGCGGGGAGAAGGCGACGGCGGTGCCGGCCATGCCGACGACGAGCGCGCCGCTCAGCGCGGCGCACAGCGCCGCGGCACGGGTACGACGGTGCACATCCATGAGAGTCGGGGATCCTCTCGGGGCAACGACAGGGCGTACGCGCCGTCGTGGGGGAGCGCCGGCCGCGCATCCCCGTCATCGCTCACCGTCACCGGGCGTTACCCGATCGGGTGGACATTCGTCCCCGGACGGGCCGAACGGCACCTCCGGCCCGTCGAGAGGACCGGAGGTGCCGTTCGGCGCGGGTCAGTCGCGGCGCAGGACCGGGCGCAGGGCGTCGAGCACGGAGGCGTCGTCGATGGTGCCGGGCACCGGCTCGTCGACGCCGTCGGCGATGCCGCGCATGGTCTTGCGCAGGATCTTCCCCGACCGGGTCTTCGGCAGCGCCGCCACCACGGCGACATCCCGGAGCGAGGCCACGGCGCCGACCTGGTCGCGCACCATCTGCACCAGTTCGGCGCGCAGCTCGTCCTCGGCCCGCTCGACGCCGGCCTTGAGCACGACGAACCCGCGCGGGATCTGCCCCTTCATCTGGTCGGCGACGCCGATCACCGCGCACTCGGCGACGTCGGGGTGCGAGGCGAGCACCTCCTCCATGCCGCCGGTGGACAGCCGGTGCCCGGCCACGTTGATCACGTCGTCGGTGCGGCCCATGACGTAGACGTAGCCGTCCTCGTCGATCCGCCCGCCGTCACCGGTGAGGTAGTAGCCCTCGAACGCCTTCATGTAGGAGTTGACGAAGCGCTCGTCGTCGTTCCAGAGCGTGGGCAGCGAGCCGGGCGGCATCGGCAGCTTGACGACGATCGCGCCGTCGGTGCCGGCCTCGACCTGGCGGCCTGAGGTGTCGACGACCTGCACGTCCCAGCCGGGCAGCGGGGTGGTCGGGGAGCCGGGCTTGACGGGCAGCAGCTCGATGCCCGCGGGGTTGGCCACGATCGGCCAGCCGGTCTCGGTCTGCCACCAGTGGTCGATGACCGGGATCTCCAGGAGCTCTGCGGCCCACTTGTAGGTCTCCGGGTCCAGCCGCTCGCCCGCGAGGAACAGGTACTGCAGCGACGAGAGGTCGTACTTGCGGGCGTACTCGCCCCGCGGGTCCTCCTTCTTGATGGCCCGGAACGCCGTGGGCGCGGTGAACAGGCTCTTCACCCCGTGCTCGGCGACGACCCGCCAGAACTGCCCGGCGTCGGGCGTGCCGACCGGCTTGCCCTCGTAGAGCACGGTGGTGGCCCCGACCAGCAGCGGCGCGTAGACGATGTAGGAGTGGCCGACGACCCAGCCCACGTCGGACGCGGTGAAGATCGTCTCGCCGGGCCCGACGGCGTAGACGTTGGGCATCGACCAGTTCAGCGCCACCGCGTAGCCGCCGCTGTCGCGCACCACGCCCTTCGGCTTCCCGGTCGTGCCGGAGGTGTAGAGGATGTAGAGCGGGTCGGTGGCCTTGACCGGCACGCAGTCGGCCGGGGTGGCGTCGGCGACGGCGGCCGCCCAGTCGACGTCGCGCTCGCCCATCGCGGCCTCGACCTGCGGGCGCTGCAGGATGACGCAGCGCTCGGGCTCGTGCGAGGCCAGCTCGATCGCCTTGTCCAGCAGCGGCTTGTACTCGATGACCCGCTTGCCCTCGATGCCGCAGGACGCCGAGACGATCACCTTCGGGGCGGCGTCGTCGATACGGACGGCCAGCTCCTTGGGGGCGAACCCGCCGAACACCACGGAGTGGACGGCGCCGATCCGCGCGCAGGCGAGCATCGCGATGGCGGCCTCGGGCACCATCGGCAGGTAGACGACGACGCGGTCGCCCGGCCCGACGCCCAGCCCGGCGAGCACGCCCGCGAAGCGCGCCACCTCGTCGCGCAGCTCGCGGTAGGTGAAGGTGCGCTGCGACTCGGTGACCGGGGAGTCGTGGATCAGGGCGGGCTGGTCGCCGCGCCCGGCGTCGACGTGGCGGTCGAGCGCGTTGTGGCAGACGTTGAGCTCGCCGTCGGGGAACCACCGGTAGAACGGGGGCCGCGAGTCGTCCAGTGCCGTGGTCGGGGCGGAGTGCCAGTCGATCCCGGCCGCGGCGTCGAGCCAGAACCGCTCGGGGTCCTCCACGCTCGCACGGAACAGTTCCTCGTACACACCCACGTCAGTCCTCCTTGGCGTTCGCTGAGCGCACCCTAGTGCGGCGTCCGGACCGGCTCACCTCGTCCTCGCAGGCCCGCGGCCTCCCGGAGCCCGTTCAAGATCGACATGTGGCCCGTGTCACATCGCGTTACGGTTTAGAACGCCGGTCATCGTGTCCGGTGCAGTACACGAACAGGAAGGCCTCTCATGGCCGACACTGCTGTCGCCCCGTTGTTCCGGCTCGTCTATCGCAGTCAGCTGACCATCTCCCCGGCGGAGCGCCGGACCGAGATCGAGGCGATCCTGCAGAACTCCCGCGCGAAGAACGTCGAGCGCGGCATCACCGGCGCCCTGCTCGTCTGGCAGGACTACGTCGTGCAGACCCTGGAGGGTGACGAGGGGGTCGTGCGCGGCCTGTACGAGAAGATCGCCGCCGACGAGCGGCACGAGGCCGTCACGCTCCTCGAGGCCGCGCCGGTGGAGAGCAGGGCCTTCGCGCGCTGGTCGATGGCGCGCGTGTCCGACGACGACCAGCCGGCGGGCATGCCGGTGCTGACCAACACCAACGCCGGCGACGCTCCCGAGCCGGGCCACGACACCCGGGAGGCCGACCCCGTGATCAGCGCGATGCGCGGTTACGCCACGGGGACGCGTCCGTCGAACCCGCACATCGGCCGCACCGTCCTCTGACGCTCGTCCGCGTTCGGTGACCCGCCGGTGCGGGTCAGCGCGCACCGAGGCCGCGCGCGGCGGCCTCGGTGCGCACCGCGTCGATCACCAGCTGCAGCGAGGTGCGGCGGGCGGTCCCGGTGCGGTAGGCGATCGACACCGTCCGGGTGATGGGCTCGATCATCGCGCGGACGTCGACCCCCGGTGGGCACAGCGCCAGGCCGAGGTCGGAGACGAGCGTGACGCCCAGCCCGGCCGCGACCATGGCCAGCGCGGTGGACTGCTCGCCGACCTCGTGCTCGACGCGCGGCTCGAACCCGGCGCGCTGGCAGGCGATGCGCACCGCGCGTCCGAAGTGCGAGCGCGGCCCGGAGAGGATCCACGGGTGGTCGGCGAGATCGGTCAGCACGACGGTGGGCGCCGCGATCGTGCCGGGCGGGACCGCGGCGTGCAGCCGCTCGTCGGCGATCACCGCGCGCTCCAGCCCGGTGTCCCAGGCCATGGGGTGGCCCGAGTAGTCGATGACGAAGGAGAAGTCGAGCGCGCCGTCGCGGACGGCGCCCGCGGTGTCCTCGGGCGCCAGCTCGCGGGTGCGGACCCGGATCCCGGGGTGCTCGGCGGCCAGCTGTGACAGTGCCGCGGGCAGCAGTCCGGACGCGACCGACGCCCACACCCCCGCCGTGAGCCGCACCGAGACCGTGGCCTGCGCCTCCTCCAGGGCCAGCGTCGCCCGCTCGACGGCCCCCAGGATCTCCTCGGCGTGGTCGGCCAGCACCAGGCCGGTGTCGGTGAGCCGGACCCGCCGCCCCAGCCGTTCGAACAGGGAGCTGCCGACGTCACGCTCGAGCTGCGCGAGCTGCTGCGACACCGCCGACGCCGTGTAGTGCAGCGCCGCCGCGGCGGCCGTGACGGTGCCGCGGCGGCGCAGCTCGCGCAGCATCCGCAGGCGCTGCAACGAGAGGTCCACACGGGCCAGCGTAAGCACCCGTGAACGACGGTGTGCAGGTTCCGTAACTGGACGCACCGCGCGGGGCGCACCCACGCTGGGGCCACCGGCCGACCAGACGAGGGGAGTGGTGCGACATGACCACGACGCAGGACCCGATGATGCCCGTGCAGCAGCCCGGACAGCCGGTCGCCGCCGCGCCCGTGACACGCGACGCCGGGGTGGTCGACCAGGACCCGTTGATCCGCCTGACCTGGACCGACCCGGTCACCGGAACCCGCGGCTACCTGGTCGTGCACCTGCTCGTGTCGGGGCTGGCCACCGGCGGCACCCGGATGCGCGCGGGCTGCACGCTCTCCGAGGTCGAGGACCTCGCCCGCGGCATGGCCGCGAAGACCGCCGTGTTCGACCTGCCCGTCGGCGGGGCCAAGGGCGGCATCGACATCGACCCCAAGGACCCCCGCGCCGTCGACGTCCTCACCCGCTTCTGCGAGGCCATGCGCCCCTGGCTGGACGGCTACTGGGTGACCGCGGAGGACCTGGGCGTCCCGCAGCACCTGATCGACGACGTCTTCGCCCGCATCGGCCTGGGCCAGAGCTACCACGCGGCGATCACCCGCTCGGCCGACCCGGAGGCCACGATGCGCCGGGTCCGGGCCGGGCTCGACGCCCCGGTCGAGGGCGGCCTGCTCGGCGACGTCATCGGCGGCTACGGCGTGGCCCAGGCCTGCCTGGCCGCCGCGCAGACGTGGAGCTGGTCGCTGCCCGGCACGACCGTGGCGATCCAGGGCGTCGGCACGATGGGCGGCGCCGCCGCCTTCTACCTGCACGAGGCCGGGATGCGGGTCGTCGCCGTCGCCGACGCGGCCGGCACGCTGTACCACCCCGGCGGCCTCGACGTCCCCGCGCTGCTGGAGCTGCGCGACGAGTTCGGCGAGATCGACCGCACCCGGGTGCCCGCCGACGTGCAGCGCCTGCCGCGCGCCGCCGTGATCGCCACGGCCGCCGACATCCTGATCCCCGCCGCCATCTCCTACGCCCTCACGCCCGACAACTCCTTCGACGTGGCCGCCAAGGTCGTCGTGGAGGCGGCCAACACCGCCACCACCCCGGAGGCCGAGGCGATGCTCACCGCGCGCGGCATCCCGGTGCTGCCGGACTTCGTGGCCAACGCCGGCGCGGCGGCCTGGGCGTGGTGGCTGCTGCTGGGCTACGTCGACGACGACCCGGAGACCTCGTTCCTGCGCCTGCGCACCGAGATGCGGGCGAAGGTCGGCCTGCTGCTGGAGCGCTGGATCGTCGACGGGACCCCCCCGCGGCACACCGGCTGGGCCTGGGCGGCGGCACGGCGCGCGGCACTGGCGAGCGACCCGCACGGGGCCCCGCCCGTCGTCATCCCCTGATTCACCTGCCCGGGTGGTGAGGGACCACCCGGCGACCTCACGACGTCACTCACGGAGAGTGAATCCGGCTTGACGTCACGTGACCACCCGATCGGCCGACTCACGATCGGGTGGTCCCGCTCGTTCGACCCTACGTAACGGATCGCCTACTACCCGTTCGAGCAACGTGTGTCGTCACGTTCGCGGCGGGGGCGGCGATGACACTGCGGAACGGTCGGAGCGAGGGGTCGGTGGGGCGGGCGATGCGGGCACGGTCTCGGGTGCGCAACGGGGTGCGCGGGCTGCTCGCCGCGGCCGCGATGGTCTGCCTGCTCGGGGCCTTCGCCCTCACCGAGCGCGTCCCGGAGCCCGTGGGGACGGGCGTCGCGGGGGCGCTGGGTCCGGACTGCGCACCCGCCTGGGCCGGTGCCTGGCACGCCGCGGCGCAGCCCGTGCCCGCCGACCCGGCGCTGGCCGGGCGCACGCTGCGGATGGTGGTGACGCCCCAGGTCACCGGTTCCCAGGTGCGGGTGCGCCTGTCGAACGCCTACGGCACCACGCCGATGCAGGTCGGCACGGTGTCCGCGGCCTGGTCCGACGGCGCCGCGGGCCTCGTGCCCGGCACGATGCGACCGGTCGCGTTCGACGGGGCGCCCGCGGTCACGGTGGCGCCGGGTGCCGACGCCGTCAGCGACCCGGTGGCGCTCGTCGCCGAGGCGGGTCGTCCGCTCGCCGTCAGCCTGTTCCTGGTATCCCCGCCCGACGTGCTCACCCAGCACGGCGTGGCGCTGCAGACCTCCTACCTCTCCGGGCCCGGCGACGTCGCCCTGCTCGACGGCGGCGGCGCGTTCGACACGCCCGTCACCTCCTGGCTGGTGCTCACCGGCGTCGACGTCCTGGCGCCACGGCCGGTCAACACGGTCGTCACCATCGGCGACTCGATCACCGACGGCGTCGGCGCGGGGCCGGGGGAGCGCTGGTCCGACGCCCTGGCGCAGCGCCTCACCACGGTGGGCGGACCGGCGGTCATGTCCGTGCTGAACGCCGGCATCTCGCGCAACCAGCTGCTCGCCGACGCCCCGCTCGTCGACGGCGACTCGCCGCTGTCGCGCTACGACCGCGACGTCGGCGCGGCGTCCGACGTGGTGCTGCACATCGGCACCAACGACATCGCGGCCGGCCGCTCCGCCGACGAGATCGTCGCGGGGATGGTCCGGTTCGCCGACCGCGCCCGCGCGAGCGGCACCCGCGTCGTGCTCACCACGATCACCCCGTCGGCGGCGGGGGCGCACGGCACGCCGCAGGCGATCGCCACGCGCGACGCCGTCAACGGCTGGGTGCGGGCGCACGGCGCGGAGCACGCCGACGCGGTGGCCGACTTCGCCGCGGCGGTCGCGGACCCCGCGGCCCCGTCCCGACTGGCCCCGGCCTTCGACTCCGGCGACGGCCTGCACCTCTCGGCCGCGGGCCACCGCGCGCTGGCCGGCGCGCTCGACCCGGCCGTGCTGACCGGCAGCCCCTGCCTCGACGGCGGCCCCAGCCGGGTGCTCGCGTCCGGACCCTAGGGGCCGGGCCGGCGGCCGAGCCTGCTCAACGGCCCGCGCCTGCGCTTCTCGGCCTGCTCGACGACGGCGAGCGGCCCGGTGGGGGTGTCCTCCCGGTCGAGCCGCTCCACGACCCAGTCGACGGCCAGGGCGCCCGGCGACACGCCCCGCTCCTGAGCGATCCGGCGCAGCTGCTCGATGCGCAGCGCGGGCAGCCGCAGCGCGAACACCTGCGCCGAGCCGAAGCGGCCGGTCAGCTCGGTGGCGTGCTCCTCGGCGCCGGGTGCCAGCGCGGCGAGGTAGGAGTCGAGCTCGGGATCGTGCGCGTCCGGCTCCGGGGCGTCGGAGAACCGTGCGGGGCGGCGGCGCGCTCGGCGGTCGGACGGCATGCCCGGCACCCTACGGGGCCGCCGGACCGGGCCGCGGGACTCAGCCGACGAGCTCGAACCCGGCCTCGGAGACGGCCGCGGCGATCTCGCCGCGCTCCACGTCGCGGTCGGCGAGCACGGTGACCCGGCCGCTGCCGAGGTCGACGTCGACGGCGCTGACGCCCTCGATCTCGGTGACCTCCTCGGTGACCGACATCACGCAGTGCTGGCAGGTCATGCCGGTGACGGTGACGTGGGTGCGGAACGGTGCCTCGACAGCCATCGGACCTCCTCGAACGGGCTGGCGGACATGGTGGCAGAGGGCCTCGCCGCCCAGCGCACCGGCGGCCCGTCGACCCCGCAGGGTCACGGTCGTGGCGGTCCGGTCACCCGGGAAGGGGCATGCGCGGGCGTCACCCGATAGGTAACGTCTCGGTCACGGTCACGGGGGTGGCCACGGGGGCGGGAGGCATGGATGTCCGGTGGAATCGGCAGCGCGCGGCGGGAGTCGTCCGACGGTGCGGTCTCGGGGTCGATCCCGAGCCAGCGCACCGCCTCCGACGCCTACCGCGTCAGCGACGACCAGCTGCACGCCGCGCGCAAGGTGGTGGCGGAGAACTCCTCGGGCTCCGAGGACCTGCGTGAGCTGCTCGACATGCTGGGGCTGATCTCCTCCTCCCCGGACCTGCCCCCGCCGGTCAGCCGCTGACGGCACCCCGGTGCGGGGGGCGTACGGGGGTGTCCTATGCTTGGCGGGCTCCCAACGGACTGTCGTTGACGGCTAGGACGGCTTCGGCGGTCCGAGTCCCCATCGTCTAGTGGCCTAGGACTCCGCCCTTTCAAGGCGGCAACGCGGGTTCGAATCCCGTTGGGGGTACGGTTACACGGCACCACCGCAGTACGGTTCCACAGCAAGGCCCAGTGGCGCAGTTGGTTAGCGCGTCGCCCTGTCACGGCGAAGGTCGCGGGTTCGAGTCCCGTCTGGGTCGCTCCACGGCACGGTGCATGGCACCGTGCCTCCCGGCCAGGTAGCTCAGTTGGTACGAGCGACCGCCTGAAAAGCGGTAGGTCGGCGGTTCGACCCCGCCCCTGGCCACACCTTCTCGGCCCCGCGCTCCCGTCGGCGCCGGTATCGCCCTCCCGTCGCAAACTGAGACTCCGGCGATCTAGCTCATCGCTGACGCTGCGAGCGCGACTGTGACGTCACACACGCGGGCTGCAGCCGCGGTTCTGCAACGGAGCCCGTACCTCGTGCGCGGCCCCGAGTCGCCCACCGAGGAGGTCGCGAGCATGACGTTCCGCCTGATCTACCGGAGTCACAACCGGATTCCGGTCCCGCAGCGCAAGAGCGAGCTCGGAGCGATCTTCAGCGTCGCCCGCTCGCAGAACAAGAAGGCCGACATCACGGGTGCGCTGCTGATCAGCGGAGACTGGTTCGTCCAGGCGCTGGAGGGTGACGAACCGGCGGTGAAGGCGCTCTACGACCACATCGAGAAGGACCGGCGGCACGAGCGGCTCTCCGTGGTCGACGCCCAGGACGTGGACGAGCGGGTGTTCTCCCGGTGGTCCATGGCGCGGGTCTCCGAGGACGGCGAGCCCGACATCCCGCTGCTCATGAACGTCGACAAGGGCGGTGCCTCTCCGGCGGCGCCACGCCCGACCACTCCCGAGCAGGACGCCGTCCTGGACCGGATGCGCGCGGCCCTCCGGGAGGCGTAGGGCCCCGGCGCCGGATGAGACCCGTCTCAGGATCAGCTCAGACGGGTCTCACCCCGCGCCGGTGAAGTGATCGTCATGAAGAAGACGACGACGCTCCTCGCCCTCGCCGCCGGCACCGCCCTCCTCACCGCCTGCGGCTCGGGCGCCGACACCCCGATCGCCCCGGTCGCCGCACCGCAGGTCGCCGTCCCGTCCTCCGCGGGCCAGGCCGCCGACACCTCCTCCGCGGCCGCCTCCGGGGCCGGGCGGCTGGCGGCGGTGCCGGACCCGGGGGCCTCGGTCGAGGTCGACGACCAGACCGGCGACGGGCGGACGGTCGTCGTCCGCGAGGTCCGGCTCTCCGGCGGCCCGGGCTGGGTCGTGATCCGCACCGACGACGACGATGACGACGGCCGGGTGCTGGGCGCCGCCCCGGTGCAGTCCGGCCGCTCCGGGCCGGTCACCGTGACGCTGACCGAGCCCGTCCCCGGATCCGGGGACGACGACCTCACCGCGGTGCTGCACCTCGACGACGGTGACGGCGTGTTCGACGAGCGGACCGATCCCGCGGTCCTCGACGAGGACGACGACGACGGCGACCGCGACGACGCCCGCGGCGACGACGTCGAGGACGACGACTTCGACTACCGCATCGCCTGACGCCGTCACCCCGTGGCGGCTACGATCGCCCGCACGGGGGACCTCACTCGGGTCCGGCCGCCGGACGAGGGGAAGCTGGGGGGCATGCCACCGTCACCGGATGGACCATTCGCGGCGGCCCACTGGGCCATCTGGTCCATCCCCCGTCGGCTCGCCGTCATGCTCCTGGCGGTGGAGGCGCTCGCGGTCGCGGTCGTGGTGGTCAACGGACTCGTCGCGCCCCCGGACGTCACCGTCACCGGGCTCTGGACCCTCGCCGTCCTCACCGCCGCCGGGGTGGTCCACACCGAGGCGGCGCGGGGGGTCGAGCGGATGCGGCGGCGCGTCGACCGCACCCCGCACCTCGACCTGAGCTCGGTCTGGACCTTCGCCGCCGCGCTGCTGCTGCCCGGCTGCCTGGCCACGGCCGTGGTGCTGCTCGTCTACCTGCACCTCTACCTGCGCGTGTGGCGGCCATCGGGCTTCCCGCCGTACCGCGTCGTGTTCAGCACGACGACGGTCGTGCTCGCCGTGCACGCCGCGTCCCTCGTCTCGGGGCTGGGCGGCGGGGACGGACCGTTCGGCTCCGCCCGCGGGCTCGTGTTCGTGGCGCTGGCGGTGCTCGCCTACGGGCTGGTGAACCTCGTGCTCGTCGTCGCGGCGATCCGGATCAGCGGACCGGCCACCACCTGGCGCCGGGCCGTCGGCCACCGCGACGAGCTGCTCCTGGAGCTCACGACCCTCACCCTCGGCGTGGTGGTCGCGGCGGCGGTGTCGCGGTTCGGGCCCGCGCTGGCCGTGCTGGTGCTGCCGCCGCTGATCGTGCTGCACCGCACGGTGCTGGTCCGGCAGCTGGAGGAGGCGGCGAGCACCGACGCGAAGACCGGGCTGCTCACCGCGGCGGCCTGGCGCCTGCGCGCCGATCTGGCGCTGCGCACCGCCCGGCACTCCGAGGGCACCGTCGCCGTCCTGCTGCTCGACGTCGACCACTTCAAGCTCGTCAACGACCGCTACGGCCACCTCGCCGGCGACCAGGTGCTGGCCGACATCGGCGCGGCCCTGCGCGCCGAGGTGCGCGACCGCGACCTCGTGGGGCGCTTCGGCGGCGAGGAGTTCGTCGTGCTGCTGGCGGCCGCCGACTCCGGCGACCTGCGCACCGGCGCGGGCGCCGTGGCCGACCGGATCCGACGCCGGATCGACGGCCTGCGCACCGAGGTCGCCACGCCGGACGGGCCGGTCGTCCTCGACGACGTCTCGGTGTCGGTCGGCGTGGCCGGCTACCCGGCCGACGGCGCCGATCTCGACGAGCTGCTCGAGGTCGCCGACGCCGCGCTCTACGCGGCGAAGGCCGCGGGCCGCAACCTCGTCCGGCACGGCCTGCACGCCGTCGACGATCCCGAGGAGCGGCCCGGGCACGGGTCCTGACGCGGGCCCGTCGTGGCACGATCTGGGGTGGGCGTCGAGCAGGAGGCGCCCGAGGAAGGGTCGATGTCCGCCACGCACCCCGGGGCTGTCACGGCCGGGTCCCGCCGGGCCGGTCGGCGTCCCGTCACGTCCCGGGTCGAGATCGAGCACATCGCGCTCGACATGTTCACCCGCCGCGGTTTCGACACGACCACCGTCGACGACATCGCCGCCGCGGCCGGCATCGGGCGCCGCACCGTCTTCCGCTACTACGCCTCCAAGAACGACATCCCCTGGGGGGCGTTCGACGAGCAGCTCGACCGGATGCGGGCCACCTTCGCCGCGCTGCCCCCCGACCTCCCGGTGATGGACGGCGTGCGGGCCGCCGTCCTCGACTTCAACGAGGTGCCCGCCGAGGAGCAGCACTGGCACCGCCGCCGGCTGCGCCTGATCCTCGACACGCCCGCGCTGCAGGCCCACTCGACGCTGCGCTACGCGGCCTGGCGCCGGGTCGTCGCCGACTACGTGGCGGCGCGGCTCGGGACGTCGAGCGACGACCTCGTGCCCCAGGCGGTCGGGCACGCGAGCCTCGGTGTCGCGCTCGCGGCGTACGAACGCTGGCTCGACCACGGCGACGGCGAGCTGCGCGACCTGCTCGACGCGGTCTTCCGCGCGCTCGGCCCTGGCCTCGCGGGCCCGCTCGCCGGCGAGGCCCGCCCGGCCGCCGAGGGCGGCTGACGGGCGGGCCGGGGGAGCAGGATCAGCCGGCGACCGAGGGTGCGGCGCCGGTGGGCAGGTCCGGTGCGGGCAGGGCCGGGGCGGCCGGGACCGCCGGGAGGGACGCGGCCGGGTCGGGCACCGCGGGTGCCGGGGCACCCGGCTCGGGCAGCGCCGGAGCGACGGCCGTGGGGTCGGGTACCGCGGGGACGTCACCGGGCAGGTCGCCGACCGGTGGGCAGCCGACGGGCAGCCCGGTGGCGGGGTCGACGACCGACGGGTCGATCGCCGCCGGGTCGACCGGAGCGGCGGGCAGCGCGGGCGCGGCCGGGACGTCGGCGGGCAGCGCGGGGGCGCCGGGCAGCGCGGGTGCGGCCGGGACGTCGCCGGGCAGGGCGGGGGCGGCCGGGACGCCGGCGGGCGGGGCCGGCACGGCGGCGCCGGGGTCGGTCGCGGCCGGGTCGGCCGGTGCGATCGCGCAGGGATCGGGGACCTGCTCCCCGGCGACCGGCAGCGCGGGCACGGCAGCGGGCACGTCGGCGGGCACGGCGGGCAGGGGGGCGGCGGGCAGGGGAGCGGCGGGCACGGCGGGGACGGCAGCGGCGGGGAGGGGAGCGGCCGGTGCCGGCGGCAGTGCGGGGGCGGCGGGTACCGCGGCGAGGCCGCCCGGGACCGGGACGACGGCGGGATCGGCGGGCACGGTGCCGCCCAGCAGGTCGGGGAGCAGGTCCTGCAGGGTCACCAGCAGCCCGTTGAGCAGGCCCCCCACCGGGGTCGGCGGGTCCGGCACCTCCGGTATCACCTGCGCCGGTGTGGCGGCGTACGCACCGGTGGCGCCGATCACGGCGAGCGCGCTGCTCGCCGTGACGACGACGATCGCCTGGGCAATTCTGCGACTCCGCACTGGAGCCTCCCCGAATGAGTCGACGGACGTGACGGCCGGAATGATGCGCGGGCCCCGATGGCGACGCCAGAGGCCCGCGCGGCGCCGGTGGGGCGTCGCGCACCCGGTACACACCCCGTTCGGTGATGCCCGGCGGGTCCACCACCGGATCGGGGGAACACGGTGGGGTGGCGACACGCCGTCACCCGTCCGACGCGCCGGTTCGGACCCGCGGTGCCCTCCGGTGGGGCGTCGGCGATCACCCGTCGAGGTAGGAGTTGGTCGACATCCCCCGAAAGATCAAGATCGTCACCTTCCGTAGGTGTGTCGGCCCGCATCTCTCACTCTGGGTGAGCGCGTTGTCGCAGGTCCCGGGGCCGTACCGTGATCTTCGGGCGGCGCTTCCGGGGTCGCCGTGAGGGTCCCGTCGCGTGATAGGTTCTCGCGCGGTTGCAGTCGTGTCTTCCTCGCTCGCCCGAGAAGCGTCCGTTGGAGAGTGACGGTGGGCTTCACGGGCGTCGGACGCTCGCCGTTCCGTGTCCCCGCCACGCAGCCCCCGGTCGGCACAGTGCCGGCAGGGTCCGCTTCACGTGTGGGAGAACAGGTATGCCGCAGGGCACCGTCAAGTGGTTCAACGCCGAGAAGGGCTTCGGCTTCATCGCGACCGACGACAACGGTCCGGACGTCTTCGTCCACTACTCCGCGATCCAGACGGACGGGTTCCGTACGCTCGAGGAGAACCAGCGGGTCGACTTCGAGTCGAGCCAGGGTGCCAAGGGCCCGCAGGCCGACACGGTCCGCCCGATCTGAGGTCCCCCGAGACCTGTTCCGGAGCCGGCGATCCCCCCGGGGTCGCCGGCTCCGGCGCGTCCGGGGTCAGACCCGGCCGGTCCACCGCGCCGTCAGCGCGAGACCCTCGACCACCCCGCGCGGGCTGAACCCCAGCGCCCGCGCCCCGCGGTCGTCGACGCGGACCGGCGGGAACCGGCCGTAGACCTCCGAGCGCCGGGCGAAGGTCGCCGCCCCCTCACCCAGTGCCGAGCCGGGCGGCAGGACGTCGACCATCGCCCCGCCGACGTGCCCGGCGAAGGTGTGCAGCACCCGCCCGAACGTCGCGGTCTCCCCGCACAGCACGTACCGCCGCCCGGGCGTCCCGCGCTCGAACGCCAGCAGGTGCCCCAGCGCGGCGTCCTCGGCGAGCACCCAGCCCACCGTCGCGTCGACGACGGCCGGCACCTCGCCGCGCGCGGCGGCCAGGAACAGCCCGTTGTAGGAGTGCGGCCCCTGCGGGCTCGGGCCGTAGATGTTGACCGGGTTGACGACCACCGTCTCGATCCCGGTCGCGGCCAGGACGATGCGCTCCGCCTCCGCCTTGCTCGTCGAGTACGGGTCGGTCAGGGCGGGTGGGCCGACCGGCTCCTCGGCCACCAGCCCGTCGGCGTCGATCACGGCGGCGCTGCTGCTGGTGAGGACCAGCCGCCGCACCCCCGCCGCCGTCGCCGCGTCCAGCACCGCCCGCGTGCCCTCGACGTTCGCCCGGCGCGTCTCCTGCGGCGAGTGCCCGACCGAGCCCGCGAGGTGCAGGACGCCGGTGCAGCCGTGGGCGGCCCGGGTCAGCGCGTCGACGTCGTCCAGCGGGGCGACGGCGAGCCCCACCCCGGCCGGTAGCAGGGCCCGCGCGCGGTCGACGTCGCGGACGGCGGCCCGCACCGCCAGCCCCCGCCGCACGGCCACGTCGACGAGCGCGCTGCCCAGGAACCCGGTCGCCCCGGTGACCATCAACATGGGGTGATCCTGGCAAGCGACCGGGTGTGCGCGCAGCCGCTGGTCGACGGCGGCCGGACGGCGACCGGTTCCGCCCACCGATCGGAGTAGCCGTCGGCCCGCCGGTCCGGACCGGTCGCCCGCTGCCCACCGGTCGCCGTCGCGTGCTCGACGGGAGGATCTCCCGCTCGTCCCGAAGTCACGCACGGTCGCCGAACCACGGCATTCCGTGCGTCTCCCGGGCCGATTCCTGGTGTTGAGTGTCACAGGTACATCGACGCGGGGAGAGTGGGACATGTCGGGCTGGGACAGCTACCGCACGGTTCACGGTGCGGAGCTGCGCGCGGCGGCGCGGGAGTTCACCGTTCACGGGTGGCCGGTGGCCGAGGAGTCGGCCACGGCGCTGCGCCTCGTCACGGGCACCACGCTCGACGTGCTGGAGGTGCCCGCCGCCGTCGGCCGCGGCATCTGTGCCCAGCTCCGGGCGGTGAACGTCGTGGTCCCGGTGGCGGGCACGCCCACCGGGTCGTGGTGGTACCCGATGGCGCCCGGTGCGGTGCCGCCGTCGGATCTGCTCGAGGCGCCGGGCGTCGTCCTGCACTCCGCGGGTGGCTCGGTGCTCGCGCCGCCGTCGCAGGTGCCCGACGGCTGGGTGCACTGGCGGGTCGCCCCGGCACTCACCGGCTACCTGCTGCCGCCGGCCGAGCTGATCGTCCCCGCCGCTACGGAGAGTGTTCGTTGGCGAGTCGACCACGAGAGGCATCCGGGCGCCCAGCGGCCCGCCGCTGCCGCCGTGGCCGGGATGCGGTTCTAGCGGGGACCGCGAGAGGGCCGGACCGGATCGGTCCCGCTGCCGCGGCTCGTCGAGCCGCGCCGGGGCCGCCGGGCATCCGGTGAGGTGCGGCGCCCGGAGGGGGCACTTCCCCCTCCCGGCGCAGCCGCACCCCGAACTCTGGCCGGGGCCGGTGGATCACCATCGGCCCCGGTCATGACCAGGACCCGCCGGACGCGATGATGCCTCCCGGAGCCGTGGGGGCAACACGTCTCCGGGAGGCATCGACCGGAGCGCGTCCGGTCGCACGGGGGTTCGCGTCCGCGGGCACTATGGGTTCGTGCAGACCCCGCAGAACACCCGAACGGCGGCATCCGCGCCGCGTACCCGGCCGGTGGTGGAGGTCGGCCTCGGTATCGGGTCGATGGACCCCACCACCAAGGCGCGCGACCTGCGGCGGATGAAGTCGCTCGCCACCGGCCTGCTGCTGCTGGCCGCCGTGATCTTCCTGGCGTCGCGCTGGTGGGAGTCGGCCGACGGCCCGGTGTGGATCAGCTACGTCCGGGCCACCGCCGAGGCCGCGATGGTCGGCGCGCTGGCCGACTGGTTCGCCGTCACCGCGCTGTTCCGCCGACCGCTCGGGCTGCCGATCCCGCACACCGCGATCATCCCCACCAAGAAGGACATGATCGGCGACAGCCTCGGCGACTTCGTCGGCGAGAACTTCCTGGCCGAGGACGTCGTGCGCGACAAGCTGGCCCGCGTCGAGGTCGCCACCCGGGTCGGCGACTGGATCGGGCAACCGGCCAACGCCGACCGGGTCACCGCCGAGCTCGCCACCGCCGCGCGCGGCGTCGTCACGGTGCTGCGCGACGAGGACGTGCAGGCCGTCATCGAGCAGGTGCTGGTGCGCAAGCTGATGGAGAAGCCGGTCGGCCCGCCGCTGGGCACCGTGCTGGAGGGGATCCTGTCCGACCAGTCGCACCACCGGCTCGTCGACCTCGTCATCGACCGCGCCTACGACTGGGTCTCGCAGAACCAGGAGATGGTGCTGCGGGTGGTGCACGAGCGTGCGCCGTCGTGGTCGCCGCGCTTCGTCGACGACCTGATCGCCGACCGCGTGTTCCTGGAGGTCCAGACGTTCGCGTGGGCCGTCAAGACCGACCCGGCGCACCCGCTGCGTCTCGCCGTCGACCGCTACCTCGACGAGTTCGCGGCCGACCTGCAGCGCGACCCGGAGACCATCGAGCGCGCGGAGAAGATCAAGCACCAGATCGTCGGGCACCCGGACGTGCAGAAGTTCATCGGCGGTGCGTGGGGCGTGGTGAAGGGCCTGATCCTGGACGCGGCGGCCGACCCGTCGAGCGAGCTGCGGCTGCGCGTGCGTGACGGCCTGCTGTCCTTCGGCAGGCGGCTGAGCGCCGACGCCGCGCTGCGCGAGAAGCTCGACGGCTGGCTCGCCGACGCGGCGGGCTACGTCGTGCGGCACTACCGCGGCGAGATCACGACGCTGATCACCGACACCGTCTCGCGCTGGGACGCCGAGGAGACCAGCCGCAAGGTGGAGCTCCAGGTGGGCCGCGACCTGCAGTTCATCCGGATCAACGGCACCGTGGTCGGGGCGCTGGCCGGGCTGGCGATCTACGCGGTGAGCCAGGCGCTGTTCGGCTGAGCGCCGCTCAGGTGAGGCCGTTCCCCAGCCACAGCCCCAGCCCGGCCGCGGCGAGCCCCACCACCACCGAGCCGACGGCGTTGAGCGCCGCCGCGCCGCGACGGCCCCGTTCCGCGAGCGACATCGTCTCGAGGGCGAAGGTCGAGTAGGTGGTGAGGGCGCCGCAGAAGCCGGTGCCGACCAGGGCGACCACCTCCGGCGACGCGGCCGCCCCGACCACGACACCCAGCACGAGCGAACCGGCCGTGTTGACGGCGAACGTGCCCCACGGCGAGCCGTACCGGGCCTGCACCACCCGGTCGACCGCGTAGCGCAGCGGCGCCCCGACGGCCGCCCCGAGCACGACCAGCAGCGCGGTCACCGCGACGCTCCGGTGGCGGCGCGGGCGAGCCGGATCCCGAGCCAGGTGGCGGCGAGGGCCGCGACGAGCGTGCCGGCGACGTAGGCGGCGGCCGCGACGGGCCGCCCGGCGGCCACCATCAGGTGCGCGTCGACGGCGTAGGTGGAGAACGTCGTGTAACCGCCGAGCACCCCGGTGCCCAGCGTCGGGCGGACCAGCGGGTGGACGGGGCGCCACTCCGTCACCAGCACGATCAGCACC
Organism: Pseudonocardia hydrocarbonoxydans; assembly: GCF_006539565.1. Classification (GTDB taxonomy): domain Bacteria; phylum Actinomycetota; class Actinomycetes; order Mycobacteriales; family Pseudonocardiaceae; genus Pseudonocardia; species Pseudonocardia hydrocarbonoxydans. The sequence continues at coordinate 48,276 of NZ_BJNG01000030.1, forward strand.
CCGATGAGCAGGCAGCCGGAGACGTTGACCGCGAAGGTCGCCCAGGGCGGGGCGCCCGGCGCGTGCGGGAGGGCGAGGCCCAGACCGTGGCGGGCGAGTGCGCCCACGGCCCCGCCGACCGACACCGCGACCAGCACGGGCGCCTGGCCGGCGAGCGGCGCGGTGGTCATCCGCGCACCGTACCCGGGTGTGGCAGACGCCACGCCACCTGCGCAAGCAGTCCGCTTGCAACTGCTAGCACCGCCGGGTAGCGTCGCTGGGGACAGGGACGGAGGTGAGCGGCATGAGTACGAAGGGCAAGCCCGAACGGGTCGGGCAGGTCGTCGAGCAGGTCGGCCACGTCGTCGAGCACGCCGGTCACGCCGTCGGTCAGACCGTCGAGGGCATCGGCGCCTACATCCGCAGCCAGCGCGAGCTGGCCGACGTGTCGATGCGCCAGCTCGCCCGCACGGCAGGCGTCAGCAACCCCTACCTCAGCCAGATCGAGCGGGGCCTGCGCAAGCCGTCGGCCGAGATCCTGCAGCAGATCGCGAAGGGTCTCCGCATCTCCGCGGAGGCGCTGTACGTGCGAGCCGGGATCCTCGACGAGCGCCCGGCGAGCGTCGTCACCGACGCCGTGCTCGCCGATCCGACCCTGACGGAGCGCCAGAAGCAGGTGCTCCTCGACATCTACGCCACCTTCCGCCGGGAGATCGACACCGTCCCCGGACCCACAGACAAGGAGTGATCGACATGGCTGTTCAGCTGCCCACCTCGACCGATGTCCGCAAGGCCCGCGCCCAGGCCGCCGAGCGTGCCGAGGTCGCCCGCACCCCGCTGCTCGCCGTCCTCGGTGCCGGCGACTACGCGTACACGACCGTCACCAAGGCCGTCGTCGACGCCCGCGCCCGCGCCGAGGAGGCCGCCAACCGCGCCTCCGAGCTGCCCCAACGCCTCTCGCCCGAGGGTCTGCGCCGTCTGGTCGCCGACCTGCGCGCCGACGCCGAGGAGCGCTACACCGGTTTCGCCGAGCGTGGCGAGAAGACCTGGGGCCGCATCCGCAAGCAGCCGCAGGTGAAGAACGCCATCTCCACCATCGAGACCTACACCGACAAGCTCGACGCCCGCGTCGACGTCCTGGTCGACGACGCGCACGACGCCGCCGAGAAGGCGCTGTCGACCGTCACCCGCCAGACCCGCTCGGTCGGCGAGAAGACCGCCCGCGCCACCCAGCGCCTCGCGGCCGAGACCGCGGAGACCGTCGCCGAGGTCGCCCAGGACGTCTCCGACGACGTCGCCGAGGCGGGCAAGGACGCCGCCGCCGCGATCAACGAGGCCGGTGACGAGGCCGCCGGCACCACGCGTTCGGTGACCCGCAAGGCCGCCAACCGCACCGCGCCGAAGACGGCCACCCGCAAGCCGGCCACCCGTCGCACCACGAACGGCTCCGCCTCCAGCTGATCGCCGTCCGCCCCACCACCGCGCCCCCGGAGCCTCCCGCGCCCCGGGGGCGCTGTGCTGCGTGCCGGCCCCGGGTACATTGGCCTCGTGTACGAGTTCCTGGATGTCCTGGATAACTACATCCTGTGGGGCATCGGGCTGCTCGCGATCCCCGTCGGCGGCTACGCGTTCGTGCACGCGGTGATGCAGCGGGCCGACGCGTTCACCGCCGCCGACAAGCTCACCAAGCCCGCCTGGCTCGGCATCACCGGCGCGAGCGTGCTCATCCTCGTCGTCTTCTACGGGGGGCTCGGCAGCAGCGGTTCGCTGTTCTGGCTGGCCGCGCTCGTGGCGTCGCTGGTGTACATCGTCGACGTGAAGCCGGCGATCGTCGGCGTGCAGGGCGGCGGACCGCACTGGTGAGCTGGCCCGTACTGGGCACGCTCGTCGGCGTGCCCGCACTCGACCGCCCCGACCTGCTCGCCGACCCGGTCGCCCGTGCGCTGAAGGAGCTCGACCCGGCCGACGCCGCACTCGTCGGCGTCGCGGAGATCGACCCCGCGCTCGCCGACACCGCGGAGTTCTGCGCCGCCTACGGCTCCCCGCTCGACGGCTCCGCCAACTGCGTGGTCGTGGCCGGGCGCCGCGGCGAGATCACCCGCTACGCCGCCTGCCTGGTGCTCGCCAGCACCCGCGCCGACGTCAACGGCCTGGTCCGCAGGCGGCTCGACGCCCGCAAGGCCTCCTTCGCCCCGATGGACGACGCCGTGACGATCACCGGCATGGAGTACGGCGGCATCACCCCGGTCGGGCTGCCCGAGGACTGGCCGGTGCTCGTCGACGCCGCGGTGGCGGCCGCGCCCGCCGTCGTCATCGGGTCGGGGGTGCGGCACTCGAAGCTCGCGCTGCCCGGTGCGCTGGCCGCCCGCCTGCCCCGCGCCGAGGTGCACGGGTCCCTCGCCCGCTGACCCGCGAGTCGGGGCATTCGTGCGACCGAGATGTGCCACCGGGTGCGGGGCCGGTGACCGCACAGGGCCGACGACTCGCACGCACGGATGTCCCGACTCGCGGGTTCGCTGGGAGCGTACTTCCTTGAACGCTGGAACAAGTTCAACGGTGTAACGGTTGGACGGGACATGACAGAGACGCTGAAGCTGCCGGTGCTTCCGCTCGCCGACTCGGTGGTGCTGCCCGGCATGGTGGTTCCCGTTCGACTCGACAACTCCGAGGTCCAGGCGGCGGTCGACGCGGCACAGAGCGTCGACCGCAAGGTGCTGGTGGTTCCCCGCCTCGACGGCAAGTACGCCACCGTGGGCACGATCGCCGTCCTCGAGCAGGTCGGCAGGCTCCCCAGCGGGGAGAAGGCGGCAGTGGTGCGCGGCGAGGGCCGCGCGCGGATCGGTTCCGGTGTGACCGGGCCGGGCGCGGCGCTGTGGGTGGAGGCCGAGCCCGTCGAGGACGGCCCGGTCACCGGCCGCGCCACCGAGCTCGCCAAGGAGTACAAGGCGCTGGTCGTCGGCATCCTGCAGCAGCGGGGCGCCTGGCAGGTGATCGACTCGGTGCAGCAGATCACCGACCCCGGCCAGCTCGCCGACACCGCGGGGTGGGCCTCCTACCTCGACGTGGCGCACAAGGCCCAGCTGCTCGCCGAGACCGACGTGGTGACGCGGCTGGAGCTGCTCGTCGAGTGGACCCGCGCGCACGTCGCCGAGCAGGAGGTCTCCGAGAAGATCTCGCACGACGTCCGCGAGGGCATGGAGAAGACCCAGCGCGAGTTCCTGCTGCGCCAGCAGCTGGCCGCGATCCGCAAGGAGCTGGGCGAGGGCGAGCCCGACGGGTCCGACGACTACCGCGCCCGCGTGGAGGCCGCCGACCTGCCCGAGCACGTCCGCACGGCCGCGCTCACCGAGGTGGGCAAGCTGGAGCGCGCGAGCGACCAGAGCCCGGAGTCGGGCTGGATCCGCACGTGGCTCGACACCGTCCTCGACATCCCGTGGACCTCGACCACCGAGGACTCCACCGACCTGAAGGCGGCCCGGGAGATCCTGGACGCCGACCACGCCGGCCTCGACGACGTCAAGGAGCGGCTGATCGAGTTCCTCGCCGTCCGCGCCCGGCGCGACCGCAAGGGCATGGACAAGGTCGGCGGCCGCGGCTCCGGCGCGGTGCTCTCGCTCGTCGGCCCGCCCGGGGTCGGCAAGACCTCGCTGGGCGAGTCGGTCGCGCACGCGCTCGGCCGCAAGTTCGTCCGCGTCGCACTGGGCGGCGTGCGCGACGAGGCCGAGATCCGCGGGCACCGGCGCACCTACGTCGGCGCGCTGCCGGGCCGGATCGTGCGGGCCATCCGTGAGGCGGGCTCGATGAACCCGGTCGTGCTGCTCGACGAGATCGACAAGGTCGGCAGCGACTTCCGCGGCGACCCCACCGCCGCGCTGCTCGAGGTGCTCGACCCGGCGCAGAACCACACGTTCCGCGACCACTACCTCGAGGTCGACCTCGACCTGTCCGACGTGCTGTTCCTGGCCACGGCCAACCAGTTCGAGACGATCCCCGGCCCGCTGCTCGACCGCATGGAGGTCGTGACGCTCGACGGGTACACCGAGGCGGAGAAGGTCGCCATCGCGCGCGACCACCTGCTGCCCCGGCAGATCGAGAAGGCCGGTCTGGACGCCACGGACGTGGAGTTCACCGACGTGGCCCTGTCGATGATCGCGGCCGAGTACACCCGCGAGGCGGGCGTGCGGCAGCTGGAGCGGGGCCTGGCCAAGGCGCTGCGCAAGGTCGCCGTCGCGCTGGACTCGGGCAAGGAGGCGCCGATCCACATCGACGCCGACGCGCTCGTCACGTTCCTGGGGCGGCCGAAGTTCACCCCGGAGTCGGCCGAGCGCACCTCGGTGCCCGGCGTGGCCACCGGGCTGGCGGTCACCGGGGCCGGTGGCGACGTGCTGTTCATCGAGGCCACCTCGATGGACGGCGAGGCCGGGCTGATCCTCACCGGTCAGCTGGGCGAGGTCATGAAGGAGTCCGTCTCGATCGCGCTGTCCTACCTGCGCTCGCGCGGGCTGGCCGGCGACCTGGCGACGCGCAAGCTGCACGTCCACGTGCCGGCGGGCGCGGTCCCGAAGGACGGGCCGAGCGCGGGCGTCACGATGACGACGGCGCTGGCCTCGCTGGCGAGCGGTCGGCCGGTGAAGGCGTCGGTGGGCATGACCGGTGAGGTCACGCTGCAGGGCAAGGTCCTGCCGATCGGCGGGGTCAAGCAGAAGCTGCTGGCCGCGCACCGGGCGGGCCTGACCGACGTCATCATCCCGAAGCGCAACGAGCCCGACCTCGACGACCTGCCCCAGGAGGTGCGCACGGGTCTGCGCATCCACCCGGTGGCCGACGTCGCGGAGGTGCTGGAGCTCGCTCTGGAGCCGGCTGCGGTGTCCGCCGCGGCCTGACGCGTCGCACGACGAGGCACTCCCACCCGGGGAAATCGGGTGGGAGTGCCTTTCGCGTATCTGGCGGGCGTCCCGGCGCCTCCTTCGGAGACGTGTTCCGAGACCCGAGGGAGCAGTCATGACCCGAGCCGACACCTTCGACGAGCTGCGCGCGGCGATGGACGGGAGCGTCCTCGTCCCCGGCGACCCGGACTACGACGGGGCGCGCCTGATCTGGAACGGTGCGATCGACCGCTACCCCGCGGTGGTGGCGCGGTGCACCTCGCCCGCCGACGTCGCCGAGGCGCTGGCGTGCGCGCGGGACCGGGGCCTGGAGGTGGCGGTCCGCGGGGGCGGGCACGGCTACTGGGGGGCCGCCGTGCCCGAGCAGGGGCTGATGATCGACCTGAGCCCGCTCGACGGCGTCGTCGTCGACCCGGTCGCCCGCCGCGCGCGCGTCGGTGGCGGGGCGAAACTGGCCCAGCTCGACGCCGCCTGCCAGGAGCACGGCCTCGCCGTCCCGGCCGGGACGGTGAGCCACACCGGCGTCGGCGGTCTGACGCTGGGCGGCGGGTTCGGCTGGCTCACCCCCCTGCACGGGCTCTCGATCGACAACCTCGAGTCGGCCGAGGTGGTGCTGGCCGACGGCACCTGCGTCCGGGCGAGCGCCGACGAGCACCCGGACCTGTTCTGGGCGCTGCGCGGGGGCGGGGGCAACTTCGGTGTCGTCACCGAGTTCGAGTTCCGACTGCACCCCGTCGGCCCGATCGTGCACCTGGGGATGCTGTTCGTGGAGCAGGACCGGGCGGCGCACGCCATCCGGACGGCCCGCGACGCGTTCGGCTCGGTGCCCACCGGGATCAGCCCGGGCATCGCGGGCATCTGCGCACCTCCCGCGCCGTTCGTGCCGGAGCGGCACCACGGCGCGCCCGGCGTCGCGGCGATCATGGTGGGCTTCGGGACGGCGGAGGAGCACGCCGCCGCGCTGGCCCCGCTGCGGGAGGCGCTCGACCCGCTGTTCGAGGTCGTGATGCCGCTGCCCTACGTCGCGCTCCAGCAGATGCTCGACGAGGGCACGTTCTGGGGCATCCGGGCGTACACGAAGGGGCTCTACCTCGACGAGCTGCCCGACGCGGCCGTCGACGTCCTCGCCGACCGGTTGTCGACCCGCACGTCGCCGCTGTCGGAGCTGCTGATCTTCCCGTTCGGCGGTGCGTACGCCGAGGTCGCCGACGCCGACACGGCCTTCGGGGGCAGCCGCTCCATGCGCTACGTCGTGGCGATCGAGGGCATGGCGCCCGACCCCGAGGCCTACCTCCGGGAGCGGCAGTGGGTCCGCGACACCTGGGACGCCTTGCGGCCGGCGGCCGTGGGTCCCGGGACCTACGTGAACCTGATGTCGGAGGCCGACGAGGGCGCGCTGCGCGCGGCCTACGGGTCGGAGAAGTACGAGCGGCTGTCCCGGATCAAGGCGCGGTACGACCCGGGCAACGTGTTCTCCGTCAACGCCAACATCAAGCCCGCCTGACGGCCCCGTTGCCCGACGCGTAACTGGTGTGTTACACATTCCCGGTGCTCGCGCTCGCCGCCCTCGCCGACCCGGTCCGCCGGGAGATCGTCGAGCTGCTCGCCGTCGGGGAGTGCACGGCGGGGGCGATCGCGCAGCGGTTCCCGGTCTCGCGCCCGGCGGTCAGCCGGCACCTGCGGGTGCTGCGCGAGGCGGGCCTGGTCACCTCGCGGGTGACCGGCCGGAACCGCCTCTACGCCCTCGACCGGGCCCCCCTCGCCGAGCTCGACGGCTGGCTCGACGGGTTCCGCCCGCTGTCGCCGGCGGGCGGGCCGGCCGGGCGCCTGGACGCACTGGACACCGAGATACGCCGCGGCAGGCGGCAGCGCCGCGCGGCCGGAGCAGGAGACGTCGATGACCGCACCGCATGAGATCGTGCTGCGCAAGGAGTTCCCGGACCCCGTCGAGGACGTGTGGTCCGCCGTCACCGACTCCGAGCGCCTCGGTCGCTGGTTCGGCACCTACACCGGTCGCGGCCGGGTCGGGGGCACCGTCGAGCTCACCGTCACCGGCGAGGTCGACGCGGGCGGCGAGATCGCCGCGCCGGTCACGGTGACGATCCTGGAGTGCGACGCCCCGCGCCGGCTCGTCGTCGACATCCCGGAGAGCGCGACCAGCTCGTGGCGGGTGGCCGTCGACATCGCGCCGGACGGGGACGGGTCGGTGCTGGTGTTCACCCAGCGGGTCGCCGACGGTGTCGACGCCGCCGACGTCACCGCGGGCTGGCGCTGGTATCTCGACCGCCTCGAGGCCGCGCTGCACGGCACCGCCCGGCCCGAGTGGGCGGCCTACGCCCCCTGACCTACCGGAACACCACGGTCTTGTTGCCGTGCACCAGGATCCGGTCCTCCAGGTGCCAGCGCAGGCCCCGGGACAGCACGAGGCGCTCGATGTCGCGGCCGCGGCGGACCATGTCCTCCGCCGTGTCGCCGTGGTCGACCCGGATGACGTCCTGCTCGACGATCGGGCCCGCGTCGAGGTCGGCGGTGACGTAGTGGCAGGTCGCCCCGATCAGCTTGACGCCGCGGGCGTAGGCCTGGTGGTAGGGGCGCGCGCCGACGAAGGACGGCAGGAAGCTGTGGTGGATGTTGAGCGCGCGGCCCGCCCAGCGCTCGCACAGGTGGGCGGGGAGCACCTGCATGAACCGGGCCAGCACGATGGCGTCGGGGGAGTGGGCGTCGACGGCCTCGCGCACCTTCTCGAACGCCTCGACCTTGCCCGCCTCCCGGCGCGGGTCGCCCGCCGCCGGGAACGGCACGTGGTGGAACGGCACGCCGTGCGCCTCCACGATCCCGGCGAGTGCCTCGTGGTTGCCGACGACGGCCTCCAGCCGCACCGGCAGCTCCCCGCTCGACGCCCGGCCGAGCAGGTCGTGCAGGCAGTGCGTCTCCTTGCTCACCAGCACGACGGCGCGCTTGGGCTCCGCGGTGTCGGCGACCGTCCACTGCGCCTGCGGGCCGATCTCCGCGGCCACGGCGGCGAACCGCTCGCGGAGCCCGTCGGCGTCGAAGGGCAGGGAGTCGGCGCGCACCACCTGGCGGGTGAAGAACCAGCCCGTCCCGGGATCGGAGTGGTAGGCCGCCTCCACGATCCAGCCGCCCGCGTCGGCGAGGAAACCCGCGATGCGCGCGACGATGCCGGTGGTGTCCGGGCAGCTCAGCGAGATGACGAAACGGCGGTCCATCAGCGGTGGCTGCCCGCCAGCCACTCCAGCGTGAACGCCGTCTCCGCGGCGAGCAGCTGCTGCACCTGGTCGGCGATCACCGCCTCGATCTTCCCGCCGAGGAACGGCACCTTGACGGTGACGTCGGCCCGCACGACCAGCTCGCTGCCCGTCGCCGTGTCGTGCAGCCGCAGGGTGCCGACGGCGGAGGCGGGCGTGCCGGGGATCTGCACGTCGACCTCGCCCGCCCACTCGCCGGGGGACCGCCGGTGCAGCGACTCGGTGCGCTGGATGACCAGGTTCCCGCTGACCAGCGAGCTGACGACCGACGGCAGCGCGGCCTGGTCGACGCCGTGCCGGATCGTGTACCGCCCGCCGTCGTCGGTGGCCTCGTGCTCCAGCACCTTCGCCCCGGGGCCGCCGAGCTGCGTCAGCCGGGCCCGCAGGTATCCCTCGTCGAGCATCACCGCGGCGACGTCGTCGGCGCGGTGCTGCGACGACGACCGGTAGTCGATCTGTCGTGACATGGACGGAGGCTACCGTTGCGCCCCGTGCCCCCGACCGAACTGGCGTCGCTCACCACCCTGCGCCTCGGCGGCCCGGCCCGTCGGCTGGTGGAGGCCACCACCGCCGAGGCCGTCGTCGAGGCGATCCGCACCGCGGACGACCCGGTGCTCGTGCTGGGCGGCGGCTCGAACCTCGTCGTCGACGACGCCGGCTGGCCCGGCACCGTCGTCCACGTCGCCACCACCGGGCGGCGCACCGAGCGCCGCCCCGACGGCTCGGTGCTGCTCACCGTGGAGGCGGGGGAGGACTGGGACGCCGTCGTCGCCGCCACCGTCGCCGACGGCCTGGGCGGGCTGGAGTGCCTGTCCGGCATCCCCGGGCGCACGGGCGCCACGCCGGTGCAGAACGTCGGGGCGTACGGCGTCGAGATCGCCGAGCTGCTCGTCGACGTCGACCTCTACGACCGGCGCACCGGCACCGTCCGCGCCCACGTACCCGCCGCCGACCTGGGGCTCGCCTACCGCACGAGCACGCTCAAGGGCCGCGACGACGCCGTGGTGCTGCGGGTGCGCCTCGCCCTGCCCGGTGGCGGCGACAGCGCCCCGATCCGGTACGCCGAGCTGGCGCGCACGCTCGGTGTCCAGGCGGGGGAACGGGTGCCCGCGGCCGTCGCGCGGGAGGCGGTGCTGGAGCTGCGCCGGGGCAAGGGGATGGTGCTCGACGCCGCCGACCACGACACCTGGAGCGCCGGTTCCTTCTTCACCAACCCGGTCGTCGACGAGGCCGCCGCGCCGGACTCGGCCCCCCGCTGGCCCGCGGGGGAGCGGGTCAAGCTGCCCGCGGCGTGGCTGATCCAGCACGCCGGGTTCGCGCGCGGGCACGCCGGTCCGGGCGGTCGCGTCGCGCTCTCGACCAAGCACGTCCTCGCGCTCACCCACCGCGGCGGCGGCAGCGCGGCCGACCTGCTCGTGCTCGCCAGGGAGGTCCGCGACGGCGTGCGGGCCACCTTCGGCATCGACCTCGCGCCGGAGCCCGTCCTCGTCGGCTGCCGGTTGTAGCCTCGGGACGGACCGGCACCCGGGAGGACGACGATGCGACGGGCCCTGATCGCGACGGCCGTGTTCCTGGTCGGCGCGCTGGGCGTCGCGACGGTCACCTGGGTCGGTGCCGCGGGGTCGACCGCCCCGCCGGTGCCGGGCGTGTCGGTCGTCCACGAGCCGGCCGTGGGGGCCACGGACGTCGGCCCGGCGGCGCCGGCCACCGTGTCCGTCGCCGGCGGCACGCTCGACGCGGTCGCGCTCACCGGCCCGGACGGCGCGGCCGTCGAGGGCGCCCCCGGCGACGGCGGCGCGTCCTGGAGCACGACGGCCGACCTCGCCTACGACACCACCTACACCTGGTCGGGCACCGCGCGCGGCCCCGACGGCCGGGCGGTCCCCGTCGACGGGGCGTTCACCACCGTGGCTCCCGCCGACGTCGTGCGCGGCGTGCTCGACATCGGCGACGGCCGCACCGTCGGGATCGCCGCGCCGATCGGGATCCAGTTCGACGCGCACGTGGAGGACCGGGCGGCGGTCGAGCGCGCGCTGTCGGTGCGGACCTCCGTGCCCGTCGAGGGGTCGTGGGGCTGGCTGCCCGACGAGAACGGCGGGTCGCGGGTGCACTGGCGGCCCGCGGAGTACTGGCCCCCGTACACGCAGGTCACCGTCACCGCCGACCTGTTCGGCGTCGCCTACGGCGGCGGCGCCTACGGTCGCGCCGACGTCACCTCCACCTTCTCGATCGGGCGCGCGCAGATCGTGCGGGCCGACGTGAACAGCCACCGGATGCTGGTGTTCCGCGACGGCGAGCAGGTGGCCGACTACCCGGCCAGCTACGGCCTGTCCGGCGACCCCGACCGCACCACCCGCTCCGGGATCCACGTCGTCACCGAGCGGTTCACCGACAAGCGGATGGTCAGCGAGCGCTACGGCTACGACCTCGTCGAGAAGTGGGCGGTCCGGATCAGCAACAACGGCGAGTTCATCCACGCCAACCCGGCGTCGTCGGCGGCGCAGGGCTCGTCCAACGTCACCCACGGCTGCGTCAACCTCTCCACCGCCGACGCCCGCGCCTACTACGACACCGCGCTCTACGGCGACCCGGTCGAGGTCACCGGCACCGACGTGCCGCTGGCCGAGCGCGACGGCGACATCTGGGACTGGACGCTGTCCTACGACCGGTGGCGGGGGCTGTCCGCACTCTGAGTTTCGCCGGTGCGCCCCCGCGGGTACCGGCCCTCATGAGCTCCCCCGAGGACAGGGCCCGCACCCGCGCCGAACCGCTGCCCGAGGAGGCGGCCGCCGAGACCGGCGACGAGGACCGCGAGGCCGGGGCCGCGGCGATCCTGGCCGAGAGCGAGCAGCGCCTGGCGCAGGCGGCGGACGCCGACGCCCCGGCCGACGCCGCCGACGAGCACCGCACGACGCCCGAGACCTCGCGCTGACCCCTACGAGGGCTCGCGGTACGCCCGCATCGGGGTGGCCTGCGCGCGGGGCTTGAGCACGATCTGGTCCAGGTTGACGTGGCTCGGGCGGGTGGCGGCGAACGCGATGACGTCGGCCACGTCGTCGGCGGTGAGCGGAGTGATGCCCCGGTACACCTCGTCGGCCCGGGCCTGGTCGCCGCCGAAGCGGACGAGGGAGAAGTCGGTCTCGACCATCCCGGGCAGGATCTCGGTGAGCCGCACCGGCTGCCCGAGCAGCTCGCCGCGCAGCGTGCGGTGCAGCATCGCCTGGGCGTGCTTGGCGCCGGTGTAGCCCGCGCCGTTGTCGTAGGGCTCCAGCGCCGCGATCGAGGTGACGGTGACGATGTGCCCGTCGCCGGAGGCGAGCAGCGCGGGGAGCAGGGCCTTCGTGACGCGCAGCGTGCCGATGACGTTGGTCTCGAACATCCAGCGCCAGTCCTCCTCGTCGGCCTCCGCGACGGGTTCGAACCCCTTCGCCCCGCCGGCGTTGTTGACCAGCAGCCGGCACTCGGGCACCGCGGCGGCGAACGCGGCCACCGACTCGGCGTCGGTGACGTCGAGGCGTACCGCGGTGCCGTCGATCTCCTTCGCGATCTCGGCGCAGCGGTCGACGCGGCGCGCACCGAGGACGACGTGGAAGCCGGCGGAGGCCAGTGCGCGGGCGGTGGCGGCGCCGATGCCCGAGCTGGCTCCGGTGACGACGGCGACGGGAGGGGTGCTCATGGGAGGAAACTAGATCAGTCGTCGAGGCCCTGCTGCGCGCCCCGGGAGCCGCGCCGGGCGGCCGCGCGCTGCCAGCGGAAGATCCCCCAGCCCACCCCGCCCAGCGCCGCGCCCGCCACGCAGGTCGCGAACGGGACGCCCGGGGCCTGTCCGGTGGCCAGGAGCCCGGCCGCGCCGAGCGCCCACAGCGCCGATCCCGCGCCGACGACCGTGGTCATGTCGGACAGGTGGCGGGGCAGGGGCGGGGGATCGGCCACGCAGTCAGCGTAGTGATCGATGTCGACCTACGGTGTCGCCGTGATCGAGCGCTTCTTCCGCGTGGCCGAGCGCGGTTCCACCGTCCCCCGCGAGCTGCGTGGCGGTCTCGTCACCTTCGTGACGATGAGCTACATCATCGTGCTCAACCCGCTGATCCTCGGCAGCTTCGCAGCGGACGGTCCGGGGGCGAAGGCCGACGTCACCGGCGCCGTGCTGAGCGTGCCCCAGGTCGCGGCCGTCACCGCGCTGGTCGCCGGGGTCATGACGGTGATCTTCGGGCTGGTCGCGAACTACCCGTTCGCGATCGCCACCGGGCTGGGCATCAACACCCTCGTCGCGGTGACGATCGCGCCACTGGTGACGTGGCCGGAGGCGATGGGGCTGGTCGTCGTCAACGGCCTGGTGATCGTGCTGCTCGCCGTCACCGGGTTCCGCACGGCGGTGTTCGACGCGGTGCCGCCCGAGTTGAAGGCCGCGATCGCCGTGGGGATCGGGTTGTTCATCGCGTTCATCGGGCTGGTCGACGCCGGGTTCGTGCGCCGGATCGCCGACGCCGCGAACACCACGGTGCCGGTCGGGCTGGGCATCGGCGGGTCCATCGCGTCCTGGCCGACGGCGGTGTTCGTCCTCGGCCTGCTGGTGACCTCGCTGCTGGTGGCCCGTGGCGTGCGGGCGGGGATCCTGCTCGGCGTCGCGGTGACGACGGTGGTCGCGATCGTCGTCGAGTCCGTCGTGCGCGTCGGGCCGTCGATGGGGACGAACCCGCAGGGGTGGGCGCTGTCGGTGCCCGCCCTGCCGGACAGCGTGTTCGGGGTGCCGGACCTGTCCCTGGTCGGTGCGGTGTCGTTCGGGGCGTTCGCGCGGCTCGACGTCGTCACCGTGGCGCTGCTCGTGTTCACCCTCGTGCTCGCCAACTTCTTCGACGCGATGGGCACGATGACCGCCCTGGGCAGGCAGGCCGGGTTCGTCGGGAAGGACGGCCAGCTGCCCGGCATCGGGCGGGCGCTGATCGTCGAGGGTGCGGGGGCGGTGGCCGGAGGGGCGGCGTCGAGCTCGTCGAACACGGTGTTCGTGGAGTCCGCGTCGGGGATCGCGGAGGGGGCGCGGACGGGGCTGGCCAACGTCGTCACCGGGGTGCTGTTCCTGCTCGCGATGTTCTTCACCCCGCTCTACGCGATCGTGCCGATCGAGGCGGCGGCACCGGCGCTCGTGGTGGTCGGGGCGCTGATCATGCGGCAGATCTCCGAGATCGACCTCTCCGAGTTCCGGGTGGCCCTGCCGGTCTTCCTGACGATCGTGGTCATGCCGTTCACCTACTCGATCGCCAACGGCATCGGCGCCGGGTTCGTCAGCTGGGTGCTGCTCGCCGCGGCCACCGGCCGGGCGCGGTCGGTGCACCCGCTGATGTGGGTCGTGGCTGTGGCGTTCGTCGCGTACTTCGCCGTGGGCCCGCTGCGGGCACTGCTCGTCGGATAGTTGTTGTAGGCTAAGTAGACGTGACCGCCACCGTCGACGCCCCTGCCCCGCGGTCGACGTTCGCCTCGCTGCGGGTCCGCAACTACCGGTTCTTCGCCGCCGGGCAGATCGTCTCCCTGGCCGGCACCTGGATGCAGCGGGTGGCCCAGGACTGGCTGGTCCTCGACCTCTCCGGCGGCAGCGCCACCGCGCTCGGCATCGCCGCGGCGCTGCAGTTCTCCCCGACGCTCGTGCTGTCGCTGTGGGGCGGCGTGCTCGCCGACCGCCTCGACAAGCGCCGCGCCCTGATCGTCCTGCAGACGGGGATGGGGGTGTGCGCGCTGGTCCTCGGCACCGCCGTCGTCACCGGGGTGGTGGCCCTGTGGCACGTCTACCTGCTCTGCCTGCTGCTCGGCTGCTTCTCCGCGCTCGACGTGCCGGTGCGCCAGGCCTTCGTGCCCGAGCTCGTCGGCGACGCGCAGCTCGGCAACGCCGTCGCGCTGAACTCGCTGACCTTCAACCTCGCCCGGATCGTCGGCCCGTCGGTGGCCGGGGTGCTCATCGCCGTGACCGGCACCGGCTGGGTGTTCCTGATCAACGCGGCCAGCTTCGCCGCGGTGATCGCCGGGCTCGCGCTGATGGACCCCGCGCGGCTGCACCGCGTGACGCCGGTGCCGCGCGCCCCCGGCCAGCTCCGTGAGGGGCTGCGCTACGTCCGCGGCCGGCCCGACCTCGTCGCCGTCCTGGCGCTGGTGTTCCTCGTCTCGACCTTCGGCATCAACTTCTACCTGACGCTCGCGCTGCTGGCGCGCAACGTGTTCGGCCTCGGTGCCGACGCCTACGGGCTGCTCACGACGCTGCTCGCCGTCGGGTCGGTGGGGGGTGCGGTGCTCGCGGCGCGGCGGCTGCGGCGTCCCCGGCTGCGCCTGGTCACCGGGGCGGCGCTCGCGTTCGGGGTGCTCGTGACGCTGGCCGGTCTGATGCCGACCTACCTGCTCACCGGGGTGGTCATGGTGCCGCTCGGGTTCGCCGCGCTGACGTTCACGACCGCGGCGAACTCGGCGGTGCAGCTCTCGGTGGAGCCCGCGATGCGCGGGCGGGTGATGGGGCTCTACATCCTGCTGTTCCTCGGCGGGACGCCGGTCGGGGCACCGCTGCTGGGGTTGCTCGCCGAGAGCTGGGGCGGCCGCTCGCCGCTCGTGCTCGGCGGGGTGGTCACGGTGGCGTCGGTGCTGGTGGTGACGCTCGTGCTGGTGTGCCGCGGCGGTGGACCGAGGGCCCTCTTGCGCCGGGAACCAAGCTTAGGCTAACCTCATGCACGTCGCTTCGTGGTGGGAGCGGCGCGTCAGTTCGGGACGGTATCGGGGCCCTGGCCGGTTGGCCAGGGCCCCGATCCGTGTGTCAGCCCGGCAGGGCGTACCGGGCGACCCGGTCGACCTGCATGCTCGACGCCCGCACCTCGCCGGTGCCCTCGGGGAACCAGTCCAGCTGCACGCACAGGTGCATCGGCCCCGGGGGGAACGCCCCGGTGTCGGTGGTGCGGAACCACTGCTCGCCGTCGACGGACGCGGTGATCGCCTCGGGGGTCCACTCCACGGCCCAGTCGTGCCACTGCGTCGCGTCGATCTCCACCTCCCCGGTGACGGGCGGGCCGTCGCCGTGGTGGAGGAAGAACCCGGTGCGCTGCCGGGTGGGGTCCTGCATCTCGACGACGTCGATCTCCCCGTCGGCGGGGTCGCCGGAGTCCGGCCACAGCAGCACCACCGCGTCGTAGGAGGGGTCCGAGACCGGGGCGCGCACGCGCGCCTCCCACCGCCCGTACCGCTGCCCCGGTGACCAGCACATCCCCGCCGTGGTGCCCTCGGCGTCGCCGGTGAGCGTCAGGACGCCGTCCTCGACGGTGGCCGCCGACGGGGAGCGCATACCCCGGCCGGCGTGGCCGGGGCCGTCGTAGAGCTCCCACTGCGCGAGGCCCGAGGAGAAGTCGTCCTCCTGGGCCGGGGTGCCCCAGTCGACGGGGGCGGGGTCGACGGGGGCGGGGTCCCGGGTGGGGGTGGCGGTGGCCGTCGGGGGCGCGTCGCGCGGGGCGGGGTCGGTGGCGCCCGTGCCGGGGGCGAAGACGATCAGCACGACGGCGATGCCGGTCGACAGGTAGCGCCGGATCAGGTCCTCGATCTCGTCGACGGTCACGGCTGCTCAGTCCTCCCCGGCCCGCAGGTCGGGGTTCTCGGGGGTCTCCGCGGCCACCAGCCAGCGGCCGTCGGGCTGCCGGGCGACGACGACGGTGGTCGTGAACACGGAGGCGTCGCCTCCCGTGCGGGTCTCGACGGCGGCGAGGTAGCCGCGTCGACGGTCGGCCCGGTCGGCCGCCTCGAGCTCGAGGCTGCGGACCGAGGCGGCGCGGCCGGTGCCGGGCGGGGGCGGGTCGACGACGAGCACACCGATCGTGGCGGCCGCCGTGCCCGGCACCGCGTACGGCGCGGCCCGCAGGTGCGTGCGACCGCCGTCGGCGGCGTCGATCCCGTGCGCGGCCTGCAGGTAGGCGCGCACGACGGCCTCCGGGTCGGTGAGCGTGACGCCGGGGTCGGGCGGCGGGGCGTCGGCTCCGCGCACGACCGGCGCGGACCCGAGCGCCGCGCGGTCCTCGGCGTCCACGACGGGGCCCGGGACGGGGTCGCCGCCGCTGGGCGCCACCGAGCCGGACCCGGTGAGCAGCAGGGCGCCGACCGTCACCAGCACGGTGGCGGCCGCGGCGAGCAGCGGCAGGCGGAATCGGGACACGGCGGTCACTCCCGGTAGCTGACGTGGATGTGGTCGTAGTGACCACCGGTGGCGTTGCGGGTGTCGTAGACCCCGCCGCCGGTGTAGCGCCGGCCCCAGCCGTCCTGGTCGGCGACGCCCGGGTCCCAGTACCGGCCCTGCCAGATGAGGTACTTCACGGCGAGGGCGTCGGCGTGGGCGCGGTACCAGTCGGCGACCTGCCATCCGGCGTCGAGCGCGGCGTCCGCGGCGAACTCGCCCGGTTCCCCGGGGAACAGGTCGCAGGCCTTGCCGCGGGGGTGGTCGCTGCGCGGGTTCCAGGCGTGCTCGTCCCAGCAGCCCGCGCTGCGGATCACCGGCCCGTCCGACCAGCCGCCGAACGCCGCCGACATCGCCTCCAGCCCGTGCGCCGCCGCGCCGGTGAGGCAGCCGTCGCCGGTGGGATCGGTGCGCTCGCAGCCGGTGTCGCCGCCCGTCCACGGGGCCGGGACCGCCGGATCGGCTGGCGGCGCCTCCGGGTCGGGCCCCGGCGGCTCGCCGGAGAACCGGGCGACCTCGGCGCGCACCGCGTCGACGTAGCGGCGGACGACCTCGGCGCAGCGCTCCCCGCAGCCCGCCTCGCCCGCCTCCGGGATCCCGGTGGCGCTGCCCGCGACGCGCCCGCACCCGGCCAGGTGGCAGACGAGCACGGCGTCGAGCGGGTCGGCGGTCTTCCCGGTGTCCTCCAGGTGCCGGGCCACGGCCCGCAGGTTGGTGCAGATCCACGGCACCGCGACGCGCAGGTGGGCCTCGACGTCGAGGACCTCGTCGTCGGGCGCGGGCGGGTCGGCCGACCAGGGCGTGCCCCCGGCGGCGACCCAGTTGTCCCGGCCGAACTGGTAGAGCCCGGCCGGGCCGCCCGCGGCGTCACCGGTGAGTGCGGGGTCCCAGCCCGACTCCACCTGCACCTGCGCCACCACCCACACCGGCGGCAGCTCGGGGCAGCCGGTGGCGGTGAGCTCACCGATCAGCGGCAGCCACTCGCGGGCCGCCTCCGGGACGGCCGCGGCGTCGACGCCCGGTACGGGGTCGGCGGGCTCCGGGGCGGGCGCGGCACCGAGCAGCAGGAACCCGGCCAGCGCGGCGAGTGCCACCGCGAGCGGGCGGTGCAGGGGAGGGGTCGGGGACATCGCTCAGCCGGCCAGCGCCGATTCGAGCGCGTCGTCGTCGAGCCCGTCGTCGTCGAGCGCGGCGTGGTCGACGGGGGCGTGGCCGACACGGGCGTGGTCGGGAGACGTGTGGCCGACGGGGTCGGATCGCAGCCGCAGCGCCCGCCCGTGCACCGGAACGGGCGCGGCCGCCGTGGACCGGCGCAGCGGGACGGGGGCGGGTGGGGCCACCCGCAGCGGCACCGGCGCCCGCTCCACGGCCCGCAGCCCCCGCCACAGCGCCCCGTCGTGGACGGCCGGTACGGGGGTGACGGGCACGCGGGCGACGGGTGCGGGAACGGCGAGCAGCGGGGCCGGGACCGGTGCGGGGACGACGGGCCCGGGGGGAACGGCCCGGGCGCGCGGGCGATCGGGACGCGCGGGCGGTCGGGGGACGGCAGGGGGCGGCCCGGCGGCCGCTGACACCCCGGAGGCCGCTGACACCCCGGCGGCCGGTGACGGGCCGGTGGACGGCCGGGTCGGCACCGCGCCGGGCCGCGACGGGTGGGGCGGGACGGGCCGCGACGGGCGGGCCGGGACGGCGGCGACCGGCGGGCGGGGGGACCGCTCCGCAGAGGCCCGGCCCGACGGGCCCGGACCAGGGGCGGCGCCGCGGTGGTGCGCGCCGGACCGGACGAGCACCCCCGACCGCAGCACGGCCGCGGTGACGGCGAGCAGCGCGTCGACGAAGGCCTGCATGCGGGCCGGCCTGCGGCCCGGGGCCACGGCCAGCAGCCCGGCGACCTCCGGGGCGTCGAGGCCGTGCCACGCCGCGACGTCGGGCACCGTGACGACCGCGCCGAACCGTCCGGCGATCCGGTCGAGCCGGGGCGGGCGGTCGGCCACGACGGCGAGCACGGGGCAGGACAGGCCTGCGACGTGGGCGAGGGAGTCGACCCGGCAGACCAGGACGTCGGCCACGGCCCCACCGGCCGGCCGGCCTCCGCGCGCGAGCCCGCCGTCGACGCCGTGCAGCGCGCGGGCCAGCGTGGTCGTGCCCACCCCGGCCGCGACGCCGGCGAACACGGGCGGCCGCAGCCCGCTCACCACGCGCTCCCCGGGGCGACGAGGGGGTCGTCGTCGGCGAGGGAGTGGTCGTCGGCGGACGGTGCCGCGGGCGGCCCCGGCGCGGGTTCCTCACCGAGGGTCTCCTCCCACGCGTCGACGACGAGCCGGCCGCCCTCGACCGTCACCGGCACGTTGATCCGGATCCAGTACGACGCGCAGCCGCGCCAGCCGCGCCCGGTCGGTGCGGGGGCGACGGCGGGCACGCCGGCGACCTCCGGCTCGGGCTCGGGCGACGGGTCGGGTCCGTGCTCGCCCACGGCGCGGTAGGGCGTGACGCGCACCCGGACGTCGACCAGCACGCGGCCCTCGCCGTCGGGCCGCACGAGCCCGGGCAGCGCGAACTCCGCGCGCTGGCGGCCCGACCCGCTCCACCCCAGCCGGGCCGGGTCGCGCCCCGGGGTGGGCAGGTAGTCGCGCAGCACGCGGCCGCGCCGGGCGGGGTCGTCCTCGTCCCAGGACAGGTAGTCGACGGCGAACGCGCCGGCCAGCGCGGCGGCCTCGGCCGGGTCGGGGCGGGACGCGGCGACGGCGGGGATCGGGGGGAAGCCGTACGGGTCGGTGGGCGGGTCGTCGGCGGCGGTGGGACCGGCCGTCGCGGGCCGCGGCGCGGGCGGGGGACCGGCGGCGGGCCACGCGGGCACCGGCCAGGCGCCCGACGGCGATCCGTGGGCGGGCGCCGGGTAGGGCGGCGGCTCGGGGGCGGAGCGGCCGAAGAGGCGGAAGCGGGACACGGCCGTCACCGCGGCGGGCCGGGACGGCGGGCGGGTCGCGTGGGCATGGCTCCCCCGGGGAACGGCGCACGGCACCGCGCCGCGGGCAGACGGGGCGCGGGGTCGGACGGGCGGCGGCGGCCGGACGGCCGCGTTCAGGACGGACGGGACACTAGGAACCGGCCGCCGCGCCCGTGGGCGTTCGCGGAAAGTGTGTGCGGGAGCGAACGGTCAGCCGGGGACCGGCCAGTCGTGCACCGGCTCGTTGGCCGCCGACGACTCCAGGTAGCGCGTCAGCATCCCGCGCAGCGCGGCCGGCCGGTCGGCGCCGCGGGCCTCCAGGGCGGCGACGGTGTCGAGCTGCCACGACGCGCCGGTGCGCCGCTGCACGCAGCGCCGTTCGATCACCCCGAGGTAGCGCTCGGCGACGTCGGCCGAGACGCCCCAGCGCGCCAGCCCGTCGGCCGCCTGCGGCAGCAGCTTGCGCAGCACCAGCTCGTCGGGCCGGATCCAGCCGTTGCCCGGCCAGTACAGGGGGCCGTCGAGCCCGTGGCGGGCGGCGGTCGTGAAGTTCTCCTCGGCCGCCTCGAACGACATCGAGCTCCACAGCGGCCGGTCGGCCTCCACCAGCTCGCGCAGCAGGCCGTAGAAGAACAGCGCGTTGGCCACCATGTCGACGACCGTGGGCCCGGCCGGCAGCACCCGGTTCTCCACCCGCAGGTGCGGCACGCCGCCCGCGATGTCGTAGACGGGGCGGTTCCAGCGCCAGATCGTGCCGTTGTGCAGCCGCAGCTCGTCGAGGCCGGGGGCGATGCCGGCGGCCAGCTCGGCGAACGGGTCGTTGTCCTGCGCCACCGGCATCAGGGCCGGGAAG
Source organism: Pseudonocardia hydrocarbonoxydans (assembly GCF_006539565.1). Taxonomy (GTDB): domain Bacteria; phylum Actinomycetota; class Actinomycetes; order Mycobacteriales; family Pseudonocardiaceae; genus Pseudonocardia; species Pseudonocardia hydrocarbonoxydans. Next base: position 68,395 of record NZ_BJNG01000030.1, read on the forward strand.
TAGCGGGTGTTCTCGGTGAACAGGTCGAGCACCGAGGTGATCCAGCGCTCGCCGAACCAGACCCGCGGGCGCACGCCCTGGTTGCGCAGCTCGGGCGTGCGCACGTCGCAGGACTGCTCGAACAGCGGGATCCGCGTCTCCGCCCACAGCCGCGAGCCCAGCAGGAACGGCGAGTTGGCGCCCACGGCGAGCTGGACGCCCGCGAGGCACTGCGCGGCGTTCCAGTAGGCGGCGAACGAGTCGGGCGGCACCTGCAGGTGCAGCTGCATCGACGTGCAGGCGGCCTCGGGGGCGATCGAGTCGAAGTCGGCGACGAGGTGGTCGGGGGCCACGTCGTGGCGGCCCGACGGGTCGTCACCGGCGATGTCGAGGCGGATCGGCTCGCCGCGCGCGGAGAGCATCTGCTCGTTGAGCATCGTGTACCGCGAGTCGGGGGACAGGGCCTCCGCGACGAGGTGCCGCTTCTCCAGCGTGGGCAGGATCCCGATGACGGCGAGCCGCGCGCCGTGCTCCAGCGCGGACGAACGGGCGGTGGCCAGCTCGTCGAGCAGCTGACGTTCCAGGCGCCGCCAGTGGTCGCCGGGCAGCGGGCGCGGCGGCAGGTTCAGCTCGAGGTTCCAGCGGCCGAGCTCGGACTGGAAGTCGCTCGTCCCCATCGACTCCAGGACGGCGGCCCCGGACGGGGACGGCTCCAGGTCGTGGGCGACGAGGTTGAGCTCGACCTCCAGGCCGGTCATCGGCTCGTCGCGGGCGAAGGTGTGCTCCTTGAGCATCACCGCCAGTGCGTCGAGGCAGCGGTGCACCTTGGCGCGGTAGTTCTGGCGGTCCCGCCGACTGAACGTGGTCCGGTCGACGTCCTGGCCCATACGTGCCACTGCCTCCTCGCCCCCCGGGCCGAGCCCGGTCCGGCGGTGGCCGAACGGGCGAGTGGTCCACCGTGACACACGGCTACGGCTGCCGCTACGGCCGACCGGATGAGGCGAGATCGACGTTGACAAACCACCTGCGACCATCCCCCGTGTGGCCACCATCCTCCCCGTCGCCGATCCGGCGGACCCCCGACTGGACGACTACCGCGACCTCACCACCGCGGACCGCCGCCCGGACCGGCCCGGCGGGCGCGGGCTCGTCATCGCCGAGGGGGTGGTGGTCGTCCGCCGGTTGCTGGCCTCGCCCTACCCCGTCCGGTCGCTGCTCGGGGTCCCCCGGCGGCTCGACGAGCTGGCCGGTGACCTCTCCGGCGTCGACGTCCCGGCCTACGCGGCCGACGCCGACACCATGGCCGCGGCGGTGGGGTTCCACCTCAACCGCGGGGTGCTCGCCGTCGCCGATCGCGCCGCACCGGTCGACGCCGGGACGCTGGTGCGCGGGGCCCGTTCGGTCGCCGTGCTGGAGGGCGTCAACGACCACGAGAACCTCGGCTCGCTGTTCCGCAACGCCGCCGCTCTGGGCGTCGACGGGGTGCTGCTCGGGCCGCGCTGCGCCGATCCGCTGTACCGGCGCAGCGTCCGGGTCTCGATGGGGCACGTGCTGCGGGTGCCCTTCGCCGAGCTGACGGGGGCGTGGCCGGCCTCGCTGGACGTGCTGCGCCGCGCCGGGCTGCGGGTCGCGGCGCTCACCCCGGAGCCCGGGGCCGTACCGCTCGCGACGGCCGGGCTGGGCGGGCACCGGGTCGCGCTGCTGCTGGGGGCGGAGGGGCCGGGCCTCACCGACGAGGCGCTGGCCGCGGCCGACCTGCGGGTGCGGATCCCGATGGCCCCGGGGGTCGACTCTCTCAATGTGGCAACGGCCGCCGCGGTCGCGTTCCACGCCGTCGGCGCGGTCGTATCCTGAGCCGGTGTTGCGGGCCGCGGGGGGCCGGGCGGAACTCGGGGACCGCCGGCCGGAGGACCCGCCCCTACCCGACGAGCTCCAGATCGCCCTGCGCGAGTGGGCCGCCCTCGCCGTGGCCGCGGGCCGGTCGGGCGTGGCCGACGAGGGTGAGCTGGTCCGGCGCCGGGGCCGTCAGCTCGCCTCGCGCGTCGCCGGGGTGCGCGGGCGCCCGGTCGAGTACGTCGACCCGCTGAGCGGCGCCGTGGAGTCGGTCGGGGCGGTGGTCCTGCCGCGGGCCGGGCGCAGGCGGTCGCTCGCCGTCGAGCCGGCCGGGCCGACGCCCTGGGTCACCGGGCTGCCGATCGCGGGGTTCTTCGCCGTGTTCGTCGCGATCGGGGACATCCAGCTCAGCAGCGCGTTCGCCGAGGCGTTCGGGCTGCTGTGGGTACCGGCCAACCTGCTCGTCGGACTCGGGCTCGCCCCGTCGCTGTACCTGCTGCGCACGGTGCCGTTCTGGCGGTGGCCGGTGTTCGGGACCGCCGTCGGGCTGGCGGTGGCGTGGGTGGTGCTGCTCGGGTCGCTGCTGGGCTGAGCCCCGCCCCGCGCGTCAGCGCTGGCCGCGCACCCCGAGCAGGACCTCGTCCCACGAGGGCATGACCGGCTTGCCCTTCTTGGTGCGGCGCGGGGCCGGCTCCGCGGGCGTGGCGGGGGTCTCCGCCTCGGCACGGCGCTGGGCGGGCGGGGCGTGCTCGGTGGCCGGGCCCTCGTCGACCTCCGGAGCCTCGACCGGGGCCGTCTCCGCGGGGGGCTCGGGCGCCGGGGGAGCCACCGCGGGCTCCACGGCGGCGCTCTCGGCCGCTGGGTGCTCGGCAGCTGGGTGCTCGGCAGCCGGGTGCTCGGCCACCGGGGGCTCGGCCGCGGGCGGCTCGACGGTCGGCCCGTCGGCGGCCTGCCCCGTCCGCCCGGTGGCGGTCGGCCCGCCGGCCGGGACGGCGGGTGCGGCGCGGTCGACACGCGAGGGGGCATCGACCCGGCCGGGGAGGCCGCGGTCGAGGGCCTGCTCCAGGGCCGCGGCGCGCGCGGACACGGTGCGGTCGGGGGCGGTGCGGTCGGGGGCGGTGCGATCAGGGGCGGCGCGGTCGGGGACCGGTCGGTCGGCGACCGGGCGGTCGGGCAGGGTGCGCTCGACCGCCGGCCGGTCGGCGGCGGGTCCGTCGGCGGGAGGCCGGTCGGTGGCGGGCCGGTCGCCGGGGGTGCGGTCGAGCGGCGCGCGCCGCTCGACACCGCGGTACTCCGGGGCCCGGTGGTCACCCCGGTCGCGGACGACGTCGGACCCGGTCGCCCGCAGCTCGGCGGCGGGCTGGGGATCGGGCGAGGGCTCCTCGGGCCGGGCGATGTCGATCACCGGGCCGACCGGGCGCAGCGGCCGGGCGGGCAGACCCTCGACCAGGTCGGAGGCGTGCTCGTCGACGGCGGTGACGGTGCCGCCGTGCGCCCCCGGCTGGAAGGTCCAGTGCGCCCGGTTGTCCGAGCGCCCGGCCCGCCAGGACAGGGCGACGAGCCACTTGCCGTCCTCGCCCTTCCAGGAGTCCCACTCGGCCTCGGTGTACTCCTGGCCGCGCAGGCCGAAGGTGTGGGCGACGACGTCGCCGAGGGTGCGCACGTCGGGACCGTCGGCCCGCACCGGGTGCGCCCGCTGGGCCACCTCGGCGGTGCGGGACCGCTCCAGCAGCACGGGGTAGGCGAACCGTTCGATCTTCTGGATGGGCACGCCGGCCGCCGACGCGACCTGCTCCACGGACGCTCCGGCGCGGATACGGGCCTGGATCTCACGTGGGCGCAACTGGCTCTCCAACTCGATCGCGATCTGCCCGAGCCGGGTCATGTCCCCCCGGGCGGCGGCGCGCAACTGCTCGTCGGCGGGGACGGTGAAGCGCTCGCGGCGTCCGGAGTCCTCGAGGACGACGTCGCCGCCCTCGGTCATCCCCACGACCCGCAGCGCCCGCATCCGCGGCCTCCCACCCGTTCTTCACGACTCTCCCCGTCCGGGTGACGGTAGATGCCGAATCGCAACCCGCGACGGAGGCGCGCCGACGCGGCTCCACCCCGTCTGACGTCGTGCGGAACCCGTCGCGGACCGCTGAGTACGCAGCGTGCCATGGACGTCACGCCAGGTAAAGCTGAGGCAGGAGTTACGGATGTGACTACCCACCGCAACAACTCAGCTCCGGTGCTGCACCACCCAGTCGATGCAGGCCGTCAGCGCCTCGACGTCGGCCGGGTCGACGGCCGGGAACATGCCGATGCGCAGCTGGTTGCGCCCGAGCTTGCGGTAGGGCTCGGTGTCGACCACCCCGTTGGCCCGCAGGACCTTCGCGACCGCGGCGGCGTCCACGGAGTCGTCGAAGTCGATCGTGCCGACGACCTGCGAGCGGTGCGCCGGGTCGGTGACGAACGGGGTGGCGTAGTCGGACTTCTCGGCCCAGTCGTAGAGCCGGCCCGAGGAGTCGGCGGTGCGGGCGACGCACGCGTCGAGGCCGCCGAGGCCGTTCATCCAGTCGATCTGCTCGGCCATCAGCACCAGCGTGCCGAGGGCCGGGGTGTTGTAGGTCTGGTCCTTGAGGGAGTTGTCGACGGCCGTGGCGAGCGAGAGGAACGGCGGGATCCAGCGGTCGGACGCCGCCAGCTCGGCGACGCGCTCCAGCGCGGCCGGGCTCATCAGCGCGAACCACAGCCCACCGTCGGCGGCGAAGCCCTTCTGCGGGGCGAAGTAGTAGGTGTCGGCCTGGGTGATGTCGACGGGCAGGCCGCCGGCGCCGGAGGTGGCGTCGATGACGACGAGCTGCCCGTCGAGCGCCTCGGCGGGCCGGACCACGGGCACCGACACCCCGGTGGAGGTCTCGTTGTGGGCCCAGGCGAGCACGTCGCACGACGCGTCGGCCTGCGGCTCGGGCGCACCACCCGGGTCGGCCGCGACGACCACCGGGTCGGCCAGGAACGGCGCGCCGCGCGTCGACTCGGCGAACTTGGCGGAGAACTCGCCGTAGGTCAGGTGCAGGGCGCGCTCGCGGACCAGCCCGAACGCGGCGGCGTCCCAGAACGCGGTGGACCCGCCGTTGCCCAGGACGACCTCGTAGCCCGCGGGCAGCGAGAACAGCTCGGCGAGCCCGGTCCGCACGCGGGAGACCAGCGCCTTGACCGGCTTCTGCCGGTGCGAGGTGCCCATCAGGTCCCCCGCGGCGGCGAGCGCGGCCAGCTGCTCGGGCCGCACCTTGGACGGGCCGCAGCCGAAGCGTCCGTCGGCGGGCAGGAGGGCGGCGGGGATCTGCAGGTCGGTCGAGGCGGTCACGCCCGCCAGTCTCGCAGCCCGCCGCCCGCCCGGTCCGGTGACGTCGGGTGGGGCCGGTCACCCCTTGACGTAGGCGAGCTTCTCGGCCACCAGCCCGTCGCGGACGGTGAAGAGGTCGACGCCGCGGACGTGCCCGCCGTCGAAGGCGTACCGCCAGCGCACCACCACCCGGTCGCCGGCGGGGATCACCTCCTCGGTGGTGAACACCCCGTCCGGGGACGCCGCGAACAGCGCCTCCCAGGCCCGGCGGACCGCGGCCGGGCCCTCGTGGCGCACGCCGTCGGGCGGTGAGGTGTCCTCGAAGACGCAGTCCGGCGTCATCGCGGCCATGATCGCGTCGACGTCCTGCGCGTCGAACGCCGTGCCGAAGCGGTCGACCGCGGCCACGGCTTCTGCGGTGTCCGCGGCTTCTGCGGTGTCCACGACCTGGGCGGTGTCCACGACCCTCACGCCTTCGCGTACTCGGACGCGCCCCACCAGTCCACGACGACCACCGGCTCGTCGCCGACGACCCAGGCGTCGTGGCCGGACGGCAGCGCCGTGACCTGGCCCGGGACGGCGTCGAACTCGGCGCCCTCGGCCGTGCGGACGCGCAGCCTGCCGGAGACGTGGTACTGGAAGTGCGGCGCCTCGCACAGGTCGGTGCCCGCGACCGGCGCGACGTCGGTCGACCAGCGCCAGCCCGGCTGGAGGGTGAGGCGGCCGATGTCGGCCCCGGCGATGCGGAGCAGGTCGAGGCGGCCGTGGGGGAACTCGCGGGTCTCGGTGGGGCTCGCGAAGTCCTGCTGCTCGTAGTCCATGGTGACCTCCCGGGTTCGTGGTGCGGGTCTCGTGGTGTGCGGCGAGGGTAGGAATCCGACCTTGCGGTTCGTTGGCGGTACGCGACGATGACCGCGTGCCGGGCGTGCATCTGCAGCTGCTCGGGCGGTTCCAGGTCCGCCGCGGGGGCCGGGAGGTGCCGCCCGCGGCGTTCGGCGGGCGCAAGGTCCGGACGCTGCTGCGGGTGCTGGCCGTGCGGCGCCCCGACCTGGTGCCGCACGAGGTGCTCGCCGACGCGCTGTGGCCCGACCGGCTCCCGGCCGACCCGGCCGCCAACCTCGGTGTCCTGGTCAACCGGGCCCGCCGGGCCCTGGGCGACCCGGCCCTGATCGTCACCGGCACGGGCGGGTACGCGCTCGGCGACTGCGCCGTCGACGTCGCGGAGTTCCTCGCCGCCGTCGAGGAGTCCCGGACGGCGACGACCGCCCCCGCCGTGCTGCGGGCGGCGTCGGCGGCGCTCGCGCTGTGGGGCGACCCGCTGCCCGAGGACACCTACGCGGAGTGGGCGCGGGGCCCGCGCGAACGCCTGCGACGCGCGCGCGTCGACACCGCCGAGCGCGCGGCGGGGGCCGCGCTGGAGCTCGGCGACCCCCGGCGGGCCGCGGTCTGGGCGGCCGACGCGGTCGCGGCCGAGCCGCTGCGGGAGTCGGCGACCCTGCTGCTGGCGCGGTCGCTGGCCGCCGCGGGCGACCCGGCCGCGGCACTGGCCCGGCTCGCGGAGCTGCGTGACCGCCTCGTCGAGGAGCTGGGCGTCGACCCCACCCCGGCCGTCGACGACCTGCGGCTGGCCCTGCTGCGCGGCTCCGGCCCGGCGGCGGTGCGGGCGCCCGCACCCGCCCCCCGCCCCGCGTTCGGGGAGCCGGTCTTCGCCGGCCGCGACGACGAACTCGACCGGCTCCGCGGGGCCGTGGACGCGCGCGAGGTCGTCGGGCTGGCCGGGGTCGCGGGGGCGGGGAAGTCGCGGCTGCTGGCCGAGCTGGCGCGCACCTGCGGGGTCCCGGTGCTGGCCGCCAGGGCGTTCCTGCCGGAGCGGGCCGAGGCGTGGGGGCTGGCCCGGTCGGTGCTGCGCGAGGCGCTGGCCACCGACACCGCCGTCGCCGACGGGCTGGCGCCGCGGGTCCGGGCGGCGGTCGAGGGCCTGGTGCCGGAGTGGGGCGACGGCACCACCGCCGCCGTCGACGGGGAGAGCCGCCGCGCCCTGCTGCTCGCCGGCGGGGTGCGGGTGCTGGAGGCGGCGGCGGGCACGGGCGCGCTGCTCGTCGTCGACGACCTGCAGTGGGCCGACCCGAGCAGCCTGGTGCTGCTCGGGTCCGCACTGGCCCGGCTGCCGCAGTTGGCCGCGGTCATCGCGTTCCGCGGCGACGAGCTGGCGCCGTCGGTGATGGCCGAGCTGCGCGGCTCCCGACCCGGCGACGACGTCGTGCTCGGCCCGCTCCCGGTGGCCGCCGTCGGCCGGATGGTCGGCGACGGCGACCTGGCCGCGGCCGTCCTCGGGGCCACCGACGGCACCCCGTTCGCCGTCACCGAGGTGCTGCGCGAGCTGGTGCGCCGCGACGCGGTCGTGGCCTCCGCGGACGGCTGGCGGCCGCGCACCCCCGACGTCCTCGCGCTCGCCGCCGAGCTGGGGCGCGAGGGGCAGCGCCGGGCCCTGCGCCGCCGCGCCGCGCGCCGGACCGGGCCTGCCGCGGACGTGCTCGCGGCCGTGGCGCTGCTGGCCAGGGAGGCCCCGGCGTCGACGATCGCGCCCGCCTGCGGGCTCGACGCCCGCGCCGTCCTCGACGCGCTGTCCGCGCTGGCCGCCGCCGGCCTGGTGCGCCTGGGCGAGCGCGGCTGGGCCACCGCGCACGACCTCGTGGCCGAGACCGTCACCGCGGGGCTGGATGCCGGGACCCGCGGGCGGCTGCACGGCCTGCTGGCCCGGGCGCTGGAGGCGGACGACGCCGACCCCTCGGAGATCGCCCGGCACCACCGCGACGCCGGTGACGCCGCGGCCGCCGCGGCCGCCTACGCCCGGGCCGCGGAGGCCGCGCTGGCCGCGCACGCCACCCGGGAGGCCCGCACCGTCGCCGACGCCGGGCTCGCGCTGGACCCGCGGCCCGCGGTGCGCGCCGATCTGCTCGCCGTCCGCGCCGAGGCCGCCGCCGGCACCCACGCCGCGCTGGAGGACCTGCGGGCCGCCCTCGCGGTGACGGGCCCGGGGCCGGTGCTGGCGCGGCGGATGTCGCGGCTGGCGATGCTCACCTTCGGGGCGCAGGACCCGGAGCGGGCGGCCGAGCTGGCCGAGCTGGCGATCGTCGAGGCGGGCGCGGACCCGCGGGCGCGGGCCGCCGCGCTGGAGACCGCGGCGATCCTGGACATGAACCTCGGGCGGCCCGACCGCGGGACCGAGCGGGCCGGGGCCGCGCTCGCGGTCTACCGCGCCGACGGCGACGCGGCCGGCGTCGCCCGGATCCTGGACGGCCGGGCGATGGCCACCTTCCTCGACGGCCGGATCGCCGTGGGCGTCGAGACGTTCGGGCGGGTCGCGGAGCTGTTCGGCGACTCCGGCGAGCTGCTGCGGGTGGTCACGCCGCGCTCCACCCGGGGCCACGGGCTGGTGTTCCTGGACCGGCCCGCCGAGGGGCTCGCCGAGGCCACGGCGGCCCTGCAGCTGGCCCGCGACCTCGGCGCCCCCGAGCGTCAGGCGTACGCGCTGTGGCACCGCTCGGAGGCGCTGTCGGCGCTCGGACGGGCCGCGGAGGCCGGTGCCGACGCGCGGGAGGCGCTGGCGCTGGCCCGCGAGGTCGACCACCGCGGCTGGACGGCCACCGCGCACCGCGCGCTGGGCATCGCGCTCGTCGCGGCGGGGGAGCTCGACGACGCCGCGGCCGCCTTCGGCGCGTCGGCCGCGGCGGCGGGGGAGTCGTTGACGCTGTTCGCCTCGTGGGCGGCGGCCCGCACGGCACTGGTCGCGTTGGCCCGCGGCACCCTCGACGGCGTCGAGCGGGCGGTGGCCCGCGCGCTGGCGACCGGCCCGCCGCTGGGGCACTTCGAGGCCCGGCTGGCCGAGGTGGAGCTGCTGGCCGCACGCGGCGACCCCGCGGTGGCCGCCCGGGCGGCCGCGGCACTCGCGGCCGCCCGCGACGGTGGTCACGCCGTGTCCGTCGCGCGGTTGGCCGGGCTGTCGGCGGCGGCCGGTGTGCCGCACTGATCGCCGCGGGGGGTTCCGCCCGGCGGCCTCGTCGTGAATGCTGGGTTGCATGACAGGACTCAGCGCGCCGGTGCGGCGCGTCCACCCGGCATGGTGGGTCGCCGCCGTCACCTTCCTGGCGCTGGTGGGGGCGGCCGGGTTCCGCGCCGTCCCGGGCGTGCTGATGGACCCCCTGCGCGACGAGTTCGGCTGGTCGGTCACCACGATCTCGGCCGCGGTCGCCGTCAACATGGCCCTCTACGGCCTCACGGCCCCGTTCGCCGCGGCGCTCATGGAGCGCTTCGGCATCCGCCCGGTGATCACCGCCGCGCTGGTGGTCGTGGCGGCGGGCAGCGGGCTGACGGTGTTCATGACCGAGAGCTGGCAGCTCGTCCTGTGCTGGGGGGTGCTGGTCGGGCTGGGCACAGGTTCGATGGCGCTGGCACTGGTCGCGACCGTCACCGGGCGGTGGTTCGTGGCGCGGCGCGGCCTCGTCTCCGGGGTGCTGACGGCCGGTGGCGCGGCCGGGCAGCTGGTGTTCCTGCCGGTCGTCGCGCTGGTCGCGGAGTCGTCGGGGTGGCGGGCCGCCGCGCTCGGCGTGTCGGTCGCGGCGCTGGCCGTGGTGCCGGTGGTGCTGCTCGTGCTGCGCGAGCGCCCGCGCGACCTCGGCGTCACGCCCTACGGCGGCACCGCGGCCGACGACCGGGACCCGATCCGGACGGGGGCGGGCCGCACCGCCGTGCGCGCCCTGCTCGACGCCGCCCGCACGAAGCCGTTCTGGTACCTCGCCGCCGGCATGATGATCTGCGGCGCCACCACGATGGGCCTGATCCAGCCGCACTTCATCCCCGCCGCCCACGACCACGGGATGCCGCAGACGGTGGCCGCGGGCCTGCTCGCGCTCGTCGGCCTGTTCGACATCGCGGGCACGATCGCGTCGGGCTGGCTCACCGACCGCTACGACCCGCGGGTGCTGCTGCTGGCCTACTACGTGCTGCGCGGGGTCTCCCTGGCCGCGCTGCCCGCGCTGTTCGGACCCGACATCCAGCTCACCATGGTGGCGTTCATCGTCTTCTACGGCCTGGACTGGGTGGCCACGATCCCGCCGACGATGGCGCTGTGCCGGGAGATCTTCGGGGCCCGGGCGCCGGTGGTGTTCGGCTGGGTGTTCGCCAGCCACCAGGTCGGCGCGGCGCTGATGGCGCTGGGCGCGGGCGTGGTGCGCGACCAGGTCGGGGCCTACGACCTGGCGTGGCAGATCGGCGGGGCGCTGTGCCTGCTCGCCGGGGTGCTGTCGCTGCTGGTGCGCCGCGAGCCGGTGGGTGCGAGGTCCTGACCCCGCACCCACCGGGCGGTCTCAGATCGCGTCCCAGCCCTCGACGTCCTGCGGCCGGCGCGGGCCCGGCCCGATGTACTGCGCGGACGGGCGCACGAGCTTGTTCTCGCGCTTCTGCTCCAGGATGTGCGCCGACCAGCCCGCGGTGCGGGCGCTGGTGAACATCGCGGGCATCATGTGCGGCGGCACCTGCGCGAAGTCCAGGATGACCGCCGCCCAGAACTCGACGTTCGTCTCGATGGGGTGGTCGGGCCGCCGCTCGCGCAGCTCGGCCAGCGCCGCCTGCTCCAGCGCGACGGCCACCTCGTAGCGCGGCGCGTTCAGCTCGCGGCAGGTGCGGCGCAGCACGCGGGCCCGCGGGTCCTCGGCCCGGTAGACCCGGTGCCCGAAGCCCATGAGCTTCTCCTTGCGGTCCAGGATGCCCTTGACCAGCCCGGTCGGGTCGTCGGTGCGCTCGACCTCCTCCAGCATCGGCAGCACGCGCGCGGGCGCGCCGCCGTGCAGCGGGCCGGACATGGCGCCGATCGCGCCCGACATCGCCGCGGCCACGTCGGCGCCGGTGGAGGCGATGACGCGCGCGGTGAACGTCGAGGCGTTCATGCCGTGCTCGCACGCCGACACCCAGTAGGCGTCGATGGCCTTGGTGTGGGCCGGGTCGGGGTCGCCGCGCCAGCGCGTCATGAAGCGCTCGGTGATCGTGGTGCACTCGTCGATGCGGGCCTGCGGGACCGCCGGGACGCCGATCCCGCGGGCGGACTGCGCCACGTAGGACAGGGCCATCACCGAGGCGCGGGCCAGCTGCTCGCGGGCCTCCTCCTCGGGGGTGTCCAGCAGCGGCCGGTAGCCCCAGTAGGGGGCCAGCATGGCCAGCGCGGCCTGCACGTCGACGCGGACGTCACCGGTGTGCACGGGGATCGGGAACGGGTCGGCCGGGGGCAGGCCGGGGCCGAACCGGCCGTCGACGAGCAGGGCCCAGACGTTGCCGAAGCTGACCTTCCCGACCAGGTCCTCGATGTCGACGCCGCGGTAGCGCAGGGCGCCGCCGTCCTTGTCGGGTTCGGCGATCTGGGTGCGGAAGGCGACGTGGCCCTCCAGGCCGGACTTGAAACCGGGTGGGGGCGGGGGGACCGCCTCCGCCTGGGCTGCGGTTGCCGGCGCGGTCGGCGCCGTCGGCGCAGTGGACACGCGTCCTCCTCGTGTGATCGCCCGACTGCGGACACCCCGGTCGACACCGGTGGCGTCGTCGGCCGGAGCACGCACAGATCCGGATCGGGTGCCCCGGACGTGCGCGAACCGCGTCCGGTCCGCGCGGGTGGGCGCGGGCGGGCACGGTTGGCGTCACACTGCCCGCGCGATGGGGCGGAGGCAACACGGCAGGCGGGTGGGATCGGTCACCGGGATTGTCCGGGCCGTCGCGGGCACCTACCGTCACGGCGGGGTGACGGGAGGCGGTCGATGACCGATCAGCTGGCGGGCATGCGCGTGGACTACCGGTCCGCCGGGCTCGACGTCGAGGACCTGGCGCCCACCTGGCACGCGCAGCTCGCGGCGTGGCTGGCCCAGGCCGAGGCCGACGGGGTGGTGGAGGCCAACGCGATGGTGCTGGCCACGGCGGGGGAGGACGGCCGCCCGACGTCGCGCACGGTGCTGTGCAAGGGACTCGACGCCCGCGGCGTCGTGTTCTTCACCAACTACACCTCCGCCAAGAGCCACGACCTGCGCGCGACGCGCTTCGCGAGCGCCACCTTCCCCTGGTACGCCCAGCACCGGCAGGCGCACGTGCGCGGCACCGTCGAGGCGGTCACGGCGGAGGAGACCGAGGCCTACTGGGCGACCCGCCCGCGCGGCTCCCAGCTCGGGGCGTGGGCGTCGGCGCAGTCGGTGCGCGTGCGCGACCGGCGCGTCCTGGACGACGCGCTCGCGGGCGTCACCCGCCGGTTCGGGGACGGCCCGGTGCCCGTGCCGCCGCACTGGGGCGGTTGGCGGATCGTGCCCGACCAGGTCGAGTTCTGGCAGGGCCGCACGAACCGGATGCACGACCGCCTGCGGTTCGAGGCCGACCGCGACCGCACCTGGACCGTCCGCCGCCTGGCCCCGTAGGCCGTGATCGGTGGTCCGGAACGGGATGCGGCTCCCATGATCACCGTCCTGGAACCGGGTGCGGGCTCAGGCCTGCCCTCCGTTCCCAGACGCCGATCATGACTCACCCCGCACCCGTCGATCGTCCGTTTCGTACGGATCGTGCCGGGTCGTGACCGTCGCGCGCCACATCTCCCGGACTCCCGCCCGACCCGCGTGGTAAGTCTGGGGCGTGCCCGGCCCGGAACCCCCCACCGTCCCGACGGCGGGGAACCACGGGGCCCCTACCCGGCGCCTGGCCCGGCTGCGGAGCGTGCTGGCCGACACCCGCCCCCTGCGGACGCCGTCCTACCGCAGGCTCTGGCTGGCCGGGGTCGTCACGATCATCGGGGCGCAGCTCTCGGTCGTCGCCGTGCCCACGCAGATCTACCAGCTCACCGGGTCCTCGGCCTGGGTCGGGCTGACGGGACTGTTCGGGCTGGTCCCGCTGGTCGTGTTCGGGCTGTGGGGCGGGGCGATCGCCGACGCCGTCGACCGGCGCACGCTGCTGCTGGTCACCGGGGCCGGGATCGCGGTGAGCTCGCTGCTGCTGTGGGTCACCTCGGCCACCGGCATCGGCGGGGTGTGGCTGATCCTGGTGCTCTTCGCGGTGCAGTCGGGCATGCTGGCGGTCAACCAGCCCACCCGCAACGCGGTCATCCCGCGCCTGCTCCCGGCCGAGCAGCTGCCCGCGGCCAACGCGCTGAACATGACCGTCGCCCAGATCGGGGCCATCGCGGGCCCGCTACTGGCCGGGGTGCTCATCCCGGTCATCGGGCTGCCGACGCTCTACCTGCTCGACGCGATCGCGCTGCTCGCCACGCTGTGGGCCACCTGGCGCCTGCCCCCGGTGCCGCCCGAGCCGCGCCCGGCCGGGGCGCCGAGGCGCCGGGCCGGGCTGCGCGAGGTCGTCGACGGCTTCCGCTACGCCGCCGCCTACCCGGTGCTGCTGGTGTCGTTCCTCATCGACATCGTCGCGATGGCGTTCGGGATGCCGCGGATCGTGTTCCCCGAGATGTCGCAGACGGTCTTCGGCGACCCGCCGGGCGGTGGTCCCGCGCTGGGCCTGCTGTTCGCGGCCATCCCGATCGGCATGGTCGTGGCCGGGCTGTTCTCCGGCTGGCTGCACCGCGTGCGGCGCCAGGGGGTGGCGGTCACCGTCGCGATCTGCGTCTGGGGTGTCGCCGTCGCGCTGTTCGGGCTGACCAGCTCGCTGTGGCTGGCCGTGCTGTTCCTGGCGCTCGGCGGGGCGGCCGACCTCGTCAGCTCGGTGTACCGGTCCTCGATGCTGCAGTCGGTGGCCACCGACGAGATGCGCGGGCGGATGCAGGGCGTGTTCATCGTGGTGGTCGCGGGCGGCCCGCGCGTCGCCGACATGTGGCACGGGCCCGCGGCGGCGGTGGCCGGCCCGGGGCCCGCGGTGGTGGCCGGTGGCGTGGCGGTGGTCGTCGGGGCGTTGCTGGTCGTGCGCCGCTACCCGGCGTTCTGGCGCTACCGCGGGCCCTGACCGACCGGCGGCTCAGCGACCGTCCAGCAGCGGGCGGCGCGGGTCCCACACCGTGCCGTCGACGGCGTCGCGGCGGCGCCGGGCCATGCCGGAGAGCACCTCCAGCACCACGCGGTTGGCCAGCAGGGACGTGACGTCGGCGTGGTCGTGGGGCGGCGACACCTCCACCACGTCGACGCCGACGACCGGCAGCTCGTGGGCGAGGCGGCGCACGGCGTCGAGCAGCTCGCGGGCGGTGAGGCCGCCGGGCTCCGGGGTGCCGGTGCCGGGGGCGTGGCCGGGGTCGCAGACGTCGATGTCGACGGAGAGGAACACGCCGTCGCAGTCGTCGACGGCGATCGCGGAGGCCTCGGTGAGGCAGGTGTCCAGCCCGCGGGCGACGATCTCGGTCATCTCGTAGGAGCGCATCCCCTGCGCGGCCATCCAGGACAGCGTCTCCGGGCCCGGCCAGTACCCGCGCAGCCCGATCTGCAGGAACCGGTCGCCGCGCAGCACGCCGGACTCGATGAGCCGGCGCATCGGCTGTCCGTGCCCGACCAGCGAGCCGAACTCGACGTCGCCGGTGTCGGCGTGCGCGTCGAAGTGGACCATCGAGACCCGCCCCTGTCCCAGATGCTGGGCGACCCCGGCCGCGTCGGGCCACGCGATCGTGTGGTCTCCGCCGAGCACCAGCGGGACGGCTCCGGCCGCCGCGATCGCGTACACCGCGGCCTGCAGGTCGCGGACCGAGCGCTCGGCGTCACCGGAGAACATCTCGACGTCCCCGGCGTCGTGCACGGCGAGGTCCGCCAGGCCGTCGACGCGCAGGGCCAGCGAGGGCCGCGAACCGTCCTGCGGCAGGTAGCAGGACTGCCGGATGTGCTGCGGGCCGAACCGGGCGCCCGGCCGGTGCGAGGTCCCGCCGTCGAACGGGGCACCCAGGACGACGACCGCGGCACCGGCGTAGGACGCGGGGTCCGACCAGTCGCAGCGGGGCACGCCGAGGAAGGTGATGTCGGGGCCGAACTGCGTGCCGTAGCGGGCCATCGGGGGTGCTCCTGACGTGAACCGGGCACCTCTGCCCGGCGTACCGTGGGCTGGGCGCACTAGCGTGACGCTCAACAGACTTGGACCACGCGAGTGTGAGGGAACCTCCACATGGCCGACCAGAGCGACGCCGCCGTACTCCGCTACCCCGGCGGTGAGCACGAGATGGCGATCAGCACCCCCACCGAGGGTGCGCCCGCCTTCGACGTCTCGAAACTGCTGTCCACGACCGGGCTCGTCACGCTGGACCAGGGTTTCGGCAGCACCGCAGCGTGCACGTCGGAGATCACCTACATCGACGGCGACGCCGGGATCCTGCGCTACCGCGGGTACCCGATCGACCAGCTCGCCGAGAAGTCGACGTTCCTGGAGACCAGCTACCTGCTGATCTACGGGGAGCTGCCCACCCAGGAGCAGCTGTCGGCGTTCACGAACAAGGTGAGCCGGCACACCCTGCTGCACGAGGACCTCAAGCGCTTCTTCGAGGGCTTCCCCCGCGACGCGCACCCGATGCCGGTGCTGTCGAGCGCGGTCAGCGCGCTGTCGACCTTCTACCAGGACGCGCTCGACCCCTTCGACCACGACGCCGTCGAGCTCTCCACCGTGCGCCTGCTCGCCAAGGTGCCCACGATCGCGGCGTACGCCTACAAGAAGTCGATCGGCCAGCCGTTCCTCTACCCGGACAACTCGCTGGGCCTGGTCGAGAACTTCATGCGCATGACGTTCGGCTTCCCGGCCGAGCCCTACGAGATCCAGCCCGAGGTCGCCCGCGCCCTCGAGGTGCTGCTGATCCTGCACGCCGACCACGAGCAGAACTGCTCGACGTCGACGGTGCGGCTGGTCGGCTCGTCGCAGGCCAACCTGTTCGCCTCCATCTCCGCCGGGATCAACGCCCTGTTCGGCCCGCTGCACGGCGGCGCCAACCAGGCCGTCCTGGAGATGCTGCAGAAGATCCAGACCGAGGAGGGCGGCAACGTCGACTCCTACGTCGACCGGGTCAAGAACAAGGAGGACAAGGGCGCCCGCCTGATGGGCTTCGGGCACCGCGTCTACAAGAACTACGACCCGCGGGCGAAGATCGTCAAGCAGCAGGCCGACGGCATCCTCAAGACCCTCGGCGTCACCGACCCGCTCCTGGACATCGCCATGGCGCTGGAGGAGAAGGCGCTGGCCGACGACTACTTCATCGAGCGCAAGCTCTACCCGAACGTCGACTTCTACACCGGCGTCATCTACCGGGCCATGGGCTTCCCGACCAAGATGTTCACCGTCCTGTTCGCCCTCGGCAGGCTCCCCGGCTGGATCGCGCACTGGCGCGAGATGATCGAGGACCCGGGCACCAAGATCGGCCGCCCGCGCCAGCTCTACACCGGGTCCCCCGAGCGCGCCTACGTGGGCATGGGCGAGCGCTGAGCCCCCGCCCCCCGGTGTGAATTGCAGGAAGGCCACCTTCACGCAGCTAGGTTGCGTGAAGGTGGCCTTCCGGCAATTCCGGGGCGGGCTCAGCCGGGCTGGCAGCGGCCCGCGTAGGTCGTCAGACCGAGGCCGTGGCGCTTCTTGCTCCGGCCCACCGGCCCGTTCCTGGGCTTCTGCACCCACCGGCCCTGCGTGTCCAGCCCGGGCATGCGCTCGCTGAGCATGCGGCTGTAGCGCGTCTCGCCGTCGACGGTGAGGATCCCGTCCCGCACGTCGATGTGGGCGACGGTGGCCCAGAACGAGTTCCTGCCGTTGCCGACGTGCACCAGGATCTCGTCGGCGTCGGGCCCCGGCTTCCCGTCGCGCCCGGCCCGGCCGTACCGGATCGCGATGCGCGGCCGGCCGAACGCGTCGATCGCCCCGCCCCCGTTGTCGACGCTCTGGTAGACGTTGACGAGCACGTCACCGTTCTCGGTGGGGGTCATCTCCACCTGCTCGAC
This sequence comes from Pseudonocardia hydrocarbonoxydans, assembly GCF_006539565.1. Classification (GTDB taxonomy): domain Bacteria; phylum Actinomycetota; class Actinomycetes; order Mycobacteriales; family Pseudonocardiaceae; genus Pseudonocardia; species Pseudonocardia hydrocarbonoxydans. Next base: position 85,447 of record NZ_BJNG01000030.1, read on the forward strand.
GGCCGGTGCGCCGCCCCGGCCCGGGCCCGTGCTGTCGCCGAAGTGGTGGATGTGCGGCCAGGTGGCGAGATCCCCGCGGTGGCCCTCCTCCCCGCTGATGACGACGAACTCGCCGGTCTCCTCGTTGCGGCAGAAGAAGTAGACGTCGAGGTCGCCGGTGCCGTAGCGGGTGACGTTCCCGTCGCGGTCGTAGACGGCCCCGCGCCCGTCCCACTCCAGCCCGACGGTGAGCACCCAGCCCGCCTCGCCCCGGCTCTTGCGCAGGTCGATGCGGGCGGTGCGGTCGGGGGAGTCCTTCGTCAGGGAGATCGACACCTTCTCCGTCCGCACCGGCTCGACCGGCGGTGCGGGCCGGTCGACGGGTGCGGCCTCCGGCTCGTCCACCTCGATGCCGTGCTCGCCGGCGAACGCGGCCAGGCCCGCGCTGTAGCCCTGACCGATCGCGTCGAGCCGCCAGCCCGCCCCGCGCCGGTACAGCGCCACCATCTGCAGGACGGTCTCGCTGCCCAGCCCGGCGGGGGTGAACGTCAGCTCCTGGCCGGGGCCGCGCACGCCGACCACCATCTCGCCGACGTCGCCGAAGCGCGCCCCCTGCGCCTCCGTGCTGCCGGTGACGAGCACGCGCTCGACGTCGGCGGGCACGCCGGACAGGTCGATCTCGACGGCCCCGTCGCCGGTCAAGGCCACCCCGTCGCGGCGCGGGTTGTTGAAGAACACCAGGTCGTCGTCGGTGCGGACCCGCCCGTCGGCGCCGAGCAGCACCGCGGCGACGTCGACCAGGCCCGCGGCCCCGGGTGCGGTGCCGATGTCGACCACGTACCGCGCGGCGGTCAGGTCCGTCCGCGATCCCTTCGACACGTCCACGGGTCCCCCTCCGGTCCGGCGTCGCGACCGAATGTGCCACAGCGGACGGCGAGGGTCGGCGCCTACGGCGGGGCGAAGCGCAGCTGCCCGGCCAGCGCCCGGGTCGACAGCGCCGACGGGACGAGTCGCAGCACCGCGTCCCGGGCCCGGCCCGCGGGGCCGCGCAGGCCGAGCAGCCGGTGCATGCGGGCGGCCTGGTGCTGCAGGGCGGTCGTGCGGCGGCGGCGCAGGGCGTCGTAGCGGGCCCACGCGGCCGCGACCCCGTCCGCCGTGGCACCGGTGAGCACCGCCCCGAGCGCGGCCGCGTCCTCCAGCGCCTGGCAGGCCCCCTGGCCGAGGTCCGGGGTCATCGCGTGCGCCGCGTCGCCGAGCAGCGCGATCCGGCCGACGGCGAGCGCCGGTAGCGGGGTCACGAGCTGCGCGGTCTCCACCACGTGGACGTCCGCGGGTGCGGTCGCGTCGATCAGTGCGGCGACGCACGGGTGCCAGTCGGCGCGCCGCCCGCGCAGCCAGCGGTGCCGCGCCACCGGCTCGTCCGGGGCGGCGTCGTGCCAGGTGGCGTACCAGTACACGTCGCCGTCGGACATCGGCATGCAGCCGAAGCGGTCACCGGTGCGGTGGTCGAGCAGCTCGCCGGGGGTGAGCTCCGCCCCGGGCGCGACGCCGGTCGCCACGGCCCGCGCGGCGGTCTCGCCCGATCCGCGCAGCCCGGGATGGGCCGGGAACAGCGCCGACCGCAGCCGGCTGCCCGCCCCGTCGGCGACCACGACGGCGTCGGCCCGCCGGCCGTCGACGGTGACGCCGTCCGGGACCTCCCGCAGCTCCGCGACGGGACGGCCGGTCACGACGGTGCCCGCGGGCAGCGTCGCGCCGAGCAGCCGGTGCAGCCAGGGCCGGGGCAGCACGGTCATCGGAGCGCCGACGAGTGCGCGCAGTGCGTCCTGGTCGGTGGCCAGCAGCGCCCGCCCGTGCCGGTCGCGGATGCCGCCGTCGGTGAACGGGACGGCCCGCTCGCGGACCGGCCCGCCGAGCCCGAGCGCGTCGAGGGCCAGCACGCCGTTCGGCATGATCGCGATGCCCGCCCCGGTCTCGCGCAGCCCGTCGGCCCGCTCCAGCACCGTCACCGCGTGCCCGGCGCGGTGGGCCGCGACCGCCGCGGCCAGTCCGCCCAGCCCGGCCCCCACCACCGTGATGTCCATCGACGCCTCCCTCTACGCTTGTAGAGACCGTACCGGCTCTACAGAAGTAGAGGAAGACCGTGAGCGACCGGCGTACCGAGATCCTCGACGCGGCCCTGCGCGTGCTGGCCGAGCAGGGGATGCGCGGCCTCACCCACCGGGCCGTCGACGCGGCGGCCGGCATCGCCGCGGGCAGCACCTCCTACTACCTGCGCAGCCGGGCGGCGCTGGTGTCGGGCTGCGTGGAGCGGCTGCTGGAGCTGGACCTGGAGCGCGAGCTCCCCGACCTCGGCGCCGCCACCGACCTCCTCGACGGCCTCGTCGCCGTCGCCGTGTCGATGGCGACCACCGGGCGGCACCGGACCCTGGCCCGCTACGAGCTGAGCCTCGCCGCCGTCCGTGACCCCGAGCTGCGGGCCGCACTGCTCGGCGGGGGCGACACCGTCCGCCGTCTCGGTGCCGCGCTGCTCGCCCGCGCGGGCGCCGCGGACCCGGCGGCCGCCGCCGGGGAGCTCGCCGCGGTCGTCGACGGGCTGGTCCTCACGGTCCTGGTCCGCGGTCCCGACGACCCCGCCGGGCTCGCGGCGCACCTGCGGCCGCCGCTGGCGCGGGCCCTGGCGTCGCTGCTCGGACCCGTCGCCGCGCGAACGGGTGCGCCGGCGGATAGCGTCGCGCCCCATGAGTGACACCGCGGTCGTCTGGTTCCGCCGTGACCTCCGAGTCCGCGACCAGCCGACGTTCCTCTCCGCCGCTCCCCGGGCGCTCGCGCTGTTCGTGCTCGACCCGGCCCTGCTGACGCCCTCCGGTGCCGCGCGCGCGACCTTCCTGTTCCGGGCGCTGCGCTCGCTCGACGAGTCGCTCGGCGGTCGGCTGCTCGTCGTCGAGGGCGACCCGGTCGAGGTGGTGCCGCGGGTCGCGGCGGAGGCCGGGGCCGACGCCGTGCACATCGCCGCCGACTACGGGCCCTACGGCACGGGCCGCGACGAGGCCGTCGGGAAGGCGCTGGCCGAGGACGGGCGCGAGCTGGTGCGCAGCGGCTCGCCGTACGCGGTGGCCCCCGGCCGGGTGCGCAAGGGCGACGGCGACCCGTTCAAGGTGTTCACCCCGTTCCGGCGGGCCTGGGCCGAGCACGGGTGGCGCGGCCCCGCCGACACCGACGCGTCGACCGTCGAGTGGATCGAGCCGAAGGGGCTCGGCGGGGTGGCGATACCGGACGACGAGCCGGTCGACGCCGAGCTGCCCGAGGCGTCCGAGGACGCCGCCCTGCAGCGCTGGCGCGACTTCCTCGACGACGGCGTCGGCGACTACTCCGCCGCCCGCGACCGGCCCGACCGGCCGGGCACCTCCCGGATGTCGGTGTACCTCAAGTACGGCCTGGTGCACCCGCGCACGCTGCTGGCCGACCTGGCGCGCAAGCGCAGCGAGTCGGCCGAGACCTACCGCACCGAGATCGCCTGGCGGGACTTCTACGCCGACGTCCTGCACCAGCGGCCCGACTCCGCCCGCAAGAACTACGACCGCTCCTTCGACGCCCTGCCGACGGCCTCCGGTGCCGCCGCGCGCCGCGCCTTCGAGCAGTGGTGCGACGGGCGCACCGGCTTCCCGATCGTCGACGCCGGGATGCGGCAGCTGCGGGAGCAGGCGTGGATGCACAACCGCGTCCGCATGATCGTCGCCAGCTTCCTGGTCAAGGACCTGCACCTGCCGTGGTGGTGGGGTGCACGGCACTTCATGCAGCTGCTCGTCGACGGCGACCTCGCCTCCAACCAGCACGGATGGCAGTGGACGGCGGGCAGTGGCACCGACGCCTCGCCGTACTTCCGGGTGTTCAACCCGATCACGCAGGGCGAGAAGTTCGACCCCCGGGGCGACTACGTCCGACGCTTCGTGCCCGAGCTGCGCGACGTCGAGGGCAAGGCGGTGCACCAGCCGTGGAAGCTGCCCGACGGGGTCCCCGAGGGCTACCCGGAGCCGATGGTCGACCACAAGGCCGAGCGGCTGGAGGCGCTGTCGCGGTTCGACCAGGTCAAGGCCGCCCGGCGGTGAGATCCGGGCCGACGATCACGGGCGGTACGGTCGTCGGCACGCACGCGAGGGGAGCAGACCCGTGACCGACGCCCACCCGTCCCGCCGCCGCTGGATCGTCCCGGCGGCCCTCCTGCTCGGAACCGGGGCCTGGGTGATCGCCCGGCGCCGCGCGGCCGGGCCGACCGCCGTCCCGCCCCGCCCGCCCGCCCCCGCCCCGGTGGCGGGCCGCCCGGCCACGCCGAACCCCGTCCCGCCCCCGCCTGCCACCCCGTCACCGCAGCCCGCGGCCTCGTCGGCCCCGCGTCCGGCCCCGGCCCCGCGCCTGGCCCCTCCCCGCCCACCGCTCCCGGCGGCCGGGCCCCCGGCGGCCCCGGCACCGGAACCGGCGCCCGCGCCATCGCCGGCGCCATCGCCATCGCCGGCGCCGGTGCCGGCGGACGCGGTGGCGCCGGACGCGGTGGCGCCGGACGCGGTGACCTCGGACCCGGTGACCTCGGACCCGGTGACCCCCGCCCCGCCCGCCGCCGCGGAGCCCGAGACCCCACCCGCCACCGTGCGACCGGCCGCCGCCCGCCGGCCGTCGCCCAGGCCCCGTCGTCCGGCAGCGGACCCCGACCGGCCCGGCCCGTTCGGGCCCGCGTCGGCCGCGCCGCTGCCCGACGGATCGGCGCCGGGCCCGGAGTTCACCATCAAGGGCAACGCCGGGTCGATGCTGTTCCACCCGCCGTCGAGCCCGTACTACGGCCGGACCAAGGCCGAGGTGTGGTTCCGCACCCCGGAGGACGCGATCGCCGCCGGCTTCACCGCCTACGCTCCGCGACGGAAGGCGACGCGCTGACCGCTGTCGTTCACCCTTCCGTGTAACGCCGCGGCATCCGCGACGGATCTACCCGTCGGATGTCGACGAGTGACGGGAGCGAGAGCGTGGCCGGTGTGTCCCGGCCGGCCGCTCCGGGCCGCGGTCCGGAGCGGGTCGGCGCTCCGCACGGCGTGTCTCCCGTGCGGCTCCTGGAACGCCCCGCGGTGCCGGCCCCACGCCTGCCGCTGGACCTGGCCGCCCAGGTCGAGGCGCACCGCAACCTCGGCGCCGCGCTCGGCGCGTCGGCGGGCATCGCGCTGCCGGCGCAGCGGCGGCGCCGGTTCCGCCTGCTCACCGTGGAGCTGCCCGCGCTGGTCGTGGCGGTGGTGATCGCGGCGATCGGCATCGCGGTCTCGGGCGGCACGCCCGCCCCGGCGCCGCTGGCGCGCCAGGTCGGCTGCGTCCAGGACCCGGTCGCGGGCGGCTGCGTGGTCCCGGAACCGGTGGCGCAGGCGGGCGCGCTCTACGTCGACCCGACCACCCCGGCCGCCCGCCAGGTCGACGAGTGGGCGGCGCAGGGCCGCACCGCCGACGCCGATGCGCTGCGGGCCCTCGCCGATCGCCCGGTCCCGTTGTGGCTCACCGGGGGCGCCGACACCACCGAGCGGGTCGCGGCCTACGTCGACCGCGCCGCGGCGGCCGGGGCGCTGCCGCTGTTCGTGGCCTACAACATGCCCGACCGCGACTGCGGAAGCTTCTCCGCGGGCGGGGCGGCCGACGCCGCGGCCTACCGGTCCTGGGTCGCGGCCGTCGCCGAGGGGCTCGGGGGAGCGGAGTCCGTCGTCGTGCTCGAGCCCGACGCGGTGCCCCACCAGCTCACCGGGTGCGTGGGGGAGGACGGGGAGCGCTACGACCTGCTCGCCGGGGCCGTCGACGCGTTCACCGCGGCGGGCGCGCGGGTCTACGTCGATGCCGGCAACCCCGGGTTCACCGGCGACCCCGCGGCCACCGCCGACGCGTTGCGGCGCGCCGGGGTCGAGCGGGCGGCGGGCTTCAGCCTCAACGTGGCGAACTTCTACTCGACCGGGGCGAGCGTCGCCTACGGCACGGCGATCTCCGAGGCGCTCGGCGGCGGCGTGCGGTTCGTGATCGACACCAGCCGCAACGGCGCCGGCCGCCTCCTCGACGCCGCCGACGGTGCGCCCACCTGGTGCAACCCCCCGGACCGGATGCTCGGCACGGCGCCCACCCTGGACACCGGCCTGCCCCTCGTCGACGCCCTGCTGTGGATCAAGCGGCCCGGGGAGTCGGACGGATCCTGCCGGCCGGGGGAGCCCGAGGCGGGTGGCTGGTTCCCCGACTACGCGCTCGACCTCGTGGACGGCTGAGGGTCGGCCGGCCCGGCCGCCGGCCGCCCGAGCGCCTCGCGCAGCCCGACCCGGGCCCCGGTGCGCAGGATCGAGTTCTCGTAGACCCGCCCGGCCACCCGCACCACGACCACGACGGCCACCAGCGCGATGAGCGCGGACACCCCCACCTCCCACAGCGGCGCCACCCCGAGCGCGTAACGCGCCGGCATGACCGTCTGCGACAGGAACGGGACGAACGACAGCACCGCCGCGAGCTCGTTGCGGGGGTCGTTCGGGAGCAGGTTGACCACCAGGATGAACGGGATCATCAGGACGAAGATCAGCGGCGTGACCACCGAGTTCAGCTCCTCCTGCCGCGATACGGTGGAGCCGATCGCCGCGTAGAGGGCGGCGAAGAGGAAGAACCCGATCAGGTACCAGAGCACGACCATCGCGAACATCCCGGCCGCCGCACCGGGCACCGTGAGCAGCCCTCCGACGGCCGCCGCGACCGTGCCGATCACGCCGAGGATCACCAGCTGCAGCAGCCCGACCGCGCCGAGGCCGAGCACCTTGCCGGCGAGCAGCTGCCAGGGCTTGATGGTGGCCAGCAGCAGCTCGACGACCCGGCTCTGCTTCTCCTCGACCACGCCCGTCGCGACCAGCTGCCCGTACCCGGACAGCGAGATGAACAGCAGGACCGTGCCGATGATGGCCAGTGCCAGCTGCTCGCCCCGGTTCGGGTCGGCGGGCACGAGCGTGTCGACCGCGACCTGCGACTGCTGCGCCAGCTGCGCGGCGTCGACGCCGGACTCGGCCAGCGCGCCCGCCAGCGCCTGCTGCTGGACGGCGGTGCCGACCACGGCCTGCAGCTGGGTGTCGACGGTGTCGCGGCCCAGGAGCTCGTAGCCGCCCGCCGAGCCGGTGAGCAGGGCGTCGAGGTCCCCGGTGTCGACGCGCTCCCGCCCGGGGCCGTCGTCGACCGGCTCGATCCGCAGCGCGACGTCCTGCGTGGCCGCCGCCGCCTCGATCGCGGGCTGCAGCGACACCGTCTCCGGCGTGACGCCCAGCGACGGGTTCGACGACTGGCCCGCGATGAAGCCGCCCAGCAGCGCGATGCCGCCGAACAGCCCCAGGGTGACGAGCAGCCCGATCACGAAGCTGCGCGAGCGGACCTGCGTGGTGAACTCGCGGCGCGCCACGAGGAGCAGCGCCTGGTTCGCACTCAACGGCGCGCTCATGCCGACGCCCCCGACTTCACGACGTCCCGGTACAGCTCGGTCAGCGGCGGTCGCCATCGCCGGAACTCGTGCACCGGCCCCGCCGCCAGGGCCGCCTTGAGCACCTGCTGGTCGTCGGTGCCGGGGGCGAGGCGCACCCGGGTGCCGTCGACGGAGAGCACCCCCGGCACGTCGGCCGCCCAGCCGGCGGGCGGGCCCTGCACGTCGAACGCCGTGCTCCCGTCGCGCTCGCGCAGCTCGGCCACCGAGCCGACGGCCACCATGCGGCCGCCGGCGATGATCCCGATCCGGTCGCACAGCCGCTCCACGAGCTCGAGCTGGTGGCTGGAGAAGATGACGGGCACGCCCGCGTCGGCCTTGCGGCGCAGCACCCCGCTCATCACCTCGACGGCGGTGGGGTCGAGACCGGAGAACGGCTCGTCGAGAACCAGCACCTCCGGGTCGTGCACCAGTGCCGCGGCGAGCTGCACCCGCTGCTGGTTGCCCAGCGACAGCTTCTGCACCTCGTCGCCCAGCCGGTGCCCGACGTCGAGCAGCTCCGTCCAGCGCTGCACCGCCGCCCCGGCCTCGGCCGCGGGCAGGCCGTGCAGCCGGGCGAGGTACGTCAGCTGATCGCCGACCTTCATCTTCGGGTACAGCCCGCGCTCCTCGGGCATGTACCCGATGCGACGGCGCACCTCGGCGTCGACCGGCCGGCCCTGCCAGACCACGTCGCCCGCGTCGGCCGACAGCACGCCGAGCACGATCCGCATCGTCGTGGTCTTGCCGGCGCCGTTGCTCCCGACGAACCCGAACACCTCGCCGGGCCGGACCGAGAAGCTCACGTCGTCGAGCGCGTGAACCCGGCCGAACCGCTTGGAAACCCCCCGGATGTCCAACATGGCCCCGACCCTAGCGACGGGCCCCGGCGATCACCCGTGTCAGATGTCATCACCGTCGATGACAGCCGCACGTCAACCGGTGGTGGGCATCGAGATCCCGTATCCGCGGATCTTGCGGTAGATCGTGGCCCGCGACATCCCCAGGTGCCGGGCGGCCTCGGCCTTGTTGCCGGACGCGTCGAGCAGGGCGTCGACGATGGCGTCGCACTCGATCGCCTCCAGCGGCGTGAGCACGCGCCGGGTGATGGCGCGGCACTCCGCGGGCAGGTCGGCGGGGGAGACGATGCCGGTCCGCCGCCGGGCGACGACCTTGCGCAGCACCTGGTACAGCTGCTCGATGTTGCCCGGCCAGCGGTTGCGCATCAACACCCGCATGGCCTCGGGGGAGCACGTCAGCTCGGCCCCCCGGGTCAGCCGCGCGATGAGGTAGGGCACCAGCTCGGAGACGTCCTCGACGTGGTGGCGCAGCGGCGGCACCTCGACGGTGCTCGGGAAGTGCGCCAGCAGCTCGCCCAGGTGCTCGGGCGACCCGGTGCCGGCGGTGACCGTGGCGACCACCCACGGCCGCTCGGGATCGGTGGTGTCGCGGTGCTCGTCGAGCACGTCGCACAGGGCCTGGACACCCTCGGCGTCGAGCCGGTCGACGTGCGCGAGCACCAGGGTGCCGCCGCCGGTCTGCAGTTCCTCCGCGACGTCGGCGAACCAGCGCGGCCCGGCGTCCTCGGCGTCGAGGACCCGCAGGTGGGCGGCGGGGGTGCGCCCCTGGTGGGTGGCCCGCGCGATCGTCGTCTTGCCGGTGCCCGGCTCACCCTCCAGCACCAGCCACTCCCGCGCACGGAAGTGCCGGTCGACGGCCTGGCAGCACTTCGCCCACAGCGCGCCCGACCCGACGGCGGCGGGCAGGGTGGGTGTGGCGGCGGTCGAGCGAGGGGTGGGCACCGCACCGTTGGTGATCAGCTGCACCTGGGCGATGCCGCCCGCGCGGTTGCCCTCGGTCCAGCTCGGGCGGAGCTGGATGCGCGCGGTGTTGCCACTGGGCAGGTCGACGAGCACCTGGTGGCGCTGGCCCGCCTTGAGCGCCTCGCCCGCCTCGGCCAGCAGCGGGCCCTGGTCGGACGGGTCGAACAGCTCGCGCGCGCGGTCGTTCATCATCAGCAGGTCGTCACTGAGCGCGAACACCGCGCCCCGGCCCCGCTGGCAGGCGATCAGGTAGTCGTGCAGCAGCGCCAGCTCGCGGCGGCCGGACTGCTCCAGCAGCGTCTCCTCGATGCGCTTCGCCACGGTGGACGCGATCGCGGTCATCATCATGTTGGCGTCGCTGCGCCAGCACGTGAGGTCGACGACGCCCATCACCTTGCCGCTCACCGGATGCCGGATCGGGGCACCGGCGCACGCCAGGTCCTCGAGGTGCTCGGCGTAGTGCTCGTGCCCGAAGACCTGTGCCGGGCCGCGGCCCTCCAGCGCCGTGCCGATGCCGTTGGTGCCGACGTAGCGCTCGGCGTAGCTGAACCCGGGGGCCAGCCAGATGCGGTCCAGGTGGTGGGTGAGCCCACCGTCGCCGCTGCGGCGGTCGAGCACCACGCCGTCGGAGTCGGTGAGGATGAGACTGACGGGCTCGCTGATCAGCTGGTCGGCGACCTCGCGGATGATCGGGCCGGCCGCACGGGTGAGCACCGAGTCCATCGAGATGTCGGAGTCGTAGGGCAGCTCGAGCCGCTCGGCGTCGACGTCGTAGTGCCGCGAACGCGTCCACGACGCCAGGATCGGCTCGCGCACGACCCCGGGCTCCACCTCCTCGTCGACGAGGAAGGACGTCCGGGCGCGGGCGAGCTGCTCGGAACCCGGATCGGGGATGTTGCGTACCTGTCCTGGGCGCGTCGAACCGGTGCGGCGGTCGTACGCCGCACGCAGGGAGGCGCTGAGGTCGACTACGCGCTCGTCCGGGTGGTCCAACCGGTTGCCCTTCTCGGAGCTGCTGTGGTCCGCGGCGGTGGCCGGTGTGCCTATGGACCGTACAGCCGCACTGCTCCGAGTGGTAGAGGACGGTGCGCAACGCAAGACAATCTCATAATGAGACCGCAGCCCGCCGCTCGGAGAGGTGTGATTCCCGGCACGGAGAGAGCAGCTCCGGGGCCCGCAAGCCCCCGGCCGGCCGTGACCTCCGCGTTCTCACTCCGGTGCCGAGACGCCCGCGCTCGTGTCGGCAACGAGGAAACCACCACCGTGAGGAGACGACCTTGAGTCGGCAGAGTTTGGCCAAGGCTCACCAGAAGATCCAGGAGCTCTCCTGGGAGCCGCAGTACCACGAGCCGTACATGAAGTACGGAACCGACTACACCTTCCGCAAGGCCGCGAAGAAGGACCCGCTCAAGCAGGTCCTGCGGTCCTACTTCCCCATGCAGGAGGAGAAGGACCACCGCGTCTACGGCGCGTCCGACGGGGCCATCCGCGGAAACATGTTCCGGCAGGTGCAGGAGCGCTGGCTGGAGTGGCAGAAGCTGTTCCTCAGCATCATCCCGTTGCCGGAGGTCTCGGCCGCGCGGTCGATGCCGATGCTGTTCCACGTTGTGCCCAACCCGGAGCTGCACAACGGCCAGGCCATTCAGATGATCGACGAGGTGCGCCACTCGACGATCCAGCAGAACCTGAAGCGCCTGTACATGAACAACTACATCGACCCGGCGGGCTTCAACAACAGCCTGCGGAACTTCCACAGCGACTACTGCGGCACCATCGGCCGTCAGTTCGCCGAGGGGTTCATCACCGGTGACGCGATCACCGCGGCCAGCATCTACCTGACGATCGTCGCCGAGACGGCGTTCACGAACACGCTGTTCGTGGCCATGCCGGCCGAGGCCGCGGCCAACGGTGACTACCTGCTGCCGACGGTGTTCCACTCGGTCCAGTCCGACGAGTCGCGCCACATCTCCAACGGTTACGCCACCCTGCTGATGGCCCTGTCCGACGAGGACAACCGCCAGCTCCTCGAGCGCGACCTCCGCTACGCGTGGTGGAACAACCACCGCGTCGTCGACGCCGCCATCGGTACCTTCATCGAGTACGGCACGAAGGACCGCCGCAAGGACCGTGAGTCCTACGCCGAGATGTGGCGCCGCTGGATCTACGACGACTACTACCGCTCCTACCTGGTGCCGCTCGAGAAGTACGGCCTGGTCATCCCGCACGACCTGATCGAAGAGTCGTGGAAGCAGATCTGGGAGAAGGGCTACGTCCACGAGGTCGCGCAGTTCTTCTGCACCGGTTGGCTCGCCAACTACTGGCGCATGGACGGCATGACCGACACGGACTTCGAGTGGTTCGAGTACAAGTACCCGGGCTGGTACGACAAGTACGGCGCATGGTGGGAGAACTACAACCGCCTCGCCACCCCGAACGGTCACAACCCGATCGTGTTCGAGGACGTCGACTACGTCTACCCGGCCCGCTGCTGGACCTGCATGGTCCCGTGTCTGGTGCGTGAGGACATGGTCATGGCCGACATCGACGGCGTGACGCGCACGTACTGCCACGAGGTCTGCCGCTGGACCGATGTCGAGGCCTTCCGTCCCACGTACCAGGGTCGCGAGACCCCGAACATGGGCCGCCTGGTCGGACACCGTGAGTGGGAGACGCTCTACCACGGCTGGAACTGGGCCGATGTGGTCACGGACATGGGCTTCGTCCGGGACGACGGCAAGACGATGACCGCCCAGCCCCACCTCGACCTGAACCCCAAGAAGATGTGGACGCTGGACCACCTGCGGCGGTGCCCCCCGCTGCAGAGCCCGAACGTGTTGATCAACGGGCTGGACGCTGCCGGCAAGGCCGCGTTCCAGGCTGATTACAACCGTCAGGGCCCCGCCGGACGACCGGCACCCGCGAGCGCCTGAGCGCGGGTCAGGTGAGGGGGGAGGGCCGACGACTCCATCGTCGGCCTTCCCCCTGCTCAGGCCAGCCTCAGCAGTTCACACAGGTCCACCGGCGAAAGGCGCAAGACAGCTAATGGGTGAGAAGCACATCGTCAGGTTCGAGCCGGTGGGCATCGAGATCGAGGTCGACGAGGACCAGAACATTCTCCGCGCCGCAGCCGAGAACGGCGTCCAGCTCATGCACGGATGCAAAGAGGGTCAGTGCGCGGCGTGCAAGTCGTTCGTCCTCGAAGGCGACATGGACGACATCGAACTCGACAAGTACTCCACGTTCGCGTTGCCGGACTCCGAACGTGAAGAGGGTCAGACCCTCCTCTGCCGGGCACACGCGTACTCGGACCTGGTGATCGAGCTCCTCCAGTACGACGAGGAGATCATCCGGTCGGGGCTGCCGCTGAAGAAGGGCGTGGCCGAGGTCGTCTCGAACGAGTCGGTCACCCACGACATGCGGCACCTCGTCCTCAAGTTGATCGAGCCGGAAGAGATCAAGTTCTTCCCGGGCCAGTACCTGGACATCACGGTACCGGGCACGGATGAGAGCCGCTCGTTCTCGATGGCGAACGTCCCGGGCCGCGAAGGCGTGTTCGAGTTCGTCATCAAGATCTACCCGGACGGCCTGTTCTCGGAGTTCCTCGACAAGAAGGTGCAGATCGGTGACCGGCTCGATGTGGAGGGCCCCTTCGGGACCTTCACGCTTCGGGAGAGTCGGACCTCGCCGATCATCTTCGTGGGCGGTGGAGCGGGAATGGCCCCGGTGCTGGGTCTGCTGCGCTCGATGGCGGAACGCGGGACCGACCGCAAGCCGATCTTCTACTACGGAGGCCGGCGTTCGCGGGACCTGTGTTTCGAGAAGGAGCTCCGGGAGCTGGAGGAGAAGATCCCCGGCTTCCGGTACGTCCCGGCGCTCTCCGAGCCTGCCGGTGACGACGAGTGGGACGGCGAGGTCGGGCTCATCACCGATGTCGTCGAACGGCTCGAGCCCGATCTGAAGGGTCGGGACGCGTACGTGTGCGGGCCTCCGCCGATGGTGGATGCGGCGCTGGCGAAGCTCACGGCACTCGGTGTACTCGAGGCGAACATCTTCTACGACAAGTTCACCACCACCGGTGAACCGGAAGGCGAGGACAGCCCATGACCACTGCTCAACGTCCCGAACGCAGTGTCCCGAAGCCACAGTTCACGGATGCGGAGGCAGGCGCGCAGGAGTTCCCGGACTCCGGTGCGAGCGCACGTCGGTACAACTACTACAAGCCGGCGAAGCGTAAGCAGACCCACTACGAGGACGTCACGGTCGACGTCCAGCCCGACCCCCGCCACTACCTCGCCCAGGGGTGGATCTACGGCTTCGCCGACGGCAGCCGCGGATACCCGCTGACCTGGACGAAGCTCAAGGCCTGGGGCGTCGACAAGCCCGAGCCGGAGAACGGCGTCGGCACCGGCAACAACCACGTCGAGGAGTGGCCCGCCCACGGCTGGCACGAGTTCCGGGATCCCAACGAGGAATGGGAGATGACGTTCTACCGCTACAACGCGAACGTCGTCCGCCAGACCACCCAGAACGTCGAGAACGCCCGCCAGGCGAAGGCCTTCGACAACTGGACCGCGAACTGGAAGACCTTCGTCGAGCGCAACGTCGGCGCGTGGATGCACATCGAGCACATCCTCGGCCTGTACGTCTTCGCCGCGATCAACCGGTCCTGTCCCACCAACATGCACAACACGGCGATGGTCGTGAACAGCATGCACAAGATCCGTTTCGCGCAGGACCTCGCGCTGTACAACCTCACGCTCTCCGAGGAGATCGAGGGCTTCGACGGCACGGCGCACCTCGACGCGTGGAACAACGACGCCGAGTGGCAGGGCATCCGCAAGGTCGTCGAGGCGCTCACGGCCGTCGACGACGACTGGGGTGAGATGGCCTTCGCCACCAACGTGGTGTTCGAGCCGCTGCTCGGTGAGCTGTTCCGCAGCAACCTGGTGCAGCAGGCCGCGGCCGGCAACGGCGACTTCGTGACCCCGACCGTCATCGGCGCGGGCGAGTACGACTACTCGCAGCGCGACCTGCGCTGGACGCAGGCGTGCTTCGGCCCGCTGACGCAGGACAAGGAGTTCGCGGCCTACAACAAGGAGCTCATGCAGGGTTGGCTCTCCAAGTGGGTCCCCCGGTGCCTGGAGGCGGCCCGCGCGATGCAGCCGCTGTGGAGCCAGCCCGACGCCAAGCCCCCGCGTTTCGAGGACGCCCTCGACCGGGCCAAGAGCCGCTTCGCCGGCATCGTGACCGAACTCGGACTGGAGCCCCCGAAGGAGCTGTCGCAGTGACTGGTTTCAAGACCGCAGAGAGCCCGTTCAAGGCGAACAACACCGCCAGCAACATGGCCGGCGTGACGCTGATGAACAACCAGGTCGGCGTGGTCGTCGCGGACGTCATGGACAAGCAGGAGAACGTGACCATCACGCACCTGCCGTCCATGATCCGCGTGGACTGCGTGGGCCGGATGGACTTCGTCTACGACGAGATCTCCGAGGCACTGGGCGAGGAGGAGGGCTTCTACGACGCCTCCGAGTTCGAGGAGAACATGTCCACGCACTACGGCAAGATGATCCACATGGATGACCGGACCGTGATGTTCGGGAATCTGGAGGAGGCCGCCGAGTTCATCGGCGACATGCTGCCTCCCGAGGTGAAGTAGCACCTCTCGGCTCACTGTTCCCGGGTCGCCGTTCGCGCACGCCGGTGCGGACGGCGGCCCGGGCCGCTGTTCTTTTCCTCTCGCATCACCCGCGCACATGTTGAGAAACGTCTCCAGGAGGGCCCCGTGGCCAAGGAACTCAAGTTCGGACAGGAAGCCCGCGATCTGCTCAAGGCGGGCGTGGACCAACTCGCCGAGGCCGTCAAGTCCACCCTGGGCCCGAAGGGCCGCAACGTCGTCCTCGAGAAGATCACCGGCACGCCGGAGGTCACGAACGACGGTGTGACCATCGCACGGGAGATCTACCTCAAGGACCCGTTCGAGAACATGGGGGCGCAGATCCTCAAGGAAGCCGCCATCAAGACGAACGACATCGTCGGTGACGGCACGACCACGGCCACCGTCATGGCACAGGCCATCGTCCGCGAGGGCATGAAGGCCATCCAGGCCGGCGGCAACCCGGTGCTGGTCAAGCGGGGCATCGACATCGCGGTCGGCGCGATCGTCGAGCACCTGTCCACCGTCGCCCACCAGGTCGACAGCCTGGAGCACCTCTCCCGCGTCGCCGCCATCTCGGCCAACGACGACGAGTCGATCGGCCGCGTCGTCGCGCAGACGCTGCACACCGTCGGCGACGACGGCGTCATCTCCGTCGACGACGGGCCCGTGCTCGGCCTGTCGGTCAACTTCGTCGAGGACTTCGAGTTCGACAACGGCTACGTCTCGCCCTACCTCGTGACCGACCCCGGCTCGATGATGGCGATCCTCGACGACGCCTACATCCTGATGAGCGCCGAGAAGATCACCGACGTGCGCTCCCTGATGCCGGTGCTCGAGAAGATCATGCGCGACCCCCGGCCGCTGGTGATCATCGCCGAGAAGGTCGAGGGCTCCGCCCTGCAGATGCTGGTGCACAACCACGTCAACGGGCACCTCAAGGTCACCGCGATCCAGGCGCCCGGCTTCGGTGAGAAGCGCGTGCACATGCTGGAGGACATCGCGGCGCTGTGCGGCGGCAAGGTGCACTCGAAGGCGTCGTCGTTCTCACTGGAGCAGATGACCGCCGAGCACCTCGGCCGGGCCTCGCAGGTCCGCGCCACCAACGAGCACACCGCGATCATCGGCGGGCAGGGCGCCAAGGAGTCCGTCGAGCGCCGGCTCTCGCAGCTGCGCGCCGAGATGAACCGCGCCAGCATCGGCACCGACGAGGACTGGCTCAACGACCGCATCGCGCGGCTGTCGGGCAAGGCCGCGATCATCTCCGTCGGTGCGCCGACGAACGCGGAGCTCAAGGAGATCCGGCACCGCGTCGACGACTCGCTGCAGGCCACCCGCGCCGCCATGGCCGAGGGCATCGTCGCGGGCGGTGGGTCGGCGCTGCTGCACTCCGAGCCCGCCCTCGACGCGCTCGACGTCAGCGGCGACTACCGGATCGGTGTCGAGATCGTCCGGGCCGCGCTCACCGAGCCGGTGCACCTGATCTCCACCAACGCCGGCTACGACGGCAACGACACCGTCAAGCAGGTGTCCGCGCTCGGCGTCGACGAGGGGTTCGACGCCCTCGAGGGCCGGTTCGGCAACATGATCGAGATGGGCATCATCGACCCGCTGCGGGTCGTGCGCTCGGCCCTGCAGAACGGCGCGTCCGTCGCCGGCCTGATCCTCACCACCAACTCGCTGGTGGCCGAGGAGCAGACGCCGTGGAACAAGGCGCTGATGACCGAGTACGGCCCCCTCGACGACGGTATCCCGCAGCCCTCGCCCGACTCGAGCACGCCGCAGTCGCTCGGGCTCGGCCCGCAGGTGGGGTAGATGTACGACGTCGACGGCGAGACCTACCTCGTGGTCGACGCGCAGGTGCACGCCTGGGATGCGAGCCCGCACAACCAGGCCGGACCTGCGGGTGAGCTGTTCGCCGCCGACCTCCTGCGGCGGCACCGGGAGCTCGACGGCTCCGCGGTGCCGCTGCCGGAGGTCGAGCGCGTCACCGAGGACGGGCTGACCCGGGACGTGTTCGACGGCGGGTACGTCGACCGGGCGGTGCTGCAGCCGGTCGTGCTCGGGGAGTTGTTCGTCCTCGGTTTCTCCCCGGTGGCCTGGCACGCCGAGCTGGCCGCGCGGATGCCGGGGCGGTTCGTGCTCAGCGGAGAGCTGGACCCGGACGCCGGTCAGCCCGGCGCGCGGGGGATCGCGGCGAAGGTACGCCGCTGGGACATGCGCGGCCTGACCTTCTGCGAGTCCCGGCGTCCGGGTGGCCGGATGGAGCTGCGGGAGAGCTGGCTGCGCCGGGCGCTGACCCGCTGCACGGCGTCCGGTGCGGGCGTCGTCCATCTCGGGGTCGCGCCGTCGGCCGGACCGGCGCCGTGGCGCCGCTGGCGCGCCGCGGCTGGCCAACGCCGGCACGGCACGGCGCCGCGCCTGCCCAGCTGGGCCGAGCCGGTGCGCTCGGGTTCCGCGCTGCCGGTGCGTACGCGGCCCGTGCAGCGCGTCCCGTCGGCGGGTTTCGACGTCGCCCACTTCCGGGAGCTCGCCACCGCCCTGCCGCGCACCTCGTTCGTGCTGGGGGCGGGGTGCCTTCCTGCCGAGCAGCTGTGTCGGCTGGCGCGGCTGCCGAACGTGCACGTCGTGCTCACCGAGCTTCTGCCGTGGATCGCGGTCACCGACACCCGCGTCGAGTTCGGGCGGGCGTTCGGCGAGCTGCTGCTGGCGTTCGGACCGGAGCGGTTGCTGTTCGGCAGCGGCTACCCGCTCGTGCGCCCGGGAAGGCTGGTGGAGCAGTTCGCGGCGTACCGCTTCCCCGACGAGCTCCGCGGCCGCTACCGCGACCTCGACACCGATGCGCGGCGGGCGATCCTGGGCGGCAACGCGGCCCGGCTCTACGGCATCGAGGGTGGTCGGCTGGCCCCGGCCGTGGTGGCGCGGCGGGGGTAGCCAGCGGTTGCAGGGGCTTCGATCGGCTCTTAGCGTGGTCGGCCAATCGGGGGAGGCTCCATGAGCAGCTCAGACATGCCGGAATCGTCCACAGTGGACGAAACGGACATAGTGACCAGGACCGAGGTCGACGAGCCGACGGTGCGCAAGGCCGTCGGTGCCGCGGCGATGGGCAACCTCGTCGAGTGGTTCGACTACGGGATCTACAGCTACGTCGTCGCGTACATCACGCTCAACCTCATCCCGGGCGGTGATCAGGAGAACGCGGGCCCCGTCTTCGCGCTCGCCATCTTCGCGGTGGCCTATCTGGTGCGCCCGCTCGGCGGCATCATCCTGGGCCCGCTCGGCGACCGGATCGGCCGCAAGAAGGTGCTGGCGCTGACGATCGTGGTGATGTCGGCGGCGAGCTTCTGCATCGGCCTGCTGCCCACCTACGCCGCGATCGGGATCGCGGCGCCGATCATGCTGATCCTGCTGCGCATCGTGCAGGGCTTCGCGACGGGCGGGGAGTACGGCGGGGCGGCGGCGTTCATCGCCGAGTACGCCCCGGACAGGCGCCGCGGGTTCTACTGCAGCTTCCTGGAGCTCGGCACGACCGGTGGCTTCGTCCTCGCGGCCGGGATGGTGACCGCACTGCAGGTCACGCTGTCCGAGGCCGACATGAACTCGTGGGGCTGGCGCGTCCCGTTCCTCATCGCCGGTCCGCTGGGCATCGTCGGGCTCTACCTGCGAAGCAAGCTCGAGGACACCCCGGCGTTCCTCGCACTGGAGGAGAAGGCGCAGGTCTCGGAGTCGCCGCTGCGTGACGTGCTGACCAAGCACTGGCGGCCGATCCTGGTCTGCATGGGCCTGGTGCTGTTCTACAACGTCGCGGTCTACACGATCCTGTTCTACATGCCGACCTACCTGGAGTCGACGACCGGACTCGACTCCACCACGGCGCTGCTCTACATCCTCGGCATGATGATCCTGATCATGATCGTGATCATCCCGGTGGGTGCGCTGTCGGACCGGATCGGCCGCAAGCCGTTGATCCTGGGGTCGTGCATCGGCTTCATCGTCCTGTCCTACCCGGCTTTCCTGATGCTCGACTCGGGCACGGCGCTGGGGACGGTCAGCGGCCTGCTGATCCTCGGGCTGCTCCTGGTGATGCTGCTCGGCACGATGTCGGCCACCCTGCCCGCGCTGTTCGACACCGACGTGCGCTACGGCGGCTTCTCCATCGGCTACAACATCTCCACGTCGGTGTTCGGGGGCACGGCGCCGGCGATCCTCGCCCTGCTCGTCCTCTCGACCGGGAACAACGCGAGCCCCGGCATCTACGTCGCCGTCGCGTCGCTGATCTCGCTCGGGGCGGTGCTGCTGGTGAAGGAGAGCGCCGGGAAGCCGCTGCCGGGCTCGGCGGCGTCGGTCATCCGCGAGAAGGTCGCCTGACCCGCCCGCACACACCTCCCGGGGCTCGCACACAGGTTCTGCCCTGTGTGCGAGCCCCGCGGCCTGTGTGCGGGCTCCGCGCCGTCGTATGTTGACGTGGTGAGTGCGCCGCCGAGACAGGCCCCGGGCGACCTGCTGGTGCACCTGCGCCGGGCTCGCGACCACGCCGACCTCCACTACGCCGAGACGCTGGACCTCGCCGCGATCGCGGCCGTCGCCGGGATCAGCAAGTTCCACTTCCAGCGCCTGTTCACCGCCACCTACGGCGTGTCGCCCGCGGCGTACCTGTCGCGGCGCCGGGTGGAGCGGGCGCAGGACCTGCTGCGGTCCACCAACCTCACCGTCACCGAGGTCTGCCATGCGGTGGGGTTCTCCAGCCTCGGGTCCTTCTCGGCGCGGTTCAGCGAGCTGGTCGGGGAGTCACCGAGTGGGTTCCAGCGGCGCTGGGCCGCGGCCGGCCCGCCCCGGATCCCGGGGTGTTTCGTGTTCATGTGGGGGTTGGCCGAGCGCGCAAGCGAGGAGAAGCCGACCGGCCCGGAGGCCTCCTAGCCTGGGTGGATGATCACCGGAGTCTCCATCGTCAGCGTCTTCGTCACCGACATCGACGCGTCCAAGGCCTTCTACATCGACGTCCTCGGTTTCGTCGAGAACAGCGACATCACCCTCGCCAACGGCTACCGCTGGTGCGCGGTCAACCACCCGGACCATCCCCTGCCGGTGGTGACGTTCGCCGTCCCCGGTCCACCGCAGTCGCCCGAGCTGTCCGCCGCGATCACCCGGTCGCTCGACGCCGGCACGATGCACGGCCTGGGGCTCAACGTCGACGACTGCCGCAAGACCTACGAGGAGCTGCGGGCGAAGGGCGTGGAGTTCGTCCAGGAGCCCGCGGAGCGCCCGTACGGGGTCGAGGCGGTGGCCCGGGACAACTCGGGCAACTGGATGGTGCTCGTCGAGCCGAGGGCGTTCAACGCCGCGGACTTCGGCTGACGGCGGCGGCCCAGCCGGGTCGGAACCCGTCGGTCGGGGAGCGCCAGGCGTAGGCCCAGGCGACGGTGCCGTCGGTCAGGACGGTGCGGACGCGCTGGTAGTCCGGGCCCTCGTAGGCGTCCATCGCGGGGAACGCGGCGACCGGTTCGCGCAGCTCGATGAGCGTGCCGGGAGTGGTGCCGGTCCCGTCGGGGAGCCAGGCGGGGTAGCCGCGGCCGGTGTCGAGCACCGCTCCGGGGGCCGTGGCGGGGCGGGTCGTGCCGGTGGCGAACGGCTCGACGTAGTGCCACGAGATCTGTCCGGGCTGCAGCAGGCCGTAGGCGAACAGGGCGGTCGGCCACTCGTCGGGACGGGGCGCGCCGATGACGGTCGGGGCGTCGAGGCCGTCGGTCCCCGGCCCGCCGACGAGGCCGTGGGCCACCGACTGCGGTACGTCCGCGCACCGCACCGGTGCGCCGTCGACGAGGAGCGGGGCGCGGGCGGCCGAGTGCCCGACGTAGACCCACGGTGCGTCGACGCGGGAGCCGTCCTCGGTGTGGACGGTGCCGGTGTGCAGGCGGGCGAGCCGGAAGCGCTCGTCGCGGCCCTCGCAGCGGTCGAGCACCGCGACCTGCTCGGGCGTGGCGAGCCAGACCGCGTGCTCCTCGGTGACGTCGGGCGCGGCGGCGAGCACCGCGGGCCGCCGGCCGTCGCGGGCGCGCAGCCCGGCCGCCCACACGGCGGCGACGCCGGTGGTGCGGGCGCGCAGGGCGACCACCGGGTCCGGGCCCAGGCCCAGCTCCCGCCGCAGCCAGGTGATCTTGCTCGGGCACCGGTTGGAGCCGTAGGCCAGTACCGGGATCCGGGCCGCCGCCGGGACGGCGCCGCGGGCGGCGAGCCACCCGTCGAGCGGGACGTCGCCGACGCGCCACGGGCCGGGCGTGATCGGGTGCGACCGTCCGTCGGCGTGGGCGAACGACGTGGACGGCGTCGCGCCCGGGTAGGGATCGGCGGGGAACGCGGAGTCGAGCACGACCCGACCGTAGCCACGACTCAGGGGCGCGGAGCCGGCGACTCGCGGGGGGTGGTGCGGCGCAGGCGGCGGGTGAGCAGGCCGTGCTTCGGGGACAGCAGCAGGGCCACGACGAAGCAGGCCGAGCAGACCAGGCCCATCGCCCCGGCGATCGAGCTGTCGTAGGTGACCGCCAGCGCGTGGCCCGCGACCGCTCCCACCCAGCCGACGCCGACCGCGAGGGCGACCATGACGACCAGCCGGTCGGTGAGCAGGTACGCCGTGGCCGCGGGGACGATCAGCATCGTCACGACCAGGATGGCGCCGACGGCCTCGAACGCCGCCACCGCCGTGACCGCGACGGCCACCAGCAGCAGCCGCGACAGCAGCTGTGGGCGCAGCCGGACGGTGGCGCCGAAGGCCGGGTCGAACGTGGTGGCCTTGAGCTCCTTCCACAGCAGCGTGACCATCGCCAGGTTGAGCAGCACCACCACCGCCAGCGTGACGGCCGCGCGCGCCACGCCCACCCCGCCACCGAGGTCGACGGAGTCGAACGGGACGAAGGCGATCTCGCCGTAGATGGTGGAGTCGAGGTCGAGGTGGATGCCGTCGGCGTAGCGGGTGACGCCGAGGACCCCCAGGGAGAACAGGGCCGGGAACACCAGCGCGATCGCGGCGTCCGACGCCATCAGCCCGGTGGCGCGCAGGGCATCGATGCCCAGGACGCACAGCACCGCGAACGCCGCCGCCCCGACCACGACGGGCAGCGGGGCGCGGGTCTGCCAGACCAGCCACACCGCGACGATCCCCGGCAGCACGGCGTGACTGACGGCGTCCGACAGCAGGGCGATCCGGCGCAGGACGAGGAACGGGCCGAGCAGGCCGCACGCGGTGGCGACCAGCCCGGCCACCACGACGATCACGACGTCATCGGACACGACGCCCCCTGTCGACGACGAGCACGGAAGGCGACGCCCCAGCGACGGCGCCCCCCGTGCTCAACCTGCGCAGCTGCTCGACCGCATCGTCGCCGAGGCTGCCGCGCAGGTCGGTGGGATCGGGCTCCCGGGCGTCGGGCAGCTCGACGAGTGCGCCGTGCTCCAGCCAGGCCGACCACAGCGCACGGCGCTGCGCCAGCTCGTCGGCGGCGCGCTGGCCGGCGGGGGTCAGGCCGGTGTCGTCGAGCAGCCCGGCGCGGCGCAGCGAGAGCCGGGCGAGCCGGTCGGACAGCGAGCGCACCGGCGCGTCGGGAGCGGCGCCGGACTCCCGGGCGAGCACGGCGTCGCGCAGCACCCGGCGGCGCCGGGCGGCCAGGCGGGCGGCGCGCCACAGCACCCCGCGACCGGGGGCCAGCAGCACCGCCAGCAGCGCCAGCGCGAAGCCGACGAGCACGATGACCGGCCCGGTCGGCAGCTCGGAACGGGTGGCGGCGAGCGACCCGGTGATCCCGACGACCGCGCCGACGACGCCGGCCAGCGGCAGCACGAGGACGAACCGGTCGGCGAGCTGGCGGGCGACCACCGTGGGTACGACCAGCATCGCCACCATGAGGATCGCGCCGACCACCCGCACCCCGATGACGACGGCGACCACCAGCAGCCCCGTCATCAGGACCTCCAGCGCACGCACCGGGAGCCCGACGGAGCCGGCATAGGAGGGGTCGAACAGGGTGGTCGTCAGCGCCCGGCGCAGCACCCCGACTACCAGCAGCCCGAGGCCCCCGAGCACCGCCATCACGACGACGTCGCTCTCCAGCAGGCCCGCGGCCTGGCCGAACAGGTACTTCTCCAGGCCGGCCTGGTCGGCGTCGGCGGTGCTGGCGATGTGGGTCAGCAGCACGACACCGAGGGAGAAGAAGCCCGAGAGCACCACGCCGATCGCGGTGTCGGGCTTGATGCGGCCGGTGCGCTCGATGCCGACCATCAGCAGCGCGGCGACCAGCCCGGCCGCTGCGGCCCCGACGAGCAGGCCGGGGACGTCCTTCACCCCGGCCACCAGGAACGCGACGCAGACGCCGGGCAGCGTCGAGTGCGCCACCGCGTCGCCGACGAGGCTGCGCTGCCGCAGTACCGCGAACGTGCCCAGCACGCCGCTGGTGACGCCCAGCACGAGCGCGCCGAGCACCACGACGGTGTCGGTGTAGGGCAGGCCGAACATCAGCCCGCCCAGGCCACGGCCTCGTCGGGCACGCCGTACGCGCTGCGCACCGCGCTCGCCGTCAGCACCTCGGCGGTGGGGCCGCAGCCCAGCGCGCGCACGTTGAGCAGCAGCGTCCAGTCGAACGAGGCCCGCACCTGCGCCATGTCGTGGTGCACGACGATCACCGAGCCGCCCTCGTCGCGGATACCGGCGAGCAGCTCCAGCAGGTCGGACTGGGTGCGGGCGTCGATGCCGGCGAACGGTTCGTCCATGACGAGGACGGGGGCCTGCTGGGCGAGAGCGCGGGCCAGGAACACCCGCTGGCGCTGCCCGCCCGACAGCTGCCCGATCTGGCGCTTACCGTATGCGGCCATGCCGACGCGCTCCAGGCACTGCGCGGCGATCGCGCGGTCGGCCCGGCCCACCCGGCGGAACCAGCCGGTGGCCCGGTAGCGGCCCATCGCGACGACCTCGCCCACGGTGATGGGGAAGTCCCAGTCGACCGACTCCCGCTGCGGCACGTACGCCACGTGCTCCAGCGCCCCCGGGCCCTCGACGTCGTCGATCAGGACCCGGCCCGCGTCGGCGGGGACGAGGCCGAGCGCCGCCTTCAGCAGCGTCGACTTGCCCGCCCCGTTGGGGCCGACGATCGCGCAGAGCCGCCCGGCCGGGAAGTGGGCGTCGACCTCCCACAGCACGGGGGCCGACCGGTAGGAGACGGTCAGCGACCGGACCTCCAGCGCATGGCCGGTGCGGGTCCTCGGGGCGGGTGCGGGCATGAACATCTCAGCTTCCCAGTCCGTCGGCGATCAGGTCGGCGTTGGCGCGGAGCATCCCGACGTAGGTGCCCTCCGGAGTGCCGGGCGAACCGGCCGCGTCGGTGTAGAGCTCCCCGCCCACGGTGACGGTGGCGCCGCGCTGCGCGGCGGCCGCGATCAGGGCGTCGATCGTCTGGCGCGGCACGCTGGACTCGACGAACACCGCCGGCACGCCGCGGGCGGAGATCAGCTCGGCGACCCGCTCGACGTCGGCGGTGGTGGCCTCCGCGGCGGTGGAGATGCCCTGGATGCCGGCCACCTCCAGGCCGTAGCGGCGGCCGAAGTACTCGAAGGCGTCGTGCGAGGTGACCAGCAGCCGTCGCTCCGGCGGGATCTGCGCCATCCGCTGCGCGACGTAGGCGTCGAGCTCGGTGAGCTCGGCGAGGTAGGCGTCGAGGTTGGCGGCGTAGTCGGCGGCGCGGGCCGGGTCGCGCTCGGACAGCGTGGTGGCGATCGTGCGGCTGACCTGCTTCCACAGCTCCACGTCGAACCAGACGTGCGGGTCGTACTCCTCGTCCGTGCCGGGGGCGGGGGCGAGCAGCTGCGCGCGCGGGATCTCCTCGGTGACGGCCCTGGTGAGCTGGCGCGCGGCGAGCTCGTCGAGCAGCTCGGCCATCCGGCCCTCCAGCTGCAGCCCGCCGTAGAAGATCACGTCGGCGTCGCGCAGCGTCTGGACGTCGCCCGCGCTCGCGCGGTAGAGGTGGGGGTCGACGCCGGGGCCCATCAGGCCGGTGACCTCGACGCTCGCCCCGCCGATCCGCTCGACGGTGTCGGTGATGAAGTTGGTGGTGGTGGTGACGCGGACCGGGCGGTCGCCGATCGGCTCGTCGCCCGACGCGGCCGTGGACGTGCAACCGGTGAGCAGGGCCAGGCCGACGACGGCGGCCGCGATCAGGCGCCTCATGCCACGACCCGGCCGTGCACGAGGTGGGTGAGCGGGTCGCCCAGTGCGTGCTCGATGGTGCCGATGCGGACCCACAGGGGGCCGCCGAAGGGCTGTCGTCCGGTCACGTCGATCCTCACTCCGGGGTGGATCCCGAGGTCGGCCAGGTAGCGCAGGGCGGCACTGTCGCGGTCGTAGACCCGCTCGACGTCGAACGCCGAGCCGGCGGGGGCGGCGTCGAGGCGGACCCCCCAGTCCTCGTCGAGCCCGCCGGTGCCGCGGGGGATCGGGTCGCCGTGCGGATCGCGCTCGGGACGGCCCAGGTGGCGGTCGATGCGGTCGAGCAGCCGGTCGGACACCGCGTGTTCCAGGGCGTCGGCCTCGGCGTGCACCTCGTCCCACGGCACGCCCAGCTCCTGGGCGAGGAAGGCCTCCAGCAGGCGGTGACGGCGTACCACGTCGCGGGCGTGGGCGGCGCCGTGGTCGGTGAGTGCGGCGAGGTGGCCGTCGGTGCGCCGGAGCAGGCCCGCGGCCGTCAGCCGCTTGAGCATGATCGAGACGGTGGGCGCGCTGACGTGCAACGCGTCGGCCAGCGCAGAGGTGCTGACCGGCTCGCTGCGCCCGGCCCGCACGAAGACGACCCGCAGCGTGTCCTCCACCGCGGAGGTGTGCGGCAGCGCGCAGCAGTCGAGCACTCGATCGCCGATCATTAGTCTCCTCTAACTACCGGTTGCAGCGAGGCTAACCGATGCTCTACCCGATCCCAACCCGGGTGATCGTCGCAACTTGCGACATAGGGTCACGGGTGTGCTGCCACGGACGATCGACTGGGACCCGGGCGGCCACGTCGTCCTGGTCGACCAGACCGCCCTGCCCGCACTGCGGACGACCGCGGTCGCCGACGTCGACGCGCTCGTCGACGCGATCCGCAGGCTGGTCGTGCGCGGGGCGCCGGCGCTCGGCGTCGCCGGGGCGCTCGGCGTCGCCCTGGCCGCGCGCACGCTCGACGGCCCCGCGCTCGACGCGGCCTGCGACCGGCTCGCCGCCGCCCGGCCCACCGCGGTGAACCTCGCCGTCGGCGTCGCCCGGGCCCGGGCCGCGCTGCCGGGCGGGCCCGACGCCGTGCTCGCCGCCGCCCTGGCCCTGCGCGACGAGGACATCGCCGCCTGCCACGCCATCGGCGACCGCGGGGCCGACCTGCTCACCGCGCTGTGCGGCGAGCGCCCGCTGCGCCTGCACACCCACTGCAACGCCGGCGCGCTGGCCTGCGTCGAGTGGGGCACCGCGCTGGGTGTGGTGCGCTCGCTGCACGCGCGGGGACGCGTCGCGCACGTCGTCGCCGACGAGACGCGCCCGCTGCTGCAGGGCTCGCGGATCACCGCGGTCGAGCTGGCCGCGATCGGCGTCGCGCACCACGTCGTCGTCGACGGGGCGGGGGCGTCGGTGATCGCGCGCGGGCTCGTCGACGCCGTGGTGGTGGGGGCCGACCGGATCGCCGCCGACGGCGACGTCGCCAACAAGATCGGCACCTACCCGCTCGCGCTGGCCGCGGCCCGCGCCGGGATCCCGTTCGTCGTGGCCGCCCCGGAGAGCACCGTCGACCCGGCGACGCCCGACGGCGCGCACATCGAGATCGAGGAGCGCGCCGCGGACGAGGTGTGCGACGGCCCGGCCTGGAACCCCGCGTTCGACGTGACGCCGCACGACCTGGTCACCGCGATCGTCACGGAGCGGCGGGTCTGGCGTCCGTGACCACCCCTGCCGGGACGGCGTCGGTCCCGTTCCGGGCGATGCTCGTGGCCACCGTGCTCGGGTTCGGCGGGTACGCGCTGCTGTTGCCGGTAGTCCCGTCGTGGGTGGCGGGGGCCGGGGAGCTCGCGGCGGGTGCGACGACCGGCGTCCTCATGCTCGCGACGATCGCCACCCAGCTCTGCGTGCCGTGGCTGGTCGCGCGCCTGGGCTACCGGCTCGTGCTGGGCATCGGCCTGGTGGCGCTCGGCGCGCCGACACCGCTGCTGGCACTCTCGCCCGCGCTGGGTCCGGTGCTGGCGGTGTCGGCCGTGCGGGGGGTGGGGTTCGGGCTGCTGACCGTCGTCGGGAGCGCGCTGGTGGCCGAGCTCGTCGCTCCGGCCGAGCACGGGCGGGCCGCGGCGCGCTACGGGGTGGCGATCGGCCTGCCGCAGCTCGTGCTGCTCCCGGCCGGGGTCGCGGTCGCGCAGACCGTGGGGTTCACGCCGGTGTTCGTCGCGGCCGGGGTGGCGCCGCTGCTCGGGGCGCTCGCCGTACCGTGGGTACGGGCGCCGCGGCCCGTCCCCCGGCCGGTGCCGGCCGGGGTGGTCGGGGAAGGGGAGGTCCGGGGCGGGGCGGTCGCGGCCGGGCCGCTGGCGGCGATGCTCGGCTGCTCGATCGCCCAGGGCGGGCTCATCACGTTCCTGCCGCTGGCCGTGCCCGGCGCCGGGCTGTTGCCGGCCGCGGCGCTGCTGGTCACCGCGCTGGCGGCGCTGCTCGGCCGGTCGCTGGCGGGCCGGCTGGTCGACCGGCACGGGCTGGGGGGCCGGCTGCTGCTGCCCGGCGTGCTGCTCGTCGCGGCCGGGATGGGCGTGGAGGTGGTCGGTCTGCAGGTCGGCGCGGCGGTGCTGGTGGGCTCGGCCCTCGTCGGCGTCGGGTTCGGGCTGGTGCAGAACGACGCCCTCACCACGCTGTTCGCCGCCGGTGGGCCCGCAGGCTACGGCCGGGCCAGCGCGGCCTGGAACATCGCCTACGACGCCGGGACGGGAGCGGGGGCCGTCGGGCTCGGGGCGGTGGCGGAACCGTTCGGGTTCCGGGCCGCGTTCGGGCTCTCGGCGCTGCTGCTCGTGGTGGTGGCGCCGGTGGTCAGGCCGGGGCGGCGGTCGGGATCCCGTGGGCCCGGGCGGCCTCGGCCAGCCGGTCGTCGTAGGTGAGCAGGAGCTCGACGTCCTCGCGTATCAACAGGGCGGTGGCCAGATGGATCGCGTCGAGCGAACGCAGGAGCGGGTCGGGCAGATGGCCGGCCGACGCGATGACGGCATCGCCGATCGCGATCGCCTGCACCCGGTCGAGCAGGAGATCGACGCGCGGCAGCCGCCGAGGAGCCCGGCGCGCGGTGCCCCGGCGCGCCTCCACCCACAGCAGCGTGCTGGAGATCAGTTCGGCGCCCGGATCGTCGAGGAGGCGCTCGACCGCGGGCGTCGAGTCGTCGGGGAAGACGACCCGCAGCAGCGCCGAGGTGTCGATGTAGATCAATACCGTTCCTCGTCGCGCATTCGCATGAGCTCCTCGAACGGCGAGCTCTCGTCCGGCTCGGCGGGTGGCGGGGACCCGATCTCGGCCAGCAGGTCGCGCATGCTCCCCGCGGCGGGCCGGACCTGGCCCGCCGCGACCATCCGCTGGTACGTCGTGCGCGGCTCGTCGATCGGCTCCAGGTACGCCACCAGCTCCCCGCGGTCGGTGACGGCGATGCGCTGGCCCTGCTTCACCTTCGCCAGGTATCGCGATGCGTTCTGGCGCAGTTCGCGGACACCGATGGTCTCGGCCGCTTCCTTCATGCGACCACGGTAGCACTCGATGTGCTACCGATCAGCTGCCCTTCGCGATCCACTCCTCCAGGTGCGGGGCCTCGTCGCCGATGCTCGTGGCGTCGCCGTGCCCGGTGCGCACGGTGGTGGCGCCGGGCAGCGTGAGCAGCGTCGTGCGGATCGACTCGATGATCGTGTCGAAGTTCGAGTACGACCGCCCCGTGGCGCCGGGCCCGCCCTGGAACAGGGTGTCGCCGGAGAACACGGTGCCCAGCTCCGCGGAGTAGAGGCACGACGAGCCGGGGGAGTGGCCGGGGGTCTGCAGCACCCGCAGCTCGATGCCGCCCGCGGTGATCACCTGTCCGTCGGCCAGCTCGCCGTCGGGCTGCCGGTCCGGCCAGGTCATGTCCCACAGGACCTTCTCCGCCGGGTTGAGCAGGATCGGGGCGGAGAACCGGTCGGCCAGTGCGGGGGCCTGGTTGACGTGGTCGTCGTGGGCGTGGGTGCAGACGACCGCCTTCACCGTGCGCCCGCCGACCGCCTCGGCGATCTTGTCGGCGTCGTGCGCGGCGTCGATGACGAAGACCTCGCGGTCGTCGCCGACGATCCACACGTTGTTGTCGACGTCCCAGGTGCCGCCGTCGAGGGAGAACGTGCCGGAGGTGACGAGATGGTCGATCGGCCCCATCAGAAGACCACCACCGAACGCAGCACGTCGCCCTTGTGCATCTTCTCGAACGCCGCCTCGACGCCGTCGAGCGCGATGGTCTCGCTGACGAACTTCTCCAGCGGCAGCCGGCCCTGCAGGTGCAGGTCGACGAGCATCGGGAAGTCACGGCTGGGCAGGCAGTCGCCGTACCAGGAGGACTTGGTGGCCCCGCCGCGGCCGAACACGTCGATCAGCGGCAGCTCCAGGGTCATGTCCGGGGTCGGGACGCCGACCAGTACGGCGGTACCGGCCAGGTCGCGGGCGTAGAAGGCCTGCTTGAAGGTCTCCGGGCGGCCCACCGCGTCGACGACGACGTCGGCGCCGTTGCCGTCGGTGAGCGCCTGCACGCCCTCCACCACGTCCTGCTCCCGGGCGTTGATCGTGTGGGTGGCGCCGAAGCCCTTGGCCCACTCCAGCTTCCGGTCGTCCATGTCGATCGCGATGATCGTGGACGCGCCGGCCAGGAACGCGCCCGCGATGGCCGCGTCGCCGACGCCGCCGCAGCCGATGACGGCGATGGACTGGCCGCGGCCGATGCCGCCGGTGTTGATCGCCGCGCCGATGCCGGCCATGACGCCGCAGCCCAGCAGGCCCGCCACCTCGGGCTTGACCGCGGGGTTCACCTTCGTGCACTGCCCGGAGTGGACCAGGGTCTTCTCGACGAACGCCCCGATGCCCAGCGCGGGGGAGAGCTCCTGGCCCGACTCCAGCGTCATCTTCTGCGCGGCGTTGTGGGTGGAGAAGCAGTACCAGGGCTCGCCGCGGCGACAGGCCCGGCAGGTGCCGTCGACCGCGCGCCAGTTGAGGATCACGAAGTCGCCCGGCGCCACGTCGGTGACGCCGTCGCCCACGGACTCGACGATCCCCGCGGCCTCGTGGCCGAGCAGGAACGGGAACTCGTCGTTGATCCCGCCCTCGCGGTAGTGCAGGTCGGTGTGGCACACGCCGCAGGCCTGGACCTGGACGACGGCCTCACCGGGGCCGGGATCGGGGACGAGGATCGTCTCGACGGAGACGGGCTCGCCCTTCTTCAGTGCGACGACCCCGCGGACGCTCTGCGGCATGGTGGTACCTCCTGGATGTCGGCTCATGCGGAGCCTGCCATGTGACGCCGCCCGGGTACCGTCCGGGACGTGATCGAACTCGATGGTGACGACGACGTCGCGGTGCTCCGGCTGGCCCACGGACCGGTCAACGCCCTGGACCCGGAGCTCTGCGACGCGGTCGCCGCCCGGTTCCGGGACCTGGCCACGGGCCCGGCCCGGGCCGTCGTCCTCACCGGATCGGGTCGCGCGTTCTCCGCCGGGGCCGACCTACGCCGCCTCCTCGCCGACGGCGAGCCGTACGCGCGGCGCTTCGTCCCCGCGCTCGACGGCCTGTTCCGCAGCGTGTTCGAGCTGGGCAAGCCGGTGGTGGCCGCTGTCAACGGGCACGCGATCGCCGGTGGTGCGGTGCTGGCCGCGGCCGCCGACGCGGTCCTGATGGCCGAGGGGAGCGCGCGCATCGGGCTCCCGGAGCTGGCGGTGGGGGTGCCGCTGCCGCGGGTCGCGGTGGAGGTCGTCCGGTACGCCGTGGGCGACCAGGTGGCCCGGCGCCTGATCACCGGCGCGGCCACCCACCTCCCCGCCGAGGCGCGGGCGCTGGGCCTGGTCGACGACGTGCTGCCCGCCGACGAGGTGCTGCCCGCCGCGGTCGACCGGGCCCGCACGCTCGCCGACTCGATCCCGGCCGACACGTTCGCGTTCACCAAGGCGCAGCTGCGCCGAGAGGCCCTGCACCGGATGGACGCCGCGGGCGAGGAGGCCGAGGCGACGGTGGCGCTGTGGATCCGCCGCGCGTCCGACGGGTGGACCGCCCGTTACCTGGAGTCGGTCACCCGGCGCTAGCCCGGCTACCGTTCCCGCATGCGGAGCCTGGCGCTGGGAGTGGTGGGTGGGGCGGGCCGGCCCGGGCCGGGACGGGTGGTGGCCCGGTCGCCGGAGGGCGTCGTCGACATCGGGTCGCTCGCCGACGTCGAGGGCGGGCCGCACGCCGACCTGCTCGCCGCCCCCACCCTGGACGCCCTGCTCGCCGCGGGGCGCCCGGCGTGGCGGGAGGTGCACGGCTGGCTCGCGCCGCGCCTGCGCACCGACCACGCGCCGTACGTGCTGCCCCCGGCCGGGCTGGAGCTGCGGCTGCCGTTCACGGTGGCCGACTACGTCGACTTCTTCGCCTGCGAGCAGCACGCCGTCAACGCCTCGGAGATCTTCCGCCCGGGTGCGCCGCCGCTCGCGCCGAACTGGAAGCACCTGCCGGTCGGCTACCACGGCCGGGCGGGCACCGTACGCGTGTCGGGGACGCCGGTCGTGCGGCCGTGGGGGCAGGTCGCCGCGGGGGAGCTCGCGCCGACGCGGCGGCTCGACCTGGAGGTCGAGCTGGGTTTCGTGCTCGGCCCGTCCGACGGGCCGGTCACGATCGACGACGCGCTCGACCACGTCTTCGGGGTGGTGCTGCTCAACGACTGGTCGGCGCGCGACGTGCAGGCCTTCGAGTCGCGCCCGCTGGGGCCGCTGCTGGGCAAGTCGTTCGCCACGTCGATCTCCGGCTGGGTCACCCCGCTCGACGAGCTGGCCGCCGCGTGGACCGATCCGCCGCCGCGCGACCCCGTCCCGCTGCCCCACCTGCTCGGGCCCGGCGACCGCGGCCTGGACATCGCCCTGGAGCTCACGATCAACGGGGAGACGGTCTCCCGGCCGCCCGCGGTGGACCTGTACTGGACCGTCGCGCAGCTGGTCACCCACCTGACGACCAACGGGGCCCCGCTGCGGGCGGGCGACCTGCTGGGCTCCGGGACGGTGTCCGGCGCCCGCCGCGACCAGCGCGGCTGCCTGCTGGAGCTGGGCTGGGGCGGCACCGAGCCCGTCGCGCTGGGCGGCGGTGCCACCCGCACGTGGCTGGAGGACGGCGACGAGGTCGTCATCAACGCGACGGCGCCCGCCGTCGGGGGCGGTCGCCTGGAGCTGGGCGAGGTGCGCGGCCGGGTGCTCCCGGCCCGGGACGCCTAGGG
>NZ_BJNG01000031.1 GCF_006539565.1 Pseudonocardia hydrocarbonoxydans
CCCTAGGAGCGTGCCGTCAGGCCGTGGCGGAGCGGACCGGGCAGCCGGCGACGTGCTCGGCGGCCCCGCGCAGCGGCCACTCGGCCCCGCAGACGCGGCACAGTCGGGCGCGGTCGGTCCCGACCGCGTGCAGGCCCGGCGCGCCGAGCGGGATGATCGGCTCCCCGCCGGACAGCGCGGCGGTGGCGAAGGTGTAGATGCTCAGCTCGGTGTCGGTCATCTCCGCACGCGGCTTGTCGACCAGCTCCCGGATCCGGACGAGGGCGTAGCGCATCCAGATCTCGCGGGTGAGCGGGCCATCGGGCACGGCGAACACGGGACCTCCGGGTGTCGGCTACGGCGAGTCACCCGGGACTATGCCTGCCGCCCGTCCGGCTGAATGACCAGAAATGAGACGCGTCACACAGCCCGTCTCAGGGGGCGAGCAGCGGCGCCGGTGCACCGAGCGCGTCGGCGATCAGGGGCGGGATCGGGCGCTTGCCCGAGCCGTCGGTCCCGACCACCACGTAGACGGTGCGACCGGCGCAGGTGACCTCGCCCGCGCGGCGGACCTCGAAGTCGAGCGCGAACGACGTGCGGCCGATCCGGGCGGTGGACACGGCGATCGCCAGTTCGTCCTGGAAGCCGACGCCGGTGCGCCAGTCGATCTCCGAGCGCACCAGCTGGACGTCGTGGCCCGAGGCCAGCATGTCGGAGTAGGGCAGGCCGCGGTGCACCAGGAACCCGGTCATCGCGTCGTCGAACCAGGCCAGGTACCAGGAGTTGAAGACCACGCCCTGCGCGTCGACCTCGACGTAGCGCACCCGGTGGGGGTGGGTGAAGGTCACCGGCGCGGCCCGAACACGACGACGACCGAGAGGTCCTCGCTCACCTCGACGAACTGGTGCTCCTCGCCCGCCGGCACGTAGACCACCGAACCGGGGCCGATCATCACGTCGACGTCGTCGGTGACCAGCCGGGCCCGGCCGCGGGCGACGACGTAGACCTCGTCCTCGCTGTGGGCGGGCTGCCCGTCCTTGCCGCCGACGGGGATGCAGTACGTGCCGACCGACATCTCGGCCACCCGGAGGTGCTCGCGGTACTGGTTGGGCTCACCGTCGGGGACCGCGAAGTGCCCGGCGGCGCGAAGAACCCGCATGGGTGAAATCTATCCGATCCGCTCGCGGATGGTGCGGTTCACCGCCCGCCCGAAGGCGGTGACGACCCCCCGGACGGTGATCGGCTTCAGCTGGGAGAAGGCCTCGGCGAGCCGGGTGCGCTCGTCGGCGGGGCGTCCGCGGTCGCGGTAGGGCTGCAGCACCTCGTCCTGGAACATCTTCATCAGGTCCTCGGCCAGCGCCGTCGTGTGCTGCTCGATGATCTCGTGGGCGCGCCGCCACACGTCCCACGGCAGGCCGGAGTCGAGCACGGCCAGGCCCTCGCCGAGGGTGCCCGAGCCGTGCAGGCGGACGCGTTCGCCGTCGACGACGTCGATGACGCCGAGGCCGTGCAGCGCGTCGACGTCGGTGTCGGCCAGCGTGCGGCCGGCGCGGCGGTCGAGCTCGGCCCGGTCGATCTCCTCGATCTGCTCGGGCACCCACGGTGTGAGCAGCGCCCGCTGCAGCGCCAGCTCCGCGGCCCCGGCCGACGCGGGCAGCCGCCCGAGGTGTCCCTCGATCGCGCTCAGCGTGAAGCCGAGTGCCGACAGCTCGCTGACCAGCTCCAACCGGGCGACGTGATCGGGCCCGTAGAACCCGGTGCGGCCGCGCAGGACCGGCGGCGGGAGCAGGCCGCGGCCCGCCCAGAAGCGGATGGTGCGGACGGTGACCCCGGTGCGTTCCGCGAGCTGGTCGATGGTGAGCTGGCCCGTCATGGGTGGCACCGTACGCGCAACCTTGACCTATGTGACAGTGCTGCTGTAACAAAGACGCATGGCTGAGATTCCCGAGGCGTTCGTCTACGACGCCATCCGCACACCGCGCGGCCGAGGCAAGGCCTCGGGTTCGCTGCACGAGGTCAAGCCGATCTCGCTCGTCACCGGGCTGATCGACGAGCTCCGCGCCCGCTACCCCGAGCTCGACCCCGCCACGATCGACGACGTCGTGCTCGGCGTCGTCTCCCCGATCGGCGACCAGGGCGGTGACATCGCCAAGACCGCGGCCATCGCCGCGGGCCTGCCGCACACCGTCGCGGGCGTCCAGCTCAACCGCTTCTGCGCGTCGGGCCTGGAGGCGGTCAACGTCGCCACCCAGAAGGTCCGCTCCGGCATGGAGGAGATGGTGCTCGCGGGCGGCGTCGAGGCGATGTCGCGCGTGCCCATGGGCTCCGACGGCGGCGCCTGGGCGATGGACCCCGACACCAGCTACCAGACCGGGTTCGTGCCCCAGGGCATCGGCGCCGACCTGATCGCCACGCTGGAGGGCTTCTCCCGCGAGGACGTCGACACCTACGCCGTGGAGTCCCAGGCGCGCGCCGCGAAGGCGTGGGCCAACGGCTACTTCGCCAAGTCCGTCGTGCCGGTGACGGACCGCAACGGTCTGACGGTGCTCGACCACGACGAGTTCATCCGCGCCGGCGCCACGCTGGAGAGCCTCGCGGGCCTCAAGCCGTCGTTCGCGATGATGGGCGAGGCCGGTGGCTTCGACGCCGTCGCCCTGCAGCAGTACCACTGGGTCGAGAAGATCGACCACGTGCACCACGCCGGCAACAGCTCCGGCATCGTCGACGGCGCCGCGCTCACCCTGATCGGCACCGAGGCCGCCGGGAAGGCCGCCAACCTGCGCCCCCGGGCCCGGATCGTCGCCACCGCGCTGTCCGGCGCCGACCCGACCATCATGCTGACCGGCCCCGCGCCCGCCTCGAAGAAGGCGCTGGCCAAGGCCGGGCTCTCGGTCGACGACATCGACCTGTTCGAGATCAACGAGGCGTTCGCCGCCGTCGCCATGCGGTTCATGCGCGACATGGGGATCAGCCACGAGAAGACCAACGTCAACGGCGGTGCCATCGCGATGGGCCACCCGCTCGGCGCGACCGGGGCGATGATCCTGGGCACCCTGATCGACGAGCTGGAGCGGCGCGAGCTGCGGTACGGCCTCGCCACGCTGTGCGTCGGCGGCGGCATGGGAATTGCGACGATCGTGGAGCGGATCTGATGAGCACGGACAAGGCAGTGCGCTGGGAGAAGGGCGCCGACGGCATCGTCGTCGTCACCCTGGACGACCCGGGCCGCAGCGCCAACACCATGAACGAGCGCTTCGGCGAGGCGTTCCTGGAGTGCGTCGACGCGCTCGTCGCCGGCAAGGACGACATCACCGGGGTCATCCTCACCTCGGCGAAGAAGACCTTCTTCGCGGGTGGCGACCTCGACTCGCTGTCGAAGGCCACCCCGGCCGACGCGCCGCGGTTCTTCGAGCAGTCCATGGCGATCAAGACGGTGCTGCGCCGCCTGGAGACCCTGGGCCGCCCCGTCGTCGCCGCCATGAACGGCACCGCGCTCGGGGGCGGCCTGGAGATCGGGCTGGCCTGCCACCACCGCATCGGCCTCGACGCCCGCGGGGTCCTCTACGGCCTGCCCGAGGTCACGCTGGGCCTGCTGCCCGGCGGCGGCGGCGTCGTGCGCGTCACGCGGCTGCTCGGCATCGCCGACGGCTTCATGAAGGTCCTCGCGCAGGGCCAGCGGATGAAGCCGGCCAAGGCGCTGGAGGTCGGCGTGATCGACGACCTCGCGGCCACCCCCGAGGAGATGCTGGACAAGGCGCGCGCCTGGATCGCGGCCAACCCCGACGCCGCGGCGCCGTGGGACAAGCCCGGCTACAAGATCCCCGGCGGCACCCCGTCGTCGCCGAAGCTCGCGGCGTTCCTGCCCGCGTTCCCGGCCAACCTGCGCAAGCAGATCAAGGGCGCGCCGATGCCCGCGCCGCGCAACATCCTGGCCGCGGCCGTCGAGAGCACCCAGGTCGACATCGACACCGCGTTCCGCATCGAGGCGCGCTACTTCGTCGAGCTCGTCACCGGCCAGGTCAGCACGAACATGACCAAGGCCTTCTTCTACGACCTGCAGACGATCAACGGCGGCGGCTCGCGGCCGAAGGACGTCGAGAAGTACACACCGACCAAGGTCGCGGTGCTCGGCGCCGGGATGATGGGTGCGGGCATCGCCTACACCTGCGCGCTCTCGGGCTGGGAGGTCGTGCTCAAGGACGTCTCGGCGGAGGCCGCGGCGAAGGGCAAGGCCTACTCCGAGAACCTGGTCGCCAAGGGCGTGCAGCGCGGGCGCACCACGCAGGAGAAGGGCGACGCCCTGCTCGCCCGGATCACCCCCACCGCCGACTACGCCGACCTCGCCGGCTGCGACATCGTCATCGAGGCCGTGTTCGAGTCGGTGGCGCTCAAGCAGGAGGTGTTCCGCGAGGCAGCCAAGGTGATCTCCCCGGACGCGCTGCTGTGCTCCAACACCTCGACGCTGCCGATCACCGAGCTGGCCACCGGCGTCGACCGGCCGGCCGACTTCGTGGGCCTGCACTTCTTCTCCCCGGTCGACAAGATGCCGCTCGTGGAGATCATCCGCGGCGAGCAGACCTCCGACACCACGCTGGCCAAGGCGTTCGACGTGGTGCTGGGCATGAAGAAGACCCCGATCGTCGTCAACGACAGCCGGGGCTTCTTCACCAGCCGGGTGATCGGCACCTTCATCAACGAGGGCGTCGCGATGCTGGCCGAGGGCATCGACCCGCAGACGATCGAGCAGGCCTCCTCGCAGGCGGGCTACCCGGCCCCGGTGCTGCAGCTGATGGACGAGCTGACGCTCACGCTGCCGCAGAAGATCCGCAAGGAGACGAAGGCGGCCGTCGAGGCGGCCGGTGGCACCTGGACGGCGCACCCGTCCGAGGCGATCATCGACCGGCTCGTCGACGCGGGCCGCCCCGGCAAGTCCGGCGGCGCGGGCTTCTACGACTACGCCGACGGCAAGCGCACCGGCCTGTGGCCCGGCCTGCGCAGCGAGTTCGGGGCGACGAACCACGACGTCGACCTGCACGAGCTGTCCGAGCGGATGCTGGTCATCGAGGCGCTCGAGACCGTCAAGTGCTTCGACGAGGGCGTGCTGACCAGCGTGGCCGACGCGAACATCGGCTCGATCTTCGGCATCGGCTTCCCGGCCTGGACCGGCGGCGTGATGCAGTACATCGAGGGCTACCCCGGCGGCCCCGCGGGCTTCGTGGCCCGCGCCGACGAGTTCGCGGCGAAGTACGGCGACCGGTTCGCGGTGCCGGCGAGCCTGCGCGAGCGGGCGAAGGCCCCGGCGGCGGCGGCCTGACCGCGCACCTCCCCGAATGGCAGTAAAGCCACTGTGCCGCCACGAGATGGCAGCACAGTGGCTTTACTGCATCCCGGGGGTGGTGATCGCGGCCTCGAACACCGTCGCGAGGCCGGAGTAGCCCCGCTCGTTGGGGTGGAAGTGGTCCGCGGCGAGGCGGCCCGACCAGTTCCGGGTGAGCGGGACGCGCAGCTCGGCCAGCCGCAGGCCGCGGGCGGCCACCGCCTCGTCGATCAGGCGGTTGACCTCCAGCGCCGCGGCGTAGGTGGCGGGCTGGTTGCCCACGACGGTGCCGGGCGGGACGCGGCGCAGCAGCTCGGCGAGGTCGGCGGGCAGGGCGGGCCGCAGGCGCGGGCTGACCAGGTCGTTGTTGCCGATCAGCAGCGTGACGAGGTCGGGCACCTGCCCCAGTGCGGCGAGCGCGGGGAGCTGGCGGTCCAGGACGTCGCGCACCCGCCCGCCGCTGACGGCCAGGTTCACCACCCGCCACCCCGGCATCCGGGCGGCGAGCTGCCCGACCCAGCCGCGGTCGTACGCCCCGGCCCCGACCCCGACGGTCAGCGAGTCGCCCAGCGCCACCCACAGCGGGCCGTCTGCGGCCAGGGCCGCCCGGTTGTGCTCCTGCCATGCCGCGGCGTAGGGCTCGACCTGTTCCTGCACGCGGCGCACCCCGGGCAGCACCCGGGACAGCACGCGCAGCACGGGGCCCGACGGGCGGCCGCTGAGGTTGGAGTAGTCGAACCCCGTGGTCATCCCCGCGGCACCGTCGGCTGCAGCACCGCCTCCACCAGCGCCTCGGTGCGCAGGTGCGTGCCCTCCTGGTAGCCGGGGTCGCGCACCATGTCGGAGAACGCGCGGCGGCTCGGGTAGGACACCAGCAGCACCGCGTCCCAGCCCTGTCCGTGCTCGGCGACGACCGGGTCGGCGCCGTGCCCGAAGTAGACGACCGAGGCGCCCACCTTCTCGGCGAACGGCCGGAAGTGCGCGAGGTACGCGTCGTACCGCTCGGCGCCGCCGGGGGCGAAGCGCAGCAGGTTGAGCATGACGATCGGCTGGTCGGGACCGGCGGCGAGGAACGCCTTCATGTCGGCACCCGAGGGGTTGACGGCCATGGTTCCCATCCTGCCGTACGTGTGAGCATCCCGACGCGGGCTGAGTGATCACCGGGGGGATCGGGCAATCTGATGCCATGGCCGACTGGGTGTTCTCGATCGTCGACCGCCTCGGAGCCGTGGGCGTCGGCCTGCTGATCCTGCTCGAGAACGTCATCCCGCCGATCCCCTCGGAGATCATCCTGCCGCTCGCGGGCTTCCGCGCCCGGGCGGGCGCGTTCGACGTGTACGCGGCCTGGGGCGCGGCCACCCTCGGGTCGCTGCTCGGTGCGCTGATCCTCTACGCGCTGGGGGCCTGGTTCGGCTACGAGCGGCTGCACGCCCTGGCCGGGCGCCGCTGGTTCATCCTGTCCAGCCAGAAGGACCTCGAGCGAGGTCACGGGCTGTTCGAGCGCCACGGCGGCAAGGTGGTGCTGCTGGCCCGGTGCGTCCCGCTGCTGCGCAGCGTGGTGTCGATCCCGGCCGGGATCGTCGGGATGCCGCTGTGGCGCTTCTCCCTGCTGACGGCGATCGGCAGCGGCGTGTGGAACGCGGTGTTCGTCGGGCTGGGCTGGTACCTCGGCGAGAACTTCGAGGTCGTGGAGCAGTACCTGGCCCCGGTGTCCTACGTCGTGGCCGCGCTCGTCGCCGTCGCGCTGGTGGTGCTGATCGTCCGCAAGGTGCGTGCCAGGCGGCCGGCCCCGACCGCCCGCCACCGTGCGTGACGGCCCCGTCCGCTCGGCCGAACGGGGAGGGGCGGCTTGCCCGTAGGCCGCTCCGTGGGTCAAGCTTCCGCGCCGGACAAACGACGGGACCGAGGAGCACACGCGTGACGATGGATCAGGAGGCGGCCGCCGAGCGGGCCCTGCTGGCCTCCGTCGACGGCAGTGACGTACCGGGCCCCGTCGCGGCCGAGTTCCTCGCCCTGGCCGCCTCGCTGATGGACGCGAGCACGGTGCGCGGGGTGCTCGTGCGGGTCGTCGAGGCGGCCCGGGCCGTGGTGCCGGGGGCCGACCTGGTGAGCGTCACGCTGCGGGCGGCGGGCGGGTTCCACACGCCCGTCGAGACCGATCCGCTGGCGACCCGGCTCGACGAGATCCAGTACCGGCTCGACAACGGGCCGTGCGTCGACGCCACCCGCAAGGCCGGGCTGGGTCTCACCTTCTGCTCCGACCTCGCCGCCAGCACCCGCTTCGGCCCCTTCGGGCCCGCGGCCGCCGACCTCGGCGTGCACAGCGTGCTGGCGATCGGCCTGTTCCCCGACGGCGACGGCCCGCGGATGGGCGCGCTGAACATCTACTCCCGACAGGTCGCCGGTCTCGACGAGCTCGACCGCGACCTCGCCCTCGTCCTGGCCGC
Organism: Pseudonocardia hydrocarbonoxydans; assembly: GCF_006539565.1. Classification (GTDB taxonomy): domain Bacteria; phylum Actinomycetota; class Actinomycetes; order Mycobacteriales; family Pseudonocardiaceae; genus Pseudonocardia; species Pseudonocardia hydrocarbonoxydans. The sequence goes on from NZ_BJNG01000031.1 coordinate 7,744, forward strand.
CCACGCCTCCACCGCGCTGGCCGCCACGATGGCCGCCACCTCCGCCGAGCTGGAGGCCGCGCAGCTGCGGCAGGCCCTGGAGAGCCGCGACGTCATCGGTCAGGCCAAGGGCATCCTGATGGAGCGCCGCAAGATCGGCGCCGACGAGGCGTTCGGGGTGCTGCGGTCGGCGTCGCAGGCGCTGAACGTCAAGCTCGCGCAGGTGGCCAAGACGCTGGTCGACCGCCGCACCGAGGTCTGACGAGCGGCCCGCCCGTGATCCGCAACGTGGTGGTGGGCAGGCTCCTCCCGGACGTCCCGCCGGAGCGGGTGCGGGCCGCGCTGCAGGCGTTGCTGGACCTGCGGGTCCCCGGCGTGGAGCTGCGCATGGTCTCCGGCCTCGATCTCGGCCTGCGCGAGGGCAACGCGAGCTACGTCATCACCGTCGACCTCGACGACGAGGACGCCTACCGCGTCTACGACCGCGACGAGGAGCACAACCGCATCCGGCGCGAGATGTTCGCGCCGATCAGTGCGTCGATCGAACGGATCCAGTTCCGCCTGCCCGGCTGAGTCGGCCCCCGTCCGGCTCCGCCGGGTTGACACCTGTCCTCATCGGTTGCATGGTTAGCTACATGAGTAATGAACCAACGGACCGGTGATCGGGGTGCGGGACGACGGGCGGCCGCTGTTCGCCCGGATCGCCGAGCAGATCGAGAACTCGGTCGTCGACGGTTCCCTGCCCGAGGAGGCGCAGGTGCCCTCGACCAACGAGCTCGCCGCCTTCCACCGCATCAACCCGGCCACCGCGGCCAAGGGCGTCAACCAGCTCGTCACGAGTGGCGTCCTCTACAAGAGACGAGGGATCGGCATGTTCGTCGCCACCGGCGCGCGCACGCTGCTGCTGGAGCGGCGGCGCGAGGAGTTCGCCCGGGCGTACCTGGCCCCGCTGCTGGCGGAGGCCCGCAAGCTCGGCATGGACGCCGAGCAGGTCAAGAAGATGATCGACACCTGGGGGGACGCATGAGCGTCACGACGGCCGGGCTCACCCGGCACTACGGCCCGGTCCGGGCGCTGGACGGCGTGGACGTCACGCTGGCCGACGGGGTGGTCCACGGCCTGCTCGGTGCCAGCGGCGCGGGCAAGACCACGCTGCTGCGGATCCTCGCCGGCCAGGAGTTCCCGTCGGCGGGCACCGTCACGGGGACCGGCGGCGGGGTCTGCCTCGTGCGGGAGGACCAGACCTACCCGGACACCTACCGCGTCGCGCACGCCCTGCGCGCCGCCGCGCTGCTGCAGCCGCACTGGTCGGCGGAGGTGGCGCGCGAGCTCGTCACGGCGTTCGGGCTGCCGCTGGACCGGCGGGTCGCCAAGCTCTCCCGCGGCATGCGCTCGATGCTCGGCGCGACCGTCGGGATCGCCTCGCGCGCGCCGCTGACGCTGCTCGACGAGCCCTACCTGGGCCTCGACGCCGGGTCCCGCGCCACGCTGTCCCGGGCGCTGCTGGCCGACTACGCCGAGCACCCGCGCACGATCGTGCTGTCGAGCCATCTGATCGACGAGGTCGCCGACCTGCTGGAGCACGTCGTCGTGCTGGACCGCGGCCGGGTCGTCCTCGACGACGACGTCGACGCGCTGCGCGGCCGCGCGGTCACCGTCAGCGGGCCGGTGGCGGCGGTCGAGGGGTTCGTCGCCGGGGCGGGCGAGCTGCACCGGGAGCAGCTGGGGCCGACGTTGCGGGTCACCGCGGTCGGCACGCCCGACGCGGTGCCCGCCGGCCTGGAGGTCACGCCCGTGTCGCTCCAGCAGCTCATCGTCCACACCGCGTCCGCACCGGACGCCCACCGGGAGGAGACCCGATGACCGGCGCGATCGACGTCGTCCGACTGCACCTGCTCGACCGCCGCCTCGTACTGGGCACGCTGCTGGGGGTGCTGGTCTTCGTCGCCTTCGGGGTGGCGGTCACCGCGGCCGACGTCGCCGCCGGCGGCAGCTTCGGCAAGGGGTTCGCCATCGGCATCATCGGCGGGCTCTACGGGGGGATCGCGGGGGCGCAGGCCACGGCGATGTCCCGGCTGCTCCCGTTCACCGTCGCGATGGGGCGGACCCGCCGCGACTACTACCTCGGCACGGTCCTGTTCGTCGTCCTGGAGGCACTGGTGCTCGGTGCGCTGCTGCTGCTGTCGCTGGTGGTCGAGCAGGTCACCGGCGGCTGGGGGGCCGACCTGCGGTTCGTCGAACAGGGCTGGGAGAGCGTCGGCAACCCGGTCGGCCAGTTCCTGGTGTTCGCGGCCCCACTGCTGCTGACCTTCCCCGCGGTCCTGCTGGGCGTCGTCCTGTTCGTGCGCTGGGGGGTGTCCGGGCTGGTCGTGGGCGCGGTCCTGGCCGGCGCCGTGGCCTTCGCGGTGATCATCGTGACCGGCCTGCTGACGGTCGGGTCCACGATCCCCGTCGCCGACACCGTGCGGCTCGCGGCGATCGGTGTGGTGTTCGCGGCCGCGGGCTGGTTCGTGGTCCGGCGGGCGCCGCTGTGAGCCGGTACCCCTCGGGGAGTCAGTACTCGTAGGGGTCGGGTGGGGCGTCGACGACCTCCACCGCCGCCACCGTCATCGCCGGGACGTACCCGGTGGCGGCGGTGGCGCTGCCCGTCTGCACGCTGCCCCGCACGCGCAGCCAGGTGTCCTGCGGCGGGTCGCCCAGGTCGCCGACCAGCCGCACCCGGTTCGGCCGGGCGTCGGCGGCGCAGCAGGCGATCGTCAGCCGGGCCAGCTCGACGGCCGCGCCCCGGCGCACCGCGAACCCGGTCAGCGTGACCTCGCGGCCGTCGAGGGAGCCCGAGGTGTCCCACGCGGCGCGCTGCACGAACTCGGCGACGGTCAGCACCGGGTCGGCGGGCAGCGGCGGGAAGACGTCGCCGTCCTGCACGACCGCGTTGCGCGCGCCCGCGCGGTTGACCGAGTCGGCGCCCAGCGCCGGGGGCGCGACCAGGGCGATGACCAGCACGGGGGCGAGCAGCAGCCAGGGCACGTGCGAGCCGCCGTGGTCGTGGTCGTCGGCCGGGGCGTGACCCCGCAGGTCGCGCACCAGCGCCACCACCGCGAGCGCGACGATCACCGCTCCCGCGGCGAGCAGCAGCCAGCGGTGCGACGGCTTGACGTAGCGCAGGTGGGTGTCGTCGGCGGCGATGCGCAGCAGCGCCCCGCCGAGCAGGACGAGCAGCACGTGCTGGGTCTCGCGCCTCACAGGACCAGCGCCCCGGCCGCGCACGCGCACAGGATCGCGACGACGAACGTCGCGGGGGCGAACCGGGCAGCGAACGCGCGGCCGAACGTGCCGGCCTGCAGCGCGATCAGCTTGACGTCGACCGCGGGCCCGACGACGAGGAACACCAGCCGGGGCAGCAGCGGCAGCATCGACAGCGACGCCGCCACGAACGCGTCGGCCTCGCTGCACAGCGCCAGCACCACCGCGAGCACCGCCATGACGACGATCGCGAGCAGCAGCTGCCCGGCCAGCGCGTCCATCCACTCCGGCGGCACGAGCACCGACAGCGCCGCCGCGGCGACCGCGCCGAGTACGAGGAACCCGCCCGCGGAGACGAGATCGTGGCGCGCGGTCTCGGCGAGCACCGCCCAGCGGTTCTCGCCGTCGCGGCGCGGGGTGCCGCGGCGGGCCCGGTCGGCGATCCACTCCGCCCGCCCGGCCCGCTGCCACAGCCAGCCCATCACGCACGCCGTGGCCAGCGATCCGAGGAACCGGGCCAGCACCATCCGCGGCTCGCCCGGGAACGCGACGGCCGTGGCCACCAGCACGATCGGGTTGACCGCCGGTGCGGCCAGCAGGAACGTCAGCGCCGCGGCGTCGGGCACCCCCTGGCCGATCAGCCGCCGTGCCACCGGCACCGACGCGCACTCGCACCCCGGCAGCACCAGTCCCGCGGCGCCCGCCACCGGCACCGCGGCGCCGGGGTGGGCCGGGAGCATCCGGCGCAGCGCCGCGGGGGACACGAACGCCGCGATGACGCCGGAGAGCAGCACCCCGAACACCAGGAACGGCAGCGCCTGCACGCACACCGCGACGAACACCGTGGCCGCGGTGCGCAGCGCGGGCGCCGACGCGGCCTCGGTGATCAGCGGCCGGGCCAGGATCGCGAGGACGAGCACCGCGCAGAACACGTGCAGCGAGGTGATCCGGGGCGCCCGGGCCGTGATCGTCACGACGGGCATGCTGCCAGCCCACCCCTCCCTCCCGCGGCCGAACGGCACAACCCGGCGCCCCGGGGCCCGGGGGGGGGATTGCAGTGGGGTGGCTTCACTGCAACCCGGTTGCAGTGAAGCCACCCCACTGCGACCGGGCGGGGGCCGCGGGGGCGGGGGCGTGGGGGTGGGGCGCGGTGTGGTGGGAGGGTGGCGGTGTGCCGTCCTTCGTCTACGACGCCCTGCCCGGCCGCATCGTGTTCGGCGCCGGTGCGGCGCGCACCGCGCTGGCCGCCGAGGTGGAGCGGCTGGGGATGTCCCGGCTGCTGCTGATCGCCTCCGAGCGCGACGCCGGGCGCGGGCTCACCGCGCCGTTCGCCGGCCGCGTCGCCGCGGTGTTCACCGCCGTGCGCGAGCACGTGCCCGTCGCCACCGCGGAGGCGGCCCGGGAGGCCGCCGCCGGCGCCGACGGCGTGCTCTGCGTGGGCGGCGGGTCGGCGGTCGGGGCGGCGAAGGCCGTCGCGCTCACCACCCGGCTGCCGATCCTGGCGGTGCCCACGACGTACGCGGGCTCGGAGGTCACGCCGGTGTGGGGCCTGTCCGACGGCGGGGTCAAGACCACCGGCACCGATCCCGCGGTGCTGCCCCGCACCGTCGTCTACGACCCGGAGCTGACGGCGACGCTGCCGCCGGAGCTGGCGACGGCGAGCGCGCTCAACGCGCTGGCGCACTGCGTCGAGGCGTTCTGGGCGCCGCGGCGCAACCCGGTGAGCAGCGCCGTCGCCGAGGAGGGCGTGCGGGCGCTGGCCGCGGGGCTGCGCGACGGCGACCCGGCGCAGCTGCTGCTGGGGGCCTACCTGGCGGGGTCGGCGTTCGCGGTGGCGGGCAGCGGGCTGCACCACAAGCTCGCGCACGTCCTGGGCGGGCTCGGCATGCCGCACGCCCGCACCCACGCGACGCTGCTGCCGCACGTGCTGGCGTTCAACGCGCCGGGGTCACCGGAGGCGACCGCCCGCGTCGCCCGCGCCCTGGGCCGGGACGACGTGGGCCGCGACGACGCGGTGGCGGGCCTGCATGCGGTGACGGCCGCGGCCGGGATCCCGCGCGGGCTCGCCGAGCTGGGCCTGGCGGAGGACCGGCTCGACGAGGTGGTGGAGCGGACGCTGCCCGCCGTGCCCGCCGACAACCCGGTGCCCGTGGACGCCGCCGCCCTGCGCAGGCTGGTGCGGGCGGCGTGGGCCGGTCAGGCGGAGTAGACGATCGCGCGGCGGTGCAGGAACTCGGCCAGCGCGGCGAGGCGGCCCAGCCGCCTGCGCTGCCCGTAGGCCGACAGCGGGCCGACCACACCCTGCACGAGCCCCCCGGCGGGCCCGCTGACCTGCGCGGTCATCGTCACGGTGCAGCGCTGGTCGCCGTGCGGGGTGACGAGATCGGCGTAGTCGAGGCGGTGACCCGCGGCGTGGGAGGTCCAGCGGATGCCGCGGCCGGGCTCGCACCACGTCACCTCCATCAGGGTGGCGGGCCCGAACCACGGCCGGACCAGGCCGCTCCAGCCCTCCTCGACCACCTCGCCCGCGGCCTCGACGGAACGGATGTGCGGTGACCACAACCGCCAGGCCGCGACGTCGGTGAGGACGGCGTGCGCGACGGCGGCGGGCGCGGCGACGGGCTGCTCGGAGCGGATCACCTCCCCACGGTAGGGCTCGGCGCGCGCCCGCGCCCGCTGTCGTCGACGATCGGGGGGTGCAGGCGGGGACGAGTGCGGACGGGCCGGCGGCGCCGGCGCTGGTGTGGGAGCGCTACGCCGACCCGGGCCGGTGGGCGGGCTGGGCCCCGCAGATCCGCCGGGTCGAGACGGCGGCGACCCGGATCGCGCCGGGCGTCACCGGGCGGGTGCACGGGCCGCTGGGGGTCCGGGTCGCGTTCACCGTCACCGCCGTCGACGAGGCGGCGCGCACCTGGGCCTGGGACGTGACGGCCGGGCCGCTGCGGCTGCACCTGTGCCACGGCGTCGAGGCCGACGGGCACAGCTGGCTCACCATCGACGGACCGGCGCCCGTCGTCGTCGCCTATCTTCCGGTCGCCCGGACCGCTCTGCGACGTCTGGTGCGGGCGTCCTCGGCGGCCGACCCGTGATCGCGCCGGCCGGGGAACGAGGATTAGTTCTCCGACCGGCGTGTCACTCGGTGTTCTCCGTGTCATCCGCCGAGGGGTGTGCAGGCCTCCCCGGTGTCCTCACCTGACTGGACCAGCTTTCCTGGCCCGACGAGACCGATGGTTGGGGTGGTGCCGAGTGGAGTACACGCGAACGTGGTCCCGCCGATTCCCTGGAAACTGTCGTACCAGATTTAAACCACAGTCCTGGCCGTGTTTTCGCAGTTGGTGTAGTTCTGAGCCCCAAAAAGAGAAGCCGCAGTCCTGGGCCTGTGCCGGAGCCGCGAGGGCCGCTCAACTCACGGCCAGAGCTAAGGATGTCAGAGCGCCGAGCGCGAACTTTCGAGTCATTTCTCCCCCCAATTTCATATCTGATGTTCGAGCGTGTAAGCCATTTGAACATGGCATACTTTCGGCAGATCTGCAAGATCAAGGCGGGGTTCATGGCGCACCGGGATCGGCGAGCGGTCGATGCTGTCGCTGAAATGGGTGAATTACATTTCTGTATCGCGGTGAAGCGGCAATGGTCGGTTGTCGCAGCGTCTGGGCTCGCGGCGTCGCATTCGTCGTGATCGCGGGGCGGGGTCCGGCCCGCGCTAGGCTCGGGCGGGAGAACGGGAGTCGGATCATGGGCGGTGCCGGGCGGATCGAGCGGTCGGCGGGCGTGCAGTCGCTCGACCGCGCGTTCGGGCTGCTCGAGCTCCTGGCCGAGGCCGACGGCGACCTCGCCCTGTCCGAGCTCGCCACCCGGTCCGGCCTGCCGCTGCCCACCATCCACCGGATCGTGCGCACGCTGGTCGCGTCCGGCTACGTCCGGCAGCTCCCGTCGCGCCGCTACGGGCTCGGCCCGCGGCTGATCGGGCTGGGTGACGCCGCGTCACGGATGCTGGGGTCCTGGGCGCAGCCGCAGCTCGCCGCGCTCGTCGACGCGGTGGGGGAGACCGCCAACATGGCCATGCTCGACGGCGACGCCGTCGTCTACGTGGCCCAGGTGCCCTCGCGGCACTCGATGCGGATGTTCACCGAGGTCGGGCGGCGGGTCCCGGTGCACTGCACCGGCGTCGGCAAGGTCCTGCTGGCCGGCCTGCGCGAGGCCGACGTCCGCGCGCTGCTGGCCCGCACCGGCATGGCGGCGCCCACGCCGCACACCATCACCGACCCCGACGCCCTGCTGCTCGAGCTCGACCGTATCCGCCGGCAGGGCTACGCCGTCGACGACGCCGAGCAGGAGCTGGGTGTGCGCTGCGTGGCGGTGGCGGTGCCGGGCGGGCCGTCACCGACGGCGGTGTCGGTCTCCGGCCCCGAGACGCGGGTGACGTGGGCGGCCGTCGAGCAGATCACGCCGGTGCTGCGCGCGGCCGCCGACGCGCTGGGCGCGGAGCTGTCCGGGCGGGTCGCCCGGTGAGCGCGCTGGCGGCCTACCTGCGCGAGTTCGACGCCTGTGCCCACCAGCTGTCGCAGGTCGCGCGGCTGGAGGTGGGGTCGCGGATCTGGACGCACTGCGCCGAGCGGGCCGGGCCCGGGGCGTCGGAGGAGCGGATCCGGGCGGCGCTGGCCGAGCTGGGCGAGCCGGCCGACCTCGTGCGCGCGGAGCTGGAGCGCACCGGGGAGCGGCCCGACCCGTTCCGCCCCCGCGACCTCGTCCCGGTGCACCTGTTCGCCGCGTCGCTGCTCACGCTCGGCATCGGCACGGCCGTCGGGCTGGTGCTGCTGTGGCGGTCACCGGTCTGGCCTCGGCGCCACCGGGCCGTCGCGACGGCCCTGGTCGTCGCCGGCGCGGTCGCGGTGCCGCTGCTGGTGCCCGCGCTCGCCGGGACGTCCGGGCTGCTGGTCGGTGCGGTGGTGGCCGGGCCTGCGGCGGCCGCGGCCTACCTGGCGCTCGCCCGCCGGTGGGTGCGGGCCGCGGCATCCTGACACGACCTGTCAGGGTCCGGTCCTAGCGTCGCCGTCCATGACGACGTGGAGCGAGTTCACCGCCGAGGCACCCCGGGTCGCGGAGATCTTCGTCCGCCGCCACGCGGCCGCGGGCAAGCTCTGCCTGCTGGCCACACTGCGCGCCGACGGGTCGCCGCGGATCAGCCCGATCGAGCCGCGGATCTTCGAGGACCGGCTGTGGATGATCGGCATGCCGGACACCACGAAGTTCCGCGACCTGCACCGCGACCCTCGCTTCTGCGTGCACACCGCCACCGTCGACACCCAGGTCACCGAGGGCGACGCCAAGCTGTGGGGCGAGGTCGCCGACGTCCGCGATCCCGCGCTGCACGAGCGGTTCGCCGAGGACGTGTACGCCGACATCGGTCTCGACCTGCGCGGGCAGACCTTCGACCACTTCTACGAGGCCCACCTGACGTCGGGGTCGGCGGTGGAGATGGTCGACGGGCACATGGAGGTCACCGTGTGGAAGCCCGGTGAGGGGGAACGGGTGGTGCGCAGGACCTGAGTACCGGCAGCCGGCGTGTGTGACCGACCCTCACCATCGTCGTGGCCGGAGCGTCGGCCCGGTCAGGGCTGTTCGGCGGGAAGGGGGACGGCCGATCGGCGGTGGCGGTGTGGTGGCGGTGCGGGCACGTCTGGTTCGGCGGCGTCCGGTCCGTCATCGTGACCGGAGACGTTCGGGAGGATCGCCGGTGCAGTGGTACGAGCACGTCATCGTGGACTCGGGTCGCGCGGCCGCCCTCTGGGCGTTGCTCGCCTTCCTCGTCACCTTCGCGGGGACGCGGGCGGTGACCCGCCGGATCCGCGCGAAGAAGGCCGCCGGTCCGGCCGCGGCGGGCGGCGGGCTGGCGGACGTCCACATCGCCGGCGTGCACGTGCACCACCAGGTGTGGGGCATCCTGCTGGTGCTCGGCGCCGGGCTCGTGGAGTTCCGGTGGGACCCGGGGAGGCCGTGGACCGAGTTGCTGGCGGTCGCGTTCGGGGCCGGGGCGGCGCTGGCCCTGGACGAGTTCGCCCTCTGGTTCCACCTCGACGACGTCTACTGGGGCGAGGAGGGGCGCAAGTCGATCGACGCGGTGCTCCTCGGCGGCGCGCTCGGCTTCTTCCTGCTCCTGCAGGCCGCCCCCGTGGGCCCGGAGGCCGGCACCGGCTCGCTCGGGCTGTGGCTGTACCTGCTCACCGTCGGGCTGCACCTGGCCACCGCGACCGTCTGCGTCGCGAAGGGCAAGCTCGCGACCGGCGTGATCGGGGTGGTCGTGCCGGTGGTGGCGACGGTCGGGGCCGTGCGGCTGGCCAAGCCGGGCTCGGCCTGGGCGCGGCGGCGGTACGGGGAGCACCGGCTCGCCCGTTCCCGCCGCCGCTTCGGGGAGCGCTACCGGCGACGGCACGACCGGATCCGCGACCTCATCGGGGGAGTGCCCGACGCGGCGCCGTCCGGTGGTGCGCAGGCCCCGGGTGCGGGTAGGAAGGTCGGGTGAGCCGCATCAACGACGTCGGCGGGATGACGGGGTTCGCCGCGATCGTGCAGGAGCCCGACGAGCCGCCGTTCCACGCCGACTGGGAGGCGCACGTGCTGGCGCTCAACGCGGCGCTGATCCGGCGCGGGATCTACAACCTCGACGAGTTCCGCGACGCGCAGGAGCGGCTGCCGGTGCCGGAGTACCTGGCCGCCTCCTACTACGAGCGGTGGTTCGCCGCGATCCGCGTGCTGCTGGTCGAGAAGGGCGTGGTGGACGAGGCCGACCTGGAGCCCCCGCGTGGCTGACCGCTTCGCCCCCGGCGACCGCGTGCGCACCCGCGCGGCCGACCCCGACGGGCACACCCGCCTGCCCCGCTACGCCCGCGGCGCCGTGGGCACCGTCGTCGAGCGGGCCGGTGCGCACCCGCTGGCCGACGAGCGCGCCCGCGGCGGCGCCCCCGACCCGCACGCCGTGCACCACGTCCGCTTCGCCGCGGCCGACCTGTTCGGCGCGGGCGACCACGACGTGGTGGTCGAGCTGTGGGAGGACTACCTGGAGGAGGCGCCGTGAGCGACCACCACCCGAGCTCGGCGATCTCGGCGGGCGTGCGGCACGTCGAGGCGCTGCTGGAGTCGCGCGGCCTGCTCGACCCCGGCGAGATCGACGCCCGCATCGACGCCTTCCTGGCCGGCGGCTCGCCCGCGAACGGGGCCCGGATCGTCGCCCACGCGTGGACCGACCCGGGGTTCGCCGGGCGGCTGCTCGCCGACGCGAACACCGCGATCCGCGAGCTGGGCCTGTCGATGGCGGGCGGGCTGCAGGAGCAGCGGCTCAAGGTCGTCGCCAACTCCGCCGCCGAGCACCACGTCGTGGTCTGCACGCTGTGCTCGTGCTACCCGATCGCGCTGCTCGGGCCGTCGCCGAGCTGGTACAAGAGCGAGGCCTACCGCTCGCGGGTGGTGCGCGACCCGCGCGGGGTGCTGCGGGAGTTCGGATGGGAGCCGCCGGCCGACACCGCGATCACGGTGTGGGACGCGAGCGCGGAGTCGCGGTACCTGGTGGTGCCCCGGCGGCCCGAGGGCACCGACGGGTTGGCCGAGGAGGAGCTCGCCCGGCTCGTCACCCGCAACGGGTTGATCGGCACCGCCGCGGTCTGACCGCGCCTGAGAGCGCGCTAAGCCGATCTTCACGGTCGTCCAAGACCCGGGCGTGACAGTGGTGGGGACCAGCGAGGACGTCTCCAGGAGGATGACCGTGATGACCACCCGCCGTACCGCCACCCTGATCGCCGCCGCGCTCGGCACGGCCGCGCTCGTCGGCTGCGCCGCGCCGGCCGCGCCCGTCCCGACGGTGAACCTGGGCTCGGCCACGACGTCCCCTTCACCCGGGCCGCTGCCCTCCGCGGCACCCGCCCTGAGCGACGGCGAGTTCGACGTCGCCGCGGCCGAGGCCGCGACCGCCCGCTTCGCCGTCTCCGGCGGCACGCTGCAGCTGCTGTCGGTGCAGGTCGCCGACGGCTGGGAGCAGACCGGCGAGCGGATCGGGTCCGACGAGGTGGAGCTGCGCTTCGCCGCGGGCGGCCGCACCGTCACCCTCGAGGCCGAGGTCGACGACGGGCGGTTCGAGACCGACGTCGACATCGACGAGGCGGCGACCCCCGGCCCGCGCACCTATGACGCCGCCGGTGCGGGCACCGTCGAGGTCGACGTGCAGGGCGACCGGGTCGCTCTGGTCGGCCAGAGCGCCGCGCCGGGCTGGGTGGCCACCGTCGACGAGGACGACCTGGCCGACGGCGAGGTCGAGGTCCGCTTCCGCAACGACGCGGAGTCGCGCACCGTGGACGTCGACGTGGACGTGGACGACGGCGTGCTGAACGTCGACATCGACACCCGGACCGGGCGCGGCTACGACGCCCCGCGGCCGCGCTGACGCCGGTGCGGGCCCTGGTGGTGGAGGACGAGGCGCGGATCGCGTCCTTCCTGGAGTACGGCCTGGCGGCCGAGGGCTTCCACGTGGAGGTCGCGGGAACGGGCACCGACGGGCTCGCCCGCGCGCTGTCGGGCGGCTTCGACGTCGTCATCCTCGACCTGATGCTGCCCGGCCTGTCCGGCGAGCAGGTGCTGCGGCGGCTGCGCGGCCAGGGCTCGACCGTCCCGGTGATCGTGCTGACGGCCAAGGACGCGGTGCTCGACCGGGTCGACAACCTCAACGCGGGCGCCGACGACTACCTGGTCAAGCCGTTCAGCTTCGCCGAGCTGCTGGCCCGCATCCGGGCGCGGATGCGGGCCGGGAACGAGCAGGGGGCGCCGACCGGCACCGTCCTGCGGCACGGCCCGCTGCGGCTGGACCTGCCCCGTCGCCGGGTGTGGCGCGACGACACCGAGGTCTCCCTGACCAACCGCGAGTTCGGCCTGCTGGAGGTGTTCCTGCGCCACCCCGGGCAGGTGCTCTCCCAGCCCCAGCTGCTCGACCTCGTGTGGGGCTACGGGCACGACCCCGGCTCCAACGTCGTCGAGGTCTACGTCAGCTACCTGCGGCGCAAGCTCGGCGCCGACGTCATCGAGACCGTCCGCGGCGGCGGCTACCGCAGCGCCGAGTTCGGGTGAACCGGCACTCGCTCGCCGTCCGGCTGCCGGCGCTCGCCGCGCTCGTGCTCGCGCTGAGCCTGGGGCTGTCGCTGCTGCTGTCCTACCAGCTGCTGGCCGCCACCGGCGAGCGCGACCTCGACCAGGCGCTGGGCCGGGAGCTCGCCCGCTTCACCCGCGCGGTGCAGACCTCGACCGCCGAGCAGGGCGGGGCCGCGACGGCGCCGGTCGTCGCCCGGGCCGTCAGCGACTACTACGTGCTCAATCCCGGCAACCCCACCTACCTGACGGTGGTGCGCCTCGGGACGGGCGTGGTCGTCTCCCCGTCGCCGCCCGCCGAGCTCGCCGACCTCTCGGTGCGCCTGGCCATCCCCGCCCCGACCCGCGACGGCAGCGAGACCCTGCCCAGCGAGGCCGGGCCGCTGCGGTCGCTGAGCACCGCGATCGTCGTCGACGGCGCGCCGATCGGGCAGGTGCAGGTGGTCGGGCGGGCCCAGCCGATCTCCGACGCCACCGCGTCGTCGTTCGCCCGGCTCGCCGTCCTGGCCGGGTCGAGCCTGCTGCTGGGCGGGGCCGCCGTCGCGTTCGCGCTGGTCCGGGCCCTGCGCCCGCTGCGCGACCTCGCCGCCACCGCCCAGCGCACCGGGCGCCTGGAGCACCTCGGCGAGCGCGTCCCCGAGCCCGCCCGGCCCGACGAGGTCGGCAGGCTGGCCGGGGAGTTCAACCACATGCTCGGCCGGCTCGAGGACTCCGCGCACCAGCGCACGGCGTTCCTGGCGGCCATCTCCCACGAGCTGCGCACCCCGGTCACCGTGGCGCGCGGGCACCTGGAGACCCTGGAACGGCGGGGCGCCGACGACCCCGACCGGGTCCGCGCGACGACGCGGCTGGTGCGCGAGGAGCTGACCCACCTGGGCCGCCTCGTCGACGACCTGCTCGCGCTCGCCCGTGCCCCCCTCGACGACTTCGTCGTGCCCCGCGAGGTCCGGCTCGACCGGCTCGTCGCCGACCTGGAGCTGCGCCTGGAGGGGCTCGACCTGCGCCAGGTCGAGACGCTCCCGCCGCCCGAGGTCACGGTGGCGCTCGACCCCGCCCGCATCCAGCAGGCCCTGCTCAACCTGGCCGTGAACGCGACCGTGCACACCCCGCCGGGCACCCGCGTGATCGTCGAGGCGCGGGTGACGGACGGGCGGCTGCGGCTCACCGTCGCCGACGACGGCCCCGGCATCGACCCCGCCGTGCGCGACCGGGTGCTGGAGCCCTTCGTCCGGTCGGCGGGGGACCGGCACGACTCGTCCGGGCTGGGGCTGGCCGTCGTAGACGCGGTCGTCAGGGCGCACGGTGGGGTGGTGGGGATCGAGACCGGGGCGGGGGGCACGACCGTCACCCTGGACCTTCCCGCCCGTGCCGAGTCCTGAGTGGGCGTTCGTCGGTGCCCCCAACTTGGCATTGTGCGAACAAAAACATGCAGTTCAGCGGTGTTTCGTTCGCGGTGAACGCCGCACATGCCAAGGTTCGGCGCGACGGGTACCGCCGATAGCGGCCCCGTTCCCTCGGTCCGCCGGGGCCGGGGAAGGACGCGGTCCCGGCCGCGCTGTGCCCGGCGCCAAGGCTGCCTCAGGGGTGAGCGTGCCGGCCACGCGCGTCGCGACGTTGATGGAAGGATCGGGGTCATGCCCGGTCCGGACATCGACTTCGCGCGAATCCGTCCGTACGGCCGTCCCGCCGGCAGGGCGGACGCGTTCGAGGAGCTGTCCTCCATCCTCCTGCGCATCGGTGCAGTGACGTGGCCGGCGGGCACCCGGTTCCAGCGGTTCGGCAACCCAGACGGTGGGCGAGAGGGTCGAGGTGTCCTGCCGAACGGCGACGTCTGGGCCTGGCAGTCGAAGTACCTGTTCACCTTCGACGCGTCGGGCGCGGCCCAGGTCACCGCCTCGATCAAGCGGGCGCTGGACACCGAGCCCACCCTCACGCGCTACCTCGTCACCCTGCCGATGGACCTGCCCGCCGGCGACACCGAGAAGCGGTCCTCGGCGCTGACCCTCTGGAACGACAAGGTGCGGGAGTGGAAGGCGCTCGCCGCGCAGAGCGGCATGACCGTCGAGTTCGTGTTTGTCGGTGCGCATGAGCTGACCTCGGCCCTCACGGCGTCGGAGAACGAGGGCCGTGCGCGGTACTGGTTCGACGCGGACGTACTGACCGAGCAGTGGCAACGTCGACGTCTGGAGGAGGCCGTCGCCAAGGCCGGACGCCGGTACACCCCCGAGGCCCACGTCGAGGTCCGCACCGTAGCGGCACTGCACGCTGTCGGCCGTGCCGCGCCGTTCGTCGATCGCTGGCGTGGTGCGCTCGCCGAACTCCGGGAGGCGCGCCGGTGGGGCTGGCGGTCACCGCGCGGTGTCGTGGACCTCGACCCTGTCCTGGAGCGGTGCGATGACACGCTCGCCGCGGCCGACACCGCGCTGGAGTCGATGATCGCCGCCCTCGCCTCGACCGGCGATCTCCCGGTGGTCAACCAGAGCCTCGACGACGCTTTCAAGGCGGTGCAGGAGGTCGAAGACCTCCTGCACCAGCACTGCCTGACCGACGGCCGGTACTTCGTCGGCGACGCCGCGACCCTGTCCACCCACTGTCGTCAGGCGCAGAGCGCACTGTGGCAGGCATACGACCTGGCCAACGGTGCCCTGGCCGATGCCGCCCGCACCAAGCGCCTCGTGATCACCGGGCGTGCGGGCATGGGTAAGACCCATCTGTTCTGCGACGTCGCGTCGCGGCGGCTGGACGAGGGCCGGGCGACCCTCCTACTGCTGGGGCAAGACTTCGACGCGCGCAACCTGTTGTCGCAGTTCGCCACGATCAGCGGGCTCGACGGCATGGCCGACGCCGCGATCGCGTCGTTCGCGGCTGCCGCCGAGGCATCCGGGCAGATCGGGCTCGTGATGATCGACGCGCTGAACGAGAGCGACCAGCCCGACCGCTGGCCCGACGATCTCCGCGCCCTGCTCGCCGTCGCGGGCCGTTACGAGAACGTGGCGGTGGCGGTGTCGTGCCGCACCGAGTTTGTCGATGACGTCGTGGGGACCGAGGAACGGCCGACCGTCGAGCACCGGGGATCCGCCGAGGCGACCGACCGGGCGATCATCCGGTACGCCGAGGAGTACGGACTCGAACCGCCGACGTTCCCCGTCCTGGGGCCGGAGTTCGGCAACCCCCTGTTCTTGAAGCTCACCTGCGAGACACTCAGCACCCTGGGCGCGAGCCGGTTCCCGTTTGGCTCGGCGGGGGTCACGACGATCTGCGAGGCGTTCCTCGATGCGGTCAACCTCCGCCTCTCCGTGCCGTCGCGATGCGACTACGACCGGGCCTCGAACCCGGTGGCCGCGGTAGTCCGCGAACTCGCAAAGCGCACCGGCACGACCTTCGACCGGGACGACGTGCGACGGCTGGCCGTGTCGTCCCTGCCCGGGGAACGCGTTTGGTCCCGGTCGCTGCTGCGTGGCTTGATCGCCGAGGGCGTGCTCATCGAGGTGGGCCGGGACCGGCTCGCGTTCGGGTACCAGCGCCTCGGGGACCTCTTCCGCGCCACCCGCCTCGCCGAACGCGGGTCGGACGCGGTGCGGACGTGGTTCCGCGACCTCGACGACCACCGCTGGTCGGAGCGGGGACTGCTGGGCGCGCTCGCCGTCGTCGTGCCCGAGCAGCACGGGGTGGAGTTCTTCGAGCTCGTCGCGGACGACGACGGCATGGTCGCCCGCGACGTCGCCGACTCGTTCCTGGAGAGCCTGCTGCTGCGCGCCCCGGACAGCGTCACCCCGCGAGCGGTCAGTGCGACGAAGGCTCTTCTCGACGACCGGCCGAGCCCCGACGACGCCACCGAGATCTGGGACCGGCTCCTGCGGATAGCCTGCATCCCCGGCCATCCGCTCAACGCCGAGTGGTTGCACGAACAGCTCAGCTCCCGGGACCTGCCCGAGCGCGACGCGACCTGGTCGCAGTACTTGATCGGAGCCCTCGACGAGGACCGCAGTTCCCCGCTGGGCCGGCTCCTGGAGTGGGCCTGGCCCGAGGACCTCGCCCGGCGGCACCCCGTCCCCGACGACGTGGCGACGCTCGCCACGATGTGTCTCGGATGGCTGCTGACGACGACCGATCGGAGGGTCAGGGACCGCGCCACGAAGGCGCTCACCAGCGTCGCCGAGCGGGCGCCCGCCGGGTTCGTCGCCGGACTCGCCCGCTTCCGCGACGTGGACGACCCCTATCTCGTCGAACGGCTGGCCGCGGCGACCTGCGGCGCCGCGCTGCGCACCGTCGGCGAGCCGGTGCGCAGCCTCGCGGACGGGATGCTCGCGCTCCTGGGCGACGGCCTGCCCGAGCACCTGATGACGAGGGACTACGCCCGCCACGTCGCGGACGCGGCCCGAGCCCAGGGGTGGACGGGGTCACTACCGTCGCGGGAACCGGGCGAGTGGCCGACGCATGCGCGGCCCGCGGACGAGATCGACGCGATCGCCGGGCCACCGGACTACGAATACAGCTCGATCTGGTACTCGCTGACGGGCATGGGCGACTTCGGCCGCTACGTGCTGACCCCGGCGGTCGAGCACGTGCTGGGCGACGAGCCCACGCCTGCCGGGGACGTCGAGCGGGCCGTGTTCGAGCGCGTGCTCGACCTAGGCTGGACCCCCGACCGCTTCAAGGACCTGGACCGGAACCGGGACGGCGGCCACGACGGCGTCGTCGAACGGGTCGGCAAGAAGTACCAGTGGATCGCTTTGCACGAGGTGCTGGGCCGGCTCACCGACCACTTCCCCGTCCGACCGGGATGGGGCGAGGACACCCCCCGCCCTTACGAGCACGCCGAACAGGTCGTCTGGCGCGACATCGACCCCACCGTGCTGGTGCGCAAACCAGGCCCGCCGCCGCAGCCCCCGTGGTTCGCACCCGTCGTCGCAGACTTCCCGGCCGCCGTCGTCGACAACTACCCCGACGACACGTCCGGCATCCCCGATCCGCTGGATCTGCTCGCGGTCACCGACCCGGACGGAACGGACTGGCTCACCCTGGTCGGCAACCACACCTGGAATCAGCCGCTTCCGGTCGAGGTGGTCGCCAAGCAGGTTCCGCGCCTCGTTACGTGGATGCAGCTGCACGCCTACCTAGTACCGCTGACGCAGGTCGATGAGCTTGCCTCATGGGCGCGCGGCCAGGACTGGTTCGGACGCTGGATGCCCGAGTACGCAGAGCTACACAATCTCCTGCTCGGGGCACACCCGGATGGTCCAGAGTGGGACGCCGCGGACGGCCTCGTCGAGTGGCGGCGGGGTTGGGAGGCCGGCCAGCCGCTCGACCTCCGCCAGTGCGCGTTGTGGTATGGCGGAACCGGCACCGGACGGGACACCTCCGCGTCGGCCGAGACCTCGGGCTTCGTTCCCACCCGCCCGGTCGTCGTGATGCTGGGACTGTCGGACGGGCGCGACTTCCGGTGGCAGGACGCCGACGGCCTCGCCGTTCAGGATCCGTCCGCTGCGGCGGGCGGACCAGGATCGCTACTCCTGCGGCGCGACCTCGCTGCCCGCCTCCGGGTCGAGGGCGGCATGACGGTGTTCTGGACGGTCCTCGTGGGTCGCGAACTGCACCAACCGGACCACCGGCCCGCTGACGACTACCGGTGGGTCTCCGCGAGCGCGTCCTACGTGCTGGATGACGACACGGTCAGGAAAGTGCACTCCGTAGCCACGAGATGCCGCCCGGGGCCGGAGACGGAGCACGCAATCGCGTGGCCGGTCCGCGCGGCGGACCGCGGCGCCGGGTGACC
>NZ_BJNG01000032.1 GCF_006539565.1 Pseudonocardia hydrocarbonoxydans
TCGACCGGCACGACGAGGACGCGGCGCAGCGCGCGCACAAGGCGTTCGGCGACGTCTTCGCCGCCGCGATCGACATGGAGGGCACGATCACCGGCGAGCACGGCGTCGGGGCGGCCAAGCTGCCCTACCTGCAGGCCCGCCTCGGCGCCGACCAGATGGCGCTGCTGCGCCGGATCAAGGCGGCGTTCGACCCCGCGGGCATCCTCAACCCCGGGAAGCTCGGCTCGTGAACCTCTTCGACCCCGAGCTGCTCGACCGCTGCATCTCCTGCGGGTTCTGCCTGCCCGCCTGCCCCACCTACGCCCTCACCGGCGACGAGGGCTCGTCCCCGCGCGGCCGGATCACCCTGATGCGCGCGCTCGACACCGGCGTCCTGCCCGTCGACGACCCCCGCATCCGGGAGGAGGCGTCGTTCTGCCTGGGCTGCCGGGCCTGCGAGCCGGTGTGCCCGGCGGGGGTGCAGTACGGGCAGCTGCTGGAGACCTGGCGCGACCTGACGTGGACCGGCCGCCACCGCCCGGTCCTGGCGCGGGGACTGATGACGGTCGCGGCCCGCACCGCGCTGCTGCGGCTGCTGGGGCTGGTGCGCCGCCCCGCCCGCGGCCCCGCGGGCGGCCCGGTCTCGCTGATGCTCGGCTGCTTCGAGCGCGGGCTGTTCCCCGGGGTGAGCCGGGCCGCGCGGGCGCTCCTGCCGGGCGTCGCGGTGCCCGCCGGCCAGGGCTGCTGCGGGGCGCTGCACGCGCACAACGGCGAGTCCGCGGCGGGCGAGGAGATGGCCCGGCGGCTCGGGGAGCAGCTGCCCGGCGTCGTCGTCACCACCTCGGGAGGCTGCGCCGCGCACCTGGCCACCGTGCTCGGCCGCGAGCGCGTCCACGAGCTGAGCGAGCACCTCGTCGCCACCGGGCCGACGCCGGTCGGGGAGGTACGCGTCGACGGGCGCCGCGCGCGGGTGGCACTGCAGGACTCCTGCCACCTGCGCAACGGCCTCGGGGTCGCCGCCCAGCCGCGGGCCCTGATCGCGGCCGTCGCCGAACTGGTGGCGGTGCCCGGCGAGGCGTCCTGCTGCGGGGCGGCCGGCACCTACGCGATGCTGCGGCCCCGCGACAGCCGCCGCGTCCTGGACCCCAAGCTCGACGCCGTGGAGGCCGCGGGCGTCGACTACGTGGTTGCGGTCAACCCCGGCTGCCTGCGCCAGCTGCAGACCGGCCTGCGCAGGCGGGGCAGCCGGGTGCGCGCGGTCCACCTGGCCGACCTGCTCGTCCACGCCGCGGGCGGGCGGCCGCTCCCCCGCCCGCGCCGCCGGGCGCTGCGGGCGGGATGACCGGTTCCGCACCGGGGCGGGCACGCAGCGACGCGAGGGCGGGGAAACGGGGACTCGCGGGCGGAGAAGCGGGGACTCGCGAGGAGGGTCAGACGCCCAGGGCGCGGACGAACCCGTCGGGCACGACGACGTCGGAGCGGTCGATGTCCTGCACGGAGTCGCGGCCCAGCCCCAGCACCGCGGAGTCGATACCGCCGCGCAGGATGTCGAGCACGTTCTCCACGCCCGCCTGGCCGTTGGCGGCCAGACCCCACAGGTAGGCGCGCCCGATCAGCACGGCCTTCGCCCCCAGGCCCAGGGCCTTCACGACGTCGCCGCCGCGGCGGACACCGCCGTCGAGCAGCACCTCGACCTGGTCGCCGACGGCGTCGGCGATCGGCGGCAGGGCCCGGATCGAGGCCGGGGTGCCGTCGAGGTTGTTGCCGCCGTGGTTGGACACCGAGATTGCGCTGACCCCCGCGTCGACGGCGCGCTTGGCGTCGTCGACCCGCATGACGCCCTTGAGCATGAACGGCCCGCCCCACTGCTCGCGCAGCCAGGCGACGTCCTCCCAGGTGGGCAGCGGGGTGCCCATCCACTCGCCGTAGGCGCCGAAGAAGGTGGGCGCGGTGCCGCCGGGCGGGGCGAGGTTGGGGGTGGTCAGGTCGGGGATCTTCCCGGACTTCGCGAAGTCGAGCAGCCACGGCAGGCGCAGGGCGACCTCGGGGCCGAACTTCAGCGCCGCCTTCAGGTCGACCTTCTCCGGGATCGCCGGGCTGCCCCAGTCGCGACCGTTGGAGAACGACCAGTCCAGCGTCATGATCAGGCCGACGGCCCCGGCCGCGCGGGCGCGCTCCATGCGCTGTACCAGCACGTCGCGGGTGCCGACCCAGTACATCTGGAAGAACGTCTGCGGGCTGGCCGCGGCGACCTCCTCGATGGACTTGCTCGCGAACGAGCTCAGCCCCATCGGGATACCGCGGGCGGCCGCGGCGCGGGCCACCGCGACCTCGCCGTCGGGGTGCACGGCCTGCACACCGGTCGGGGAGATCAGCACCGGCATCGACGCGGGCTGCCCCATCACGGTGGTGCCCAGCTCACGCTTGCCCGACAGGCCCGCCACGTGCGGGGCGAAACCGAGCTCGCCGAAGGCCGCGGTGTTGTCGTCGACGGTCAGGCCACGCTCGGACCCGGCGACCAGCGCCATGTAGACCGACTTCGGCAGGCGCTTCTTCGCCCGCCGCTGTGCCTCGGCAACCGTCTCGAACCATCCACCGGCCATGGGCGCGCTCCTCCGTCGACGACCGTCCCCGGCTTCCCCGCCGACGACCGGGGCGACGATATGGCATCCGGTGCCACAAGGGCGAGACCTGGGCCGATCTCCCCCGCACATCCCCGCCAACCGGCCAGGGCGGTCCCCCACCTGGAAGGACCGCCCCGTCGGTCAGGACTGCTCGGTGAACGGCTGCGCCGTCGGGGTCGCCGTCGGGGTCGCCGTCGGGGCCGCCGTCGGGGCCACGCCCGCCGAGGTCTCGTAGGGGTTGGCGTAGGGCAGCGGCTCGTCGTTGCCCGGGGTGACGGTGTCGAACACGCCGTCGAAGTTGGTGTCGTCGAACACGACGTCGGCCAGGCCGTCGCCGTCGGCCGCGACCGCGATCACGTCGGGCACGAACGTGCCGTCGCCCGGGCTGTTGTCGAACGCCGCGACGTCGTCGTAGAAGTCGCCGTCGACGTCGGTGAGGACCGCGTCGACCTCGCCGTCACCGTTGGAGTCGATCACGGTCGTCTCGGCGTACCCGTCGCCGTCGTGGTCGACGTAGTGGGAGGTGCTGGCCTCGATACCGGACTCGGCGTCGGTGCCGGGCAGCACCGGCTCGACGTCGCCGGACGGGACGGGGTCGAAGCTCTCGGACATCGGGTTCCTCCTGGGGGGTGTCGTGGGCCTGCACGGGGTAGGACGCCCCCGGTCCCCCGGGTGTTACACCCGTCACCCGCCCCGCGTCATCCGCCCTTCAGTGCCTCTTCCAGCTGCGCCTTGGTCATCGACGACCGACCCTGCACGCCGTGGCGCCGGGCGTCCTCGTAGAGCTGGGCCTTGGTGCGGCCCCGGGCGCCGGTGTGCGAGCGCTTCCCGCCGCGGTGCTGCGGGGACACGTCCTGCGTCGAGGTACGGGACGCCTCGCGCGACTCCCCGGCCTGCGCCCGGTTCTTGTTGACGGTGCGGGCCGCGATCTCCTGCGCCCGCTCCTCCCCGACCCCGCGGTCGCGCGCCGAGTCCTTCACGCGCTCGTACTGCCGTTCGCGCTTGTCGCTCCACCCCTGCTGCGGCATGGCCACCTCCTCGTCGACCGCCGGTGTTCCCGGTCCGCACGCACCGGAAACGGGGTTGGCGGGGGCCCGGACCGGGCAGTCCCCGTCCATGGCGCACCCCGACCCGCAGACCCCCACCACCGGCGACGAGCCCCGCCGGCCGACGGTCGCCGACCACGTCGTGGACCGGATGGCGTCCTGGGGGGTGCGGCGCTACTACGGCTACCCCGGTGACGGCATCAACGGCGTCACCGCCGCCCTGCAGCGCCGCCCCGACGACCTGCAGTTCGTCCAGGTCCGGCACGAGGAGACCGCGGGGTTCGCGGCGGCGGCGCACGTCAAGTACGGGGGCGGGCCGCTGGGGGCCGCGCTGGTGACCTCCGGTCCCGGGGCGCTGCACCTGCTCAACGGCCTCTACGACGCCGCGCTCGACCACCAGCCCGTCGTCGCGCTCGTCGGGCAGACGCCGCTCACCGCGCAGGGTGGCGGCTACTACCAGGAGATCGACCTCACGGCGCTGCTGTCCGACGTGGCCGGCTTCGTCGCCCAGCTCGACGACCCGGGCCAGGTCCGCCACCTGGTCGACCGCGCCTGCCGGACCGCACTGGCGCACCGGACCGTCGCGGTGCTCGTGCTGCCCTCCGACGTCCAGGACGAGCGGGCGGTCACCGAGCCGCCGCGCGCCCACGGCCACCACCGCACGTCCAACGCGCCGAGCTCGCGGCCCACCATCCCCCCGGCCGCCGACCTGGAGCAGGCCGCGGAGGTGCTGCGCGGCGGGGAGCGCGTCGCGATGCTCGTCGGGCAGGGCTGCTACGGCGCCGAGGCGGAGGTGGCGGCCGTCGCGGAGCGCCTCGGCGCCGGCGTCGCGACGGCGCTGCTGGCCATGCCCGTGGTCGACCAGCGCGAGCCGTGGGTGACCGGGGCGATCGGGCTGCTGGGCACGGTGCCGAGCCGGCGGCTGATGGAGGACTGCGACCGGCTGCTGATCGTCGGGTCGACCATGCCCTACGGCGAGTTCTACCCGCCCGAGGGCGTCCCGGCCGTGCAGATCGACATCGACGCGGCACAGCTGGGCCTGCGCTACCCCACCCAGGTCAACCTGACCGGCGACGCCGCGCCGACCCTGCGCGCGCTCACCGCCCTGCTGAGCGACCACACTCCCGAGCCGGGGTGGCGCGCCGGGATCGCGGAGTGGACAGCGGCGTGGCGGGCCGGGCAGCGCGAGGTCGCGGCGCAGGACGCCGACCCCGTCAACCCGCAGCGGGTGCTCACCGAGCTCGACGACCGGCTCCCCGACGACGCCATGGTCTCGGTCGACTGCGGCACCGTCACCGCGTGGTTCGCCCGGCACCTGCACGTGCGGCCCGGGATGCTCGCCAGCCTGTCCGGGACACTGCTGTCGATGGGCGGCGGCCTGCCCTACGGCATCGCCGCCAAGTTCGCCCACCCCGACCGCCCGCTGTTCGCGCTGCTCGGCGACGGGGCGATGCAGATGAACGGGGTCACCGAGCTGATCACGGTGGCGCGGTACTGGCGGGAGTGGGCCGACCCGCGGTTCGTGGTGCTGGTGCTGAACAACCGGGACCTGTCGTTCGTCAGCTGGGAGCAGCGCAGCAGCGAGGGCACCCCGAAGTTCGACGAGTCCCAGCTGCTGCCCGACGTCGACTACGCCGGGTGGGCGCGGTCGCTGGGGCTGCACGGGGTGCGGGTCGAGGACCCGGAGCAGGTGGGACCCGCCTGGGAGGCGGCGCTGGCCGCGGGCCGGCCGGCGGTGCTCGACGTCGTCGTCGACCCGGCCGAGCTGATGGTCCCCCCGCACTTCACCCTGGAGGAGGCCCGGAACTCGATCGGGGCGGTGCTGCGCGGCGACACCGACTGGCGCGGCATCCTGCGGCGCGGGCTGCCCGCCGCGGCCGCGACGCTGCTGCCGCGCCGCGGCCGCGCGGACGCCTAGCGCGCGTCACCGCCCACGCAGGCGTCCCGCCAGCTCGTCGCGGAAGAAGTCGAGGAAACCGTCGGGGTCGGGGCCGGCGTCCATCAGCACGATCCGGTCGTAGCCGGCGTCGAGGTAGGGCGCGACGACCTCCAGGTGCCGCTCGGGGTCCGGTCCGCAGGCGAACATGCGCCGGACGTCGTCCTCCCGGACGGTCGCGGTGGCCGCCTCGAAGTTGACCGGGTTGGGGCAGCTCGCTCATCACCTTCCAGCCGGTCAGGCCCCAGCGGTTCGTCGCGTGCGCCGCCCGCACGCCGGCGTCCTCGTCGGGCGCCCAGGCCGGCGGCGCCTCGGCCCAGCCCGGTCCGTCGCCGCCCGCGGCGCGGTAGCCGCGCAGCAGCTCGGCGTCGGCGTCGGTGGCGAACACGCCGTCGCCGAGCTCGGCGGCCAGCCGGGCCGCGGCCGGTCCGCCCGCGGCGACCGCGATCTCCGGCAGGCGTTCGGGCAGGTCGAACACCCGCGCGTCCTCCAGCTGCAGGTATGTGCCCTCGTAGGACCGGTAGCCGCCGCTCCAGAGCAGCCGGATGATCTCCAGCGCCTCGCGCAGCATCGCGTGGCGCCGGGCGACGGACGGGAACCCCCGCCCCACGACGTGCTCGTTGAGCCGCTCCCCCGACCCCACCCCGAGGGTGAAGCGGTCGTGCGAGACCAGGGCCAGCGTGGCCGCCGCCTGGGCGATGACCGCCGGGTGGTACCGGATCGTCGGGCAGGTCACGCCGCTGACGAGCCCGATCCGCTCGGTGCGCGCGGCGATCGCGCCGAACAGGGTCCAGCTGAACGGGCTGTGGCCCTGGACGTCGAGCCAGGGGTGGAAGTGGTCGCTCATCTCGACGAAGTCGAAACCGACCTCCTCGGCGCGCACCGCCTGCCGGATGATCTCGTCGGGCCCGAACGCCTCGGTCGCCAGCTTGTAGCCGATCTGCATGTCCCGGGCGTACCCCCGTCCGCCCCGGATCCCGCTGTAACCCAAGCCACACCGGGGGACTCCCTCCTGTGACGGCACCGGACACGCGGAACGGGAGGCACGACGATGGACACCACGACCACCACCCCGGCAGGCACGGCCCCGCTGAGCCACCGCGACCGCGCCCTGCTGCGCGCCGTCGCCGCCGGGCGCTGCGTCCTGGCCGGGCCCACCCTGCTCGTCGACGACCTGCCCTGCGCCGACCAGTTCCTGCACGCCCGGCTCGCCCGCGCCGGCCTCATCGGGCCCGGATCGGCCGGCCCCGCGCACCTCACCACGGCCGGGCGCGACGCCCTCGCCGCGGCCTGACACCGCACGCGACACCCGCCGACACCGGCGCCCCTGCGCGGCCGCGCGACCGTAGGCTGTGGACCGGGACGGTCCGCGGCCGACGGGGGCGCCGCACCCCGTGCCCGCGTGGGCTCGTAACGAACGGATCGAGAGGGGAGGACGGGGCCGGCCGCCGCAGGCGGGGTGCCCCGGACCGCCGGTGCCGGAACAGCAGGGATCGGCCGCCGCAGGATGGGTCGGCCACGTCCTGGCCGGGCACCGCATCGACGCGCTCGTCGGCGAGGGCGGCATGGGGGTGGTCTACCGCGCCACCCATCTGCGGCTGGGTCGCACGGTCGCGCTGAAGGTCCTGCCGCCCTGGCTCGGCGCCGACGCGGAGTACCGGCGGCGGTTCGAGCGCGAGGCCGCGATCGCGGCCAGCCTGGAGCACCCGAACGTCGTCCCGATCTACGACGCGGGCCACGCCGACGGCGTCCTCTACCTGTCGATGCGCTTCGTCGACGGGGAAGACCTGGGGGTCGTGCTGCGCCGCGAGGGCCGCCTGGGCATCGACGGGCTGTGCGCCGTGCTCGGGCCGGTGGCCGACGCGCTCGACGCCGTCCACGAGGCCGGGCTGGTGCACCGCGACGTCAAGCCGGGCAACGTGCTGCTCGTGCGCTCGGGTCGCCCGCGCGCCGGGCAGGTGTACCTGTGCGACTTCGGGATCGCCAAGGGCGCGACGGTCGCGGGCGCCGACCTCACCTCCGCCGGCCGGTTCATGGGCACGCCGCAGTACTCCTCCCCCGAGCAGATCGAGGGCCGCTGGGTCGACGGGCGCTCCGACCAGTACGGCCTGGCCTGCCTGGTGTACCGCTGCCTCACCGGCGAGGTGCCCTACCCGCGCCCGGAGGTGGCCGCGGTCGTCTACGCCCACCTCGCCGCCGACCCGCCCCGCCCGCGCCTGCTGCGCCCGGAGCTCCCGGCCGCCGTCGACGACGCCGTCGCCCGCGCCGCCGCCAAGCACCCGGACCACCGCTTCCCGACCTGCACCTCCTTCCTCGACGCGCTGCGGGCCGCCGCCCGGTCCCCCGCGCCCCGCCCGCCGGCGCCCCCGAACCCGGGCCCCCGGACCCAGGACCCGCAGTCGCCCCGGCCCCGCCCCCGGCCGACGGCCCCCTACCCGACGACGGTGGTGCCGCCCGCGGCCACGACGCGCATCGGCCCCACCCCCCGGCCCGCGGGGGCCCCGGAGCCCGCCGCCCCGGAGACCGCCGCCCCGGAGACCGCCACCCCGGAGCCGGCCGCCCCGGAGACCGCGCCCGCGGCGCCGGCCCCCAGGCCCGCGGCCGCCGCGGTGCCCGTCCCCACGGAGGTACGCGCCGAGCGCGGGACGCAGGACCGGTCGGTCACGGTGAGCTGGACGCCGGGCGGTCCCGGGGACGTCGAGTACAAGATCACCCGGTTGGCCCCCGACGGCCGCTGGCAGGTCGTGGGGCGCACCCGTTCCACCGCCATCGTCGACGGTGCCGTGACCCCTCGGCCCGGATCCCGGTGTACGGGGTGGTCGCCCGGCTCGGCGCCGCGGTGTCGGAGATGGGCCGGACCCCCGGGGACGCCGGGGACGCCGGGTCCGACGCCGCCACCCCGGCCGGACGGCCGGTCGACCCGCCGGACCCCACCCCCGGCGACGGTGCCGCGACCGGCGCCATCCCCGCCGTGCGGCACCTCACCGTCACCGGGCCGCGGTCGCTGGAGTTCGAGTGGCCGCCCGGGGTCACCGAGGTACGGGTGGTCGTCCGCCAGGACCGGGCGCCCGACGCCCCCGGCGACCCGGCCGCGACCGCCTGGAAGATCACCAACATGCGCTACGAGCTCGACGGGGGTCTGCGCCTGCCCAGCTCGGTCACCCTGCCCTGCCACGTCGCCGTCGCCTCGTGCCGCCGCGTCGACGGCGGGCTGGTCGTCTCCGCCGGCTTCGACGTGACGGCGCGCACGACCGTCGGCGCCTGAGCGCGCCGCGGTCGTCGTCCCCGCCGCGGGGCGGTAGGATGGAACCGATCCGATCACGCCGAGCTCCGTCCGACGGGTACCGAGTGCCACCGCCCGTCCGGCACCGCTCACCCGGCCCGTGCGGTGGGTGCCGCACCCCGGCGACCGGTGGCCCCGCCGTGGTGTGCTGGGTCCCGGGGACCGGATCGCACCCGGAGGGGCCGTCACGGCCCCGTTCCGCGGTGCCCCACCACCCGTCCGCAGCACTGCGCGCGGCGGCCGCCCCGGCGGCCGGCCGAGGCGTTCCGGAGGAGGAGCAGTACGTGGCTCGACGAGGCCGGCCCCAGGCCGGGGCCCGCCGTGGCTCCCCACGGGACCGCCGGCGCGGCCGCGAGGGCGGCGACGACGTCATGTCGGTGCTCGCGCGCACCGTGCGGGAGGTCGAGGCCGCGCTCAAGCGCGGCCGGGCCACGCCCGCCACCCGCACCCGGTTCCAGGCCGTCGCGCTGCTGTTGCGCGAGGAGCGGGCCCGCGTCCGGGCCGACGGCGACGCCACCGAGGCCCAGCGCACCGACCGGCTCAAGCGGCTCGACGGCATCGCGACCACGCTCGCGATGACCGCCGTGCGCGATCCGGCGCTGCTCGCGCTGCTCGGCGACGACGCGGTCGTCTCCGACGAGGCCCGGTCGTTCACCCGTGACGTGCTGCGCAACGCCGGGATCGAGCCGGTCGCGGACGCGGCCGTCCCCGAGGCCCCGCCCGAGGAGCCCGCCGCCCCCGCGAAGCCCCGGGTCGTGCCGCAGTCGGTCGTGTCGCGCCAGCTCGCCAACCCGTTCCTGGCCCCCGACTTCTCCGCAGCCCGGTCCACCGCGGTCCGCCCCACGCCGCTCGCGAGCTGGGAGCTGCTCGGCCCGCTGCTGCGGTCGTTCGAGCGGGCCGGGGCCGGTGCCCCCGCCTGCATGGAGCTGCCCGCCCCCGCACCCGGGCGGGTCCCCCGCGGCCGGGAGCTCATGCCGCACCAGTCGCGGCTGGTCGCCGCGGCCGCGGCCGGGCACCGCACGTTCCTGCTCGCCGACGAGCCGGGCCTGGGCAAGACCGCGCAGGCGCTGCTCGCCGCGGAGGCGGCCGACGCGTACCCGCTGCTGGTCGTCGTGCCGAACGTCGTCAAGACCAACTGGGTCCGCGAGGCCGGGCTGTGGACACCGCACCGCACCGCCACCGCGATCCACGGCAACGGCGACTCCATCGACGGGTTCGCCGACATCATCGTCGTCAACTACGAGGTGCTCGACCGCCACGTCGGCTGGCTCGGCCAGTTCGGTTTCCGCGGGATGGTCGTCGACGAGGCGCACTTCATCAAGAACAAGTCCTCCCAGCGCTCGCAGCACGTCCTGGAGATCTCCCGGCGGATCCGGCAGCGGGCCGCCCGCCCGCTGCTGATGGCGCTCACCGGCACGCCGCTGATCAACGACATCGAGGACTTCCTGGCGATCTGGCAGTTCCTGGGCTGGATCGACGACACCACGCCGCTCGCCGACCTGATGAACGCCCTCGCCGCGACCGGGCTGACCCCCGCCGACCCGGGCTTCTCCGCCGCCGCCCGCGCGTGCGTCGTCGACCTCGGGATCGTCCGCCGCCGCAAGGTCGACGTGGCCGCCGACATCCCCGCGCGGCGCATCGCCGACCTCCCCGTGGAGCTCGACGGCCCCGCGGGCCGCTCCATCCGGGCGGCCGAGCGCGACCTCGCCCGGCGGATGCTCGCCCGCTACGACGAAGCGCTGGCGAACCGCCGCTCCGGCGCGGTGGTCGAGGGCATCGACCACGACCTGGTGCGCCAGGTCGCGCGCTGGGAGCAGAAGGACGCGACCACGTCGACGACGGGCGAGAACGTGTTCGGCATGATGCGGCGCATCGGGCGGGCGAAGGCCGACCTCGCCGCCGACTACGCCGCGCAGCTGGCGCGCAGCGCTAGCAAGGTGGTGTTCTTCGCCAAGCACGTCGACGTGATGGACGCCGCCGAGGAGACCTTCCGGCGCGCCGGGGTGCGGTTCTCCTCGATCCGCGGCGACCAGAGCACCGCGGTGCGCCAGCGCAACATCGACGCGTTCGTGCAGGACCCGGGCGTCGCCGTCGCGGTCTGCTCGCTGACCGCGGCCGGGGTGGGCCTGAACCTGCAGGTCGCGTCGAACATCGTGCTCGCGGAGCTGTCCTGGACCGCGGCGGAGCAGACCCAGGCCATCGACCGCAGCCACCGCATCGGCCAGTCGGAGCCGGTCACCGCGTGGCGCATCATCGCCGCGCAGACGATCGACGCCCGCATCGCCGAGCTGATCGACGGCAAGGCCGGTCTCGCCGCCCAGGCCCTCGACGGCTCCGACGAGGAGGTCGGGTCCTCGGCCGACGTGCAGCTCGAGGCGCTCGTCGCGCTGCTGACCGGCGCGCTGGAGGCGGAGCGGGAGGTCGAGCCGGCCTGAGCCCCGGAGCCCGGGCCGAGGGGCCCGAGCGGCCGCGGCGCGCGGGCGCCGCGGTCACCGGGCGACGGCCTGCTCCAGCGCGGACCGGAACAGCTCGCCGAGCCCGATCCCGGCGGCGGCCGCCATGGTGGCGACCACGCTGCGCGGCGCGAACGAGCAGTACAGGCCGGCCTCCAGGAACCACGGCCGCCCGTCGGGGTCGATGCGGAAGTCGAACAGGCTGTGGTCGCGGCAGCCCAGCGCGGTGTGGCAGGCGCGCGCGGCGGCCTGGACCGGGGCGGTCACCGGGTCGCCGGGGTCGACGATCCACGCGCTCTGCGCGCCCTTGGCGCGCAGCTCCAGCGCGCCGTCGGCGCCACGGCCGAGCTTGTCGGCGTAGCCGCGGACCGGGTGGGTCACCGGGTCGACGGCGTACTCCTCCAGCGGCAGGGCCACCAGCTCGTCGCCCCGCGCCACGATGCCGCACCGCACCTCGCGGCCGAGCTCGACGTAGTCCTCCACGAGCACGCGGGCGGAGTGCGCGAACGCCTCGTCCAGCGCCGCGGCGAACCCCGCCGCGTCGCGCACCAGGGTGACCCCCGCGGAGTTGTCGGCGTCGACGGGCTTGACCACGACCGGCGGCCGCCGCGACGGCCGGTCACCGCGGCGCAGCACCTCCCCCGCCGGGACGTCGACGCCGGCCGCGGCCACCACGGCCCGGGTCTTCGCCTTGTCCGCGCCCAGCGCCATCACCGCGGCGGTGTTGCCCACGTGCGGGATCCCCGCAGCGTCGAGCAGCGCCCGGTAGGTGGTCATCCCGGGCGGGCAGAACATCTGCGGGACCGCCACGTCGACGCCCAGGCCCGCGAGGTGGGCGAGCGCGGCGGGCAGGGACATCGGCTCCGCCGCCGCGATCGCCGCGGCCCGCAGGTCGGCGGGGAAGCGCCACCGGCCGTCCGGGGCGACGTGGGCGACGTGGGCGACGTGCGGCTCGTGGTGCGGGTCGGTGACGGCGTCGAGGCAGTCCTGCGCGTAGAGCCGGGACAGGTCGTCGAAGAACGCGCTGGTCGGGGAGCCGGCCAGGTGCAGCACGCGCACGGCTCAGTCCCCCGCCGGCTCGACGAGCTTGCCGATGTTGAAGTCGATCCGCACCCAGTCGCGCCCGGTCACCAGGTTGCGCAGCAGCAGCCACGGGATCTGCAGGTGGTGCACCATGAGGAAGGGCAGCGGGTCGGCCGCGTCGAACACCGCGTCGGTGCCCCGCGTGAGCACGCGCAGCCCCTCGCGCAGGGTCCGCTGACGGCTCAGGATCCGCCACAGCTCGTGGTAGGCCCAGTACGTCGGCCGGCTCCCCGGCAGCGGGGTGATCACCTCGACACCGGTGTCGAGGTAGGCCGCGGCCAGGCCGGGGTGGTCGTGGAACATCGTGATCGCCGAGTGCGTGCGCGGGTTGCACTCGATGGGGTGCACGCGGCCGTCGGCGTCGACCATGAGGTCGAAGCTGATCTGCCCGGTCAGCCGCAGCGGCTCGACGAACCCCCGCACCCAGGCCTCGATCTCCGGCACGTCGACCATGGCGTAGTTGACCTGGAACGCCGAGGACTCGCAGCAGGCGTAGACCTGCACCGCGCCGTCGCGGACCGTGGTGTGCACGCAGTACTCCTGCCCGGTGACGAACTGCTGCAGGATCCACGGGGTGTCCGCGGAGATGGGCTTGGACCGGGCGAACGCGGCCGTGTCCTGCGGGGTGGGCCGCGGCAGCGGGGTCAGGTCGAGCCGGTGCACCGGGTCGTAGGGGATGCTCTTGAGGACGTAGGGCGGGGCCGCGGCGGCGAAGTCGAACTCCGCCACCTGCTGCGGGCTCGTGACCCGGTGCGAGTCCGGGACCGGCAGCCCGAGCTTGTCCGCCGCCTCGACGAACGCGTGCTTGTCGTCGAGCACCGCGACGGTCGCGGCGTCGGGGTGCAGGACCTCGCAGTGCGGGGCGAGCACGACCGCGGCCCGTGCGTCCTCGTAGCTGGACACGGGGCTGCACACCGGCACGTACACGTCGACGCCCTCGGCGAGCACGATCTCGCGCAGCGCGGCGGCGTAGCCCGGCGAGCGCGCGTCGGGGACGGTGTGGAACCGGTCGACGTGGCGGGAGAACCGGTGTCCGGTCATCCGGTAGCGCCGCGACTCCACGAGCACCACCCGGTGCCCGGCGCGGTGGAACGCCCGCGCCAGCGCCAGCGCCTTGGTCATCTTCCCGCCGCTGAGCAGGACCGTCCGCGGCCGGTCGGCGACGGCCCGCGGCGCGGGCACCAGCAGCGACCGCAGCAGCGCGCCCGCGGTCAGCGCCAGGTTGGCCGGCAGTGCGGCCTGCAGCAGCGCCAGCGCCCCGACGGTCCGGGCCGCGACCCGCAGCCGGCCGCTCACGCGGCGGCGGCGACCATGCCGCGGTGCATCGTGCGGTCGCCGACGACGCCGTCGTGGTCGGCGCGGTGCAGTACGCACCCGTTGTCCCACATGACGACGTCGCCGGGGGACCAGGTGTGGCGCAGGGTGTTCTCCTCCGCGGTCGAGTGCCGGTAGAGCCGGTCGATCAGTGCCGCCGATGCGGCCGCGTCCATGCCGCTGACCGCCACGCAGCGCTGCGGTGTGGAGAGGTAGAGGCTGGTGCGTCCGGACACCGGATGGCGCCGCAGCGCCGGGTGCTCGGCCTGGGAGTCGCGGTCGCCCGGCACCCCGCTGACGCGGTGGGTGATCGTCCGGCCCACCAACGTGTCGCGCAGCTCCGGGGGCAGGGTGTCGTGGGCGCGGTACTGGTCGGTGAACAGGGTCTGCCCGCCGCGCTCGGGAATCTGCACGGCCCGCAGCGCGGTGTAGGCGGGCGGCACCGGCACGTAGCTGGTGTCGACGTGGAACACGCTGCGCGGCGGGGTCGTGCGCCCGACGTTGGTGACGACGTTGAGGTCGGGGAAGCCGGGCACCGGGGTCTCCCCCGTGGTGAACACCAGCTCGCCGAAACGGCGCAGGAAGGCGACGAACGCGGCGTCGTCGAGGTGCTGGGCGGGGGCGACCAGCACGCCGTGCGCGGCGAGCAGTCGCCGCACGACGGCGACGTCGACCGTCGAGAGGTCGGCGCCGGTGAGCCGGACGCCGAGCGGGTGCAGTGCGGTGGTGTGCACGGTCTCCTCCGGGAGCGGGTCAGGGACGGTCGACGCGGCGGACGAGCGTGACGCCGTCGCGCAGCGGCACGAGCACCTGCTCGACGCGGGGGTCGGCCGACACGGCGTCGTTGAACGCCGCGATGGCGTCGCCGTTGTCCGACCGCCCGCCGCTCCACGGCTGCCCCTGCATGAGGGTGTTGTCGACGCAGACCAGCCCGTGCGGGGCGAGCAGCCCGCCGTCGAGCACGGCGGCGAGGTAGGCCGGGTAGCCCGCCTTGTCCGCGTCGACGAAGACGAGGTCGAAGACCTCCCCGTCGGCGACCAGCGCGGCGAGGGTGTCGGCGGCCGGGCCGACCCGGACGTCGATGCGGTCGGCGTACCCGGAGCCGGCCAGGTGGCGGGCCGCGAACCCCGCCACCTCGGCGTCGACCTCGCAGGCCACGACCCGCCCGTCCGCGGGCAGCGCCTCGGCCATGGCCAGGGCGGAGTAGCCGGTGAACATGCCGACGTCGAGCACCCGGCGGGCCCGCACGGCGTGCACCAGCATCTTGAGGAACTGCCCCTCGACGTGCCCGGAGAGCATCTCCCGTTCCAGGAACGGGCCGTCGCGACGGCTCCAGTCCCGGGCCGCGGTCGCCTCGGCGAGGGCCTGCAGCGCGGGCGACTCGGGCGTGGTGTGGCGGGCCAGGTAGGGGTCGAGCCCGGCGGCGAGCTCGTGGGCCTCGCGCAGCGCGCCGGACAGGCCCGGGTCGTCCCCGGCCCGCTCGACCAGGGCACCCAGCTTCTCCACCAGGATGCCCAGCGGCGTCACCGGCCGCGGCGCACTCACCCCGCCGCCAGGAACGGCGAGACGCCCAGCCCCTCGCGCGGGTAGCGGCGGCACGCCTCGCGGTGCACGGCGAGCGCGTGGACCAGCTCGTCGGCGGTGAGGTCGTTGACGAAGTGGCAGCTCCCGACCGGGCGCGGCACCGCGGCGCGCTGGCTGCCGTCGCGGGTCTGGACGATCAGGTCCGTCGCCGCCACCAGCATCTCCGGGGTGAGGTGCGGGCTGTCCAACGACAGGCCGAGGCGGCTCATCAGCCAGAACACGCGGTCGCGCTCGCTCTCGGAGACGTAGCCGCGCTCCTTCGCGATGGTCGTCGACAGCGCCATGTCGACGCTGATCGCGTGGCCGTGGAAGAAGGGCACCTGCGGCGAGAGCTCCAGCGTCGGGCTCCAGGTGTGCCCGAACGCGATCACCCGGTCCAGGTCGAGCTCGTGCAGGTTGGGCACCTCCAGCTCCAGCATGGTCCGGATGCCCTCGTAGGTGACGCGGTCGGCGACCTGGCGCAGCTCGGGGGTGCCGTCGAGGTGGCCGAAGCGGGTGGTCAGCAGGTCCTCGCCGTACTTCTCCAGCAGCTCGAAGATCTCCGCGTTGCCCACCGTGGAGATCTTGACGAGCTCGGCCATGCCGTTGCGCACCTGCTCGACCGGCAGCGTCGCCAGGAACGAGAAGTCCAGGATCACCTGCTGCGAGGCGTGGAAGGCCCGAGCCGGTTCTTCGACTTCCCGTGGTTGACCGCGACCTTGATCGCGACGCTGGCGTCGATCAGGCCGATCAGCGTCGTGGGCACCCGGATGTAGTTGGTGGAGCGGCGGAACATCGAGCAGGCGAACCCGGCGACGTCGGTGGTCAGCCCGCCGCCCACCACCAGCACCGGCTCCTTGCGGACCAGCCCGAACTCGCCGAACGCGTCGACGATCCGCTCCGCGGTGCGCATCGTCTTGGTGGTCTCGGCGATCGCGAGCGGGAACACCGTCAGCGCGATGCCGTGGTGGTCGAAGTAGGCGCGCATCCGCTCGCCGTAGAGATCGTGGACGGTCTCGTCGACGACCATGAGGCAACGCCCCCACCGCCGGTAGGCGTCGGCGAGCTCGGTGTTCGCCGGGTCGAAGGCCCCGTCGACGAGGACGAGCGAGTAGTCGATCTTCTCGTAGGCCTCGACCGTGAAGGCGTTGTCGGTGGCTCTCAGCGTGGCGTCGGTGCTGCTGGTCACGGTGGGTCTCTCCTGGGTGCGGTGCGGGTCGGTGGGGGTCAGCGCGCGGCGGGGGCCAGGTCGGCGAGGTCGAGGCGCTCGACCACGCGGGCGTCGCCGAAGTCGTGGCCCGCGGTGTTGGCGTTGGGGAACGCCACGCACGTCACGCCCGCAGCCGCGGCCGCGGCGACGCCGCCGCGGTTGTCCTCCACCGCGACGCACGCGCCGGGCTGCTCGGCCAGCCGCTCCAGTGCGGCGGCGTAGGCGTCCGGGTCGGGCTTGGGGCGCGCGACGGAGTCGGCGTCGAGGATCACGTCGAAGTCACCCGCCCCGATCGCGGGGGCGAGCGCGTCCAGCAGCGCGGCGACGTTCGCCGGCGAGGTGGTGGTGACCAGTCCGACCGACCAGCCGCGCTCGCGCGCCGCGGCGATCGTGTCGCGGACGCCGGGGCGCGGGTCGAGGCGGGCCGCGGCCAGGCTCTCCCGGAACAGCTGCGACTTCGTGGCGTGCACCGCCGCGGCGTCGACCTGCTGGTCGCGGGCACGGGCGTACCCGGCGACCCGGTCCGCGCCGCCGCTGTCCTCCAGCAGGGCGCGGTAGTCCTCGCGCTCCCAGTGCCAGTCCAGACCGTGGGCGGCGAACGCCCGGTTGAACGCGTCGCGCTGCAGCTCGGAGGTGTCGGCGACCGTGCTGATGGAACCGAACAGGACTGCGGGCATGGATGCTCCAGGGGGTGGTCGGGCGGGGGGTGGGCGGCGGTGCGCCGCGGGGGCGTCCGTTCCATCGTCGGTCGGGTCGCGCGGTTGCGCGACTCGACCGCACGGTTCGCCCGTTCCGGGAACGGGCATCCCGGAGCCCGGGGGAAGGGGTCCACCGTGGAACGCACGCCAGACGGCCGCTTCGTCGTCGTGGACGGGAGACGGTGGCGCGCCGCGGACCCGGCGCTGCCCGAAGAGGTCCGCACGGCGCTGCTGCACCATCTCGGCGTCGCCCGCAACGCCGTGCGGGCGGCCCGCAGGGCGGGCGACCAGGACGCGCTACGCCGGGCGCGGGCGCGCGTGGGGGCGGCCAAGACCGGCCTCGGGGAGCGGGGGGACCCCTGGTGGGAGCAGGACGACGACGCACGAGCGCACCGTTGGACGCGGGCGCTGCACACGCTGGAGGAGTGACGAACGCGCGACCGGTCCTCGCGCGCACATCCCGGCCCCGCGCGCACCGTCGACGGTGCGCGCG
>NZ_BJNG01000033.1 GCF_006539565.1 Pseudonocardia hydrocarbonoxydans
ACCGTCGACGGTGCGCGCGGGGGCGGACGGTACGCGCGAGGGCCGAGCCGACGCGGGTGGCTCAGCCGGCCGCCTCCGCGGCGGCGTCCCGCTCGGTCGACGCGCCCGCCGAGGTGAGCTCGCCGCGGGAGTTCTCCAGGTGCGCCCGGACGAACCACTGGTACTGCTCGAGCTCGCCGGACTGCGCGATCAGCATGTCCTGGGTGACCGGGTCGGCCTCCTCGGTCCGCGCGATGGCGGCGCGGTGGTCACCGATCACCCCGGTGTAGACGAGGTCGAGCGCGCCCAGGTGGGCGAGGGCGTCGGCGCGGCCGACGGAGTAGTCGTCCCAGGTGCGCTCCGCGACGAGCGCACCCGGCGTCCCGGCGGGCGAGCCGCCCAGGGTGGCGATGCGCTCCGCCACGTCGTCGACCATCGTGCGCACGCCGTCGACCTGCGGGTCGAGCATGGTGTGCACGGCGATGAAGTGCGGCCCGACGACGTTCCAGTGCACGTGCTTGAGCGTCAGGGCGAGGTCGTTGAGGGCGTGCAGCCGCGCCTGCAGGAGTTCGACGACCAGGACGGCGTCCTTCTCCTCCATGCCCGGCACGGTGTAGCCGACGGTGGACGAGTCGTGAGTCATGTCCACCGGATACCCCGCCGCCCCCCGCACCAATCCGCGCCTCGACCGTGCGGCGGTGGGAGCGGCCGCTACGAGGCCGCCGGGACGGTCCGGCCCGCCCGCTCCTCGGGAACGGGCACCAGCTCCACCGTGACCGTCAGCTGCGTGCCGTCGCGGGCGGTGGTGGTCGGCCCCAGCGAACGCAGCAGGTGCAGCACCGCGCCGTTCGCGGCGAGCACGTCGGCGGTGAACCTCGTCACACCCTCCTCGCGCGCACGGCGCGCGAGCCGGCGCAGCAACAACCCGCCGAGCCCCCGACCCTGCCACTCATCGGACACGGTCAACGCCAGGTCGGCCTCGTGCGGGCGGACCGCCGACCGCACGAACCGGGCGACGCCCACGCCCGTCTCGACCCCGCCCTCGACGGCGACCGCGCCGATCGCCTCGTGGTCGCGGTGGTCGACCCGGGTGAGGAACTCGAGCTGGCGGGGGGTGAGCCGGCGCAGCGGGCTGAGGAACCGGCGGAACCGCGACTCCTCGCTCAGCCGCGCGAAACCCGCGGCCAGCAGCGCGGCGTCCGCGGGCTGCACCGCGCGCAGCGTCACGCGCCGCCCGTCGCGCAGCATGTCCTCGCGCCCATCGGTCATGCCTCCGGTGTACCCGGACGAATCACCGCGAACCCGGCAACAGGACGCACATCACCCGGGCCCGGGCCGCGCCGACGGCGACATCCGGGCCGATCGGGGGCCCGGAACGGCACCCACCGGGCCCCCGCGCGGGCCGGGCTCCCCGGGTACGCTCCCCCGCGTGCGGATCCCGGCATCTCCCCAGCGGACCCCCCTCCGATGAGCGGGCTGTTCGCGCTGCTCGACGACGTCGCCGCGCTCGTCCGCCTCACCGCGGCCTCGCTCGACGACATCGCGGGCGCCGCCGGGCGGGCCGGCGTCAAGGCGGCCGGGGTGGTCGTCGACGACGCGGCGGTCACGCCCCGCTACGTGCAGGGGCTCGAGCCCAAGCGCGAGCTGTCGATCATCGGGCGGATCGCCAAGGGCTCGCTGCGCAACAAGCTGCTGTTCATCCTCCCGGCCGCGCTGCTCCTGAGTCAGTTCGCGCCGTGGCTGCTTACGCCCATCCTCATGCTGGGCGGCACGTACCTGTGCTACGAGGGCGCGGAGAAGATCTGGGAGCTGATCTCCGGGCACCACGCCTCGCCGGAGGAGACCCAGGAGTCCGCCGCGGCCGACCCGGCGGCCCACGAGAAGAAGGTCGTGTCGGGCGCGGTCCGGACCGACTTCATCCTCTCCGCCGAGATCATGGTCATCGCGCTGAACGAGGTCGCGTCCGAGGGCCTGCTCTCCCGCGCCGCCATCCTGCTCGTCGTGGCCGTGGCCATCACGGTGCTCGTCTACGGCGTGGTGGCGCTCATCGTCAAGATGGACGACGCCGGCCTGGTGCTCGCCGCGCGCGACTCCGCGCCGGTGAGCGCGCTGGGGCGCGGGCTGGTGCGGGCGATGCCGATCGTGCTCTCGGTGCTGTCCACCGTCGGGATCGCGGCGATGCTGTGGGTCGGCGGCCACATCCTGCTCGTCGGCATGGAGGACC
Source organism: Pseudonocardia hydrocarbonoxydans (assembly GCF_006539565.1). GTDB lineage: Bacteria > Actinomycetota > Actinomycetes > Mycobacteriales > Pseudonocardiaceae > Pseudonocardia > Pseudonocardia hydrocarbonoxydans. Next base: position 2,204 of record NZ_BJNG01000033.1, read on the forward strand.
TCGGCTTCGCGCCCCCCTACGCCTTCGTGCACCACGTCGAGGTGCTCGTGCACGACGCCACGGGTGCGCTCGGCGGGTTCCTCGGCTGGCTCACCAACACCGCCCTCTCCGCGGTCGCGGGGGCGATCGTCGGCGCCGTGGTCGTGGCCGTGCTGCACCTGCTCCCGAAGCGGACGGCGGGCGCCGCGCACGCCTGACGCCCGGTCTCCGGTACCCGGGCCGGGGGCCGCGGCGGATACTGCGGCCGTGGACCGAGACCCGTGGACGTCCTGGTTCGACCCGACCGCGCTGCTGCGCGCCGGGGCCGCGCTGACCCCGGTGGGCGCGCTGGAGGCCCTGCTGCGGACGGCGGGCCGCCGCCTGGCGGGCCGCCGGATCACGGTGCCGGGCTCCGGCGGCGAGCTCTCCCTGCGCTGGGACGCGCCGTCGCTCGACCCCGACCCGGTGGGGCTGGCACTGGGGCAGCTCGACGACGTGCGCCTGCTCGCCTCCGACGTCCGGTGGCGCGACCTGGAGTGCCACCGCCTCGTGCTGGTGTGCCGCAACGTGCACGTCCGGCCGCTGCCGGTCCCCGTCGCCGTCGCCGCGCCGGTGACCCTCGAGCTGGCCGTGCGGACGGAGGTGCTGCGGCGCAGGTTCGCCGCCGAACGTCCCGGGTGGGCACTGGAGCCCGCCGGGGCCGGGGCGGCCCGCCTGCGGTGGGCGCGGCACCCGTCGTGGGGCTCGGTCGGCGTCGAGGCCGAGGTGAGCGGCTCGGCGCTACTCGTCCGGCCGCGGACGCTGACGGTCGGCTCCCGCCGGATCCCGCTGCCGGCGTGGGCCCCGGCGCGGCGCGTCGCCCTGCCGGCCCTCCCCCGCGGCCTGCGACTGCGGGAGATGGCGGTCGGCGACGACGAGGTCGTGCTGCACCTGGTCGCCGACGAGTGGCGCGAACAGGTGCCGACGGGCCGGTTGGAGAGCCTCCTCGGGCGATTGACATAGTTATCACGCGCGCGTAGTTTGTCGATCACATCGGCCCGACACCGCCAGGAGGATCGCCATGAACGCACCGACCGACGAGTTCGTCCGCATCGCCGAGCAGAGCCGCAAGGCCGTCACCGCGGCCGTGCACGCGTGGGGCGAGACGCTGCAGAACGCCGCCGGCTCCCTCGCCTTCCCGGCTCCGCTGCCCGGCCGGGACCAGACCCTCGCCGTCGTGGACTCGTGGTTCGACGTGGCCGCACAGGTGCTCGCCGAGCAGCGCGCCGCGACCACCGCGCTGGTCACCCGCACCCACGAGGCCGCCGCCACCGTCTCCGAGCAGGCGGGCGCGATGGCGGCCACCGTCACCGAGAAGGTCGCCGCCGCCACGGAGGCCGCGTCCGAGACTCCGTCGAAGGCCCGGACGCCGCGCAACGGCGCCACCCGCCCCGCCTGACGGACCCCCTCCCGCCGCCGCGCGGTCAGGTCCAGCGGCGACCGGACCGCGCGGCCCAGTACGCGGGGGCGGGCTCGGCGAGGCCCGCCAGCTCGTCGAGCACCCCGGGCGGCAGGGTCGGGGCCGCGACGTTGCTCGCGAGCTGCTCCGGCGTGACCGCTCCGGACAGCACCCGCCAGACCCAGGGCTGGGCCAGCGCCGCGGCCACGGCGAGACCGTCGACGCTCGTGCCCAGCTCGGCGGCGAGCGCGGCGGCCCGGCGGGCGCCGGGCGTGCCGTCGACGCCGCCGGGGGCGAGCCGCCCGTTCGCCACCGCCTCCTTGACGATCACCCGGGCGCCCGCCGCGGCCGCCTCGGCCAGCGCGGGGCCCACCGAGGGCTCCAGCACGTTCCAGGTCGACTGGATCGAGGTGAACAGCGGCTCCCCGCCGACGCGGACGGCCAGGGCGCGGCGCACGGCGGCCGCCTGGTCCGGGCCCGACGTCGACGCCCCGACGCGGACGCCCCCGTCCCGCAGCCGGGCCAGCGCCCCGTGCAGCGGGGTGTCGTCGAGCACGCCGGTGTCGAGGGTGGCCGAGTGCACGTGGTAGACGTCCACGCGGTCGCCGAGCAGCGCGCGGGTCTGCGGCCACTGGGCCTCGAACGCGGCGAGCGAGTGGTCCTTCACCTCGTGCACCTCGGCGTCCACCCGCCAGTCGCCGACGTAGCGGTAGCCCCACTTCGAGCCCACCTCGACGTCGGCGGCGTCCGGCCGGGCGGCCAGCCAGCCGGCGAGGAACTCCTCGGCCCGGCCGTAGGACCGCGCGACGTCGACGTAGCGCACGCCCGCCGCGTACGCCGCGTCGAGCACCTCCCCGGTGCGGCGGCGCAGGTCCTCCACGGTGCGCCGCGCGCCGAGGTCGGCCGCCCGTCCGGCGGTGAGGTAGGCCGGGCGGGCCAGCGCGGCCAGGCCGATCCCGATCCTCATGCGCTGGCCGGGGGCCGCAGCCGGTCGGGTGCGGGCGGCGGCCACGCCTGGGCCCCCAGCTCCCGCGACACCGCCCGCGCCGCGGCGCGCAGCGCGTCGACGGCGGAGGCGGCGGGCGGCCACTCGCTCGCCGGCACCACCAGCCCGATGGCCCCGGCGGCCTCTCCCCCGGCGTCGGCCAGCGGGGCGGCGATCCCGCACTCCCCGAGCACGGCCTCCTCGGCCTCGGTGGCGATCCCGGTGCGGCGCACCTGGTCGAGCTGGGCGTCGAGCGCCACCGGGTCGGTGATCGTCTCGCCGGTCATGCCCCGCCCGGTGACGTCGACGAGGCCGGCGGGGTCGAACGCGAGCAGCGCCTTGCCCAGCGCGCAGGCGTGCGCCGGGATGACGATGCCGACCTCCGGCATCTGGCGGGTGCCGTCCGGGCGCGGCTCGTGGTGCACCACCACCACGTCGCCGAGCAGCAGCACGCCGGTGCGCACGGCGCACCCGGTGCGCCGGGCCAGCTCGTCGGCCCAGGTCGCCACGCGCGAGCGCAGCTCCAGCGTGTCGAGGTAGACGTTGCCCAGGCGCAGCGTGGCGGGCCCGAGCCGGTAGCGCTGCGAGTCGCGCTCCTGCGCCACCATCCCGTGCGCCAGCAGGGTGCGGATGATGCCGTGCACCGTCGACGGCGCGAGGCCGAGCCGGCCGGCGATCTCGCCGAGGCTCAGCCGCCTGCTGCCCTGCAGCACCGTCAGGATGCGCAGCGCGCGGTCCACCGACTGGATCACTGGCATCCCCACTCCTGCGTTCGGCCTCTTGTGGGCCCGGTCACAGCAGCGTAGCGTCCGATCCGTGTTCGGCATAGTCGAACGTTATTCGAGACACAGCCCCGGGTGGGGCGTCGCGGTGGCCGCCCGGCTGGTCCCGCGCCTCGTCGCCGGCCCGGCCCCGGCCCGGCCGGACGCGCCCGTGCCCGCCGTCGAACCCGCGCACGCCCGAGGGAGGAACCCGTGAAGAAGCTCATCAACGACCCCGCCGACGTCGTCGCCGAGGCCCTGCTCGGCATCGCCGCCGCGCACCCCGACCTCCGGGTCGACCACCGGCACAAGATCGTCTACCGGGCCGACGCGCCCGTGTCGGGCAAGGTCGGGCTGATCTCCGGCGGCGGGTCGGGGCACGAGCCGCTGCACGGCGGCTTCGTCGGCCCCGGGATGCTCGACGCCGCCTGCGCCGGGGAGGTGTTCACCTCCCCGGTCCCCGACCAGATGCTCGAGGCCACCAAGACCGTCGACGGCGGCGCGGGCGTGCTGCACGTCGTCAAGAACTACACCGGCGACGTCATGAACTTCGAGATGGCCGCCGAGCTCGCCGCGAGCGAGACGGGCGTCGACGTCACCTCCGTGGTGGTCGACGACGACGTGGCGGTGCAGGACAGCCTCTACACCGCGGGGCGCCGCGGCGTCGGCGTCACGGTGCTGCTGGAGAAGATCGCCGGGGCGGCGGCGGAGGAGGGCAGGCCGCTCGCCGCGGTCGCCGAGGTGGCGCGGCGGGTCAACGGGAACGGCCGCAGCATGGGCATGGCGCTCACCTCCTGTGCCGTGCCCTCCGCGGGCGCGCCCACCTTCGACCTGCCCGAGGACGAGATGGAGATCGGCATCGGGATCCACGGCGAGCCCGGCAGGCGGCGGGTGCCGCTGGCGCCCGCCCGCCAGGTGGCCGAGTACCTGATGGAGCCGATCCTCGCCGACCTCGACTTCACCGGCGGCGACGGCGTCATCGCGTTCGTCAACGGCATGGGCGGCACCCCGCTGATCGAGCTCTACGTCATGTACCACGAGGTCGCCACCATCCTGGAGAAGGCGGGCGTGCGGGTCGCGCGGTCGCTGGTCGGGCCCTACATCACCAGCCTGGAGATGGCCGGCTGCTCGGTCACCCTGCTCAAGGCCGACGACGAGCTGCTGCGGCTGTGGGACGCCCCCGTCCGCACCCCGGGCCTGCGGTGGGGCACGTGACCGAGCTTGCGAGGGCACCATTCGACACAGCACCGCCGGGCGCGGCGTTGACGAGCGTCAGCGAGGAGACGCTGTGACCGTGGAGCTCGCGGCGCTGGAGCGGTGGATCCGCGGGTTCGCCGCGCTGATCGGGGAGAACACCGCGCTGCTCACCCGGCTCGACTCGGCCATCGGCGACGCCGACCACGGCGCCAACATGGACCGCGGCATGACCGCCGTGGTCGCCGCGCTCGACCGGGAGCCCCCGGCGAGCGCGGCGGGCCTGCTCAAGCAGGTCGGGATGACGCTGGTGAGCACGGTCGGCGGGGCGAGCGGGCCGCTCTACGGCACGTTCTTCCTGCGCATGGCCACGGCGTCGGGCGAGGTCACGTCGCTGGACGGGCCGGCGTTCGCCAAGGCCCTGCGCGCCGGGCTGGAGGGCGTGGTCGCCCGCGGCAAGGCCGAGGCGGGTGACAAGACGATGTACGACGCGCTCGCCCCCGCCGTCGACGAGCTGGACTCCGCGCTGGCCGCGGGTGTGCCGCTCGGCGACGCGCTGGGCCGGGCGGCGGAGGCCGCCGACCGCGGGCGCGACGCGACCGTCCCGATGCTCGCCCGCAAGGGCCGGGCGAGCTATCTCGGGGAGCGCAGCGTCGGGCACCAGGACCCCGGCGCGACGTCGTCGGCGCTGCTCGTCGGGGCCGCCGCCGCGGCCGTGGGCCCGTCGGCCGCCGCGCCGTGACGGACCGGCAGCCACCGGGACCCGGCGGGGAGACCGTCGGCCTGGTCGTCGTCTCGCACAGCCGGGCGCTGGCCCGCGCGGCCGTCGCGCTGGCGGGCGAGATGCTGCACGGCAGGCCGGTGCGGATCGAGGTGGCCGCCGGGCTGGACGAGACGACCTTCGGCACCGACGCCGGGCGCATCCTGGAGGCGGTGACGGCGGCCGACCGGGGCTCCGGCGTGGTCGTGCTGATGGACCTCGGCAGCGCCGTCCTGTCCGCCGAGCTCGCTCTCGAGCTGCTCGACGACGCGGCGCGCGAGCGGGTGCTCCTCTGCCCCGCACCGCTCGTCGAGGGCCTGGTCGTCGCCGCGGTGGCGGCGGCGGGCGGGGCGGGGCGCGACGAGGTGGCGGCCGAGGCCGGCGGGGCGCTGGCCGGCAAGATATCGCACCTGGGCGTGCCCGCCCCGGCCCCGCCCGCCGACGACCCCGGGCCGGGCGGGCCGGACGCGGTGTTCACCGTGACGAACCCGCACGGCCTGCACGCCCGACCCGCCGCCCGCGTGGTGCAGGCCGTGCGCATGCTCGACGCGCGGGTCACCCTGCGCAACCGCACCACCGGCTCGGCGTGGGTGCCCGCGTCGAGCCTGTCCAAGGTGGCCACCCTCGGCGTCCTGTGCGGCCACGAGGTCGAGGTCCGGGTCGGCGGCGCGCAGGCCCGCGAGGCGCTCGACCACCTGCTGGCCCTCGCCGCCCGCGACTTCGACGAGGGCCCGGCCCCCGCCGTCGAGCGCCCCGCGGCCGCGCCGGCCGGCCGGCCGCTGCCCGCGTCGCCCGGCGTGGGCATCGGACCGGCCTGGTCGGTGCCCGCCACGCCGGTCGAGGTGCCCGTCGCACCGCCCGCGGACGACCCGGCCGTCGAGTGGCGGCGGCTGAAGGAGGCCATCGCCACCGTCCGGCGGGCGGTGCAGCGGATCCGCGCGGGCGCCGTCCGCGAGGTCGGGGAGCCGGCCGCCGCGATCTTCGACGCGCACCTGCTGCTGCTCGACGACGCCGACCTGCTCGCCGACGTCCGCGCGCTCGTCGACGGCGGCCGATCCGCGGCGGCGGCGTGGTCGGCCACGCTGGGCCGGGTCGGCGCCGAGCTCGGTGCCCTGTCCGACCCGTACATGGCGGCCAGGGCGGCGGACGTCGCCGCGGTCGGCGACCAGGTGCTGCGCGCGCTGCTCGGCGTCACCCGCGGGGACCCGAGCCCGACCGGCGTGCTCGTCACCGGTGACCTCACCCCGGCCGAGGCCGCCGATCTGGACCGCGAGCGCGTCACCGCCGTCGTCCAGGCGTTCGGCAGCCCCAGCGCGCACAGCGCCATCCTGCTGCGCGCCCGCGGCATCCCGGCGGTCGTGGGCGCGGGCGCCGAGGTGCTCGGCGTCGCCGACGGCACGCTGCTCGCCGTCGACGGCGGCCGCGGCGAGGTGGTCGTCGACCCGTCGGCGCGGGTGCAGGAGGCGTTCCGGGAACGGGCGGCGGACCTCGCGCGCCGCGCGGCCGACGCGCTGGCCCACGCGTCCTCGCCCGCCGTCACGCGCGACGGCGTCGAGGTGGCGGTCGGGGCCAACGTCGGGTCGGCCGACGACGCCCGCGCCGCGGCCGCGGCGGGCGCCGACCTCGCCGGGCTGGTGCGCACCGAGTTCCTGTTCCTGGGCCGGGACGCGGCGCCGGACGTCGACGAGCAGGAGGCCGTCTACCGCGGCATCGCCGATGCGCTGCACGGGCGGCGCATCACGCTGCGCACCCTCGACGTCGGCGGCGACAAGCCGCTGGGCTACCTCCCGACGGCCCCCGAGGCCAACCCCTTCCTCGGCGTCCGCGGGATCCGGCTGTCGCTCGCGCGCCCGCAGCTGCTCGCCGACCAGCTCCTCGCGGTCGTCCGGGTGGCCCACGACGTGCCCGTGGACCTCATGTTCCCGATGGTCGGCACGCTCGACGAGCTGCTGGCCGCCCGCGCCCTGCTCGACGACGCCGTCACGCTCGCCGGCCGCGGCGCGCCGGCCGGGCTCCGGGTCGGGATCATGGTCGAGGTGCCCGCCGCCGCGCTCAAGGCCCGCGCGTTCGCCCCGCACGTCGACTTCTTCAGCGTCGGCACCAACGACCTCACCCAGTACGCGCTGGCCGCCGAGCGGGGCAACGACGCGGTGGCCGCGGTCGCCGACCCGTTCGACCCGGGCCTGCTGCAGCTCGTGGGCGCGGTGTGCCGGGCCGGGCGGCCGGTCGCGGTGTGCGGGGAGCTGGCCGCCGACGAGCGGGCCACCGCGCTGCTCGTCGGGCTCGGGGTGCGGGAGCTGAGCGTGGCCCCGCGGGCCGTGCCCGGCGTCAAGCAGGCGGTGCGGGCCCTCGACGGGCGGGAGGCGGCGGCCACCGCGGCCGCCGCGCTGGACGCCCCGACCGCGGCCGCCGTCCGCCTGCTCCTCGAGGCCGAGCCGTCCCGGGGCGGCCGGTGACCGGTCCGCCGGGCCCGTCAGAGGAACAACGTGGGGGCTCCCCCGCTCACCAGGAACACCACCGGGCCGACCGCGGTGCCGTCCCGGGCGGCCGCCAGCAGCCCGGCCATCGCCTTGGCCGCGAACACCGGGTCCAGGAACACCCCCTCGGTGCGCGCCACCAGCGCCGCGGCCGCCTCCCCCTCCGGCGAGCGGGCCCCCTTCGCCGGGCCGAGGAACCCGTCGACGACCACGGGCGGCGCGGACGCCCGCGGCGTCCCGATCAGGTCGCTCGCCTCGGCGGCGATCCGGTCCACCCGCTGCGCGGCCTCCGCGGCCGGCCTGCTGACGGTGACCCCGACGACGTCGTAGCCCGGCCGCAGCCAGGCCTGGGCGGCGCGGAGCCCGGCGTGGGTGCCGCACGAGCCGGTGGCCAGCCACAGCTGCGCCGGGGCGAGGCCGGTGTCCTGGAGCTGGCCGGCCAGCTCCAGGCCCGCGGCGACGTAGCCCAGCGCACCGACGCCGGTGGCCCCGCCCCGGCCCATCGCGTACGGCGTGCGCCCCGCCGCCGCGAGCTCCGCCGCCACCGCCGCCACGCCGCGGTCCACCGAGCCGCGGTCGTCGTCGCCGGTGAACCGGACCTGCGCCCCGGCCGACACCGCCAGCGCCAGGTTGCCCACCGGCTCCACCGGGTGCCCGAAGTGGACCAGGACGGTGTCCATCCCGCGCGTGCGCCCGGCCAGCGCCGCGAGCATCGCCCAGTTGGACTGCGGCGCGCCGCCGGTCACCAGGACGTCGCAGCCCCGGCCCCGGGCGTCGGCGAGCAGGTACTCCAGCCCGCGCACCTTGTTGCCGCCCAGCCCCAGCCCGGTGAGGTCGTCGCGCTTGAACCAGATCTCCACGCCCGCCGCCGCCGAGAGCCGCGGCGCCGCCACCAGCGGGGTGGGGAACGTGCCGAGCCGCACCCGCGGGACGCCGAGCAGCCCGGTCACCGGGCCACCCCGGCGAGCGCCCGGTCGACGAACGCCGTCGCCGCACCGAGCGCGTTCGCGGGGTTCAGCGCCGCCGCCAGCTCGGCCTCGGTGAGCCCGTCCGGCCCGACGAGCCCGGCCGCCCGCAGCGCCGCCTCCAGGTCGACGCCCGCGTCGAGACCCGCCATCGTCGCCGCGTAGACGGCCTCGTGCGCGGCGTGCTTGCCCAGCCGCAGCGCCAGCACCCGCAGCACCGGCTCGGACAGCACGTAGCCGCGCTGGGCGTCGACGTTGGCCCGCATCCGCTCCGCGTGCACCTGCAGCCCCTCCAGCAGCCGGGCCGCGAACCCCAGCGCCGCCGCGGTGAGCAGGCTCGACTCCGGCAGCAGCAGCCACTCGGCCTTCCACCCACGCCCGTCGCGCTCGTGCAGCGCGACCATGCCCTCCACGGCGAGCCCGGCGTTGGTGCGCACCACCCGGCCGAGGGTGTCGAGGTGCTCGGCCAGCTCCGGGTTGCGCTTGTGCGGCATCGTGATGCTGCCGACCTGTCCCTCGGTGAACGGCTCGCTGATCTCCCCGAGTTCGGGGCGCTGCAGCTCGTAGATCTCGTTGCCGATCTTGGCCAGGGTGGCCGTGACGAGGGCGAGCAACGTGGCGAACTCGGCCACCCGGTCACGCGCGGTGATCCACGGCCCCTCCGGGACGCCGAGGCCGAGCCGCGCCGCGAACGCGTCGAGCAGGTCCAGCGCGTGCTCCCCCCAGAACTCCATGGTGCCCAGCGCCCCGCCGAGCTGGACGACGGCCAGCCGCGGCCGGGCCTGCGCCACCCGCTCCCGGTGGCGCGCCAGCTCCGTCGCCCAGACCGCGGCCTTGAAGCCGAACGTGATCGGCAGCCCCGGCTGGCCGTGGGTGCGCCCGCACATCACCGTGTCGCGGTGCCGCCGGGCCAGGTCGAGCGCGGCCGCCTCGCACCGCGCGAGGTCGCGGTCGACGATGTCGAGCACCGAGCGCATGACCAGCGCGAACCAGGTGTCGGTGACGTCCTGCACGGTGGCGCCGTAGTAGACCCACTCCGCGGCGCCGGGCGGGAGCAGCGCGCGCAGGCAGCGGATCAGCCCGAGCGTGGAGTGCCCGGTGGCGCGGGTGCCCGCGGCCACCTCGTCCAGGTCCAGCAGCTCGACGCGGGCGTGCGCCCGGATCGCCGCGGCCGCCTCCGCGGGGACGAGCCCCAGCCCGGCCTGGGCGTCGGCGAGCGCGGCGAGGACGTCGAGCCAGGCCTGGGTGCGGCCGTCGTCGTCGAACAGCTCGTGCGTCTCGGGGGTGGACCACAGGTGCCGGTAGACCACCGAGTCGGCGGGGTGCGCGCTCACAGCAGGAGCTTACGAAGCCCCTCGCGCACCTCGTCGAGGTTGGCGCCCCACGGCACCACGGCGGTCCGGTCCCCCACCTCGAGGCCGCGCTCGATGAGGCAGCACTTGGTCAGGGTGAACCCGTCCCCACCCGCCCTGGCCCGCGGGCACAGGTCGACCCGCTCGGGCTCGTCGCCGTAGAAGTGCCGGTGGAACTGCAGCGACCGCTCGCAGCCGATCATCAGCCAGTCCCCGCGCTCGGCGGGGCGGGTGTCGAGGAACGCGACGGGCGCGCCGAGCCCGGTGCCCCCGGAGGATCCGACGCTGCCGCGACAGGGCAGCAGGTAGCCCTGCGCCGGGTGCGCGGCGGCCAGCGCGTGCACGTCCACCGCGTCCAGCACCAGCTCCACCGGGGGCAGGTCCTCGTCGTAGGCGACCGCCTGCTCGGCCTGCGCGAAAAGCTTCGGCGGGTGCGGTGGCACCACCTCGGTGACCCGGACCGGGATCGGGGCGGGCTCCCAGATGAAGTTGACGTGCTCGAACCGCCCGAGCACGACGGTCACCCGCGCGGCCGGGTCGGCGGCGGCGGCGAGCGCGGTGGCGTTGCCGACGTCGGTCTCCGTCGACCCGACCCACGCCGTCTCGTCGGGGCCGGCGAGCACCCGCGCCTCCACGACGGGCGAGAACAGCGGGTCGAGGCTCGCCTTGACCACGCCCACCAGCGCGGTGTCGGTGCCCGAGCGCAGCGCGAGGAAGTCGGTGCGGCGGTAGACCTCGCGGCCGTCGAGGTGCGCGAGGATCGCCGCCTCGGTCAGCGGGAAGTCGACCTCCTGCACCGACAGCCCCCGGTACGGGTGCGCGCGGGTGTTCGGCGGCGGGATCGGGATCATGGCGCTCCCCCGGGTTCGATGGTGCCGCCACGGTAGCGACCGGCGGCCGCGGGACCGTCGGCCCCGCCGTCACGGCACCGTCCCGGCGCCGTCACGGTGACCGTCGGCGGGATGCCGGGTCGGCACGGGCGGCCGCCGGGGTTCGGGCCCCATGTCCCGGGTGCCCGGGACGTCCGGTCCTGACCGGGTGCGCCGGTGTCGGGCAGCGTGGCCCCAGGCGCCCGCGCGTGCACGAGCCCGTCACCGGCGGCGCCGCCCGACCGAGGGGATGAGGGCCATGATGTGGTCGTACGGCACCGCGATGAACGGGTGGGGCTACGTGCTGCTGGCCGTGGGAACCGTGCTGCTGTGGGTGATCGCCGCACTCGTCGTCGCGGCCCTGGTCCGCGACCGCGGGCCCGTCGCCACCGGGGACCGGGCGGAGACCCCGGAGGAGATCCTCGCCGACCGGTTCGCCCGGGGCCGCATCGACGAGGAGGAGTACCGCACGCGCCTGCAGATCCTCCGGGAGCAGCCGCCCGTCGGGTCCTGACCCGGGTCGCCCGGTTCGCGACGATCGCCCGGAGAACACCGCATCGACCCCTCGATGCCCGGCTCGCGCCGTATCCGTCGCCTTCCCCGAATCGTTCCCGGAATGATTTCCGACCGTCCCGTCGACCACCCGGTGTATTCCGGGTCGTCCGTCCGGTTCGGCACATTCCCGAAGAATGCCGGCCGGGTCGACGGCGACCGGATCAACGGGTCCGCGGCGCGGTTTCCGGATCGCGTTCCAGGACGTGTTCGAGCAGGGTCACCAGGACGGTCTTGCACGATTCCCGCTCGCGGGCGTCGCAGACGACGACCGGGGTGTCCGGGGCGACGTGCAGCGCGGCCCGCACGCGCCCGGTCCCGTGGGCCTGCACCCCGTCGAAGGCGTTGAGCGCGACGACGAACGGGATCCGCCGTCGCTCGAAGAAGTCGACGGCAGGGAAGCACCGGTCGAGCCGTCGGGTGTCGGCCAGCACCACCCCGCCCGGCGCCCCGGCCGCCAGCTCGTCCCAGAGGAACCAGAAGCGCTCCTGCCCGGGGGTGCCGAACAGGTAGAGGACGACCTCGTCGTTGATCGTGATCCGGCCGAAGTCCATCGTGACCGTGGTCGAGGTCTTGTCCCCGGCGTGGGTCAGGTCGTCGACCGCGCTCCCGAGCTCGCTGAGCAGCTCCTCGGTGCGCAGCGGCGCGATCTCGCTCACCGCCCCGACCAGCGTGGTCTTGCCGACCCCGAAACCGCCGGCCACGAGCAGCTTCACCGCCGAGTACGGCCGGTCCACGCGGTCCTCAGAGCCGCCGTACGCCATCGATCACCGTCCGGATGAGTTCTCGGTCCAGACCGACGTCGTCGCGGTCCGGGGATCTGACGAACACCGCGCCGCGCTCGATCAGGTCGCCGACGAGCACCTTGGCGGCCCCGATCGGCGGGTCGAGCGCGGCGGCGAGCTCGGCGACGGAGTGCGGCCGCGCGCAGAGCCGCAGGATGTGGCGGTGCTCGGGCCCCGGGGCGTCGGCGTCGGCCGCCACGGTGACCACCAGCGAGACCATGTCGAGGAACTGGGAGGGCCGGGTCCGGCCCCGGGTCACCGCGAACGGCCGGACCAGCGGGCCGGCGTCGTCGTCGAACCACGGCGCCTCCGGGCCCGTCACGGCGCCTCGCCGCCCGCGGCCCGCCGCGTCCCGACGCCGAGATGGTTCCCGACCCGCCGCACCAGGACGTGCATCTGGTACGTCGCGGGACAGGCGGGACCAGCCGGGCGAGGCCACGAGCTCGAGCGCGCGCGCCCGGACCGGCTCGACGAGTGCGGGCACCGTGTCCTGGAACGACTCCAGCTCGGCGGCGTGCAGGACGTACTCGGGGTAGACCGACAGTTCCAGCACCTGCCCGGCCGAGGCGCCGGCCAGGACGGTGGCGTCCGCGGTGCCGAGGCCGGCCGCGACGGCGACCGAGGCGGTGCCGAAGGCCGCGGCCACGTCCGCGTCGCCGCCGACACCGTTGTCCTGCAGGACCGTGACCAGGGGTTCCACGACCGGCTCGAACGACTCGTACACCGCGGCCGGGTCGGCCCCCTCGGCGATCCGCAGGCGCACCTGCGGCAGCTCGCCCGCGGCCGCGACCAGCTGCCCGACGGTGCGTCGCAGCTCCGGGGCGTGGGGCGTCGCCCCCGCGAGCGCGGCGACCTCCCCCGCGGCCAGGTCCGCACGCGCGCGGGCGGCCGACACGTCGCCACCGAGGACCAGGGCGCGCCGCTCGTCGAGCACCGCGGTGAACAGGTCCTCGGCGACGTCGACGCCGCGGACGACGAGCTCGGCGTCGGACCGGACGCGGGACGCGTCGTCGGACAGGAACCAGCCGACCCCCAGTACCGCGGCGACGAACACCACCGAGGGCACCAGTGCGGTCGCCAGCAGGCGGGTCCGCAGGGACGTGGGCGTGGCGGGGTGGGCGACGGGCGCGGTCACGCGGGGTCTCCTGACTCGAACTCGCGGCGGGCCGCGGTGCGTGGTTCGGACCCCGAGACCGAATCCCGACGCGCGGCGGGCCGCGGTCCACGGGGAACGGGCGCGACCGGGCGTCAAGTTACCGCAACCCGGCCCGCCGATTCGCCTTCATCGCGCGACCACGCGATTACCCGACGCGATATGCGCTGATAGCACGGATCGGGTCCCGGAGAGGTTCACCGGAAATCCGTCCGAATCGCCGCGATGATTACCCCGAACGGCCGTCCCGGCGTGCCGCCGCAATCCGCTGGCGGCGTGCGGAACGGCGTCGACAATGCGCGGCCGGCCCGGTGGGTGACAATCGCCGCACCGTCCAGTACGGTGCCGTCGTTCTCGAATCCGGCCATCGGGGAACCGATTCGACGACCGCGGCGGAACGCTCCCCCGGCGTCCGCCCGCCCCCCGTTCCCACCTGGAGACAGGACGCCGACGGGCTGTACACACGTCTCGGGCTGCCCGCTGTTCCCGAAGCTGAACGCGAGCCTGCGCGGCTGGCGCGACGCCTACTGCGACAGCGACACGGGCTGGTCGGCCTGCGCCCGCTACCAGCGGTCCCTCAGCGGACAGGTCGTCCCGCTGACCCTGCTGCCCAACGGGCGCGACGCACTCGCGATCGCCCCGACCGAGCCGGTCGGTGCGGCACCGTCCCGTTCCCGCTTCGCCCCGCGGACCCTCGACGGGCTGCCGGGATCCTTCGAAGCCGCGCCACCGCAGGCGCGGCCGGTGCCGCCGCGGGCCGCGGTGCTCCCCCGGCCCGCGGCGGTGCTCACCGCGGAGGGCCCCACCCCGGACCCGCAGCCCGGGCGGCCCGGCTGGTGGGCCCGGCTCCTCGAGTGGCTGCGGAGCGCGGCGTGAGCGCGTACTGGCCGTGGTGGGCGGGCGCCGTCGCCCTCGCCACGGTGACGATCGGCTACACCGTCCTCAGCGACCGGTCCCTCGGCATCTCCTCGGCGTGGGAGCGGGTGCTGCACTGGCGGGAGGAGCGGGAGATCGAACGGCTCGACGCCCGCCTCGGCGACGACGACGCCCTGGAGGCGGCGCTCGCCGCCGCCACGCGCCGGGAGTTCGGCGCGCTCGCCGTGGCGTCCCCGGCCACCGACGCGGCGCCCGACCCCGGACCGGCCGCCCGGCCACCCGCTCCCCCGCGGCCGGCACCCCTGGTCACCCAGGCCGCCCTGCTGGTCTCGGTGTTCGTCGGCGGCCTGGTGGCCGCGCTGACCTCCGGGCGTTTCGAGGTCCGGGCCGACATGGGCGAGGCGTTCGGCCGCATCGTCACCGACAACCCGGTGACGATGGTCGTGGTGCTGTTCACCGGCGGGGTGCTCGTCGGATTCGGGACGCGCCTGGCCGGTGGCTGCAGCAGCGGGCACGGCCTCAGCGGCTGCGGCCGGCTCCGCCCGGTGAGCATCCTCGCCACGGCGGTGTTCTTCGGCACGGCCGTGGTCGTGTCCCTGCTCCTGGGCGGGATGTCGTGATGTCCGCGCATCCCCTCGCCCCGCCCGCGCCGCGCCGCGGCCGCACGCGCGGCTCGGTGCTGGCCGCCTGCGTCCTCGCCGGCCTGGCCCTCGGCTACACCGTCACCCGCATCGGCTTCGCCGACTTCGGCGAGGTGCACGCCATGTTCACCTTCGCGGACCTGCGGATGCTCCTCGCGTTCCTCGGCGCCGCGGCGCTGGTCGTGGTGGCGTTCCTGGTGCTGCGGGTGCGGCGCACGCCCGGCCGGATCCACGCGGGGGTCGTGCCCGGCGCGGTGCTCTTCGGCACCGGGTGGGCGATCTCGGGCGGCTGCCCGGCGATCCCGATCGTGCAGGTCGCCTCCGGCTACCTGCCGGCGGTGGTCACGATCGGCGGCATCGTCGTCGGCATGTACCTGTCCCGCTGGGCGAACGCCCGCTACCTCCACCTCGACCGGGGGTCCTGCGACGTGTAGCACAGGCCCGGCGGCGGACGCCGCCGTCCGGGCGGTGCGGCCGTCAGCGCGCGGCCCGGATCCCGTCGACCCAGTCGTCGATCCGCTCCCACCACGTGTAGAGCCACTCCACCTGCGCCTCCTCGCCGTGCGGCACCTCGGCCGCGGGCACCTGCCACCAGCGCATCCGCACGATCCCGTCCAGCGGCAGCTCGCGCCAGACGTCGGCCAGGGTGAACAGGTGGTCCAGCCCGGCGTGCGCCACCCACACGACGTCGGCGCCGGGTGCCGCGGCGAGCGCGGCGGCGACCCCGCCGGGGCGGGGCGGCAGGACGTGGCGCATCTCCTCCGACCGGCGCGCCATCTCCTCGAGGCCCTTCGCCCGCAGCCGCTCGATGCCCGCCAGGCGGCGGCGCCGGGTGAAGTTGCCGCCCTCGGGGAAGAGGACGAAGGCGTCGTCGTGGTCCAGCGCGGTGGCCAGCTCCCCGATGCGCCGCAGCAGCCCGTCGTCGGCGCGGCCGGGGACGAACGTGGTGGGCAGCCGGTTGAACAGGACGTCGAGGGCGGGGTCCCACTGCATCGCCTCGGTCAGCACGATCCGCGGCTCCCGCGCGTACCAGTTGGTCAGCGCGTGGATGAGCAGGAACGAGTCGCCGGGCCCGGCGTGGCGGCAGAACACCAGCAGCGGCCGGTCGAGGTAGTCGTCGGGCGAGGGGCCCTCGACCTCCACGCGCAGCCGCAGCGCCCGCGCGGCCTCCCGGTAGAGCACCCGCAGGTACCAGGCGGCCAGCTGGTAGTGCAGGTACTGGATGCGCGGGGTCCGCAGCGCGGCCCCGAACCCGGCGAGCAGCCACAGCCCGAACAGGGCGACCAGCAGCACGCACTCCAGGACCAGCGCGACCACCCCCACCCACAGGACGCGCAGCGCGCGCCACCGGCCGGGCAGCAGGGGCGAGAGCGCGGCGGCCAGCAGGAGCCACACCGGCAGGGTGGTCAGGACGACCAGGGTCACCACGATCATGGCGGGGGCGAGCACCGTGCGGCGGACCCACCGCGGCGGCAGGTTCACCGTCCGCCCCCGGTGCCGAGGTGGGTCCGCAGGTGGGTCGCCGACGCCTCGTACGCGGCGGCGATCCGGTCACCGGCCGCACCCACGTCCCGGTAGCGCAGCGCCGCCCGGCTGTCCCAGCGCGGCGGGCCGGACCCACCCGTCGGCAGCACGTGCACCTCGACCCCGTCCGGCACGGCGGCCAGGTCCCGGGCGTACCGGTGACGGCGGGCGATCTCGAACGCCACCATCGCCACCTCCCACGGGCGCCGCGGCGGCCGCAACGGCTGGGCGATACGCCCGACCTGCAGCACGAACACACGCGCGGCACCCAGCTCGACGGCGCGCCCCAGCGGGATGCTGTTGACCAGCCCCCCGTCGAGGTAGTGCCGGCCGTCGACGACCGCGGGCGGCAGCAGGCCCGGCACCGCCGCCGAGGCCATGACCGCGTCCACGACCGGGCCGCGGTCGAACCAGTGCTCGGAGGCGTCCTCGATGCCCGCGGCGCAGCACTCGAAGCGCACCGGCAGGTCCTCGATCCGCCGCTCCCCCAGCACCTCGGTGACCGCCCGGCGCAGCGGAGAGGCCGAGTGCGCCGCGACGCCGCTGCGGGCCAGCTCGCGCAACCGCCCGAACGTCCCGGCCGCGAACAGCGCGCGGGCGTCGGGTGAGGACCACAGCGCGTCGAGCCGGTCGGCGGCCTCCGCGGGCTCCACCGCGGCCAGGACCGCACCGTTGAGCGCCCCGACCGAGGTGCCCAGCACCAGGTCGGGCCGGATCCCGGCGTCGGTCAGCGCCCGCAGCATCCCGACCTGCACCGCGCCCAGGACACCCCCGCCGCCCAGCACGAACGCCGTACCGCCGGCGCCGTCGTCGTCCATCTGGTCCTCCGGGTCGGGTAGCCGGACCGTACCCGGACGGTGCCCCGCCCGCCGTTCCCGGCCGGGGGCTGGACGGCACCCGCCGGGCGGTCGACGATCGGGGCATGACGGACGAGCGGCACCCGCCCGCCACGACCGCGGGCGCGGACCCGGCCCGGCGGCTGCTGCGGGCCGCGTCGGCGATGGCAGTGGGCTACGCCGACACGGTCGACGGGCGCCGGGTCGCGCCGGACCCGGCCGCGGTGGCCGCGCTGGCGGCGTTCGACGAGCCCCTTCCGGAGACCGGACTGGACCCGCTCGCGACCCTGCGGCTGCTCGACGAGGTCGGTGGCCCGGCCACCGTGGCCTCGACCGGCGCCCGCTACTTCGGCTTCGTCACCGGCGGCAGCCACCCGGTGGCGCAGGGGGCGGCGGCGCTGACCGCGGCGTGGGACCAGAACGCCGCGCTGCCGGTGATGTCGCCGGTGGCGGCGCGGGTGTACGACGTGGTGGCCGGGTGGCTGGTGGACCTGCTCGGCCTGCCGGCCGGTACCCGGCCGGTGTTCGTCAGCGGCGCCACCGTCGCCAACGCCGCGTGTCTGGCGGCGGCCCGGGACGCGGTGCTCGCCGGGCTCGGCTGGGACGTCCAGTCCGACGGCCTGTTCGGCGCGCCCCCGATCGAGGTCGTCGTCGGCGAACGGGCGCACTCCACCCTGTCCAAGTCACTCGGCCTGGTCGGGCTGGGGCGGGACCGGGTGACCGTCGTCCCGGCCGACGACCAGGGCCGGCTGCGCGCCGAGCGGCTGCCCCGCTCGACCGGTCCCGTCCTGGTGTGCGCCCAGGCGGGCGAGGTCAACACCGGCGCCTTCGACCCGTTCGACGCGATCGCCGACTGGCTCGCCGAGCGCTCCGGCTGGCTGCACGTCGACGGCGCCTTCGGGCTGTGGGCCCTGGCCGACCCCGGCCGGGCCGGGCTGACGGCCGGGCTGGACCGGGCCGACTCGTGGGCCACCGACGGTCACAAGTGGCTCAACGTCGGCTACGACTGCGGCATCGCGTTCACCCGCCACACCGCCGACCTGCACCGCACCTTCACCGCGGCCGCCGGTTACCTGCCGGCCGCGACCGGGCCGGACCGCTTCGAGGCGATGCACCACACCCCGCAGTCCTCGCAGCGGGCCCGGCAGTTCGAGGTGTGGGCGGTGCTGCGGACACTGGGCCGGGCGGGCGTGGCCGAGCTGGTCGCCCGCACCTGCACGGTGGCCGTGGCGATCGCGGACGGCCTGCGCGCCGGGGGCCTCACCGTCCTCAACGACGTCGTCCTCAACCAGGTCCTGGTGCGGCTGCACGACGGCCCGACCACCGAGGCACTGATCGCCGCTGTGCAGGACGACGGGCGGATCTGGTGCGGCCCGACCCGCTGGGCCGGGGAGACCGCGATGCGGATCAGCGTGTCGTCCTGGAGGACCGGCCTCGACGACGCCGCCGCCGCCGTCGACGCCGTCCTGGACCGCGCCTCGCGGCTGCACCCCGCCGGCCGGGCACCGGGGGTGCCGGGCACCTGACGGTGTCCCGCCGCCGCCCCGCCCCGCCCGGCGGAACACGGGCGTCGCGGCGGCCGTTGCACCGGTCATGCCCGGAGACCCCGAGACCAGCCCGCACGCCGACATGTCCCGGTCCCAGATCGACCGGATCCTGGAGACCGGCACCACGGAGGGGGTCCACGTCCAGGGCAGCCCCGTCGTGCTGATCACCTACCGGGGCCGGAAGACCGGCGCGCTGCGCCACCTCCCGTGCATGCGCGTCGAGCACGAGGGCTCCTACGCCTGCGTCGCGTCCAAGGGGGGCGCGGCGGAGAACCCCGGCTGGTACACCAGCCTGCGCGACGAACCGGCCGTCGAGCTGCAGGACGGCACCGTGACCCGGGGCTACCTGACCCGCGAGGTCACCGGCGACGAGCGCGCGGCCTGGTGGGAGCGCGCCGTCGCGGCGTACCCCGACTACGCCGAGTACCAGCGGCGGACCGACCGCGAGATCCCCGTCTTCGTGCTCGAGCCGCGGGACTGACCCGTCACGCGGGTGTCCCCCCGAGCCGCTCGGCGATGTCGGCGCGCAGCGCCTTCTTGTCGATCTTCCCGACCGTCGTGGCGGCCAGCTCGTCGACCAGGACGAGGTGCTCGGGCAGCTTGAACCGGGCGACGCCCATCGCGTCCATCGCGGCGCGGATCTCCTCCAGCGTCACCGCCGCCCCGGGGCGCGGCACCACGTAGAGGCACACCCGCTCCCCCAGCTCCCGGTCCGGCATCGCCACCGCGGCCACCTGCGCGACCGAGGGCAGCTGGTAGACCAGGTTCTCGACCTCCTCGGCCGAGATCTTCTCCCCGCCGCGGTTGATCATGTCCTTGTCGCGGCCCTCGACGACCAGGTCGCCCCCGGGCGTGCGCCGGCAGATGTCGCCCGAGCGGTACCAGCCGTCCCCGGTGAACGCGCGGGCGTTCTGCTCGGCGGCCCGGTAGTAGCCGCGCGGGGTGTAGGGGCCGCGGGTGAGCAGCGACCCGGGCTCGCCCTCGGGGACGTCGCGGTCCAGCTCGTCGACGAGCCGGACCTCGTCGTCGGGGCACATCGGGCGCCCCTGGGTGGTACAGACGACGTCGTCGGGGTCGTCGAGGCGGGTGTAGTTGAGCAGGCCCTCGGCCATCCCGAACACCTGCTGCAGCGCGCACCCGAGCACCGGGGCGACCCTGCGGGCCAGCTCGTCGGCCAGCCGGGCGCCGCCGACCTGCAGCACGCGCAGCGGCGACGGCGGCCCGTGCTCCGCGGCGTGGTCGAGCCAGCGCCCGGCGACGGCGGGGACGACGGCGGTGTGCGTGACCCCCTCGGCGGCGATGGTCGCGAACGCGCGCGCCGGCTCCGGCGAGGGCAGCATCACCACCCGGCCCCCGGCCAGCAACGTCCCCAGGATGCCCGGGCAGGCCAGCGGGAAGTTGTGCCCGGCGGGCAGGCTCACCAGGTACACCGACCCCGCGTCGATCCCGGCCATCTCCGCGCTGCGCCGGGCGTTGTAGGCGTAGTCGTCGTGGGTGCGGGCGATGAGCTTGGGCAGCCCGGTCGTGCCGCCGGACAGCAGGAACACCGCGACGTCGCCGCTGTCCGGGCCGGGGACGTCCGCCGCGGGTCCAGGGGCGCAGAGCGTCCGCAGGTCCACGCCGCCGGGCGCGACGTCGTCGCCGGCGACGAGGACGTGCCACGGGCCGTCGGTGACCTCGGTTACGTCGCCCGCGAGGTCGTGGGCGAGGCCCTGATGGTCGAACCCGCGCAGCCGGTCGGGCACCGCGATCGCGGTGGCCTCGGCGTGCCGGGCCAGGTAGACCAGCTCGGTGCGGCGGTGCGCGGGCAGCGCCATGACCGGCACGATCCCGGCCCGCAGGCAGGCCAGCGTCAGGACGACGAACTCCCACCCGTTGCCCAGCTGCACCACGATCCGGTCGCCCCGGGACATACCCAGCTCGCACAGCCGGGCGGCCGCCGCGTCGGCCCGGTCGGCGAGCTCGCGGTGGGTGAACCGGGTCCCGGCCCCGTCGACGAGCGCGGGCGCGTCGGGCGCGCGGTCGGCCACCTCGCGCAGCAGCGCGCCCAGCGTCGACCCGGCCCAGTAGCCCTTCGCGCGGTACTCCTGCGCGACGTCCGCCGGCCACGGCACGGTGTGGTCACTGATCGGGGTGGGCATCATCGGCCTCCTCGGACGGCGGGACGGCGGACGCGGGGACGACGACGGCGTCGAGGGCGACGAGGCCGTCGGCGGTCAGGCGCAGCGGGTTGATCTCGATCTCGTCGAGGCCGGGGTTGGCCGCCAGCAGGTCGCCGAGCCGGGCGACGACGGTGCCGAGCTCGGCCGGGTCGAGGGCGGGCCCGCCGCGCCAGCCGTCCAGCAGGGCGCGCCCGGCCAGCTCGGCGACCATGGCGGCGGCCTCACCCGCGCCGACCGGGGCCGGCCGGATCGCGACGTCGGCCAGCGCCTCGGCCGTGGTGCCGCCGAGCCCGAGCAGCACGACCGGCCCGAACACCGGGTCGCGCCGGGCCCCGACGACCAGGTCGACGCCGGGCGCGGCCATCGCCTCGACGAGATGGCGGCCGGTGCCGAGCCGGTCCAGCGCCGCGTCGAGTCCGGCCGCGTCGGTGATGCCGAGGTGGACGCCGCCGACCTCGGTCTTGTGCCGGACCGCGGCGTCGAGGATCTTCACCGCGACCCGTCCGCCGAGGTCGGCGAGCGCGGCGTGCGCGGCCGCGCGGCCTGCGCAGACCCGGCGCGGCGGCGTGGCGATGCCGAGCCGGCCGAGCAGGGCCTTGGCCCGGTCCTCGTCGTGCGCACCGCCGATCCCCGTCGGGACCCGTTGCCCGGGACCGGCGGGCACCGGGCGGGCCTGCGCGCGGGCGTCGGCCAGCAGCGCGCCGACCGCGGCCGCGACGCCCCGCGGGTCGGCGGCGACGGCGACCCCGGCGTCGAGCAGGGCACGGCGGGACGCGACGACGGCGTCGCCGGTGCCGCCGACGCCGAGCACGACGGGCACGTCCGGGTCCCGGCCCTCGGCGGCGGCCGCGACGAGGTCGACGGCGTCGGGCTCGTGCAGCGCGTACCCGGCGACCAGGTCGACCTGCGGGTCCGCGGCGACGGCGCGCAGGACCCGCCCGAGCTCGGGGCCGGGCCGGCCGGTGTCGACGGGGTTGGCCTGGTAGGTCAGCGGCGGGAGCAGGGTCCCCAGCGTGCTGCGGGTCGCCGCGCCCAGCTCCGGCACGCGGGCACGGCGCCCGCGCAGGTCGTCGAGCAGCAGCAGCCCGGGCCCGGCCTGCGCGGTGACGACCCCGACGCCCGGGTCGGCGGCGGGCCGGGCACGGGTGACCGACAGCGCGCCGACCGCGTCGACGAGCTCGCGCTCGTCGTCCACCAGCACGGCCCCAGCCTGGGCCAGCGCGGCCCGGGTGGTGCGCCAGGAGGTGGCGAGCGCGCCGGTGTGCGAGGCGGCGAACGCGGCGACGTCGTGGCGCCCCACGACGAGGGCGACGACGGGCGTGCGCGCGGTGAGCCGGCGCACCGCGGCGACGAGCCGGGGCCCGTCGGCGACGGACTCCACGTGCAGGGCGACCGCGCCGGTGTGCGGGTCGGCGGCGAGGTGGTCGAGCACGTCGGGGGCCGACACGTCCACGCCGTTGCCGATCCCGACCGCGAGGCTGACGCCGTGCCCGGCCTCGGCGAGCAGGAACGCCAGGGCGTGGTTGACCCCGCCGCTGGCCGCGACGACGGCGACCCGCCCGGGGCGGACCTGCGCGACGCCGGGCACGAAGCTGGCCGTCAGTCCGGCGTGCGGGGCGAGGAACCCGCTGGTGTTGGGGCCCAGCAGGCGGATCCCGGTGCGGGCGACGACGGCGGCCACCGCGTCCTGGAACCCGATCCCGGGCCCGCCCGCCTCCGCGAACCCGCCCCCGCAGACCACCGCCGCACCCGCCCCGGCGCGCGCGGCGTCGGCGAGGACGTCGGCGCACGCGGGCGCGGGCACGCAGATCATCGCGAGGTCGACCGGGCCCGCCTGCGCGGCCGCGGAGACGGTGGCGTGCATGCCGGCGTCACGGCCGTTGACCAGCGCCAGGTGCCCCCCGGACGCGGCGAACCCGCCCAGCGACCGGGCCAGGGCCGCGCCCAGCTTGCCCGGCGAGCGGGAGGCCCCGACCACGGCGACGCCGCGGGGTGCGAACAGCGCCGTCAGCCCGGTCGCGGCGTGCGGGCCGCAGTGGGGTGGCTGCACCGCAGCCGGGTTGCAGTGGGGTGGCTCCACCGCAACGGGCGGGCGGTGGCCGGGAGGCGGTGGTCGTCCGGTCACGAGGCGATCCCGACCAGGTCGGCGCGGCCGGACAGGACGGTGGTCAGTGCCCGGTCGCGGGCGTCGGCGTCACCGCCGTCGGGGTCGACGAGCAGGGCGGGCAGGCCGTGGTGCAGCCGAGCCCGTTCGCACAGCCGCGTGCGGGTGAGCGCGGAGCCCCCGTGCACGGCGACGAGCACGGGCCGGTCGCCCCAGTGGGCGAGCCGCGCCAGCGCGTCCGGCAGGCCGTCCTCGGTCTCCGGGGCGGCGAGCACGGCGCCCCACGGCCCGTCCCGCTCCCCGCCGAGCGGCAGCGAACCCGCCACACCCGTGGGCACGCCACCGGCCGCGGTGACGGTGACGAACCGGCCCGGGACGGACCATCCGTGGCGCTCGAACGGCGTCTCCAGGGGCTCGGCACCGTGGGTGGTGACCCACCCGTCGTGGCTCGCGGCGACGAAGTCGGGCGCCC
>NZ_BJNG01000034.1 GCF_006539565.1 Pseudonocardia hydrocarbonoxydans
GCGACGAAGTCGGGCGCCCGCCGCGCCAGGCGCGCGTCGGTGATGCTGCGGGACAGGAAGTGGTAGGCGAACTGCCAGGGCGCGAAGGCGTCGTGGTACTCGCCGAAGTGCTCCCACCAGGCCAGGCTGGGCCGCGCCGAGTCCTGGATCCTCCGCACCGACGGCTGCGCGGCCGCCTCGTACGCGGCCAGCGCGGCGGGCAGGTCGCCGGGGTGCGCGACCAGCGCCGCCGAGAGGGCGACCGCGTCCTCCATCGCCATCTTCGTGCCCGAGCCGACGGAGAAGTGCGCGGTGTGCACGGCGTCGCCGAGCAGCGCGACGGGCCGGGGTTCGAGCGCGTGCCAGCGGCGGGTGCGGCGCGTGCGGAAGTTGCCCCAGCGCGAGTTGTTGACCAGCAGCCGCTTCCCGTCGATCTGGTCGGCGAACAGCGTCTCCAGGTAGTCCCTGGTGACCAGGTCACTGTCCCCGGGCGGCCGGGTGACGTCGAACCCGTCGAGCCCGGCCCGGCGCCAGGACGCCTCGTCGGTCTCGACGATGAACGTGGAGACCTCGTCCGAGATCGGGTAGCCGTGCACGGCGAAGACGCCGTCGGGGCTGCGCTCGTGCACGAACGTCAGGCCGTCGAACAGGTAGTCGGTGCCGAACCAGACGAACTTCGCCGTCGCGGTCTGCACCTCGACGCCCAGATCGGCGTCGAGCTGCTCGCGGATCCGGGAACCGGCCCCGTCCGCGGCCACGACGAGGTCGTAGCCGGCCAGGTCGTCGAGTGCCACCTCCGTCGAGAACCGCAGGTCCGCGCCCACGTCGCGGGCCCGGGCCTGCATCAGCGCGAGCAGGGTCCTGCGCACGACCGCGGCCATGCCGTTGCCGCCGCAGCGGATCCGCTCGCCCTTGAGCCGCACCTCGATCTCGTCCCAGTGCCTGCCGTGCTCGGTGAGCGCCCGGCGCAGCACCGGGTCGGCCTCGTGGATGCCCGCGAGCGTGCGGTCGGAGAAGACCACCCCGAAGCCGAAGGTGTCGTCGGCCCGGTTGCGCTCGAGGACGACGACCTCGGCCGACGGGTCGGCGCGTCTGATCAGGGTCGCGAAGAACAGCCCGCCCGGGCCGCCCCCCACGACGGCGATCCGCACGCTCAGCTCCCCGTCACGAGCGTGTTGCGCAGCTCCCCGACGCCCTCGACGCGGGTGACGAGCTCCGAGCCTTCCGCCAGGTAGCGCGGCGGCGTCCGCGCGTGCCCGACCCCGCCCGGCGTGCCGGTGGCGATGAGGTCGCCGGGCACCAGGGTGATGATCTGCGAGATGTAGGCGACCAGGTCGGCCGGTGGGAACACCAGGTCGGAGGTGTCGGCCTGCTGCACCACGTCGCCGTCGACCGCGCAGGAGATCTCCCCCGGCGTCCCCTCGTCGACGACCAGCCACGGCCCCACCGGGGTGCTGCGCTCGAACGTCTTGCCCTGCAGCCACTCGACCGACCGGTACTGGAAGTCGCGCGCGGTGACGTCGTTGACGACGGTGTACCCGGCGATGGCCGCGGCCGCCTGCTCCGGGGTGGCGTGCCGGATCTCGGCACCGATCACGACGCCGAGCTCGGCCTCCCAGTCGACCTGCTCCGACCCCGCCGGCATCTCGACCGGGTCGTGCGCGCCGACCAGCGCACGGGCGAACTTGGCGAACAGCGCCGGGTACTCCGGCAGGTCGCGGCCCATCTCCAGGATGTGGGTGCGGTAGTTCAGCCCGACGCAGAACACCTTCTCCGGACGCGGGACCGGCGGGGCGTAGTCGAGCCCCGCGAGGTCGTGCCGGGGCCCGTCGGCGACCGCCGCGGCGGCCTTCCAGTCCGGGCCCGCCAAGAACTCGCCGAGGTCGACGGCACCCAGCTCGACGGCGCCCCGATCCGCTCCGTCGTCGTCGATCCGGACGGCGGCGGTCCCGGTGGCGGTGCGGACGGTCGCGAGCTTCACGGACGGTCCTCCCGTGCGGTGCGGGCGAGACCGAGGGCCTCGAGGACCGGGGCGTCGGAGAAGACGAAGGCGTCGAGTCCGTCGGGACCGGGGTCGAGCGCGAGCCCGGCCCAGGACGGCACGCAGAACAGGTCACCCGTGCCGACCTCGTAGCGCTCGTCGCCGACGCTGACCACACCGGACCCGGAGAACACCTGCCACACCGACGATCCGGCGGTGCGGGTCAGCGCCGTCGGGGTCCCCGCGCGCAGGCGGTGCATCTCGCAGCGCATCGTCGACAGGCAGTCCCCCGCCGTGGCCGGATTCGTGAACCGGACGACGGCGTGCCCGGGCTCGACGACGCCCGGGAACCCCTCGTCCTCCAGCTCGAGCTGCGCGGTCAGGGCGGCGTCGGTGTGCTCCCAGCGGTAGGCCATCAGCGGGGACGACCTCGGGGCCGGAGCGCCGACGGGTGTGAGCCCCGGGTGGGCCCACAGCCGCTCGTTGCGCGACACGGGCGGGGTCTCGGTCGTGGACAGCACCTCCGGGCCGAACTCGAAGAAGCCGGCGTCGATGGTGCGGACCAGCGGGATGTCGAGCCCGTCGATCCAGGCCATCGGACGGTCGGTGGTGTTGTGGTGCTCGTGGAAGTGCATGCCCGGGGTGAGCAGCAGGTCACCGCGCCGCATTGCGACCGGGTCCCCCTCCACGTTGGTCCACACGCCCTCCCCCTCGACGACGAACCGGAACGCCGTCTGGGTGTGCCGGTGGGCCGGGGCCTGCTCGCGCGGGCCGAGGTACTGGATCGCCGCCCACAGCGTCGGCGTGGCGTAGGCGGTGCCGGGCAGGCCGGGGTTGGCCAGCGCGATCGCGCGGCGCTCCCCGCCCCGGCCGACGGGGACCAGCTCGCCGGCCCTCTCGGCCAGCGGCAGCAGGGTGGACCAGCGCCACAGGAACGGCACCGAGTCCGGCCGCGGGCTGGTGGGCATCAGCCCGCCGATCTGGGTCCACAGCGGCGTCATGTGGGCGGCGGCGAACGCGGCGTACAGCTCGTCGAGCTGCTCCTGCTCCTGCGCGGAGATCGCGTTGTCCTGGGGCACGGTCGAGGTCATTCCGTCGTCTCCTCCTCCGGTCCGGCGCGCGGTGCCCGACGAAGATACAACAGATTTTCATCGTCCGTCTGCTAGATGACACGGATCGACGGACGCTCAGCCCGCTTCCCGGACCGGCGGCGACACCTGCCCGAGGAGCTCGTCCACACACGCCTCGGCCTGCCCCCGGAGCAGGCCGTGCACCTCGACGAACAGCTGGTGGGCCTCACGACCGGGCCAGCCGACCGGGAGCAGCTCGGGAGGGAGGTCCGGGTCCCGGAACGGGAACCGGCGGTAGTCGTGGACCAGCCGCATCCGCTCGACCAGCGCGTCCGCCCCCCGCAGGTCACCGCTGCGGTAGGCGGCCAGGCGCGGGCGGTACACGGCGAGCAGCTCGGCGTAGGCGTCGTGCAGCTGGCCCAGGTCCCACGCCCGGGCGGCGATGCCCTGGTCCGCGTCGAGCCCCTCCGAACGGGAACGGAACAGGTCCAACCGCACCGAGGGCTCCCCGGCGAAGGCGTCCCGCACCTGACGGACCCGGTCGTGCGGGCTCACCCACACCGACGAGGACAGCGGGCCGAACCCCAGCCACGCCAGCTTCTTGCGCAGCTGCTCGCGCAGCGCCCGCTCGGTCTCCGGGACGGTGTAGAGGATCATGTGCCACTGCCCGTCCCACGGGCCGGTGGCGCGCTGGAAGATCCGCTCCCGGCCCTCGTCGAGCAGCGCCCAGGCCGTGTCGGTGAGCGAGTAGATCGTCTCCCGGCCGTCGCGCCTGCTGACCAGCCAGCCCTCCTTGCGCAGGCGCGTCACCACGACCCGGACGGTCGGCTCCGGCACGTCGAAACACCCCATCAACGACACCAGCGCACGCAGCCGCACCTCACCGCCGCGGTAGCGCAGGTGGTCGCCGAAGAGGTCGAAGACGAGCGACCGGGCCTTCATCGATCTCCTCCCGCCACGGGCCGGGACCGGACCGGTGTGCCGGCACCGCGCAGTGTCTCATCCGGCGTCACCAGCACGGCCACCTCGGCGCGGGCCACGAGACGGGCCGCATCGCGCGCTGATGCGGCGCGGATCCGTCCCGACTCCTTTCCGGCATCCGGAAAGGCTCTTCGTGAGGGCCGCCCCGACGCCTCACGCTGAACCGCCTACGACGGACGACGGAGTACCGCCATGGGCCTGCGCGAGACGATCGACGACGCACCGATGACCCGCTTCCAGTGGAGCGTGGTCGTGGTCTGCGTACTGCTGAACATGATCGACGGGTTCGACGTGCTGGTGATGGCGTTCACGGCGGGCTCGGTCGGCGCGGAGTGGGGGCTGACCGGCGCCCAGACCGGGCTGCTGCTCTCGGCGGGCCTGGTCGGCCTGGCACTCGGGTCGCTGCTCGTGGCCCCGTGGGCCGACCGGATCGGCCGCCGCCCGGTCATCCTCGGCTGCCTGGTGGTGGCGGGCGTCGCGATGCTGGCGTCGTCGGTCAGCCGGGACGCCGTGCAGCTCGGGCTGCTGCGGGTGGTCACCGGCGTCGGCATCGGCGGGATCCTGGCCGGCAGCAACGTCATCGCCTCGGAGTACGCGTCGCGTCGCTGGCGCGGGTTCGCCGTCAGCCTGAACTCCACCGGCTACGCGCTGGGCGCCACGCTCGGCGGCGTCGTCGCCGCGGTGCTCATCGGCGGCGCGGGCTGGCGCGCGGTGTTCGTGTTCGGCGGCGTCGTCACGCTGCTGGCGGTCCCGCTGGTGTTCCTGCGGCTGCCCGAGTCGCTGGACTTCCTCGTCACCCGCCGCCCCGCCGGTGCGCTGGAACGGGTCAACGCGCTCGCCGCGCGCCTGGGCCAGGCCGCACAACCGGGACTCCCCGACGTCGCCGGGGCCCCGGACGGGGTCGGCGCCGGGTTCCGCGAGCTGCTCTCGCCGCGCCTGCGCCGCACCACTCTGGTCCTGTGGGTGGCGTTCTTCGGCGTGATGGCCGGTTTCTACTTCGTCACCAGCTGGACCCCGACACTGCTGGTGGAGTCCGGGCTGACCCCGGGCCAGGGCATCGCGGGCGGCACCCTGCTCAACGTCGGCGGCATCTTCGGCGCCGCCCTGCTCGGCCTGCTCGCCGCCCGGTTCGCGCTGCGCGACGTGCTGATCGCCTACCTGCTCGTCACCGCGGCGCTGCTGGCCGGTTTCCTCACCGCGACGTCGTCACTGGCCCTGGCCTTCGCGCTCGGCGGGGCGATCGGGCTGTTCGTCAACGGCTGCGTCGCCGGTCTCTACGCGCTCACCCCCGGCATCTACGACGCGGGCGTGCGCACCACCGGTGTCGGCACCGCACTGGGTATCGGGCGGGCCGGGGCGATCCTGGCGCCCGCGCTGGCCGGTGTCCTGCTCGACGGCGGCGCGACCCCGCAGGCCCTCTACCTCGCGGTCGGCGCGATCTTCGTGGTCGTCGCCGCCGTCCTCGTGCCGCTGCGGGCCGTCGCGCCCGTCCCCACCACCGCGAAGGAGCTCTCATGATCCCGCAGAACCAGTGGTACGTGGCCGCCTACGGCCGCGAGATCACCACGGGCGAGCTGTTCGGCCGCACGGTCTGCGGCGAGTCGATCCTGTTCTGGCGCACCGGGGCCGGGGAGGTGACGGCGATGTCCGACCGGTGCGTGCACCGGCGCTTCCCCCTGTCCCAGGCACCGACGCGGCTGGAGGGCGACCGGGTGATCTGCGGCTACCACGGCTTCACCTACGGCCCCGACGGCGTGTGCGTCGCCGTCCCGGGCCAGACCCGCGTGCCCCGGACCGCCCGGCTGCGTCCCTACCCCGTGGTCGAGCAGGACTCGTTCGTGTGGGTGTTCATCGGCGACCCCGGGCTCGCCGACCCCACCCGCATCCCGCGCGCGCCGTGGCTGGCCTCGCCCGACTACACGACCGTCTCCGGCATGGAGCCGCTCGCCGCGCGCTTCGAGCTGCTGGTGGACAACCTGCTCGACCTCTCCCACGAGACCTACCTGCACGGCGGCTACATCGGCACCCCGGAGGTGGCGGGCACGCCGATCACCACCCAGGTCGACGACGAGGCGGGCGTCGTCCACGTCTCCCGGCGCATGGCCGACGCCGAGTGCCCGCCGTTCTACTCCCGCTCCACCGGCCTCACCGGGCGGATCTCCCGCTGGCAGGACATCGAGTACACCCCGCCGTGCCTATACCTGCTGCACAGCCGCATCGCCCCCGTCGGGTCCGAACCGCGCCCGGACGGCACCGATCCGGACGCCTTCCACGTCGAGGTGGTCTACGCGATCACGCCGGAGACCGAGCACTCCACGCACGACTTCTGGGCGGTGGCCCGCGACTTCGCCCCCGGCGACGAGGAGGTCTCGGCGTTCCTCGCCGAGCAGAACCGCACCGTCGTGCTGCAGGACGTCGCCGCCCTCGACGTGCTGGAGCGGGTGATCGCCGCCGAGCCGGAGGGCTACCAGGAGCTGTCGATCAACATCGACACCGGTGGGCTCGCCGCGCGCCGGATGCTCGCCCGGCTGGGCGCTGCCACCCCGTCGACCGCGGCGGTCTGAGGTGGGCACGACCCGGACGCCGACCGGCCGGAGCGTGCTGCGGGTGGTGTGGTTGCCCGGCAGCGACCTGCTGGAGGGCACCTGCCACTGCGGCGCGGTGCACGTCGCCGAGGGCCCGGTCGAGGTGTGGCAGTGGCTGCTGGCCCACCCGGTCGGCCACGGCCCGGCCGCCGCGCGGGCCGTCGCGCGGACCCCGGTGCCGGTCGGGGCGCACCCGTGAGCGCCGCCCCGGACGCCGGGCTGCGGCTCGTCGTCGCCCACCGGGGCGAGGCCGCCGACGGCGTGGTGGAGCTGCGGCTGCGCGACCCCTCCGGTGCGGACCTGCCCCCGTGGGAGCCGGGTGCGCACATCGACGTGCTGCTCGGCGACGACCTCGTGCGGCAGTACTCACTGTGCGGCGCCCCGGCCGACCGGTCGACGTGGCGGATCGCGGTGCTCCGCGAGCCCGGCGGGCGCGGCGGCTCGGCGTTCGTCCACGACTCGCTGCGCACCGGCGACGTCGTGCGGGTGCGCGGGCCGCGCAACCACTTCGCGCTGGAACCGTCACCGCGGTACGTGTTCATCGCCGGCGGCATCGGCATCACCCCGATCCTGCCGATGCTCACCGCCGCCACCGCCGCCGGAGCCGGGTGGCGGCTGGTCTACGGGGGACGCACGGCCGCGTCCATGGCCTTCGTCGACGAGCTGCGGGCCGAGCACGGCGACCGCGTCCGGGTGCTGCCGCAGGACGAGCACGGCCTGCTCGACCTCGACGTGTTCGACGACGACACGCTCGTCTACTGCTGCGGCCCGCCCGCCCTGCTGGACGCGATCGAGCGGCGCGGCCGCCCCGGCTCGCTGCGCGTGGAACGCTTCGCCCCCGTGGAGCCGGCCGAGCCGGTCCGCACGGGCTGCTTCGAGGTGGAGCTGGCCCACACCGGCACGGTGCTGACGGTGCCGCCGGACCGCTCGGTGCTCGAGGTGCTGGAGGGGGCCGGGGTGCAGATCCTGTCCTCGTGTCGCGAGGGCACCTGCGGCACCTGCGAGACCGGGGTGCTGGAGGGCACGGTCGACCACCGCGACTCCCTGCTCGACGCGGCGGAGCGGGCCGCGCACGACACGATGTTCGTCTGCGTGTCCCGGGCCGGGTCCCGGCGCCTGCGGCTGGACCTGTAGGTCTGGTCGCAGTACCCGACGAGCGGGAGGTCCCCGATGGCGCAGCACGACGGTCCCGGTCCGGTGCTGGCCCGCGCCCTGCAGATCCTCGGCGCGTTCGACGCCGCCCGCCCGGCGATGACGCTCTCGACGCTGGCGCGCCACGCCGGGCTCCCGGTGTCCACCGCGCACCGGCTGGTCGGCGAGCTGACCGCCTGGGGTGCGCTGGAGCGCGGCGAGGGACGGCTGCTACCGCATCGGACTGCGGTTGTGGGAGGTCGCGGCGCTCGCCCCCCGCGGCCTGGCGCTGCGCGAGCACGCGCTGCCGTTCCTGGAGGATCTCAGCCAGATCACCCGGGAGAACGTGCAGCTCGCGGTGCCCGAGGGGGCCGAGCTCGTGTTCGTCGAACGGATCGCCGGCACCGACGCGGTCCCGGTGCTCACCCGGGTCGGGGGCCGGTTCGCCCTCACCGCCACCGGGGTCGGGCTGGTGCTGCTCGCGCACGCCCCCGCCGAGCTGCAGGAGGAGGTGCTCGCCGGGCCGATCGAGCGCTTCACCCCCCACACCATGACC
The DNA here is from genome assembly GCF_006539565.1 of Pseudonocardia hydrocarbonoxydans. GTDB lineage: Bacteria > Actinomycetota > Actinomycetes > Mycobacteriales > Pseudonocardiaceae > Pseudonocardia > Pseudonocardia hydrocarbonoxydans. Next base: position 8,284 of record NZ_BJNG01000034.1, read on the forward strand.
GACCCGCGGACCCTGCGGGCGGTGCTGGCCGACGTCCGGGCCACCGGCTTCGCCGTCAGCGACCGGCAGGTCACCGAGGACGCGCTGTCGGTCGCGGCACCCGTCCGGGACGGCCGCGGCACGGTCGTCGCGGCCGTGTCGCTCGTCGTGCACCACCCGGGGGCGGCACCGCACGCCCTCGCGCCGCTGGTGCGGACGAGCGCCCGGGCGATCTCCCGGGCGCTCGGCGCCACCGGCGGTGAGACCCTCAGCGGCCGGCCGCCTGTTCCCGGTTCCCCGCCACCGGCCGGATGAGGCCACCTGCGCGCGTCACCTCCAGCGGGACGGGCGCCACCGACCAGGCCTGCCCGGTCGTCCCGTTGCCCGGCCGACCCCGAGCGGTCCGCCCGCCCGGTCAGGCCGAGCGGGACCGTTCCACCGCGGCCAGACCGGCCAGGACCGTCACCGCGACGCCCGGCGCCCAGCGCGGCCCCGGACGCGCGGTCGCCACGACGGCGCATCCGACCGCGACGGGCGCCAGCAGGGCGACCGGGTCGCGGCGGCGCTGCCGGACCCGGCCCACGGCCGCCGGGAGACCGGCGACCAGGTGGGTGCCGACCACCAGGGCGTCGATCGGGCCGGGCCCGGCCCGACGGCCCGCGCGGGCCCAGGCCAGCAGGGCCCAGACGGCCAGGCTGGCGTCGTGCACGACGTCCGCGCGGAACGGGCGCACCGGCTCAGGCCCCCATCGCGGCGGTCGGGCCGACCGCGCCGCCCGCCAGGCCGTCGAGCAGCTCCAGCGCACCCCGGGTCGAGGACCACCGTGGCACCCACCCCAGCTCGTCGCGGGCCCGTGAGGTGTCCATGACCGGGGTGTTCATCGCCACGTCGTACCAGCCCGGCGAGACCGGCACCGCGTGCGCGGCGTGCAGCGCGACGACCGCGGCCCGGACCGAGCCCGGGGGCACCGGTACCGCGCGGGCCCCCAGCAGCGCGGCCAGCTCGTCAACGTCCAGGGCGTCCGCGGCGAGGTTGAACGAACCGACGGCGCGGCGGTCCATGATCCGCACCACCGCGTCCCCGACGTCGTCGGCGTGCACGAACTGCAGCTCCAGGCCGGCCGGCAGCGGCAGCACGGGCAGCGCACCGTTCCGGAGCAGGGCCAACGCCGGACGGGGCACCAGCGGGCCGAGGAACAGCGTGCGGATCTCGGTGGCCGCATCGCGCTGCACCACCAGCGTCGGACGGATCCGGGCCACGGCGACGCCCGGGTTCTCGTGCTCGAAGTGGTCGAGCATCCGCTCGATCACGACCTTCTGCCGGCTGTACACCGAGCTCCGCTGCCCCGAGTCCGGCCAGCTCTCGCTCACCGGCTCCGTCGCACCGGGCGCGTAGACCCCCAACGACGAGGCGTAGACGAGCTGCTCCACCCCTCCGCGGCCATCGCCCGCAACAGCGCACGGGTTCCGTCGATGTTGACGCGGTCGAGGTACGCCTCGTCGCGCACCGGCTGGATCGCCCACCCGAGGTGCACCACCACGTCGGCGCCGCGCAGCACCGGTGCGAGATCCGCCGCCGCCGACGCGGCGCCGAGGTCGACGACCCGCCAGTCCACCCCCGGGTACGCGTCGGCTGGCGGGCGGCGGCACACGCCGATCACGTGCGCGTCCGGATGCTGCGCGGCGAGCGCCCGCAGAACCCCGGTACCCACGTTGCCCGACGCGCCGATGACGACGACCCGTGCGGTCACGCCGACGCCCCCGGCGTGAACAGGGTCTTGACCATTCCGTCCCCCTTGCGCTGGAAGGTCGCGTAGGCGTCCGGGGCCGACTCCAGGGGCATGCGGTGCGTGGCGAACCCGTCGACGCCCAGCGGGTCGTCGTCGGACAGCAGCGGCAGGATGTCGGGCACCCAGCGCAGGACGTTCGCCTGGCCCATCCGCAGCTGGATCTGCTTGTCGAACATGGTCAGCAGCGGCATCGGGTCGGCCGCGCCCCCGTACACCCCGGAGATCGAGATCGTGCCGCCCCGCCGCACCACGTCGATCGCGGCGTACAGGGCCCCGAGCCGGTCCAGCCCGGCGGCCTTCATCATCGGCGCGGCCACGACGTCGGGCAGCCAGCCGATCACCTCGTGCGCCGCCCGGCCCACCGGTGAGCCGTGCGCCTCCATGCCGACGGCGTCGATCACCGCGTCCGCACCGCGCCCCCCGGTCAGGCCGCGCACCACGTCGCCGAGCTCGCGGCCGTGCGCCTTCAGGTCGATCGTGGTGACGCCGCGGGCCCGCGCCCGTTCCAGGCGCTCGGGCACCAGGTCGATCCCGATCACGTCCGGTATCCCGAGGTGCCGGGCGATCCGGGTGCACATGTCCCCGACCGGTCCGAGGCCGAGCACGACCAGGCTTCCCCCGTCCGGCACGTCCGCGTACCGCACCGCCTGCCACGCCGTCGGCAGCACGTCGGACAGGTAGACGAACCGGTCGTCCGGTGGTCCGTCGGGCACCGTGATCGGCAGCGTGTTGCCGAACGGCACCCGCAGGTACTCCGCCTGTCCCCCCGGCACCTGCCCGTAGAGCTTGGTGTAGCCGAACAGCGCCGCGCCGCTGCCCTCACTGCGGACCTGGGTGGTCTCGCACTGGGACTGGAGCCCGCGCGAACACATCCAGCACGTCCCGCACGAGACGTTGAACGGCACGACGACGCGGTCGCCGGGACGCAGGGCGGTGACGCCCGGACCCACCTCCTCGACGATGCCCATCGGCTCGTGGCCGAGGATGTCGCCCTCGTCCATCAACGGCCCGAACAGCTCGTAGAGGTGCAGGTCGGACCCGCACAGCCCGGTCGAGGTGACCCGGACGACGACGTCGGTCGGGTCCTCGATCCGGGGGTCGGGGACGGTGTCGACGCGGACGTCGCGCTTGCCGTGCCAGGTCAGTGCTCGCATGCGTTCCTCCGTTCAGGACCTCCCGGCCGGGAAGTCCGTCACGGACGACTACCCGCGACACGGCGGCCCACACCCGCACCGCTCCGGGCGACGCCGGCGCCCGACGTCCACGACGACCCCGGTCAGCGTCCCGAGGGCGTGACCGTCGGGTCGCCGCCTCAGGCCTCGACGGTGCTGCCGCAGATGCCGCAGGCCTCGAACCGGCGGCGCTTCCACCGGGCCACCGGGATGAAGAAGACGGTGAGCTGCCGGGCCTCCTGCATCCTCGACCACTGCGTCGTGTTGTGGCAGCGCGGGCAGGTGCGGGTCTCCCCCGGGCCGAGGAGCGTCTGCCTGGTGCCGAGGCCGAAGAGGAAGAACACCCGGCTCAGTGTAGGGATCGGGTCTCGCCGCAGGCCGGGCGAGCAGCAGGCACTGCCGTGTCGGCGACCCCGGTACGCCACCGTCGGACCCGCCTCGGTCACGCCGCCTCGCGGCGGTGCCTCGTCGCCGCCTCGTTGGCCGGTCGGGCCCGGCGTGCCGCCTCCGGGCGGCGACGCCGTGGTGGTGGTGCCTGCGAGCCTGCCGGGTTCGCCCGCCCGTGTCGCGGGTACTGCCCGGCCATGCCGAACCGATCCATGTCCGACCGGCCGGGAACCCACGACGACGACACCGGGTCGGAGCCACGGGACCCGCTCCACCTCACCGAGGGCGCCGACCCGCACAGCGAGGTACCCGTCGGGCCGCAGGCCGACGTCCCGCTGTCGCCCGGTCCCTCGGACCGCTCCCCCGCCGGCACCGTCGCCGACGGGGACGACGTCGACCGGACCGCCGCCGGGTAGACCGGACCGTGGGTGTCTTCGACCGGGCACGGGGCCGGATGGCGACCCGCGGTGGCCGTGACCGCGAGGCCCTGGTGCAGGCGGGCAAGGCTGCCCTCGCCGCGGTGCTGGCGCTGCTCCTGTTGCGCTGGGCCGGGCGGGAGGACAGCGATCAGGCGTTCCTCGCCCCCTTCGCCGCGGTCCTCACCGTGACCTGCACCGTACGGCGCGCGTGGTGGGGAGCAGCACGACAGGCCGCGATGGTGCCGGTCGGGGTGTTGCTCGCCTACGCGGCAGGCCGGTGGCTGCCCATCGAGGTCGGTCTGGCGGCGGTGGTCGTCGCCGGCCTGTTGGTCGGCCGCTGGCGGATGCTGGGCGACGACGGCTGGTGGATCGCGATCACCGCCCTGCTGCTCCTGCTCAACGGGGCGGCGTGGCATCCGCTGGAACTGGCCACGTGGGTGCTGTTCAGTGTCGGCGGGTCGGTGCTCGGCGCCGTCGTCAACACGGTCGTGCTGCCGCCGCTGCACCTGCAGGACGCCCGGGTGGCCGTCGACGCCCTCGCGACAGAGATCGCGGCCCGGTTCCGGGAGACGGCCGAGGGGGTGCGCGCCGGCTGGAACGCCGAGGACGCGGCGTCGTGGGCCGCGCAGGCCCGTGGGGTGCGCGTCGCGGTGCACCGCGCGAGCGACGCGGTGTGGATGGGCCGAGAGAGCGTGCGCTGGAACCCGCGGCGCCGCCACATCGGCTCCGTGGACACGCCGCTCGCGGAGCCCACCACCGTCCAGCGGCTCGACCGGGCGGCCGAACGGGCGGTGCACGTCACGGCCCAGCTGGGCGACCTGGCCGAGCCGGACGACCGAGCACCCGATCCGGTACTCGCCGATCAGATCGACCGCCTCGCCGACGCCGTCGACGTGCTGCGCGAACGCAGCACCGGTGACCCGCCCGAGCCGGACACGTACCTCCAGGACGTCCGTGCCGGGCCGGCCGACGAGCCCGCCCACGTCCGCAGCGCCTGTCTGGTCGTCATCGCCGACGCGCTCGGCGATCTCGGCCGCCCGTTGTGAGTCCTGGTCCGACGCACCAGCGCCACCGACCCCACACGCCGCCCTACGATGCGCGAACGATTCCGGACACCGGGCGCCCGTGGCCCGTCAGGGCCTGTGCGTGGCGACTCAGGGCCTGCGCGACCGCCGCACGCGCGGCCCGCGACTCGACCAGGTCGAGGTGCGTCCCTCCCACCTCGATGTTGCGCGCACCGTCGTCGACCGAGGCCCGCCACGGGACGAGCCGGTCCTGCCTGCTGTAGATCGAGGTGAACGGCACCGGCAGCGGATCACGGAGGCGGCTGCGGTAGTCGGCGCAGCAGGATCCGGCCACGCAGCTCGCGGTGGCGAGGTTCGGCAGCCCGAGGGTTCCGGCCGTGAGGACGGCGAGCGCCGGGATGACCGCTGCGAGGCCGACCCGGTACGGGTCGAAAGGGGACCCCAGCGTCACCAGCGACCGGATGCCCGAGTCCGGTTCCGTCGCGAGGATGCGGGCGAACTGCCCGCCCCGGCTGTACCCGACCACGTGCACCCCGGCGCCGCTGTCGTCGTGCCGGGCGGCCTCCCGCACGGTCTCCCGCACCTCCTCGACGCTGCGCGCCCCGCAGCCCATCCCCGTGTTCGCCGTGTGCGTGGACACCTCGTACCCGAGGTCCCCCAGCCACCGGCGCATCGGTTCGAGGACGACATCGGTCGTACAGAAGCCGCCGACCAGCACGACCGGCCCGCCGCCACCGGGGAGGACCCGCGGGCCGGGCTCGGAGCGGTCACGGCCGGCCACGGATGCCACGGCCCGCCGAGCTGTGGCGTAGCCGGCGAGCGACGCACCCGGTAGACCGGTCAGGTTCGCGACGAGGGGAAGCACGCGTGACGGATACCCCCGCTCGGCCCGTGCATGTGGTGACGCGCATCGCCCGGGCATCCGGGACCGCCACCCGCTGCCAGGTTGAATGCCCCCGCCGGTCGCCGGCGCTCCGGGACCGGACGGCTGGGCCGCCGCGTGCCCGTCACCGCCTGCCTCGAGGCCACGGGCGTGGCCGACGCGCTGGAGACCTGTGCCTCACCGCCCGGGGTCTCCACCTCGCCGATCCGCAGGCCGGACCGGCGTCTGCTCCCGCCGACGCCCGCGCGGTCGTCCGGGCCAGGCCGTCGCTGTGCTGACCGGGCCCAGCGGCCGGCCCGTCGTCCGCATCTGCGGTACAGCCGAGTCAGCGGCAGCGCGTCCTCGGAATCCAGGTGTGGAGCGGGACGGGACGGGTACCTCCACTGGTGGCCCGCCGACTGGGGCCACTACGGCCCGTTGTTCATCCGGATGTCGTGGCACGCCGCCGGCACCTACCGCCAGCTCGACGGCCGCGGCGGGGCCGGGGACGGCGCCCAACGCTTCGCCCCGCTCAACAGCTGGCCCGACAACGGCAACCTCGACAAGGCCCGCCGCCTGCTGCTGCCGGTCAAGCAGAAGTACGGCCGCAGTCCGTCCTGGGCCGACCTGCTGGTACTCGCCGGCAACGTCGCCCACGAGGACATGGGCTTCGAGACCTTCGGCTTCGCCTTCGGCCGCGAGGACGTCTGGCAGCCCGAGGAGGTCTTCTGGGGTCCCGAGGACACCTGGCTCGGCGACGAGCGCTACAGCGGCGACTCCCCCCTCGAACTCGAGGGGGACCTCGGCGCCGTCACCATGGGCCTCATCTACGTCAACCCGGAGGGCCCGAAGGGGCAGCCGGACCCGCTTGCGTCGGCCCACGACATCCGCGTGACGTTCGGCCGGATGGCGATGAACGACGAGGAGACCGTCGCGCTCATCGCCGGCGGCCACACCTTCGGCAAGGCGCACGGCAACGGCGACCCCGACCTCGTCGGCCCCGAGCCCGAGGGCTGCCCGGTGCACTCCGGCGGGCTGGGCTGGAAGAACCAGAACGGCACCGGCAAGGGCGCCGACACCGTCACCAGCGGTCTCGAGGGCGCCTGGACCCCGAACCCCACCCAGTGGGACAACGGCTACTGGGACATGCTGTTCGGCTTCGAGTGGGAGCTCACCCGGAGCCCCGCGGGCGCCAACCAGTGGAAGCCCGAGCAGGCCGAGGGCCAGGAGCTCGTGCCCGACGCGCACATCGAGGGCAAGAAGAACCCGCCCATGATGGCGACGAGCGACCTGGCGCTGCTGGCCGACCCGGAGTACCGCAAGATCTCCGAGCGGTTCCGCGACGACCCCGAGGCGTTCGCCGACGCCTACCGCCGCGCCTGGTTCAAGCTGCTGCACCGCGACATGGGGCCGGTCTCGCGCTACGTCGGCCCCTGGGTCCCGCAGGAGGTCCAGCTCTGGCAGGACCCGCTCCCGGCGGCCGAGCACCCCCCTCTGTCGGAGTCCGACGTCGCCGAGCTCAAGCGCCAGGTGCTGGCCTCCGGCCTCACCGTCCCGCAGCTGGTGCACACGGCGTGGTCGGCTGCGGCGTCCTACCGCGGCACCGACAAGCGCGGCGGGGCCAACGGCGCCCGGCTGCGCCTGGAGCCGCAGGCGAGCTGGGCGGTCAACGCCGGGACGCAGGAGGTCGTCGCGAGGCTGGACGAGGTCCGGCAGGCGTTCGGCACGCCCGTCTCGCTCGCCGACACGGTCGTGCTGGCCGGAGCGGCGGCGGTGGAGAAGGCCGCCGCCGACGCGGGCGTCGAGGTCACCGTGCCGTTCGGCCACGGTCGCACCGACGCCTCGCAGGACCAGACCGACCCCGACACGTTCGCCTACCTCGAACCCCGCGCCGACGGGTTCCGCAACTGGATCTCCCCCGGCCAGAAGCTGGACCCGGAGACCCTGCTCGTCGACCGCTCCTACCTGCTCGAGCTCACCCCGAAGGAGATGACCGTCCTGGTCGGCGGCATGCGCGTGCTGGGGGCGAACACCGGTGGCACGCCGCACGGCGTCTTCACCGACCGGCCGGGGGTCCTGTCGCAGGACTTCTTCCGCACCCTGCTCGACCTGGGGGTCGAGTGGAGCACGTCGGTCGAGGACGAGGGCGTCTACGAGGCCCGCGACACCCGGGGGAACGTGGTGCGCACCGCCACCGCGGTCGACCTGGTCTTCGGCTCGAACTCGATCCTGCGCGGCATCGCCGAGGTGTACTCCGCCGACGACGCCGGTGAGTTGTTCGTCCGGGACTTCGTCAGGGCCTGGGACAAGGTCATGAACCTGGACCGCTACGACCTGCGGTAGCAGCTCGTCCGGCGATCGGTCGGAGCAGCCGGCGGCCTCCGGAGGTCGCCGGCTGCTCCGACCCCGTGGTTCGTCGTCGCCGGTCGGGGTACGTACCGGGCATGAACCTCGTCGGCAGCGTCACCGTGATCGTCGGACCGTGCGGCCGTACCGGTCGCGCCATAGCCGCCGGCCGGGTGGTCCGGTCATGACCGAGGTCACCCGGTTCGTCGCCGCGCCACCCGCTGCGGTCTTCGCCACACTCGCGGACGGCTGGAACTACGCGCTGTGGGTGGTCGGGGCCGCGCACATGCGCACGGTCGATCCGGACTTCCCCGCGGTCGGTAGTCGCCTGCACCACAGTGTCGGGGTCTGGCCGCTGCTCCTCGAGGACACCACGGAGGTCCTCGAGGTCGAACCGGACCGCAGGCTCGTGCTGCGTGCGCGGGGCTGGCCGACCGGCGAGGCCCGCGTCGCCATCGAACTCGTCGCGGTCGCGGGCGGGACGCGGGTACGGCTGAGCGAGGAGGCGACCTCCGGCCCCGGCGCGCTGGTGCCCGGGGTGGTGCAGTCGCTGGTGCTGGCTCCCCGCAACCGCGAGGCGCTGGCCCGGCTCGACGCCGTCGTCACCGACCGGGGGGCCTGAACGTGCCCACCCCCGTCGTCGACGCCGTCGTCATCGGCGGCGGTCACCACGGCCTCGTCGCCGCTGCCGTCCTCGCCGACGCCGGGTGGGACGTGTGCGTGCTGGAAGCCCAGGACGAGATCGGCGGCGCGGTCCGCTCCGCCGAGATCCACCCCGGGTTCGTGTCCGACCGGTTCAGCGCGTTCTACCCGCTCGCCGCCGTCTCCCCCGCCCTGCGCTCGCTCGAGCTGGAACGGCACGGCCTGCGCTGGGCCCACGCACCGGCCGTCCTCGCGCATCCGCTGCATCCGGACGGGGACGACGCCGCGGTCCTGCACCGCGACGCCGAACGCACCGCCACCGGTCTGGACGCCCACCACCCCGGTGACGGGGAGGCGTGGTTGCGGCTGTGCCGGCAGTGGCAGGCGATCGAGGAGCCGCTGCTGCGGACGCTGTACACCGCGTTCCCACCGGTCCGTGGGCCGGCCCGGCTGCTGCGCGGCATCGGGACCGCCGAGGCGCTGCGGCTGCTGCGGTTCGCGCTGCTGCCCGCCACCCGCATGGGCGAGGAGCTGTTCGGCGGGGAGGCGGCGCGGCTGCTACTGGCCGGCAACACCGCCCACGCCGACGCGCCCCCGGGCGCACCGGGCAGCGGCGTGTTCGGCTGGCTGCTGGCCATGCTCGGCCAGCACCATGGCTTCCCCGCTCCCGTCGGCGGCGCCGGCCGGCTCGCCGCCGCGCTGGCCGGCCGGGCACGGGCAGCGGGCGCCGAGATCCGCACGTCGACACCCGTCACGGGGATCGTCGTGCGGGGCGGACGCGCGGTCGCGGTCGAGACCGCGGGCGGGGACCGGATCCGGGCGCGGCGGGCCGTCGTCGCCGACGTGTCCGCCCCCGCCCTCTACTCCCGGCTGCTGCCCCCCGACGCGGTACCCGCCCGCCTGCTCGCGGACCTCGACCACTTCGCCTGGGACACCCCGGTCGTCAAGATCGACTGGGCGCTCGCCGAACCCGTCCCGTGGCGGGCGCAGGCGCTGCGCGGGGCCGGCACGGTCCATCTCGGCGCCGACAGCACCGGACTGGTGCGCTGGTCGGCCGACATCGAGACCGGCACCCTCCCGCAGTCCCCGTTCCAGCTGTTCGGCCAGATGACCACGACCGACCCCACCCGCTCTCCCGCCGGCACGGAGTCCGCCTGGGCCTACACCCACCTTCCCCGCGGGGTCGACGACGACGCGGCCGACATCGTCGCCGCGCGGACCGAGGACGTGGTCGAGGCGCACGCACCGGGCTTCCGCGACCGCATTCTGCACCGCAGGGTGCAACGGCCGCGCGACCTGCACGACGCCGACGCCAACCTCGTGCACGGAGCCGTGAACGGGGGCACCGCACAGCTGTTCCAACAGCTGATCTTCCGGCCGGTACCCGGCCTCGGCCGGCCCGAGACGCCCATCGGGAACCTCTACCTCGGCAGTGCCGCGGCGCACCCGGGGGGCGGCGTGCACGGCGTCTGCGGCTTCCTGGCCGCCCGCGCCGCCCTGGGCGAGCACGGCTGGGGCGGGGGTGTGCGCCGGCGCATCACGTCCGCGGCGCTCGACCTCGTACACGGCCGCACTCCGATGTGACGCCCTACGCCGCCGCCGTCCGGATCGCGGCCGCGACGCCCGGTCCCGCCTGAGGGTCGGCGTGGTTCGCGGTGCGCCGACAGGCGCCGGGCCGGCGAGGTCCGACCGCTCGGCCGACGTGCGCCGGGCGCGACTCAGACGTGTCGCCCCAGATTCGACGATGCGGCGACCCTGGCCGGTTCGGTCAGGTCGCGGGCGGCCGGCCGGTGACGGGTTCACCGCGGTCGAGCGCGGTGACGATCTGCGCGGCCTGGTCCGCGGTGAGCGTCTCCCCGAACGGCGCCTCCAGCGTATCCACGACGATCTCCACCCACGCGGGGCCCCGCTCCGGCGTCACCCCGGCTCGCCCCGATGTTTGCGGTACAGGATCCAGACCAGGTCGACCAGCGCGACAGCCCCGACGACCCCCAGGGCCACCGCGAACCAGCCGAGCCCGGCGCGCACGGCGAGCACCGCACCGACCGCGCATACCACCAGCCCGAACACGGCGAGCACGGCTCGCAGCGTCAGCGCGCTGAGCCCGGGGGTGGATCCACCGATGCCCGCGGTGGGATCGTGGTAACCGGGCAGTCCGCGCTCGTACTCGGCGCGGGTGCGGCGGCGGGCGGACATGACGGACCTCCTCCGGCTACGGGCTCGACCTGTGTGGTCTACCCGTCCACCTCTGTCGAAAACGTCGAGTGGATCGGGATCGGCGCTGACCGGAACCGGCGATCCGCGACCGCCGCCGGGGCGCCCGAGCACCGCGGCGTCGGCGGCGCCGGAGAACACCCGCGCCGCGCCGGCGACCCGCAGCGCCCGAGGTCCGGCCACCCGCCGCGCGCGGCGCCGACCCACGGACGAGCCGACACCTGGTCAGCCCGTGCCGACGAACGGGTAGCGCAACAGCGCCGCCACCCCGTCGGAGACCTCGTGCCCCACGAGCCCGGTCCGGCCGCCGCCGAGGGGGTGGAAGGCGGCGTCGCCGCCGACCGCCGCGCGCACCAGCACCGCGTCGGCCGGGGCGGACCCGACCGGCTCGCTGCCGAGCATGCGAAGCTCGTCGACGGTCAGCGCCACGGCAGTGGCCGGGCCGCCGAACCAGACCTCCGTGTCCCGGGCCACGGAGCCGTCGACCAGCAGGGTGTCGACCTGCTCGGCGCGCAGCGCGGCCAGCACCGGCGCCAAACCCGCCACCGCGAAGCCCTCGCCTCGGCCCGCAGCCTCGGCGTACCGGTCGATCACGGCGTGCCGCCGGGCGTCGACGGCGTCGAGTGCCGCCTCCCGCACAGCCGCCGCCAGCGTGTCGACGTCGGTGGGCCCACCGCTGTGCTCGAGGTCGACGGCGATCGCCGCGGCGCGTGCGGAGAGCGCGTCGCGCAGCCGCGAGCGGGACCGCGCATCCCCGGCCAGCACCAACACGGCCGCCCCGGAGGCCGACACGTGGGCGTCGACCCGGGCCGCGACCTCCGCCGTGTTGCGGCGCCAGGTCTCCTCCACCCGTTCCTGCATGTTCAGGTGCGCGGGGCCCCCGGCGGGCACCTTGTGCACCGGATGACCCCGCCCGGGCACCTGCTCGACCGCGGCGGGCGTCTCCTCCGGTCCGGCCAGCAGGATCTCGCCGCCGGTCTCGTCGACCCGGACGACGACCGCACGGGTGGGCTCGGGCAGGGCCAGCAGCAGCGGGAGCAGGTCGGGCAGCGGGCTCCACTGCGCCGACGGCCGCTCCGGCGGGGCACCGGTGACCCGGTCGAGCAGCACCTCGCCGCCCGCCGCAACCAGTACCCGGCCCGCACGGCCCGCCGGCGGCGGGGCGTCCTCGACGGCCCGGTCGAGCGCGGCCAGGGTGGCGACGTCGGCGCCGCGGCCGGCGAGCTCCTCGCGAGCACCCGCCCAGCGCAACGTGTCCTGCCGGGCGGCGTCGGCGGTGTCGCGCGAGGCATCCAGGTAGACCGTGGCGAACGGGCCGGGGTGGTCGGTCAGGTCGGTGAGGAAACGCAGGTCCATACCCTTGGGCCTACCCGCGCCCCCGGGCGGCTACGCACGGACCGCAGCAGCCGGACGGCGACGGAAGGATCCGTGCCCGATGGATACCTGCGGACACGCCGGGTATCCGCGCGACATGACCTCCACCCGGACCCGTCCTCTCGCCCTCGTCACCGGCGCGTCCAGCGGCATCGGCCTGGAGCTGGCCGAGCAGCTGGTCGCCCACGGCTACGACCTCCTGGTCAACGCCGAGGACAACCGGCTGCACCGGGCCGCCGCCGCGCTCGACGCGGGCAGCGACGCCCGGATCACGCCGGTGCGGGCCGACCTGCGCTCCGCCACCGGGGTCAGCGACCTCTACGACGCCGTCCGCGCCGACGGCCGCCCGCTGCAGGCCGCCGCGTTGAACGCCGGCGTCGGCCGGGGCGGGGCGTTCCTGGACATCGACATCGACCACGAGATCGAGATCATCGAGGTGAACATCAGCTCGACCGTCCGCCTGGCCAAGCTCGTGCTCACCGACATGGTGGCGCGCGACGAGGGACGCCTGCTCGTCACCTCCTCGATCGCCTCGACCATGCCGGGCACCTACCAGGCGGTCTACAACGCTTCCAAGTCGTTCCTGCAGTCCTTCACCGAGGCCGTCGCCGAGGAACTCCGTGACTCGGCCGTCACCGTCACCTCGCTGATGCCCGGACCGACCGAGACCGACTTCTTCCACCGCGCCGACATGGACGACACCGCCGTCGGCGCCTCGGACAAGGACGACCCGGCCCAGGTGGCCGCGCAGGGCGTGCGGGCCATGGAGTCCGGGGACGGCAAGGTGGTCGCGGGCTCGGTGTCGACGAAGGCGACGGGAGCCGCGAACGCGGTGCTGCCCGACACGGTGAAGGCGGTGATCCACAAGTTCATGGCCCGGCCCGGCTCGGCGAAGAGCTGAGTATCCGGCGGAGCGGAGGTCATGAGCGAGCTCACGACCCTCGTCGCCGGGATCTCCCGCCGGCGGCGGTGGCCGAATCGGTGACGGGCAGGAGCATCTGCGTGGCCCTGCGCCTACTCGAGCGAGATGACCCGCGCCGTGCCGCACGCCCGGAGGGCCCGGTGGGCACCGGCGTCCGCGTCGTGCTCGACGGCGTCCGGCTGCTGCCGCACCATCAGCGGATCTGGGTCGGCCACCGCCCGGGGACCTCGGGCGAGCTGCTCTCCAGCGGCACGGCGTGGTGCGGGACGAGGCCGAGTTGCACGGTCTGCCGCTGCTGGACGGCGTCGATCGCCCAGTCGGCGGCCGTGCGGACGCGGTTGCCCGGCATCGACAGCAGGTGGTAGCCGCGGGTCACCGCCTTCGCGGGCAGGCCCGACAGCGGCACGCGCAGCGGGTTCGCCGCCGCCTCGCGCCCGCCGAGTTCGACGACGAACCCCAGGTCGTGATGGCGGTAGCGGCGCGACGGGCCACGCCCGAGCGACGCGGACACGTTGCGCCCGGCGAGGCGGCCCTGCCGCACCGCGTGCTGGGCGGTCATCGCCGTCAGCTCGCCCGGCCGGGTGGAGTCGGGCACCGCGGCGGCGTCACCGCAGGCGAACACGTCCGGGTGACCGGGCACCCTCAGATACTCGTCGACGACCAGCCGGCCCTGCCGGGTGGCCAGGCCGAGCCCCTCCACCAGCGGGTCGGGCCGCACGCCGACGCACCACACGATCGTGCGTGTGGGTACCTCCTCCCCGGTGCTCAGGCGCACCCCGTCGGCGTGCGCCTCCTGCACCGACTCCCCGGTGCGCACCTCGACGCCGCGCTCCCGCAGGACCCGGTCGGCGGTGCGCGCGAGGCGCTCGTCGAGGCCGGGCAGCACCCGGTCGGCGACGTCGAGCAGCAGCCAGCGCACGCGCTGCCCCCGCAGCCCCGGCAGCCGGCGGGCGAGCGAGTCGGTGAGCAGCGGACCCAGCGCGGCGACCTCGGTACCGGTGTAGCCGGCGCCGACCACCACGATCGTGCAGCGGGCCGTGCGCTCGTCCGGGTCGTCGCTCGTGGCGGCCATCTCCAGCTGACGGATCACCTGGTCGCGCAGGTGCAGGGCCTCGGGAATGCCACGGAAGCCGTGGGCGTGCTCGGTGACGCCCGGGATCGGCAGCAGCTTGTTCACACTTCCGGCGGCGAGCACGAGCCGGTCGTACCCGATCCCGCCCCGCCCGCCTTCCGGGTCGGCCCACTCGACGCGGCGCCGCTCGAGGTCGACGCCGTCGACCTCGCCGAGCGCCAGTCGCACGCCCGGCAGCGCCGCCGGCAACGACACGGTGATCCTGCGGGGCTCCAGCACCCCCGTCGCCACCTCCGGCAGCAGCGGCAGGTAGAGGAAGTAGTCGGTCGGGTTGACCAGCACCACCTCCGCCGCGTCACCCCACCGCCGCCGCACCGATCCGGCCGCCTGGAACCCCGCGAAGCCCCCGCCGACGACCACTACCCGCGGACGTCGGTTCCCGCTGTCAGATCCGTACTGGGAGAGCGCCATATCGGCCGGGTACCCGACTCCCGCAGCGCTATCCGCCACCGGCGCGACCAGGCCGCGCGAGATGCCCCGGCGTCCGGGCACGCTCCCCTGGTGGTCGGCTCCGCGCGTCCGACTCGACAGTCACCGCTGCGCCCAGGCACGGAGCTGGACGGCGACCAGCACGCCGTAGCCGAGGACACCGAGCATCGTCAGGAGCGCGGCACGGCGCACGGCGCGGCTCACGACGACCCCGCCCGGGTGCCGCCGACCGCGACGGGCCCGGTCCGGACCGCCGACGTACCCCGGCGCCACCCGGCGGCCAGGCGCACGACCACCCCCGGCCGCAGCAACGCGGTCGGCGGTTCGACGAGCCCGGTGACGCGGACGAAGGCCGCAGCGACCGCCGGGTCCCCCGCCGCTCCGGCCTGCACGCGCGCGACGAAGCGCCCGGCCACCCGCATCGCGGCGGTGCGCCGCCCGCCGACCTCGGGGAACGCGAGGTCGGCGCCGGTGGCGAGGTTCCACGCGGGGTGCGCTGCGGCCGAGATCCCTCGCTGCAGGCGACGGGTTCGTCCGGACCACCCGGAGCACACGGCGCGCCGGACCACGAGTGCCTGCAGGGCGGCGACCGTGATGCCCTGACCGTAGACCGGGTTGAACGAGCACGACGCGTCACCGACGACGACCAGCCCGTCGGGCAGCCCGGCGCGCTCGTAGCGGCGGCGGACCGCATACGGGAAGTGGTGGGCGACGGGGTCGGAGAGCGGCTCGGCATCCCGGACCGCCCTCGCGATCTCCGGGGAGCCGAGCGTCCCGGCGAAGGCGATGAACCCGTCCGGGTCGAGGGGCGGGGCGTCGTCGAGCATCCCGAACAGGGTCAACACGTGCCGGTCCCCCTCGACGGCCGCCAGCGCTCCGCCCCGCGGCCGGGCAGGCGTCGGCCCGTGCAGGACCGCCAGATCTCCCTCCAGCCGGCCGCGGGCGAGCCGGAAGGACCGCGTCGCGTAGCGGACGCCGATCCGCACCTGCTCGGCCTCGGGCGGTTCGACCCCGAGATCCGCCAACCAGCGCGGCATCCGGGAGCCGCGTCCCGTCGCATCGACGACCAGGTCGGCGTCGAGCACCTGCCCGGCGCTGCCGTCCGTCGCGCGCAGGATCCTGGCCCCGCACACGCGGCGGCCATCGGGGGTGACGGCGAGCCCGAGTGCGTCGCACCGGGCGACGAGTCGCACACCGGGCCGCTCCCGCACGCGCTTCCTGATCTCCGCCTCCAGCAGGGGCCGGCTCGCCGACACGGCGGTGAGACCCGAGGTGCGCCGGGCGAACAGATGCCCGCCGATGCAGGTGCGGACGTCGGCGAGCAGGTCACCGGTCGGCGCCCCGGCGGCGACGAGTCCGGCGGTGAACCCGGGGAACAGCTCCTCGAGAACCTGCTGACCCCGGGCGAGCAGGGCGTGGATGTGGCGGTCCTGGGGCACTCCGCGGCGCGGGACGGCCGCGTCCGGGAGCTCGTCGCGGTCGACGACCACGACCTCGTCGAAGGCGTCGGCGAGCACGTGCGCGACGAGAAGCCCGGCGATGCTGCCGCCGAGGACGACGGCGCGTCCTCCGGCATGTGCTGTGGTGTTCATGGTCGCGACGGTGCACCGGCCCGGTGTTCGGTTCCCAGACCGTCGGCTGCTCGATCCTGCTCACCCGATTCCGGCAGGCCCCCCGTGGATCTCCCGGTCCCACAGGCGGTCCACCACCCTCCGGGTGCCGCTGACCAGGTGACGCCGGTAGGTGCTGAAGGGCAGACCGAGCATCCTGGCGGCCGCCTCCTGGGTGCTGCAGCGACGCAGGAAGGTCCGGTCGAGCGCCCGGAACAGCTTGTCGTCACCGGCATCGGTCGACAGGGACGCGACCGCTTCGCGCAGCAGCGTGGCCAGCGCCGCGGCGTCCGGCCCCGTCTCGTCCGACGACTCCGCGAGCAGGCGGGTACGCAGCAGCGGGTTGCGGGCCAGCAGATCCGGACGATCGAGGTCGCGCAGGCCTTGCCGGACCGCCGCGGCGAACTCGTCCTCGGCCAGCGGGAGCAGCAGCGGCTCGGCCGGCGGCGGGAACGCGAAGTCCCGCGCCAGCGCCCGTTCGGTGACCAGCTCCAGCCAGGAGTCGACGGGCACCCGGCGGAAGTCGTGGGCGAACAGTCCGAAGCGGAGCCCCTCCAGGGTGAAGTCCGCCCCGACGGCGCGCGGGAGGTCGGCGATGGCGAAGTACTCGTCCCAGCGATCGGGTTCGGCGAGGGTCAGGTAGTCCCACGCCAGTCGCGGTGTCGCGAGGTAGTGCGCGATGGTCAGGACGGGCGCGGCGTTCATCGTCGGTGACGGGCCCTGGTGGACCTCGGCGTCGACCACGAACCTGGTCTGGGTCACCGACTCCCCCGCGCGGACAGGTGCGTGCGCCCGGCAGTGCCGCCATGCGGCGCTCGCGCCGGGATCGGCCGCGAGGTCATCCGGTGACGCCCGCGTGAGGTCGATCCGCACGAGGACCCCCCGCACGGTCGCGTCGGCGCGGCGCACGACGTGGAAGCCGTCCGGCTGTGCCGCCAACCAGCGCCGCGCGACCGCGGCGGCCTCGACACCCTCCGCTGCGCCGATCAACCCGATGGCGCGGGAGTGCTCCTCCGGTCGGATCGGCTGCGGATGGTGCCTGCCCCAGTCCGGCCAGTCGACCGGGGACAGGATTCCGGGCAGGTTGCGGAACAGGAACTTCTCGTCGAACAGCGCGTCCTGCTGCACCCGTCCGCGTTCGGCCCTGGCCTGCGCGTGGACGTGTGCACGGGTGGCCCGGAACGTGCGGCGGTAGCCCTCGCCGTCGCGCCGGCGCAGCTCGACGTCGAGCACCTCGCGGGCGAGCTCGTGGGGTATCAGGCCGTCGGGGTGTCCGTCGACGACGGCCAGGCCGGCCAGCCACCCGAACGCCCGGGCGCCGTCCGACGCACCCAGCACTGCCTGCAGCAGGGGTTCGGTCGTCACGCGTGCCAGGGCACACACCGCGAGGGCGGCACGCTGGGTGGCGTCGGGGACCGTGTCGACCATGCGCCGGACGAGCTCGGCGATCAGGTCAGGGGCGAGCGCCTCCAGCCGGGGCTCGCCACCGCGGGCCACCACGTCGGCCAGCAGTGCCAGCGTGAGGGGGTGGCCGTGAGCGGTGTCCGCGAGCCGTTCGGCCACCGCCCCGCCGATCCCCCGGCCACGCAGGAAGGACCGGCTCTCCTCGCCGGCCCACCCGCGCAGCGACACCACTCGGAGCAGGTCGGTCCAGGCCAGATCGGACCGCCACTCCGGCGCGGGTGCGGCCCGGCCCGCGAGGACGGTGACCGTGTCGCCCGGCAGCCTGGGCAGCAGAGCGTCGCGGAACCACCGGTCCAGCGTCGCGAACCCCTCGTAGGAGTCGACCAGCAGCGTGAACCGGCCCGGACCGGCGATCGGCCCGCCGCGCCGCGGGACGTCGAGATAGGCCGACAACACCTCCAGGACGGCACCGGGCGAGGGGTGCACCTGCCGCGCGTCGATACGGACCGGATGCACACCCGCTGCCCGGGCGAGATCCGCGAACGCGTCCAGCAGCGTGGTCTTGCCGACGCCGCCCGGGCCGTGCACGAACAACGCCGCGAACGGCGGCTCCGCCGCGTCGAGCGCGGACCCGAACAGCTCCCGCTCCGCGGTCCGGCCGACGAACCGGGCCCGGCGCCGCGCGGCCAGCGCATCGTCGATCGTCACGACCGGCCGCCCGGCCGTGGCGGGTCACCGTCCGCAACCCGCGCGCCACCCGGTCGATCGCCGTCGGTGCCCTGGCGCGCACCGGTGAAGACCCGCCGGCCCGACGCCGTCGGCGAGGGACGGGACCGGGTGCGGTCGCCTCCGGTCACCATGTGACCCACCGCCAAGACCAGCACGACCGCGCCGAGGCGCAGGATCCGGCCCGCCCGTTCGCTCGGGCTCTGGGCGAGCAGGCGACGCTCACGTCTCACGGGCTCGGTGCCTTTCGGACAGGTCGGTTCGTCGCGTCGATCGTGGGCCTCCCGGACACCGTCGCACCTGCCGAGTTCCTTGCGCTTCGGTGGTGCCCCCCGCAGCGTGGCCCGCTGGTGCCGAGGCACGGGCAGCTGACGATCTCCCGACGACCGGTACCCGTCCGGTGGCGGCGCGGTCACGACTCCGCGACGTCCTCGACGTCGCGGCGCACCGGCGTTCCGGGACGGTGGTCGTCGACCTCACCGCCGCGGGCTTCGTCGGCTGCCGCGCCGCGGCCCTGATGGTCGAGGCGGGCTCGGCCCTCGGTGATCAGGACCGCGGGCTGGAGCACACGTGGCGCGTATCCGGGGATGCACCGCCTCGTGCGGATCTGCGGACCGGACCTCATCTCCCTCCGGTCCGCGTCTGAGCGGCGCCTGACCGATGTCGGTCCGTGCACCCACTACGGCAGGGCGACCAGCGCGAGCACCGGCCCCGAGGTGATTCCCAGCAGCACGGACGCGACGGCCGCCACATGAGCGCTCACCGTGCTCCAGGTTCCGGCGCCTGCCACAACGGTCCCGCTGTCGCCGGCCTCCCCGCCGGCCGGCCGTCGGCGGAACACCGGCGCGATCCAGCGCAGGTAGTAGAAGACACTCGCCACGGTGTTGACCACGGCGAGCACCGCGAGCCAGGCCAGGCCGGCGTCGACCGCGGCGCCGAACACGACGAGCTTGCCGAAGAACACCGCGGTGGGCGGGGTCCCGACCAGGCCGAACAGGCACACCGCGAGGCTGAGCGCGAGCCACGGGTGCCGGGTGGCGGCGCCGCGGTAGTCGGCCGGGGTGCGCGCATGTGGCAGGGCCGCGGCGACGGCGAACGCACCCAGGTTGGTCACCGCGTAGGCGGCGAGGTAGAGACCCAGCGCCGGCAGCGCGAGCGCCGACCGGCCCGCCGCGGCCACCGCCATCAGCAGGTACCCGACCTGGCTGATCGTGGAGTAGCCGAGCAGCCTGCGGACGTCGTCCTGGAAGAAGGCGCCGAGGTTGCCCAGCGTCATCGTCACGGCCGCGACGACGGCGACGAGCGCCGACCAGTCGACGTCGGAGCCCGGCAGTGCGGTGGTCAGCAGCCGGTGCAGCGCCAGCAGCCCGCCGATCTTGGGGACGGTGGAGACGAACGCCGCGACCGCGGTGGTGGCGCCCTGCACGACGTCGGGCACCCAGAAGTGCAGCGGTACCGCGCCGATCTTGAACAGCAGCCCGGCCAGCAGCGCGACCAGTCCTACGGCGACGGCCGCGCGGGGGGCGCCGGGCAGCGCCGGGGCGAGGTCGGCGTACTGCGTCGAGCCGCCGACGCCGAACAGCACCGTCGCCCCCACCAGCATGGTCACCCCGGACAGCGCGCCCATCAGGTAGTACTTCATCGCCGCCTCGGTGCCGGACCCGGTGCGGGCGATGCCGGTCAGCGCGTAGAGCGGGATGCTGGCCAGCAGGTAGGCGGCGACGAGCAACAGCAGGTCGTTCGCCCCGGCCATGGTGATCGCGCCGAGCCCGCCGAGCAACAGCAGCACGTACAGCTCGGTCTCGCGGGGGCTCCCGGCGAACCCGTCGACCGACAGCCCGATGACGAGCAGGACCGACGCCAGCACCACGATCCGCACGGCACCGAGCCCCGCGTCGACGACGTAGGTGCCGTCGAACACCTCCTGCGCGGGCCGGGTGAGATCGACGGCCGCGGCCACCAGACCGGCGAGACAGGCGGCCACGGCGACCAGCCGCACCACCCACTGCCGGGTGCGGGGCAGCCACGACCCGGCGAGCAGCCCGATGACGGCGCCGAGGACGAGCAGCAGCTCGGGCAGCATCGCCGCCGGGTTCTCGTTCATCTCCACTACCGCGCCACCAGCTCCACCACGGCCCGGGCGGCGGGCTCGACCACCTCGAGCAGGAAGGCCGGGAACACGCCGACGACCAGCGCGAGGAGCAGCAGCGGCACGATCGCCGTCGCCTCCACCGCCGTCACGTCACCGATGTGGCGCCCGGCGGGGACTTCCGTCGCACCGAGGAACACGCGCTGCAGCGCGAGCAGGAACAGCGCCGCGGTGAGCAGGATGCCCAGCAGCGCGATCGCGGTGGCCACCGGCGCCTGGCCGAGCGAGCCGGTGAAGATCTGGAACTCGGCGATGAACCCGGAGAATCCCGGCAGCCCGAGCGAGGCGAACGCGGCCACCGCGAACAGCAGCGCGAACCGCGGGGCGGGGCGGGCCAGCCCGGAGTAGGCGGCCATGTCGTAGGTGCCGCCGCGGGCGTGCAGCACACCGGTGAGCAGGAACAGCGCGCCGGTGATCAGCCCGTGGCTGACCATCTGCGTCACCGCGCCCGTGACGGCGAGCGTCCGCGCCTGCTCCGCTCCACCCGCGACGAGCCCGGCCGCGCCGACCCCGAGGATCACGTAGCCCATGTGGTTCACCGAGGTGTAGGCGATCATCCGCTTGAGGTCGGTCTGCGCCAGCGCGACCAGCGCGCCGTAGACCACCGACACCACCCCGACGATCACGATCACCGACGCGTACTGGCGCCAGCTCTCCGGCAGGATCGGCATGACGATGCGGACGAAACCGTAGGTGCCCATCTTCAGCAGCACCGCGGCCAGCACCGCCGATCCCGCGGCCGGGGCGTCGCCGTGCGCGGGCGGGAGCCAGGTGTGGAACGGCACCGTCGGGGTCTTGATCGCCAGCCCGACGACCAGCGCGAGCAGCACGAGCCCGCCGAGCACACCCTGCCCGGCCAGCGGGTTCGATGCCGCGAGCTCGACGATGTCGAAGGTGCCGCCGGCGAGGTAGAGCCCGATGAAGCCCAGCAGCATCACCAGCGAGCCGAGGAAGGTGTAGAGGAAGAACTGCAGCGCCGAGGCCCGCGCCCGCTCCCCGTGGCCCCACCCGGCGATGACGAAGTACATCGCCACGATCGACACGTCGAAGAAGACGAAGAACAGGATCAGGTCCAGCGCGACGAACAGGCCCAGCGACGCGGTCTGCAGCAGCAGGAACAGCACCACGTAGGGGCGCACCGCCCGGCGCTCGCGCAGCGAGTACACCGCACAGGCGGCGAAGACGACCGCGGTCATCGCCACCAACGGCAGCGACAGCCCGTCGACGCCCACGTGGTACCCCGCCGACACGGTGGGGATCCAGCGCAGGTTCGTCTCGTGGCCGATGCCCGAGACGGGGTCGTAGCCGATCCACAGCGCCACGACCAGGGCGAGGTCGGCGACGCTGACCGCCACCCAGCTCCACAGGACCACCCGGTCGGGCACCCGCGGGACGGCCAGCAGCACCAGCCCCAGTGCCAGCGGCGCGAACACGACGACGGAGAGCAACTCTCACCTCACCAGCAGCAGGAACAGGGCCAGCACGGCCAGGGCGCCCACGGCCTGGGCGTAGTAGTGGTGCAGCTGCCCGGTCTGCGGGCGCCGCGCGAGGCGGCCGAGGGCGCGCGCCGCGGCGCCGACCCACCGGACGCCGCCGACGATCACGGTCTCGACGCGGAACCCGGCGACCCCTGTCGCCAGCCGCCCGGTGGTGGTCGAGATCCGCACCGCACCGGACACGACGCGGTCGTCCACGACGGCGGCCCCCCTCGCCGAGGCCCGGACCCCCGCGCCCAGCCGGGCGACCCCCGCGGCGGCCCGGTCGTCGGCCGTCGCGAGCAGCTGCGCCAGCGCCATGGTCGGCGCCGCGACACCGCGCCGGGCGAGCCGTTCGAGCCCGAGCCGGTTGCGCAGCGGCGCGACCCGGACGCCGCTACGCAGGAGCGCGGGCAGCTCGGGGAGCACCGCGTCGCCCCGCAACCCGGCGCGGGCCGGCACCAGCACGGCCAGCACCACGGCGACCGACAGCGCCCCGGACAGCAGCGCCTCGGCGAGCGACGGCGACGGCTCGCCGGACGCGCCCAGCGCGGCCCGTACGGGCTCGGCGGCGGCGCCGAGGGCCGCGGACGCGACGGCGAGCGGCACCAGCGGGAGCCGGGCCGCCCACGGCACCTCGCCCGTGCCCGGCCGCTCGACGGCCCGGGCCGCGTCGTCGGGGGCTGGGTCGTCGGGGGCTGGGTCGTCGGGGGCTGGGTCGTCGGGGGCCCGGCCGAGCACCGCCGCCAGCGCGGCCGCGGCGTAGGCCGCGCTGACGAGCACCCCGGCGAGCCCGGCGGCGTACAGCGCGGACGACGCCTCCGCGGCGGCGGCGAGCACGGCGTCCTTGCCGAAGAAGACCGACAGCGGCGGCACCCCGGCCAGGCTCAGCGTGCCCACCGCGAAGAGGACCCCGACCAGCGGCCACCGCCAGGCCGCACCCCGCAGCGCGGGGAGCTGCCGGGTGCCCAGGGCCGTCAGCCACGCGCCCGCGACGAGGAACAGCAGCGCCTTGGTCGCCGCGTGCGCCAGCAGTTGCAGCGTGCCGCCCGCGGTGCCGCCGACCCCGGCGGCGAGCACGACGAACCCGATCTGCGAGCAGGTCGACGCCGCGAGGAGCTGCTTGAGGTCGGTCTGGGCGAGTGCGACCAGCCCCAGCAGCACCACCGTCGCCGCCCCCGTCCAGGCCACCACCGGCCCGGCCCACGACGAGGCGGCCAGCAGCGGCTGGACCCGCAGCAGCAGGTATCCGCCCGCGGCGACCATCGTGGCGGAGTGCAGCAGCGCCGAGACCGCGCTCGGGCCGTCCATCGCCCGGGCGAGCCAGAAGCTGAACGGGAGCTGGGCGGACTTGCCCAGCGCGGCCACCACGAGCCCGGCGGTGAGCAGGTCGCGCCAGCCGGCGGCCGCCCCCGGCAGGTCGGCCAGGGCGAGCGTGCCCGCACCACCTGCCAGCGCCGCTCCGGCGGCGAGGTAGAGGCCGACGTCCGCGGTGCGGGTGACCAGGAACGCCGTCGTGCCCGACACGGGGGGCCGCGGAGCCGTCCAGTGGTGCGCGATGAGCGCGAACGACGTCGCACCCATGACCTCCCACGCCGCGAGCAGCGTGACCAGGTTCGTCGCGGTGACGGTCGCCAGCATCGCCCCGACGAACACCAGCAGCAGTCCGAAGAACCGGTGCCGCGCGTCCACCTCCGCGGCGGCGAACACCCCGACCGCCGGCGCCACCGCGGCTACCAGCAGCACCAACACCGCCGAGAGCCCGTCGACGGCCAGCCCTGCGTCGATTCCCGCCGGCAACGGCAGCTCCACCGCCGGTCGCGCCACCGCCACGAGCACCGCGAGACCCAGCACGACGGCGAGCACCGCGATCGCCACCGCCGCGGCGACCCGGGCGACCGGGCGCCCGGCGACCAGCAGCGCGAGGCCGGCCGCCACCGGCAGCCCCACCAGCGCGACGAGCGCGAGATCCACCGGCTCAGTCCCTCAGCTCGGCGGCCATGTCGGTCATGTCGATCTCGCCGGACCGGAAGATCGCGATGGCGACCGCGAACCCCATCGCCATCTCCACCGCCATCAGCGTGACCGCGACCAGCACGACCACCTGGCCGTCGGGCTGCGCCGGGGACACGAAGAACCAGAACGCCGCACCCGCGACGATGACGGCGTTCACCATCAGCTCCAGCCCCATCATGATCATCACGATGGACTGCTGGGACAGCGCGCCGTAGAGGCCCACGGCCAGCAGCGCGACCGCGAGCAGGAGGAAGGCCTGCAACGTCATCGGCCCACACCGCCCCGGATCGGGTCGTCGGCCGGGCGGCCGCGCAGGTCGTCGCCGAAGCGGTCGTAGCGCCCGCGCGGGTGCGCGAGCACCACCGCGGAGACGATCGTGGCGAACAGGCCCAGCCCGATCACCAGCATCACCAGCATGTGCGAGCCCATCAACGCCTCGCCGAGCGCGAACGTCACGTCCTCGGGTGGCGTGCCCGCCCGCTGCGGCCAGTCGACGAGCAGCACCCCCGCGCCGAGCACGACGAACGTGCCGACCGCGATCGCCAGCGAGCCGCGCCGGTTGTGCACCATCGACATCGGCATCAACCCGGCCGGATTCATCATCAGCATGATCATGAAGATCGCCATGACGACCATCTCCATGATCATCATGAGGATGACCAGGACCCCGAGGTAGGACAGGCCGAGCAGCAGCAGCGGCGTGGCGGCGAACACGAAGGACGCGAGCAGGGCGAACGTCGCCCGCGCCATCGAGTCCACGCGGAACACCGCGACGCCGGTGGCCACGGCACCGGCGGCGCACACCCAGAAGATCACGGCCTCGGCCATACCCCACACCTCCTCACCGGAGCACCACGACGGCGACGACCAGGGCCTGCAGGAGCGTCAGCGGGATGAGCACCATCCAGCCCACTTCGACGAAGCGGTCCATCCGCAGCGTCGCGGTGCGACTGCGTAGCCACACCAGCAGCCCCAGTACCGCGGCGCTCTTGAGCACCGTCCACAGCCATGTCGGCAGAAGCGGCCCGGAACCGCCGCCGAGGAACAGCGCCACCGCCATCGCCGCGGCGGCGGCCAGCAGCAGCCAGCGCCCGGCCAGCAGCAGCAACCGGTCCACCCCGGAGTGCTCGGCGAGCACACCCCCGGCGACGTCGCGCCCGGTCGCGGTGTCGAACGGGCCGGCGAACGACAGCGCGAGCGCCGAGATCAGGAACGCCGCGAACGCCACCGGCATCCACACCACGAACCACAACCCGTCCTGCGCCGCCACCACATCGGACACCCGCAGCGACCCTGCCCCGGTCGCCACCGTGATCAGCGCGAACATGTGCGGCAGCTCGTAGGACAGGCCCTGCACGACGAACCGGTACCCGCCGACCAGCCCCCATACGGAGTTGGTGCCCCAGCCGGCCATCCACAGCGCGGCCCACGTCACGACCTCCATCGCGTTGAACCACACGATGCCCACCGACAGATCGCTCGCGGCCACGTTCCCCCACGGCACCACCAGCGCCGCGAGCACCGCCGCCACCGGCACCAGCACGACGCCGGTACGCGCCAGGAGCCGGTCCGAGGCGACCACCGCCCGCCGCTGCTGCACCAGCAGCCGGCCGGTCGCGGACAGCGGCGCCGCCAGCACCGCCCCGGTCACGCGCCGCCCGTCGGCCCGGGCGTCGAGCACCCGCGCGAACGACGCCCCGCCCAGCGCGAGCCCGCCGAGCAGGATCGGCACCAGCAGCACCGTCCACACCGCCCCCTGCCCGACGGGGGTCACGACGTCGCCCCCGTCCCGCTCGACTCCAGGTCCGGATCGAGCGAGGCCACCACGACCCGCACGGTCGCTAGCTCCTGCCCCTCCAGCAGCCCCGGCAACGCGGTGAGGACCGCCGCGGTCCGGTCCTCACCCGGGACCGGCGGCGAGCCCGCGACGACGTCCAGCCAGCGCCGACAGCGCTGGGTGGCGTCGCCGGTGAGGTCGCCGTGGCGCCCGTCGAGCCGGCCGACGCCGTCGGTCGCCCAGCGCAGCGTCCACGACCGACGCAGCCGCCGGGCGAATCGGTTCAGCGCGGCCGGGTCGGCCGACCCGGCGAGCACCTCGTCGCGCAGCCGTCGCGCCCGGCGTGTCGCCGTCGCGGCCCCGCACACCGAGAGCAGGCGCGCCAGGCTGTCCAGCGCGGCGGCCGCGGGCGGGCCGTCCCAGCGACCGCCCGGCTCTCCCCACACCTCGACCGCGGCGGTCTGCACGACGTCGCCCTGCACCGCGAGCCGCACGACCAGGCCCGCCGGCCAGTCCGGCAGGACCGGACCGAGGGTGAGGTGCAGCCGGTCGAGGGTGAGGCCGTCCCGGTCGGGCGCCCGCTCGGCCATCGGCAACCCGGCCACATCGCCGTCGTGGTCCGTACGCGTGTCGTCGTCGCTGTCGTCGGGGCGGTCACCGGGTGCGGGCCGTCGTCGCCCGGAAGTTCGGCCCGACGGACGGCCGGGTCGGTCGCCGAGTTCGGCACGCGCACGGTCGAGCCGCTCGGCGACCCCGTGCCGCACCGGTATGTCGGCCCGCGCCCGGGGCGACCCGAGGAGGTTCCAGACCCGGTCGACGGCTGCGCCGGTGTCCGCGTCCGGTGTGCCGCACACGACCAGCAGGTCCGCGTCCGCCGGGGACGCCGCCGACTCCCAGCCCCGCTCCCTCATCAGCCGCTCGACGTCGAGGCGAACGGCCCGCCCGGCCCGCACCGGCACGACCAGCACCCGGGGCGTGGACCACCGCATCAGGTCCATCGGAACGTGCCCTCACGCCAGGCGTAGACCACGCCCACCATCAGGACGGCGAGGAACCCGAACATCTCGACGACGGCCTTCGGCCCGACCTGCGCCACGACGACGGCCCACGGGTACATGAAGACCATCTCCATGTCGAATGCCAGGAAGACCATCGTGACCGTGTACCACCGCACGTGGTGCCGCGACACGGCGTGCTCCTCCGGCGCCATACCGGAGGAGAACGGATCGACGACCAGCACGCCCGGCGCCCACCGCACGAGCGCCGCCACGCCGTATGTCGCCGCCACTGCGGCGACGGTGGCCACCAGGAGCAGCAGAACCGGCGCGAACTCGGATTGCATCAGGTCCCGTCCTCCACGGCGGCGGACAGGCCCACGGCGTCGGCCGACCGCTCACGTGGGCCGGCGGGCGGGTCGTCGATCGTGACCACCGCCGTCATCTCCACCACGGATGACGCAGGCCGAGCACCCGGTTGAGTGCGACCGAGACGACGGTGAGCAGGAGGACCCCGCTCGCGATCGCGAGAAGCTCGGGCCATGAGGTCAGCAGCCCCAGCGACACGATCAGCGTCGTCGCCCCGGCGGGTGGATGCGGCGCGTCGAGGAGCTTCAGGACCAGCGCGGTCAGCGCGACGGAGACCGAGGCCGCGCCGATCCGGGCCAGGGTGATGCCCTGCTGCAGGACCGGTGGCGCGGCGAGGAGCCCGAACAGCAGCAGGCTCAGCCAGCCGGCTCCGATCGCGACGGCGTGGCCGGACAGCGTGTTGCGCGGGGCGGCCGCGGCCTGCAGCGGCCGCTCGAAGAACAGCATCGCGGTCGGACCGAGACTGGGGAACAGCAGCGGCTGGCGGACCAGCAGACCCACCAGCCCGATGAGGGCCAGTGACAGCAGGCACAGGAGGAAGGCGTAAGCCCCGCCGCCCGCCCGTCCCGCACGTTCCTCCGCCGCGGCGAGCACGCCCCGATCACCGTCGCGCGCGCTCATCGGGCCGCGATCAGCGCCTGCGGCGCCGCCTGCTTGATCCGCGTGCGCAGCCAGCGCAGCTGGACCGCCGTCTCCCGCTCACAGGTACCGACGACGTCGAGGAGCTCGCGGTCGGCCAGTCCCTGCCCGGCCTGCCCCACGACGGTCCAGGTGATGTCGACGAACGAGGCGAGGGTGTAGAGGTCCTGCAGATCACGGAGCAGGCCCACCCCGCCACTGCGGGTCTCGCCGAGCCCGGCCGTGAGCAGCCGCTCGGGCTCGGTCTCGCGCCGCTCGTCGTGGCGCTCGACGACCGGGACGAGCGCGTCGGTGTGCCGGTCGCACTGCCGAGCGAGGACTTCGCAGAGGTGGAACACGTCGGGCTCGGCCGCGTGCCCGTCCCCGACCCGGCGGAACGCCTCGGCGAGTGTGTGCTCGGCGTGGTGCAGCAGGCCGAGGTAGGTGGCGAGATGCATGTCAGCTCCGGTCCGTGGCCTCGTGGCGGGGGACGCCCGGGGTGTGCTCCGGGGTGGGCGGTGCGGGCGGCGGCGCGGACTCGCCGACCCGCTCCTGCGTGGCCGCCCCCGGGCCACCGACGGTGCCGGCGACGGCGCCGGGCCGCGCGGGTGCGGACGCGGTCGTCGTCGGCGCGGCCGCGGGCCCCGTCCCGTCCGCGACCCGCACGACCCGGGCCGCGGCGACCTTGAACAGGGGCTGCTTGGACACCGGGTCCCATTCGGTCAGCGTCAGCTCGTTGGCCGCGTGCGGGTCGTCACCGGGGGCCCGCCCGGCCGGAGTGTCCCAGTAGCCGTAATGGAACGGCACGAACACCACCCCGTCGCGTCCGCGGCCGATCCGGGCCGGGGCCTGGACCGACCCGCGCGGGGACTCCACGCACAGCACGTCGCCCTCGGCGACCCCGAGTCGGGCCGCGTCGGCGACCGACAGCTCGACCCAGGGTTCCGGCGCCGCCCGCCGCAACTGCCGGGACCGCCCGGTCTTGGTGCGGGTGTGGAACTGGTAGGCGGTGCGCCCACTGATCACCGCGAAGGGGTACTCGTCGTCGGGCGCCTCGGGCGCGGCGGTGTACGGCGACCCCTTCAGCAGTGCCCGGCCCCGCACGTCCAGGGCCCGGTAGGTCCGCTCGTCGAGCGAACCGCCGGTGAGCAGGTCGTGGCCGTAGCTCTCGCACACCCCGGGGTCGGTGGGGAACACCCCGTCGGCGTAGAGCCGGTCGGTGCCCTCGGGGTGCTCGTCGTTGCACGGCCACGGGATGCCGCTGCCGCCGCGCAGCTTCTCGTAGGACAGCCCGGTGTAGTCGCACAGCCGCCCCCGCGTGCACTCCCGCCACGCCGCGAACGCACCCTCCGGGTCGGTCCAGGCGATCAGGGGTGCGCCGTCCCGGTCGCGCAGGTCCATCCGCCGGGCGTAGTCCAGGAAGATGTCGAGATCGCTGCGCGCCTCGCCGGGCGGGTCGACGGCCCGGTCCGACAAGTGCACCGTGCGGTTGACGTTGGTGAAGGTGCCCTGCTTCTCCCCCCACATCGCCGCGGGCAGCACCACGTCGGCGTACTGGGCGGTCTCGGTGAGGAACCCGTCCTGGACGACGACGAACAGGTCCTCGCGGGCGAGGATCGCCCGGATCCGGGCCAGCTCGGGCATCGACACGGCCGGGTTGGTCGCCGAGATCCACAGCAGCCGGATCGAGCCCTGCTCGGCGTAGCGCCACAGCTGCATCGCGTGCGTCGGCGGGGCCCAGTGCGGGATGGTCAAGGGGTCGACGTTCCACAGCCGCGCGAGCTGGTCGATGTGCTCGGCGTCGTCCCAGTTGCGGAACCCGGGCAGGTCGCCGTCGGCGCCGCACTCGCGGGTGTTCTGCGCGGTGGGCTGGCCGTTCATCTGCAGGATCCCGCAGCCGGGCCGGCCGATCATGCCGCGCAGCAGGTGCAGGTTGTTCACCTGACAGGCGGCCGCAGTGGCCTGGTGGGACTGGTAGAACCCCTGCAGCACCGTCGACAGCACCCGGGGCGAGGTCCCGAAGATCTCCGCGGCGCGGCGCACGTCGGAGGCCGGCACCCGGCAGATCTTCGCCGCCACCTCCGGGGTGTAGGGCTCCACCGTCGCGGCCAGCTCGTCGAACCCGAGGGTATGGGCGTACACGTAGTCCCGGTCGGCCCAGCCCCGGTGGATCACCTCGCGCACCAGCGCGTTCATCAGCGCCATGTTCGTGCCCGGCATCGGCGCGAGGTGCACCCCGCCGGTCGCGACCGCCGCCTCCGCGACCGGGGTCGTCCGCGGGTCCACCGCGACCACCCGCGGCGGATCGGCACCGTGCACCCGGTCCAGCACCCGGGCCCACAGCACGGTCTGGGTCTCGGCCATGTTGTGGCCGAACAGGAAGATCGCGTCGCAGGACTCGATGTCGGTGTAGCTGCCCGGCTGGCCGTCGGAGCCGAAGCTCTCCTTCATCGCCGCGGCCGCGGTCGCGGTGCACAGCCGGGTGTTGCCGTCCATGTGCGGGGTGCCGATACCGGCCTTCCCGATCACCGCCAGGGTGTAGTACTCCTCGAGGAACAGCTGCCCGCTCGTGTAGAAGCCGTGCGAGAGCGGGCCCACATCGTCCAGCAGCGCGCGGGAACGCTCCACGATCCGCCCCATCGCGGTGTCCCAGTCGGACTTCACCAGCTCGCCGTTCTCGCGCACGAGCGGACGGGTCAACCGGTCGCTGCGGCTCCACTGCCACGACCCGTACAGGCCCTTCGGACCCAGCCGACCGTGGTTGACCGTGTCCTGCGCCCGCCCGCGCACGCCGACCATGCGGCCGTCCTTGACCGCGATGTCGCACGCGCAGCCGTTGCTGCACAGCACGCACGCCGACTGCACCCAGCGGTCCACGTCGGCCTCGCCCACATCGCCGTCCAGATGCATGTCCACCCGCACCGGCCACGACTCGTCCCTGGCGTGCGGGGTTCGAGCGCCCCAGATGTCGCTGATGCGGTCTGCCTCGTCCATACCGCTCGCGTACCCCGGCCACCGGCGCCCAACCACGCACGTCCCACAGACGTGGACCACGATTCCCGTCGCAGCCAGCCCAGCGCTCCGTGCTGCCCCTCGTCGCAGGCCGACGGGCCCGCACCGGCCGTCGCGGTGCTCATACCGATCGTCGTCGTGCACAGGTCCCACCCGCTCGCCACGGCACCCCGGTGGGGCCGAGCCGACCGTCTTGCCGGACGGCCGCCACCGACGGATGATCGACGCCTTCGGGCCGGCCGGCGGCGAACAGCCGGCCCGCTGTCGCCATACACGTCGGGATCGGCTCCGGGGACGAGGCGGTCGCCGCCCCGGACCGCATCCGGCCGCGGAGCCGCGTACTGGCCGCAGGACAGCAAGAGGCCGGAACTCGTCATGCTCCCCGCCCACCCGCCTCGCCGCCGAACCAGTCACCGCAGACACCGGTTTCGCGGGCCACCCGCCGGGTAGGCCGCCGGTATGGAGGACAACCACATCACCGACGAGCGGGCCCGTTCGTTCGTGGCCCCGCTGCGCCGGTTCGAGCAGGACGCCGACCCCGCGCCGCTCGCCGCCCTGTCCGCGGACCGGGCGTCCCTGTCCCGGCTCGACGCGCGGGGCGAGCGCACCGACGCCGCGGCGTTCTGGCCCGGGTACCGCGACCAGTTCCACCGGCTGACCACCGGGTTCGTGAACACGGTGGACGGCGGCGGCCTGGTGGCCCCGGAACGGACCACCGCGACACTCACCGACGACCGCCCCCTGCCCCACCGCGGAGTCCTAGACCTCGGCGACGACGCCGTCGTGGCCCTGCACACCTCCGACGACTCGGCTGCGTCCACCCCGATCCCGGCCCGGGTGGTGTGGGCACGGTGACGACGCGCGGTCCCGACCCGGCACATCCCGACCCGCCGTGGAGCGAGCACGACATCGACGAGACGATCCGGCGCCAACGCGAACTGGACGTCGCCAACGACTGCCCGCCTGGGCCCCGGGCCGAGCCGCCCGGCGAACCCGCGCGGGCGGCGGACGACCCCGACGGCCCGTAGCCGTCCCGTCGACGGCCCGGCGCCGTGCGGTGCCGGGTCCAGGACGGGGACCGCGGCCCGGAACCGGTCAGACCGGTGAGCTCGGTGAGACCGCCAGGCTCAGCGTGAACGGGTCCAGCCCGCGCGGCAGCGGCCGGGACCCGTGCAGCACCGACGGATCCACGCGGTGCGCGCGGCCATCCAGCACCGCAGCCAGGAACGTGCTGGTGGTGAACAGCACGAGCTCGCGGGCGGGGCAGGTCCCCGGGCCACCGCTGAACGGCATGGACGACCAGTCCTCGACAGCCCGGTCCTCCCGACCCCCGGCGTCGAGCCACTGGTCCGGGGCGAACCGGTCGGCGTCGGGCCGCGAGCGGTCGTCGCGATGGAAGTACCAGGTGGGGATGAGTAGAGCGCTGCCCGCCGGCAGCGGGGCGCCGGCCCACCGGGTCTCGACGGTGGAGTCGCGCAGCAGCAGCGGGGTGGTGGGCCACAGCCGCAGCGCCTCCAGCACCGCGGCCCGCAGCCGCGGCAGCTCGCGGGGGCCCGACGGGTCGCCGGCGCCGGACTCGGCCCGTACCCGGCCCGCCTCCTCCGGATGCGCGGCCAGCAGGGCGAGTGCGCGCATGTTCGCCGCGCCGGCCGCGTCGTAGGCGAACAGCCAGTGCGGGACCTGACCGGCGGGGTCGGTGACCGCCGAGCCGGGGGCGGCCGCGAACATGGCCGCCAGGCTGCCCGGCTCCGCCCGGTCCACGTGGGCGCGCAGGCGGGTGTCGAACCGCTCACGCAGAGCCCGGGTCCCGCCGTGCGGGCGCAGGTAGGCCCAGTTGCCCGCGGACCGCAGCGTCTCCAGCATGTCGGTCAGTTCCGCGTCATCGCGGGCGCCGTCGCCCAGCACGGTCCGGCGCACCACCCGCCACCACCCGACGAACAGCGTGTCCCAGTCGAGCCGGCCGGACCCGTCGGCCGCTGCCCGCACCAATGCCGCCTCCTCCCGGGCCGCCCGCACCATCGCCGTGGCCTGGCTGTGCACCGGGGTGCCGCTGTCGAGCACCGACTCGTTGAACCGACGCCGGTCGGCGCGCGCCTCCCCGCTGGAGATCAGCACGGCGTGCGGCTGGAAGTGGCCCAGCGCGCCCCGCTTCTCCCGGTTGGCAGGGGCGAAGGGCTCCGGCGTCTCCGACAGCACCCGCGCCACGTCCGGGCGGTCGAGGACGACCGCCATCGACCGGCCGGGGACGCGCAGCCGCAGCGGGCCGGGCCCGTAGCGCTCGCGCATCCGCTGCAGGATGCGCACCCCGCGGTCGTCGGTCCGCAGCCGCCCCGCGAGGGCGACCACCCGGCGCCGGCGCAGGATCGCGCCCTGGGCCACGATCGGCAGCACCGCCCCGGCCAGCACCCGCCCGGTGTCGGCCCAACTCGCCACGGGCAGCGGGCCGGCCGCGGGGTCGGGAGGCCGGTGGGCGGGCACGGTCTGCGACATCAGGAGGACACGTCCTTGTGGTTCGGGTGCGGTGACGTCGACGGAGTAACCGGCCCGGACCGCGGCAAACCCGGCGGCCGGGCGCCGAGCAGCGCCCGGACCTGTCCGGCGACGACCAACGGGCGGCCTCACCGTGACCGGGGCCCGACCCCGGCGTCCGATCCCACCCGGGTCAGCCGCGGGGCAGGATCGCGGAGACGGCGAGCGAGTTGCTCACCACCGCGGCCATGGTGCGCGCGACCGCCGACGCGGCGGCCGAGGCGCCCCAGTCGCCCTTCTCGAGGGCCGTCGCGCGGGCGATGACGGGGCCGTTCCACGGGATCTCCCGGTGCAGCGTCACCAGCCATCCGCTCGCCGACAGCAGCGCCGCGAGTGCCGCCGTGCGCGGGTCGGGCTCCACGCCGTCCACCAGCACGGCCCGCACCCGCCCGACGAGCTCCGCCCGGCGGCCCGTGGCCCCTTCGCGCAGCGTCGTCGAGGTGAACAGGCCCAGCACCTTCCTGGACGACCGCAACAGGTCCCCGCGCCCGACGAGCCGGTCGAGCACCGGCCCGCGCAGGGGTGGCCCGACGGCCGCCAGCACGGTCTGCACGTTCCGCGGCTTCCCGGCGACGTAGTCCCAGGCGGACCGCAGCAGCACGTCCCCGGGAGGGGCGTCCCCGGCGGCGTGGACGACGGTCCCGCGCAGCCCGGCGTCCTCGACCCCGGCCAGCCCGAGCTGGGCGAGCTCGGCGAGCAACGCACCGCCCAGCAGGTAGTACAGCGTGCCCTCACCCGCGATCGTCCCCGACGACGGGTCGAACAGCAGCAGCATGAGGTCCTCGGCCAGCAGCGGCCCGGCGGCCTTTTCAGGAGTCACGATGCCCCCGCCCGTCCGCCGAGGTGGGCGGCGAGGTGCCGCTCGATCGCGCGGAAGAGCATGACCTGGTTCTCCGGGTTCTCGAAGCCGTGGCCCTCGTCGTCGGCGACGAGGTACTCGACGGGCACGCCGCGCTCGCGCAGCGGGGCGACGATGTTGTCGGACTCGGCCTGCACCACGCGCACGTCGTTGGCGCCCTGGGCGACCAGCAGCGGGGTGCGGATCCTCTCGACCATGGTGATCGGCGAGCGGCGGCGCATGTCGGCCAGTGCCGCGGGATCGTCGGGGTCACCGACGTAGGCGATCCAGTTGTTGGTCATGTTCGCCCGCACGAACGGCGGCAGCGTGGCCAGGAAGTTGGCCAGATCGGAGATGCCGACGTAGTCGACGGCGGCGGCGAACTTCTCCGGTGTCACGGTGACCCCGACGAGCGCGGCGTAGCCGCCGTAGGACCCGCCGACGATGCCCAGGCGCTGCGGGTCGGCGTAGCCCTGCGCGACCGCCCAGTCGACGGCGTCGATCAGGTCGTCGTGCATCGCTCCCGCGAACTCGCCGATCGCCGCGGTCAGGTGCCGGCGCCCGTAGCCGGTCGACCCCCGGAAGTTGACCCGCAGCACGGCATAGCCGCGGTTGGCCAGGAACTGCACGGCCGCGCCGTACCCCCACGTGTCGTGCATCCACGGTCCGCCGTGCACCAGCAGCACCAGCGGCAGGTCCCGCGGCTGCACCCCGACGGGCAGCGTGAGGAACCCGTGCAGCGGCAGACCGTCGCGGGCCGGGAACCGGACCGCGGTCGTCGGCGCGAGGTCCGCGGGGTCCACGCGCCCGTCGCGGAACAGCAGGCGCGCCTCGCCGGTGGAGTGGTCGTAGAACCACGTCGTCGGGGGCTCGCGGTCGTGCAGGAACGTGGCGACCCAGCGCTGCTCGGCCACATCCGAGCTCACCCAGCCCAGCACGCCGTCGGTGAGCCCCCCCAGCGCGGCCTGGACCTCCGCGAAGTGCGGGTCGATCGCCACGACCTGCGGCCGGTCGCCGGTGAAGCGGGCGGCGATCACCTCCCCGGTGCGCCTGCTCGCGAACACCGTCGGCGGCAGCGTGTCGGAGGCGGCGCTGAGGGTGTCGAGGCTGTGCCCGTCCACGGCGGCGACGACGGTCCGCTCGCCGGTGTCGCGGTCCAGGCGGAGCAGGCGCAGGTCGTCGGAGTCGTGGTGGTCGCCGAGCAGGGCGCCGCTGCCGTCGGGCAGCGGGAGCACGAACACCCCCATCGGGTGCGCAGGCCCGTCGAGGCGGTGCAGCAGGCGCCGCTCCCCGGTCCCGCGGTCGACCGCGTGGATCTCGTGGGTGCCGTCGCCGTCCTTCGAGACGAACCAGGCCGGGCGGCCGTCGCGGTCGAGGAGGAAGAACTCGGTCGGGTCGTCGCGCTCGACGACCGGGGTGGTCGCACCGGTGGCGACGTCGAGGCGGTACACGTCGACGTAGAGCGGCCGGGGGTTCATCCAGACCAGGGCGGCGCCGGGCACCGTGGTCTCGGCGTCGACGGCGAACACCCGCGACCCCGGGTCCATCGGCGTCAGGTCGACCGCCGGCCCGTCCGGGGCGTCCAGATCCACCCGGAACAGGTGCCAGTCCTCGTTCCCGTCGGTGTCCTGCAGGTACAGCAGGAAGCGCGGGTCGTCGGTCCAGTGGTAGGTGGAGATGCCGCGCCGGGAGTCGTGGGTGACCGCGACGGCGTCGTCGTGGGACTCCTCGACGCCGCGCACCCAGACGTTGCGCCGTCCGCGGTGCGGGGCCAGATAGGCGATCCGGGTGCCGTCGGGGGAGATCGACGGGCTCGAGAACCGCGGGTCGGCGAACAGGGTCTCCACGTCGATCAGCGCGGGCCGCCGATCGGTCGGACGCCCGCTCGTGGTCGTCTCGCTGCGTCGTTCGGGATTCACGGCGTCATCGCACACCGTGCCGTTCCGGCACAGTCAAGCCCGGTCCGCCGATCGTGGCTCCTCAGGTCTTCCTGCCGCGCCTGCCGCGCGCCCGGTCGGCCCCCGACGTCGATGCTCGTGCGGTGCCCGGCAGCGGCCCGCCGTCGGGGGCGGGTGCGGACGAGCCCCAGGCGGATCCCGTCACGTCCTCCGCCATGAACGCCGCCGTGAACTGCAACAGGGCCTCCGGGTCGGATAGCCGCACACCGATCAGTTCCTCGATGCGCCGCAGGCGCAACCCGACGGTGTTCGGGTGCAGGTACAACGCCGCCGCGGTGCGGCTGGTGCTCGTGCCCTGCTCCAGGTAGGTGCGCAGGGTGGCGACCAGTGCCATGTCCCGGTGGTCGTCGTGGCGGCGCAGGGGCGCGAGCACCCCGTCGGCGAAGCGGACGAGCTCGTGCGGGTCCTCCAGCTGCAGCAGCAGCCCGTACACACCGAGGTCGGGCACCGTGAACGTCCGGTCGAGTCCACCGCGCAGCTGCGCGAGCTCGAGCGCGCCCCGGGCGATCCGGAACGCGGAGGCGTAGTCGGACAGCGCGGTGCAGCGTCGGCCCACGACGGCGGACGCGGTGGCGCCGCCGAACGCGCGCTGGGCGGCCTGCCGGATGGCCTCGGCCGCGTCCACGGGGTCGGCCCGCGGCCCGGGTCTGCCCTCCGGCCACAGCACGACCACGTGGTCGCCCCAGCTCGTGACGAGCGGCCGGGGTCCCGGACCGTCCGCGGTGACCTGGGCGACGCCCAGCAGGCGCCGGACACCGCCCGGCCCGCCCATCCGGTGCATCGGCCCGTCGGGGCGGTCGGCCTTCACCACCACTACCGAGTGCGGGCGGGTGAGGTCGTGCCCGAGCGACTCGGCCCGCGCGGCGAGCGCCGCCGAGGCGCCGCCGGCCAGCAGGTCGCTCAGCACGTCGCCGCGCAGCCTCCACTCCACCTCCAGCGCGGTGCGCTTGCGCAGCAGCTCCAGCGCGCAGACGACGGCGGCGTGCTCCACCGCGCGCCGGTCGAGCGGGCCCAGGTCCGCCACCGGGCCGGACAGCCAGAGCCGGGCGACGAGCTCGTCCCCGAGCACGACCGGCGCCGTCATCAGGTCCCCGGTGGGCGAGTCCAGCAGCGTCGCGGCCGCGTCGCCCGCCGCCACCGCGATCGGCGCCGGGTCGAGCAGCACGCCACGGTGCTGGGCGTTGGCCAGCGGCTGACCGGCGGGGTCGGCGACGAGGACGGGTCGGGCGAGCAGCCGGGCCAGTGCGTCGGCGACGGCCTGCACGCCGCCGGCCCGCAGCGCGACGGCGGTGAGCTCGTGGTGGATCTGCTCGGCCTGCTCCAGGAGCCCGTGCTGCGCGGTCAGCGACCGGTTGAGCAGTTCGAGATCGTCGATCGTGCGGCGTTCGTGGTCGCGCAGCCGGGCCGTCTCCAGGGCGATGCCGGCCTGGTTGGCGAGGGTCTTGAGCAGGTCGATCTCGTCGGTGCCGAAGGGGTGCACGCCGGTGCGATAGCAGTTCAGCGTGCCCGCGGGCCTGCCGCCGACCAGCAGCGGCACGGCGACGATCGCGCGGTAGCCGTACTCGAGGGCGGCCGCCACCCACGGGGCGAACGACGGGTCCTCGGACAGGTCGGAGATCGCGACCGGCTCGGCCGTGCGGAACGCCCGGCTCGAGGGCCCCGCGCTCAGCGGCCCGGAGCCGAGCTTGATGGTGTGCTCGGCGTTGACCCGCGCGACGTACTCGGCCGAGAGCCCGTGCGCACCGGAGATGTAGAGCGCGTGCTCGCCGTCGTCGGCCAGGAGCACGCCGCCGGCCTCGTACCCGGTGAGCTCGCACGCGGTGGCCGCGATCAGGTCCAGCAGCGCGGGCAGCTCCACCGGGGCGTTCACCGCCGCGGCGATGGTGCCGACCCCGGCCAGCCAGCGGCGGACCTCGTCGTGGCGGGTCTCCGTCGTCATGCCGGGCAGCATGCCACTGTGTCGAGCCACAGCAGAGTTCGCATCGGCTGGCCGTTGACACAGTGCTCCGGACCCTCGACGTGGGGAACGCTCGCCAGAACAGGACCGAGAGGACGTGCCATGACCGACGACCAGCCACGGGTGATCGTGGTCGGCGGCTCGATGGGCGGGCTCACCGCCGCGCTCGTGCTGCGCGAGCTCGGTATGCGGGTGGACGTGTTCGAGCGGTCCCCCGAGCTGCTCGACGGCCGCGGCGCGGGGATCGTGCTGCAACCCGACACCGTGCGCTGGTTCCGCGAGCACGGCGGCACCGGCGCCGTCGACAAGGTGAGCACCGGGTCGTCGCACCTGCGCTACATCGGCGCCGGGGACGAGATCGTCTTCGACGAGCCGAGCACCTGGCGGTTCACGTCGTGGACGACGACCTACAAGGCGCTGCTGGCCGACTTCGGCACCGACCACTACCACCTCGGCGAGCACTGCGCGGGCCTGGACCAGGACGCGGACGGGGTGGACCTGCGGTTCGTCAGCGGCCGCGAGGAGCGCGCCGACCTGGTGGTCTTCGCCGACGGGATCTCCTCCACGGGCCGGCGCCGGCTGCTGCCCGAGGTGGTGCCGCAGTACTCCGGCTACGTGGGCTGGCGCGGCACGGTGCCCGAGAACGAGGTGAGCGCGGCCACGCACGCGCTGCTCAGCGACTCGCTGGCCTACGCGATCGCCCCGAACACGCACATCTGCATGTACCCGATCCCGGGCAAGGGCGGCGCGCTGGCCGTCGGGGAGCGCGAGCTCAACTACGTCTGGTACCGCAACGTGCCCGAGGGCCCCCGGCTCGACGAACTGCTCACCGACAAACGCGGCTTCCCCTCGCCCGTGTCGGTGCACCCGGGCCAGGTCCAGGACCGCTACGTCACCGAGCTGCGCGCCGCCGCGCAGGAGCAGCTGCCCCCGGCCGCGGCCGAGCTCGTGACGCGGACCGCCGAGCCGTTCATCCAGCCGGTGCTCGACGTCGAGGTGCCGCGGATGGCCTTCGGCCGGGTCGCGATCATGGGCGACGCCGCGTTCGCCGCACGGCCGCACGCCGCGGCCGGCACGGCGAAGGCGGCGGCCGACGCGTGGGCCCTGGCCGATGCGCTGCGCTCCGCCGACGGCGACGTCACGACGGCGCTGGCGAAGTGGGAGCCCGGCCGCCTGGAGCTGGGGCGCAGCCTGCTGGAGCGGGTGCGTGAGATGGGCCGCAAGTACCAGGTGGACAGCACGGCGGACCCCGCGGACCGCTCGCTGCGGTTCGGCCTCTACGGGCCGGACCAGTGACCGCAACTCGATGGGTGGATCCACACCCGGATGTACGGCAACTGTTTCTCCACACAGCAGTAGGGCCGGTACGCCGGCGTAGGGTCGGCCTCGATCTGCGGCCGCCGGCTCCCGCGACCGGCAGGAACACCAGGATCTCCCCCACGGACAGGCAGGACGGGCGATGAAGCCTCCGAAGTTCATGTATTGCGACCCCGACTCGGTCGAGGAGGCGGTGGCGCTCAAGAGCCGCTACGGCCACGACTCGCTGGTCCTGGCCGGTGGGCAGAGCCTGATGCCGATGCTCAACATGCGGCTGGCCAACCCCGAGGTCCTCATCGACATCAACCGGGTCACCGATCTGCAGCAGATCACCCGGGACGGCGACGTCCTCGAGATCGGCGCCGGCGTCCGGCAGTCGGTGCTGGAGACCGACCCGGCCGTGGCCGCGGCCGTCCCCCTGCTCGGCCTGGTCGTGCCCTACATCGGCCACATCGAGAACCGCCACCGCGGCACGGTCGGCGGCAGCCTCGCGCACGCCGACGCGGCCGCCGAGCTGCCGTGCGCGGCGGTCACCCTCGACGCCACCATCGTCGTGCAGGGCACCGAAGGTCGTCGCGAGGTCCCCGCCCGCGAGTTCTTCGAGGGCTTCATGACCAACTGCTGCGCGCCCGACGAGCTCGTCGTCGCGGTGCGCTTCCCGGTCACACCCGCCGCGGCCGGTTCCGCGTTCGTGGAGCACGCGCGCCGGCAGGGCGACTTCGCCCTCGCCGCCGCCGCAGCCGTCGTCACGCTCGACGCGCAGGGGCACATCGCCTCGGCCGCCGTCGGCGTCGCCGGCATCTCCGGCACCCCGGTCCGCGCCACCGCCGTGCAGGACGCGCTGGTCGGCGGGCCGACCACCACCGAGGCGATCGCGGCGGCCGCAGCGGCCGTCGGCGACTCCGTCAACGCCGCCGACGACATGCACGCCACCGGCACCTACCGCAGGCACCTGGCCGTCACCGTGGTGAAGCGGGCCATCACCGCCGCGGTCGGCAACGCCGCCGCCGTCGAGAGGAACGGGTCGTGACGACCACCGAGAACCACAGCAAGTACGACTCCGATACCCGTGCGGTCACCCTGCGCGTCAACGGCCGCGAGGTCACCCGCGAGGTCCCCACCCGCCAGACGCTCGCCGACTTCCTCCGCGACGACCTCGACCTGGTCAGCGTGCACCTGGGGTGCGAGCACGGCGTGTGCGGCTGCTGCACGGTGCTGCTCGACGGCGGCTCCGTGCGGTCCTGCCTGATGCTCGCCGTGCAGGCTGTCGGCCACGAGGTCGAGACCGTGGAGAGCCTGTCCGCGGACCAGAACGCCCTGCACCCGATCCAGGAGGCGTTCGCCGAGGAGCAGGGCCTGCAGTGCGGGTTCTGCACGCCGGCGATGGTGCTGCGCACCAAGGAGATCCTCGCCGACGGCGTGGAGCGCTCCGACGACGAGGTGCGCAACGAGATCTCCGGGATCCTGTGCCGCTGCACGGGCTACCAGAACATCATCAACGCGGTCCAGAACGCCGGCCGGAAGCTCCGCTGCGGCAACTCCGGCACGTGCGCGAAGGAGGCCTGACCATGACCGCTGTCGCGGACGGCGAGGCGAACGAGAAGCCCGCCTACACGTACATCGGCTCGGACCGCAAGCGGGTCGAGGACCCGCGCCTGCTGGTCGGGCGCGGCGGCTACATCGCCGACCTGAAGATGCAGGGGCTGACGCACGCCGCGATCCTGCGCAGCCCGGTGCCGCACGGGAGGATCGTCTCGATCGACGCGACCGAGGCGCTGAAGATCCCCGGCGTGATCGCCGTCCTCACCGGTGAGGACGTCAAGAAGCACATGAACCCGTGCATGAACTTCGGGCCGCCGACGATCCCGCAGTTCCCGATCGCGGTCGACAAGGTGCGCTACGTCGGCGAGGCCGTCGCGGCCGTCGTCGCGGAGGACCGCTACATCGCCGAGGACGGCGTCGAGGCGCTCGTCGTCGAGTTCGAGGACCTGCCCGCGGTCACCGACCCGATGAAGGCGCTGGAGCCGGGGTCGGCCGTGCTGCACGACGAGCACGGCACCAACCTGGGCTACGAGCGGACCTTCGAGTTCGGCGACATCTCCGAGGCGCTGGGTCGCGCGGACCTGGTCGTCGAGGACACCCTGCACTGGGGCCGCTCGGCCGGCATGCCGATGGAGACCAGCGGCGCGGTCGCGCGGATCGGTCTCAACGGCGTCCTGGAGATCCACTGCAACTCGCTGAACTTCAGCTACCTGCAGTTCCTCGTGGCCACCGCGCTGAAGATCCCGTCGAACAAGCTGACCATGCGGCCCGTCCCCGCCGGCGGCAGCTTCGGCAGCAAGTTCACCGCGCACAAGGTGCCCACGCTCGCGGGCTTCCTGGCGCTGCGCACCGGCCGCCCGGTGTCCTACGTCGAGGACCGCCTCGACCACCTGATGAACTCCGACCACCACGCGTCGGACCGCTACTACGACGCGAAGATGGGCTTCACGTCCGAGGGCATCATCACCGGCCTCGACATCGACGTGGTCGACGACTACGGCGCCTACCTGCAGTTCGGTGTCGGCACGCACGGCAACGCCTTCTCCCAGGCCGTGGGCCCGTACACGTTCCGGGACCTGAAGTACCGGCTGCGCGCGGCGCTGACCAACAAGTGCCAGCAGGGCGCCTACCGCGGGTTCGGCTCCGAGGTGCACAACTGGGTGCTGGAGCGGCTGATCGACAAGGCGGCGCAGGAGCTGGGGCTGCTCCCGGAGGAGATCCGGCGGCGCAACTTCATCCAGCCCGACCAGTTCCCGTACAAGATCCCCGGCGGGAACCTGTACGACAGCGGCGACTACCCGAAGGTGCTGGACACGGCCCTCGGGATGATCGACCTCGCGTACTGGCGCAAGGAGAAGGCGCGCCTGCGCGAGGAGGAGGGGCGCTACATCGGGATCGGTCTGGCCACCACCCAGGAGCGCTCGGTCTTCTCCTCCACCGAGTTCTGGTTCTGGTTCGACGAGCCGGCCTTCCCGATCACGTCGAGCCCCGAGAGCGCGACGATCACGATCGACCCCACGGGTGCGTTCCAGCTGCTGCTGCACTGCCAGGCCATGTGGGGCAACAGCCCCGAGACGGTCAGCACGACGATCGTGGCCGAGGAGTTCGGCATCGAGCCGAACACGGTCAACGTCAGCTACGCCGACACCGCCCGCGCCCTGCCGGGCACCGGCCCCGGCGGCAGCCGCTACACCGTGATGGTCGCGGGCGCGGTCCGCGGTGCGGCGCGCAAGCTCAAGAAGAAGCTCATCGACATCGCCGCGCACACGCTCGAGGTGTCGGCGGAGGACCTGGAGCTCGTCGACGCGCGGGTGCAGGTCGTGGGAGCGCCGGAGCGGTCGCTCGGCCTGCCGGAACTGGCCGCGTCGGCCTACTTCTTCGCGCTCAGCCTGCCTCCGGGCATGCAGAGCGGGCTCGAGGAGGCCTACACCTACGACCACCCGTACACGACGCTGCCCTCGGCGGACCGCACGGACCTCGGCGTCTTCTACCCGATCATGGGCCACGCGTGCCACATCGCGGTCATGGAGGTCGACCCGGACACCGGGCAGACCTCGTTCCTCGACTACGTCGCGGTACACGACGCCGGCACCGTGGTGAACCCGAAGAGCCTGGGCGGGCACGTCACGGGCGGTGCGGCGCAGGGGCTGGGCTCCACGCTGTACGAGGAGCTGGCCTACGACGAGGAGGGGCAGTTCAAGTCCTCCACGTTCCTGGACTACCTCGTCCCGACCGCCAACGAGGTCCCGCCGTTCCGGATCGGGCACGTCGAGACCCCGTCGCCGTTCACCGAGTACGGCATCAAGGGCGGCGGCGAGGGCGGCCGCATGGTCACCCCGTCGGTGGTGTCCGCGGCCATCGACGACGCCCTGCGGGAGTACGGCATGCGCGTCCGCGAGCTCCCGGTGAAGCCGTCGGAGATCGTGGCCACCGTGCAGGACTCCCTCGCGCGCGGCTGAGAAGCGCCCCCGGGCGCACCGATCGCGACCCGGCCCCGGACGGACCCCTTCCCGTCCGGGGCCGGGTCGGACCAAGTGAGGACCATTCATGGCGCACCCGTTCACCTCGCCCGCCGAGCTCCGCACGCGGCTCGGTGAGGTCGGCTACCTCGCCGACGACGCCCTGGCGATGGCGACCCACCTCGCGCTGGGGCTGAACCGCCCGCTGCTGCTCGAGGGCGAGAACGGCGTCGGCAAGACCGAGATCGCGAAGGCGCTGGCCGAGCTGCTGGGCCGCGACCTGATCCGGCTGCAGTGCTACGAGGGCATCGACACCAGTCAGGCGCTCTACGACTGGCACTACGGCCGTCAGCTGCTCGCCGTCCGCGGGTCGGAGGACGCCAGGGCCGCCGACGTCTTCACCCGCGACTACCTGCTCTCCCGGCCACTGCTCGAGGCGCTCGAGGCGGGCGACCGGGCCGTGCTGCTCATCGACGAGCTCGACCGCGCCGACGACGAGTTCGAGGCGTTCCTGCTCGAGCTGCTCTCGGACTTCGCCGTGACCATCCCCGAGGTCGGGCGCATCGTGGCACCGTCGCCGCCGCTGGTGGTGCTCACGTCCAACCGCACCCGCGACCTGCACAACGCGTTGCGCCGCCGCTGCCTCTACCACTGGGTGTCGCACCCCGACGCCGAGCGCGAGTTCGAGATCCTGCGGGTGCGCGCGCCGGAGGTCCCCGAGGCGCTGGCCCGGCAGGTGGCCGGGGCCGTGCACCGGATCCGCGGCCTGGGGCTGGGCAACTCCCCCGGTGTCGGGGAGTCGATCGACTGGGCCGGCGCGCTGCACATGGTCGGGGTCGCCACGCTGTCCCGGGAGATCGCCGCCGCCACCCTCAGCGCGTTGATCAAGGACGTCGACGACCAGCAGCTGGTGACCGAGAAGATCGATCTCGTGGTCCCGTCGTCCTCGTGAGCGCCGAGCCCATCGAGGTCACCGGGCGGACCTGCGTGGAGTTCGCCGCGCTGCTGCGCCGCCGCGGCCTG
Source organism: Pseudonocardia hydrocarbonoxydans (assembly GCF_006539565.1). Classification (GTDB taxonomy): domain Bacteria; phylum Actinomycetota; class Actinomycetes; order Mycobacteriales; family Pseudonocardiaceae; genus Pseudonocardia; species Pseudonocardia hydrocarbonoxydans. Next base: position 52,750 of record NZ_BJNG01000034.1, read on the forward strand.
GCGATCGGCCCCGAGCAGACGACCGCGTTCTACGCGGCGCTGCACCTGCTCGGGCAGGTCGGCCTGCGCGAGCTGTACTGGGCCGGTCGCGTGGTGCTGGCCAACCAGCGCGAGCAGTACCCGGTCTACACGGCGGCGTTCGCCGAGTTCTTCGGCCCGCCGGCCGAGGACGACCACGGCCTGCCGGCACCGCCGCGCGACCGGCCGCTGGTCGCGGTGGACCGGGAGGCCGGAGCCCCCGGCACCCCGACCGCGCGGCCCGGCGAGCCGGAGGAGGAGGCCGACGAGGCCAGGGTGGTGCCGAGCGACGTCCGGCTGCTCAAGGTGAAGTCCTTCGCGCTCATGGACGCCGACGAGCGCCGCCGCGCCGCCGCACTGATCCGTGACCTGCGACCCGAGCTCCCGCGCCGCCGCGGCCGGCGCCGCCGCCCGGCCCCGAGCGGGCCGCACCTGCACGTCCGGGGGCTGCTGCGCGCGTCGCTGCGCACCGACGGCGAGCCGATGCAGCTGCCGCGGCGCCGGGTGCCCTTCCGCGAGCGCCCGCTCACGCTGGTGATCGACGTGTCCGGCTCGATGGGTCCCTACGCGCTGGCGTTGCTGCGCTTCGGCCACGCGATGCTGCACACCGGGCACCGCGTCGAGGTGTTCACCGTCGGTGTCCACCTCACCCGGATCACCGAGTCGCTGCGGCGCACCTCGGTCGACGCCGCGCTCCGCCGCATCGGCCGGGAGGTCGACGACTGGGACGGCGGCACGCTGCTCGGCACCGCGGTGCGCGACCTCGTCGACCGCTTCGGCGGGCACTCCGCGGTCCGCGGCGCGGTGGTCGTCATGTGCTCCGACGGGCTCGACCGCGACGACCCCGAGACGCTCGGCTCGGCGATGCGGGACCTCGCCCGCCGCGCGCACCGGGTGGTCTGGCTCAACCCGCTCAAGGGCGATCCGCGCTACCGCCCGCTGCAGCGGGGGATGGCGGCCGCGCTGCCGCACGTCGACGTCTTCCTCGCCGGGCACAACCTCGTGAGCTTCGAGGCGATGTGCACGGCCCTGACCCGTCGCAGGGTGGCCTAGTGCTCGAACGTCCGGCGCGCACCCTGCCACGCAGCGCCGCGGGCTTCTGGATCGTCGCCGCCGCCTTCACGGCGGTGATGTCACTGGGCACCGCGCCGTCCCCGCTCTACCCGCTCTACCAGCAGGCCTACGGGTTCTCCTCCGTCACCGTCACGATCGTGTTCGCCGCCTACGCGGTGGGTGTGCTCGGCAGCCTGTTCCTGGTCGGGCACCTGTCCGACCAGCTGGGCCGGCGCCGGATGCTGCTCGCCGCGCTGGTCACCGCGGCGGCGTCGGCGGTGGTGTTCATCGTCTCGCCGGAGCTGCCGGGGCTGATCCTGGCGCGGCTGCTCTCCGGCGTCGCGGTCGGGATGGTCACCTCCACCGGTGTGGCCGCCCTCGCCGAGCTCGACGCCGTCGCCCGGCCGGGCCGCGGTGGGCGGCGGGCGGCGGTGGTCGGCACCGCCGCCAACCTGGGCGGGCTCGGCCTCGGGCCGCTCGTCGCGGGGGTGCTGGCCGACCTCGCGCCGTGGCCGCTGCACCTGCCCTACCTCGTGCACCTGGTGGCGCTGCTGGTCGCGGCGGCCCTGCTGGCGCTGGTGCCCGAGACGGTCCGACGACCCGACCCGCGGCCCCCGTACCGGCCCCAGCGTGCCGCTGTACCCCCCGGGCTGCGGCGGCAGTTCGCCGCGGCCGCGGTGGCGGCGTTCGTGGCCTTCGCCCTCTTCGGGCTGTTCGCCGCCCTCGGTTCCGCGTTCGTCGGGGCGACGCTCGGCTCCCCGTCGCACACCCTCGGCGGTCTCTCGACGACGGCCACGTTCGGCACCGCCGCGCTCGTCCAGGCGCTGGTGCGGGACCCGTCGGGACGGTGGGCGGGCCCGCTCGGTGCCGCGGCCGTCCCCGTCGGGCTGGCGGTCGTGGTGGCCGCCGCGTGGTGGCCGTCGCTGCCGCTGTTCCTGGCCGGTGAGGTCGCCGTCGGGGCCGGGGTCGGGCTGATGTTCTCCGGCGCGGTGCGCGTCGTCGCCTCCGGCGCCGCGCCGGAGAACCGGGCCGAGGCCGTGGCCGGGCTGTTCCTGACCGCCTACCTCGGGCTCACCCTGCCGGTGCTGGGGCTGGGCGTGGCCACTCAGTACGCGTCACCGCCGGTGGTCCTCACGGTCTACGCGGGGCTGGCCGCGCTGCTGGCCGTGGCGGCCGGGCGCTCGGTGCGGCACGCCCGGCCCTGATCACCCAGCTGTGGTGCTGCGGCCGCCCGCGTCCGGTGGGCTCGTAGGGATCCACGGTCGCGTAGGTGCCCCGGGGACGGGCCGGTGGCGCTCGTCCACGACCACATGGCAGACGACACCTCCGGCGCGCCGACCCGAGCACTGTGACCGCGCAACGTCCCCGCCCGGGCGACTGGCCCGCGACCCATCGACGGCCCGGTGTTCTCTCCGTAGGGTCGTGCGAATGGCCCAGGCAGTCACCGATGACACCGCGCGGGACGCCGCGGATCGCATGGCCGCGGCGGCGAATGCCTGGCTGGAGACCCTGTCGCCCGAACAGCGCGGGATCGCGGCCGGTGTCGCCCCCTCGCCCGAGTCGGACGCGGACGCGGAGCGACGGCGGTGGTTCTACACCCCGACCGACCACGGCGGGCTGACGTTGCACGAGCAACGTCCCGCGCAACAGCGGCGAGCGATGCAGCTCGTCGCGTCGGGTCTGTCACCGGCCGGGTACGTCAGCGTCGCCACGGTCATGGGCCTGGAGAACGTGCTCGACCACACCGAGGGCTTCACGGTGTCGTTCGGCCGCGAGCGCGGCCGTGACCCCGGGATGTACTTCCTGCGCGTGTTCGGCGAGCCCGGTGGAGCGGCGCCGTGGGGGTGGCGCTTCGGCGGGCACCACGTCTCGCTCAACAACCTCGTGGTCGACGGCACCGTGGTCGCCACGACGCCGTGTTTCCTCGGAGCCGACCCCGCGGTGTCCCCGCTGCTCGGCTCGGTGCTGCGCCCGCTCGCCGGTCCCGAGGACCTGGCCCGCGAGCTCGTCCGCTCGCTCGACCCGGAGCTCGCGGCGCAGGCGGTGCTGCTGCCCCGTGCGCCCTCCGACATCGTCGGCGGCAACCGCACCCGCGTCGGTGAGGGAGACGAGGTCATCCCGCTCTCGGGTATCTGGCGCGGACGGTTCGCCGATCCCGGCGAGCAGCAGCGGCTGCAGTCGATGAGCGACAGGATCGATGCCACCACCGGTCTGGACGCGGACGACCACCGGCGGATCGCCCTGACCGCCGCGCCCAAGGGCGTGCCCGGTGCTGCGTTCGACGCCGCGCAACGCGAGCTGCTTCACCAGTTGCTGGCCACCTACCTCGGCCGTGTCCCCGGTGCACTGAGCCCGATGGGAACCTACGACCGGAGCACCCCTGCCGGCCGCGCCGCACTCGACGGCGTGCACTTGGCCTGGGCCGGCTCGACGGCCCCCGGGGAACCGCACTACTACCGGCTGCAGGGACCACGCCTGCTCGTCGAGTACGACAACACCCAGCGGCAGGCCAACCACGCCCACGCGGCGTGGCGCGACCCGGAGTCCGACTTCGGGCTCGACGCACTTGCCGTGCACCACGGGACGTACCACCGCTGAAGCCGGGACAGCTCGTGGGGGAGGCGAGGACGCCGGCTGCGCGCCACGACGGCGCCACTACCCTTCACCCGTGAGCAACCCGCATCCGGGCACCACCTCAGCCGCGCTGCTGTCGCAGCGCGGGTCGGCGCGGCTCAGCTCCGTCGTCTACGACCAGATCAAGGAACGGCTGCTCGAAGGCCGGTACGCCGCCAACGAGCGACTGTCCGTCGAGGCGCTACGCAACGAGTGGGGCGTCAGCAAGCAACCGGTCATGGAGGCGCTACGACGCCTCTCGGGCGACGGTCTCGTGGAGATCATCCCGCAGGTCGGCTGCCAGGTGTCGGCCTACACCCCGCGCGAGGTCGAGGACTTCTTCCTCATGTTCGGCGGGTTCGAGGGCACCATCGCCGGCATCGCGGCGCTGCGCCGCACCGACGTCCAGCTCGCCGAGCTGGACCGGCTCTCCGCCGAGATCGGGCGGTTGCGCGACGGAACCGATCCCGGCGCCCGCTCGCACGGTTATCGGGTGCTGAACCGCCGCTTCCACGCCACGATCCACGCCATGGCGCACTCGCGGGTGATGGCCGAGACCAGCGCGCGGATGTGGGACCTCAGCGACTTCCTGATCAACACCACGGGAGGGCCGCAGCCGCTGAGCGGTGCGCTCGACGGGCGGCACGACGACCACGAGCGCATCCGGGCCGCGCTGCAGACCGGTGACCGGCTTGCTGCACGCCAGGAGATGGAGCTGCACATCGTCGGCATCGTCGGCAGCGTGATCCAGCCCGACCGGCAGCCTGCCCACGGCACCTGACGGCGGCCCTTCACTCGCGGATCTGCCGGTCGACCACGACGCCCGCCTTCCTGTACGGGTCGGCCTCCGGCAGCGCCGTGAGCTCGGCATCGTCCGCGACCTCGAACACCAGCGGCCCGCCGGCGCCGTCGGCCCACGGGCCCGCCTGCCGGACCTGGCCGCGCTCGACCATCCCCCTCAGGTGCTCGCGGTGCAGCGGCCGGGTCTCGTCCACGAGGGCGCTGTCGTCGGTGTCGCGCCACACGACCGCGTAGAACGCCATCAGCGGGCCTCGGTGAGGAACTCGAGCACCATGGCGTTGAACGTCTCGGCCTGCTCCCACTGCGGCCAGTGCCCAGCGTCCTTGATCACCTCGAACCGGGCGTCGGGCATCCTCTCGGCCATCGCCAGCCCGGCCGCGGCCGGCCCGGACGGATCGTCACTGGTCCAGATGACCAGCGCAGGCCCGGTGACCGCCGCGAGCTCCGCGTCGGTGAGCAGGTTGCGCCTGCGGATCTCCGCGTCCTGCAGGCACAGCAGGGCCCGCATGGACGCCGCGAACCCTGGCCGGGCGTAGATCGTGCGCCGGATGTCGACGAGCTCGTCGGTGACCGAGGCGGGGTCGGCCATCAGCCACTCCAGCCGGGTCCGGATCCGCTCCGGGCTCGGGTCGTCGGCCGCGGCCTGGCTCAGGGTGCGGATCCGCTCCATCACCTCGGGGGTGGCCATCGTGCCGCCGGGCGTGTTCAGCACGAGCCGGCCGGTCCGCTCGGGGTACTCCGCGGCGAACTTCACCGCGACCCAGCCGCCGAGGGACTCCCCCGACAGGTGCGCCCGGTCGACGCCCAGGGCGTCGAGCAGCCCGCGCAGGTGCGCCACGTAGTCGGGCAGCTCGAGGTCGGCCTCGGCCAGTGTGGTGTAGCCGTGGCCCGGGTAGTCGTAGGCGATCACGCGGAAGTGTCCGGCCAGCGCCGCGATGTTGCGGGCGTAGGCCTCCAGGTGCCCGATGGTACCCGCCATCAGAACCCCCCAGCCGGCGCGACAGGTACCCGGGCCGGCGCGCGGAGCGGAGATCGTGGCGCTGCTGCACGAGGTGACGCGCGAGTCCGGCGCCACCCTGCTGGCGAGCCTGCACGACGTGGCGCTGGCCCGGCGCGGCTTCGACCGCATCCTCGGCGTCCGCGCGGGGCGGCTGCGGTTCGACACGACACCCGAGCGGCTGACCTCGACGATGACCGACGCGCTCTACGAGCTGGACCCGCACCCCGAACGGCCGATCCCGCCGCCCCCGCAGCAGCCGACCGGTCACCGGTGCTGATCGAACCCGTCCTGCGCGAGGCGGGCCCCCGACCCGGCGGGGGCTCCCGCACCCGGCGGTGGTGGACGTTCGTCGCCGCGCTGGTCGTGCTCGGTTCCGTCGGCGCCGCCGTCGTGGGCACCCTCGCCCGCGGGGAACCCCTGGCCCGGGCGTCCGGGCTGCGGCAGGTCGGCGAGTTCTTCGCCGCCGCCGCGCGCCCCGAGCTGGGCCTCGACTTCCTCGACCTCACCGCGCGGGCCGCGGCCACGACCCTGTGCTTCGCCGGGCTCGGTACGGCCCTGAGCCTGGTGCTGGGTGTCGGTGGCGGGGTGCTGGCGTCGCAGACCTGGTGGCGGTTGGGCGCGCGCCGCGGCGGCCTGACCCGTCGCGGCCGGTGGTCCTGGGTCGGCGCCCGCGGCGCGCTGGTGCTGCCCCGGGGGATCCACGAGGTGGTCTGGGGGTTGTTCCTGCTCAGCGTGCTGGGCATCGAACCCGTGGTGGCGGTGCTCGCCATCGCGATCCCGTTCGGCGCGATCACCGCCAAGGTCTTCTCCGAGATCCTCGACGACGTCGACCGCCGTCCCGCCGACGCCCTGATCGCCGCCGGTGCGGGCCGGACCGCCGCGTTCGCCTACGGCGTGCTGCCCGCCGCGACCGGCGAGCTGACGTCCTACGCGTTCTACCGGCTGGACTGCGCGATCCGCAGCGCCACCGTCCTCGGCCTGATCGGCGCGGGTGGGCTGGGGTTCCAGCTGCAGCTCAGCTTCAGCGCCCTGCGCTACTCCGAGATCTGGACCCTGATCTACGCGCTGATCCTGCTCAGCCTGCTCGCCGACACCTGGGGCGCGGCCGTGCGGGACCGGATGGCGACCAGGGCGGGCCGGGACCGGTTCGTCGTCGGGTCGGTGGTCCTCGCCCTCGCGGCGCTGCCGGCGGCCGCCTGGTGGGTCGAGCTGGACCTCGCCCCCCTCGTCGACGCCCGGTCCTGGGCGCTGGCCGGGGAGCTGCTGGCGGCCTCCCTGCCGCCGACGCTCGGTTCCGGGACGGCGGGCGCGGGCGGGTCCGGCGCGGGCGGGGTGCTCGGCCTGGTCGGGCTGTCGCTGGAGACGCTGGCGATGTCGGTGCTCGCGATCGTGCTCGCGTTCCTCGGCGGGCTGCTGCTGGCCGGGCCCGCCGCGCGGCCGCCGGGCCGGGCCCCGGCCCGCTCGGTCGTCGCCGCGGTGGTGCGGCTGGCGCTCGTGGTGCTCCGGGCGATCCCGCCGCCGGTGTGGGCGCTGGTGGCGCTGTTCGTGTTCGTGCCCGGCATCCTCCCCGGCGCCGTCGCGCTCGGGATCTACACGGCGGGCGTGCTGGGCCGGCTGATGGCCGAGACGATCGAGAACCTCGACCGGCGCCCGGCCGGCGCGCTGCGGGCGCTGGGCGCGTCCGGCCCGCAGGTGTTCGCCTACGCCGTGCTCCCGGCCGCCGCCCCGCGGTTCGCCGGCTACGGGATCTACCGCTGGGAGGTCACCATCCGCGAGACGGTGATCGTCGGCGTGGTCGGCGGCGGTGGGCTGGGCATGCTGCTGCAGACCCAGCTCGCGCTGTTCGACTACGGCGGCGCGGTCACCACGATCGCGTCGCTGCTGGCGCTGACGGTGCTCGTCGACGTCACCGGGGCCGGGCTGCGCCGCGCCGTGCGCTGATCACCGGGGCGCTGAGTCTGCGGGCTCTGGTCACCGGGCCCGCAGGGCCAGCCAGGTGAACGGCTGCACCGCGTCCCACGGCGTGCGGTGCTCCTCCCGGCGCTGCGCGACGACCTCGAACCCGGCCCCGAACTCGGCGGCCAGGGCCGCGGCCGAGTAGCGGGCCGTCGGCAGCCCCGAGCACGACTCCGGGCCGTCGGCGGCGAACGTCCCGACCACCACCACCGCGCCCGGGTCGAGTGCGGCGGCGAGCAGGTCGCGGTAGCGCCGACGGTCGGCCGGCTCGGTGAGGAAGTGGAAGACCGCCCGGTCGTGCCACAGGCCGAAGCGGCGGTCCGGGGCCCAGTCCAGGACGTCGGAGACGACGCAGCGCAGCCGGGCCGCGTCGGCCCCGAGCCGGGCCCGGGTGTGGGCGAGTCCGTCGTCGGCGACGTCGAGCACCGTGACGTCGACGAAGCCGCGCGCCAGCAGGGCGTCGGCCAGCCGGGAGGCGCCCGCGCCGACGTCGACGGCCGGGAGCGCCGGGTCCGCGCCGCCGGCGTCGATCATCTCCAGCGAGTACGCCGGGTCGGCGGAGAACCAGCTGACCCGGGTGTCGCCGCCCCGGCTGTAGGTGTCGTGCCAGTGCGCCGCCCGCCCGGTGCCCGCCGTGTTCTGCACAGAGGTGATCCTACGATGCTCCAACGATCACTGGAGGACGCGGCGCGGGCGGTGTAATCCCGGTCGCGGGCCTTGACCTTCGAGTCGGGTACCGGGTCTAGCGTCCGGGGCATGGACGATTCGAGCGGCGCGGGGCTGGTGGCGTGGTGGGAGCGCCACCAGATAGCGGTCTACCTGGGCGGGCTGGCCACGGGTGCGGTCGTCGGGGTGCTGCTGCCCGCGCCCGCGGCGTCCTCGGTCGAGGTCGCGATCTACCCGGTGCTCGGGCTGCTGCTCTACGCCACGTTCCTGCAGGTGCCCTTCGCCGCCATCGGCCGGTCGCTGCGCGACGTGCGGTTCGTCACCGCCGCGCTGGTGCTCAGCTTCGTCGTCGTCCCGGCGCTGGTGGCCGCGGTGGTCCTGCCGCTGGGCCTGGAGCAGGCGGCGTTGCTGGGGGTGCTGCTGGTCCTGCTCACCCCGTGCATCGACTACGTCATCGTGTTCTGCGGCCTGGCCGGCGGCGACGCCCGCCGGCTGCTGGCGATCTCCCCGCTGCTGATGGTCGCCCAGATCATCGCGCTGCCCCTGTTCGTGCTCGTCGCGGTGGGCCCGCAGCTCGTCGGCGTGATCGAGCCCGGCCCGTTCCTCGAGGCGTTCGGGCTGCTCATCGTCGCGCCGCTGGCCCTGGCGTGGGCGACCGGGCGGCTCCGTGAGCGTTCCCGCGTCGCCGCCGCGTTCGAGCGCGTCGCCGCAGCGGCGATGGTGCCGCTGATGACCCTGACCCTCGCCGTCGTGGTCATCAGCCAGGTACCCACCCTGTCCGGGCAGCTCGGCGCGGTCCTGCCGGTGCTGCCGATCTACGCGGGGTTCCTGGTGGTCATGGTCCCGGCCGGGATCGCGGTCGCCCGGGTGTTCCGCCTCGACGTCCCGGCCACCCGCGCGCTGGTGTTCAGCGGCGCCACCCGCAACTCGCTGGTCGTGCTCCCCCTCGCGCTGGCCCTGCCGCCGATGTTCGCGGTCACCCCCGCGGTCGTGATCGCCCAGACCCTCGTCGAGCTCGTCGGCATGGTCGTCTACGTCCGGTTCCTGCCCCTCCTGACGCCCCGACGCGACCCGGTCGCCGCCCCCGATCCGGGCCCGGCGGGCGGCGGCGAGGAGTCCCCGTGACCTACGTGATCGCCGAACCCCGGTGGCGGGGCCCGCCTCGGCGCCACCGGCACCGACCATCCCGCCGTCGCCGCCCTCCCCCCGGCCCGCCCCGGTTGCGCCGGGCGTCAGCCGGGTTGCGCGGCCCGGACGATCCCGGCGAGGGCCCGGCGGATGCGCTCGCCCGCGGTGTCGGGGTCGGGCCGGCCCGCGTCGAGCCAGGCGGTGATCGCCGCGACGGTGGTGGCCGGGGCGAGGTGCGCGGCCCAGCCGAGCCAGCCGGGGTCGTCGATCATCGGGGCGAGCTGCTCACGGGCGGTGGCGACCATCTCCGCCCGGAACCGGTCGGCCTCGGCCCGGAACTCCGGCTCGCGGGCGGCGTGGGAGAACAGCAGCCGGAACCCGGCCGGGTCGCGGGCGGCCCCGGCCAGCAGCGCGTCGATGATCTGCTCGGTGTAGTCGGGCGGGCCGACGGCGGCGCCGAGGTTGGCCCGGGCCCGGGCGAGCACCGCGCGGTAGAGGTCGGCCTTGGAGTCGAAGTGCCGGTACAGGATCACGCGGGTCACCCCGGCCTCGACGGCGACGTCCTCCAGGCCGGTCCCGGCGAACCCGCCGCGGGCGAACGCCTCGGTCGCCGCGGCCAGGATCTGCTCGCGGCGCTCCTCCCGTGGCATCCGTGTCCCGTTCACGTTGCGCACTGTAGCCGCGAGCGTGTATACGATAAAGTAAACAAGGGAGGTGGGCCATGCCGACCGAGGTGCAGCGTCAACGGTGGGCGCGGTACTGGGAGCGGGCCGCTCCCCGGACCGACGCGTCGATGCGGTTCATGGACCGGGTGCTGTTCCGCGACAGCCGGGCCTGGGTCTGCGGCCGCGCGGTCGGCGAGGTGCTGGAGATCGCCGTCGGCACCGGGCTGAACCTGCCCCACTACCCGGCCGGCGTCACGGTGCGGGGCATCGACCTCAGCCCGGCGATGGTCGAGCTCACCCGCGCGCGGGCCGCGGAGCTCGGGTGCGACGTCGACCTGCGCGTCGGGGACGCCGAGCACCTCGACCTGCCCGACGGCGCGGTCGACACGGTGGTCTGCACGTTCTCGCTGTGCGGGATCCCCGACCACCGCCGCGCGGTCGGCGAGATGGTCCGGGTGCTGCGCCCGGGCGGGCTCCTGCTGCTGGCCGACCACGTCGCGGCCACCGCCGCGCCGCTGCGGGCCGTGCAGCGCCTCGCCGAGCTGGGCTCGGTGCCGCTGGTGGGCGAGCACTTCCGGCGCCGTCCCGCCGACGAGGTCCGCGCCCGGGGCCTGGAGGTGCTGGAGAGCGAGCGGTTCGCGGGCGGGGTCGTGGAGCGGCTGGTCGCGCGGCGGCCGTCGTGACGGTCACCGTGGACGCGGTCGTCGTCGGCGGCGGCCAGGCCGGGCTCGCGGTCGGCCGCGAGCTCCAGCGGCGCGGCCGGTCGTTCGTCGTCCTGGACCGGGAGACCGAGGTCGGGGCGGTGTGGCGGCGGCGCTGGGACTCGCTGCGGCTGTTCACCCCGGCCGGGTTCACCCACCTGCCGGGCCTGGAGCTGGACGCCCCGCCGGACTCCTCCCCCACCAAGGACGAGATGGCCGATCACCTCGTCGCCTATGTCCGGCGGTTCGCCCTGCCCGTCGAGTCGGCCACGACCGTCGCCGCCGTCGACCGGGACGGCGAGCGGCTCCGGGTCACCGCCGTCGACGGCCGCGGGTGGCGGGCCCGCGACGTCGTGCTCGCGACCGGCTCCCACGGCCGCCCGGACGTGCCCGGGTTCGCCGCCGACCTCGACCCCGCGATCGCCCGGCTGCACTCGCGCGACTACCGCCGCCCCGCGCAGCTGCCCGACGGCGCGGTGCTGGTGGTGGGCGCGGGCAACTCCGGCGCCGAGATCGCCGTCGACCTGGCCCGCGCCGGGCGGGAGGTGTGGCTGTCCGGGCGCGACGTCGGGCACATGCCCCGGCTGGGCAGCCGGACCTACCCGATCCTGCGGGCGCTCGGGCGGCCCGGCGCGGTGCTGGCCCGGCGCCGGCTGCGCGGCGGCGGCGATCCGCTGGGCCGGATCCGGCCCGGGGACCTGGAGTCCGCGGGCGTCCGGCGGGTGCCGCGGACGCTCGGCGCGCGCGACGGCCTCCCGGTGTTCGACGGCGGGTCCACGGCCCGCGTGGCCGCCGTCGTGTGGTGCACCGGCCTGCGGCCCGACCACGGCTTCGTCGCGCTCCCCGTGCACGGGGCCGACGGCCGGCTGCTCCACCGCCGCGGGATCACGACCGTGCCCGGCCTGTACGCCGTCGGCCAGCCCTACCAGTCCTCGATCACCTCGCACCTCGTCGGCGGGGTGGGCACGGACGCCCGCCACGTCGTCGACCACCTGGTGCGCCGCGACATCCGGTGACGGCTACCGTGATCCACGGATCTGTGGAGGATGACGTGGGCGATCGCGCGGCGAAGACCGACCTGCTCGACGAGCTGGCCCGGGTGGGCAAGGCACTGGGCAGCGGCACCCGCCTGGAGCTGCTGGACCTGCTCGCGCAGGGGCCGCGCTCGGTCGCCGACCTCGCCGCGACCGCCGGGCTGGGCCTGACCACCGCGTCGGCCCACCTGCAGGCCCTGCGCCGCGGCGGGCTGGTCACCGGCGACCGGGACGGCACCACCATCCGGTACCGGCTCGCCGGCCCGGACGTCGCCGCCCTGCTCGACCGGCTGCGCGCCGTGGCGACCGCCCACCTGCCCGACGTCGTCGCCGCCCGCGACCGCTACCTCGGCGCGCCGGGCACCGGCGAGGAGGTCGGCCGCGACGAGCTGCTGCGCCGGGCCCGCGCCGGCGAGATCGTCGTGCTCGACGTCCGGCCCGCGCCGGAGTACCGGGCCGGTCACATCCCCGGCGCGGTCTCCATCCCGGTCGACGAGCTCGCCGACCGGCTCGACGAGCTCCCCGCCGGCGTCGACGTGGTCGCCTACTGCCGGGGCGCCTGGTGCCTGTTCGCCCATGACGCCGTGCGGCTGCTCACCGCACGCGGTCGCCGCGGACGCCGGCTCGTCGACGGGATGCTGGAGTGGCGACTCGACGGCAGGCCGGTCGAGGTGTCCGCGGCGTGAGCTCGGACCTCCCCCTGCTGCGGGCCAAGGACCACCGGGCCCCGTCGCTGTTCGAACCGGCCAACCTGCTGCGCGAGGCGCGGCGCCAGAAGGGTCTCCCCGACGTCGACGTGCCGGCGGTGGCCCTGCTCGACCCGGACGGCGACATCGTCCGGCACCTGGTCGCCACCGGCCGCGGACGCCGCCACCCCGGCTGGGCCTGCTACCACACCGACATGTGGACCGTGGACGTCGACGGCATCGAGATCGGTGTCGTCGGGATGGCCGTGGGCGCCCCGTTCGCCGTGCTCGTCGCCGAACAGCTCGCCGTGTCCGGCGCCGAGCTCGTCATCAGCATCACCTCCGCGGGGCAGATCTCCCCGCTCGCCGCCCTGCCCTGCTTCGTGCTCATCGACCGCGCCCTGCGCGACGAGGGCACCAGCGCCCACTACCTGCCACCGGACCGGTGGAGCCGCCTCGACGAGACGCTCGCCGCGAAACTCGACGGCGCCTTCACCGCCCTGCCCGAGCCGGTGCTGACCGGGTCGTCGTGGACCACCGACGCCCCCTACCGCGAGACCGCCACCGCGATCGCCGCCGCCGAGGCCGCCGGGATCGCCTGCGTGGAGATGGAGGCGGCCGCGCTCTACGCCTACGCCACCGCCCGGCAGCGCTCCGTCGTGTGCCTGGCCCACATCACCAACACCATGGCCACCGACGGCGACGACTTCGAGAAGGGCGCCGACAACGGCGCCCACGACGCGCTCGCCGTCGCCGCGGCGGTCGCCACCGCCCTGCGCTGAGCGTCGGTCCCGGCCCTCCGGAGGTCTCACCGGTCCGACGCGCACGCGGCGGGGGCGACCGCGCGCAGGTCGGCGCTCCCGACCGTGACCGTGAGCAGCTGCCCGCGCCGCAGCCCGACCGCGCCGCCCGCCGGGACGAGACAGGCCAGTGGGCTGCCGCCGGACCCGGGGTCGACATCGACGCGGGTGCCGCCACCGAGCGGCACGATGCGGCGGACGGTCCCCCGCGCGCAGACGTCGTCGGGTGGCGCGGGGTCGTCGGGGCGCAGCGGGCGGCAGTGCTCCGGGCGGGCCACGAGCAGCTCGGCCCGTCCCGTGACGGCGGGCGGGAACAGGTTGGTGTAGCCGACCAGCCGGGCGCAGTCGGCGTCGGCGGGATGGTCGAGCACCTGCGCGGTCGGGCCGAGCTGGCGGATCCCGCCGTCGACGAGCAGGGCGGTCCGGTCGGCCAGGGCGAGGGCCTCGTGACGGTCGTGGGTGACGAGCACCACCGCGGTGTCGAGATCGTCGAGCACCGCGCGCAGGTCGGCGAGCAGATCGGTGCGGGTGGTGGCGTCGAGGCCGGAGAAGGGCTCGTCGAGCAGCAGGATCCGGGGGGCCACGGCGAGCGCCCGCGCGAGCGCGACCCGCTGGGCCTCCCCGCCGGACAGGGTGCGGGCGTCCCGGCCGGCCAGGTGCCCGATCCCCAGCGCGTCGAGCCAGGGCGCGGCCCGGTGGGGCGGCGGCGGAGCGGCCGACGCCGCGCAGCCGCAGGCCGGAGGCCGCGTTGGCCGCGACCGTGCCCCGGCGCAGGATGGGGCGCTGCAGCACCGCGGCGACCGCCGTTCGCGTCGCCCGGACGTCGGCGGGGTGCCCGTCGAGCAGCACCTGCCCGCCGGCGCGGGGCCGGCCGATCCGGGCGAGCGCGCGGAGCAGGGTGGACTTCCCGGCGCCGTTGGGCCCGAGCACGGCCAGCGTCGCACCCGCGTCGACGTCGAGGTGCGCCACGTGCAGCAGCTCGCGGCCGCGGACCCTGACCCGCAGGTCGCGGCATCCGATCCGGGGGCTCACGACCGGGCGGGTTCGTACTGCTGGGCGAGGGTCAGCACGAGGTTCACGGCGAACGCGATGAGCAGCAGGATCAACCCGAACGCGATGGCGAGGGAGAACTGGCCGCGGCTGGTGGCGAGGACCGCGGCCGTGGTGAGCACGCGGGTCTCCCCGGCCAGGTTGCCGCCGACCATCTGCGCCGCGCCCACCTCGCTGACCACGGCCCCGAACGCGGCCATCGCGGCGGCGAGCAGCGGGAGCCGGGCCTCACCGAGCAGCGCGAGGAGCGCCCGCGTGCGGGTCGCGCCCAGGCCGTGGCACTGCACGAGGAAGTCCGGGTCCACCTGCTGCAGCGCCGCCGCGGCCAGCGCGACGACGATGGGGGTCGCGATCGCGGTCTGCGCGACGATCATCGCGGTGGGTGTGTAGAGCAGCCCGAACGCCCCGAGCGGGCCGCTGCGCCACAGCAGCACCGTGACGAACAGCCCGATCACCACCGGCGGCAGCCCGAGCCCGGTGTTGGCGGCGGCGAGCACCACCCGACGACCGCGGAAGCGGCCCAGCGCGACCATCGTGCCCAGCGGCACGCCGAGGAGCAACGCGAGCCCGGTGGCGGTCAGCGAGACCCGCAGCGTCAGCCCGGTGATCTCCCAGGTGTCGGCGTCGCCGCCGGCCAGCAGCCGCAGCGCCTCGACGAGCCCGTCGAGCAGGACGTCCATCAGCCGCCGGCCGGGTCCGGCTTGCCGGCGTCGGGCACGAACAGCGGCTGTCCGAACTCCGCGCGTCCGAACTCGCCGATCATCGCCTGGGCGGGGGCACCGAGGATCCAGTCGGCGAAGGCCGCGGCGCCGTCGGGCTGCACCCGGTCGCCGGCGCGGGTCGTCATCTCGATCACGTGGTAGACGTTCAGCAGCCCGGGATCGCCCTCGCCCAGCACCACCAGCGAACCGGGCTGGCTGAGCCAGGTCGCCCGGTCGGACAGGGTGTAGCCGCCGTTCTCGTCGGCGACCCGGAGCGTGGCCCCCATCCCCTGGCCCGTCTCCTGGTACCACGGCCCGCCCGGGGTGATCCCGGACGCCGCCCAGAGCTGGTCCTCGCGGGCGTTGGTGCCGGAGTCGTCGCCGCGGGAGACGAACACCGCACCCGACCCCGCGATGCGCGCCATCGCCTCCGCCGCGCCTGCCCCCCGGACGCCTGCGGGATCGGACTCCGGCCCGACCAGCACGAAGTCGTTGTGCATCACCAGCCGGCGCTGCCCGGCGGTGCCTTCGGCGACGAACTCCTCCTCCGCCGCCGGTGAGTGCACGAGCAGCACGTCGGCCTCGCCGCGGCGGCCCAGCTCGATGGCCTGCCCGCTGCCCACCGCCACCGTCTTCACCTGCCAGCCGGTGTCCGCGGTGAACGCCGGCAGCAGCTCGTCGAGCAGCCCGGAGTCCTGGGTGCTGGTCGTGGTGGCCAGGATCAGCGACCGCTCCGCCGACGGGCCGGCCGCCGGCCCGCCGCACCCCACGAGCAGCAGGAGGACGGCGAGGCCCGTGAGGACTGATCTGTTCTGACCTATCACAGAACGGGAGAATAGGCTGCGCAGCTGTGACGCGATACCGGGAGATCTGCACCGACCTGGCCGGACGGATCGGCACCGGAGAGCTCGCCCCCGGCGCCGAGCTGCCCGCCGTGCGGGAGCTGGCGCACCGGTTCGACACCACGGCGAGCACGGTCGGGCGGGCCCAGCGGGAGCTGGCCGACGCCGGGGTGATCGTCACCGCCGACCGGCGCCGGGCCCGGGTGGCCACCCGGGGGCAGGTGGCGGCCCGCCGGTACCTGCACCCCGACCTGGTGTTCTGCCTCGCGGGCAGCGACGACCCCGCCCTCGACCTCGTCACCCGCACCCTCGGCCGGGCCGTCCGCACCGTCGGCGCCACCGGCAGCTTCGACGGGCTGCGCGCGGTCCGCCAGGGCCGGGCCGACGGCGCCGCGGTGCACCTGCTGCACCACACCGGCGTCTACAACGCCCCCTTCGCGCGCGGCCTCCTGCGCGGCCGGGGCCCCCACCTGATCCACCTGTGGCGGCGCGAGCAGGGCCTCATCGTGCCCCCGGGCAATCCCCGCGGCCTCACCACCGCGGCCGATCTCGCCCCGTTGCGGATCGCGAGACGCCACCACGGCACCGGGACCCGGATCCTGCTCGACCGGCTCCTGCTCGCCGCCGGCCACGACCCCGACACCCTGCGCGGACCGGAGATCGGTTCGCACCTGGAGGTGGCGCTGTCGGTGGCCTCCGGAGCCGTCGACGCGGGCTTCGGCGTCCGGTCGGCGGCCCATGACCTGGACCTGGACTTCGTCCCGCTGGCCACCGAGGACTACGAGATCGTCCTCGGGTCAGCCGCGATCGACGCCGCCGCGCCCCTGATCGCCGCGCTCCACGAGCCGGCCCTGCGGTCCGCCGTCGCCGAGCTCGGCGGCTACGACCTCACCCGCGGCGGAGCGGTCACCGACCTCGACGCCGCCACCTGACGAGCCCCCGGCTCACCGCCGCGCCGGGTCGTTCCCGCCGAACGCGGGCACGCCCCTCCAGACGAGCAGCGCCGCCAGCGCGGCCCCGCAGACGATCGCCACGTCGGCGAGGTTGAACGCGGCGAACCACGAGACGTCGATGTAGTCGACGACCGCTCCGCGCGCGAACCCGGGTGGCCGGAACAACCGGTCGACGAGGTTCCCGGCGGCACCACCGCCGACCAGCCCCGCGACCACCCCCCAGGTCCGGCCCACGATCCGGCGCGCGGACGCGACGATCCACAGCACCACGACCGACGCCACCAGGGTGATCAGCGGGGTCAGACCGGTGCCCATGCTGAAGGCGGCCCCGGTGTTGAACGACAGCTCCAACGTCACCCCCGGCAGGACCGGGATCGGGTCGACGAGTGCCGTCAGCGCCAGGACCTTGCCCGCCTGGTCGACCAGCACGACGGCGGCCGCGGTGGCGGCCAGCACGGGCCAGCCGGGGACCGGGGCGGTCATCGCACCGCCTACCTTTCGGAGTTGTCCCGATCTGGCCAAGATGGGGACGTGCTGGTGGGGCGAGGATGGCTTTCATCCGTACTGCCATTAATGGCTCGAGCGGCCTGGCCCCTCGCCCCACCGTCTCGTTCTGACCGCTGATTAGGAACTGCGAACAATCGCTGCGTAGGGTTATGACGGCGGAGCGGGGCAGCACTCGACAGTCATCCACGAAAAGGAGACCGGAGTGAGCCTGGCCGTAGGAATCGACGTCGCCAAACTGATCCACTGGGTAGCCGCCGTCGACGACGACGGCCATCAAATCCTCAGCCGCCGCTGCGACAACACCCCCGACGACATCACGGCACTGATCGGTGACCTCAAGCATCTGGCCGCCGAGCACGGCCCGGTCACGGTCGCGGTCGACATCCTGGGAGGCATCGCCTCGATGCTGATCACGATGCTGCTCGACGCCGGCCTGGACCTGGTCCACACACCCGGGCTGCTGGTCAACCGCTCGCGGCGCGCGACCCGCGGCGGAGAACGCAAATCCGACCCCGCTGACGCCAAGGTCATCGCCGACCAGGTACGCCTGCGCGCCGCGAACGGGGAGCTGCGTCGCCTCGCCCCGGTCACCGAACCCGACGCCGCACTGCGCCTGCTGGTGTCGCGTCGCGGAGACCTCGTCGTCGACCGGACCCGCCGCCAGGCCCGCCTGCACGACCTGCTGGCCTCGGTAAACCCCGGTCTCGAACGCATTGTCGACCCTACGACCAAGACCGGCCTGTGGCTGCTGACCCGCTTCGTCACCGCCTCCGAGATCCGCGCTGCCGGCCTCGACGGGCTCACCGAGCACATGCGAGAACTGCCCCGACTGCCCCGTCGCACCGTGACCAAGCTGCTCGGCGCAGCCCTGGCCGCTGCAGACGCCCAGCGGGCCCGGGTCGCCGGCGAAACCATCGCGGCCGACATCCTCCGCTAGCTCGCAGGAGAGATCATGACCATCGGCACCCGACTCACCGAGGTCGAAAACCAGATCGCGCAGGCCATCGACGCGCACCCAGACGGGGCGATCGTCCGCAGCCTGCCCGGCATGGGCACCACGCTCGCCGCGGAGTTCCTCGCCGCCGCAGGAGGCCTGGAACGCTTCCCCACGCCGGGCGCGCTGGCCTCCGCCGCCGGCCTGGCACCGGTCCTGCAACAGTCCGGGAAAATGAACTACCAGCGCCGGTCCTACGCCGGCAACCGCGCCCTCAAACGAGTCTTCTATCAATCCTCGTTCTGCGCGCTCCAACACGACGAACTGTCCCGCACCTTCTACGACCGCAAACGGAAAGAAGGGAAACGGCACCACCAAGCGCTCATCGCGCTCGCCCGCCGTCGCATCAACGTCCTGCACGCAATGCTGCGCACCCGAACCGAGTTCCACCGACCCACAACAGGAGCCGCCGCCGCTTGACAACCGCATTAGGAAGCCGCTCCGGCGGTCGCGGCGGGTCGCCGGGCCCGCCACCACAGGAGCAGCAGCGGCAGGACCGCGACCGTGCCGACGGCCCAGACGATCCCGGCCCGGTCCTGCTCGACGGCGAGCTCCGGCACCCACGGCAGGGCCAGGCCGCGGAAGTAGGTCGCGGCGAGCACGTCCGGGCGGGCGAGCAGAACGGCGCCGACGGTCGCGGGCAGGGCCAGCACCACGCCCGTCGCGAGCCACCCGCCGGCCGGGCGGCGGGCCGCCAGTACCGCGGCGACGAGGCATCCCGTCGACAGCAGGAGCAGGTCGACGACCTGACGCCCGCCCTGGGACGGCAGCAGCCGGTCCAGCAGCCCCAGCGGCAGCGCGACCAGCACCGCCGCGAACACCGCGACGGCGGGCAGCGGCCGGCCCAGGACCCGGACGAACGGCCTGCGCCGCACCCACGCGACGCCGCCGCTCCCCCGCGGGCCCAGCGCCCGGCGGGTCAGGTCCAGCGGCGCCCCGGCGACGAGCAGGGCCGGGGCCACGAACGCCAGCAGCACCTGCGCGACCGCGGCCACCGTGAGCATGGCCGCACCGTACCGGCCGAGCCCGGAGGACGTGGCGACGACGATCACGGCGCAGCCCCCGACCCACGCCGCCGTCCGCGGCCACGGCCAGGTCCCGCCGCGCCGCCGGACCCGCCGCAGGCCGGCGGCGTAGCCCAGCAGCAGGCCGGCCGCGAGCAGCACGAACACCAGGTCGAGGCGCCCGGCCAGGAGGAACGCGGGGCCCGGTGCGGTCAGCTCGTAGCCGAGGACCTCCCCGGTCCGCGACGGCAGCGCCTCCTCGGCGGGCTCGGGCGGCGCGGTGCGGCCCAGGCCGACCGCCAGCCCGATCGTGGCGAGCATCAGCACCACCTCGGCCCCGCCGAGGCGCAGCAGGGCACGGCGGTCGCCCCGCGCGGCCGCGGGGACCGTGTGCCGCCGGTGGGCGTACCCGATCGCGCCGAGCAGCACCAGCGCGCCCGCCTTGCCCGCGGCGAGCGCGCCGTAGGGGCTGAGCAGGGCCGCCGGCCCGAGCGGGACCCGGATCGCCAGGTTGGCCGTGCCGGACACCGCCATCAGGGCCCAGCACCCGGCCGCGACCGCGGAGAACCGCGGCAGCGCCACGGCGAGCCGGGCCGACCGGGACAGCGCGAGGGCCAGTACGGCGACCAGCCCCCCGACCCAGACCGCGGCCGCGACCACGTGCAGCATCAGGCTGTCGGTGGCGATGTCGTGGGAACCGCCGACCGCCGAGTGCCCCGAGGCGGCCACGGGCAACAGCCCGGCCACGGCGGCCCCGAGCAGCACCACCGTCGCGCCCCAGCCGAGCACCGCCCGCCCGCCGAGCGCGATCACCGCCGCGACCAGCGCCGCCGCGACCCAGGCGCCCGCCGTGGGCAGCAGCGCGACCGTGGCGAGCAGCGGGCCCGGCGCCAGGACGTCGACGACCGGACGGCCGAGCGCCTCCGCCGCGGTCAACGGCACCATCAGCAGCGCCGCGACGGCCCACACCCCGGCCGCGACCGATGCCGCGCGGACGGCCCGGTAGCCCTCGACGTCGAGGTAGCCGCTCACCTGCGGGGGCACGAGGGCGGCGGAGAGCAGCAGGAACCCGACGGTCAGCGCGGCCGCCACGTCCGCCACCACCCGGACGGCGGGCAGCCCGTACCGGGTGAGCTCGCCGGCGTCGGGCAGGCCCAGCACGTCGGCGATCGATCCGCCGGAGAACGCGACGACCCCCGCGGTCACGAGCAGGCCGGCCGCCGTGCCGGCCACGACGACCGGCAGCACGGTGGACCGCCGAGGTGGTGCGGCGAGACCGACCGGCGCCGTCGACCCGGTCATCCGCCCAGCTCCGTCATCCGCCCAGCCTAGAAGGGAGGGTGGACGGCCCACCCGGGCGGGAGGGCCGAACTTCTACCGCGGTCAGTAGACACCCGCCCGGTCCGACGGAGCGCGCCGCCGCGCGGCTGGTGGCCGCCGCGGTCCGAGCGGTTCGTCCGGGCGCTCGGGGACGACCCGTACGTCGGACCGGAGGCGGCGTCGACCGCGCCGCGGGACACCGGGAGGGGCACGCGGGACACTGGGGGCCGCGGGACACCGAGGGCCGCGGCGCGGAACCGCCCGTCGCCTTCTACAGTTCGTAGACGACCACACCCCGTCCGGTCGAGGAGGGCAGTCGCGGCGATGAGCTCCGCACCGATCGTCGAGCCGGGCCGCCCGGTCGAGCTGACCGTGTCGGGGATGACGTGCGCCGCCTGCGCCGCCCGGGTCGAGCGCCAGCTCAACAAGCTCCCCGGGGTGGTCGCCGGCGTCAACTTCGCCACCGGGCGGGCCACCGTGACCGCGGGCCCGGAGGTCTCCGACCGGGTGCTGGTCGACACCGTCGAGCGGGCCGGCTTCGGCGCGGAGCCGCTCCCCCCGGACGGGTCGGGTGACGCCGCCCCCGGCGACGACGCCGGACGCGCCCGGATGCTGTGGCGCCGGCTGCTCGTGTCGGTGGTGCTGTTCGTCCCGCTCGCCGATCTCTCGATCACCTTCACGGTGCTCCCGGAGTGGCGGTTCCCGGGGTGGCAGTGGCTGCTGCTCGCGCTCGCCGCGCCGGTCGTCGGCTGGGCGGCCTGGCCGTTCCACCGGGCCGCGCTCGCCGGCGCCCGGCGCGGCACGTCGACGATGGACACCCTGGTCTCGCTCGGGGTGCTGGCCGCGACCGGCTGGTCGGTGTACGCGATGTTCCGCTCCGCCGGCCCGCCGCCGGACGTCACCGGGCTGGCCCTGCTGCTGCGCGGCGAGGACGCGATCTACCTGGAGGTCGCGGCCGGGCTCACCGCGTTCGTGCTGGCCGGGCGCTACTTCGAGGCCAAGGCGCAGCGCTCCGCCGGCACCGCGCTGCGCGAGCTCGCCGCGCTGCGGGCCGCTGACGTCGTGCTCGTCGCCGAGGACGGGTCGCACCGCAGCATCCCGATCGGCGCGCTGCGCGTCGGGCAGCGGTTCCTGGTGCGGCCCGGCGCCACGGTGGCCACCGACGGGCGGGTGGAGTCCGGCCGGGCCGCGCTGGACACCGCGGCCATGACCGGCGAGTCGGTGCCGGTCGAGGTGGGCCCCGGGGACGCGGTCGTCGGCGGCACGGTGGCGCGGCAGGGGTCGCTGGTCGTCGAGGCCACCGGCGTCGGGCGCGACACCCAGCTCGGGGCGATGCTCCGGCTCGTCGAGCGGGCGCAGACCGGCCGGGCGTCGGTGCAGCGGCTCGCCGACCGGATCTGCGGCTGGTTCGTGCCCGCGGTCGTCGCGCTGTCGGCGGCGACCTTCGGGGGCTGGCTGCTGCTCGACGGCTCGCCGGCGCGCGCGTTCGCGGCCGCGCTGGCGGTGCTGGTCGTCGCCTGCCCGTGCGCGCTGGGCCTGGCCACCCCGACGGCGCTGATGGTGGCCTCGGGTCGCGGCGCCCGGCTGGGGATCTTCGTCAAGGGGTACCCGGCGCTGGAGGCGACCCGCTCGATCGACACCGTGGTGCTGGACAAGACCGGCACGGTGACCCGGGGCCGGATGGCGCTGGCCGGGCTGGCCTGCGCCGACGGCGTGGGACGCGCCGACGTGCTGCGGGCCGTCGGCGCCCTGGAGCAGGACGCCGAGCACCCGGTGGCCGCGGCGATCGTCACCGCCGCGCGGGCCGAGCTGGGGACGCTCCCCCGGCCCGGGGACTTCCGCAACGAGGCCGGGCTGGGCGCCACCGGCACGGTGGACGGCCGGCGCGTCCGGGCGGGCCGGGCCCGCCTGTTCACCGACCTGGGCATCGCCGTGCCGCCCGCACTGGACGCCCGGCGGACCGCCTGGGAGCGCGACGGCCGCAGCACGGTCGTCGTCTCCGTCGACGACGTCGTGGTCGGGGTGCTCGCGCTCGCCGACGAGGTGAAGCCCTCGGCCCGGCACGCCGTCGCGGCCCTGCACGGGCTGGGGCTCACGACCGTGCTGCTCACCGGCGACAACGCCGCCACCGCCGCGGCCGTGGCCCGCGAGATCGGCGTCGGGTCCGTGGTGGCCGAGGTGCTGCCGGCGGACAAGGCCGAGCAGGTGCGGCGGCTGCAGGCCGGCGGGGCGCGCGTGGCGGTCGTCGGGGACGGGGTCAACGACGCCGCCGCGCTGGCCGTCGCCGACCTGGGCATGGCCGTCGGCACCGGCACCGACATCGCGATCGACGCGGCCGACCTCATCCTGGTCCGCGACGACCTGCGGGTGGTGCCCGACGCGATCCGGCTGTCCCGGGCCACGCTGCGGACCATCCGGGGCAACCTGTTCTGGGCGTTCGGCTACAACGTGGCCGCGATCCCGCTGGCGGCGCTCGGCCTGCTCAACCCGCTCGTCGCCGGGGCGGCGATGGCCCTGTCGTCGCTGTTCGTGGTGTCCAACAGCCTGCGGCTGCGCCGCTTCTCCCCCGACATCGAGGAACGTTGATGCCCGCTCCCCCACCGCCCGCGGTGCTGGCCTGGATGCCGCCCGCCGACCAGCCGCCGCTCACGATCGAGCGGATGCTGACCGCCTGGACGTTCGACCCCGCGATGGTGCTGCCGGTGCTGGTCGCGGCCGGGCTCTACCTGTGGGGCGTGCGGATGCTGCGCCGCCGCGGCGACGCCTGGCCGGTGCTGCGGACCGTCTACTGGTTCGCGGGGCTCACCCTGGTGTTCCTCGCCACCTCGTCGGCCCTGGGGGTCTACGACCGCACGCTGTTCGTGGTGCCCGCGATCCAGCACATGCTGCTGCAGATGATCGCGCCGGTCGGGCTGGCCATGGGCGCCCCGGTCACGCTGGCGATGCGCACGTTCCCGGCCGTGTGGCGGCGCCGGGTGCTCGCCGTCGTGCACAGCCGGCCGATGCGGTTCGTCGGGCACCCGGCCATCGCGTTCGCCCTGTTCGCGATCACCCAGTTCGCGTTCTACTACACCCCGCTCTACGAGCTGTCGCTGCGCAACGTGTGGCTGCACGACCTGTCGCACGTGCACTTCGTGCTGGTCGGGTTCCTGTTCTTCTGGGCGCTGCTGGGTGTCGACCCGGTGCCGCACCGGCCCCCGTTCTTCTTCCGGTTCATGCTGGTGCTGGGCCTGGCCCCGATGCACATCCTGCTCGGCATCCCGATCATGCTGATGAAGGAGCTGCTGGCCGAGGACTTCTACGTCGAGGTGGCCCGGGACTGGGGGCCGACGATGCTGGACGACCAGGCCGTCGGCGGCGGCATCCTGTGGGGTTTCGGCGACGTGTCGGCGGCCGCCCTGATCGGCGCGTTCGTGCTGCAGTGGTACCGCTCCGACGAGCGCGACGCCCGGCGCACCGACCGCGCCCTCGACCGCCGCTACGGCGCCGGGCCGACGATGCCCCCGTGGTGGCTGGAGCCCGAGGAGCAGGCGCACCGCGCGGCCCAGGCCCCGCCGGGGCGGGAGGGTCCCTAGTCGGGCCGGGTGCGGCTGCGGCGCAGCGTGTCCAGCAGGTCGCGGTGGGCGGCCGCGTCCTCGTCGGCCGGGTCGGCGCGGAACTCCGCGAGCTGGTCGTGGCGGTGCCACTGGACCAGCAGCACGACCTGGGCGGTGACCAGCATCAGCTCGCCGAGCACCAGCGACAGCACACCGGCCAGCCGCTGGTCGGCCAGGAGGTCGAGCGACCACGGCAGGCCGAGCGCGGCGTAGTGGGCGGCGGCGACGGCCGTCGGACGGGTGATCAGCAGGATCGCGAACACCACGTGGAACGGCATCACGGCGAACACGACACCGAGGCGACCCAGGTGCGGGAGCCGGCGCGGCGCCGCGTCGGCGCCCACGACGACCCAGCAGAACTGGTAGCCGATCACCAGGACGACGGCGCTCAGCGCCGTCCGGGACCAGTGCTCGGCGATCAGCGTCTCGAACAGGCCGGTGAGGTAGAACAGGTAATAGGAGCCCGCGAACAGCACGGCCGCGAGGCCCGGATGGGCGAGCAGCCGCGCGGGCCGGGAGTCGACCAGCGCCAGCAGCCGCTCGTGCGGCCCGGGCGGCCGCCCCTCGTCCGCCGGGACCAGCGCCCGCAGCGCCAGGGTCACCGGGGCGCCGAGCACCAGGGCCAGCGGGGCGATCATGTTCAGCGCCATGTGGGCGACCATGTGGCTGCTGAACACCGCCGGGCCGTAGACGCCCACCCCGGACGACGTGGCCAGGACGACGACCGCCCAGCCGGCCGCCCAGGCCGCGGTGCGGGCCGCGGGCCACGGCCGTCCGGCCCGGCGCAGCCGGCGCACCCCCGCGGCGTACAGCACCACCGCGACCAGCGCCACGACGCCGAACAGCAGGTCGGGCCGCCAGGTCGCGAGCAGGCCCGGCAGCGTCGGCGCGACCGGCAACGGGTAGCCGATCGCGGCGTCCACCGGGCCGGTGGACGGCCGCGCGGGCGGGACGGCGAGCAGCCCGGCCGTCGCCGCGAGCGTGCCGGCCAGCAACCCGGTCCGGACACCCCGCCCGCCCCACCGGCGCACCGTGACGAGGCCCAGTGCGGCCACCACGACGAGATCGACCAGGACCGGCACCCCGGCGGCGGTGCCGGTCGGCCGCCCGAGCACCCATGCCGCGGCCGCCCCGGACAGCGCGAGCACCGCCCAGCACCCCGCCGCGAGCGGGCGCGGGGCCCCGCCCGGCCGGCGCACCTCGGCCGCGAGCCACACCGAGGCGGCGACGACGTGCAGCAGCAGCGCGTTGCCGGCCAGGTCCAGATCCGGCCCGGACGTCGCCGGCGCCGCGACCACGAGCAGCACGAGTACGGCGAACGCGACGGCGGTCAGCGCGACGGGCACCGGCCACCCGCGCCCCGGGCCGGTCGCCGCAGCGGGCAGTGCCACCGCCCACCGCCTTCCGTCGGGACCACCCAGGTGCCGAACGCGAACTTCTACCGGGCATAGTAGAACCGCCGATGCGACGCCGATCCCGGGGGCCACATGCCACGCACTGACTCGTCCCACATCGTGGGTACACCCCGCGGGGGCGCGTCCGTCGTGGCGGTGACCTGGGCCGCCGCCGCGGCGGCGCACGTGGTCGTCGGGCTCGACGGCACCGGAGCGGGCGCCGCGTTCGCCTTCACCCTCGCCGTGGTCGGGGCGGTGGGTGCGGCCGCGCTGCTCGTCCGGCCCCGACCCGAACTGCTGGTCGCCGCCGCCGTCGCCGGGGTGGTCGGGGTGGGAGCGTTCGCGCTGCCGCTCATCGTGTCCGTCCTCGGCGTCGGCGGTCCCGTCGCCGATCCGGTCGACCCGTGGGGGATCGGCGCCTTCCTGGTCGACGCGCTGACCGTGCGGCTCGCGGTCTTCACCCTGCGGCGGGCGGAGCGGTCGCGGCCCCGGTGAGCGGCCGTACCGCCCGGCGGCACGCGGTGAGCGCGACCCGGACCCCGACGCCCACGCCCACGCAGGCGACCACCACCAGCAGCGGCGGCAGGTACGGCAGCAGCTCGGGGTAGACGGCGTAGTGGGTCAGGTAGATCGCCAGCGACGCCGCGGCGATGGCACCCACCGGCCTCATCAGCACGGTCGGGAGCGCGATCCGCGGTACCAGCAGGAGCACCAGCAACCCGGCGGTGACGACGGCGGCGCGGCCCGGGTCGTCGAAGAAGCCGGGCACGAGAACCAGGATCAGGGCCGCCGCGAGGAGCCGCCGGGGACCGGTCGAGCTGCGCTGCACCACCCAGCCGAGCACGAACAGCCACAGCACCAGGTGGGTGCTCATCAGACGATCGGAGAACTCGTTGCCGGTGTCCGGGAACAGCCGCCCGACCAGCGCGAGCGCCAGCAGCGCCACCGCGAACCCGAACCCCCGGGCCTGCTCGGCGCGGCGCACCGCGGGGATCGCGAACAGCACGGCCAGCAGCAGCGAGATCTGCACCACCACCTCGACGTACCAGTAGCCCCAGGCGCCCGGATCGAGGAACTGGTTGAGCAACAGGGCGTTGACCGGATCGACGTCCTCGTCGGACCGTGCGCGCCAGGCGATCCACAGCATCGAGGGGACGGCGACACCCAGCACCCCGCGCAGGATCGCGCGGCTGGTCCCGCCGCCCGGCCGCCGGGCCAGGACGAACCGGGCGAACGCCCAACCCGTGATCCCCAGCAGCAGGTGCGCCCCGCCCTTCACCTCGAACAGACCCACGTGCGAACCGACGACCAGCACGATCGCGGCGGCCCGCAGCAGCACGCCGGTCTCCGTGGTCGTCCAGAACCGGCGGTGGCGCGGGAGCCGCTCCAGGACTCCGATCGGGACGTCGTCCCAGCCGGGCGGGAGGTGCCCCAGAACGCGCTGCAGCTCGACGGTCATCTGCACGTAGCGCAGCGAATCCCCGCCCAGACCGACGAACGTCGCGTCGTCAGGAGGGTCGGGCAGCGCGAACACCGCACGGAACGCGTCGCGGACGGTCCGGGGCCGCGCCCGTGCGCGCCACCCGCGACGGCGCTCGGGCGGCGCGGCCGCCAGCTCGCGGACGGCACCGTGGTCGATCTTCCCGTTCGGCCGCCGCGGCAGCTCGGGAACCGCGACGACCCGGACCGCGCCCGGCGGCAGCCCGGTTCGGGCGGACACCCACTCCCGGACCTGTCCGGGATCGGCCCCGTCGGCGACCACGACCACCAGCTCGTCGCCGACGCCCGCGCAGGCCGCGGTGCGCCCGTCCCCGGCGAGCAGCCGCTCGAGCTGTTCCAGGTCGATCCGCAGGCCGAACGGCTTGACGATCCGGCTGCGCCGCCCGACGATCTCGTGCAGCCCGTCCGGGCGGACCCGGGCCAGGTCACCGGTGCGCAGCACGTCGAGGTCACGGCCGCGCGCGAGATCGGCCGGGACCCGCGCGTACCCGAGCATCACGTTGGGCCCTCGGTAGAGCAGCTCGCCGACACCGCCGGCGTCGGGCCGCTCGATCTCGAAGGAGCCTCCGGCGATCGGGATCCCGACCGCCGACGGGGCGGTCACGGCCAGCGCGGGCGGCAGGTAGGCCATCCGCGCGGTCGCCTCGGTCTGCCCGTACATCACGAACAGCTCCCACCCCTGGCGGTCCCCGAGCTCCGCGTAGCGGACCACGGTCCGCGGGTCCAGACGTCCTCCCGCCTGGGTCACGTACCGGAGCGCGGGCAGCCGCAGGTCCGCGAAACCGATCCGGTCGAGCAGCTCGAAGGTGTAGGGCACGCCGTGCAGGCTCGTGCCGCCCTGGTCCCGGAACCAGGGGAAGAAGCCCGGGTCGGTCACCGACCGGTCCGGCAGCAGCACGGCGGCCCCCCGCAGCAGGTTGCTGTGCAGCACCGACAGGCCGTAGCAGTAGTGCAGCGGAAGGGTCAGCGCCGCCCGGTCGCTGTCGCGGATGCCGAGGTACCCGGCGATGGCGGCGGCGTTGGACGCGATGTTGGCGTGGGAGAGCCGGACCAGCTTGGGCGAGCCGGTGGACCCCGACGTCGACAGCAGGACGGCCAGGTCGCGGTGCAGCTCGTGGACCGTGGTCCGGCGCCGCTCGTCGAGCACCCACCCGCCGTCCCGCCGCGCCGCGACGACGTCGGGATCGTAGTGCCGGGCCAGCGCCGCGAACCCGTCCCCGGCGCCCGCGAGCAGCACCGGATGACCCGCGCGCAGCGCGGCCAGGTAGGTGACGACCGTGTCGACGTCGTTCGCCGCCTCGAGCAGCACCAGGCGGCGGGCACCGGCGAGCCGGTCGGCCGTCACGTGCACCCGGTCGGCGAGGTCGCGGTGGCTGACCGGTTCCCCGTCCGACGTCACCAGTGCCGTCCGCTCGCCGTGCGCGGACAGCATGGCGGCGAGGG
Organism: Pseudonocardia hydrocarbonoxydans; assembly: GCF_006539565.1. Taxonomy (GTDB): domain Bacteria; phylum Actinomycetota; class Actinomycetes; order Mycobacteriales; family Pseudonocardiaceae; genus Pseudonocardia; species Pseudonocardia hydrocarbonoxydans. The sequence goes on from NZ_BJNG01000034.1 coordinate 81,175, forward strand.
ACGGCTCCCCGACGACCGGAAAGGTGCTCACCCTGTCATTGCATAAGGTCAGCCTCACCTTGTCTATCCGCCAAGACGGGCCGCTTCCGCGCTTAGACTCGTCTACACTGCCTCGACATGGTGTCTATCCGCGGTGCGAGCCCCGACTCCGACCGCGACGCGGGTCGCCCCGGCGGCCCGCTCACCGTCACCGCCGCGCGGGCCCGCGGGCGGATGCTGTTCTTCGGCCCGGCGATCGTCGCCGCCATCGCCTACGTCGACCCGGGCAACTTCGCCACCAACTTCTCCGCGGGCGCCGAGTTCGGGTACCTGCTGCTGTGGGTGATCATCGGGGCCAACCTGCTCGCCATGCTCATCCAGACCCTGTCCGCGAAGCTCGGGCTGGCCACCGGGAGGAGCCTGCCCGAGCTGTGCCGCGACCGGTTCCCGCGCCCGGTGTCGCGGGGGATGTGGGTACAGGCCGAGTTCGTCGCGATCGCCACCGACCTGGCCGAGGTGATCGGCGGCGCGATCGCGCTGAACCTGCTGTTCGGGATCCCGCTGTTCACCGGCGGGCTCATCACGGGGATCGTCGCGTTCGCGCTGCTGGCCCTGCAGAGCCGGGGGTTCCGGCCGTTCGAGCTGGCCATCGCCGGCCTGTTCGGCGTCATCCTGCTCGGGTTCCTGAGCACGGTCGTGCGGATCGACATCGACCCGGGCGACGCGGCGGCCGGGCTGATCCCGGCGTTCGACGGGACCGACAGCCTGCTGCTGGCGACCGGCATCATAGGCGCCACCGTCATGCCGCACGTGGTCTACCTGCACTCGGCGCTCACCCAGGGCCGGATCCGGGCCGACACGGTGGCCGAGCGCCGGTTCCTGCTCCGCCGCCAGCAGGCCGACGTCGCGGTGGGCATGGGGCTGGCCGGGCTGGTCAACGCGGCGATGCTGGTCATCGCGGCCACGCTCTTCTTCGGCTCCGGCGTCCCGGACACCGACACCCTGGAGGGCGTGCACGCGGGGCTCGGGCGGGTGCTCGACCAGCCCGCCGCCTTCGCCTTCGCCGTCGCCCTGCTGGCCTCGGGCTTCGCCTCGTCCGGCGTCGGGACCTACGCCGGTCAGGTCGTCATGCAGGGGTTCATCCGGCGCAGCATCCCGCTGCTGGTGCGCCGGTTGCTGACGCTGAGCCCGGCGCTGGTCGTGCTCGGCATCGGCGTGGACCCCACCCGCGCCCTGGTGCTCTCCCAGGTGGTGCTGTCGTTCGGCATCCCGTTCGCGCTGGTGCCGCTCGTGCTCCTGACCCGCCGCCGGGACCTGATGGCCGAGCTGGTCAACCACCGGCTGACCACCGCCGTCGCCGGGCTGGCCGCCCTGGTGATCATCGGGCTCAACGGCTTCCTGATCTGGCGGACGGTCACCGGCGCCTGACCGGGCGGCGACCCGCAGGCCGGGACGTCGCGGCTACCCGCCGGCCGGGACGTCGCTGTGGACCTGGACCTCGTCGCCGACCTGGAGGTAGTCGAAGAACGCGATCGCGTTGTCCCGGGTCAGCCGCACACATCCCGCGGAGCTGGTCTGCAGGCTGCCCTCGTGGAAGGCGATCCCGCCCGGGGCGAAGAACACCGAGTAGGGCATGGGGCTGCCGTACTCGCGGCTCACCCAGTCCTTGGCCTTCCACTCCACCTGATACCGGCCGGGAGGTGTGGGGTCGTACTCGTCGCCGATGCTGACCGGAACCGGGCCGCGCAGGATCCGGCCGTCCTGCACCAGCCACGCCTTCAGCGCGATCAGGTCGACGCAGGCGCGGGCGGTCACGGTGCACGGCGTTCCCGGCACGAGCGGGGCGGCGGGTGGCGCCGGCGCCGCCACGGCGGCCACCACCCCGGCGGAGAGCATCAGCGCCATGACGCCGCCGATCACCCCGAGCCGCCGGACCTGACGGGTACCCCTGGATCGCGCGCGCATCGAACTCCTCACTCCGTGTGTTGTCGATACAACGCTGCGCAGCCGCCGAGGTGACGGCCACCCGTACGGGTAGGGTCCGCGCGTGCCCGACTGGCTCACCCCGGCCCGACCGGCGTCCCCCACCGTCGTCGACGACCCGCGGCGCCGCCGGCTGATCGTCGTCGAGATCCTGGTCGTCCTCACGGTCACCACCGGGCTGTCCGCGGCCCGCAGCGCGCTGAGCCTGGTCGACGCCCTGCTCGATCCCCTGCCGCTGGCCCAGCAGCAGGTCGTGCTCAACGCGCCCGCCGCCCGCGCCGAGCTCGTCGACCTGGCGTTGCAGCTGGTCCGGGTGCTGCAGCTGGTCGGCTGGGGGGCGCTCGGCGCCTACCTGCTGCTGCGCGCCGGGTTCGCCCTGCGGTCCGTCGGCCTGGACGCCACCCGCCCCGGCCGCGACGCCGCGGGGGCGGTGGGGCTCGCGGCACTCATCGGGATCCCCGGGCTCGGCCTCTACCTGCTCGCCAGGGCGGCCGGCGTCAGCACCACGATCGCCCCCACCACCCTCGGCGACACCTGGTGGGAGCTGCCCGTCCTGGTCCTCTCGTCCGCCGCGAACGCCTGGGCCGAGGAGGTCGTCGAGATCGGCTACCTGCTGACCCGGCTCCGCCAGCTCGGCTGGTCGGAGAACCGCGCGGCACTGGCCTCGGCCACCCTGCGCGCCTGCTACCACCTCTACCAGGGCGCGAGCGGCTTCGTCGGCAACCTGGTGATGGGCCTGGTCTTCGCCCGCTGGTGGCAGCGCACCAACCGGCTGTGGACGCTGATCGGCGCGCACACGCTCATCAACGTCGTCGCGTTCACCGGCTACGCGCTCCTGGCCGGCCGGGTCCCCTGGCTGTGATCCGTTCCCGCCCCGTCGGCTGAACACCGGTGGGCCACGGCGCGCCGAACCCCCCATCCGGTACTTCCCGGGCCATAGTGCGCGTCGACGGTCGGCCCACCGGTGGCCCGGCCCCGACGGTGGAGGACCCGGTGCGCAGGACTGCGGTGATCGTCGTCGCGCTGTTGATCGCCCTGCTGGCGACCACGGCCCCGGCGAGCGCGCAACCCCCGCCCCCTCCCCCCAACCCGTCCGACGGGCAGCTCGGGGCCAGCCGGGAAGCGGTGCTCGCCCGGGCGGCCGAGCTGGGCAGGCTGTCCGGGATCGCCGCCGAGCTGGACGCGCAGGCCGCCGAGGCCCGCGCCGCGCTCGACCAACGGCGGGAGGAGGCGTTCCAGCGGTTGCTCGAACAGCGGGCCGCCCAGGACGCCGCGGACGCGGCCACGGCGCGCGTGGACGCGGCCCGCGTCGAGTCGGCGGCCGCGGTGTCGGCGATCGACGTCGCGCAGGCCCGGCTCGACGCCTTCGCCACCTCCACCTACCAGCAGACCCTCGATCTCGGGCCGCTGGGCCTGCTGACCAGCGCGGAGAACCCCGCGGACCTGGTCGAGCGGGCCGAGCTCACCGCCCTCGTCGCCGGGGAGCAGCTCCGGGCGCTGGACGCGTTGCAGCGGGCCCGGATCGGTCGGGCCAACGCCGAGTCCACGGCGCGGGCCGCCGAGGAGGACGCCCAGGCCCGCCGGGCGGAGGCGGAGCGCAGCAGCGCGGCGGCGGAGCAGGCGGTCGCGTCGGCGACCGCGGCCGCCGACGAGCAGCAGGCCCGCCTGCAGGAGCTCGACGGCCGGCGGGCCCAGGTCGAGGTGGAGCTCGCCGGGCTCCGCACCGCCGACCAGGGACTGCGCGAGCAGCGCGGGCAGTACGAGGCCTACCAGCAGCGGGTCGCCCGCGAGGCCGAGGAGGCCCGGCGGCGGGCCGCGCAGGCGGCCGCCGCCGATCCACCGCCGACCGACGCCCCGCGCGCGGGGCCCGGGGTCGCCGCCCTCGGCCCGCAGTACACCTGCCGGGCGGGGGTGCCCAGGTGGGGGCCGGTGAAGCCGTGGGTCTCCGAGGCGGGCCAGCTGCTGCGGTGCCGTTTCGGCATCGGCAGCGTCGGCGGTGTCGGGCCCCGGCCCAACGTGTCCGACCATCCGGTCGGCCTGGCCCTGGACTTCTTCGTCGACCGGCCCACCGGGGACGCCATGGCCGACTGCGCGCTGCGCAACCGCGGCGTCCTGGCGATCAAGTACGTGATCTTCCGGCAGCGGATCAACAGCGGCTCGGGCTGGCGGCAGATGGAGGACCGCGGGTCACTCGTCGCCAACCACATGGAGCACGTGCACATCTCCTTCGAGGACCGCCCGGGAGGCTCGCTCGCCTCGGTCGCCTGCTGACCGGACGGGCCGGCTAGGAGTGGCGACGTCGTATTGTGAGACACGTCTAACTGCGATGACATGCCTCGGCTACCATCTCGGTTTGTGCACCTCGACTGCTGTTCCCGTCCGCACACCGACGCCGTCGAGGACTACCTCAAGGCGGTCTTCGACCTCTCGGCCCTGCACGGGGCCGCGACGACCTCGTCCCTCGCCGCGCTGCTCGACGTCGCGGCGCCGTCGGTGTCGGCCATGCTCAACCGGCTGGCCGCCGACGACCTGGTCGCCCGACCGGCCGCCCACCGGGTCGAGCTGACCGCCCACGGTCGGCGGCACGCCGTCGCCGTCGTCCGCAGGCAGCGGATCATCGAGGAGTTCCTCGTGCGCGCCCTGGACGTGCCGTGGGAGGACGTCCGCGCTGAGGCGGAACGCCTCGGCCACGCCGTCAGCGGGCGGCTGCTGGAGCGGATCGACGCCCATCTCGGGCACCCCACGCACGACCCGCACGGCGACCCGATCCCCCCGGCCGACGGCGAGCACGACGAGGACCGGCCCCCGCCGCTGTCCGCGGCCCGGCCGGGCACCCACGTCGTCGTGAGCCGCGTGTCCGACCGCGACGGCGACGCGTTGCGCCACCTGGGCGGGCTCGGGATCCGGCCCGGGGTCGGCCTGGACGTCCTCGAACGGGCCCCGTTCGACGGGCCGCTGTGGGTGGCCGTCGACGGGCGCCGCATCCCGCTGGGCAGCCGGCTCACCGAGCTCGTCTTCGGAGGAACCCCGTGACGACCCGACGACGCTTCCTCACCGGTGCCGGCGGGGCCGCCCTCGTCGCCCTGCCCCTGCCCGCCGGGGTGGCGGCGGCCACGCCCCCGCCGGCCGCTCCCCCGGCGAACGGCCCCGACGGACACGGCACGGGCCACGCGATGGGCGGCGCGAACGGCGCGACGTTCCGCGGCGGGCAGGGGGTCGACCACGCGGCGAACGGGTTCGACCCGCGCACCCTGCTGCGCGACTTCGACTACGGCACGGTGACCGTGGAGGACGGGCGGACCGTCCGCACCTGGGAGATCCTCGCCGAGGACCGCGAGATCGAGGTCGCGCCCGGGGTCCGGTTCCCGGCCTGGACGTTCAACGGGCGCGTCCCCGGCCCGACCCTGCGCTGCACCCAGGGCGACCTGCTGCGGGTCCGGTTCGTCAACGGCTCCGAGCACCCGCACACCATGCACTTCCACGGGGTGCACCCGGCCGACATGGACGGCGTGCCGTTGGTCGGGCGCGGGATCATCTCCCCCGGCGAGGAGTTCACCTACGTCTTCGACGCCGAGCCGTTCGGGCTGCACCTCTACCACTGCCACGTCGGCCCGCTCGCCGAGCACATCGCCCGCGGCATGTACGGGTGGCTGTGGACCGTTCGCCGGCAGACCACGACCTCACCGGGAGGGCTGGTCGACAAGGGGACGAAGGGCAAGCGCGCTCGGCTCGTGCCGATCATCGCCGAGGTTCGACCGATGCTCGAGGTCCGGCTCGCGGAGGCGGCCGAGCGGCCGAGCGGGCGCGTCTTCGTCGGGCCGCGAGGCGGCCGGGTCAGCACGGCGGTTCTTCGGGACGCGACCCATTGGGACGAGGTGGTCAGCTCGCTGGGCTTCGAGCGACTCCGTCGCCACGATCTCCGACACACCGGCCTGACCTGGATGGCCGACGCGGGCGTTCCCGTCCACCATCTGCGCAAGATCGCCGGTCACGGCTCGCTGACGACCACCCAGCGCTACCTGCACCCCGACCGGCAGGCGATGACGGACGCGGGGCTGCTGCTCTCGGCCCACCTGATCGCGACAGCCGGATCTGCACAGCTCCGAGCCGTACCGAGCTCGTCGACCCGGAGCTGGTTCCCGCCATCCTCATGATCCCGGTCCGACCTGCGGGGAGGGCCCGCCGACCGGTCCTCTCGCCGCACGTGCGGCCGGCACCCGGTCGTGCAGCTCGGCCACCTCGGGCACGTCGTGCGGACCAGTCAGGCGTCGTCCAGCTTCGTCACGCGCCACCCGTTCGAGGGAACCAGGCGACCAGAGTCCGCGCGGCCGGGTCGGAGATCTGCCCGCCGGCCGATCTCGTGACCTCGGGCGAGGAGAGCCCTGAAGTGGGCCCGACGCCACTCGCGATGGCGCTGTTCCAGCGCAGGCGGTCGCTCGCCCCGACGAGTCGGCGGTCGGCCGCGCGAGATCGCGGACGCTACCGAGCCTCATTGGTTACAGTGCGTGGCCATGCCCGTGAAGTACCCCCGGAACGTAGACGACGCCTGGCAGCGGCTGCGGTCTCTCCGCCACAGCCCACCCGGCTTCGCCGCCCGAGGCGAACGCAAGGACACCTTCTCCGCGGCGCTGGAGCAGTCGGAGCAGTTCTTCCGGGCTTCTGACTCGGTGGGCTACGAGAGCAAGCCTGTGATGCTGTACTACGGACTCAGCCAGGCGTCCCAGGCGATCCTTGCAGCCAAGCAGGACCCGCGCGTCACCAAGCAGGCCGCCACCGGCCACGGCACCGACTGTCCGAACCGCGGCCAGATCACCGACGTTGGCGATCTCAAGGTCTGCGACGCGCGGACCAGGAGCGGCGCACCGCCGAAGGGCGGAGCGTTCCAGCTCCTCGGAAGCGTGCTCGACTCACCAACCCTGCCTGCCGGCGTTCCACTGCGGCAGCTCTGGATCAGCCTGCCCGAAGGCGTCAAGCTACCCCCGACGAAGGCGGGCAACCTGTTCGGAGCTGCGCTGCTCGAACGACATGACGGGCACGACTACGGCAAGGCGTTCCAGGCAACGACCGGTCGCGTCGGAACGCTCGCGCACCTCCCGTACGACCTCATGCCGCTCGACGTCGCCGAGGTCGAGCGGCAGATCATCGAGCGCTACCCGTCGCTGCGGAACTTCCGCGTGATGCCCAACTGGCAGGGCTGCCCCGATGTCGCGCACTGGGTGTTACTGCTCGACCCGCAGGGACTCCGGGCATCCCTGTCGTTCGACCGCGGGGACCGGCCGATGGAGCACCGCGAGATGTTCGGAATGGTCGACCTGGGACCACGGGTCTACGGCGACGGCACGACCAAGTGCATCTGGATACTGCCGACTCTGGCCGGCAACACGGCCCCGCTGCATCCCCTCGCGACCTGATACGCGGTCTTGTTCGGACTGTCCGAACTCGCCCGCTACCAGCCGACCACCTGGGCCAGGGCCATCAACATCAACACCTCGGCCGACGCCACCGCGCTAGAACACATCATGGGTACCGCGCACCTGGCGTGCGTGAACCTCGTCGCCGAGCTGTTCGAGATCCGCCACCCACCGCATGACAATCCGCCAGAGGGATGGCGCCGGCACACCGAGCGAGTCCTGACCTGGCAGCGGCAGCAGATCGCCATCAGCGAGCCGTGACGGACGCCGGGCATCTGCTCTCGGCCCCCTGAACGTCATACCCTGTTCTGCACAGCTCCGCGGCGGATGGGCGCCTCCGGTCCCAGATGGGTCCCAAGCAGTCCCGAGTCCCGTAGACGGTCATCGTTCTGGGGCCGTTCCGGATCCGTCCCACGAGGATCGATGTCTACGACGTCCGCCCTGTTCAGGAGCACGAAACGGGCGGCTCCCCGTCGAGAGGAACCGCCCGTTCCGACCGTCGGGACGACAGGATTTGAACCTGCGACCCCTTGACCCCCAGTCAAGTGCGCTACCAAGCTGCGCCACGTCCCGGCCGCCCCCGAAGAGGCTCGATCAGCCTACCCCACCGCTGAACCCGGGCCTCGCCCGGCCGGTCGTGGCTCCCCCCATCACCGGGTCGCCGCACCTGCTGGACGCCGATCCCGGTTCCCCGGCATCCGCGACCCCGCCATCCTGCGCGCAGCCGGTGCCGGCCACCACCGCCTTCGGTCGCCCGGCGGGGGCGACCTTGGTGGGTACCGGCCGGTAACTACGCGTGCGCGGGCGCGTGCTCGAGCGGGAACCGGGCCGACACCGCGAACCCGCCGTCGGGCCGTGGGCCCGCGGTGAGCCGGCCCCCGGCGGCGCCGACCCGCTCGGCGAGCCCGGCCAGCCCGGCACCGCCGCGACCGACGACGTCACGGGGCTCGTCGGGGGCGGTGTTGTCGATCCGCACCGTCAGCTCGTCGGCGGCGCACCCGACCTCGACGCGGACGGCCGCGCCGGGGGCGTGGCGCGCCGCGTTGGTCAGTGACTCCTGCACCACGTGGTAGGCCGCCCGCCCGAGCTGGGGGCACAGCCCCGCGGCCCGGTGGTCGTCGACCAGCTCGACGGACAGGCCCGCGTCGCGCCACTGGGCCACCAGTGCGTCCACCTCGGCGAGGGTGTCGGCGGGATCGGCGGGCGTTGGGAGCGGACCGCCGGCCAGCCCGAGCGCCCCCCGGACCTCGGCGAGCGAGCGCTTGGCCAGCACCCGCAGCTCGTCGGCGGCGCGGCGGGTGTCGTCCTCGCGGGTCGATGCGGCGAGCGCGGCCGCGGTGACCGCGATGAGCGTGATGTGGTGCCCGACGGCGTCGTGGATCTCCCGCCCGATCCGGTCCCGCTCCTCGGCCCGCGCGGCGTCCGCGCGGGCGGCCAGTGCGGTGTCGCGCGCCCGGGCCAGCTCGGCCAGGCTCTCGACCAGCCTGGCCCGGGTGCCCACCAGCATCCCGACCACGGTGGCCGCCCCGGCGTTCACCACCACGTAGCCGACGACCAGCACGCCCTGGTTCCACCGCAGGTCCTGGGTGGCGAACACCGGCGCCACCGCCGCGACGACGGGCAGGACCAGCCACGCCGCCAGCACGGGGCCCGACCGGTGGTGGCGCCCGAGCCGGTAGAGCGCGACGAGCGCGGGCGGCCATCCCAGGCCACCGGCCAGCCCGGCGAGCGTGCCGAGCACCGCCACCGGCGGCCACAGGTGCCGAAGCGGCAACAGGGCGCACCCCACCAGCGCCGCGGGCACCGACCAGGAGAACGCCGGCTCCCCCAGCACCGCCACCCCGGCGGGCACCAGCACCGCGAGCGACTCCCGGCCGACGATCCGCGCCCACCGCATCCGCTACATCCCCCACCCCTGCGCCAGCAGCGCCGCCTGCACCCGGTTCTCCGCACCCAGCTTCACCAGCAGCGCCGAGACGTACTTCTTGACGGTCGCGGGGGCGAGACCCAGCCGCGCCCCGATGGCGGCGTTGGGCTCCCCCGCCGCCAGGCCGCGCAGCACCTGCTGCTCGCGCAGCGTCAGCTCCGTGGGCGGCCGGGCCGGAGGCCGCCCGTCCAGCCGCGGCAGCAGGCGCGCGGTGATCCTCGGGTCCAGCACGGCGCCGCCCGCGGCGAGATCGAGCACCGCGCGGACCAGCGCGTCGGGCTCGGCGTCCTTGAGCAGGAAGCCCTGGACGCCGATGCGCAGCGCCTCGGTGACGTACTCATCCAGGTCGAACGTCGTGAGCACCGCGGACGGCGGCGCGTCCGGCCGCGCGCACAGCGTCCGGAGCGCGGCCAGGCCCCCGCCGCCGGGCATCTGGACGTCGACGAGCACGACGTCGGGGCGGTGGCGGTCGACCTGGGCGAGCAGCGCGTCGCCGTCGTCGGCCTCGCCCACGACGCGCACGCTGCGACCGACCTCCAGCACCGTGCGCAGCCCGGCCCGCATCAGCGGCTCGTCGTCGGCCAGCACGACGCGCACGGCCGCGTGTTCCCCCCGGTTCACCCGGCCGAGCGTAGTGGGGCTACTTCCGGGCGCGCTTCTCCCGCACCCGGATCGACATCCGGATGGGCGACCCGGTGAACCCGAACTCCTCGCGCAGCCGTCGCTCCAGGAACCGCCGGTAGCCCGCCTCCAGGAACCCGCTGGTGAACAGCACGAACGTCGGCGGGCGGGTGGCGGCCTGCGTGGCGAACAGGATCTTGGGCTGCTTGCCGCCGCGGACCGGCGGCGGCGTCGCGGCCACCACCTCGGAGAGCCAGCCGTTGAGCCGCCCGGTGGGCACGCGACGGTCCCAGGACGCGAGGGCGGTGCGCAGCGAGGGCGCGATCTTCGTCACCGAGCGCCCGGTCAGCGCCGAGATGTTGACGCGCTCGGCCCACCGCACGCGCACCAGGTCGCGCTCGAGCTCGCGCTTCATCGCCAGCCGGCGGTCCTCGTCGACGAGGTCCCACTTGTTGAAGACCAGCACCAGCGCGCGTCCGGCCTCCTCGACCATCGTGATCACGCGCTGGTCCTGCTCGGCGATCGGCTCGCCCGCGTCGATCAGCACGACCGCCACCTCGGCCGCCTCGATCGCGGCCTTCGTGCGCAGGCTGGCGTAGTACTCCATGCCGCTCGCGGTGTTGACGCGCTTGCGCAGGCCCGCGGTGTCGACGAAGCGCCAGACCTCGCCGTCGAGCTCCACCAGGGAGTCGACGGGGTCGACCGTGGTGCCCGCGACCTCGTGCACCACCGAGCGGACCTCCCCGGAGACCCGGTTGAGCAGGCTCGACTTGCCGACGTTCGGCTTGCCCACCAGCGCCACGCGGCGCGGCCCGCCCGGGGCGCCGAACCCGAGGTCGCGCGGGCTCTCCGGGAGGATGTCCAGGATCCGGTCGAGCAGGTCGCCCGAGCCACGGCCGTGCAGGCCCGATACCGGGTGCGGCTCGCCGAGCCCGAGACGCCACAGCGCGGCGATGTCGGAGGTGAGCCGGTCGTCGTCGGCCTTGGTGGCGCACAGCATCACCGGCACGTCACCGCGGCGCAGCACGCGCGCGACGGCCTCGTCGGTGGTGGTCGCCCCCACCGAGGCGTCGACGACGAGCAGCACGGCGTCCGCGGTCTGCATCGCCATCTCCGCCTGCGCCGCGACCGAGGCCTGCAGGCCCTTGGCGTCGGGCTCCCACCCGCCGGTGTCGACGAGGGTGAAGCGCCGCCCGTTCCACAGCGCGTCGTAGGCGATGCGGTCGCGGGTGACGCCCGGGATGTCCTGGACGACCGCCTCGCGCCGCCCCAGCAGGCGGTTGACCAGCGTCGACTTGCCGACGTTGGGCCGCCCGACCACCGCGAGCACCGGGGCCGGCACCAGTCCCTCGGGTTCGCCGTCCGCCCCGTCGACCAGGTCGGCGTCGGTGAACTCGGCCGGGTCGAGACCCAGGCGGCCCATCTCGGTGAGGGTGTCCTCGTCGTACTCGCTCATGTGTTGCTCCGTAGGGCATCGAGTTCTCGGACCATCCCGGCCAGCGCGGCCCGGACGGTCTCGGTGGCGGCGGCGAGACCCGCGCGCCCACCACCTGCGGGGAGGTCGAGCGGCTCGCCGACCAGCACGTCCACCCGGGGGCGCAGGCGACGACCGGCACCGGCCGGGCGGCGCGTGCCCCGGCAGACCACCGGCAGCACCACCGCACCGGACGCGCGCGCCAGCCAGGCCGCGCCGTGCTGCGCCGCGGCCATGTCGCCCTCGCCGCGGGTCCCCTCGGGGAACACCCCGACGAGCCCGCCCTCGCGCAACACCGCCACCGCTGCGGTCAACGGTCGCCGGTCGGGCGCCCCGCGGCGCACTCCCAGCTGGCCGATCAGTGGTAGCGCCCGGCCGGCCGGCCCGTCGAACATCTCCTGCTTGACCAGGAACACCGCGCGGCGCCCGACCAGTCCGAACAGCAACGGGCCGTCGACGAACGCGCTGTGGTTGGCGACGAGCACCACCGGACCGGCGGCCGGCAACCGGTCGCCGTGGTGCACCCGCACCCGGTAGAACGGCGTGAACAGCCACGTCCCGACCCACCGGGCGAGGTCGTGGAACCACGGCCACGACCCCTCGGGGAGTTGGGTCCCCTTCACCGCACCAGGCCCCGCTCCCCCACCAGCCTACGCAGCTCGTCGAGCACGGCGTCGACGCTCAGGTGGTCGGTGTCCAGGACGACGGCGTCGGCGGCCGCGGTCAGCGGCGAGACGGTGCGGGTGGTGTCGAGGTGGTCGCGACGCCGGACGGCGGCGAGCACCGTGGCGGCGTCGGCCCCGCGCCCGGCCTTGCGGTCCTGCGCGCCGCGGCGGGCGGCGCGGATCTCGTCGGAGGCGGTGAGGTAGACCTTCAGCGCGGCGTCCGGCGCGACGACGGTGCCGATGTCGCGGCCCTCGACCACCATCCCGCCCTGCGCCGCCACGGCGGAGGCGATCAGCTCGCGCTGCCGCCCGACGATCAGCTCCCGGATCTCCGGGTGCGCCGAGACCGCGCTGACCAGCCCGGTCACCGCGGTGCCCCGGATCTCCGCCTCGACGTCCTCGCCGCAGAGCAGGATCCGCGGCGCCGCCGGGTCGGTGCCCGACTCGATCCTGGCCTGCGCCGCGGCCAGCACGACGTCGCGGGCGGCGCTGTCGGCGTCGAGCCCCGCACGCAGTACCGCCAGCGTCGCCGCCCGGTACATCGCGCCGGTGTCGAGGTAGGGCACCGCGCACTCGCGTGCCAACCGCCTGGCGACGGTGGACTTCCCGGTGCCCGACGGGCCGTCCATCGCGACGACCCCGTGCAACCTGCCCGCCACCGGCCCGACCCCTCATCCGGGGCCCCGCGGCCCCCTGCTCGCCGCATCACGGCCTACGACCCGCGGACGCGGGCCGCCCTCCATCATGCCGTGCGCCGGATCGGGCGACGTCAGCGGCATGGACCTCCCGCCCACCCCACCCGCGAGTCGGGAGGATCGTGCGACCGAGTCCGCTCCGGCGTGCGCGCCCGGGACCCGCACGGAGGCGACGACTCGGTCGCACGGATGTCCCGACTCGCGGGTTACAGGCCGACCGAGGCGTAGAGCGAGCCGATCTCGCTGCGGTTGAGCGGCCGGAACCGGCCGGGCCGCTGGTCGCCGAGCAGGACGTCGCCGACGGCGGTGCGCACCAGGCGCTGCACCGGGAACCCGACCTCGTCGAGCAGGCGGCGCACGACGTGCTTGCGCCCCTCGTGGATCTTCAGCTCCACCATCGACCGCCCCGGGGTGGAGTCGACGAGCTTGAAGGAGTCGACGACGACCGGCCCGTCCTCCAGCTCGACCCCGGCCCGCAGCCGCTTGCCCAGATCGCGCGGCAGCTGGCCCATCACCTCGGCGACGTAGGTCTTCTGCACCTCGTAGGACGGGTGCATCAGCCGGTGGCCGAGCTCGCCGTCGTTCATCAGCAGCAGCAGGCCCTCGGTCTCGGCGTCGAGGCGGCCGACGTGGAACAGCCGGCTGCGCGGCGCGCCGGTGAAGTGCTCCTCCATGATCCCGCGCTCGACGATGAGGTCGCCCACGCTGGGCCGGCCCAGGTCGTCCGACATCGACGACAGCAGCCCGCGCGGCTTGTTCAGCGCGAGGTAGACCATGTCGTCGCTGAGCACGATCCGGGAGCCGTCGACGTGGACGACCGCGGTGTCGGGATCTATCCGGCGGCCCTGCTCCCGCACGACCTCGCCGTCGACGCTGACCCGGCCCTGCGCGATCAGCTCCTCCGACGCGCGCCGCGACGCCACGCCGGCCTGGGCCAGCACCTTCTGCAGTCGCACGCCGTCACGGTCTTGGCTGGTGTTCACGGGTCCTACTTCTCACATGTCGTCGATCGAGTCCACATCGGGCAGCAGCGGGGCCAGCGGGGGCAGGTCCTCCACGGAGGACAGCCCCAGGCGCTCCAGGAACAGCTCGGTGGTGCGGAACAGGGTGCCCTGCGTCGCGCCGTCGATACCGGCCTCCTGCACCAGCCCGCGGGACACCAGCGTACGCAGCACCCCGTCGCAGTTGACGCCGCGCACCGCCGAGACCCGTGCGCGGGTCACCGGCTGCCGGTAGGCGATCACCGCGAGGGTCTCCAGTGCGGCCCGGGTGAGCTTCGCGCGCTGCCCGTCCAGCAGCAGCCGCTCGACGTAGGGCGCGTAGGTCTCGCGCGTGTAGAACCGCCAGCCGCCGCCGACGTGGCGCAGGTCGATGCCCCGCCCGGCCTCGGTGTACTCGCGCGACAGGCGCACCAGCGACGACCGCACCCTGGCGACGGGCTGGTCCAGCGCCAGCGCGAGCGCGTCGGCCTCGGTCGGGGCGTCGACGACCAGCAGCAGCGCCTCCAGCGCCCCGTCGAGCTCGGGGTCGGCGAACAGCGCCAGCTCCTCCTCTAGGGCGTCCATCGCACCGTCAGCTCCCCGAACGGTTCGGGCTGGTCGAGCTCCACGACGGCGCCGCGGAACAGGTCGAGCACGGCGAGGAAGCGGGCGACGACCTCGATCGGCGCGACGCAGTCGGCCGTGAGCGTCGCGAACGTGGCGACGCCCAGCTCGGCCAGGCGCGCCCGCAGCAGCTCCGCGTGCTCGGCCACCGACACCTCGTGCTGGTGCAGGTGGGCCAGGCCGGGACCCTCCGGCGGCGGCTTGGGTCGGAACACGCTCGCGGCCAGGTCGGCGAACGCGGCCGCGTCGACGCCGAGCAGCACCTCGGGCAGCAGCACCGCGAAGCGCTCCTCCAGCGCCACCGACCGCGGGAACCGGCGCGCCGCCCCCGCCTCCAGCTCGACGAACAGCGACGCCACCTGCTTGTAGGCGCGGTACTGCAGCAGCCGCGCGAACAGCAGGTCGCGGGCCTCCAGCAGCGCCAGGTCCTCGGCGTCCTCCACCTCGGCGTCGGGCAGCAGCCGGGCGGCCTTGAGGTCGAGCAGGGTGGCCGCGATGACGAGGAACTCGGTGGTCTCGTCGAGGTCGGCGTCCTCGCCCAGGAACCTCAGGTGCGCGATGAAGTCGTCGGTGACGCGGTGCAGCGCCATCTCGGTGATGTCGAGCTCGTGCTTGCCGATCAGCTGCAGCAGCAGGTCGAACGGGCCCTCGAAGTTGTGCAGGCGCACGGTGAACCGCTGCGGGCCCGCCGGTTCCGGGGCGGCGGCCGCGGTGTCGTCGAGCAGCGTCACCGCGCGATGACCTCGCGGGCCAGCAGGCGGTACGCCTCCGCCCCGTTGGACTGCGGGGCCCAGGTGGTGATCGGCTCCCCGGCCACGGTGGTCTCCGGGAAGCGCACGGTGCGGTTGATCGTGGCCTCGAACACCAGGTCGCCGAACGCCTCGATGACGCGCTGGCGCACCTCGCGGGTGTGCAGGGTGCGGGGGTCGAACATCGTGGCCAGTATCCCGAGGATCGTCAGGTCCGGGTTGAGGCGGTCCTGCACCTTCTCGATGGTGTCCATCAGCAGCGCCACGCCGCGCAGCGAGAAGAACTCGCACGCCAGCGGGATCAGGATCTGGTCGGCGCAGGCCAGCGCGTTGATCGTGAGCAGGCCCAGCGACGGCTGGCAGTCGATGAGGACCACGTCGTAGCGGTCGAGCACGGGCTTGATCGCGCGGCCGAGCGCCTGCTCGCGGCCGACCTCGGTGACGAGCTGCACCTCCGCCGCGGACAGGTCGATGTTGCTGGGCAGCAGGTCCAGCCCGGCCACACCGGTCTTCTTGATCACGTCGTCGACCTCGACGCCGCGCTCCATCAGCAGGTTGTAGACCGTCGTGTCGAGCTCGTGGGCCTGCACGCCCAGGCCGATCGACAGGGCGCCCTGCGGGTCGAAGTCGACGAGCAGCACCCGCCGTCCGTACTCGGCGAGCGCGGCCCCCAGGTTGATCGTCGACGTCGTCTTGCCGACGCCGCCCTTCTGGTTGGCCACGGCGATGATCCGCGCCGGACCGTGCTCGGTCAGCGGCGCAGGTTCGGGCACCATCAGGCGGTGTCTCCCCCCCGAGCCGGTCGGGTGGACGGGCTCGTCGTGTTCGCCGTCGAGGTCGGCTCGGTCGTCGTGGTCGGCTCGGTCGAGCGGTTCCGGGACGGGGACGTAGGGCCGCGGCATGTCCATGCGGGGCTCCGGTCTGTGGCTCGGACGGCCCGACGGGCCGTTCCGGGCAGACTAGGAGTCGCCGCCGACGAGCGGCAACGCGCCCCGCCGTGTCGCGGCCGCCTTCTTGGTGTCACCGTCGGCCGGAGCGGGCCGACGGGAGCCGAACGTTACCGCCCGGTCGCGGCCGGGTGCGGTCGGGGGTGCTCACGTCCGGGCGCCCGATCGTGTGAGGGCGCCGCGCCACGGTCGTCACGGAGCGGTCACCCGGGCGTCTCCCCGGGCTTGTTGACTCCCTCGCAGCCCGCCGACGGGACCCGAGAGGCCTCCCCCATACCTGATCTGTTCACCCCCTTACACGCTCAAGGGCGTGACCCTGCGCAACCGCATCGCGATGTCGCCGATGACGATGTACCGCTCGGTCGACGGCCGGATGGACGACTTCCACCTCATGTACCTGGGCGCCCGGGCCGCGGGCGGCTTCGGGCTGATCTTCCCCGAACAGGTGGCCATCGCCCCCGAGGGCCGCACCACCCCGCACTGCGCCGGGATCTACGACGACGCCCAGATCGAGGGCCACGCCCGCGTGACGTCGATGATCAAGAACATGGGCGGGGTGGCGGGCATCCAGCTCGGGCACACCGGCCGCAACGGCAGCGAGCTCAAGCCGTGGGTCGCCGGGGACCTCGGCCGACAGCTGCCCCCTGACCACCCGGAGGGCTGGCAGGTCGTCGGCCCGTCGGACCTGCCCTACGGCTTCGGCAAGCGCCCCTACCCGGTGCACGCGCTGACCGTCGAGGAGATCAAGGCCATCCACGTGCGGTACGCCGAGGCCGCCGTGCGCGCGCTGGAGGCGGGCTACGAGTGGCTGGAGATGCACTTCGCGCACGGCTACCTCGCCGCCAGCTTCTACTCGCCGCTCGCCAACAGGCGCACCGACGCCTACGGCGGCAGCAAGGAGAACCGGGCCCGGTTCCTGATCGAGGCGATGGACGCCGTCCGCGCGGTGTGGCCGGAGCACCTGCCGCTCACCTTCCGCCTCGGCGCCGACGACTACCACCCCGACGGCGTGCGCTGGGAGGACTCGGTCGAGGTCGTCGGCTGGCTCGTCGAGCACGGCGCGGACATGGCCGACCTGTCCTTCGGCGGCAACACCGACGACATGCGCGACCCGTTCTTCGGCGACGTCAGCGCGTGGGTCGAGCGCGGCGCGCAGGTCCGGCGGGAGATCGGCGTCCCGGTCACCGTCAGCTGGAACCTGGGCGTGCCGCAGAACGCCGACCGGGCGATCCGCGAGGAGAAGATCGACCTGGTGCTGCTCGGGCGCCCGGCCCTGGCCAACCCGCACTGGCCGGTGTGGGCCGCCCGCGAGCTGGGCCACCCGGCCCCGTTCGAGCTGGTGCCCGAGGACTGGGGCTGGTGGCTGCAGAACTTCCGCGGCCACGACCCGAGCATCGGCTGGCCCGCGGTGCCCGCGACCCCGGACGGCCTCGACGAGGTCGCGTGACCCACCCCCGGCGGGTTCTCCCACCCCACCCGGCGAGTTCGCCGCCCACGCACGGCGAGTTCGCCGATCCCGTGCACCCCGCGCGTACGTGACCGGCCGACACACCGAACGTCTGCGGCAGACCCGCCGGGGGTGGTCAGTGGGTGAGTGCCAGCTTCCCGAGGAACCCGGTGACGATCGTGGTGAGGTCCCCGGGCCGCTCGATGTGCAGCCCGTGGCTCGACCCGGGCCCGGTGACGAGCTCGTAGTGCGCGCCCGGGATCGCGTCGGCCACCTTCTTCGCCTGCCACGGCGGGGTCAGCAGGTCCTGCTCCCCCACCACGACCAGCGTCGGGGCGGTGATCCCGCCGAGCCGGTCGAGCGTGTCGTGCGCCAGGTCGGCGTCCCACTGCTCGACGGTGACCTGCATCTGCTCCTCGTTCTGCGGGAACGCCGGCAGCATCGGCTCCAGCATCTGCGCGAAGTCCGGGTGGTCGAGCAGCTGCGGGGAGAACGCGAGGCCCGCCGTGGCGAACGCCGACTCCATGTCGCGGTGCACGTAGGGCAGGCGCAGGGCGCTGAGCACCGACCGCTGGAAGCCGTCGGCCCGGCCCCACGTCGCGTAGAGCAGCGCGGACGCGACCTGGTCGGGATGGGCGAGCGCCAGCTCCTGCCCGATCGCCGAGCCGAGCGACCAGCCCAGCACGTGCGCGCGCGGCACCTCCAGCGCCTCCAGCAACGCGGAGGCGTCCTCGGCGAGCGAGGCGACGGTGATCGGGCCGGTGCCGCGGTCGCTCCCGCCCAGGCCACGGTTGTCGTAGGCGATGACCTGGTGGGTCTCGCTCAGGCGCGTGATCATCTCGCCCCACAGGGGGATCGCGCCGGACGTGCCCATCACCAGCAGCAACGGGTCGCCGGTGCCGGTGATCTCGTAGTTGAGGGTGACTCCGGTGCGGACGGGGATCTGCGGCACGGATCTGCTCCTTCGAGGGTCGGCGGTAGGAGGCTCAGCGGTAGGAGAGGCCGTCGTCGACGTCGGCCTCCGGGAGTGCGGTGCGGTCGTGCGCGTACTCCTGCATGTGGGTCCAGGGCTCGCGGTCGCCCTGCTTGAACATCCGGTCCTGGGAGCGCAGCACGTAGTTGGGGTTGAAGTTCTCGGGGTCCGACCACTCCCGCAGCTCCATGTCGGCGTCCTGCGGCCGCAGCTCCGGCACGACGGTCCGCGCGCCCCGCTCCCCCATGCGCTCGACGATCCGGGCGACGACGTCGTTGACGAGGTCGACGCGCAGGGTCCAGCTGTGCCGGAAGTAGCCGAAGGCGTAGGCCATGTTCGGGACGCCGCTGATCATCATCCCGTGCCAGGTGACCCGCTGCGAGAAGTCGACCGGCTCGCCGTCGACCGCGAACGGGATGTCCCCGAACACCGACAGGTCGAACCCCGTCGCGGTCACGACGACGTCGGCCTCCAGCACCTCGCCCGAGGAGACCCGCACGCCCTCCTCGGTGAACTCGGTGATCGTGTCGGTGACGACCGAGGCCCGGCCGTCGCGCATGGCCTCGAACAGGTCGCCGTCGGGGACGATCGCGATCCGCTGCTGCCACGGCCGGTAGCGCGGGGTGAAGTGCTTCTCGATGTCGGTGCCCTCGGGCAGCAGCGGGGTGATCGCGTCCATCAGGAACGTGTGCAGCTGGTCGGGGTCCTCGTGCCCGACGGCGGCCAGCCAGTCGAGCTGCTGGGTGTACTGGCGGCGCAGGATCTCGTGGGTCCAGTCCGGCGGGAGCTGCAGCGGCTCGAGCATCGTCGCAAGCTCGTGGACCTTCGGCGACGGGAACCAGTACGACGGCGAGCGCTGCAGCATCGTCACGTGGTCGGCCGACTTGGCCAGGGCCGGGACGAGCGTCGCCGCCGTCGCCCCCGACCCGATGACGAGCACCCGCCGCCCGGTGTGGTCGAGGTCGGCCGGCCAGGCCTGCGGGTGGACGATCGTGCCCGCGTAGCGATCGGTGCCGGGCCACTCGGGGGTGTAGGGCTCGTCGTGGTTGTAGTAGCCCTGGCACATCCACAGGAACGACGCGGTGAGGGTGACCCGCTCGTCGGTGTCGGTGCGGGTGACCTCGGCGGTCCACCGGTGCTCCTCCGACGACCAGGACAGCGCGGTGACGCGGTGGTGGTAGCGGATGTGCCCGGCCAGGTCGTCCTCCTCGATGACCTCGTCGAGGTAGTCGAGGATGGCCCCGCCCGCGGCGATCGACGGCCCGACCCAGGGCTTGTGGCGGTAGCCGTAGGTGAACAGGTCGCTGTCGGAGCGCGCGCCCGGGAACCGGTGGGTCCACCAGGTGCCCCCGCGGGCGTCCTGCGCCTCCAGGATCGCGAAGGTGCGGTCCGGGAACCGCGCCCGCAGGTGGTGCGCGGCGCCGATGCCGGACACCCCGGCCCCGACGATCAGGACGTCGAGGTGCTCGCGGTCGGTGCGTGTCATGGGCGGGACTCCCTGCGTCGACGGTGACGGCGTCCGACGCTAGGTCGGGTGCCGGGACCCGACGTGTCCGAACTTCGGACGGTTCCGACCTTGACCCCGTGACGCATGATGTGAGCAAGGCGACAGAGAGGTGCCGCGGCATGGGGGACGTGCTGGCTCGACGCAGGCTGCTCACCTCCGCGCTGGCCCGGCTGCACGACCGCCCCGACGTCGACCTGCCCGGCGTCCCCGGGCACGTGGTCGCGTCGTGGCGGCGGAGCCTGGCCCGCGGCGTCGATCCGGCGGCGGTGTCGAACCGGCACCACCCGGACCTGGACCTGGACTCCCGGCTGGTGCGCTGCGCCCGCCCGGTGATCGACCAGCTGGCCGAGCAGATCGCCGACGCCCCGGTCTGCGTGGTGCTCACCGACGACCGGGCGCGCCTGCTCGTGCGGCTCGACACGACCGTCGCGATCGGGCGGGCCGCCGACGACAACCGCTTCGCCGAGGGCTTCGGCTACGACGAGGGGGCGGTCGGCACCAACGGGGTGGGCACGGTGTTGGAGTCGGGCCGGTCGGTGCACGTGGTGGGCGCCGAGCACTTCGTCGAACCGCTGCAGTCCTACGCGTGCGCGGGCGCCCCGGTGCGCGACCCGGTCACCGGGCGGATCGAGGGCGTGCTCGACGTCAGCTGCCGGGTCGAGCACTCCTCACCGATCCTGCACTCCCTGGTCACGTCCGCGGCCGCGCGGATCCAGGACGCGCTGCTGCACGACCGCGACGCGGGCCAGCAGGCGGTGTTCGACCTCTACACCCGGGTCGACGCCCGGTCCCGGCGTCCGGTGCTCGCCGTCGGGCGGCGGATGGCGCTGGCCAACACCGCGCTGCAGACGCTGCTGGACCCGGGAGATCTCGCCGCGCTGACCGACCACGCGCGGTTCCGCATGGTCCGCGGCCCCGCCGTCGACGACCGGCTCGACCTGCCCTCGGGGGTCCGTGTCCGGGTGCGGGGCACGGCGGTGACGGCCGGCAGCGCGGTCGCCGGCCTGGTCGCGGTGGTCTCGGTGCTGCGTGAGGCCGCGGTCGGCCGGGCCGTGGCGGTACCGCAGCCCCGCCCCGCGCCGGACCCGCGGCCGGAGCCGGAGCCGACGACCGCGGGCACCGGGCCCGCCTGGCGCGCGGCCTGGACGGCGGCGGCCGAGGCACTGCGGGCCGGCACCCCGCTGCTGGTCACCGGGGAGCCGGGCAGCGGCCGGCGCCGGCTGCTCGCCGACCTGGACGGCGCGGTGCACGGGCCGGGCCGCGTGGTGGAGATCGGACCGGCCGACGACCCCGTGGCCCGCGTCCGGGACGCCGGTCCGTCCCCGCTGGTCGTGCTGGCCGACCTCGACCGCTGGCCCGGTGTCCCGGCCGGGCTGCCCGGCGCGCTGCGCGGGGCCCGGCTCGCCGCCACCGCCGCCGACGGCGCCCGGTCCGGGCCCGGGCTGCTCGCCGCGTTCCGCCGGACGGTGACGGTGCCGCCGCTGCGGAACCGGTCCGCGGACCTGCCGGCCCTGGTCACTGCAGTGCTGGCCGAGCTGGCCCCCGGCCGGGACGTCCGGCTGTCCGCCGACGCGCAGCGCACGCTGGCCCGCCACGGCTGGCCGGGCAACGTGGCGGAGCTGCGCGACGCGCTGGACGCGGCCCTGCGCCGGCGGCCGGTGGGCGTGCTGCAGGTCGGCGACCTGCCCGCGTCGTGCCAGAGCGCGCCACCGGGGTCGTTGCGCCGTGTCGACCGGGCCGAGCGCGACGCGATCGTCGCCGCCCTGCGCGAGACCGACGGGAACCGGGCCGCCGCGGCGGCGGTGCTCGGGGTGGCCCGGTCCACGCTCTACCGCAAGATCGCGCAGTACCGCATCACGGCGTGAGCCTCAGCCCAGCGCGCGGGGGTGGGTGGTCGCGTAGACCTCGCGCAGGGCGTCGACGGTGACGTGGGTGTAGACCTGGGTCGTGGTCACCGAGGCGTGGCCCAGCAGCTCCTGGACGGTGCGCACGTCGGCGCCGCCGGCGAGCAGGTGCGTGGCGAAGCAGTGCCGCAGCGTGTGCGGGGAGACCTCCGCCGTCAGCCCGGCCACCTCGGCGGCACCGCGCAGGACGTGCCAGGCGCTCTGCCGCGACAGCCGCGCACCGCGCGCGTTGAGCAGCAGGGCGGGGGTGCCCCGGCCCTTCGCGGCCAGGGCCGGGCGGGCCCGCACCAGGTAGGCGTCGACGGCGGCCAGCGCGGGCCGTCCCACCGGCACGATCCGCTGCCTGCCGCCCTTGCCGCGCAGCAGGACCGTGCGCCCGTCGACGTCGAGGTCGTCGCGGTCGATCCCGACGGCCTCGGAGATCCGGGCGCCGGTGGAGTAGAGCAGCTCCAGCAGGGCGCGGTCGCGCAGCGCCACCGCGCCGTCGCCGATGCAGCCGGCG
Organism: Pseudonocardia hydrocarbonoxydans; assembly: GCF_006539565.1. Classification (GTDB taxonomy): domain Bacteria; phylum Actinomycetota; class Actinomycetes; order Mycobacteriales; family Pseudonocardiaceae; genus Pseudonocardia; species Pseudonocardia hydrocarbonoxydans. The sequence continues at coordinate 103,563 of NZ_BJNG01000034.1, forward strand.
AGGAGCTGGTCCACCTCGTCGACGGCGAGCGCCCGCGGCAGCCGCGCGGCCACCGCGGGCGGGGTGACGGCGCGGGCGACGTCCTCGGGCACCAGGCCGTCGCGCGCGGCGAACCGGTGCAGACCGCGCACCGCGGCCAGCGCCCGCCCCGCCGACGACGCGGCCAGCGGGCTCGGACCGCTGCGCAGCGCCACCACGAACGCGCCGACGTCGGCCTCGCGGACCGCGGCGAGGTCGTCGATCCCCAGCCCGGCCAGGTGCGCGACGTAGCGGCGCAGGTCGGCGGTGTAGGAGGCCACGGTGTTGGCGGCGCTGCCCCGCTCGACGGTCAGGTGGTGCAGGAACGCCTCCACCGCCGACTCGACACCCACGCGACCATCATGCCGCCGGCCCGCACCCGCCCCGTGCAGCCGGGCGGGCGTGTCCTCAGGCCAGTGCCGGGATCACCTCGCGCTCGAACAGCTCGATGCCCGAGCGGTCGTAGGCGGCCTCGGCGAAGTTGAGGATGGCGTAGGTCATGCCCGCCTCCTTGAGCTTCGTGAGGTTCTCGATGATCTGGTCGGGGGTGCCGCATGCCGGCAGGCCGCGGACGGCGCCGAGCGAGCCCTCGGCCTTCTCCTCGCCGACGTGGGGCACCAGGCGGGCCTTGGCGTCCTGCATCCGCTGCTCGACCTCGGCCTGGTCCTTCCCGATGGCCACGTTGTAGTTGGCCGAGCGGGTGATCGCCTCGAAGTCGGTGCCGACGGTCTCGCAGTGCCCCTTCAGCAGCTCGGACTTGCGGGTGAAGCCCTCGAGCGTGCCGTCGAAGTTGGTGTAGCGGGCGTACTTCGCCGCGATCTTCAGCGTCACCTTCTCGCCACCGCCGGCGATCCAGAGCGGGATGCCGCCCTCCTGCAGCGGGCGGGGCTGCACGATGGCGCCGTCGACCTGGTAGTGCTTCCCGTCGAGGGTGGCGCTGCCGGTCTCCCAGGCCTGCTTCATGATCTGCACGCCCTCGTCGAGCAGCTGCAGGCGCTCGGGCCCGGACGGGAAGCCGTAGCCGTAGGCGCGCCACTCGTGCTCGTACCAGCCGGCGCCGATGCCCATCTCGACCCGGCCGCCGGAGATGATGTCGGCGGTGGCGGCCACCTTGGCCAGGTAGGCGGGGTTGCGGTAGCCCATGCACGTGCACATCTGGCCGAGCCGCACCCGCTCGGTCACGGCGCCGAACGCCGACATCAGCGACCAGGCCTCGTGCGTGGCCTGGTCGGTGGGGGCGGGCACGGTGTGGAAGTGGTCGTAGACCCACACCGACTCCCAGGGGCCCTCGTCGGCGTGCTGGGCGAGCCCCTTCATCGTCGCCCACTGGTCCTTCGGGTCGATGCCGACGAGGTCGTGTCGCCAGCCCTGGGGAACGAACAGTCCGAATCGCATACCGGTCACGAACCCCGAGCGTAGTCCCCGGCGGCGGTACCGTCGCAGGCGTGAACACGCCGGAGCCGCGGCGCATCCGCGTCGGCCACGCCGAGCGCGAGTGGGCCGTCACCGAGCTGGGCGAGCACCTGTCCGCGGGCCGTCTCGACCCCGACGAGTACGCCGACCGCACCGCATCCGCCTACGCCGCGCGCACCTCCGACGAGCTGGAGGCGCTGTTCACCGACCTGCCCCGGCCCGCCGCCGCGCTCCCCGTCGCCTTCCCGGCGCCCTACCCGGCGCTGCCACCGCACGCGCCGCACGGGATCGACCCGCACTCCGGGATGCCGTTCTCCGACCGGTCCCGGGTGGCGGCCGGGGTCCTGCAGCTGGTGTTCCCGTTCGGCGTCGGCCGCCTCTACAGCGGCCACCACGGCATCGCGGTGGCCCAGCTGCTGCTCTCGTTCGTCGTCGTCGGCGTGGTCTGGGCGTTCGTCGACGGCATCGTCATCCTCGCCGGGCGGCCCACCGACCCCTACGGCCGCCCGCTGCGGCCGTAGGTCAGTCCGCGCGGGCGGCGAACCGGGACGGCCGGTCCTGCCACGGCGCGTCCGGTGGCCGGGCCGCCGTCGGCGCCCCGGCCAGCACGTGAGCGGCCAGCACGGCCGCGACGGTGACGGCGTTGACGATCGTGCCCGCCAGCACCATCCGCACGGCGACGGGCATCGAGACCCACTTGACCGTCAGGTCGGCCTCCTCGTTGTCGCCCTCGTCGGGGCCGTCGGGGGCCGGCCTGCCCACCTCGGAGATCCCGCGTGCGAGGTAGACCCGCACCGACTCGTCGGAGAACCCCGGCGACGGCACGACGTCGATCAGCACCGACCACTCCGTCGCGGCCAGCCCGGACTCCTCGGCCAGCTCACGCTGTGCGGTGAGCACCGGGTCCTCCCCCGCGACGTCGAGCAGCCCGGCCGGGAGCTCCCACAGCCGTCGCCGCACGGCGTGCCGGTACTGGTGGATCATCATGACGCGGTCGTCGGCGTCGAGTGCGACGACCGCGACGGCCCCGGGGTGCTCCACGATCTCGCGCGTCGCGACCCGCCCACCGGGCATCACCACACGGTCCGAGCGCAGCGCCATGACCCGCCCGGAGTAGATCTCCGAGCTGCCCTCGACGGGGAAGTCGTGCCTCACGTGCCCGCCCCGTTCACCGACGCGTGCTCGCGCTCGGCCTCGTCGAACGGGAGCAGCACCTCGCCCTGATAGCGCAGCGCCGCGCGGACGAACGCCGCGAACAGCGGGTGCGGCCGGGTGGGGCGGCTCTTGAGCTCGGGATGGGCCTGCGTGCCGACGTAGAACGGGTGGGTCTCGGCGGGCAGCTCGACGAACTCGACGAGCGAGCCGTCCGGGGACGTGCCCCCGAACACCAGCCCGGCCTCCTCCAGCCGCGACCGGTAGGCGTTGTTGACCTCGTAGCGGTGGCGGTGGCGCTCGGTGACCTCGCGCCCGCCGTAGGCCGCGGCCACGACCGTGCCCGCGCCGAGCGTCGCCGGGTAGGAGCCCAGGCGCATCGTGCCGCCCATGTCGCGCTCGCCCGCGACGACGTCGCGCTGGTCGGCCATCGTGGAGATCACCGGGTGCGGGGTGCGCTCGTCGAACTCGCTGGAGTTGGCGTCGGCGAGCCCGGCCAGGCTGCGGGCGGCCTCGATCACCATGCACTGCAGGCCCAGGCACAGGCCCAGCGTGGGGATGCCGCGCGTACGGGCGTGGGTGAGCGCGCCGAGCTTGCCCTCGATCCCCCGCACGCCGAACCCGCCCGGGACGAGCACGCCGTCCATGCCGTCGAGTGCGGCGGCGGCCCCCGCCGGGGTCGCGCACTCGTCCGACGGCACCCAGACGATCTCGACGCGGGCGCGGTGGGCGAACCCGCCGGCCCGCAGCGCCTCGGTCACCGACAGGTAGGCGTCGGGCAGGTCGACGTACTTGCCGACGAGCGCGATCCGGGCCGTCGCCTCGGGGTGGTGGACGCGCTCGAGCAGGTCGCCCCACACCGTCCAGTCGACGTCGCGGAAGGGCAGGCCCAGCCGCCGCACCACGTACGCGTCGAGGCCCTCGCTGTGCAGCACCTTCGGGATGTCGTAGATCGACGGCGCGTCGGGTGCGGCCGCCACCCCGTCCAGCTCGACGTCGCACATCAGCGAGATCTTGCGCTTCATGCCGTCGGGGATCTCGCGGTCGGCGCGCAGGACCAGCGCGTCGGGCTGGATGCCGATGTTGCGCAGCGCCGCGACGGAGTGCTGGGTGGGCTTGGTCTTGAGCTCGCCGGACGGCGCGAGGAACGGCACCAGCGAGACGTGCAGGAAGAAGCAGTTGTCACGGCCCACCTCGTGGCGGACCTGCCGGGCCGCCTCGACGAACGGCAGCGACTCGATGTCGCCGATCGTGCCGCCCACCTCGGTGATGACGACGTCGGGCGCGACCCCGTCGGCGTCGGGCTCCGCCATCGCGAGGATGCGGTCCTTGATCTCGTTGGTGATGTGCGGGATGACCTGGACGGTGTCGCCGAGGTACTCGCCCCGGCGCTCCTTGGCGATCACCTCGGAGTAGACCTGCCCGGTCGTGACGTTGGCCCGCCCGTGCAGGTCCCGGTCGAGGAACCGCTCGTAGTGGCCGACGTCGAGGTCGGTCTCCGCCCCGTCCTCGGTGACGAACACCTCCCCGTGCTGGAACGGGTTCATGGTGCCCGGGTCCACGTTCAGATACGGGTCGAGCTTCTGCATGATCACCCGCAACCCGCGGGAGGTGAGGAGCTGGCCGAGGCTCGACGCCGTCAGACCCTTACCCAGCGAGGACGCGACCCCACCGGTGACGAACAGATGACGCGTCGCACGAGGCTGCACGGGTTTTCAGCGTACAGCGGCCCCCGCCGCCCGCCCCACCCACCCGCGAGTCCCCCGTTCTACGCGCGAGTCCCCCGATTCCGCTCCGCGAGTCCCCCGATTCGCGCGCCGCCGCTCACGCCGCCGGCGCGGCCCCGTCCGACGCCGTCGCGGCGGTGCCGTAGCGGCCCGCCCGCCCGTCGAGCTGCTCGCGCAGCGCCAGCACCGTCGACACCTGGCCGGGACCGGACTGCACGTCGTCGACGGTCGAGAGGGCCGCGGTCACCGTGGAGTCCGCCCGGGCCACGCCGACCGGCCCGGTGGAGTCCGCCGAGCCGGTGCGACCGGCGAGGACCGCGCCGGCCCCGCGCCGGTCGAGCTCCGCGGCGAGCCGGGCGACGACGGCGGCGGCGTCGGCGGCGTCGACCCCGGTCAGGGCACCACCGGTGAGCACGACGACCAGCGTCGCGGGGGCAGGGGGGTCGCCGGCCTGCACGAACCCGGCGGCGGCGAGACCGTCGAGCACGGCCGCGGCGTCGCCGCCCTCGAGCAGCGCGCCGCCCAGCAGGCCACCGAGCAGGCTGCCCGTGTCGGACGCCGCGGGCAGCTGCGCCCCGGACGGGAGCAGGCCCGCGGTGAGCTCCCGGAGCTGGTCGGCCCGGGCCGGGTCGCCGACGGCGGGGGTCAGCGTCACCTCCCCGGCGACCGCGGCACCGGCCTGCCCGAGCAGCGCGACGAGCCCGTCGCGGTCGGCGACCTCGGCACCGGCGGTGACGATCGTGACGGCCCGGCCGTCGAGCAGCCCCCGGACGGCGGCGGGCCCGACACGGCGGGCGAACTCGTCGGAGGCGCGGGCGGCGGCGGCGAGGTCGTCGCGCTCCCCGGTGAGGGTCTGCACCCGCCCGCCCAGCTCGTCGCGCTCGGTGGAGACGGCGGACAGCAGCCGGTCCGAGACCCCGCTCGCCCCGAGGACGACCCCGAGCGCCAGCGCGAGGAACACCGCGGCGATCGAGACCACGTGGTAGCGCAACGACATCATCCGAACCAGCCCCGCACACCGTCGACGAGACCGCGCCAGCCCTGGGCGATCCAGTTGAGGACCGCGTCCCCGGCGTCGGAGACCAGCAGCGCCGCGACGACGGCCACCAACGCGGCGCCGACCATCAGCAGGATCGCCCCGAGCGACACGCGGCTGCGGTAGAGCGCGGCGATCACCCGCCCGTCCACCAGCGTGCCGCCGAGCTGCAGCCGGGTGAGGAAGGTCGAGGCGTTGCTGCCCGAGCGGCCGCGGTCGAGGAACTCCGCCATGCTCGCCGAGAGCCCGACCGTCACCACCATGGACGCACCGTGGTGGCCCGCGAGCAGCAGTGCGAGATCCTCGGAGTTGGCCGAGCTGGGGAAGGTGACCGCGCCCGTCCCGAGGTCCTGCACGCGGTGCAGGCCGGGCGCGTGGCCGTCGGCGAAGGCCGGGACGACGACGTCGGCACCGCAGGTCAGCGCCTCGTTGGACACCTCGCCGGGATCGCCGACGATCAGCGCGGGCCGGTGCCCGGCGGCGAGCAGCGCGTCCGCCCCCGCCCCGACCCCGATCAGCACCGGCCGGTACTCGGCGATGAAGTTCTTCAGCCGCGCCAGGTCGGCGACGTGGTCGAACCCCGCGGCGACGACGAGCACCTGGCGCCCGGCCAGCTCCACGTCGACGTCGGGCACCCCGGCGCCGTCGAGCAGCAGGGCGCGCTCGCGGCGCATGAACTCGATGGTGTTGGCGGCGAACGCCTCCAGCTGGTGCGTCAGCCCGGAGCGGGCCTCGACCAGCGCGTCGGCGACGGAGTCGGCGTCCTGCTCGACACCCTCGCCGACCCGGAGCTCGCCGAGGTAGAGCACCCCGTCGAGCAGCCGCAGCTTGCTGCCGTCCTTGACGGCGTGCAGCACCTCGGCACCGGCGGAGTCGACGAGCGTGATCCCGGCGGCCACCAGCACCTCGGGGCCGAGGTTCGGGAACCGGCCGGAGATCGACGGCGAGGCGTTGACGACCGCGGCGACCTCGGCGGCGACGAGCGCGTCGGCGGTGGCCCGGTCGAGGTCGATCTGGTCGAGGACCGCGATCTCCCCCGCCTTGACCCGGCGCAGGAGTGCTCCGGTGTGCCGATCGACGCGGGCGACCCCGGACAGGCCGGGCAGCTCAGGGCGGGTGCGGTGCAGCAGGCCGGACAACTTCATGCACGCACTGTGACACTGTCTGCAGCAACGGCCAGGAAGGCACGCCGCACCGTCACCCCGCGTTCATCGTGTCCGTTTCGCTGCGCGCTTCGGCTTCGCCGGGGCCCGGTCGGCCTCGCGGTGCGCCCGCGCCGCGCCGAGCAGCTCCTCGGCGTGGGCACGGCCGGTGTCGGTGTCGTCGAGCCCCGCCAGCATCCGGGCCAGCTCGACGATCCGGTCGCCCTCGGCCAGCGTGCGTACCCGGCTGCGGGCCGGCCCCGATCCGCCCCGGACCGCCTTGTCGACGACCAGGTGCCGGTCGGCGTAGGCCGCCACCTGCGGCAGGTGCGTCACCACGATGACCTGGTGGCGGGCGGCGAGGCGGGCCAGCCGCCGCCCGATCTCCACCGCGGCCCGCCCGCCGACCCCGGCGTCGACCTCGTCGAAGACCATCGTGGGCACCGGGTCGGCCCCGGCGAGCGCCACCTCCAGCGCCAGCATCACGCGCGACAGCTCGCCACCGGAGGCACCCCGGTGCAGGGGCTGCGGCGTCGCGCCGCCGTGGGCGACCAGCCGCAGCTCGACGTCGTCGACGCCGGTGGTGCCGGCGACGAGGTGCCGCCCGCCGTGGCGCAGGGCGTGGGGGGTGTCCGGCCCGGCCTCCCGGGGCCGCACGTCGACGAGCAGGCGGGCGTCGGCCATCGCCAGCCCGCCCAGCTCGGCCGTGGTGCCGGCGGCCAGCCGGGCCGCGGCCTCGGTGCGCGCCGCGGTGACCTCGGCGGCGTGCCCGGCCAGCTCGACGGCCAGCTCGTCGCGGCGGGCGGCCAGTGCGGCGAGGGTCTCCTCGGAGGTGTCGAGCCCGTCGAGCCGGCGGCGGGCGTCGTCGGCCCAGGCCAGCACGCCGTCGACGTCGGCGGCGTACTTGCGGGTGAGCGCCTTGAGATCGGACTGGCGCGACAGCACGGCGGCCAGCCGCTCGGGATCGGCGTCGAGCCGGTCGAGGTAGGCCGTGAGCTCGGCGCCCACGTCGCCGAGCAGGGCCAGCGCCTCGGCCAGCCGGGCGTCGAGCGCGGTGAGCTCCTCGTCGCCCGCGCCGGTGAGCCGGTGGCGGGCGTCGCCGATCAGCGCGAGCGCGGCCGGGGCGTCGGGGTCGCCCTCCTCGGCCCCCACCAGCGCCGTGCGGGCCGCCGTGGCGACCTCGCGCAGGTCGTCGGCCGCCACCAGCCGCCGCGACTGCGCGAGCAGGTCGGCGTCCTCCCCCGGCTGCGGATCGACCGCGCCGATCTCGGAGAGGCCGTGACGCAGCAGGTCGGCCTCCTGCGCCATCCTCCGGGCGCCGTCGCGCCGCTCGGTGAGCTCGGTGGCCACCTTCAGCCACTCGGTGCGCACCGACCGGTAGCGGTCGAGCGGGCCGCCGACGGCGTCGCCGGCGAACCGGTCGAGCAGGGCGCGCTGCTCGACCGGGCGCAGCAGCCGCAGCTGGTCGTTCTGCCCGTGCACCGCCAGGGTGGCCTCGGCGAGCCTGCCCAGCACCCCGACCGGCACCGACCGCCCGCCCAGGTGCGCGCGCGACCGCCCGTCGGCCCCGACCGTGCGCACCGCGATCAACGTGCCGTCGTCGTCGGCGTCGGCCCCCACCTCGTCGGCGACGGCCAGCGCCGCGGCCCCCGCGGCGAACCGGCCCTCCACGACCGCGCGTTTCGCCCCCGCCGCCACCCGGGACGCGTCCGCGCGCCCGCCACCGAGCAGCGACAGGCCGGTGACCACCATCGTCTTGCCCGCCCCGGTCTCCCCCGTGAGGACGGTGAGCCCGGGATCGAGCTCGAGGGTGGCGTCGTCGATCACGCCCAGCCCCTGGATCCGCATCTCGGCCAGCATGGTCCGGAGGGTACGGCGGCACCCCGACAACTACGGTTTCGGTGCCCCGCGCCAGCCCCGGATCGGCAGGTCGAACTTGCGTACCAGGCGGTCGGCGAAGGGCCGCCCGTCCAGGCGCACCATCCGCACCGGCGCCTCGCCGCGCGAGAGCTCCACGCGCGCGCCGGGGGGCAGCGCGACGGTCCGCCTGCCGTCGCAGTCGAGCACCGCGGGCGGGCCGTCCGCGTCGACCTCGATCGCCACCTGCGAGTCCGGGGAGATCACCATGGGGCGCGCGAAGAGCGCGTGGGCGTTGCTCGGCACCAGCAGCAGGGCCTCGACCTGCGGCCACACCAGCGGCCCACCCGCGGAGAAGGCGTAGGCGGTGGACCCGGTCGGCGTCGCGCACAGCACGCCGTCGCAGCCGAAGGCCGACACCGGCCGCCCGTCGACCTCCAGCACCACCTCCAGGATCCGCTCGCGGGTCGCCTTCTCCACCGCGGCCTCGTTGAGCGCCCAGGTCCGGGCCAGCACGTCGCCGTTGCGGCGGGCGACGGCGTCGAGCGTCATCCGCTCCTCGACGTCGTAGCCGCCCGCGACGATCGCGTCGAGGGCGTCGCCCAGCGAGTCCTGCTCGGTCTCGGCGAGGAACCCGACCCGGCCCAGGTTGACGCCCAGCAGCGGCACCCCCACCGGACGCGCCATCTCCGCGGCGCGCAGCAGCGTGCCGTCGCCCCCCAGCACGAGGACGACCTCGGCGCCCTCCGCGCAGCCGGGCCGCCCGTCGACGACGCGGGGCCGCAGTGCCGCGGGCAGCTCCCCGACGTCGGACCACTCCTCGGCCAGCACGCGCAGCCGGATCCCGTCGGCCGCCAGCCGGGCCGCCACCGCCGACGCCGTGCTCCGGTTGGTCTCCCGGCCGGTGTGCAGGACGAGCAGGACCTCGCGCCCGGTCACGCCGGGCCCTGCTCGACGGCGGTGGCCAGCACCGCGTCGCCCACGTCGTCGCCGGTGCGGGCGAGCAGCAGGAAGAACTCGACGTTGCCCGACGGTCCCGGCAACGGGCTCGCCACCGCCCCGCGCAGCACCAGCCCGAGCGCGCGCGCGGCCGCCGCGACGTCGACGAGCGCCCCGAGGCGCAGCCCGGGGTCGCGCACCACGCCACCGGAGCCCAGCCGTTCGCGCCCCACCTCGAACTGCGGCTTCACCATCGGCACCAGCACCCCGTCGGTGCAGGCGGCGAGGGCGGGCAGCACCGTGCGCAGCGAGATGAACGACAGGTCGGCGACGGTCACCGCGACCGGCCCGCCGATGTCGCCGGGGGTGAGCGCGCGGACGTTGGTGCGGTCGTGCACCTGCACCCGCTCGTCGCTGCGCAGCCGCCACACCAGCTGGCCGTAGCCGACGTCGACCGCGACGACCTGGGCCGCGCCCCGGTCGAGCAGCACGTCGGTGAAGCCCCCGGTCGACGCGCCCGCGTCGAGGCAGCGCGCACCGGTGACGTCCAGCCCGAACGCGTCGAGCGCGCCGAGGAGCTTGTGCGCCCCGCGGGAGGCCCACTCGCGCTCCCCGGTCTCGCGGACGACCACCGGGGTGTCGCGGTCGACGACCGTGGCCGGCTTCCCCGCCACCACCCCGTGGACGGCGACGAGCCCCTGCTCGATCAGCTCCGCCGCCTGCTGACGGGACCGGGCCAGGCCGCGGCGCACCAGCTCGGCGTCCAACCGGGCCCGGGTGACCACCCGCGTCACGCCGATCCTGCGGCCAGCGCGTCGCCGAGCGCCGCGTGCACGCGTTCGAAGGCCTCGACGTGCTCGGCGGGCGGGCGCCCGGCCAGCTCGTCGAGGGCGGCCAGCGCCGCCTCGACGGCCGGGCGCGGGTCGACACCCCGCGGGTCGGCGGGCCGCGGCGACGCCGGTGGTCCCGGGAGCGGGACGGTCATGGGCGGGCTCCGGCCGGGTCGGGGGTGTCGGCTCCCGCCACGGTAGCCGGGCGCAGGCCGAGCTCGTCCAGTGCCCGCACCGCCCCCTCACCGGTCGGGGAGATCCGGAACCCGCCACCGCCCGCGGCCCAGTGCGCCGCACACAGCGCGCGCAGGGCGTCGAGCGCGTCGCCGTCACCGGAGAGCTCCAGCACCCCGGGCTCCACCGTCCGGGCCTCCCAGCCCGGCCGCGGCCCGGGCGCCAGCTCGTCGACGGGCCGGTGCAGGGCGGCCATGTCCGCGCCAACCAGGTCGGGCCGCAGCGCCTCGGGGGCTGCCAGCAGCTCGGCGGCGTCGGAGACCCCGGTGAGCACCAGCAGCGTCGTCATCCCCGCCGCCCGGCCCCCCTCGACGTCGGTGTCGAGCCGGTCGCCGATCATCAGCGGGTTCGTGGCCCCCACCCGGCCCGCGGCCTCGTGCAGCAGCGCGGGCGCCGGTTTGCCGGCCACCTGCGGTTCGCGGTCCGACGCCGTGCGCAGCGCCGCCACCATCGACCCGTTGCCGGGCAGCGGACCGCGCTCGGTCGGCAGCGTCGGGTCGACGTTGCACGCCACCCACACCGCCCCGGCCCGCAGCGCGACCGTGGCCTCGGCCAGCACCCGCCACCCGGTGTCCGGGCTGTGCCCCTGCACGACGGCGACGGCCTCGGCGGCGTCGGCGGTGACCGTCAGACCGACCCGCACGACCTCCTCGACCAACGCGTCGGTGCCGACGACCAGTACCGCCGCGCCCGCCGGCAGCTGCGCGACCAGCATCGCCGCGGCCGCCTGCGAGCTGGCGACGACGTCCCGTTCACCGGCCGGGAACCCCAGCTCCGCCAGGTGCGTCGCCACGTCGACGGGGCGGCGGGAGGCGTTGTTGGTGACATACATCGTCGTCACGCCCTGCTCCCGCGCCGCCGCCACCGCCTCGACCGCACCGGGAACCGCCTCGGCCCCGCGGTAGAGCGTGCCGTCGAGGTCGGCGAGCAGCACGTCGTGCCGGTCGAGTGGGGTCGTCACCGCGCGTCGTCCCCGTCGGGGTCGGCAGGCCTGTCGGTGTCGCCGGTGGCGGTCGCCGGGGCCTCGTCCGCGCCCCCCGGCCCGGATCCGGTCGGCTCGACCGGCCCGGCGGCCGCCGGGGCCTCCGCGGGGTCGTCGTCCCGGGCGGCCACCGGGTCGGTGACGCCGGAGTCCCCGCCGGTCGGGTCCGCCCCCTCGTCCGGCTCCGGCGACCCGTCACCGGGCGGGTCGGTCCGGTCGGCGCCCCCGGCCGGCTCCACCGGGCCGTCGTCCGCGGCGGCCTCGTCGGCCGGCGCAGGCACGTCGATCGGCGCGGGCTCGTCGGTCGGCGCAGGCTCGTCGGTCGGCGCAGGCTCGTCCACGACCGGGACGTCGTCCGCCGAGGTGCCGTCCAGGGCGGCGACCTCCCCGACCTCCTCGACCTCCTCGATCCCGAAGGCGAAGTCGTCGGCGTCGTCGGGGTCCTCGCCGGTCAGCTCGGCGATGCGGCCGAGCGCGTCGGTCTCCCCCTCGTCGTCGACGTCGGAGGCGTGCACGAACCACTGCAGCGCGTCGGACTCCCGCCCGGCGGCCAGCAGGTTGTCGGCGTAGGCGTAGAACAGCCGCGCGCTCCACGGGTCGCGCCGGGCCGGGTCCAGCTCGGCGATCTGCAGCCCGACGACGGCGGCGTCGAGCTCACCGAGGTCGCGCCGCGCCCCCGCCGCGACGATCGCCAGCTCGATCCGGCCGGCCGTGCCCAGTTCGGCGGCCTCCGGGCTGCGCGCGATGTCGATCGCGCGCTCCGGCCGGCCCAGGGCCCGCTCGATGTCGGCCATCACGGGCAGGTGGACGGGCCCACCGCCCATCCGCCGTGCCGCGCGCAGCTCGGCGAGTGCCTCCGACCACTCCTCGGCGTGGTACGCCGCGATCCCGGCGGCCTCGCGGACCACCGCGATCCGTGACGCACGGCGCCGGGCGTACCGGGCGTGCTCCAGCGCCAGGGCCGGGTCCTCCTCCATGAGGCTGCCCGCGGCGACCAGGTGCCGCGCGACGCTGTCGGCGGTGTCCTTCTGCAGCCCGCGCAGGTCGCGCCGGACCTCGGCGTCGAGGGCGGCCACCGTGTGCTCCTCGCTCAGGCGCGGCTCGGCGACGAACGACGCGCGCGCCGACTCCGGCACCCCGGTCCGGTCGCGGCCGGGCCGGGCCGAGGCGTCCCGCGACGGCCGGTCCGGCCGTCCGCCTGCCGAGCGCCGGGGGTCGGGGCGCCGCTCCGACCGGGCTCCGGCCGCCGGTCGCCGGTCGGAGGAGCGCTGCGCGGGCGCACGGTCCCCGTACGGTGCGGACGCCCGATCCGGGCGACCACGCTCGGCCGGGGTGCTGCGGTCACCCCGGGCACCGCGATCGGGCCGGTCGTCGCGGCGGTCGGGCCGCCGGTCACCGTCGGGACGGTCGTCCCGGCGGGGGCGGTCCCACGACGACCGCGCCGCCGGCTCGTCCCGCCGCGCGGCCGGCGGACGCGCGACACCCCGGTCGTCGCGCCGCGGGCGGTCGCGCTCGTCGCGCGGGCCCCGCCCGGACGACGAGGGGCCGGAGGTCCGGCTGCGGTCGTCCCGGCTGCGGTCGTCCTCACGTCGGTCCGAACCCCGGTACGCGCCGGACCGCCGGTCACCGGCCGGCCGGTCGCGGTCGTCGCGGACGGGACGGCGGTCGTCGCTGCGGCCGGGACGCGCGCCCCGGGCGTCCGGTCCCGCGTCCCGGCGACCGTCCACGCGCCGGGCGAAGGCCGTGTCACGACCCTCCGCCCGCTCGGGCGCGGCGCCGCGCCCGCGACTCTCGGACCCACCCCGACCCCCGCTCCAGCCACCACGATCGTCCCGGCCCCGGTCACGATCGCCGGTGTAGCCGTCACGACGATCGTCCGAGCGGTCGGCACGGACCGGGCGCGCACCCGATCCGCCGCGCGGCTCGGTGCGACCCACGCCGCCGCGGTAGCCGCCCGTGCCCTCCCGCGGACGCCCGGCGCCTCCACGGTCGTCCCGGGGACGACCACCGCGTCCGTCGTCGCCGCCCGGGCGACCCCTGTGCGGTGCGGTGCCCCGGCCGTCGTCGTCCCGCCGCGGACGGGACGTGCCCGCGTCGGCGCCGCGGCGCGGATACCCGCCCTGGGAGCGATCGTCGCGACGGCCTCCGACGGCGTCACGGTCGGCGCGGTGGCCGCGCCCGGCGGCGTCACCGGAGGACCTGGAGGCACCGGAGCGGCTCGGCCGGTCCCGGTCGCCGCGCGCACCCGCATCGGACCAGCCGCTGCCGACACCGGTACCCCGGCGGGACTCGCCACGGGAATCGCGGCCGGCACCGGATCCCGTCCGCTGCGGCTTTCCGCGCCGTTCCCCGCCCGATCGATCATGTCCTGCCGGGGAGCCGCCGCGATCATCTCGTCGCGGGCGGTCATCGCCGGAACCATCCGCGATACTCACCTACAGAGGATACAAAAAAGTGGG
>NZ_BJNG01000035.1 GCF_006539565.1 Pseudonocardia hydrocarbonoxydans
GTGGCTACCACCGCGGCGTCCGCGCCGCGGAGCTGCCGTTCGCGGCCCGGCTGCTCGCCGCCGCCGACGTGTTCGCCGCGCTCACCGAGGACCGGCCGCACCGGCCCGCGTTCACCGTGGGGGCGGCGCGGGAGGTGCTGCTGGCCGAACCGGGGCTCGACCGGGAGGCGTGCGCCGCGGTCGTCGCGGGCGCCGGGCTGCCGCGCCCGCCGCGGGCGTGGCCGTGCGAGCTGACCGACCGCGAGGTCGACGTCCTGCGGCTCGCCGCGCGGGGGCTTACCAACCGCGCGATCGCGGGCGCGCTCGGCGTCGCGGAGCGGACGGTCGGCCACCATCTCGCGCACGTCTACGACAAGACCGGCCGCCGCACCCGCGCCGGCGCCGCCGTCTTCGCGATGGAGCACGGGCTGCTGCCGGGGTAGGTCGAACGACCGATGTGCCGGGCCACCGGCGGGACGACCCTGCGGGGACACCACGACCCCCGGAGGGCCCCATGACCAGCACGGACACCCGCACCAACGCCACGACCGTCGCCGAGATCTACACGGCGTTCGGACGCGGCGACGTCCCCGCGATCCTCGACACGCTCGCCGACGACGTCGCCTGGGAGCAGTGGGCCGACCACACGGCGCAGCGCGCGGGCGTCGCGCACCTGCAGCCCCGCCGCGGCCCGGCACAGGTCGCCGAGTTCTTCACGGTGATCGGGGCCTGGGTGCCGCGCGAGTTCGCGGTGCTCGACGTGATCGGCACCGGCCGCCAGGTCGTCGCGGAGATCCGCGCGGAGTTCGACCTGCCCGGCGGCGGCCGCCTCGCCGACGAGGAGCTGCACCTGTGGACGTTCGACGATCGCGGCCGCGTCAGCCGCTTCCGCCACTACTGCGACACGGCGAAGCACATCGCGGTGGCCGCGCCCTGACCGTCGCACGCCCAACCGTCGCACGCACGGCACGACCCGGACACACGGATGTCCCGACTCGCGCGGAAGGGGGCGCGAGTCGGGACATCCGGGTGAGCGAGATGTGCGGGGGGTGCGTCAGTCGTTGCGGTCGCCCCGGATGAAGGCCTCCACCGCGTCACGGGCCACGTCGTCGCCGTACTGCTCGGGCGGGGACTTCATGAAGTAGCTCGACGCCGACAGGATCGGGCCGCCCACGCCCCGGTCGAGCGCGATCTTCGCGGCGCGCACGGCGTCGATGATGATGCCCGCGGAGTTGGGGGAGTCCCAGACCTCGAGCTTGTACTCCAGGTTCAGCGGGACGTCACCGAACGCGCGGCCCTCCAGCCGGACGTAGGCCCACTTGCGGTCGTCGAGCCAGGCGACGTAGTCCGACGGGCCGATGTGCACGTTGTCCTTGCCGAGGTCGCGGTCGACCTGGCTGGTGACCGACTGGGTCTTGGAGACCTTCTTGCTCTCCAGCCGCTCCAGCTCCTTCATGTTCAGGAAGTCCATGTTCCCGCCCACGTTGAGCTGCATCGTGCGGTCGAGCTGCACGCCGCGGTCCTCGAACAGCTTGGCCAGCACCCGGTGGGTGATGGTGGCGCCCACCTGGCTCTTGATGTCGTCGCCGACGATCGGGACGCCCGCGGCGCGGAACTTCTCGGCCCACACCGGGTCGGAGGCGATGAACACCGGCAGCGCGTTGACGAACCCGACGCCCGCGTCGATCGCGGCCTGGGCATAGAAGCGGTCGGCCGCCTCGCTGCCCACCGGCAGGTAGGACACGAGGACGTCGGCCCGGGTCTCGCGCAGGACCTGGGCGATGTCGACGGGCGACTCGTCGGACTCGGTGATCGTCTCGCGGTAGAACCGGCCCAGCCCGTCGAGGGTGTGGCCGCGCTGCACCGGAACGTCCAGCGGCGGCACGTCGGCGATCTTGATGGTGTTGTTCTCGCTGGCCCCGATGGCCTCGGAGAGGTCGCGCCCGACCTTCTTCGCGTCGACGTCGAACGCGGCGACGAAGGAGATGTCGCGGACGTGGTAGCCGCCGAAGTCGACGTGCATCAGCCCGGGCACGCGCTGGGACGGATCGGCGTCGGCGTAGTACTGCACGCCCTGGACGAGCGACGCGGCGCAGTTGCCGACGCCGACGATGGCGACACGAACCTGACTCATGGGTCGGCTCCTCTTCACTCTGGTGGGGTCTCGGGGGCGTCGCGGAACTCGGCCCGTTCGTTCTCGATCAGTTCGTTGAGCCAGCGGACCTCGCGCTCGGACGAGTCGAGGCCCAGCTGGTGCAGCTCGCGGGTGTAGCGGTCGATCTGCTCCCCGGCGCGGGCCAGCGCGGACCGCAGTCCCTCCCGGCGCTCCTCGACGGCCCGGCGCCGCCCTTCCAGGATCCGCATCCTGGCTTCGGCGGGCGTCCGCGAGAAGAACGCGAGATGGACGCCGAAGCTCTCGTCGTCCCAGGTCTGGGGGCCGGACTCGGACAGCATCTCGGCGAAGCGTTCCTTGCCCTCGGCCGTGATCCGGTAGACCCGTCTCCCGCGCCGCGACCAGGCGGCCGACTCCGGGTCCGGGGCCGGGTCCTCCGCGATCAGCCCCGCCCGGGTCAGCCGTCTCAGCGCCGGGTAGAGGGAGCCGTAGGAGAACAGCCGGAACCCGCCGAGCCGGACGCCGAGCTGTTTGCGCAGCTCGTATCCGTGCGCGGACGCCTCGTGGAGCAGACCGAGGATCGCCAGCTCCAGCACGTCGACCTCCCTCCGCCCCCTGGGTACCGTCACATCATATCGAAGCGATACATCCGCGCGACGCGTCGAGACGCTCGTCACCCCCGACCGGCCGCTCGACCGGACGACCACCGGGCGTTCCCCCCACCCCGTCCGGTGGCCCGCGTACCCTGACCGGGTGCGCACCCAGCGACAGGTCGTCGACTACGCGTTGCAGCGCCGGGCGCTGCTCGCCGACGTCGGCTCCGGGCGCGTCGGCACGGCGTCGGTCTGCGATGCGGGCCCGTACCTGCTCCGGGCCGCCCGTTTCCACGGCGAGCAGACCGAGCAGACCTGCCCGGTGTGCCGCCGCGAGCGCCTCACGAACGTGTCATGGATCTTCGGCGACGCCCTGAAGCACGCGTCCGGCTCGGCCCGCAAGCCCGCCGAGCTCGACGAGCTCGCCGCGCGCCACGACGAGTTCTCCGTCTACGTCGTCGAGGTCTGCCGCGCGTGCAGCTGGAACCACCTCGTCCTGTCCTACGTACTGGGCACCGGAGCCCCCACCAAGCGACGCCGGACCGCGGCCGAGTGAACTCCCCACACTCGCGGCACGTGTACCGGAGACCCCCGATCCACAGGAGCCAGTGGTGACCGACCAGCGCGACCCCCGTCTCGGCGGGGGCCCACCCCCCGGCCGCGCGGACCTGCCCGCCGGTCCCCGACCGGGTCCGTCCGCCCCGCCGCCCCGCCCCCCTCGCCCGGGCGGCCCCCAGCCGCACCAGCACCAGCCGCGCCAGCACCAGCCCCACCAGCCGCCACCGGGCTACGGACCGCCGCCCGGGTGGCAGCCCGGCCCGCCCGGCCCGCCGCCGGGGCGCGTACCCCCGCAGCGCTACGGCCCCGGCCCGGACACCCGCGCGCCCTACCGCTCGGGCGACATGCCGCTGCTCACCCACGAGGAGACCGGCACCGAGGCCGTGGCCCGCAACCACGCCGTCGCGCTGGCGGAGCGCCCCCCGGTCCCCGACCGTCCCGAGCGGCGCGGCGACGGCCCCCGCAGGAGCGTGTGGAGCCGGATCCGGCGGGCGGTCTACGTCCTGCTCGGCCTGCTGATCCTCGGCCCGGTGCTGGCGTTCGTCGTCGGCTGGCTGATCTTCCCCGTTCCCACCTCGGAGCAGCTGGCGGTCGACCAGGTCTCCCAGTTCACCTTCGCCGACGGGTCGCCGCTGGCCACCGTGCGGCCCGAGGGCGTCAACCGGCGGGTCGTGCTGCTCGACGAGGTGCCCGAGCCCGTCCGCCAGGCCGTGCTCGCCGCGGAGAACCGCTCGTTCTACAGCGATCCCGGCTTCGACATCACCGGGATCATGCGCGCGGTCTACAACCAGCTCACCGGCGGGGTCGGCGGCGGGTCGACGATCACCCAGCAGTACGTCAAGGTGATCACCGGCGACGACGACTTCTCGCTGGTCCGCAAGTACAAGGAGGTCGTGCTCGCGGTGAAGATCACCCGTGAGCAGACCAAGGACGAGATCCTCGAGAACTACCTCAACGTCATCTACATGGGCCGCAGCTCCTACGGCATCCAGGCGGCGAGCCAGTCGTTCTTCGGCAAGGACGTCCGCGACCTGACGCTGTCGGAGGGCGCGATGCTCGCCGGCATGATCCAGGCGCCGTCGCGCTGGGACCCGGCCAACGACATGGAGGGCTCGCAGCGGCGCTGGACCTACGTGATGGACCAGATGGTCGACGCCCAGTTCATCACCCCCGCGCAGCGCGCCTCCGAGGTCTTCCCCACCGCCTGGCTCCCCGAGGCCCCCGAGGTCGAGGGCATCCCGGCCGACGACCGTGGGCACATCTACGAGCGCGCCCGCGACGAGGTGATCGCGCGCGGCATCGTCACCGAGGACGAGTTCAACACCGAGGGCCTGACGGTCACCACCACCGTCGACCCGGGCCGGCAGCGGGAGGCGGTCGAGGCCGTCACCGAACAGCTCGAGGGCGAGGACCCCGACCTGCGCAGCGCGCTGGTCTCGATCGACCCGCGCTCGGGTGCGATCCAGGCGTACTACGGCGGCAGCGACGGGCAGGGCACCGACTACGCCGGCCAGGGCCTGCGCCCGCCGGGCTCGTCGTTCAAGCCGTTCGTGCTGGCCGCGGCGATGGCGGCCGACCCGGACATCGGGCTCGGCAGCACCTTCGACGGGTCGTCGGGGCAGACGCTGGCCGGCACCGTCGTCGACAACTCCGAGGGGTTCGACTGCGCGAGCTGCACCGTGCAGACGGCGATGACGCGCTCGATCAACACCATCTTCTACCGGCTCGGCCTCGACGCCGGCCCGCAGAACGTCATCGACACCGCCCACGAGCTGGGGATCCCGGCCGACCTGGTCACCGAGGCCCGGGGCGGGGTCGCCCTCGGCGACCAGGACGTGCATCCCCTTGACATGGCCTCGGCGTACGCCACGCTCGCGGCCGACGGCGTCTACCACGAGCCCTACCTCGTCTCCCGCGTCACCGCGGCCGACGGGCGCACGCTCTACGACCGGGCCGAGAGCGCGGGCGAGCAGCGGATCGACCCGCAGATCGCGCGCAACGTCACCGAGGCGATGCTCGACGTCGCCGATTTCGCCCGGATCGGGCTCTCCGGTGGCCGCGAGGTCGCCGGCAAGACCGGCACCCAGCAGCACCCGACGCAGGACCGGCAGAACAAGGACGCGTGGATGGTCGGCTACACGCCGTCGCTCGCCACGGCCGTCTGGCTCGGCACCGACACCAGCAAGCCGATCCAGACCGCGGGCGGCTCGCCCATCTACGGCCGCATGATCCCCGGCTCGATCTGGCGGGACTTCATGAACGCCGCGCTGCGCGGCACGCCCGCCGAGCGGTTCTCCCCGTTCGTCCCGCTGGGCGCGCCGCCCTACGTCGAGCCGACCGCCGCCCCCGACGACGACGACGCCTCCGAGGACGACGGTTCCCAGGACGGCGACAACGGCGGCGACGGGAACGGCGACGGGGACAACGGCGGCGACAACGGGGACAACGCCGACGGAAACGGCAACGGCAACGACGGGAACAACGGTCGGGGCAACGACGGCGCCCCGGGCGACCGGTTCTTCTTCCCGGACAACTCCGGCGGCGGCAACCCCGACGACGGGAGCGACGAGGGCGACGACGGGTGAGCGGTCCCGACCCCGCGTCAGGACCCCGCGGTGTCGGGACACAGCACCCGCCGCCGGTCCGGGCAGCACAGCGCCCGGCCGTCCGCGTGGTGCCGACCTGGTCGGAGCCGCTGGCCGCGGCGGCCAGCCGGGTCGTCGGCGGGCCGCTCGGGCGGCACGCGCTGATCGGGCGCACCGCCTTCTGGACGCCGCTGCGCGTGATCCTGCTGGTCACGGTGGCCGTGCTCGCGCTCGGCTGGCTGGGCAAGTCCCCCTGCCTGCAGCAGTACCGCACCGACGACGGCACGCTCGCACTCGACTGGCGGGACAACCGCCAGTACGTGGCGATGTGCTACTCCGACACGGTGCCGCTGTGGGCCATCCAGAACCTGGACGACCCGGCGGCACTGCCCTACCGCGACCCCTGGGTGGAGAACGCGGGGCAGCCGGAGGAGAACGAGCGGTATATGGAGTACCCGGTGCTCACCGGGTTCCACCAGTGGGCCGCGGCGCGGGTCGCCGACGGGTGGGCCGGGCTGGCCGCCTCCGTCGGCTGGCTGCCCTCGGCGCTCCCGGTCGTCCTCTACTTCGACGTGTCCGCGGCCTGGCTCGCGCTGGCCTGGCTGGTCACGGTGTGGGCGGTGCACGGGCTGCGCCCGTCCCGACCGTGGGACGCCGTGCTGGTCGCGCTGTCGCCACTGGTCGCGGTGCACGTGTTCACCAACTTCGACGCCCTCGCGGTCGCGTCGGCGACCGCCGGGATGCTCGCGCTCGCCCGCAACCGTCCCGTGCTGGCGGGGGTGCTGATCGGCCTCGGCGGGGGCTTCAAGATGTACCCGCTGCTGCTGCTGGGCCCGATCGTGCTGATCGGGCTGCGCCGGTGGCGCGACGGTTCCGGCCCGCCGCGACCCGCCCTGCTCACGGCCGGCGCGGCGCTCGCGACGGTCGTCGCCGTCAACCTGCCGGTGGCGCTGGCGTGGCCGGCTGGCTGGGGGGAGTTCTTCCGCCTCAACCGGACGCGCGCGGCCGACCCCGACTCGCTGTACTTCGCGGTCAGCCACTTCACCGGCTGGGCCGGGTTCGACGGCCCGCTCGCCGCCGGGCAGACCCCGGAGGTGCTCAACGCGGTCTCGCTCGTGCTGTTCCTCGTCTGCTGCGCGGCGATCGCGTTGCTGGCCTGGCGGGCGCCCCGCACGCCGCGCCTGGCGTCGCTGGGGTTCCTCGTCGTCGCCGCGTTCCTGCTGGTCAACAAGGTGTGGAGCCCGCAGTACTCGCTGTGGCTGGTGCCGCTGGCGGTGCTGGCGCTGCCGCGGGCCCGGATCCTGCTGGCCTGGATGCTCGTCGACGCGCTGGTCTGGGTGCCGCGGATGTACTACTACCTGACGCCGGAGAACATGGGGTTGTCGCCCGACTGGTTCCTGGGCACCGTGCTGCTGCGCGACGCCGCCGTCGTCGGGCTGTGCGTGCTGGTGGTGCGCTCGGTGCTGCGGCCGGTCACCGACCCGGTGCGCGCCATCGGCCTGGACGACCCCGACTGGCCCGCGCCGGCCGCACGCGCGAGGGTCGGGGCATGACCGGTCGACCCGACGTCGAGGCCGCGCTGGCGGCGTTCGTCCCGCGGCCGATCGACCGGCCCGACCTGCGCCACTCCGCGGTCGCGATCACGATCGTCGAGGAGCCGGACGGGCCGGCGTTCCTGCTCACCCGGCGCGCCGAGACGCTGCGCCGGCACGCCGGTCAGTGGGCGCTGCCCGGCGGGCGCACCGACCCGGGCGAGGGGCCCGGGGAGACCGCCCGGCGCGAGCTGTCCGAGGAGCTGGGCCTGGTGCTCGACGCCTCCACCGAGCTCGGCGTGCTCGACGACTACGCCACGCGCTCGGGCTTCGTCATCACCCCGGTGGTGCTGTGGGCCGGGCCGGTCGGTGAGCTGACCCCGAACCCCGACGAGGTCGGCGCCGTGCACCGGGTGCCGCTCGCGCTCATCGACGTGGAGCCGCGGTTCCTCACCATCCCCGAGTCCGACGCCCCGGTGATCCAGCTCCCGCTGTTCGACCGGTTCGTGCACGCCCCCACCGGCGCCGTGCTGCACCAGTTCCGCGAGGTCGTCCTGCACGGCCGCGCTACGCGGGTGGCCCACCTGGAACAGCCGGTGTTCGCCTGGCGCTGACCTGCTCCGCGAGCGGGTCGGGCAGGCGCAGGAACATCACGAACAGCACGACCAGCAGCACCGCCCGGCCCCACACCCCGACGGCGACGGCCTGCGCCGCGAGCCCGTCGTAGATGCCGCCCTCGCCCGCCTTGAACGCGTAGAACCAGCGGAAGATCCCGATGCCCATGACGGCGTCGGCCACCAGGTACGCCCCGATCCAGCCCCACGGCACCGCGAGCAGCACCAGGAACGGCAGCAGCCACAGCGTGTACTGGGGCGAGTGCACCTTGTGCAACAGCATGAACCCGCACAGCATCGCCGCGCTCACCGCCACCCACGGGTAGCTGCCCTCGCGGCGGAACCGCCACCAGCCCACCGCCGCGGCCACCGCGAACGCCAGCAGCACGAGCACGGGCGACACGACGTCGACCGCATCCTGGAACTCCAGGTTCTCCGGGTCGGACTCGGGCCGGAAACCCCAGTACCAGATCGAGTTCGTCGTGAAGTCGACGTTGCGCAGCTGCTGGAAGGTGAACGACGCCCGCCAGCCCTCGTAGCCGGCCACGGCGAAGGGCAGGTTGACCAGCACGACGGTGCCCGCCGCGGCCAGCGGCACGCGCAGCGCGCCGCGCCAGTCGAGGACACCGGGGCGCGACTGCGCGAGGACGTACAGCGCCAGCGGCAGCACGAAGGCGCCCGGGTAGAGCTTGAGCGCGAAACCCAGCCCCAGCAGCACCGCCGCGACGGTGGCGCGGTCGGCCAGCGGCCGGTCGGTGGCCCAGCCGTGCACGACGTACACCGCCCCCACCGCGCAGGCGACGACGGGCAGGTCCCAGTTGTGGAAGGCGTAGAGCACCAGCGGTGGCCCGACCGCCCACAGCAGCGCCCGCCACCGGGCCAGCCGCCCCAGCATCCAGCCGGTGAGCAGCCCGAACGGGGCCATCAGCACCGCCGAGGCGAGCAGGAAGGCGCCGTCGTTCTCGGCGAACCAGGCACCGGCCCAGATCAGCAGCCCGGTGAGCACGGGGTACTCGACGACGCCGCCGACGAGCTGCCCCTCCGGGGTGATCGACCCGGAGACGTAGGGGAAGACGTGCTTGTCGACGTCGCGTCCCAGCCACAGGTACTGGATATCGGAGTAGCAGACGTCGCGGTCGACCCGGATCTCGTAGTCGGGGACCGTGCGGCCCGCCGCGTCGTACTCCGGGCCCGTGCACCGGGCCTTGTTGGCGTAGCCCAGCAGCAGCGTGACGCCGGTGAGCAGGACGAGCACCGCGAGCACGACTCGCGCGCCGGCCCCGGTGCCGCCCGCGGCCCGCTCGGGCACCCGCGGGGCGTCGAGGGCCGTGCGCGTCACCGCGTCAGCCGCTCGCGGAGGAAGGCGATGTCGGCGGGCTGGCCGTCGGCCGGGGTCTCGACCACGACCGGCGCGTCGGCCGCGGCGCACACCGCGGCCAGCACCTCGGGGTCGATCGTGCCGGAGCCGATGTTGGCGTGCCGGTCGCGGGCGGAGCCGAACTCGTCGCGGGAGTCGTTGAGGTGCACCAGGTCGATCCGGCCGGTGATCGCCCGCGCCCGGTCGACGACCCCGACCAGCTCCTCCCCGCCGGCGTGGGCGTGGCAGGTGTCGAGGCAGAAGCCGGCCCCGTACTCGCCGACGGCGTCCCAGAGGCGGGCCAGCGCGTCGAACCGGCGGGCCATCGCGTGGTCGCCGCCCGCGGTGTTCTCGATGAGGATCGGCACGGCGAAACCGCCCTCGTCGGCCTGGCGGGAGAAGAACTTGCGCCAGTTGTCGACACCGGTGGCCTCGTCCTCGTCCTGCGTGACGTGCCCGCCGTGCACGACCAGGCCGATCGCGCCGACCTCGGCCGCGCCCTCCGCGTGCTGCACGACGAGCTTGCGCGACGGGATGCGGACCCGGTTGTTGAGCGAGGCGAGGTTGACGACGTAGGGCGAGTGGACGACGACCGCGACGTCGCTCTCGCGCAGCTCGGCGGCCCGGGGGTGCGGCGGCGGCTTCTTCCAGCCCTGCGGGTCGGCCAGGAACATCTGGACGATGTCGGCGCCCCGCTCGGCCGCCGTGGCGACCGGGTCGTCCTGGTACACGTGGGCGCCGATGAGCATGGTCACGAGGATAGTGTCCGGGACCGACGGTCCCCGTCGCGCACTCCCGGCCGGCCGGCCGGTGCGCTCGCGGGCGGGCCGGCGGGGGCGGGCGGTGCCGGGCGCGGACGTTCGCGCTGGTAGCCTCGTTGCGTCACCCCGACCGGCGTCCCCCTGGATGCCGTCGTCGCACCCCCGGTCACGATCGCGGGGCCCGATTCTGTCGGGGTGCGGTGAGAACCTCCTGTCGCGGACGTACCGCGACCGTCAGACCGTAGGAGGTGAGTGGTTCTCATGCGCCATTACGAGCTTATGATCATCCTGGACCCCAGCCTGGACGAGCGCACCGTGACGCCGTCGCTGGAGCAGTTCCTCACTGTCGTGAAGAACGACAAGGGCACCGTCGAGAAGATCGAGGTCTGGGGCAAGCGCCGCCTGTCCTTCGAGATCCTCAAGCACGCCGAGGGCATCTACGCCGTCATCGAGATCACCTGCGAGCCGGCCACCGTCGCCGAGCTCGACCGCCAGCTCGGCCTCAACGAGTCCGTGCTGCGCACCAAGGTGCTGCGTCGCGAGCCGAAGAAGCGGGCCGCCCCGGCGCCCGCCGTCGCCGCCGCGGCGAGCTGAGGCGAGCCCGATGGCCGGCGAGACTGTCATCACCGTGGTCGGCAACCTCACCGCCGACCCGGAGCTGCGGTTCACCCCGTCCGGTGCCGCGGTCGCCAACTTCACCGTCGCGTCCACCCCGCGCACCTTCGACCGCCAGTCCGGCGAGTGGAAGGACGGCGACGCGCTGTTCATGCGCTGCAACGTGTGGCGCCAGGCGGCGGAGAACGTCGCCGAGACGCTCACGCGCGGCATGCGCGTGATGGTGTCCGGCCGGCTGCGGCAGCGCTCCTTCGAGACCCGTGAGGGCGAGAAGCGCACCGTCGTGGAGCTCGAGGTCGACGAGGTCGGCCCGTCGCTCAAGTACGCCACCGCCAAGGTCAACAAGGTCAGCCGCGGCAGCGGCGACGGCGGGGGCTTCGGCGGCGGCGGTGGCGGCGGCGCCTCCGGGGGCGGCGGCTACGGCGGCGGCGGTTCCCGCGGCGGCCAGAACGACGACCCCTGGGGTTCGGCCCCACCCGCCGGCAGCGGCCCCGCCGCGGACGACGAGCCCCCCTTCTAGATCCACCCCCTCCCGCGCGCCCCGCGCGCGGTGACCGAGAACCACCAGGAGTACCCCCATGGCCAAGCCCGTCCTGCGCAAGCCGAAGAAGAAGGTGTGCGCGTTCTGCAAGGACAAGGCCCAGGACATCGACTACAAGGACACCGGCCTGCTGCGGAAGTTCATCTCCGACCGCGGCAAGATCCGGGCCCGTCGCGTCACCGGCAACTGCCGGCAGCACCAGCGTGACGTCGCCGTCGCGGTCAAGAACTCCCGTGAGGTGGCCCTGCTGCCCTACACCTCGACCGCCCGATAAGCGAGGAATGACCAGATGAAGCTCATCCTCACCGCCGACGTGCCCAACCTGGGCGCCCCCGGCGACATCGTCGAGGTCAAGGACGGCTACGGCCGCAACTACCTGCTCCCCCGCTCGCTGGCCATCACAGCCACGCGCGGCGCGGAGAAGCAGGTGGCCTCCATCCAGCGCGCCCAGAAGGCGCGCCAGATCCGCGACCTCGGCCACGCCAAGGAGGTCGCCGGCCAGCTCGGCGAGCTCTCCGTCACCGTGAAGGCCAAGGCCGCGGGCGACTCGGGCCGGCTCTTCGGCTCCGTCACCACCGCCGACGTCGTCGACGCCGTGCGCGCCGCGGGCGGTCCCGCCCTCGACAAGCGTGCCGTCGACGTGCCGCAGATCAAGACCACGGGTTCGCACGCGGTCACGGTCCGGCTGCACCCGGAGGTCACCACCGAGCTCCAGGTGTCCGTCGTCGGCCAGTAGCAGCACCGCCGGCTCGCCGGCACAGATCACGCACCGTGACCGGGGCGGGATCCGGGTCATCCCCCGGATCCCGCCCCGTCGCCGTTCCCGGGTCCGCCCGGTGGCCGCCCGCCCGCCACCGGCCGACACGCCGCGGGGGTACGGGTACGTCGGCGAGTGACCGCTCGGATGCGCCGGGTGGACAACCCCGCGACACGCCCGGAGCGGCGTGCGCAGCGACACGCCCACAATGTTGTCCACAGCCGTCGATCACTCCTTGAGCTGCGGATAGGTCCGTCATCGGCCAGTTGTCCCCACTCTGTCCACAGTTCCCTCCCGACGCCGTCCAGGGCATCCGTCGATCCGTCCCCAGGCCCTCCCCAGCCCCGTGCACAGGCCCGTTAGGTATGGCGGGCGAGAGCGCCTAACGTCGCGCGCAGGTTCGGACGACGAGCCGGGTGGAGCCGACCGTTCATCGCGGGGTCGACGGGACGTCATCCGTGCGTCTCGAACGCTCGTTCGATATACTGGGACTGGGGGTGACGCTGCGTATGGACCGGATCCGGGCGAACCAGCGACCGACCGCACGACCGACGGCACGGGTGGCGCACGCATGGCACTGACCGACGACCGTCCGGCCGGACGGCGCCCCGACCGCCCCCTGCGCCCGGCGGGCGAGGGCGGCGAGAGCGGCTCCCCGTTCGACCGCCAGCCCCCGCAGGACCTCACGGCCGAGCAGTCCGTGCTGGGCGGCATGCTGCTGAGCAAGGACGCCATCGCCGACGTCGTCGAGGTGCTGCGCCCCGACGACTTCTACAAGCCCGCGCACCAGACCGTCTACGACTGCATCCTCGACCTGTACGGGCGCGGCGAGCCCGCCGACGCCGTCACGGTCTCCGCCGAGCTGCAGCGCAAGGGCGACCTCATCCGCCTGGGCGGCGCGCCCTACCTGCACACCCTCATCGCCACCGTCCCCACCGCCGCCAACGCCGCCTACTACGCCGAGATCGTCGCGGAGAAGGCGATCCTGCGGCGGCTCGTCTCCGCCGGCACCCGGATCGTGCAGCTGGGCTACCACGGCGCCGACGGCGCCGACGTGGCCGACGTCGTCGACCGCGCACAGGCCACGCTCTACGACGTGAGCGACCGCTCCACCAGCGAGGACTACGTCGCGCTGGAGGAGCTGCTCCAGCCCACGATGGACGAGATCGACGCGATCAGCTCGCGGGGCGGGGCGTCGGTCGGCGTGCCCACCGGTTTCGCCGATCTCGACGCGGCCACCAACGGCATGCACCCCGGCCAGATGATCGTCGTGGCGGCGCGGCCGGGGCTCGGGAAGAGCACCCTGGGACTGGATTTCGCGCGGTCCTGCTCCATCAAGCACGGCATGACCAGCGCGGTGTTCTCGCTCGAGATGAGCAAGTCCGAGATCGTCATGCGCCTGCTCTCGGCCGAGGCGCGGATCCGGCTCGCCGACATGCGCGCCGGCCGGATGAGCGACGACGACTGGACGCGGATGGCGCGGCGGATGAGCGAGATCAGCGAGGCCCCGCTGTTCATCGACGACTCACCGAACCTCACGCTGATGGAGATCCGGGCCAAGGCGCGGCGGCTCAAGCAGCGCCACGACCTGAAGCTGATCATCCTCGACTACCTGCAGCTGATGACGTCGGGCCGCAAGGTCGAGTCGCGGCAGCAGGAGGTCTCGGAGTTCTCCCGGCAGATCAAGCTGCTGGCCAAGGAGCTCGAGGTGCCGGTCGTGGCGATGAGCCAGCTCAACCGCGGGCCCGAGCAGCGCACCGACAAGCGGCCGATGCTCTCCGACCTGCGCGAGTCGGGCTCGATCGAGCAGGACGCCGACATGGTGATCCTGCTCCACCGGCCCGACGCGTTCGAGCGCGACGACCCCCGCGCCGGCGAGGCCGACCTGATCCTGGCCAAGCACCGCAACGGGCCCACCAGCACGATCACGGTGGCCCACCAGCTGCACTACAGCCGTTTCGCCGACCTGGCGCACGGCTGAGCGGAGGGTCAAGCGGGGCTGAAACCCGCCGACCCGTTGCGCTGGAAGGCGACGACCAGCGCCCACGCAGCGGTGGCCATGCCGATCACGGCGACCGGGACGGCCATGACCGCGGACCCGAGCACCATCAGCGCCAGCCCGATCACGAGCAGCAGGCTGGGGTTGATCCCCGACCGCCGCGGGGCCGCGCCCCGGAACAGCTGGATGAACTCGGGATCGGTGATCGCGAGGTGGTGCTCGATCCGGGCCAGAACCTGTCTCTCACGGTCGTTCAGCACGCGCGGTCGCCTCCGGTGAGCTCGTGTTCGATCCCGAGCTCCTCGTCGACCCCGGCACCTCCGTCGCGTTCAGGGTAGGCGGAGACCTGCCTCACTAAACGGAGGGGTGCGTCACCCGGCCGAGTGGGCGGCGATCAGCCCAGTGGCCTGCTCCGAACGCTCGATCGTCGCGAGGTGCGCGGCGTCGAGGACCTCCAGCCGCGCACCCGGGATGCCCTCGACGATCGTGCGCGCGTGCGGCTCGATGGGCGTCGAGGGGTCCTCGGCGCCGGCGATCACCAGCGTGGGGGCGGTGATCGAGCCCAGGCGCGGGCGGTGGTCGAAGTCGCGCAGCGCCGCGCAGCAGGCCGCGTAGCCGTCGTCGGGGGTGTTCGCGACCTGCGCGACGGCGTCGGCGACGACCTGCGGGTGCGCCGCGGCGTAGGCCGGGGTGAACCAGCGGGACACCACCGTCTCGGCGATCGGCCCGGTGCCGCCCGACTCCACGGCCGCGATGCGGTCGGCCCACACGCTCGCGTCCGGCCAGTACGACGACGTGCAGCACAGCGTCAGCGCGCTGATCCGTTCCGGCGCCTCGGACGCCAGGTACATGCCGACGCAGCCGCCCATCGACAGGCCGCAGTAGGCGACCCGGTCGAGGCCGAGCTCGTCGAGGAGGGCGAGGACGTCACCCGCCAGGTCGGCGACGGTGTACGGGCCGGGCGGGACGGGCGATCCGCCGTGGCCGCGGTGGTCGACCCGGATCACCCGGAACGACTCCGTCAACGGGGCGACCTGCGGCCGCCACATCTCGACCGTCGACCCCAGCGACCCGCACAGGACGAGGGCGGGCGCGTCACGCGGGCCCTCGTCGACGTGGTGCAGCGCCACGCTCACGACGCCACACCAACCGTCCGCAGGCCGCGCAGCGTCGACAGCTCCTGCTCGGTGGGCGGCGCGGTGATCCTCAGGTCGGCCGAGATCTCCAGCTCCCACCCGGTCTCGGAGCGCACCTGCTCGACGGTGACGTCCGGGTGCACGGCGGTGAGCACCAACTCGGCGGACTCGGGATCGGGTTCGAGCACGCCGAGGTCGGTGATCACACGCACCGGACCGGCCCCGCGCAGGCCCAGCCGGCCGCGGTCGCCGGGGCCGGACCCGTGGCCGACCGACGTCACGAAGTCGACCTGGCTGACGAAGGCCCGCAGCCGCTGGCGCATCACGACGATCACCTCGCGGCACGACGCCGCGATCTCCGGCGCCCCACCGGACCCGGGCAGCCGCACCGACGGCTCGTCGTACTCACCGATGACGGTGGTGTTGATGTTGGCGAAGCGGTCGATCTGGGCGCCGGAGAGGAAGCCGACGTCGATCCGGCCGGACTGCAGCCAGTAGTTGAAGATCTCCGGCACCCCGACGAGCGAGAGCGCCGAGTCG
The DNA here is from genome assembly GCF_006539565.1 of Pseudonocardia hydrocarbonoxydans. Classification (GTDB taxonomy): domain Bacteria; phylum Actinomycetota; class Actinomycetes; order Mycobacteriales; family Pseudonocardiaceae; genus Pseudonocardia; species Pseudonocardia hydrocarbonoxydans. The sequence continues at coordinate 15,681 of NZ_BJNG01000035.1, forward strand.
GCGAGGATGCCGTCGCCGATGGAGAGCGGCAGCTCGTCGGGCTCGGTGCCGATCGTGCCCGACTCGTAGACCAGCACCAGGCCGGGGGCGTGCAGGCGGCGGGCCAGGTTGGCCGCAGTGGACGGCAGCCCGATCCCGACGAAGCACACCTGCCCGTCGCGCAGGGAGCGCGACGCGGCGACGGTCATCATCTCGTCGGCGGTCCAGGTGCTCACGACGCGTCCTCCTGCAGCTTCTCGAGCCAGGCCGAGAATTTCTCGCGGTCCCGGCTGACGGTGTCCCACGCCCGGTAGGCGGCGTTGTCGCGGTCGTAGTAGCCGTGGGCGTAGGACGGGGCGGCACCGCGGGGGGCGACCGCCACCGCGTCGAGCACCCAGGCGGGCAGCACCACCGCGCCGGGGACGGGCGTCAGCTCGTCGACGATCTCCTCGACCGTGACGATCGCCCGCCGCGCGGCCAGCACCGCCTCCTTCTGCACCCCGAGGATGCCCCAGAGCTGGACGTTGCCCGCGCGGTCGGCGCGCTGCGCGTGCACCACCGTGACGTCGGGGTTGAGCGCGGCGACGGCGGCCAGCTCCTCGCCGGTGAACGGGCAGGTGACGGTGGAGATGGTGTCGGTGTGTTCGGGCAGCTCGGTGCCGGCGTAGCCGCGCAGCACCGCGAACGGCAGCCCGGAGGCGCCCGCGACGTAGCGGTTGGCCATGCCGGCGTGGCTGTGCTCCTCGATCTCGAGCGGCACCGGCCAGCCGGAGGCCAGCGCGTCGCGCATCCGGTGCAGCGAGCCGACGCCGGGGTTGCCGCCCCAGGAGAAGACGAGCTTGCGCGCGCATCCCGCGCCGATCATCCGGTCGTAGACGAGATCGGGGGTCATGCGCACGAGCGTGAGGTCGCGCCGGCCCTGGCGGATGATCTCGTGCCCCGCGGCGAACGGGATGAGGTGCGTGAAGCCCTCCAGGGCGACGACGTCGCCGTCGTGCACGAGCTCGGACACCGCCTGCGGCAGGGACTGGATCTTCGACGACGCGATCTTTGCCACGGCGGAACGCTAGCCCCCGCCGGGAGGCCCGGCAATCGCGCGTGACGCGCGTCGGCGGCGACGGGCGTCACGATCGGCTGCGGGTCGGTGGCGGACGGTGCCAGCCTGGGCCGCATGACCTCCACCTTCCGCATCGGTGACGGACCCGCCGTGAACCGGCTCGGTTTCGGCACCATGCAGCTCACCGGCCCCGGCGTGTGGGGCCCTCCCGCCGACCCGGACGCCGCCGTCGCGGTGCTCCGCCGCGCGGCCGAACTGGGCACCGACCTGTTCGACACCGCCGACTCCTACGGCCCCGAGGTCGCCGAGGACCTGCTCCGTCGCGCCCTGCACCCCTTCTCCGGCATCACCGTCGCCACGAAGGCCGGCCTGCTGCGCACCGGGCCCGGCGAGTGGCACCCGTGCGGGCGCCCGGAGTACCTGCGCCAGCAGTGCGAGCTGTCGCTGCGTCGCCTGGGCGTCGAGCGCATCGACCTGTTCCAGCTGCACCGCGTCGACCCGGCCGTGCCCGCCGACGAGCAGTTCGGGCTGCTCGCCGAGCTGCACGCCGAGGGCAAGGTGGCCGCCGTCGGGCTCTCGGAGGTGGGTGTGGAGCAGATCGAGCAGGCGGGCCGCGCCGTCGACGTCGCCACGGTGCAGAACCGCTACAACCTCGTCGACCGCGCGAGCGACGACGTGCTGCGGTACTGCACCGAGCACGGCATCGGCTTCCTGCCGTGGTTCCCGATCGCCTCGGGCCGGCTCGCCGAGCCCGGCGGGCCGGTCGCCGACACCGCGCAGCGGCTCGGCGCCACCACCGCGCAGGTGGCGCTGGCCTGGCTGCTGCACCGCTCGTCGGTGATGCTGCCGATCCCGGGGACGTCCTCGCTCGCGCACGTCGAGGAGAACGTCCGTGCCGCGGAGCTGACGCTCGACGAGGAGGCCGTGGACAAGCTCGACGCCGCGGCGTAGCGGAGGTTCCGTGGTAGGACACGCGGGTGGCCCAGGATCCCGTGTCCGCGCTGACCGGTGCGCTCACCGCGGGCCACGAGCTCGACCTCGGCGGGGCGGAGCTGCCCGCCGCGGCACTGGCCGCCGTCCTCACCGCGGGGCGGCCGCCCGGCGCCCCGGTGCTGCGGCTGCGCCACGCGCGCGTCACCGGGGTGCTGCGGCTGACCGGCGCGCAGGTCACCGTCCCCGTCGACCTGCGCGCCTGCACCTTCGACGAGGCACCCGACCTGCGGATGGCCGAGTTCAGCGGGCTGTCGATGTCCGGCTGCCGGGTCCCGGCGCTGCGGGCGGGCAACGTCGTCGTCACCGCCGACCTCACCCTCGACGACGGCTTCACCTCCCACGGCCCGGTGCACCTGTCCGACGCCCGGATCGGCGGCTCCCTGCGGCTCTCGGCCGGGCGGCTCGACGGCGCGGGCGGGCGGGCCGTCATCGCCGACCGGCTCGTCGTCGGCGGCACCTGCTACGCCCGGCGGCTCGTCGCCGGGGGTGAGGTGCGGATGCCCGGTGCGCGGATCACCGGCAACCTCGACCTGTCCGGTGCGGAGCTGGCCTCGCCCACCGTCGACGCCCTCGACCTCACGGGACTGGCGGTCGACGGCAGCCTGCTCGCCGGGCGCCACCACGCCGGGCCGGTGTTCACCTGCGACGGCCGGGTGCTGCTCGCCGGGGTGCAGGTCGGGGGCGACCTCGTGCTCACCGGTGCGGTGATCCGGCGCCGGGCGGGCGAGCCGCTGCTGCCGCGCGCGGCCGACGAGAGCCGGATGCCGATCGTCCCCGGCGGGATCGTCGACCCGGGGGCGGCGCTGGTCGCCGACCGGATCCGCGTGCAGGGCAACCTGGAGCTCGACGACGGGTCGGACACGACCGGCACCGTGCGGCTGCCGGGTGCGGTGGTCGGCGGGTACGTGCGCCTGTCCGGGGCACACCTGACCGGCCCCTACGACGAGCCCGACCGCGGGGTGGCGCTGCTCGGCGACGGCATCGAGATCGGCGGCGACCTGGAGGCCCGGGCCGCGGGACGCGGGCCGTTGCGCTGCGACGGACAGCTCCGGCTCGTCGACGCCCACGTGCGCGGCAGCGCGAGCCTGTCCGGCGTGCGGTTGCACGCCCCGGACCGCGACGCGTTCAACGGCGACCGGCTGCGCGTCGGCGGGGAGCTCTACCTGCGCTCGTCTGCTCGGGCACGCTGCGGCTGCAGAACGCCGAGATCGGCGCGACGCTCGACTGCACCGGCGCGGTGTTCGAGCGGCCACGCGTGCGTCCGTACCTCGACGGCGCGCCGCCGGTGCCGGACCCGCCACCGGTGCGGCCGTCGCTGGACGCGCGGGCGGCGTCGGTCGGCAAGGACCTGCTCCTGCTGCGCGTCCGGGCCGCCGGCGGCATCCGGCTCCGGGGCACCGACGCCCGCAAGTCGGTGCAGCTCGTCGACGTCCGGCTCGGCGGCCCCGGGGCCCGGTACGCGCTGAACGCCTACGGCCTGACGACCGCGGAGCTGGTGGTGCGGCCGGCCGAGTCCCCGCGCGGGGTGGTCCGGCTCGAGCACGCACAGGTCGGCGCATTCCGCGATTCCCCCGCATTGTGGTTGGGCCGATCGGCACGCGGATCCGTCCTCGTCGACGGATTTACCTACGGTGCGCTGAACGACACCCGTTCAGCGGACGCCCGAAAGCGGCTCCACTGGTTCGAGCGGGTGAGTAATGGCTACTCTCCGGCGTTATACGACCAATTGGCCGCGGCGTACCAGCGCGCCGGCCAGGACGAGATGGCCGAGACCGTGCTCATCGCGCGCCAGCACCGGCGCTACGCCGCGGCCGGGCCGGCGGGCCGGATCTGGGGCGCGCTGCAGCGGTGGACCGTGGGCTACGGATACCGCCCCTGGCTGGCCGTGTGCTGGTTGATCGGCCTGTGGGCACTCGGCAGCGTCTGGTTCGTCGGTCACGAGCCGGTGCCCGTCGACGCCGACCAGAACCCCGTCTGGAACCCCTGGATCTTCGCCGCCGACACCCTGCTCCCGATCGTGAACCTCGGGCAGGACGGGTACTGGCGACTCGAGGGCGCATCGCAGTGGATCGCCGGCACTCTGGTCGCCGCGGGCTGGATCCTGGCCACCACGGCTGCAGCGGGCGCCGCCCGGATACTCAAGAGAGTGTGATCGGGAGCGGAGTCCACCCGATCGAGCGTATTCGGCCCGCAGAACTGTAACGAGGCCCCGTAAGCCGTTTCCCCGAGCGAGTGTCCCCCGTTGTGGTCATCAAGTGCGCTGAACGGTCCACTTCGACGGCGCATGCGGAGCAGCGGAGGTGTTGAGGTGTCGGACGTGGTCAGGGGTTACGGGGAGATGCGGCGGGCGGTCGTCCACGGGGGGCGGCACGCCGTCAACGAGGAGGCGGTGCTGACGCCGATCTTCCACGCGCTGCGCCACTCCGGCTGGCGCGGCCGGCAGGTCGAGGCACCGTCCCGCAGGCGGTCCGACGTCCGGGCGCCCGACGTCCGGGTGCCCGGCGCCAGGGGACTCGACCCCGTCGACGAGTTCCGCCGCGACCCGCTGACCGCCCCCATCCCGGTGCAGGCCTTCGACGCCGCCGCGGCCCCGTCGCCCGTCCTGCCCACGCGGGCCCCGCGCCGCCGCCGCTCGGCCGACACCGACACCGGCGCCCACGCGCTCGTCGAGCCGCGCGAGGGCGGACGGCACCACTTCCGGCTGGAGACCGCCGGGAGCCACTGAGACGCCCCCGCCCCGGATCGTGCCGGGGCGGGGACTGCGCGGTCGGCTGGGGAGCGGACCGCACGCACGGACGAGGGCCGGTGGCCCGCGGGAGACCGGCGCCACGGACCGCCGCTCCACCCGCGGTCACCGGCCCTCCGCGCACCTCCCACCCCCGCGAGTCCCCCGAACTCCGCGCGCGAGTCCCCCGGATCCCGCGCGCGAGTCCCCCGGATCCCGTGCGCGAGTCCCCCGGACTGCGCGCGGGTCCCCCGGATCCCGCGCCGTCGATCTCGGTTCGGTGCGCCGGGAGGGGCACGGGACGCACGTTGTCCACCTCGGGACCCGACCATCCACAGCTTTCGCACTCGATCCGCCGGGAGCTACGCGGAGCGGCACGGTCGAGCACATGTTCCCCACCGAATCCCTGCACGGCGCCTGCCTGCGCCGCGACGCCGTCCGACAGATCGGCGAGACCCGGGTCCGCACCGCGCTCGCGGACGGCACGTTCCGCACACCGTGGCCGGGTGTCGTCGTCGATCCGGCGCGCGCGGCCGACCCGCTCACGATCGTCGCCGCGGGGCTGCTCGCCGGAGGTCCCGGCGCCCGTGTGTCCGGGCCGACCGCCGCCTTCCTGCACGGCCTCGGCGCCGCCGCACCGACGCCGGTCGATCTCGTCGTCCCCTACGGCAACAAGCGTCCGTCGCGGACCGGGCTCGTCGTCCACAACGGGCGCGATCTCGTCGACGACACCGTCGAGATCCAGGGCATCCCGACGCTCGTGCTCGACCGCGTACTGGCCGGTGTGCTGTGCCGGCGGCCTCACCAGGACGCACTCGCCCTGGTCGACCAGGCCCTCGCCGCGCTGCCCGCGGAGCAGCGCGAATCGTTCCGGGCCACCGTGCACAGCAGGTTGCGGAGCCGACCCGATCCGCGCGGCACCCGCGTCGGCGCGCGTCTGCTGGACCTCGCGACCGGGCTCGCCGAGTCGCCGGCCGAGAGCTGGATGTTGTGGCGGATCGTCGATCTCGGCTTTCCGGTCCCCGTGGTCAACCATTGGGTACGGGACATCGGGGGACGCCCGCGATGGCGGCTCGACCTGAGCTGGCCGGCCCTGCGGATCGCCGTCGAGTACGACGGACACCTGGCCCATCTGGATCGCGCCGACGTCGACGAGCTGCGCGTCGAGGCGCTCCGCCGCTCGGGATGGATCGTCGTACGGGTGGACGTCGACGACCTCCGGAGCACGGTGCGCGTGCAACGCGAACTGCACGAGGCCTTCGTGACGCGCGGCTACGCCGCCCGCGGGTTCACCCCCGGCGCGTTGCGGGCCCGACGGCATCGCGCACGGATCGCCGGGTGACCCGACGATCCGGGTCTCGCAACGCGGATTCCGGGGGACTCGCGCACGGATCTCGGGGGACTCGCGCGCGGAGAACGGGGGACTCGCGGGGGGGGTGGGTCAGGGGCGGAGGCGGGTGGCCACCTCGCGGACCGCTGCGGTGGTCTGCGCGCGGGTCACCCGGGTGGGCTCGCCTGCGGCCAGCACCTGCTCGCCCGCCACCCACACGTCGCGGACCAGCCGCGCACCGCCCGCCCACACCAGGTTCGACAGCAGCTGGGCGTCGTCGGCGGGGTCGGTGAAGACCGGGTCGTCGAGATCGACGTGCACCAGGTCGGCCCACCGGCCGGGCTCCAGGGCGCCGAGGTCGTCGCGGCCGAGCGCGGCGGCCCCGTCGCGGGTGGCCATCAGCAGCAGCTCCGACGCGGTGAGCGCGGCGGCGTCACCGCTGGTCACACGGGCGAGAAGCCCGGCGAGGCGGGCCTGCGCCCAGACGTCGAGGTCGTCGCCGGAGGCGGGGCCGTCGGTGCCCAGGCCGACCCGGACCCCGGCCCGGCGCAGGGCGGTGACCCGCGCGATCCCGGCCGCCAGCTTCGCGTTCGAGCCCGGGCAGTGCGCCACGGCGGTGCCGCGGGCGGCGAACAGGGCGATGTCGTCGTCGGAGAGCTGGATCGAATGGGCGGCGAGCACGCGGCCCTCGAGCACCCCGAGGGCGTCGAGCAGGGCGGGCACCGAGCCGTGCGACGCGCGCGCGGCCGCGTCCTCCTCCGCCGCCTCCGCGACGTGCACGTGCAGCAGCGCGCCCCGGGCCCTGGCGTGCTCGCCGATGGACGCCAGCGCCTCCGGCGGCAGCGTGTACGCCGAGTGCGGTCCGTACCCGAGCTCGACGCGGCCGTTCACCACGCCGTCGGCGTCGATCCGGGCGGAGATGCCGTCGCGCATCTGCTCCCACGTGCCGAGGCGGTCCCAGCCCGGTGCGGCGATGACCCCGGGCGTCAGCACCACGCGGGAGCCGACGGCGTGCACGGCGTCGAGCACCGCCTGGGTGTGGAAGTACATCTCGACGCTGGTGGTGCAGCCGGTGCGCAGCAGCTCGACGCAGCCCGCGGTCATCGCGGCCCGCACGTCGTCGCCGGTGAGCCGGGCCTCCATCGGCCACATGACCTCGTGCAGCCAGCGCAGCAGCGGGAGGTCGCCGCCCGCGCCGCGCAGGGCGATCATCGGGGTGTGTGCGTGGGTGTTGACCAGCCCCGGCAGCAGGACGCCGGGCAGGGCGTGCACCGGGGCGTCCGACGCCGGGGCCTGCGCGCGGGGCCCGACGAAGGTGATCCGGCCCTCGGCGGAGACGTCCACGACACCGTCGCGCAGGACCGAGCAGGCCGCGTCGCAGGGGAGCACGACCGGCGCGGTCAGCCGTATCACCGGCGGGGCTCCAGCAGCGAGCGCAGGGAGCGGAACGGGGGCAGCCAGGCGCCGCCGTCGGGCAGCGAGTCGAGCGTGATGCGCGGCAGCGGCTCGCGGAAGACGCCGTCGATCTCCTCGAGGTCGACGAACTCCATGACGTCCGACGCCACCGCGAACGTCGCGTGCTCGCGGAACCCGATGACCGTGACGTAGGTGCCCTTGGCGCGCAGCTCCTCCAGCGGTTCGCGGAACGCGCGCCCGTCACCGGAGGCCACGACGACGTGCTCGAGCGTGCCCTCGTCGGCGCGCAGGCGGATATGGGCGAGCATGTCGTCGTCGACGTCGGAGTCGTCGGTGATCTTCGGCTTGGCGAACACCGCGAAGCCGACGTTGCGCAGCGCCTCGACCCACGGGCGGACGACCTCGGTGCTGCCGGGGACGACGTTGGTGAACACCGTGGCCTCGGCCAGCGCGTCCGGCCCGGCGAGGTCGAGCAGCCAGCGCCCGACGGCGTCGAAGCGCGGGCGGAACGCCGCCGTCGGCCGGGCGCCCAGGAGCGAACCCAGGCTCATGTCCATGTTCGGCGCGTCCCAGACCAGCAGCACGCGGGGGGCGGGCGGCGAGGTCGGCGCGGGGGTCGTCATGGCCCGGACCCTATCCCGCGCCCCCGGATAGCATCCCGTCACGATGGACGAGCCGAGCGAGACCGCCCGCCGCACCTCCGAGGCCATGACCCGCCACGACGCCGCCGCACGCGGCGCGGGCGTCCGGCTGCTCGACGTCGGCCCCGGCACCGCCGCCGTCGCGCTGACGGTCGGCGAGCAGCACCTCAACGGCCACGGCATCTGCCACGGCGGGTTCGTGTTCCTGCTCGCCGACGCCGCGCTCGCGCACGCGTCCAACAGCCACGGCGTCTCGGCGGTGGCGGCCGGGGCCGACATCGCCTTCCTGCGCCCCGCGGCGTTGGGCGACGAGCTGGTCGCGACGGCGGCGGAGCGGGCGCTCACCGGGCGTTCCGGCCTCTACGACGTCACCGTGCGGGCGGGGGACGTCGTCGTCGCGGAGTTCCGCGGGCGCACGCGCCAGGTCCCCGGGCTCGCCGGGCCCACGTAGGACGGGCAGGCCGGGAGCCGCGGGCGCGCAGCGCCGTCCCCCCGGCGAGCCCCACGAACCACTCCTGCCCCGGCCCGGTGAGTGCCAGGCCGTCGCGGGTGCGGACGGGACCGGCGCCGACCTGCGCGTCGAACAGGGCGACGCCGTGCGTGCCGGCCACGTGGTCGTAGCGGGTGCGGGCGGCCGCCGCAGGCCCGGCCGACGCGGCGGGCACGACCCGGGCCGAGACCGTCGCGCCGGCGAGGGCGCCGGACGGGCGCGGCCTCCTGCTCACCGCCGACATCGAGTCGGGCTTCGCCGGCGATCCGGACGCGGTGGCATCCTGTGCGGCCGCCACCCGCCCGCCGACCTCACGGCCGTGGGGGTACGCCGGGTCAGCACCGGTTCCCTGCACTTCCGCGCCGCCGACCTACTCCGACGTCCGGCGCCTCACAGCCCGATGACGGGACTCGCGGACGGAGAACGGGGGACTCGCGGACGGGAAACGGGGGACTCGCGGGGTCAGGCGGGGGGTGGGGGGAGGTAGGCCGGGCGGGTCGCGGGGTCGGGCTCGTCGTAGTAGCGGTGGTAGACCGGGGTGAGCCCACCGCTGACCGGGGGCACGATCCAGCTCCAGTCGGCCGGGCAGCGCCGGCCTGCGTTCTCCTCGCGGGCGACGTGGGTGAGGAAGCGGTCGGACTCGGTGTGGTGGTCGGTCATCGTCACCCCCGCCGCGTCGAACGAGTGCTGCACCGCGCGCAGCATCTCCAGCAGGGCGCGGTCGCGCCACAGGGTGCGCTCGGAGGAGGTGTCGAGGCCGAGGCGCTCGCCGAGCACGGGGAGCAGGTCGTAGCGGTCGGCGTCGGCGAGGTTGCGGGCGCCGATCTCGGTGCCCATGTACCAGCCGTTGAACGGCGCGGCCGGGTAGACGATGCCGCCGACCTCCAACGGCATGGTGCTGATCGCGGGTACCGCGTGCCAGCGCAGCCGCAGGTCGGCGAACCACGCGTGCTCGGGGTGGGTCAGCGGGACCTCGAGCACGGCGTCGCGCGGGATCTCGTGCAGCTCCGGCGGGGCGTCGCCGTCGGAGACCAGCAGCGGCAGGACGTCGAAGCGGCCGGGCGGGTCGGGCCGCTCCCAGCCCAGCGCGACGGCCCGGTCGGTGAAGTCGGCGTACCGGGCGTCGCCGCGGATCCGGCCGCCGGGGGTGCGGTGCCCGGCATAGCGGATGAGCTGCTCGTTGTGGATCCGCGGACCCGGCCGGCCGGGGCGGTCCGGGGCGAACACCGTGATGGTGGAGCGGATCCGGCCGTCGCGACCGGCGTCGCGCAGGTGGGCGACGCACTCGGCGGCGACCTCGGCGGGCGCGGACACCGCGCGGCGGTCGCGCACCCGCAGGCTGTTCCAGTACAGCCTGCCGATGCAGCGGGCCGCGTTGCGCCAGGCCACCCGCGCGCCGAAGGTCAGCTCGTCGGGGGTGTGGACGTAGGTGCCCGTCTCGTCGATCTCGCGGCGCACCTCGTCGAGCCGGCCCGCCAGCGTCTGCGCCGGGGTGGTCTCGGAATGGAACTGCTCCAGGAACGTCGTCGCGGCCTCGACCAGGCCCGGCCCGGCCGACGCGGGCGCGTGGGCCACCGGGCAGGAACGGGGGGCCGGAACGACGGTGTCCTCGTCCACGAACGCCGTCACGCACGCCCCGCTCTCCCCGACCGACTTCCCCGTTCCGGGGCCGTCGACCTGTTTACACGGTCACGAAGCGTGATCGCCAGGGTGCCCAGCGGAACGGCGGCGGTACAGCAGATCGCGGACGACACGTCCCTCGAGGTGGGCACGCTGCTCGAACTTGGTCACCGGCCGCCATTCCGGGCGCGGATACCAGCCCTCCGGGGCGTCGGGGGCCGCGTTCACCAGAAGGTGTTCCTCCTCACACACGGTGCGCATCTGGGTCGCGTAGTCGGCCCAGTCCGTCGCCAGGTGCAGCGTGCCGCCGGGCGCCAGCCGGGACGCGACCAGCGCTGCGACCTCGGGCTGCACCAGGCGGCGCTTGCGGTGCCTGCGCTTGGGCCACGGGTCCGGGAAGAAGATCCGGACGGCGGCCAGCGAGCCATCCGGCACCCGCGTCCGCAGCAGCTCGACGGCGTCGCCACGCAGCAGCGCGAGGTTCGTCAGCCCCAGCTCCCCGACCCGCATGAGCAGCTGCGCCAGGCCGGGTTCGAAGACCTCGACGGCGAGGTGGTCGTGCTCCGGGGCGGCGGCAGCCAGCGCGGCGGTCGACTCCCCCATGCCGGACCCGATCTCCAGCACCAGCGGGGCGGTGCGGCCGAACCACGCGGGCGGGTCGTAGGCGACGGTGCCCGCGACGACGTCGGCGACGTCGCGGCCCAGCACCGGCCACGAGCGGTCCCAGGCCCGCTGCTGCCCCTCGGTCAGCCGCGCGCGGTGGTGCACGAAGCTCATGATGCGGGGCCGGTCCTCGACCGGTGGGCGCGAGGTCACGCGGGCTCCTTCGGGTGGAACGGGGACCGTTCACGATCGCACACCGTTCCCCCGATCCCCCGCGCGCCGGTGCCCGGGCCGTCACCCTCACCGGCATGCCCGACCGCCATGCCGACGCCGTGCGCGCCCGGCGCCACGAGCTGCGCGCGCAGCGCGCCCTGCTGACGCCGGGCCGCACCGCCCTGCGCGACGCCCTCGCCGCCGCCCGCGCGACCGCGCTCGCCCGGGCCACGGCCGATCTCGCCGAGGTCCGCCGCGAGCTCGACCGGGCGGCCCGCCCCGCCGCGGCCGTCGCCGACGCGGCCCGGGCCGTGGAGACGGCCGCGTACCGGCGCTTCACCGACCTCGCGGTGGCCGCCGAGCGCGGCACGGCCGCCGACCGGGGCGTCGCGCTGCCGGTGCCCCCGGACGACCCGCCCCCGCCCGCCGCACCGGACCCGCCCGCCCCGCGGCGCACGGGGACGTGGGAGACCCTGGCCGACGCCGGCACCTGGCGACCCGCGGTGCTCCCGCTCGCGGCGGCCCCGCTCACCGGGTTCGCCGGCCCGTCGGTGGCCCTGCCCGCCGCGGGTGCGGCCGTGCTGGTGCTCGTCGCCGTCGTCCGGTCGCGCCGGGCCGCGGCCGACCGGGCGCGGCTGCGGCGCTGGAGCCTCGCCCTGCTCGCCGACACGCGCACCCGCGTCGACGCCGAGCTCGCCCGGCGGGCCGTCGCCCGGGCGGCGGCCGGGGCCGTCCGCCTCGACGCGGCCCTGGCCGGGCACCGCAGCGCGGTCGACGCCGAGCTGGCCGCCTTCGGACCCCGGGAGGCGGTCGGTGCGTGATCCCCGCGACGACGCCTGCCCCGAGGTCACCGCGGGGTTCGACACCGACGACGACGGCACCCCCGACTCCCTGTTCTCCGAGGACGACTCGGGTGAGCTGTTCCTGCACACCGACCTCGACGGCGACGGACTCGCCGACCGCACCCTCGCCCTGCGCGCCGACGGCGACATCGACGCGGCGCCGTGCGACGACGACCCGCCCACGCTCGTCGAGGTGCTCACGAGGCTGCTGCGCTGGGGCTGACCGTGACCGGTCCGTGACCCGGAGCGGGTAGCCGTACGCATCCGCGCGAGCCCCGCCGGCCCGATCATGGCCCCATGAGCAGCACAGCGGACCTGACGGCCGAGCTCGCGCGGCTGGCCCACCGGCTCGACCGCGTCGAGGCGCGGCTGGACTCGCTCGCCGCGCCGCACCCGGTCGCGAACGCGGACGCGGTCACCGGGGTCCTGGAACGACCCCCGGTGCGGCACCCGGTCCCGCCGGGCCCGGCCGGGCCGCCGCCGTGGTGGGGTGCCCCCGCCGGGGGGCCGCCCCAGGGACAGCCCCCGGGCCCGTGGAACCCGCCCGGCGGCACCGGCCTGCCGCCCGCGCCGCCGTGGTTCGGCGGCGGCCCCGCGACCCCGCCCGCACGGGCGACCGCGGGCGGCGCCCGGCTCCTGGCCTGGACCGGCGGCGCGATGACGCTGCTGGGCGTGGTGCTGTTCCTGGTGCTCGCCGCCTCCCGCGGCTGGGGTTCGCCCGCCGCGCGGGTGTGGTCCGGGGCCGTGCTCGGCGCCGTACTGGTGGCCGTCGCGATGTGGATGCACCGCACCGAGGCCCGCCGCGGCGGTGCGACGGCCGTGGCCGGCACCGGTTTCGCGGCCCTGTACCTGGTGGTGGCGGCCGCGAACCGGCTCCTCGGGGTCCCCGAGGCGCTCGCCGTGGCGCTGGCCCTCGCGGTGGCCGCGGGCGGGCTGGCGCTGGCCGGCCGCTGGCGCTCGCCGCTGCTCGCCTCCGGCATCGTCGTCGGTGGTGCGGTGCTCGCCCCGGCGCTGGTCGAGGGTCCGCTGCTCGTGGCGCTGCTGCTGGCCCTGCAGCTGGCGGTGGCCGTGGTGGCGCTGCGCCACGGACCGCGCGGCGCCGCCTGGTCGTGGCCCGCCCTGCTCGCCGCGGCGGGTCCCGCACTGGGCGCGTCGATCGTCGCCTTCTCCACGGATCCGCTGCGGATCCCCGCCGTGCTCGCCGCCACCCTGCTGGGGCTCGCCGGCGCGGCGCTCGCCGTGCGCCGCCTGCCCGATGGCGTGGTGGCCGGGCTCGTCGCGCTGGCCCCGCTGCCCGCGCTGGCGCTGGCTCCCGAGCTCGACGGCTGGGGCGGCGCGGGCGTGGCCGCGGCGGTCGCGCTGCTGGTGCCCGCCCTGCTCGCGGTGCCCGGCGCCGGGCCGCGGCTGCGGGCGGCGGTCCTCGCGGTCGCCGGGGTCGGGGTGCTGGAGGCGGTGCTGGTCGCCCTGGACGGACCGGTCGCCACCGGCACGCTGCTGGCCGTCGCGATGGGCACGGCCGCCGTCGCCGTGGCCGTCGGCCACCGGCCCACGCTGGCTCTCGCGGCCGGGTTCGGCCTGGTCGGGACGCTGCTGGCGGTCGCCGTCGACGCACCGGTGACCGCGCTCGTCGCCTTCCCCGCCGATCCCTTCGTCGTCGACGGCCTGGCCCGCACGGGTGCGCTGGTGGGCGGCGCGGTGGTGTCGCTGCTGGTGCTGCTCACGGCCGTGGTCCTCACGGTCGCCGCGGGGCGGCTGGGCCTGGTGCGGCCGGACTCCGCGACCGCGGGGATCTGGGTGCCGCTCGGGGTGGCCGGCCTGTACGGCACGGCCGGGCTCGCCGTGTCGCTGGCGCTGCTGGTGTCGCCGGAGCGGACCGCGTTCACGGTCGGGCACGCCGTCGTCACCGTGTCCTGGACGGTGCTGGCGCTGGTGCTGCTCGCCCGCGGTCTGCGGCGGCCTGCGCTGCGGGTGACCGGGCTGGTGCTGGTGGCGGGGGCCGTCGCCAAGCTGGTGCTGTTCGACCTGGTCGTGCTCGACGGACTGGCGCAGGTCGCGGCGTTCCTCGGCGCCGGGCTGGTGCTGCTGGCCGCGGGAACCCGCTACGCCCGGATGGTCGCCGAGGCCGGGTAGGGCGCGGGCGGGATAGGTTCGGGCCATGCCAGACCTGGACCCGGTGTTCGCGGGCCTGCCCCTCACCGCCCTCGCCGACGCCGCCCTGTCCCGCGCCCGCGACCTCGGGGCGCAGCACGCCGACCTGCGGGTGGAGCGGATCGTCACGCAGTCGGTGGACCTGCGCGACGGCCGCGTCACCGGGGTCGCCGACGACGTGACGGTCGGCCTGGCCGTCCGCGTGATCGTCGACGGGGTGTGGGGCTTCGCCTCGCACGGCGACCTCACCCCCTCCCGGGCCGCGGCCACCGCGGAGCGCGCGGTGGCCGTCGCCCGGACGCTGGCGCCCGTCGCGGTGGAGCGGGTGGAGCGGGCCGACGAGCCGGTGCACGTCGCCGAGTGGGTGTCCGCCTACGACGTCGACCCGTTCACGGTGCCGACCCGGGAGAAGGTGGAGCTGCTCACCGAGTGGAGCCACCGCCTGCTCGCCTCCGACGGCGTCGACCACGTGCAGGCCGGCGTCGCGCAGGTGCGGGAGAACAAGTTCTACGCCGACCTCACCGGCACCCGCACCACCCAGCAGCGGGTGCGGATCTCCCCGACGTTCACCGCCACCTCCGTCGACCGCGGGGCCGGGGCGTTCGAGACGATGAGCACGCTCGCCCCGCCCGTCGGCCGCGGCTGGGAGTACCTCACGGGGACGGGCTGGGACTGGGACGCCGAGCTCGCGCAGGTGCCCGAGCTGCTGGCCGAGAAGACGAAGTCCCCGAGCGTGCAGGCCGGACCCTACGACCTGGTCATCGACCCCACGAACCTGTGGCTGACGATCCACGAGTCGGTCGGGCACGCCACCGAGTACGACCGGGCGATCGGCTACGAGGCCGCGTACGCCGGCTCCAGCTTCGCCACCCCCGACCTGCTCGGGACGCTGCGCTACGGCTCGGAGCACATGCACGTCACCGGCGACCGGACGCAGCCGCACGGCCTCGCGACCGTCGGCTACGACGACGACGGCGTGGCCACCTCGACGTTCGACCTCGTGCGCGACGGCGTGCTGGTCGGCTACCAGCTCGACCGCACGTTCGCCCCCCGCCTGGGCCTCGAGCGCTCCAACGGCTGCGCGTTCGCCGACTCCCCGCACCACGTGCCGATCCAGCGCATGGCCAACGTGTCGCTGCAGCCCGACCCGGTGCGCGACACCTCCACCGCCGAGCTGATCGCGGGCGTCGAGCGCGGGATCTACGTCGTCGGCGACAAGTCCTGGTCGATCGACATGCAGCGCTACAACTTCCAGTTCACCGGCCAGCGCTTCTTCCGGATCGAGAACGGGGAGCTGGCCGGGCAGCTGCGCGACGTCGCCTACCAGGCCACCACCACCGACTTCTGGGGCTCGCTCGACGCCGTCGGCGGCCCGTCGACGTGGGTGCTGCACGGCGCGATGAACTGCGGCAAGGCCCAACCCGGGCAGGTGGCGGCGGTGAGCCACGGCTGCCCGTCGGCCCGGTTCCGCGGCGTCGCCGTGCTCAACACCCAGGAGGAGGGCTCGTGATGCGGCCGCAGGAGATCGTCGAGCGGACGCTGGCGGCGGCGGCGCACCTGCACGGGTGCGCCGTGGTCGTGCAGGAGTCGAGCGAGGCCGTGCTGCGCTGGGCGAACTCGACGATGACCACCAACGGGCACACCACGTCGGGCCGGGTCACGGTGATCGCGATGGTGGCCGTCGAGGGCGGGACGGCGGCGGGCGTCGTCAGCTCCAGCGTGGCCGTCACCGACCCGGCGCAGCTCGCCGACCTGGTGCGCGCCGCGGAGGCCTCGGCGCGCGACGCCGGGCCCGCGCAGGACGCGATGCCGCTGCCCGACCCGTCGGAGACCGACCCCACCTGGGACGACCCCGCGGCCGAGACCTCGATCGGCGTCTACGGGACGTTCGCCGAGGGCCTGGCCGAGGTGCTCGCCGGGCCGCAGCGCCAGTACGGCTTCGCCAGCCACGAGCTGGCCACGACGTGGCTGGGCACCTCGGCCGGGGTGCGGCGGCGCTGGGTGCAGCCGACCGGCTCGGTGGAGCTGAACGCGAAGACCCCCGACCTGTCCGGGTCGGCGTGGGTGGGGGCGTCGACGGCGGACTTCACCGACGTGGACGTCGTCGACCTCGCCGCGCAGGCCGCGCGCCGGCTGGACTGGGGCAAGCGGAAGGTGACGCTGCCCGCGGGCCGGTACGAGACGCTGCTGCCGCCCTCGGCCGTGTCCGACCTGATGATCTACCTGGCCTGGTCGATGGAGGGCCGGCCCGCCCAGGAGGGTCGCAGCGCCCTGTCCGGCCCCGACGGCACCCGGGTCGGCGAGCGCCTGACGGGGCTGCCCCTGACGCTGGCCTGCGACCCGGCGGCCCCCGGCCTGGCGTACGAGCCGTTCCTCACCACCACCCGCTCCGGCGACGGCGTCTCGGTCTTCGACAACGGCGCACCGACCCGCCGCGTCGACTGGGTCCGGGAGGGCGTGATCGCCGAGCTCGGCTGGTCGCGGGCGGAGGCCGCGGAGTTCGGCACGACCTTCACCCCGCCCGGCGACAACCTGCTGCTCACCGGGGGCTCGGACGCGTCGCTGGAGGAGATGGCCGGGCGCACCGGGCGCGGCCTGCTGCTGACCTGCCTCTGGTACATCCGGCTCGTCGACCCGGCGTCGCTGCTGCTCACCGGGCTGACCCGGGACGGCGTGTACCTCGTGGAGGACGGCGAGGTCGTCGGCGAGGTCGACCACAACTTCCGCTTCAACCACTCCCCGCTCGACGTCCTGCGCTCGGCCACCGAGGTCGGCGCCACGGAGCGGACGCTGCCGCGGGAGTGGAAGGACTGGTTCACCCGCGCCGCCATGCCGCCGGTGCGGGTGCCGGACTTCACGATGTCGTCGGTATCGCTCGGTCGCTGAGGACGTCCCGTCGGGCGATCCGTCGTACACCCGGCCGGGGTGACCGGTCGCACACGGCGCGTGATGGACACCATCGGGCGACGCCCGGCGCGCCGATGCGGACCCGGCCGGGGTGCGTGCCGTTGACTGGGTGAACGCGCCGACGACGTCGCGGGACAACCGGTTCGAGCCCGAGAGGGGCGTGCCCGTGCCCTACGAGATGGTCAGCGCCTACACGCTGCTGGTCGGCCAGACCGACGGCGAGCCCAGCGTCAGCGTGCACACCACCGCCGACGACGCGTGGCGGACCCTCGACCGGGTGGTCCGCGAACACTGCAACATGCGCCCCCGGCCGCGGCGGCGCGCCGACGCCGACGCCACCACCCGCCTGGCCAACGCCTGGCGTGCGGGCGACCCGGAGAACCGGTACTGGAACGTCACGACGCACCGGCTGCCGGTCCCGGTGCCCGAGATCGCGCGGCACCCGGTGCCCGTGGAGCCGGCGCCCACGCTGGTGCGGGCCACGTCGCGATGGATCTTCGGCTGACGCGGTCCCGCCCCGGTCACGACCCCGCGTCGGGGAGGTAGCGGCGCATCCGGGCCAGCAGGTCCTCCACCCCGAGGCCGGGTGGGAGCGGCGTGCCGGTGAGGGTGCGCAGGTAGAGACCGTCGCCCACGAGCTGGGCGAGCCAGGCGAGCACCGGGTCGTCGAGCTCGGCCCGCAGCGCGGCGAACGCGTCGGCGTCGACCTCGGCGAGCACCTCCCGGATCGTCCGTCCCGTGCTGCTGCCCTCGGAGATCCGCAGGACGGCGAGGTAGGTGCGCGTGACGCCCCCGGGCACCCCGCCGCCGGGCGCGGACGTGCGCAGGTAGTAGGCGACGGCGCCGTCGGGCGCGGTGCGGATGGCGTCGGCGTCGGCAGCGCTGCGCTCGCGCAGCCGGTCGAGCAGGCCGGTGACCAGCGCGTCCTTCGAGGCGAAGTGGTAGAGCAACCCGCCCTTGGAGACCTCGGCCGCGGCGGCGACGGCGTCGAGGGTGGCCGAGCCGGGGCCGTGGTCGATCAGGAGCGTCTCGTACGCGTCCAGCACGCGGTCGCGGGCGCCGGTCATCGGGCGAGTCTAGGTGGGCGAGCCCACCACGCGTCCGGCCAGGGAATACCCGGCGCTACTGTACCGTCTGGACGGTATACAGACGCGTAAGGAACCCCGATGACCGTCACCGCTCCCCGTCCCGTCCGCCCGTCCGCCCGCGCCTGGGCCGGGCTCGCCGTGTTGTTCCTACCCACCCTGCTGGTGGCGATCGACAACACCGTGCTGAGCTTCGCGCTGCCCGCGATCAGCGCGGCGGTGTCGCCCTCGGCCACGCAGCAGCTGTGGATCGTCGACGCCTACCCGCTCGTGCTCGCGGGCCTGCTCGTCACGATGGGCACGCTCGGCGACCGCATCGGCCGCCGCCGGACGCTGCTGATCGGCGTCGCCGGGTTCGGGGCCGTGTCGCTGGCCGCGGCGTTCGCGACCGACGCCGCCCAGCTCGTCGCCGCCCGCGCCCTGCTCGGCTTCTTCGGCGCCATGCTCATGCCCGCGACGCTCGCGCTGCTGCGCACGCTGTTCCCCGACCGCACGCAGCGGCGCACCGCCGTCGCCATCTGGGCGACCGGCTTCGCGGCGGGGGCCGCGGTCGGGCCGATCGTCGGCGGGCTGCTGCTCGCGCACTTCTGGTGGGGCGCGGTCTTCCTGGTGAACGTGCCGCTCATGCTGCTGATCCTGGTGGCGGGCGCGGTGCTGCTGCCCGAGTCGCGGATGGAGCGGCCGGGCCGCCTCGACCCCTACGGCGTGCTGCTGTCGCTGCTCGCGATGGGCCCCACGGTGCTGGCGATCAAGACCGTGGCCCACGACGGCGTCACCGGCTCCGCGGTGCTCGCGCTGCTGGTCGGCGCCGGGGCGGGCGTGCTGTTCGTCCGCCGGGCGCGCGCCCGGCTCGCCGCGGGTGAGGAGCCGCTGCTCGACGTCACCCTGTTCGCCTCGCCGGTGCTGCGCCTGTCCGCACTCGCCAACGCGACGACGATGTTCGCGCTCACCGGGCTGCTGTTCTTCTCCGCCCAGTACCTGCTGCTGGTCGCCGGCCTCGACCCGCTCGACGCCGGGCTGGTCCTGCTCCCCGGCTTCGTGACGACGGCGGTGGCCGGGCTCACGGCGAGCCGGCTCGCCCGTCGCTACCCGCTGCGGCTGCTGGTGCCGACCGGCCTGCTGCTCGCCGCGGCCGGGTTCGGGCTGTGCACGCAGTTGGGCGGGTCGTCCGCCGTCGGGGTGCTGGCCGTCTCCGCGGTGCTCGTCGGCGCCGGGATCGGGCTGTCGGAGACGATCACCAACGACGCCATCCTCGCGGCCGCCCCCGCCGACCGGGCCGGTTCGGCGTCGGCGGTGTCGGAGACGGCCTACGAGATCGGGGCCGTGCTCGGCACGGCCGTGCTGGGCAGCGTGCTCGCCGCGGCGTACCGGCGCGGGGTCGCGGTGCCGGAGGGGATCGGCCCGACCTGGGCCGACGCCGCGCACGAGACGCTGGGCGGCGCGATCGGGACCGCACAACGCGTCCCTGGTGTCGACGGCGAGGCGCTGCTCTCCTCGGCCCGCGCCGCGTTCGACGCGGGCGTGGAGCTGACCGCGCTGGTCGGGTCCGGGGTGCTCGTGGCCGTCGCGGCCACCGTGGTGGTGGGACTCAGAGCTGCTTCGGGATCACCGGCTGGGTGCTGATCTGGGCCTCGCCGACGGGGCGCGGGGCCGGCGCCGACCGCTCGGCCAGCCGCTCCTGCACCTGCTCGGAGATCTGGTCGGACCGGCGGCGCTCGCGCACGCGGATGAGCACCAGCATCGAGATGCCGTAGGCCACGCCGAGGACCAGCAGCACCACCCCGAGCTTGACGACGAAGGTCTGCAGCGGTTGCTGCCCGCCGGCGATGTCGACCACCGAGATGATCGCCAGCACGCCGAGGGTGATGAGGTGGAACAGCACCGACAGCAGCAGGTTCACCGACCGGGTCACCTTGGTGTCCTGGAACACCTCCTGCAGGAAGGGCTCACCCGCGGTGACCAGCAGGCGCCCGACCAGGAAGGTGAGCGCGATCGCCACCACGAGCAGGGTGACGTACATACCGGTGTCGCTCATGTTCGCGCTCCCTCGTGGCGCCGGATACGGGCGAAACGCTACGCCCGGCCGCGCCGGTGGTCCAGGCGGAGCACCCGGACCGCAACGTCACGAAGGTCACCGCCGGGGATCCGGGAATGGCGCCGTGACCTGTTCTGAATCGATTAGTTGATCGGTCCTGTGAGTGAATCGACATCGCCCAGCGGTGGGGAAAGCCGGACACCGCCGGTACCGTCGATATTCATCTTCGACAGGCACGCCCGGCCGCATCCGCTGCCCGGGCGTGCGTAAGCGTTCCCGCAGAACCGGTCCGCCGGCTAGGAGACAGGACGACATGACTGCAGCCACCGTGCCAGGGCTCGACGCAGCGCCGACCGAGAACACGCGACTGCTCTCGTGGGTCCGCGACGTGGCCGAACTGACGACCCCCGACCGGGTGGTCTGGGTCGACGGGTCCGACGAGGAGTGGGAGCGGATGACCACCGCCCTCGTCGAGGCGGGCACGTTCACGCGGCTGGAGAAAAAGCCGAATTCGTTCTATGCGGCATCGGATCCCGATGACGTGGCGCGCGTCGAGGAACGCACCTTCATCTGTTCTGCGGAGCGTTCCGGTGCCGGCCCGACGAACAACTGGGTCGATCCCGCCGAGATGAAGTCGACGATGTCGGATCTGTACCGCGGATGCATGCGCGGCCGCACGATGTACGTCATCCCGTTCTGCATGGGCCCGCTCGACGCGACCCCGCCGATGCTCGGCGTGGAGATCACCGACTCCGAGTACGTCGTGGCGTCCATGCGGATCATGACGCGGATGGGCGCCTCGGTGCTCCCGCTGTTCGCCGACCGCGGCGACACCTTCGTCAAGTGCCTGCACTCGGTGGGTGCGCCGCTGGAGCCCGGCCAGGCCGACGTCGCGTGGCCGTGCAACGAGCAGAAGTACATCTCGCACTTCCCCGAGACCCGCGAGATCTGGAGCTACGGCTCCGGCTACGGCGGCAACGCCCTGCTGGGCAAGAAGTGCTACGCGCTGCGGATCGCCTCGGCCATCGCCCACGACGAGGGCTGGATGGCCGAGCACATGCTCATCCTCAAGCTGATCTCGCCGGAGGAGAAGGCCTACTACGTGGCCGCGGCATTCCCGTCCGCCTGCGGCAAGACCAACCTCGCGATGCTCCAGCCGACCATTCCCGGATGGCGTGCGGAGACCGTCGGCGACGACATCGCCTGGATGCGTTTCGGCGAGGACGGCCGCCTCTACGCGGTCAACCCCGAGTTCGGTTTCTTCGGCGTCGCGCCGGGCACCAACTGGAAGACCAACCCCAACGCCATGCGCACCATCGAGGCGGGCAACGCGCTGTTCACCAACGTCGCGCTGACCGACGACGGCGACGTGTGGTGGGAGGGCCTGGAGGGCGAGCCCGAGCACCTGACGGACTGGAAGGGCAACGACTGGACGCCCGAGTCCGGCACCGACGCCGCGCACCCGAACTCCCGCTACACCGTGCCGATCGGGCAGTGCCCGGTCGTCGCGCCCGAGTGGGAGGACCCGAACGGCGTGCCGATCTCGGCGATCCTGTTCGGCGGGCGGCGCAAGACCACCGTCCCGCTGGTCACCGAGGCGCGCGACTGGCAGCACGGCACCTTCATGGGCGCCACGATGTCGAGCGAGAAGACCGCGGCCGCGGCCGGCGGCCTGGGCCAGGTCCGCCGCGACCCGATGGCGATGCTGCCGTTCCTGGGCTACAACGTCGGCGAGTACTTCCAGCACTGGGTGAACCTGGGCAAGGGCGCCGACGCCGACAAGCTGCCGAAGATCTTCTACGTCAACTGGTTCCGCCGGGGCGACGAGGGCCAGTTCCTGTGGCCCGGGTTCGGCGAGAACAGCCGCGTCCTGAAGTGGTGCATCGAGCGAATGGAGGGCACCGCCGCGGCCACCGAGACCGCGATCGGCTACGTCCCGACCTCGGACCAGATGGACCTCGACGGGCTCGATTCCGCCGTGGCCGACATCGACGCCGCGCTCGAGGTCGACGTCGAGGAGTGGAAGGCCGAGATCCCGCTCATCGAGGAGTGGTTCGACAAGATCGGCGACGGCCTCCCCACGTCGATGCGCGACGAGCTGGAGGCGCTCAAGCTGCGTCTCGGCGCCTAGTACTCCGTCCCCGCCGGCCCGTCGTGCACCCGCACGGCGGGCCGGTGCCGTGTCACGACTCGGCATTCGGCGCAGCGGGAGCACTGACAACACCCGTTCGTGGGCCTATCGTCGCCTCGCCGGTGCCTTGTCGGGGGGCGCCCGGGACGGGGAAGAGGTGTGCGCCGTGGCCACCACGGAGATGTCGGGTGCGCAGCCCGAGGGGTCCGAACGCAGGCGTCCGGACCTGCGGCAGGTGCTCATCTGGTCGGCGGTGGCCCTGGTGGGCGCCGTGGCCTGGGGGATCATCGCGCTGAGCCGCGGCGAGGAGATCTCGGCCGCGTGGCTGGTGTTCGCCGCGCTGGCGTCCTACGCCATCGGCTACCGGTTCTACTCGCGGTTCATCTCCCGCAAGGTCCTGCAGGTCGACGACACCCGCGCCACCCCCGCCGAGCGCCTCGACGACGGGCAGGACTACCAGCCCACCGACCGGCGCGTGCTGTTCGGCCACCACTTCGCCGCCATCGCCGGCGCGGGCCCGCTGGTCGGGCCGGTCCTGGCCGCCCAGATGGGCTACCTGCCCGGCACGATCTGGATCATCGTCGGCGTCATCTTCGCCGGGGCCGTGCAGGACATGGTCACGCTGTTCTTCTCCACCCGCCGCGGCGGGCGCAGCCTCGGGCAGATGGCCCGCGAGGAGATCGGGCCGGTGGGCGGGATCGCGGCCCTGATCGCTGTGCTGGCCATCATGATCATCCTGCTGGCGGTGCTGGCGCTGGTCGTCGTGCAGGCGCTCGCCGACTCGCCGTGGGGCACCTTCTCGCTGGCGATGACGATCCCGATCGCCCTGTTCATGGGCTTCTACCTGCGCTACATACGGCCGGGGAAGATCATCGAGGGCTCGCTGATCGGCGTCGCACTGCTGCTGCTGGCGATCGTGGCGGGTGGCTGGATCGACAGCTCCCCGCTCGCCGAGTCCTTCACGCTCACCGCCAACCAGCTCACCCTCGCGCTGGTGGTCTACGGCTTCGTCGCCTCCGTGCTGCCGGTGTGGATGCTGCTGGCCCCGCGCGACTACCTGTCGAGCTTCATGAAGATCGGCGTCATCGTGCTGCTCGCGGTGTCGATCCTGGTGGCCTGGCCGACGATGCGGACCGAGGCCTTCACCGAGTTCGCGGCCAACGGCATGGGCCCGGTGTTCGCCGGTTCGCTGTTCCCGTTCGTCTTCATCACCATCGCCTGCGGTGCGCTGTCGGGCTTCCACGCGCTCGTCGCGTCGGGCACCACGCCCAAGCTGATCGAGAAGGAGTCGCAGGTCCGGCTGATCGGCTACGGGGGCATGCTCACCGAGTCGTTCGTCGCGATCTGCGCGCTCGCCGCGGCGTGCGTGCTCGACCCGGGCCTCTACTTCGCCATGAACATGCCGGCCACGGTGCTCGGCCCGACCGTCGAGACCGCGTCGGCCGCGGTGGCGAACATCGGGTTCACGATCAGCCCCGCCGAGCTGCAGGCCGCGGCGGCCGCGGTCGAGGAGGAGAGTCTCGTCGGCCGGTCCGGCGGCGCGCCCACGCTGGCCGTCGGGCTGTCCCAGATCTTCTCCGAGGTCTTCGGCGGCGACGCGCTGCGCGCGTTCTGGTACCACTTCGCGATCATGTTCGAGGCGCTGTTCATCCTCACCACGGTGGACGCAGGCACCCGCGTCGGGCGCTTCATGCTGCAGGACACCATCGGCGCGGTCTGGCCCAAGTACAAGGACACGTCCTGGAAGCCCGCCGCGTGGTCGGCGAGCGCGCTGATCGTGGGGGCATGGGGCTACCTGCTCTACGCGGGCGTCAACGACCCCCTCGGCGGGATCTACCAGCTCTTTCCGCTGTTCGGCATCGCCAACCAGCTCCTCGCCGCGGTCGCGCTGGCCGTCTGCACGACACTGCTGATCAAGTCCGGGCGGGCGCGCTACGCCTGGATCACGCTGGTCCCGCTGGCCTTCGACGCCGCCGTGACGCTCACCGCGAGCTACCAGAAGATCTTCTCGCCCGACCCGACGCTGGGCTTCTGGGCCCAGCGCCAGCGCTACCAGGCCGCCCTCGACGCCGGGGAGACGAGCCTGGGTACGGCGAGATCGGTGGAGGACATGCAGCAGGTCGTGTTCAACACGACCCTGGACACCGTGCTGACGGCGCTGTTCGCCACGCTGATCCTGATCATCCTGGCCGACTCGATGCGGGTGTGGGTCACGGCGCTGCGCGGCGGCCCCCTGCCCGGCGGCTCGGAGGACCCGTACGTGCGGTCGACGATCGTCGCGCCGTCGGGGCTGATCGCCACCCGCGAGGAGAAGCGGGCGATCCGCGAGCACGAGCTCGCGACGGCCGGCAGCAGGGAGTCCACGTGACCGCGCGGGAGGCCCTGAGGGAGGCCTGGCAGCTGCTGCGCGGTTTCGCCGGGGAGCAGGCCTACGAGCGGTACGTGGCCCACCACGCCGCCCGTCACCCCGGGGTGCCCCCGATGGGCGAGCGCGAGTTCTGGCGGAAACGCACCGATCGTGGCGATCACGCACCGTCCGCACGGTGCTGTTGACCGCTGGTCGTATCCAGCAGACCGTCTGTCGCATAGAGTGATCGACACGGGCACGACACCGCCGTTCACCACGATGTCAGTGTCGCGCCATTCGTCCGTTCACTCGTTCGAGTGCCGGACACCGCCGAGAGTGACCTTTCGGCGGCCCACGATTGCCCAGCCACTCGTCAGAGGTGCACCATTCTGTGGACCCCTGCGATACGAAAGGGTGATCACCGCCACGCCGGGCGGTGACAGTCGGAGGTGACCACGGTGATGGATGTCGGACCCGGGAGCGCGCACGACCGTGCGTCCGCCGGAGAGGACGCCGAGGACCTCCTGGTTTTCGTCGACCGGCTCGCCGCGGCGGCCCACGAGGAACCCGCCACGGCCGCCGCGCGCGCCCGAATCGGTGAGGTCGTCCGGGCGGGCTCCACGCCCCCCGGGCTGCGCCGCCTCGCCGAGGCGCTCGCCGCCTCGGTCGCGGAGGTCCCGCCGGCGCCGCGCCGGCCCGCCGACGATCCGGCGTCGGTCGTGCAGGCGATGCGCGGCACGGCGCTGGTCGTCCTCGACGAGGCCGGCCCGAGCGAGGTCGCCACGGCCGTCTCGGCGCTGGTCGCCGACGGCAGGCGCGTCGTCGTCACCGCCGAGACCGACGCCGAGCTCGACTCGGTCCGGATGGGGGTCACCAGCGGCCGCACCGTCGACGCGCTGCCCGACCTCCCGCAGGCCGAGCTCCGCGAGCTGCGGCGCCTGCTGGCCACCTCCACGGCGGCCGCCCGGGCCCGTTCGGGCCAGGACCTCCCGGCCCCCGACGCCCTCCCCGGGGTCGACGAGGTGCGCCGGCTGTGCGACCAGGCCGTGCAGGCGAGCCCGCCCGACGACGCGGGCACCGTGGTGCCCGCCCTGCTCGCCCGCGTGGAGCCCGAGCGCCGCGAGGCCGTCACCTCGATCGCCCGGTGCGTCACCGCGAAGCTCGACGCGCTCGGCCCGCGCCGCCAGTCGCCCTGGGAGTGGGAGCTGCTCGGGCACCTGATCCACACCCGGCACCGCGGCACGTTCGACCGGGTGCAGGAGGACGTCGCCCAGGCCGCGACGATCGTGCACACCCGCCGCAACGCCCCGCCCGTCACCTTCCACGGGGAGCTCTCCGGCGACGCGGTCGACCTGCTGTGCAACTACTACGAGTTCCTGGAGTCCGGGGGCCGCACCCGCAACTACTTCCGGCCCACCGTGCAGCGCGACGTGCAGCCGGTGCTGCGCCGCATCCGGGTGGCCGACCGCGAGCCGGTCACCGCCCCCGACGTGCTGCGGGTCCTCGACCACCTGGAGCTCGGCGAGCGCATGGGGCGGATCGTCGCCGGCTGCTCGGAGATGGGCGTCCCGGCCCCGCGGGGTCCCGGCGACCTGGCCGCGCTCGCCGAGCGCCTCGTGCTGGTGGCCAACGCCGCCCGGTCCGTCGGTGCCCTGCGCCACGACGTGCTGTTCCTGGGCGCCGACTCGCCGCTGTCGGTCCCCGACGTCGACTCCGCGGCCCGCGTGTCGGCCGCCATCCTCGACTACGCCGAGCACGGCTCGGCCGCGGAGGCCGCCCAGCGGCTCGACCTGATGGCCGACCGGCTCGCCGCCCGCGGCGCCGTCGTCGCGCCCGAACAGCGCCTCGCCGTCGACGCGCTGCGCGGGCGTGACGCCGACGCCTACGAGGAGGCCGTCGACGCGCTCGGGGCCGCACGCCGCGAGCTGCGCGACGAGGTGCGCCGCACCTCGTTGCTGCGCAGGCTCCGGGCCACCGCCCCGGCGCTGGCCGCGGCGTGGGACGAGCTGCACGAGCGCGACGGCGGCGCCTACGGCCTGGCCTGCTTCACCCGCAGCGACGTCCTGCTCGGCGCCCTGCCCGCACCCGACAGCGCCGACGTGGTCGTCGTGGTGGGGGCGGCCCAGCTCGGCGTCGAGCGGCTGCTGCTCACGGCGGTGGCGCCCCGGATGATCGCCGTGGTGGCCCCCGACGAGCAGCCCGAGGGCTCCCCGTCACTGCTCAGCGTGCTGCAGCGGGCCGCCGCGCTGGTCATCCGCGGCCGCACCACCGACACCCCGGGCCGCGTGGTGCACCTCAACCCGGCCGTGCGGGCCGCGGGGAACGTGTCGGCGGTGGGTCAGGCCGGCGCCTGAGCGTCGAGCAGGGCGATCGGGTCCGCGCCGTCGGAGGTGCGGACCCAGCCGCCGTCGACCGGGCGGTGCAACGTCCAGTGCCCGGCGTCGTCGACGGCGAGCCGGGCGATCGGGGTGGAGCTCCACTCGACGTCGAGCTCCGGGACGGCGGGGGCGCGGCGGTCGCTGATCGTCACCTGCCGCCCGTGCACGGTGTAGCCGATGCGGCGGCGCTCCCGCTCGCCCGGCGGGATCCGCTGGGCGCACCATTCGGTCAGGGAGTGGCGGATCTCCTCCGGTACGTCCATGACGGACATGGTCCCCGGCAGTACGGTCGGACGCCATGGGAGAGATGCACGAGGTGAGCCGGTTCGGGCACGTGGAGCTGGCGGACATGCCCGAGGACCTGCGCGAGCGGATCGGGGCGATCGCCGAGAGGTCGGGGTTCGTCCCCAACGTGTTCCGGGCGCTGGCCCGCCGGCCGCGCGAGCTGCGCGCGTTCCTCGACTACCACGACGCGCTGATGGAGTCGAACGACGGGCTGAGCAAGGCCGAGCGCGAGCTCGTCGTCGTCGCGACGTCCGGGGCGAACAGCTGCACGTACTGCGTCGTCGCGCACGGGGCGATCCTGCGGGTGCGCACGAAGGACCCGGAGATCGCCGACCGCGTCGCCACCAACCCGTTCGGCGTCGCGCTCTCCCCGCGCGAGCGCGCGATCGTCGACCTCGCCCTGCTGATCGCCACCGACTCGGCCGCCCTCACCGAGGCCGAGATCGACGACGCCCGGCTGGCCGGCCTGTCCGAGGACGAGATCTGGGACGTCGGCGCGATCACGGCACTGTTCGCGATGTCCAACCGCCTCGCCCACCTCACCGACCTGCGGCCCAACCCGGAGTTCTTCCTGATGGGCCGCCTGCCGCGCTGAGCCGTCCCAGCATCCGGGAGCGCGCGGTTGGCTCCCGGGTCCACCGGTCAACCCCCTCCTGATAGGTCGTGCACGACAGAACTCTCAGGAGGATCGCAGATGGCCACCGTCACCGTCGGCACCGAGAACGACGCCCCCGTCGAGCTGTACTACGAGGACCACGGCTCCGGCCGCCCGGTCGTGCTCGTCCACGGCTGGCCGCTGTCGGGCCGGTCCTGGGAGGCGCAGGTCCCCGCGCTCGTCGACGCCGGGTACCGCGTCATCACCTACGACCGTCGCGGCTTCGGCAAGTCCTCGCAGCCGTGGGACGGCTACGACTACGACACCTTCACCGAGGACCTGCACGCGCTGCTGGTGCACCTCGACCTCACCGACGCCGCGCTCGTCGGCTTCTCGATGGGTGGCGGCGAGGTCGTCCGCTACGTCGCGACGCACGGCGACAACGGCCGCGTGAGCCGGGCCGTGCTGGCCGCCGCTGTGCCGCCCTACCTCTACAAGTCCGACGACAACCCCGACGGCGGGCTCGACGACGCCACCATCGAGGCGTTCCAGGGCGGCGTGACGGGAGACCGGCTCGCATTCCTGGAGCAGTTCACCACCGACTTCTTCTCGGCGAACGGTGAGCTGAAGATCAGCGAGGACCAGCGGCTGTACGCGAAGTCGATCGCCGCGGGTGCGTCGCCGAAGGGCACGCTGGACTGCATCACCGCCTTCGGCCGCACCGACCTGCGCGACGACGTCGCCGCCGTCACGATCCCGACGCTGGTGATCCACGGCGACGCCGACGCGGTCGTGCCGTTCGAGGTGAGCGGGAAGCGCAGCGCGGAGTCGATCGAGGGCAGCGAGCTGGTCGTCATCGAGGGCGGGCCGCACGCGATCAACGCCACGCACCCGGCGGAGTTCAACCGGGCCCTGATCGAGTTCCTGGCGCGGTAGCCCGGCCGTCCTAGAGAACCTTGGCGAGGAACGCTCGTGTCCTCTCCTCCCGCGGGTTCGTCACCAGGTCCCGGGGGTCGCCCGACTCCACGATGCGTCCCTCGTCCATGAACGCGAGCGTGTCACCGACCTCGCGCGCGAAGCCGATCTCGTGCGTCACCACCACCATCGTCATGCCGTCGGCGGCGAGCCCGCGCATGACGTCGAGGACCTCGCCGACGAGCTCGGGGTCCAGGGCCGAGGTGGGCTCGTCGAACAGCATCAGCCGCGGCTCCATCGCCAGCGCCCGGGCGATGGCGACGCGCTGCTGCTGGCCGCCGGAGAGCTGGACCGGGTAGGTGTCGTACTTGTCGGCCAGCCCGACCCGGTCCAGCAGCGCGCAGGCGCGTGCCCGGGCCGCCCTGCGCGACTCGCGGCGCACGGTCAGGGGCGCCTCCATCACGTTCTCCGCCGCCGTCATGTGCGGGAACAGGTTGAAGCGCTGGAACACCATCCCGATGTCACGGCGCTGCCTGGCCACCTCCGACTCGCGCATCTCGTGCAGCTTCCCGCCGCGCTCGCGGTAACCGATGAGGTCACCGTCGACCCGCATCCGGCCGGCGTCGATCCGCTCCAGGTGGTTGATGCAGCGCAGGAACGTCGACTTGCCCGAACCGGACGGGCCGATGAGGCAGGCCACCTCGCCCGGCATGACGGTGAGGTCGACGCCGCGCAGCACCTCGACCCGGCCGAAGCTCTTGTGGATGCCGAGCGCCTCCACCATGGGCGTGGTCATCTCTGCGCCCCCATCCCGAACATCCGCGATCCGCCGGTGGACATGCGGGTCGCACCCCGGCCGTAGCGACGTTCGACGAACGCCTGTCCGACCGAGAGCACCGAGGTCAGCGCCAGGTACCAGATGGCCACCACGATGAGCAGCGGGATCGTCTGGAAGTTCTGCGAGTAGATCCGCTGCGCCGAGGTGAGCAGCTCGAAGTACCCGATGACGACCACGAGCGAGGTGCTCTTGAGCATCGAGATCGTCTCGTTGCCCGTCGGCGGGATGATCACCCGCATCGCCTGCGGGAGCACGATCCGGCGCAGCGTCTGTGCCCGCGACATGCCCAGCGCCCCGGCCGCCTCGGTCTGCCCCTCGTCCACCGACAGCAGTCCACCGCGCACGATCTCGGCCATGTAGGCGGCCTCGTTGAGACCCAGTCCGAGCAGGCAGGCGGCGAACTGCGTGATCAGCTGGTTGGTGTCGAACACGACGAACGCCGGCCCGAACGGCACCCCGAGCGAGAGCTGCGGGTAGAGCGCGGCGAGGAAGTTCCAGAACAGCAGCTGGGCGATGAGCGGCGTTCCGCGGAACACCCAGATGTAGAGCCCGGCCACCGACGTCAGCACCGGGTTGGGGGACAGCCGCATGATCGCCAGCCCGATGCCGCCGACGATGCCGATGGCCATCGACAGGACCGTGAGCAGCAGCGTGTTCTGCAGCCCGTTGAGGATCGGCGCGGAGAACAGGTAGCGGCCGACCACGTCCCAGCGGAACCCGTCGTTGGTCAGGACCGTGTTGACGAACATCGCCGCCAGCACGGCCAGCACCACCACGGCCACCCACCGGCCCGGGTGCCGGACCGGCACGGCGCTGATCGGCTGCGACGGCTTCTCCAGCTCGGGGGCGGCCACCGTCAGCTCGAGACCTCGGCGGTCGGGATCGCGCCGTTGGACACGTCCCACTTCTCCAGGATCCCGGCGTAGGTGCCGTCGTCGATCAGGGCCTGCACCGCACCCTGCACCGCCTGCGCGAACTGACCCTGGTCCTTGCCGATCGCGATGCCGTAGGGCGCGGTGTCGTAGGGCTCGCCGACGACCTCGACCGCCCCCTCCGTGGTGGTCACGGCGTACGCGGCGACCGGCGAGTCGGCGAGCATCCCGACGATCCGGTTGGCCGTCAGCGCCAGGTTGACGTCGGTCTGGGCCTGCAGCTCGGTGATCGCGATGGGCTGCTGCCCTGCGGCGGTGCACGCCTCGCTGCGGGCCACGACGTCCTCCGCCTGCACGGTGCCCGACTGCACACCGATGGCGCGCCCGCACAGCGTGTCCGGGGTGAGCCCCTCCGGGTTGCCCGCGGCGACCGCGAGGCTGGTGCCCGCCGAGAAGTAGCTGATCATGTCGACGGTCTCGATCCGCTCGTCGTTGATCGTGAACGAGGAGATGCCCGCCTCGTACCGGGCGCTCTGGATGCCGGGGATGATCCCGGAGAACTGGCTGTTCTCGAACGTCGCTGTCAGGCCGAGCTTCTGCGCGACGGCGGTGGCGAGGTCGACGTCCATGCCGATGATCGTGGTGCCGTCGGTGTCGGTGAACTCGTTGGGCGGGTAGGAGGCGTCGGTGCCGAAGACGAGGTTCCCGTCCGCGGAGACGCTCGCCGGGACCAGCGCCGCGAGCGCCTCGTCGGCGGCGACGGCCGGGGGCTCGGCCGGGGCGGCGGGGGCGGCCCCGCCGCTGCCGTCACCTCCCGCCCCGCAGCCCGCGAGGGCCACGGCGAGGGCGACGAGGGACAGGGTCGCGGGGATGGTGCGACGGGACACGGGGACCTCCACGGTGGTGTGAGTACGCCGGGATGCTGCCACTCCGTCACCGGGACGACACCCCGTAGGGGGGTCACCGTTGCATGAAGTCACCCTGCGTCACGCATGTCCGTTCGAGAGTGATCATCGGTCGGGATGGGTACCGTGAGCAGATGTCCCTGTTCAGAAGACTCGCCACCCTCGCCACGGCCGCCGAGGCGGCCCGCCGCTACGCCCGGAGCAACCCGGACAAGGCCGGGAAGTACCTCGACCAGGCGGCCGCGTTCGTCGACAAGCAGACGAAGGGCAAGTACCGCACCCAGATCGACGGGGTCGCGAAGAAGGCCAAGGGCGCGGCCGGCATCCCGTCCGGCCCCGGCGCCGCGGGCAACGGCCACGGCACCTACGGCCAGAACCCGGCGTACGGCCAGCCGCCCGCCTACGGCCACGACGCGCCGACGCAGGCGAACCCGCCGGCTCAGCAGCCCGGTACCTCGCAGCCCGGTACCTCGCAGTACCGGCCGCCGCAGCCGGGGCCGCGCGAGCACGGCGCCTGACGCCCCCGCGCCGCTGCTCCTCGTGCCAGGATGACGGGGAAGATCCGTGCTGTGTGCGGGCCCACACCCCGGGCCCGTGCACACCGGACCGCCCGTCCCGCGCCCGCCACGAACCGGACGCGGGCCGACACCGCGAGGAGCACCCGTGTCCACACCTCAGGACTGGACGCCGCCCACGTCCGCCGCCACCCGCCCGGGGCGTGACCGCCCGGGCCGCGACCACGTCGTCGCCGGGCTGAAGGGCACCGACGAGGGCGGCGCCGACCTCGTCCAGCTGCTGACGCCCGAGGGCGTGCGGGTGCCCGACCCCCGCTTCGACTCCTACGCGGCCGACGTCGACGTCGAGATGCTCAAGGGCCTCTACCGCGACCTCGTCCTGGTCCGCCGGTTCGACCGCGAGGGCAACGCGCTGCAGCGCCAGGGCCAGCTCGGGATCTGGGTGCCGCTGCTGGGCCAGGAGGCCGCGCAGATCGGCGCCGGCCGCGCGATGGCGCCGCAGGACATGGCGTTCCCCTCCTACCGCGAGCACGGCGTGGCCTGGACGCGCGGCGTCGACCCGACCGACCTGCTCGGCATCTTCCGCGGCACCGACCACGGCAGCTGGGACCCCCGGGAGAAGGGGTTCCACCTCTACACCATCGTCATCGGCAACCAGTGCCTCAACGCCACCGGCTACGCGATGGGCCAGAAGTTCGAGGGCAAGGTCGGCGGCGACGACGCCGAGGCCACGATGTGCTTCTTCGGCGACGGCGCCACCAGCCAGGGCGACGTGCACGAGGGCTTCGTCTGGGCCGCGGTCTACGACGCGCCGGTCGTCTTCTACTGCCAGAACAACCAGTGGGCGATCTCCGAGCCCACCGAGCGGCAGACCCGCGTGCCCCTCTACAAGCGCGCGCAGGGCTACGGCTTCCCCGGCATCCGCGTCGACGGCAACGACGTCATCGCCTGCCTCGCCGTCACCCGCTGGGCGCTGGAGGAGTGCCGCACCGGCAACGGGCCGGTGCTGGTCGAGGCGTTCACCTACCGGATGGACGCCCACACCACCTCCGACGACCCCACCCGCTACCGGCTGGCCGACGAGCTGGAGCTGTGGAAGCTCAAGGACCCGATCGAGCGGGTCCGGGTGCACCTGGTGCGCTCCCTCGGCGTCGAGCCGGAGTTCTTCGACGACGTGCAGGCCCAGGCCGACGAGCTGGCCGCGCGGTTCCGGCAGTTCTGCGTCGACATGCCCGCACCCGCCCCGGACCGGATGTTCTCGCAGGTGTACGCGGAGGGCTCGCCCGCCGTCGACGCCCAGCGCGAGGAGTTCCTGGCCTACCACGCGTCGTTCGAGGGGGCGTCCTGATGGCGGTGCTCACGATGGCGAAGGCGATCAACGACGGGCTGCGCGCCGCGATGGAGCGCGACCCGAAGGTGCTCGTGATGGGCGAGGACGTCGGCAAGCTGGGCGGGGTCTTCCGCGTCACCGACGGGCTGCAGAAGGACTTCGGCGAGCAGCGCGTGCTCGACACCCCGCTGGCCGAGAGCGGCATCATCGGCACCGCGGTCGGCCTGGCGATCCGCGGCTTCCGGCCGGTGTGCGAGATCCAGTTCGACGGGTTCGTGTTCCCCGGCTACGACCAGATCGTCTCGCAGCTGGCGAAGCTGCACTTCCGCTCGCAGGGCCGCGTGCCGATGCCGGTGGTCGTGCGCATCCCGTTCGGCGGCGGCATCGGGGCCGTGGAGCACCACAGCGAGTCGCCCGAGGCGCTGTTCGCGCACGTCGCGGGCCTGAAGGTCGTGTCGTGCTCCAACCCGGTCGACGCCTACTGGATGATCCAGCAGGCCATCGCCTCCGACGACCCGGTGATCTTCTTCGAGCCCAAGCGGCGGTACTGGGAGAAGGCCGAGGTCGACCTGTCGGCCACCCCGCCGCCGCTGCACAGCGCCCAGGTCGCGCGGCCCGGCTCGTCCCTGACGCTCGCCGGGTACGGCCCGGTGCTCAAGACCTGCCTGGAGGCCGCGGAGGCGGCGGTCGCGGACGGGCACGACATCGAGGTGATCGACCTGCGCACGCTCTCGCCGCTCGACCTCGACCCCGTGTTCTCCTCCGTCCGCCGGACCGGGCGGCTGGTCGTCGTCGCGGAGGCCCCGTCGGAGACGTCGGTGGCCGCGGAGGTCTGCGCGCGCGTGCAGCAGGAGTGCTTCCACTCGCTGGAGGCGCCGGTGCTGCGGGTGACCGGGTTCGACACCCCGTACCCGCCGTCGAAGTGCGAGGAGGACTACCTCCCCGACCTGGACCGGGTGCTGGACGCCGTCGACCGCTCGATGGGCTGGTGACCGCGATGCTGCGCGAGTTCGCCATGCCCGACGTCGGCGAGGGGCTCACCGAGGCCGAGGTCGTCACCTGGAACGTGGCGGCGGGTGACGTCGTCACCGTCAACCAGGTGCTGTGCGAGATCGAGACGGCCAAGGCCGCGGTCGAACTGCCCTCGCCGTACGCGGGGACGGTCGGGAAGCTGCTGGTCGAGCCGGGCCAGGTCGTCGCCGTCGGGTCGCCGATCATCAGCATCGAGACCGCCGAGGCCGCGGCTCCCGCGGTGGAGGAGGACACGGGCGCCAAGAT
Organism: Pseudonocardia hydrocarbonoxydans; assembly: GCF_006539565.1. Lineage (GTDB taxonomy): Bacteria > Actinomycetota > Actinomycetes > Mycobacteriales > Pseudonocardiaceae > Pseudonocardia > Pseudonocardia hydrocarbonoxydans. The sequence continues at coordinate 50,154 of NZ_BJNG01000035.1, forward strand.
CGGGGAGGTCGGGAAGGACGGCCGCGTCGCCAACCTGGTCGGCTACGGCGCGCGGCCCGGCGCGGTCACCCGCCGCCCCCGCCGCGGCACGACGCCGCCCCCCGCCCCGCCGACCCCCGCCCCGGTGCAGCAAAGCCACTCTGCTGCCACCTCACGGCGGGAAAGTGGCTTTACTGCCATTTCCCCGGGAGGAGCCGGAGCCGGAGCCGCGGCCGGGGCCGTGCCGCTGGCCAAGCCGCCGGTGCGCAAGCTGGCCCGGGATCTCGGCGTCGACCTGCGGTCCGTCACCCCGTCCGGGCCGGGCGGGGTGATCACCCGCGACGACGTGCAGTCGCACGTGGTCACCCCGGCGGCGCCCGCGGCCGTCGCGGCCGTCGGCGGGGTGCGGCGCGAGCCGATCCGCGGCATCCGCAAGCACACCGCGGCGGCCATGGTGAGCAGCGCGTTCACCGCGCCGCACGTCACCGAGTTCCTCGCGGTCGACGTCACGGCCACGATGGCGTTGCGCGACCGGCTCCGCGCCACGCGCGAGTACGCCGAGGTCAAGCTGACGCCGCTGGCGTTCGTCGCGAAGGCGGTGTGCCTGGCGGCGCGGCGCACCCCGGAGCTCAACGCGCGGTGGGACGAGGCCGCGGGCGAGATCGTCTACTTCGACCGGATGCAGCTCGGGATCGCCGCCGCCACCCCGCGCGGGCTGATCGTCCCGAACGTCCGCGACGCCGACACGCTCACGCTGCGCGAGCTGGCGGCGGCGCTGGGCGAGCTGACGGCCACGGCACGGGCGGGGCGGACGTCCCCGGCCGACATGGCGGGCGGGACGTTCACGATCACCAACGTCGGCGTGTTCGGCGTCGACACCGGCACCCCGATCCTCAACCCCGGGGAGGCCGGGATCCTGGCCGTCGGCGCCATCAAGCCGACGCCGTGGGTCGTCGACGGCGAGCTGGCCGTGCGCACGGTGTGCCAGCTCGCACTGTCGTTCGACCACCGCCTCGTCGACGGCGAGCAGGGCTCCCGCTTCCTGGCCGACGTCGGCGCGCTGCTGACCGACCCGGGGCTCGCGCTCACCTGGTAGGGGCGGGGAGGGCGGCGAGCAGGCGCCGGTACCGCGGGCCCAGCACGAGGTCGTGCAGCGCGCGGGCCGGGGCCGGCACGTCGGCCCGGTCGGCACCGCCGGCGTGGGCGAGGTACAGCGGCCCGAGCGCGGCGGTGTCACGGGGCCCGGTCGGCCGGACCAGCGCGTCCCGCAGCGCCGCCCACTCGCCGGGGCCGACGCGGTGACGCAGCACCGGCAGCGCCAGCTCCTCGGCGGCGGCGAGGTGGCGGCGCAGCCGGATGTCGAGGCGGCTGACGGTGGCGGAGAGGTTGACGCGCACGGACCCGGACTCCGGCCCGTCGAGCGCCGCGAGGCGGCCGAGGCCGTAGGCGACGAGCGCGACGTGGGCGTCGAGCGGGGCGCGGTCGAGCTCCAGGCGCCGCACCTCGCCCGCCAGCTCCGGCGCGGTGCCCAGCACCAGCGGCCACAGCGCGGCGTCGGCGGCCCTGGCGTGGCGCCGCAGGCCGCGGGAGCACAGGTCCCACCAGCGCACGAGCGCGCGGGCCCCGCGCCGGTCGCCCGGTCGCAGCGCCCGGACGTGACGGGCCGCCTGCGGGACCGTCGCGCGGATGCCGTCGTGCACGAGCAGCAGGGCGCGCACGTCGTTGCCGGCGCCCAGGTCGGTGAGGGTCATGGCGGGAGCGTGCGCGCACGCCCTTGACGCCCGCTTGTCCCGCCGCCTCAAGTCGGCCACAAGTGGGCGGGGCAGGATGGCGGCCATGACGATCGGGGAGACCTCCGCCGAGTCGCACCTGATGCGGCGCAGCCCGCGGCAGGGCGACGGGCCGGGCGGCGTGGTGACCTACACCCTGGAGGACCTCGCCGCCCCCGCGGGCGAGGACCCCAAGGCCGTCATCGAGGTGCACCGCGAGGGCGACGTCGCGACGGTCGTCGGCGGCGGGGTCCCCGAGCGCCACCGCGGCCACGGCTACGGCCCGCGCCTCGCGCGGCAGGTCACCACCGCGGTGCGCGCCGAGGGCTGCCGGATCGCGCGGATGGCCGACCCGGGAACCGAGCAGGGCCGGGGCATGCTCCGCGGGCTCGGCTACTCGCGCCTGCCCGACGGGACCTGGGAGATCGAGCTCTAGATCTCCGACGGGCGCCGTACCTAGGGTTCGGGGATGCAGTTCCGCGTGCTGGGGCCGCTGGAGGTCGTGGCGGCCGACGGCCGGTCCGTCGACCCCGGGAGCCCCAAGCTCCGCTCGCTGCTCACGCTGCTGCTCGCCGACCACGGCCGGGTCGTGCCGCTGGACCGCATCAACGAGACGCTGTGGGCGGGCGAGCCACCCGCCACGGCCACCGGCACCCTGCAGTCCTACGTCTCGCAGCTGCGCAGGCTGCTCGAACCCGACCGGGCCCCGCGCGCCGCACCGCGCACGCTGCTGACCCGTCCGCCCGGCTACCTGCTCGCCCTCGGTCCCGGCGACGACCTCGACGTGCTGCGCTTCGAGCACCGGCTCGGCGAGGGCCGGCGGCTGCTCGCCGCGGGCCGGGCGGCCGAGGCCGACGCGGAGCTGACCGCGGCACTGGCCCTATGGCGCGGCGAGCCCTACGCCGACCTGGGCGACGCCGGCGACGCCGGCGGCACCGCCGACCGTGCCCGCCTCGCCGAGCTGCGGGTCGTGGCGCTGGAACGGCACGTCGAGGCCCTGCTCGCGACCGGCCGTCCGGACGCGGCGGTCGCCGAGCTGGAGACGCTGGTGGCGGTGCACCCGCTGCGGGAGCGGCTGTGGGGATCGCTGATGCTCGCGCTGTACCGCACCGGGCGCCAGGCCGACGCGCTGCGCGCCGCCCGCGCCTGCCGCGACCTGCTGCGCGACGAGCTGGGCATCGACCCCGGCCCGGAGTTGCGCCGCCTGGAGCAGGCGATCCGCACGCAGGACCCGGGCGTCGACGGGCCGGCTCCGCCGCCGCTGCCGACCCCCGCCGCGCAGCCGGAGGGGCCCGCCCCCGGGGGTTTCGTCGGCCGCCGCGCGGAGCTCTCGACGCTGGTGGCGCGACTGTCGGCGGCGGCGGGCGGCAGCGGGTCGGTGGTGCTGCTCGGCGGCGAGGCCGGGATCGGCAAGACCCGGCTGGCCGAGGAGACGGCCGCGTCCGCCGGCGCGCTCGGCGTCCGGGTGGCCTGGAGCCGGTGTGCCGACGAGGCCGCGGCGCCCGCGCTGTGGCCGTGGACGCAGGTGCTGCGCGCGCTCGGCTCCGACGCGGGCACCCCGCCCGGCGCCGGGGAGGGCGACTCCGACGCCCGCCGCGCCGAGCTGTTCGAGCAGATCACCGGTGCGCTGGCCACGGCCGCCGCGGACGGGCCGCTGCTCGTCGTCCTCGACGACCTGCACGGCGCCGACCCGCTCTCGCTGCACCTGCTGCGCTTCCTCGTCGGCCGGATCGCGGCGCTGCCGGTGCTGGTGGTCGCGACGCTGCGCGACTCGCCCGACGAGCGCACCGACGCGCTGGTCCACACCCTCGCCGACCTGGCCAGGGAGCGCACCGTCACCCGGCTGACGCTCGACGGGCTGCCGGTCGCCGAGGTCGGGGAGCTGCTCGCCGACCGCGGGCTGGCCGACCCCGGGCTGGCCGAGGACCTGCGCCGGCGTACCGAGGGCAACCCGTTCTTCCTCGTCGAGCTGATCGAGCTGCTGCGCAGCGAGCGCCGCCTGGACGCCCGGCCGGGCGCGCCGGACATCCCCGCGTCGGTCCGCGACGTGCTGGAACGTCGGCTGGGCCGGCTGCCCGACGACACCCGGGCCCTGCTCACCCTGGCCGCGGTGATCGGCCGCGAGTTCCCGCTGGACGTGCTGGAGGCCGCCGCCCAGCTCGACGCCGAGCAGATCGTCGGGCTGCTGGAGCCCGCCGTCATCACCGGGGTGGTGGTGGAGCACGGCGACGGCTGGGTGTGGCGGTTCGGGCACGACCTGGTCCGCGAGACGATCGTGGCCGGGCTGACCCGGCTGCAGCGGGCCCGGCTGCACCGCGCGATCGCCCGGGCGCTGGAGGGTCTGCCGCCCGCGGGCCGGCTCGACGCGCTGGCCCACCACTCCTACCTGGCCGGCCCGTTCGCCGGGGAGGGCAGCGCGCTGCGGCACGCGCTCGCCGCGGCGGCTGCGGCCCGCGAGCGGTTCGCGTTCGTCACCGCGGCCGAGCACGTCGCGCGGGCCGTCGAGCTGACCGACGGCGCGGGCGACGACCCGTCGGCGCTGCTCGTCGAGCTCGGCCGGGACCGGCGGGCGGCGGGCGACCTCACCGGCGCGCAGGCCGCGCTGTCCCGGGCGATCACGCTCGCCCGCGAGCGCGGCGACACCGACCGCGCCGCCGACGCGGCGAGCGTGTTCGGCGGGGTGGCCCTGTGGAACTGGCGGGCCTACGGCTCGAGCGACGAGACCGTCATCGAGCGGCTCGACGACCTGCTGACCGGCACCGACGACCCCGTCCGGCGGGCCGAGCTGCTCGGCACGCTGGCCTGCGAGCTGTGCTACACCGACCGGCGCGCGGAGGGGATGGACGCCGCCCGCGAGGCCGCCCGCATCGCCCGCGACCTCGGCGACGTCGCGCTGCTCGGCCGGGCGCTGAACAACTTCTACCTCGCGGGCTGGGTGCCCGGCGGCGAGGCGGAGCGGCGCGCGGCGCTGGACGAGTCGCTGGCGCTGGTCGGGAAGGGGCTGCCCGCGCACACCGAGGCCATCGCCCGGCTGCACCGCGGGGCGCTCGCGCTGCGGTTCGCCGAGCCGGACCTCGCACTGGCCGACCTCGCCCGGGCCCAGCGCCTCGCCACCGACCTCGGGCTCGCCGAGCTGCGCGCGCAGGTCACCTACCAGGAGGCCGGGCACGCCACCCTGCGCGGCGAGTGGGACCTGGCCGAGAAGCACGCCGAGGACGCGTTCGCGCTGCAGCAGCGCACCAGCCTGTGGGGTGCCAACTGGTGCCGGCTGGTGCAGCGGATGACCGTCCGGTGGGGCCAGGGCCGCCTCGACGAGGTGGCCGCCGAGCTCGTCGAGGAGACGGTGGGCGAGTTCGCCGGGCTGCGCCCGGTCGCGCTGCTCGCGCTCGCCGAGGTGGGCGAGCACGCGCAGGCGCGGCGGCTGCTGGAGCGCACCGACCGCATGCTGCCGGTGGACTGGAGCACCGACTTCCTGCTCTGCGCCTGGGGAGAGGTGGCCGCCGCGCTGGGCGCCCCCGATCCGCACGCGCTCTACCGCGAGCTGCTGCCGCAGGCCGGCGAGCTGGTGGTGGCGGGCACCGCGAACGCGTCGTGGGGCTCGGTGCACGGCGTGCTCGGCCGCCTCGCCGCCCGCACCGGCGACGCCGACGCCGCGCGGGCGCACCTGGCCGAGGCGGTCCGGGTCGACACCGCGGTCGGCGCGGCGCACTGGGCCGAGCGCGCCCGTTCCGCGCATCTAGTCACCACGTGCAGCCGGCTTTCAGCGGATCACCAGCGGACCACAGCGATCCGCAAGTGCCCGCGCCCATCGTCACCGGGACACGGCGGCCCGGCCCCGGGCCGCCGTCCGGACCCGGAGACCCCCGATGACCACCATGAGCACCCCCACCACCGGTCGCGTCCACGCGCTCGCCGCCCGCGTGCGCGGCCCGGTCCTCGACGCCACCGACCCGCGGCTCCCAGCCGAGGTCGCGGCCTTCAACACCACCCACACCGCGCGCCCGGCCGTCGTGGTCGGGGCGACGGACGCCGCCGACGTGGCCGCCGCCGTGCACTGGGCGGGCGAGCAGGGGACGTCGGTCTCCGTGCAGTCCACCGGGCACGGGCTGATGTCCGACCTGGCCGGGTCGGTGCTGGTGAGCACCCGCCGGATGGCGGAGGTGACGGTCGACCCCGTCGCCCGCACCGCCCGCGTCGGCGCCGGGGTGCGCTGGGGCCGGGTGATCGAGGCCGCCGCCCCGCACGGACTCGCCCCGCTCAACGGCTCGTCGAGCCACGTCGGCGTCGTCGGGTACACCCTCGGCGGCGGCCTCGGCCCGATGGCCCGCCGTTACGGCTTCGCCGCCGACCACGTCCGGGCCGTCGAGCTGGTGACGGCCGCGGGCGGGATCCGCCGGGTCGGCGCCACGAGCGACCCCGAGCTGTTCTGGGCGCTGCGTGGCGGCAAGGGCAACTTCGGGATCGTCACGGCGATGGAGTTCGACCTGATGCCCGTCGCGCGCCTGTACGGCGGCGGGATCTTCTTCCCCGGCGACGCGGCCGCGGAGCTGCTGCACACCTACCGCACCTGGGTCGACACGCTGCCAGAGGAGACGACGACCTCGATCGCACTGCTGCGCCTGCCCCCGCTGCCGGAGCTGCCCGAGCCGTTGCGCGGGCGGTTCGTGGTGCACCTGCGGTTCGCCCACCTCGGGTCGGCCGACGAGGGCGCGGCGCTGCTGGCGCCGATGCGCGCCGCGGCGCCCGCCGTCATGGACCTGGTCGCCGAGATGCCCTACGCGGCCGTCGACTCCATCCACATGGACCCCACCGACCCCATGCCGACGTGGGAGCGCGGCACCACGCTGCGCGAGCTGCCCGCCGCGGCCGTCGACGAGCTGCTGGCGATCGCGGGCCCGGACGTCGAGGTCCCGCTGATCATGGTCGAGCTGCGCCACCTGGGCGGCGCCGTCGGGCGGCCGGCGCGGGTGCCCGACGCGGTGGCCGGGCGCGGGGCGGCGTTCACGCTGTTCGCGCTGGGCCCGATGGCCGGGCCGCTGGCCGAGACGATGCCCGCGATCACGCAGTCGGTGGTGGACCGGATGGCGCCGTGGGCCGCCCGCGGCGCGCTGCTGAACTTCCTGGGTGCCGCGGGGCCCGACCGCGTCGCCCGGCTGTGGGACGACACCGACCGCGCGCGGCTGCTGGCGGTCAAGGAGCGGCTGGACCCGACCGGTGTGTTCCGGCACGGCCACGCACTCCCGATGTGACACCAGTTCGTGACACGTCTGCGGGAGCACGGACGGCACCTCGCGCGTTGGAGAGGTATGCCGTTCGTGCTCCTGTACCTCGTCGTCGAGATCGTCGCGCTCGTCGCGCTGGGCTCGGTGATCGGTCTGGGCTGGACCCTGCTGGTCCTGCTGGCCGGTTCCCTGCTCGGGCTGTGGCTCGCCCGCCGGGAGGGGGTGCGCGCCGCGCAGGCACTGGCCGAGGCGGTCAACAACCGGCGGGTGGCGCACGCGGAGATCACCGACGGGCTGCTGGTGGCGGCGGGCGGGGTGCTGCTGTTCGTCCCGGGGCTGGTCACCGACCTGGCCGGGCTGCTGCTGGTGCTGCCGCCCACCCGCGCGCTGGTGCGCCGCAGGCTGGTGCGGGCGGCCGAGCAGCGCTCGCCCGGCCTGAAGACCGCCCGGATCCGGTCCGAGGGCCCGATCGTCGACGGCACGGTCGTCGACGAGCCGGCCGCGCCGGGCACGCCGGTGATCGAGGGCGAGATCGTCGACCCCCGGGACCGCAGGGCCGGCTAGGAGCCCTCGGTGACGCGCCCGCTCCAGACGGGCTCGACCCGCGCCCAGCCCGCGGCCCAGCGGGCGCTCTCCCACTCGTCGATGCGGCGGCGCCCGGCGGTGCCCGCACAGGCCACGAGCGTCCAGCCCACGAGCAGGGTGCCCAGCGCCGCGAGCGAGCCGTCACCGATGGCGCCGCCACCGGTGACCGACGGGCCGACGATCTCCTGCAGCTCCGGGGTGACGGGGGCGGCGGCGCGCGCGACGACCTGCGACTGCACCAGGTGTCCGACGACGACGGCCGCCAGCACGACCCCGACGGCCAGTGCCAGCTGCGCCCAGCAGAGGGCGCGGCGGACCACGGCGGTGGGTCGTCGAAGGGGGTGCTCCACGCACTGTCTGTCGACGCCGACCGCGCAGTGTTACGCCCGGGGTCACCCGATCGGGTCAGGCCGAGGTCGCCCAGGTGGTCGTGCACTGCACCGTGACCCGGACGGGCTCGGGCTCCAGCCCCAGGTCGCGCACGTCGGGCGCCGCCTCGGCGCGGGCCGCCGCCATCCGGTAGGCGACCGGCCCCCCGTGGTGCTCCGGCGCCTCGGACAGCCTCAGCAACCCGCCCAGGCCGACGCCGAGGGCCGCCGCGTAGCCCTCCGCCCGGTCGCGGGCGTCGGCGACGGCGCGGCGCTGGGCCTCCCGGCGGGCCGCGGCGGGATCGGCGAGCACCCAGCGCGGCCCGTCGAGGCTGGTCGGCTCGGCCCCGATCAGCGCGGAGAGCACCCGCTCCAGCGCGCCGACGTCGGTGACGACCAGCCGGAGGTCCTCGGTGGCCCGGCACCCGACCACGCGGTCGCGGCGCCACTCGTTGTGCACCCACAGCCTGCGGTGCGCCACGGTGAGGCCCTCGGCCTCCAGCGCGGGACCGGCGGCGGCGAGCCGGGCGCCCAGTGCCGTCACCGCGGCGGAGCGGGTCCGCCCCGTCGCCGTGAAGCCGACGTCGAGCTCGGCACGGTCGCCCGGCTGCTCGAACCAGCCGCTGCCCTCGGTGACGATCTCGGTCATCGCGCCAGCCAACCAGATCGGGCTCTCTGCCGGAATCTGTCCCGCGCGCTAGACGACCGGATACTCCGCGATGGACGGCGGGCGCGAGAATGTGGGGGTGACCGGCCCGCTCGTCCGCCTGCGCCGCCTCGTCCGCAGCGGCCCGTCCGACGCGCCCGGCCCGCTGGTCGACGCGCTGGGCCGGGTCGGGCTCGTCGGCTACGGGCTGGTGCACCTGCTCGTCGCCTGGCTCGCCCTGCAGGTCGCGTTCGGCGTGCCCGACGCGCCGGCCGACCCGGACGGCGCGATCGGCACCGTCGCCCGGACCCCGGGCGGGTTCGCGACCCTCGCGCTGGCGGCCGTCGGGCTGGCGGCCTTCGCGGTCTGGCAGCTCAGCGCCGCGGCTCTCGGGTTCCGCTGGGTGCACGGGGGCGAGCGGTTCCGCAAGCGGGTGGGCGCGGTCGCCAAGGCGATCGCGACCGGCGGGCTCGCGCTCGTCGTCGTCGACTACCTGCTCGGGGTCCGCCGCCCGGGCGGCGACACCGCCGTCCGCACCCTCGCCGCCACCGCGCTGGGCCTGCCCTACGGACGCCTGCTGCTCGGGGCCGCCGCGGTGGGCGTCCTGGCGCTCGCCGTCGCGATGACCTACACGGGCGTGCGCCGCACCTTCCTCGGCGACCTCGACCTGCGTGGCGTCGGGCCCGTCGCGCGGGCCGTCGTCGTGTGGCTGGGGGTGGCCGGACACCTGTCCCGGGCGCTCGCGCTCGGCATGATCGGCGTGCTCGCCGGCTCCGCGGCGCTCTCGGCCGACCCCGGGCGCGCCGGCGGCCTCGACGCGGCGCTGCGCGCACTCGGCTCGTCGGCGGCGGGGGCGGGCCTGCTGGTCACGGTCGCGGCCGGGATCGCCGCCTTCGGCCTGTTCTGCCTGGCCGACGCCGCGACCCGCCGGGCGTAGCCGTCCCTACGGCATTCTCAGCCGGATCGTAGAAAGCCGGATACGCACCGATCGACGACACGCCATCGCGTTCGATAGCGACGTCTACGGTTCCGGCAAGATCCGCGGATACCGTCCGATCCGTGGATCCCGTGCGCAACCCCTTCGCCCCCGGCGCCGGCCAGCGCCCGCCCGAGCTCGCCGGCCGCGACCGCGAGCTCGACGCGTTCGAGATCGTGCTGGAGCGTGTCGCCCGCGGGCGCCCGGAGCGCAGCCTGGTGCTCACCGGGCTGCGCGGCGTCGGCAAGACGGTGCTGCTGGGGGAGCTGCGGTCGATGGCCGTCCGCGCCGGCTGGGGGGCCGGGAAGATCGAGGCCCGGCCCGACGCCGACCTGCGCCGCCCGCTGTCGGCCGCGCTGCACCGCGCCATCCGCGACCTCGCCGTCCGCCATCCCGACGGCGAGCGCGTCGCCGAGGTGCTCGGCGTCCTCAAGGCGTTCGCGCTGCGCTCGGCGCCGGCCGACGCCAAGCTGCGCGACCGCTGGCAGCCCGGGATCGACGTGCCGGTGCGCACCGGGAAGGCCGACTCCGGTGACATCGAGATCGATCTCGTGGAGCTGTTCACCGAGGTCGCGACGCTGGCCGCCGACCTGGAGACCGGCGTCGCCATCCTCATCGACGAGATGCAGGACCTGCGCCCCGACGACGTGTCGGCCCTGTGCGCGGCCTGCCACGAGCTGTCCCAGTCACGGTCGCCGCTGGTGGTGGTGGGCGCCGGGCTGCCGCACCTGCCCGCGGTGCTCTCGGCGTCGAAGTCCTACTCCGAGCGCCTGTTCCGCTACGCCCGGATCGGCCAGCTCGACCGTGCCGACGCCGACTTCGCCCTCCTCGCCCCCGCCGAGCGCGAGGACGCCACCTTCGACGTCGACGCCCTCGACACCCTCTACGAGCGCTCGGGCGGCTACCCCTACTTCGTGCAGGCCTACGGCAAGGCCGCCTGGGACGCCGCACCACGCACCCCGATCAGCGCCGCCGACGTCAAGATGGCCGCCCCGGAGGCCGAGGCCGAGCTCGCCGTCGGCTTCTTCGGGTCGCGCTTCGAGCGCGCCACCCCGGCCGAGCGCGAGTACCTGCGGGCGATGGCCGAGCTCACCGACGGTCGTGACGAGCCCGTCGGCACCTCGGGGATCGCCGAGCACCTGGAGCGCCGCGCGTCGTCGCTGTCACCGGCCCGCGACAGCCTGCTCAAGAAGGGGCTCGTGTTCTCCGCGCAGCGCGGCCAGATCGCGTTCACCGTGCCGCACTTCGGCCGCTACCTGCTCGCCCAGGCCTGACCTGGTTCGCCCGAACGAGTGAAAAGGAGCGGTCACGGACCGCAGCGCTAACGGTTCGGGCCCGGGGGCCGATTCCCAGTACAGCCTCGCGGTGCTGTCGGACCCCCGACCTGACAGCACCGCGGGGCTTTCCTCGTGCCGGGCCCCTGCGGGCGCCCGTCGGGCCGGGGACCGGGGCCCGTAGCATCTGGCCGGTGCAGGACAGGCTCGAGATCCAGATGCTGCACGACCGTGTGATGGTGCGCGACACCGAGGGCACCGGGGAACGCCGCAGCAACGCGGGAATCGTCATCCCGGCAACCGCAACGGTCGCCAGACGTCTGGTCTGGGGGGAGGTGTTCGGTATCGGACACCACGTCCGCACCGTCACGGTGGGGGACCGCGTGCTGTTCGCGCGGGACGACCAGTTCGAGGTGGAGGTTCAGGGCACCACGTACCTCGTCATGCGGGAACGTGAGCTGCACGCCGTCGCCACCGAGCGGACGGAGCACGGCACCGGCCTGTACCTGTAGGCCGGGCGACGGCGGTGACGATCGGAGCCAGGGGGCCCGGTCGCGTGTTTTGAGGGGAAGTCGGACCACATGCCCGAGCGGCAGTCCTCGCCCGGCGAGGCCACGACGCGTCCCGAGACGGACGGGTCGACCAACGGCAGCTCCACCCATGGGGACCCTTCCCCCGGGAACGGGATGCCGGTGAACGGGGAGGCCGCGGGCGGCACCCCCGCGGAGGCCCCCGACGGCGCGGCCGCGCCCGTCGCCGAGCAGGTGGCCGACCAGGTCGCCGCGGAGCCCGAGGCCGTCGACCCCGCCCCCGCGGGCCCCGGCGACGACGTCCCCGACGGCGGTGAGCCGGTGATGACCGCGGACCGCGCGGTCGACATCGCCCAGGACCCGGCGCCCGCCCCGGTCGAGCGCAGGTCGCTGTTCGACCCCCACACCCCGACGGGGGACGGGCCGTCGATGAGCCCGGCCGCCGGAGCCACAGCGGCCGGAGCTGCCGGAGCCTCGGCCGCGGCACGGCCACCGGCCGGCCCGTCGCCCACCGCCGGGCCGCCCTCCTCCCGACCGGTTCCTGCCGGACCGCCCGCCGCGGGTGCCTCTCCGACGCAGCCCCCGGCCGGTCGGGCCCCCGCCACCGACCCGGGCGCCGACGCCGCGGAGGCCGCGTCCCCGACGGCGGCGCCGAAGGACACCGATGCCGCCTCGGCGGTGGACGCCACCACCACCGCCGTGCCCGCGGCGTCGCCCCGCCCCCGGCCGCGCCCGGCACCGGCATCGGCCGACCCCGCCCGCACCCCGGACGCACCCGCGGAGGAGGGCCCGACCCGGCCGACGCCCCAGTCCGGTTCGCCCCAGTCCGGTTCGCCCCAGTCCGGTTCGCCGCAGTCCGGAGCACCCCAGTCAGGATCACCCCACCTCGGGAAGCCGCAGCTCGGGAAGCCGGCTCCGGCCACCCCCACCGCGACCCCGGCACCCGCGTCGCCCGGACCCGCGGCTGCGGGCTCCGCGGCTGCGGCCTCGGCGGCTGCGGCCACCGCCGCAGCGGCCTCCGCGCCCACGCCGCCGGGACCCGGCACCGCCCGGCCGGCGACCGACCGGTTCGGGACGGACGCGCCGACCGTCGCCGTTCCCGCGGCCGCCGGCAGCCCCACCGCCGGCACGGCGCCGACCGACGTCCCGGCCGACACCGACAGCGAACCGACCGTCAGCACTCCGACCTGGGACTCCGAGGCCACGCAGGTGATTCCGCTCAACAAGGGGGGCACCGCCACCACGGTGTCCCCGGCGACCGGACCGGCCGACCCGCCCACCGAGCGCATCCCCGTGGCCGCCGGCGCGGGCGCCCCGCCGAACCGGTCCGCGGGCGGCGAGCCGCCGAAGGCCGGACGGTCGCGGCGCCCTCTGCTGATCGGCGCGGCCGTCGTCGCGCTGCTGGCGATCCTCTACGTCGGCGACCTGCTGCTCAGCTCCGGCTCCGTGCCCCGTGGCGTCACCGTCGCGGGGGTCGCGGTCGGCGGGATGAGCCTCGTCGACGCCGAGCAGGAGCTCCGTACCGAGATCGAGCCGCGCACCACGGTGCCGGTGGAGGTCACGGCGGGCGAGGTCAGCACGCAGATCGACCCGACCACCGCGGGCCTGGCCGTCGACTGGGCCGGCACGCTCGACCGCGCGGGTGAGCAGCCGCTCAACCCGATCACCCGGATCACGTCGTTCTTCACCACCCGCGAACTCGGCGTGGCCACCACCGTCGACCGCGCCGCCGTCGACGGGGCGCTGGGCGAGCTCGGCCCGATCGTCGACAAGCTCCCGACCGAGGGCACCGTGCGGTTCGAGGGCGTCACGCCGATCGCCGTCGACCCGGTGCCCGGCCAGCAGCTCGACCAGCCCGCGGCCGTCGAGGTGCTGGCGCGCGACTGGGCGTCGGGCCGGCCGGTGGCGCTGCCGCTGATCGTGCTCCCCGCGCTCACCACCCCCGAGGACGTCGCGGCCGCGATCGAGGAGGTGGCCGGCCCCGCCGTGTCCGCCCCCGTCACCGTGGTCGGCGAGAACGACACCGAGGGCGTGCTGGAGCCCGCCGTCATCGCCGAGGCGCTGACGTTCGAGCCCGGTGAGGCGGGCGGCCTGGAGCCGGTGCTCAACCCCACCGTCATCACCGACGCCCTCGACGACCAGCTCGCCGGCTCGGAGCGCGAGGCCGTCGACGCGAGCCTGGACTTCTCCACGAACCCGGCCACCGTCGTCCCGTCGCAGGACGGGCGTGGCGTCGACTACGACGCCACGCTGGACGACCTGCTGGCGGTGCTCACCGGCACCGGCCCGCGGGAGATCACCGCCGTCTACGACGACCAGCCGGCCGAGGTCACGACCGCGGAGCTGGAGTCTCTCGGCTCCGCGGGTGTGATCAGCGAGTTCGAGACGGGTGGGTTCGCGGCGGACTCCGGGCAGAACATCCGCCGGGCGGCCGAGCTGATCAACGGGATGGTCGTCGCCCCGGGGGAGACGTTCAGCCTCGACGCCGCCACCGGCCCCCGCACCGCCGCCAACGGCTACGTCGAGGCCGGCATCATCGACAACGGTCAGCCCGCACGAGGCATCGCCGGCGGCGTGTCGCAGGTGTCCACGACGCTGTTCAACGCGGCGTACTTCGCCGGACTCACCGACATCGAGCACCGCGCCCACAGCTTCTACATCAGCCGGTACCCACCGGGCCGCGAGGCCACCATCGCCGACGGCGCCATCGACATGCGCTTCCGCAACGACACCCCCACCGCCGTGCTGATCCAGACGGTGTGGACACCGTCGTCGGTGACCGTCCGGTTGCTCGGCACCAAGTACTACGAGGTGGAGTCGCTGACCGGGCCGCGCACCGATCCCACCAGCCCCAACACCGTCAACGTCCCGGCGGGCGAACAGTGCAACCCCAGCCAGGGCGCGCCCGGGTTCACGATCACCGACACCCGGCGCCTCACCGACGTCCGCACGGGTGAGGTGCGCACCGACCCGACCAGGACCACCCGGTACAACCCGTCGCCGCGGGTCGTCTGCGGATAGCCCGTCCGTGGCCGGGGTCTTCCGTGACCCCGGCCACCTTCGTACCCTCGGGGTTCCCACTACAGATCGGGGACGCCATGCGCATTTCGGACGTACTGCGGGGCAAGGGCAACGAGGTGGTGACCGTCGCCCCCAGCGCCACGGTCGCGGAGCTGCTCGGGCTGCTCGCCGAGCGCAACGTGGGCGCGCTGCCTGTCGTCGCGGACGGGGAGCTGGTCGGGATCGTCTCCGAGCGGGACGTCGTGCGACGGCTGCACGCGGGCGGCGCGGCCGTCCTGGAGGCCCGGGTCGCCGACCTCATGACCTCCTCGGTCACCACCTGCTCCCCCGACGACGACGCCGCCGCCCTCGCGGGCGTCATGACCCAGGGCCGGTTCCGGCACCTGCCGGTGGTCGTCGACGGCAAGCTCGCCGGGATCGTCAGCATCGGCGACCTGGTGAAGACCCGGATCGACATGCTCGAGCAGGAGCGCGAGCAGCTGCAGAGCTACATCGCGAGCTGACCGGACACGTGAACGGCCCGTTCGCCCGATCCGGTTGGGCGAACGGGCCGTTCACGCAGCTCAGAACGCGGCTTCGGGCAGATCCATCAGGCTGTTGTCGGCCTGCTCCAGGACCGCCCGCTCGCTGGTGAGCAGCGGGAGCCGGGTCTTGGCGAAGAACCGCGCGACGCCGACCTTGCCCTCGTAGAAGGCCTGGTCCTTGGCGCTCACCTCGCCGCCCAGCGCGGTCAGCGCCACGTCCGCCTGGCGCAGCAGCAGCCAGCCGACGAGCAGGTCGCCGACGGCCATCAGCAGCCGGACGCTGTGCTGGCCGACCTTGTAGATGCTCGACGGGTCCTGCGCGCTCGCCATCAGGTAGCCGGTGAGGGCGCCGAGCATGCCCTGGACGTCGGCCAGCGCGGTGGCCAGGAGCGTGCGCTCCTCCTTCAGGCGGCCGTTGCCCGACTCCGCGTCGAGGAACGCCTGGATCTCCCCGGTGACGTGGCCGAGCGCCTGGCCGTTGTCGCGGACGATCTTGCGGAACAGGAAGTCGAGCGACTGGATCGCCGTGGTGCCCTCGTAGAGGGAGTCGATCTTGGCGTCGCGGATGTACTGCTCGATGGGGTAGTCCTGCAGGTAGCCCGAGCCGCCGAGCACCTGCAGCGCCTGCGGGAGCTGCTCGGTGGCCCGCTCCGAGCCCACGCCCTTGACGATCGGCAGCAGCAGGTCGTTGACGCGTTCCGCCAGCGAGACGTCCTGCCCCGCGGCCTTCCCGAGGCGGATCTCGTCCTGGTACGTCGCCGTGTAGAGGTACACCGCCCGCAGGCCCTCGGCGTAGGCCTTGTTCGTCATCAGCAGGCGACGGACGTCGGGGTGGTGGGTGATGGTGACGCGCGGGGCGGTCTTGTCGAGCATCTGCGGCAGGTCGGCGCCCTGCACGCGCTCCTTGGCGTACTCCAGCGCGGCGAGGTAGCCGGCCGAGAGCGTGCCGATGGCCTTCGTGCCGACCATCATCCGCGCGTGCTCGATGACCTCGAACATCTGCGCGATGCCGTCGTGCACCTCCCCGAGCAGCCATCCGACGGCCGGGGTGCCGTGCTGGCCGAACGTCAGCTCGCAGGTGGTGGAGGCCTTGAGACCCATCTTGTGCTCGACGCCGGTGACGAAGGCGCCGTTGCGCTCGCCGGGCTCACCGGTGGCCGGGTCGAAGTGGAACTTGGGCACCAGGAACAGCGACAGGCCCTTGGTGCCCGCCTTCGCGCCCTCGGGACGGGCCAGCACCAGGTGCATGATGTTCTCGGCCATGTCGTGCTCGGCCGAGGTGATGAAGCGCTTGACGCCGTCGATGTGCCAGGTGCCGTCGGCCTGCTGGACGGCCTTCGTGCGGCCCGCGCCGACGTCGGAGCCCGCGTCGGGCTCGGTGAGCACCATCGTGGCGCCCCAGGCTCGGTCGATCATCAGCTCGGCCCAGTGCTGCTGCTCGGGCGTGCCGTTGCGGTGCACCACCGAGGCGAAGTTGGGGCCGGCCATGTACATGAAGGCGGCCGGGTTGGAACCCAGGATCAGCTCGGCCGCGGCCCACTGGACCGTCGGCGGGATGCCGTAGCCGCCCAGCTCGACCGGCAGGCCCAGGCGCCACCACTCGCCGTCCCAGAGGACCTTGTAGGAGTCCTTGAACGACTGCGGCAGCGTGACGGTGTGCGTGGCCGGGTCGAAGACGGGCGGGTTGCGGTCGGCGTCGGCGAAGGGCTCGGCCAGCGGCCCGGTGGCGACGGCGTTCAGCTCCTTGAGCGTGTCGCGTGCGGTCTGCAGATCGACGCCGTCGAACGGCCCGCTGCCGAGGCGGTCCTGGACTCCGAACACCTCGAAGAGGTTGAACTCGAGGTCGCGCAGGTTGCTCCTGAAGTGGCCCATGGCCCGTTCTCCTTCTACCCGTCGGTAACCCCAGCGTATTACTCATCGGTAACTACGACAAGGGGTGGGTACCACCCGGCGATGCCCACCGGCCGGGCGATCACACCTTGGTGTCCGGTCGTTGTGCACGGTGCGTAGGGGAAGCAAGGTTCTCGTGGGTCGGATGATGCACGGGGGGAGTAACAGTGGGTGCAGTAGGCATCACGCGTCGTAGCCTTCTCGTGGGCGGTGGTGTCCTGCTCGCCACCGCGGCACTCCCCGGCATCGCGCATGCCGCCCCGGCGCCGGCGATCGTCGACTGCGCGGCGTGGGGGGCGCGCCCGAACAGCCGGGTCGTCAACGTCGTCACCCGGCGCCCGGTGAAGATCCTGGTGCACCACACGGCGACCCCGAACGTCGACGACCTGTCCCGCAGGGCCGCCGACGACCTCGCCCGCGGCATCCAGAACTTCCACATGGACCGCCGCGGCTGGCTCGACTCCGGCCAGCACTTCACGATCTCGCGCGGCGGGTTCGTGCTGGAGGGGCGCCACCGCAGCCTGGAGGCGCTGCGCAGCGGCCGCAAGCAGGTGGAGGGGGCGCACTGCACCGGGCAGAACCTGGTGTCGATCGGCATCGAGAACGAGGGCACCTACACCGACACCGGACCCACCGGCGTGCTGTGGGACCGGCTGCGCGAGATGTGCGCCCACGTCTGCAGCCAGTACGGCATCGCCCCGACCGAGATCTACGGCCACCGCGACTTCAAGGACACCCTGTGCCCCGGCGACGTCCTCTACGGGATGCTGCCGCGGCTGCGCGGCGAGGTCGGCGGCATGCTCGGGCAGCGGCTGGAGGGGTCGTCGGTGCGGGCGGCGTCCTGGCCGGTGCTCCGCGAGGACGACCGCGGACCGGTGGTCCGCGCGGCGCAGATCCTGCTCCGCGGGGCCGGGCGGACCGAGGTGAGCGTCGACGGCGAGTTCGGCGCGGCGATGGCCGAGTCCGTGCGGGTGTTCCAGGCCGAGCACGCCACCGAGGAGGTCAACGGGATCATCGGCGGCGAGTCCTGGCCGCTGCTGACCCCTCCGGTGCGGTCCGGCGACCGCGGGGCGGCGGCCGAGGCCGTCGAGGCACTGGCCGTCACCAGCTCCACCCGCCCCCCGTCCGACATCGGCCCGGTGCAGTGGCAGCAGCTGCTGACCGCCGCCCGCTGACCCCCACCCCGCGAGTCCCCCGTTCTCCGTCCGCGAGTCCCCGTTTCTCCGTCGGCGAGTCCCCGCTCCTCCGCTCCGGCCCCCGCTCAGGGAGACGCCGCACCCGCCGTCCCCGTCGCCCGGGGTCCGCCGGCTCGTCGCAGCGGGCGCCGAACACCCGTCCGGGACCGGACGGCGCCGCAGCCCGCGACCGGGCCGGCGCTACGCTCGCCACCGCCCGGCCGGACCGTGCGGAGGGGGAGAACGTGGTGGACGCTGCGACGCTCGTCGACGGTGCACGCACCGCCCTGCGCGAGGTCGAGGACGCCCCGGACGCCGCCCGCCGGATCGACGTCGTCGGTCCCGGCGGCTACGGCAAGACGGTCCTGCTCTCCGCCGTCGCCGCCGCCTACACCGCCGCGGGTGTCCCGGTGCGCCGCGACGTCCCCGCCCCCGGTGAGCCGCTCGACCCGGCGGGCGCGCTCGTCGTCGACGACGCCCACCTGCTGCCCGAGGACCGGCTCCGGCACCTCACCGAGCTCGCCGCGGCCGACGGCGGCCGCATCGTCGTGGCCCACCGGCCGCACCCGGAGTCACGGGCGATGGCCGCGCTGGGCGCCGAGCTGTCGCGGCACGGACGGCCGGTGATGCTGGGCGTGCTCGACCGCGCCGGGGTGGCCGCCCGCGCCGAGGCGCTGCTCGGCGGGCGTCCCACCGCGGACGCCGTCGACTCGGTGCTGCGCCGCACGGCCGGCATCCCCGCGCTCGTCGACACGCTGCTGCGGGCCCACAGCGCCGCCGACGCCAGCGTGCTCGCCCAGCTCGGGTACGCGCTGGAGGACCTGACGCCCGGCGTGCGCGACCTGCTGCTCGCCCGCGCCGTCGGCGCCCCGTCCGACGCCGAGGTGCTGGTGCCGCTGCTCGACCTGCCCGGCGCCGAGGCCGTCGACGCGCTCGTGGTCGCCGCGTGGTCGGAGGGCCGGCTGCTCGCCGACGGGGGCGCGGTCCCGCTCGTCTCGGCCGCGGTGCTGGCGCGCACCCCACCCGCCACCGCGATCGACATGCGGCGCACGCTGGCGGAGATCGAGCTGGGCCGCGGCGGTGACGTGCTCGACGCCGCCCGCGGGCTGCTGCGCGCCGGGGCGACGGGGCGGCGGGTGGCCGCGGTGTTCGCCGCGGCGGGCGACCAGGTCGTGCGGGCCGGGACCGGTGACGCCGACGAGTTCTACGACGCCGCCATCCGGGCCGGCTCGGCGCCGCTGCTGCTGGCCCCCCGCCGGGCCGAGGCCGCCGTCATCGCCGGCGACCTGGACACCGCGCTCGACCACGCCGACCTCGTCCTCGACAACGTCGACGGCGTCGGGGACGCCGACGCCTGCCGCGCCGGGGCGGTCGCCGCCGCGGTGCTCGCCCGCCGGGGCAACCTCGCGCGCAGCGCCGACCTCTACCGCTGGACCACGTCCCTGGGCGGCTCGTCCGCGCTCGCGGTGCCCGCCCTCGTCGGCATCGGGGCGCTCGACGAGGCCCGCGCGGCGCTGGCCGGCCCCGCCGCGGTCGGCCGCAGGCCACCGACCCTGCGGTCGGGCGCCGAGGAGCTGACCGCGCAGGGCGTGCTGGAGTCGGTGACGGGGGCGCCGACCGGGGCGATGTCGAAGCTGGTGCGCGCGGCCGGGCTGCTGGAGCCGCCGAACCGGGCCGCGCTGCTCTCCGACACCCCGGCCGCGCTGGCCGCGCTGGTCGCCGTGCAGTGCGGTGAGCTGGCCGTCGCCCAGTCGGTGCTGGAGCGCGCGACGACCGCGGGCCTCGGCGGGTGCGGTGCCGCCGTGCGTCACCGGCTGCTGCTGGGGTGGATCGCGATGTACCGCGGTGCGCACGCCACCGCGCGCGCCGCGCTGGACGTCGGCCGCGCGCTCGAACCCCGCGACGAGCTGCTCGCCGCGGCGCTGGAGGTGGCGCTGGCCCGGCGGGCGGGCGACCCCGCCGCCCTGATGACGGGCTGGGCCCGCGCCCGGGAGGCGATCGTCCAGCACCCCGTCGACCTGTTCGTGCTGCAGCCGCTCTCGGAGCTGCGCGTCGCCGCGGCCCGGCTGCGCGAGCAGAGCTGGGTGGCCCCGCACCTCGACGAGGCCGCCGCCCTGCTGGGCCGGCTGGGCAACCCGCTGCTGTGGGCGGCGCCGCTGCACTGGGCCGGGGTGCACGCAGCGATGTTCGCCGACACCCCGGACGCCGCGGCGCCCGACGTCGCCGCGCTGGAGGCCGGGTCGTCGACCAGCCGCTACGCCGCCGCGATGGCCGTCGGCGCGCGGCAGTGGCTGCTGGTGCTGCGCGGCGAGGTCGACCCGGACGCCGTCGAGGCCGCGGCCCGCGGTCTGCACGCCGTCGGGCTGTCGTGGGACGGCGGGCGCCTGGCCGGTCAGGCGGCGATCCGCACGCGTGACAAGAAGGGCATGGCCTCGCTGCTGGGCACCGCGCGGGCCCTGCACGTGGTCGAGCAGGTGGTGGCCGAGCAGCCGTCCGCCCCCGCGGCCCCGTCCCCCGCCCCCGCCGCCTCCGCCTCCGCCTCCGCCTCGGACGACGTGCTCAGCGAGCGTGAGCGGGAGGTGGCCGCTCTGGTGCTGGACGGGCTCACCTACAAGCAGATCGGCGAGCAGCTGTTCATCTCGGCCAAGACCGTCGAGCACCACGTCGCGCGGATGCGCCAGCGGCTCGGCTCCGGCAGCCGGGGCGAGCTGTTCGCGCACCTGCGCTCCATCGTGCGCACCTGACCCCGCGAGTCCCCCGGATTCCGCGCGCGAGTCCCCGGAACCGGCGGGCGGGAATCAGGGGACTCGCGGGCGGGAAACGGGGGACTCGCGGGGTCAGCGGGGGAGGGCGGCGAGCAGGCCTTCGCAGGTGCGGACCAGCGTGCGGGCGGTGCCGACCTGGGACCGGTCGGACAGCGGGCTCTCCGCCCGGCGCTGCCACCCGCCCAGCGCCTCGAGGACGGCGGCGCGCAGCTCGGCGGGGTCGGCGGACGGGTCGAGGCCCAGCCGGGCGGCCGGGGTGCCGCCGTCGCCGCCGAGCAGGCGTTCGGCCTCGGCCTTGACGTCCTGGGGCAATTTGACGACCCGCGTCCGCAGCGCGGTGAGCAGGCGCAGCTCGGTGAACTCGTGCGCGCCCGCGGTGATCCGCTCGACCTCGCGGGCCAGCGGCACGGACGCCGGGATCGGCTCGCGGGCCAGCACCAGCTCCAGCGCCAGCAGCGCGGAACGGGACTTGAGCAGGTCGCGGCGCTCGGTGAACTGGGTGGTGAGCACGGTGCGCAGCTCGTCGAGGCCGCTGCGCTTGACCAGCTCCGCCGACAGCGCGCCCGGGTCGTCGATCCCGCGGCGGATCAGCGTGATCCCGAGGCGGACGCCGAACAGCCCGTAGCGGTCGAGCAGCGCGGCGCGGGTCTCCGGGTCGAGCGGGGCCGTCTCCGAGGCCCGGACGAACCGGTCGGCCGAGAGCAGCAGCGGCTCGGTGTCGGCGGCCTGCGCCGTCGCGAGCGTGGACAGCGCGGTGAACTCGGCCTGGCGCATCGTCCGCCCGCTCTGGGCGAGCAGCCCGGCCACGGCGACGACGGTCTGGCACAGCGAGCGCAGCTTCTCGTCGCGGCGGTAGCGACCGGCGATCTGGCGGGCCGACGCCATCGCGTCGAGCCGCCCGACGCCGATCTCGTCGGCCCGCGACAGGATCGCCACCGTGTTGACCGGGGCGGCCTTGGCCACGCCCTGGTCGTGGAACGACTCCAGGAACCGCACGTCGGAGACGTGCAGGTGGCGCATCAGGTACAGCACGGCGTCGGCCGGGGCCGGGGCGTCCTCGGGGACGAGGAACGCGCCCGCCCGCGCGGACGTGTCGGCCGACATGGACGCGATACCGGGCGTGTCGATCAGCGACGTGGCGCGCAGGCTCTGCGACGGCCAGTCGACGACGAGCCGGTCGACGCGCTCCGCGGGCGTGCCGCCGAGGTCGATGGTGAGCGCGCCGTCGCGGCGGCGCACCGTCAGCGGCCGGGGCGGTCCGTCGCGCGGGATCATCAGCACCTTCGGGCTGGGCCCGTCCTGGTACCAGGTGACGACGCGGGTGCACTCGCCCGCGTCGGTGGGGGCGATCTCCTCGCCGACGAGCGCGTTGAGCAGCGTCGACTTGCCCGCCTTGACCTTGCCCGCGATCGCCACCCGCAGCGGCTCGTCGAACCGGGCGAGGTGCTGGCGCAGCCAGGCGGTGGCCTGCGGGCTGTCGCGGTAGGCGTCGACGGCGTCACGCAGCACCCCGCGCACGGCGATGCCCAGCCCCGGTGTCACACCAGCACCTTGCGGGCGCCCGGGACGAGCGCGCGGGCGCGTTCCTCCAGCTTGGCGATGCGGTCGAGCTCGGCCTCCAGGTCGCGGATCCGGGCCCGGCGGACGTTCTCGTCGCCGCTGACGGCCTTCTGCGCCGCCTTCACCGAGCTGTCGACGGAGGTCTGCAGCTCCTCGGCCAACGAGGTGAAGTGGTCGCGCAGCTGGCGCTGCACCTGGCGGAGCATGTCGCGGGAGTCCTTGCCGACCTGGAAGGTCACCTCGTCGAGGTGCTTGCGGACCGCGGTCTTGGCGTCGGACTTGCGGCGGGCGAGCTGGCGGGCCTGCTCCTCGCGCACCGTCTTCGCCCCGAACAGCAGCCCGGCCCCGATCGAGAGCGGGTTGAGCATCGCGAAGCCGGCCAGCGTGGTGGCCAGCCCGATCATCAGCATGCCGCCGTAGCCGCCGCGCGCCCCGACGTAGAGCTTCTGGCCGATGCTCAGCCGCTCCTGCTCGGGGCGTTCCAGCCGGTCGACGTGGCCGCCGACCTCGCCGGTGCGCCCGGTCCGCAGCGCGGGCAGCACGGCGTCGCCCTCGGCCGCGAAGTGCTCGGCGACCTGCGTGGCCAGCCACTCCGCCCGCTGCCCGGCCCACACGAAGTTGGCCGAGGTGGCGGTGGCGACCTGGCCTTCGAGCCACTCGCCGAACTGGTCCCAGATGTCGGCGGGGTCGGCCGCGTCGAGCAGCCCGTCGGCCTCGCGGCCGATCACCCGCAGCCGGTCACGCAGGTCGTGCTCGATGTCGGCGCTGAGGTCCTGCACGCCGTCGCTGAGCGTGTGCTGCCAGCGCGCGGAGCGGTCCTTGAGCGCGGCGGCGCGCCCGCGCGCGATCTCCAGGTCCGACACCAGCGCGGCGGCGTGCTGCGGGTTCTGCTGCGCGGCCAGCTCCGCGCGCATGGTGGCGCCCATCTGATCGGCGACGGCGAGCACGTCCTGGCTGGTGGAGCGGCGGTCCAGGTCGTCGGCGCGGGCCAGTACCTCGCTGCGCAGGAAGGTGACCAGCGCGGCGAACCCGGACTCCGTGTTGAGCTCGGCGTCCTCGCTGCGCACCGCCTCCAGCCGCAGCACCGACGACACGGGGAACAGGTCGGCGGTGATCCCGGCCGCGGCGAGGTGGCCGCGGTCGAGGTCGGTGATGCGCCGCCAGTGCGGGTAGAGGTCGGTCTTGGTGATCACCCCGGCGACGTTGGGGCACAGCCGCATCGCCGTGGCCAGGAAGTCGAGCTCCGGGGCGGTGTACTCCTGCGAGGCGTCGGAGACGAGCAGCACGGCGTCGGCGGTGGGGAGGGTGGCCATCGTGGCGGCGCCGTGGGCCGAGCCCAGCCCGCCGACGCCGGGGGTGTCGACGAGCACCAGCCCGTCCTTGAGCAGGTTGCGCGGCAGCCCGACCTCGGCGCGGGAGAGCCCCTGGCGGTTGCCCGGGTTGCCTGCCTCGGAGACGTAGTCGGCGAGCTTGGCCACCGGCACGTCGCTGCGCCGGCGCTGCTCGCCCTCCCAGACCAGGGTGACCGAGGGCTGCTCGGCGTAGAGGACGGCCGTGGGGACCGCGGTGGCCAGGTCGTCGTCGACGGGGCAGACGGGGGCGTTGATCAGCGCGTTGACGAGCTGGCTCTTGCCCTGCTTGAACTCACCGACGATCAGCACCCGCACGTTCGGGTCCTCGAGGCGGTGGCGGGTGTGCCCCAGCCGCACCGCCAGGTCGGGGCGCTCGTAGGCGTGCGCCGCCCTCAGCGCGAGGTCGACCAGCTCCATCGCCGCGGGTACCGCCACCGACGCATCCCTCCCCTGACTCCGGCGCCACCATACGACGAAGCCGCCGCCACTCCCGGGTGTCCCCGGGGGTGGCGGCGGCGCCGCGTCGTGCGATGTCGCTCAGATCAGAGCTCGACCTCGTTGTCGGCGATCGTGGTGTTGCCCGAGTCCTCGACGTCGAACGAGTCCTCGATCTCGGTGTTGGCCTGGAACGAGTCGTCCACGTCGATGTCGACGCTGTTGTCCACGTTGTTCGTGGTCGTCGTGGTCGTGGTCGTGGTGGTGTCGTTGTCCTGGTCGTTGTCCTGGCTGTTGTCGTCCTGCGAGCCGGACGCGTTGCTGCCGTTGTTGGCGAACGCACCACCGTCGTCGACGTTCACGCCGCCGGCCACCGAACCGGCCCCGAACGCGCCGTCGCCGACCTGGTTGCCGTTGCCGATGATGTTGTCGTCACCGGTGACGATGTTGCTGTCCTCGATGTCGTCGCCGGCCGCCACCGCGCCGTCGCCGGAGGCGGAGACGATGTCGTTGTCGAAGGTGACGTCGCCGTCGGCGATGACCGTGCCGTTGAAGGACTGGTCGTTGTAGACGTCGTTGTCCTCGTTGGTGATGTACGTGTCGCCGTAGTTGTTCACGATCTCGGTGAGGTGCTTGACGACGGCGTCGTGGTCGCTCTCGCCACCCTGCGGGACGGTGTTCTGGAACGAGCCGCCCAGGTCGACGTCGCCGCGACCGTTGCTCTCGGTGAACGCGACGAGCGCGTCGTCGAAGTCGGCGCAGGACAGGTCGTCGAGGCCGTTGTCGGCCAAGTAGTCCGACGGGTTGGCCAGGAAGGCCTGCCGCTCCTCCTCGCTGCCGAACAGGTTGTTCAGGAACTCCATCAGGGTGGCGCTGAGGCTGGTGCTCATGATGACTCCAGGGTGTGTGGGAGAGCTGGGGTGCCGGCTGGTCCGGCGTTGAGGAGAACGTTAGGGATCGGGGGGTCCCGGGCCATCGGGGAACGGACACAGTCCGCTCCGGGGGACGGGTGGGGGATCGCCCCCGGGGGCGTTAGGGGGTTGGGGGATGCGTCCCCGATCGGGTCGTGGTCGAGGATGGGGGCTAACGCGTGGGCGCTTCTCTCCGATGGCGAGGAGAAGGCGCGCCATCGGGGGCACGAGGGGACGGCCATGGGATACCAGCTCGGGATCGACCTGGGGACGACGTACACGTCCGCAGCGGTGTGCCGGTCCGACGACCGGCGCTGGGTGGAGCCCGAGGTCGTCACGCTCGGCACCCGCGGGGCCACCGTCCCGTCGGTGCTGTTCCTCGCGCCCGACGGCTCCGTCGTCGTCGGTGACGCCGCGGAGCGCCGCGCGCTGACCGACCCCGACCGCGTGGTGCGCGAGTTCAAGCGCCGCATCGGCGACTCCACCCCGATCGTCGTCGCCGGCCGCGCCTGGGCCCCCGAGGAGCTGTCGGCGCGGCTGGTCCGCTGGGTCGTCGACCAGGTCGCCGAGCGCGAGGGCGGTCCCGCCACCCGCATCGCCGTCACCCATCCCGCGTCGTGGGGCCCGCACAAGCGCGACCTGCTGGCCGGCGCGCTGGCCGCGCAGGGCGTCTCGGTCACCTACCTCGCCGAGCCCCAGGCCGCGGCGCTGCACTACTCCTCCGCCGAGCGCGTGGAGCCCGGCTCCACGATCGCCGTCTACGACCTGGGCGGCGGCACGTTCGACGCCGCCGTCGTGCGCAAGGCCGACCCAGCCCGGGCGGGCTCCGGCACCGCCGGGTTCGGGCTGCTCGGGCGCCCCGAGGGCCTGGAGCGCCTGGGCGGCATCGACTTCGACGAGGCCGTGTTCGAGCACCTCCGCGACGGCCTGCCCGACGTCTTCGCCGGCCTCGACGCCACCGACCCGGCCACCCTGTCGGCCGTCGCGCGGGTGCGCCGCGACTGCACCGAGGCCAAGGAGGCGCTGAGCAGCGACACCGAGGTGTCGATCCCGGTGCTGCTGCCGGGCTCGCGCGGGTCGGTCCGGCTGCACCGCAGCGAGTTCGAGTCGCTGATCCGCCCCCAGGTGGAGGAGACCGTCTCCGCGCTGCGCAGCGCCGTCCGCTCGGCCGGGCTCACCCCCGAGCAGCTCACCGCGGTGCTGCTGGTCGGCGGGTCCTCGCGGATCCCGCTGGTCGCGCAACTGGTGTCCGAGCAGCTCGGGCGGCCGGTCGCCGTCGACACCGACCCGAAGAACGCCATCGCGAAGGGCGCCGCGCTCGCGGTCTCCCCCAAGCCGACGGCGTCGTGGCCGGGGGTGTCGATCCCCGTCGTCGCCGGGGCTGCCGCGGCCGGGGCTGCCGCGGCCGGGGCTGCCGCGGCCGGGGCTGCTGCGGCCGCCGCGGACGAGGGCGTCACCTCGCGCGTCTCGGCCCCCACACCCCCGCCGCCGCGCCCGGCGCGCGGCGCGGCGGTGCCGGTCCAGGGAGCGGCCGCCCCCCATCCCGCGGCCCCCCACCCCGCGGCCCAGTCCTACCCCGCGCAGTCGCTGCCCGTGCAGCCCTACACCCCGCCCCGCGGCGGGCCCACGCACGAGCCGGCCACGGCCCTGCTCGCCGGCCAGGGCGGGCCGCCGCCGCGCCCGCGCGCGGAGCCGCCGACCCGGTACGACCGCGCGTACGACGACGGCGCGTACGACGACCGCGGCTACGACGACTACGACGACTACGACGAGCCGCGGCGCCGCCCGATCGGCCTGCTCATCGGCGTCGGGGGCCTGGCCGCCGTCGCGCTGCTGATCGTGGCGGTGGTGCTGTGGCCCCGCGGCGACGGCGGCGTGTCCGGCATCCCGTCGATCGGCAACGCCGGCGACACCGCCGCTCCCACCAGCGAGGTCGTCGAGCCCACCACGCAGGCGCCGGTCGCGCCCGGGACGGGGACCGGTTCCGGTTCCGGTTCCGGTTCGTCGGGGGGCGGGAGCGGCTCCGGTGGCGCCATCGGCGGTGGTGGCGGCGGTGGCGGGGGCGGGGGCGTCACCTCAGCGCCGGTGGTCGAGCCGACCGTCGTCGAGCCGACGGTGGACCCGTCGCCCGAGGTGACCGAGCCCTCGGTCGTCGTCCCGCCGGCGGTGGATCCCGGGCCCCCGCAGGGGCAGGGACCGGACCCCACGACCCCCGAGGGCAGCGGCACCCCGCCCGTCGCCGGCGAGACCCCGACCGCCGGGGCGTCGCCGTCATCGGACCCCGTGGTCTGACGAAACTCCTCCGCCCGAGCGGCGGAGGCCGGAGTCGGGACCGGTGCGGAGGGGAGCCCCGCACCGGTTCCGGTCTCGTGCACGAACCGGATGCAGGAAAGTGGAGTGGGACCAGTGGTGAGGGTGGGCGCGGCGATCGTCGCGATGGAGGTGGCGGCGCTGGTTCTGGCGACGTCGGCGTTCGGGATGGTGGCGCTGGTCGTCGGTACCCCGGTGCTGCTGGCCACGGTGCTGGTGCTGGTCACGCTGTGGGCGACGCGCGGCCCGCGGCGCCGGCTGCAGGAGCGCCGCGCCGCGCTGTTCGACGAGGACGGCCCGGAGCGCGGCGGGCTGATGAGCGGCTTCTTCGAGGTGCCCGCGCGGTGACGCCCACGGTGCGGCCGGCGCGCGCGGGAGAGGCCGCGCTGCTGGCCGCGCTGGGCGTCCGCTCGAAGGCCCACTGGGGCTACCCGGCGGCGTACCTCGCCCGGTTCGCCCGGACCCGGGGCCTCGACGAACAGGTCCTCGCGACCAACGAGGTCTGGGTCGTCGAGCGGGACGGGGTGGTGTGCGCCTTCTGCACGCTGCTGCACCGCGCCGACCGGGTCGTCCTCGACGACCTGTGGGTCGACCCGCCGGAGATCGGCCGCGGCACAGGGCGGCTGCTGTTCGAGCACGCCCGCGCGCGGGCCGTCGCGGCCGGTGTGCGCGTCCTGGAGTGGGACGCCGACCCGCACGCCGTCGGCTTCTACGCGCACATGGGCGCCACGGTCGTCGGGTGGGCCGACGGCCTCGACGGCCGCCTGCCCGTCATGCGCGTGACGCTGGACGGGTGACGTCGCGGCCCCGCCGAACTGCCGCCGCGGCCCGTCCGGGGCATGCTGGCGCCCGTGCTGATCGGGGTGGGAGCGGCGCTCGTCGCGATGGTCCTGAACAGCCTGGGCGCCCTGTTGCAGGCGGACGGCGCGCTGCGCGCCAGCCGGACCCGCCCGGTCGCCGTCCAGCCGCGGTACCTGCTGGGACTGGGTGCCGACGCCGTGGCGTGGCTGTTCAGCGTCGTCGCCCTGCGGTTCCTGCCGGTCTTCGCCGTGCAGGCCGTGCTGGGCGGCACCATCGCGCTGACGGCGCTGGCCGGGGAGCGCCTGTTCGGCACGGTGCTGCGCCGCGTCGACCGGTTCGCCGTGCTCGGCTGCCTGGTGGGGCTGGTGCTCGTGGCGTCCTCGGCGGGGCAGTCACGGCCGCCGATGCGCTCGCCGGTCGTCGACGTGGTGCTGCTGGTGTCGGTGCTGCTGCTGTCGGTCGCCGTGCTCGTGCTGCGCCGCGGGCGCCTGGCCTGGCCGCTGGCCGTCGTCGCCGGGCTCGGGTTCGGCGGGTCGACGCTGGCGGTGCGCGCCGCTCACGTGCAGGGCGGGCTGGACCCGTCGCAGCTGCTCTCCGAGCCGGCGAGCTACCTGGTGCTGGGGTTCTTCCTCGTCGGCCTGCTGGGGTACTCCGCGGCGCTGTCGCGGGGCACGGTCTCCACGATGACGGCGCTGCTCACCGTCACCGAGGTCGTCGTCCCCGGCCTGGTCGGGATCTGGCTGCTCGGCGACCCGGTCCGGCCCGGCTGGGAGCCGGTGCTCGCGGCGGGGCTGACGATCGCGGTCGTCGGCGTGGTGGTGCTCGCCCGCTCGCCCCACGAGCGGCCGCGGCGCCGCTGAGCGATGGCGCGGATCGCGGGTGCGACGCCCGCGCCCCACGACGGCCACGGCGTGGAGGAGGCCCGGCGGATCACCGCTCCCGCCGCGCCGCGAGCCACTCGTCCCGGGTGATCGCGTACTCGACGTCGCCGTGCTCGGTGCCGGGCACGGGGTCGTCGTAGTGCGGGTGGGTGCTCCGGACGTGGCGCATCCCGATCTTCTCCAGGACCCGCCGGGACCCGGTGTGGATCGTCATCGTGTCGGCGACGACGGTGTGGATCGGCAGCTCGGAGAACCCGCGGTCCAGCAGCGCCCGCGCCCCCTCGGTGGCCAGCCCGCGGCCCCACGCGGCCCGGTGCAGCCGGTAGCCCACCTCGATCACGCCCGGCTGCGGGTCCCGGCGCGGGGCACGGAACAGGAACCACCCGAGGAACGCCCCGCCGTCGCGCCCGATCGCCGCGCGGTAGCCGAAGCCGTCGCCGCGCTCGTCGAGGGAGCGGAAGTAGGGCAGGACCTCGTCTCGCACGTGCTCGGGGGTCTCGTCGCAGCGGCCGAGGTAGCGCATGACGGCCGGGTCGTTGTGCAGCGCGACCAGCTCGTCGACGTCGGCGGGGCCGAACCGGCGCAGGACCATGCGGTCGGTCTCGATGTCCACCGGCCCATCCTGCGCCCGCCGGTACGGTCGTGGGGTGCTGAGCCTCGACCGCGTCCTGGACGCGACGATCGCGATCGGGCTCGACCGGTTCAGCGTGGCCGCGGTGGCGCGCGAGCTCTGCGTCACCGACATGGCGATCTACCGCTACGTCCGCAGCCGCGACGACCTCTACACCCGCGCCGCCGCCCGCGTCCACGCGTCGTTCCCCCCGCCCCGGCCCGTGCCGGGCTGGAAGGCCCACCTGGCGGAGGTGGCCGAGAACGCCTGGCTGCTCGCCCACCGGCACCCCGGGGTGCAGCGCTACCTGCTCGACGGGCCCTACCACCCCGAGACCCTCGCCGTGTTCGACGCGGGC
Organism: Pseudonocardia hydrocarbonoxydans; assembly: GCF_006539565.1. GTDB lineage: Bacteria > Actinomycetota > Actinomycetes > Mycobacteriales > Pseudonocardiaceae > Pseudonocardia > Pseudonocardia hydrocarbonoxydans. The sequence goes on from NZ_BJNG01000035.1 coordinate 80,096, forward strand.
ATCGCCCGGCTGCGCGAGCTGCACCCGGCCTTCGGTCCGGAGGAGGCCTACGTGCTGCTCAGCCGGGTCACCTCCGTGGCGCTGGCCGGCGCGGACAACGCGCTCAGCCGGCGCTACCAGGACGACGTCGACCGTCCCGGCGAGCTCTTCGGCTGGACCGTCCGCGCGCTCGTCGACGGGATGGAGGGGCTGCTCCTGCGCGGTGACCTGCCCGCGAACCGGGCGGCCCTGTCGCTGGGGCCGGAGAGCGCCCTCAGTCCGTAGCCGCACGCAGGAAGGGCAGCAGCCGGTCGACGCCGTGGGGGATGGAGAGCACCGACGGCGCCGAGAGCGCGAGATCGGGGAGGACGTGCGCCCGGCCGTCGCGGACCGCCGCCAGGCCTGCCAGCCCGGGCACGGTCCCCCACGCCTCCTCGCCCGTCGAGTCGATCGGGTAGACCAGCAGCACGTCGGCGTCGATCTGCGGGAGCAGCTCGGCCGACAGCGCGGTCTGCACGTCCTCCGGGGGCAGCGCCGCGACGAACGGGGTGTCGGTGAAACCGAGCTCCCGCATCGTGGTGACGACCGTGGTCTCCCGGCCGCCCACGTAGGCCTCTCCGCCGACCAGGTCGAGGTAGGTCAGTGTGCGTCCGGCGAACGCGGGGTTCTCCCCGGCCACCCGCTGCAGGTACGCCTCGGTGTCGGAGACCAGACGGGCTCCGTCGGCGGGGCGTCCGAGCGCCTGCGCGATCAGCTGGGTCGCGTCCTGCCACCGCGGGGCGTACGGCTGCGCCCCCACCGGCAGCGCGATCGTCGGTGCGATCCGCGACAGCGTGTCGTGCTCCTCCTGCTCGCCGCTCGACCCGACGTTGAGGATCAGGTCCGGTGCCGTCGCGGCGATCGCCTCGTAGTTGAGCTCCCGCCCGCCGGTGACGGCCGGGGCGGCGTCGCCCAGCGCCGCCTCCGCCCACGGGCCGACCCCCCGTTCGAAGCCGTAACGGCTGTGGATCCCGACGGGCACCACACCCAACGCGAGTGCGACGTCCGCGTCGGACGGTCCGAGCGTCACGACCCGGGCCGGCTCCCGCTCGACCGTGGTCGAACCGAGGGAGTGCTCGACCGTGACGGGGAACGTGGCGGAGGCCGGAGCGGGCCCGGCCGGACCGGGCTCCGGGGCCGGCGCGCCGCACCCGGCCAGGGCCATCAGGACGGCCGTCGCTCCGACGACAAGAGACCTCATGAGGTGAGCCTAAACAAATGTATGGGTGCCAAACAAGCCGTTCGTCGCCGACCGCCCCGGGCTCGGCACGACGGGACTCCAGGACCTGACCGGAGCGCGGACGGGCTCACCGAGCACGTCGAACGGCAGCGCCGACCGGTGGCCACGGTCGACGAGGACCCCGTGACGGAGCGTTCCGCGCGCTCTTCCCGATGGGCCGAGCGCACGTCGTGGGCACGCGGCGGGACTCGATCACGGGACGACGAAGGCCCAGGCGCGGCGCATGCCGTCTGACCTGGGCCTTCGTGGTGGAGCGGATGACGGGAATCGAACCCGCGTATTCAGCTTGGGAAGCTGATGTTCTACCATTGAACTACATCCGCAGTGCGTGATTGTCAGCCTATCAGCTCACTGTGGGTAAGCGTAGTCACTCATCGGATACCACCATACGAGTGGTATCAGGCCGTGACGACCCACGGGCCGGGATCCGCTCTCGACGGGCCGTGCCGCCCCGGTTCACACTGGCGGGGCCCGTAAGGCCAGCTCCCCCGGCCGAGAAGGACCAGAGCATGACCCAGATCGATCCACCCCTGGGCTCGCTCCCGGTGCAGGACCACGACCACGACGTCCTCCTGATCGCCGGCAGCCGCCCCGAGGTCGCACGCCTGGCCCCCGTCGCCACCGCGTTCAACGACGCCGACCGCATCCGTGCCCTCACCGTCGCCACGGGGATCGACCCGATGGGGGTGCACGAGGCCTTCGAGGCCCTCGGCGTGCCGGCCGACGTCACGCTGCTGCTGAGGGAGCCGCCCGGCACGCATCCGGCGGCGGTCGGCGCCATGCTCATGACCCGGATCGACGAGCTGCTCGTCGACCTCGACCCGTCCGCGGTGATGGTCTACGGCGGCGGGATGACGGCGGCGATGGCCGCCCAGGTGGCGTTCTGGCGCCAGATCCCGGTCGTCCACCTGCAGGCCGGGGTGGCCAGCGACGACCTGCTGTGCCCCTTCCCGCAGGAGGCCAACCGGCGCATCATCGGCCAGCTCGCCTCGCTGTTCCTCACCACCGGCGGTGCGGCGCTGGGCAGCCCGATCGGGCCCAACGCGATCCCCGTCGGCGACACGATGGCCGCCAACCCGCAGCCGGCCGACCTGCGCTTCGCGCGCCTGGTCCGCCGCGTGCGCGCGGGCGAGTCCAAGCTCGTGCTGGTCGGGCTCGACCGCCCCGACTCCCTCGGCGTCCTCGCCGGGCTGCCCGACCTGCTGGAACGCGAGAGCGACGTCGAGATCGTCGTCTACGGCGGACTCGCGGCGCACGGGGCGGCGGCGCCGCTGGCCCAGCACGACCGGGCGATCGCGGTGCGCGCGCTCCCGCTGGCCGAGCTGGTCGGCCTCATCGCCGCGGCGACCGTCCTGGTCTCCGACGATCCCGAGCTGGTCACCGACGCCCCCGGGCTGGGCACCCCCGCGGTGCTGGTCGATGGCCCGCACGTCGCCCAGCCGGGCGACTCGATACGGAGCATCCTGAGCCCGCGGGTGATGACCACGGTGCGCCAGGTGCTGGCCGTGTCGCCCGCGCAGCGCGTCGAGCCCTCCGACGGGCGGGAGGCGGTACGCGTCGAGCAGGCCGTCGCCTGGATGTTCGGGCTCACGCCGTCCCCGGTGCTCGCCGAGCCGGTGGTGCCGGAGCAGAAGCCCGCCGCCGCGCAGACCGCCGACGAGCCGACGGCCACCGAGGCCTGAGCCCCTCAGTAGGCTGCCCCCCGTGCTGCTGTCCGACGGTGACCTGCTGAAGGAACTCGACGGCGGACGGCTGGTCCTCGATCCGTGGGACCCCGCGATGCTCCAGCCCTCCAGCATCGACGTCCGGCTCGACCGGTTCTTCCGCGTGTTCCAGAACTCGCGCTACACCCACATCGACCCGGCACAGCAGCAGGACGAGCTGACCTCCGCCGTCGAGCCCGACGGCGACGACCCGTTCGTGCTGCACCCGGGCGAGTTCGTGCTCGGCTCCACCTTCGAGTCCGTCGCCCTGCCCGACGACCTGGCGGGCCGGCTGGAGGGCAAGTCGAGCCTCGGCCGGCTCGGCCTGCTCACCCACTCGACGGCCGGCTTCATCGACCCCGGCTTCTCCGGCCACATCACGCTGGAGCTGTCCAACGTCGCCAACCTGCCGATCACGCTGTGGCCGGGGATGAAGATCGGGCAGCTGTGCCTGTTCCGGCTGTCCAGCCCGGCCCTGCGCCCGTACGGCAGCGACGGCGTCGGCTCCCGCTACCAGGGGCAGCGCGGGCCGACGCCGTCGCGCGCCCACCTGAACTTCCACCGCGTGGAGACGCAGCGCTGAACCTCAGTGCCTCGGGTCCCAGCGGAACCGGCGCTGCGCCAGCAGCGTGAACACCGCCGTCCAGACCACCAGGCTGAGGACGCCGGGCAGGGCCGCGGGCAGGCCCAGCAGCCCGGGTGCCCACGTGCCACCGGTGAACGCGAGCTGGGTGAGCAGCCCGATCGGGGCGCCGGGCACCAGCACGAGCGCCTGCCACCACGAGTCGACCGCGACGACCGGCACCACGAACGCCGCGGCGAACATGACGAAGAACAGCGGCAGCGTGGTGATCTGCGCCCGCTCCGGCGACGGCGTCACGATGGTCGTGACGAACCCGGCGGTGACGCACACCGCGAGCCCGCCGACGACGGCCAACGCGAGCGGTACGACGTCGACCGGGAACGGCGCCCCGAGCAGGGAGTTGATGACGGCGTAGAGCGCCAGGTGCACGACCGCGATCGCGACGGCGGGCCCGGTGGTCGCGACCAGCACCCCGGCGTCGGACAGGCTGCTGGTGCGCATCCGCTTGAGCACCCGCGTCTGGCGCCGCGCCACGACCGTCTGGGTGATGGTGATGTAGACGCCCATCGTGAACGTCAGCACGAGCTGCAGCGCGGCGATCGTCGCCCAGATCCCCGGCCCGCCCACGGCGCCCTGGTTGAAGGTGAAGGCGAAGAACCCGCCGAACGCGATCGGCAGGAACAGCGACGAGATGGCGGCGGTGCGGTTGCGCAGCAGCAGCCGCACCTCGGCGGCGCCGAGTGCGAGGACGCGCGAGGCGGGGCTCGCGGTGGCGGTGGTCATGACTGCTCCGATCCGGTGCGGACGCCGTGGTAGATGTCGGCGAGCGACGCCGGCGCCGCCCGCAGGTCGGACAGCCGAACCCCTCGATCGGCCGCCCAGCCCAGGAACGCGGTGAGGTCGCCCTGCAGGTCCTCGGTGCGGACGCGGACGTGGTCGCCCTCGCGCTCCACCGCCCCGGAGACGGCGGGCAGCGCGCCCGCGCCGTCGGACACGGTCGCCGAGAAGCCCGCCGGCTGCGCCGCCACGATGGCGGCCAGCGTGCCCGACACCGCGATCCGCCCCTCGTGCATGATCGCCACCCGGTCGGCGAGCGCCTCGGCCTCCTCCAGGTAGTGCGTGGTGAGCACGACCGTGCGCCCGGCCTCCTGCAGCTCCTGGATCGCGTCCCAGGTGCGGCGGCGCGACTCCGGGTCGAGCCCGGTCGTCGGCTCGTCGAGGATCACCAGCTCCGGCGAGCCCCACACCGCCATCGCCAGGTCCAGCCGCCGCTTCTCCCCACCCGAGAGCCTGGTGACGGCGACGTCGCGCCGGCCCGTCAGCTCGAAGCGCTCCAGCAGCCGCTCGGGCCGGTCCGGCCGCTCGACGAGGCGCTGCCACAGCTGCAGCGTCTCCTGCACCGTCAGCTCGTCGACGAAGCCGCCCTCCTGGAGCTGGACGCCCATCCGCGGCCTCAGCGCGGCACGGTCACGTGCCGGGTCGATCCCGAGCACCGACACCGTGCCACCGACCCGGGAGCCGAAGCCCTCCAGCACCTCGAGCGTGGTGGTCTTGCCCGCTCCGTTGGTGCCGAGAAGGGCGAAGATCTCGCCGCGGCGGACGTCGAGGTCGATGCCCCGCACGGCGTCGAAATCGCCGTAGCGCACCTGCAGCCCCCGCACCGAGATCGCCGCGTCGTCGTCGGCGGCCCGCGGGACGGCCGCGGGTTCGCTGGTCGTCTGTGTCATGCCGACAAGCCTGGCGACGGGGGGCGGCCGCACAGTAGTCGCGGCGGTCACCGCCGGTCGTGACACCGCACAGGACCTGCGATGACAGGTGTCATCGACGCCCACAGGCCCGGCCCGGGCTCCGCTACGGTGATCGGGTGGACACCTCCCCGCCCGGGTTCGACGAGCGCCGGGTGCGGACGGCCCGCCGGTTCGGGCGCATCGGGCTGATCAGCACCCTGCTCTACCTGCTGGCGGTGCCGATCCCGCTGTTCGTCGGCGGCGTCCGGCCCGAGTTCGTGGCGATCATGGTGGTGCTCTACGTCGTCGGCTTCGGGCTACACCTGTGGCGCATCCGCGAGCTCATGCGCTCCCTCGGCCGCCCGGCCGAGCTGTGGTTCACGATCTCCGCGTCGGTGGTCGGGCTGGCGGTCACCGTCGTCGGGCTGGGCAGCGGCGCCCTCGGCTTCACCTGGGCCCTGCTCGGCGGGGTGCTGCTCGGCGACATCGTGGGCGGCCGCCGGGCGCGGGTCACCCTCGTCTGGGTCGTGGCGGCCAGCGTGCTCACCGCCGTCCTCGGCCACTACGCCACCGGCCTGATCTACCCGACCGACCCCGAGTCGCAGGCGTTCCGCAGCGTCACCGTGGGGCTCGCCGTCCTGTACGTCGGCGGCATGTGGATCCTCGACGTCGAGCGGCTGTGGTGGCTCAAGGCCGTCATCGACATCGACGGGGCCGGCACCGGCCTGGCCGCGCTGGAGCGCCATCTCGCCGAGCACGCCGGGCGCATCGACGCCGGGCTCACCCCCGAGGGCACGTTCCGGCTCGACGCCTCCGTCCCGGTGGGGGCCCGGTGAGCGCCATCCGCGTGGTCCTCGCCGACGACGAGTCGTTGACCCGCGGCGCGGTCGGCGCGCTGCTGGGCCTGGAGCCGGACCTGCAGATCGTCGGGGAGGCGGGCACCGGCGACGACGCCGTCGTCGCGATCCGGGAGCACCGGCCCGACGTCGCCGTGCTCGACGTCGAGATGCCCGGCCGCGACGGCTCCGAGGTGGCCCAGTGGGTGGCGGCGAACGAGCCGGGCACACGCTGCATCATCCTCACCCGCCACGCCCGCCCGGGGGTGCTGCGCCGGGCGCTGGCCGCGGGCGCCGCCGGGTTCGTCACCAAGAGCGCCCCGGCCACCGTGCTCGCCGACGTCATCCGCCGCGTGCACCGCGGCGGCCGCTACGTCGATCCCGACCTCGCGATGACCGCCCTGATGACGGAGGACTGCCCGCTCACCGACCGGGAGCTCGACGTCCTGCGCCACGTGGAGCCCGCCGGCACCGCGGCCGACATCGCCGAGCGGGTGCACCTGTCACCCGGCACAGTGCGCAACTACCTGTCCTCCGCGATGCACAAGCTGGGGGCCGGGAGCCGTTCGGAGGCCGTCGCGCACGCCCGCGACCACGGCTGGCTGTAGGCCGCGGGCGCACGCGGCCAGTAGTCTCGGCGAGCGATGGACGAGCCGCGCCGCGCACCCGGGGGACCACCCGTCCCGTGGACGCCCACGCCCACCCCGCCGCCCCCGACGCCCCGGTTCGCCTACCTGTGGAAGCGGCTCACCCGCACCCCCTACGGCACCGCGGGCCTGGGCATCGGCGCCACGGCCGTGCTGCTGACCCCGTTCTCGGGGTGGTCGCCGTGGCCGTGGCTGGCCGGGGTCGCGGTGCTGGTGATGCTCGCGCTGCTCCGCGTCGACCGCCTGCTCGGGCGGTGGGTGTGGCCGCTGGGCGGGCTCGTCGTCGTCGCCGGGCTGATGCTGTCGACCACCCCGTGGGCGTGGGCGCTCGCGGCCAGCATCGGCGTGCTCGTCGCGGGGGTGCTGCGGCTGCCACGCTGGCGCGTCGCCGCCGTGGGAGCCGCGCTGTGCCTGGTCAGCGGGTCGGCGTACGCGCTCGTCAACGCGCAGGACGCCCGCGAGGCCGCCGCGGCGCAGGCACGGACGCAGGCGGAGAGCAAGGGCCTGCAGGGCGTCCCGGCGCCGGCCCGGCTGCTGCCGACCCTGCTCAACCGGCTGGCCTACGGCGACCGTCCGGAGGCCCCGGGCGCGGTGTGCGACAACCTGCTCGCCGAGCCCGCCCGCGCCGCGTTCACCGCCTCGGTCGCCGCGCCGGACTGCGTGGCGGCGGTACGGGCGGTCACCGCGGGGATCACCGACCGCAACTCCTACGCCGACGCCGAGGCGCCCGCGGTCGAGCAGGCCGACGGCCTCGTCGTCGACGCCTGCTCGCTGACCTGGGACGGCGGTGCCGCGGGCCCGCAGCTCGGCGTCCTGACGATCGGCCCCGAGCCGACCGGCCAGAGCTACGTCGTCACCGCCTTCACACCCTGCCCCTGACCCACATCGCACCGACCCCCGCGCGGGGGCGGCGGAGCCGGGCCCGCCGCTCGCGCACACCCTCCGGCTCCGCGCACAGGGTGCAACCTGTGCGCGAGACCGCCGGGTGTGCGCGAGCGGAGTGGCTCAGCTCTGGGCGTCGCTCGGGGCCGGTTCCGTCGCCGGAGCTGCCGCCGGGTCGCCGCGCTTCACCGCGGCCAGCAGCATCTGCGAGACGTCCTGGACCTGCATGCCCTCCCCGACGCCCTCGCCCTGCTTCTGGGTCAGGCCGTCGGAGAGCATCGTCTTGCAGAACGGGCACCCGACCGCGATGGTGCCGCCCGCGGCCGCGCCGTCGGAGCCCGCGACGGGGGTGTCGGAGTTCGCGCCGCGGGCGTTGAGCGCGGCCTCGCCCGGGGCGGCCCCGGCCAGGGTGGCGATGGCCTCCTCGGTGCGGTTGACGTTCACCCGCTGCCCGATCCGCTCCTCCATCCACATCTGCGCACCACCGGCACCACAGCACATCGACCGGTCGGCGTGCCGCGGCATCTCCGTCATCGTCGCCACCGCGCCGACGAGGGCGCGGGGCTCCTCGTAGATCTCGTTGTGCCGGCCCAGGTAGCACGGGTCGTGGTAGGTCACCGGGGCGAGCTTGTCCTCGGCGGGGGCGGCGACCGGGACCAGCTTGCCCTCGCGCACCAGCTTGTTCAGCAGCTGGGTGTGGTGGACGACCTCGTAGTGCCCGTCGAGCTGCGGGTACTCCCGGCCCAGGGTGTTGAGGCAGTGCGGGCAGGTCGTGACGATCTTGCGGGTGCCCGGCTCCCGGCCCTCGAACACCGAGTTGAGCACCTCGACGTTCTGCTGGGCCAGCATCTGGAACAGGAACTCGTTGCCCGAGCGCCGCGCCGGGTCACCGGTGCAGGTCTCCTCCGGGCCCAGGACGGTGTAGGTGACCCCGGCCCGGTGCAACAGCTCCGCGGTGGCCTGCACGGTCTTCTTCGCCCCGTCGTCGAACGCGCCCGCACACCCGATCCAGAACAGGTACTCCGTCTCCGGGGCCAGCTCCCCGTCGAAGACGTTGACGGTGAACCCGAGCTTCTTCGTCCAGTCCAGGCGCTCCTTGGCGTTCTGCCCCCAGGGATTGCCCTTGTTCTCCAGGTTCTTGAACAGCGTGCCCAGCTCGGAGGGGAACTCCGACTCGATGAGAACCTGGTTGCGGCGCATGTCGACGATGTGGTCGACGTGCTCGATGTCGACCGGGCACTGCTCCACGCACGCCCCGCAGGTGGTGCACGCCCACAGCACGTCGGGGTCGATCACCCCGCCCTGCTCCGCGGTGCCCACCAGCGGGCGCAACGCCTGCTCCGGGCCCGACCCGCGGACGCGCTCGAAACCGGACTCCGGCACACCGTGCCCGGGGTGCGCGTCCAGGCCCGCGGCCCAGTCGATCGCCCCCTCCTCCGGCATGTCCTTACCGCCGATCATGTACGGCGCCTTCGCGTTCATGTGGTCGCGCAGGTCCATGATCAGGATCTTCGGCGAGAGCGGCTTGCCGGTGTTCCACGCCGGGCACTGGGACTGGCAGCGACCGCACTCGGTGCAGGTCGCGAAGTCCAGCATGCCCTTCCAGGTGAAGTCCTCGATCTTGCCGCGGCCGAACACGTCGTCCTCGCCCGGGTCCTCGAAGTCGATCTTCTTGCCGTTCGACTCCATCGCCGGCAACGGGCCCAGCGCCTTCGGGAACCGCTTGGCCGAGACGTTGATCGGCGCGGTGAAGATGTGCAGGTGCTTGCTGTAGGCGATGATCACCGTGAACACCAGCATCACGCCGATGTGCAGCAGCAGGCCGATCGACTCGACGACCTCCAGCGTCGGCTCAGGGATGCCGACCATCAGCTGCCCCAGCCCGATCGACGCCCACGCACCCGACTCGTAGGGCAGGTAGCCCAGCGCGGACGCGGCGGCGCGGTAGAGGAACAGCGTCCACAGGACGTTGAAGATCATGAACAGGATCAGCCAGGCGCCGCCGGTGTGGCTGCCGTAGAACCGCGACTCCCGCGCCCGACGCTCCGGGGCGTTGCGCAGCCGGATCACCGAGAACACACCCAGCGAGATCAGCGCCAGCACCGCGATGGTGTCCTGCAGGAACCCCAGCACCGGCCAGGTACCGATCAGCGGGATCGCGAAGTCCGGCACGAACAATGCGCCGTAGGCCTCGAGATAGACCGTGATCAGGATGACGAACGCGTAGAAGGTGAACAGGTGCGCCAGCCCGGGCACCGACCACTTCAACAGCTTGCGCTGCCCGAAGACCTCCACGAACTGCGCACGGATCCGCTGGTTCAACCCGTCGGTCCGGTCGTTCGCCGGCTGCCCCGACGAGATCAACTTGTAGATCCACAACGCGCGGCGGCCGGAGACCGCGATGGCAATCACGGTCATCGCCAGGCCGATGATCAGTCTCACGAGCACGGTCGTTCCTCCCAGAACTGGCTCGCGAGTGGTGGATCGCGGGCCGTTGCGCAGCAGACTAGCCCGCCGTCACCTGCTCCGACGGGGGTCCGGACCGGACATCAACCTACCCGTCGGTAACAGAACGGGCGGGTGCGACACGGGTGAGAAGGCTCGCACCCGGTGTCACGGACGGGCCGGAGGGGCCGGAGGGCCACCCGGACGGGCGGCGTATTGGGTACCGCCGAAAGGCGGGAGCGGACGGCGCAGCCGGTGGCCGCTCGCGGGATCCGCGTGTGCCCCCGCACACGGCCCGCGCCCGGACGGGCCGTAACCGGGCGAGCACCCTAGGATTGACCGGTGACTCGTGTTTCACTCGGTGCCGGGCTGTGCCGGACGGTGCCGCCTGCCCGCACTGGGACGTGCACGCCCGCGGTCCGACCGGGGGACGTCCACGAACGGGAGGAGTCGCCATGATCGATCCGGAGCTGGTCGCGCTCGCACAGGGCGGGGTGGGCACCGCAGGGGTGCAGACCTGGATCCAGGAGAACGTCGTCCCCCTGGTGCTCCTCGGGATCGCCGTGATCCTGCTGTGGATCGGCGGCCGCGGCGACAACGCCGGCGTGGCCCGCCGCAGCGTCGGTCTCATCATCGGCCTCGTGGCGCTCGGCATCGCGGTGTCGGGGAACGGTCCGGAGATCGGCAGCTTCCTGGCCGGCCTCCTCACCGGGTGACGGGCGTGCTCGTCCGCACCGACGACGAGGTGTACCGGGTCGACTCCGTCTGGCTCGGTCCGCCCCGCGCCACCTTCCCCTGGCGGGCCCGCTACGTCTCCTACGGCGTCGGCCTGCTGGCGATGATCCTGGTGATGTTCCTGCAGCGGCGGCTCGGGATCGGGCTGGACTTCTTCTCCGTCGCCTGGGCCCTGGTGATCACCGTCGTCGTCACGCGGTTCCTGGGCCAGCGCATCGACTACGAGCGCCCGCTCGGCCAGGTGGTCGCGCTGTTCGGCCACGAGGTCCGCGGCCCGCGCGCCACGACCGCGACCGCCGGGGGAGCCGTGCGCTCCGGGCACGTCCGCACCGGCCCGGCCGTCGCGCCGGGCCGTCGCTCGGGAGGGCGCCGGCGTGGCCGCGCGTGAGAAGGGCCCCCGCGAGCCCGCCGAGAGGAAACCCCGCCGCCGCAGGGGGCGGGCGCTCGCCGGGGAGTCCGGACTGCCCACCTACACCCCCGAGATCGCACTGCGCTCCATCGACGGCCACCTGACGCGCACCGGCACCCAGGTCATGGCCTGGTACCGGCTCGCCGCGCAGGCGTGGAGCTTCCGCAGCGACTCCCAGCGCGAGGTGCTGATCCGCCAGATCGCCGCCCAGCTCGGCGAGCTGCAGGGCCGCTGGCTGCACCTGCGCGTCACCACCCGCCCGTACCCGGTGCACATGTGGGCGGAGTCCTTCGACAACAACGCGCTCGGCCGCATGCCCGATGTCGCGGGCGCGCTGGGCTGGGACGGGTTCCTGGAGGGCGAGCAGCGCCACCTGATGGGCCTGTCGATGTCGGACAAGGAGGTCTTCCTCGGCATCGAGGTCTCCGGTCGCGGGATGCTCGACCGCTGGGTCGACGTCGCCGCGCCGGTGCTCAACCGGATCGCACCGGCCGCGGTGCGGGCCGAGCTGGCCGCACTGGACTCCGAGGTCGGCCACATCGACGAGCTCGTCGCCGGCAGCGGCCTCGACGCCGTGCCCGCCCGGCCCGACGACGTCGCCTGGCTGATGCAGCGCTCGTGCGCGCTCGGGCTGCCCGCACCGCGCACGCTGTCGGTCGTGCCGGGCGGGGTGAGCCGCTGGGAGACCGAGGACCTGGCCGGGTTCACCGACGGCGTCGACATGTACCAGGAGCCCTACGCCCCGACCGTCAAGGTGATCGGACGGATCCGGTCGCAGACCGTGCAGCGCAACGTCGCCGTGCTGTCGGTCGGGCTGATGGAGGGCCTGCGGATCCCCGAGATCGACGACCCGTGGATGCAGCACAGCGACCGCCTGCCGTTCCCGGTGGAGTGGTCCGCGCGCATCTACGTCCGGCGTCCCGAGGAGGTGGCGGGCGAGCTGCAGCGCCAGATGGGCAAGGTGCGCAGCCAGATCCGCCACTACACCCACGACCACGACCTCGACCCCCCGATGTCGCTGGCCCGCCAGGCCGACCGCGTGCTGGAGGTCGAGGACGAGCTGACGTCCGGGCTCACCCAGCTCAACACCCGCCTCTACGGCTGGTGGCGGGTCGCGGTGTCGGGCAAGGACGAGGCGGAGGCCGTCAGCCGCGCCCAGCAGGTGCTCGACGTCTACCGGCCCAAGGTCCAGATGGAGCACCCCGAGGCGCAGTACAAGTACGCCCGCGAGTTCATCCCGGGCGAGCCGCTGGCGTCGACGGCGTACCGGCGGCGGGGCTCGGTCACCTGGGCGGCCGCCGCCGTGCCCGCGGCCACCGCGAGCGTCGGCGACCGACGCGGCATCATGATCGGCGAGACCTGCACCGCGACCCGGCGCCCCGTGGCCTGGGACCCGTGGCTCGCGCAGGAGGTGCGCCGGGCGTCCGGGCTCACCGCCGTGGTCGGCGGGCTGGGCTCGGGCAAGTCGTTCCTCACCGGGCTGATCGTCTACAAGACGCTGCGCGCCGGTGCCCGCTGGACCGTGCTCGACCCGTCCGGCCCGCTGGCCGAGCTGACCAGGCTGCCGGAGCTGGCGCCGTTCAGCCGCCACATCAACCTGCTGCGCGCCGATCCCGGCATCCTCAACCCCTACCGCGTCGTCGCCGAGCCGCGCCCCGACCACTTCGCCGACGAGGAGGACCCCGAGCGGGCCTGGCGGCGCGAGCGGTCACTGGCCGCCGCCACCCGCCGCCGCCTCGTCCTCGACGTCCTCACCGGGTTGCTGCCCTACGACATCTCCCGCCTGCCGCACACCCGCATCGTGCTGCTGCGCGCGGTCCGCGAGGTGGGGGGCGCCAACGACCGGCACCCCGGCCTCGTCATCGACGCCCTGCGCCGCCACGCCCGCGACGGCGAGGAGCACGCGGGGGTCGTCGCCGACTTCCTCGACGAGCGCCGCGAGCTGCCCCAGGCCGCGCTGCTGTTCCCCGACACCACCCGCGACGACCCGTGGCACGCCGACCGCGACTACCGCCTCACGGTGCTGACCATGCAGGGCATGACGCTGCCCCGCCCGGGCAGCCCGCGCGAGGAGTGGACCGACGCCGAGTCGCTCGCCGTCGAGCTGCTCAACCTGGCGTCCTGGCTCACCCAGCGCACGATCTACGAGGCCGACCGCAACCTGCGCAAGGGCGTGGCGCTGGACGAGACGCACTTCCTGTCGCAGGTGCCCACCGGCAAGGTGCTCATCGACCGGCTCGCCCGCGACTCCCGCAAGTTCAACGTCCGCGCGCTGTTCGCCTCGCAGCTGGCGGGCGACCTGCTGCGCGTGTCCGGGTTCGCCTCGCTGGTCAACGCCGTGTTCGTCGGGCGCACCGACGACGGCGAGGCCCAGGACGAGGCGCTGCGCCTGCTCAAGGTGCCCACCGGCGTCGGCTACGAGCAAATGCTCGGCACGCTCTCGCCGCGCCCGCGCCACGACGACCGCCCCGACGACACCCCGCGCCAGTTCGTGTTCGCCGACGGCCACGGCGGCGTCGAGAAGATCCGCATCGACCTCGAGGGCCCGCACCTGGAGCACGTGCGTGCCGCCCTCGACACCAACCCCGACGCCAGCCGCGTCTCCGCCCGCGGGGTGCCGCTCGCGGCGGCCGCCGCGCCGGCCGCGGTGCGCGCACCCGACGAGCCGCCCACGCCCGTCACGCTGGTGTCCGGCGACGGCTTCGTGGGCGACGAGCTCTCCGACGACGACGTCCTCGACGACCTGTCCCCGCACGCGGCCCCCGTCCTCCCGGCCGGTGCCGAACTGCTCGACGACGAGGAGCTCGACCTCGTCGACGACCTCGACGGGCACCCGGCGGGCGAGGGCAGGCAGCCGCAGTGGGCGGTCAACGGCAACGGCACGGACCGGGCGCGATCGGCCGGGGAGACCGTTCGGTGACCGCGCCACCGGTGGGCGCACTGCCGGTGGGGTTGGTCGTACTGGCCGCCCTGCTGGTGGCGGTCCACCGACGGCGCAGGCGGGGCGCGGAGCCGCGGCAGCGCTCGCGCCGCGCGGCCCTGCTGGTGGTCACCGCGCTGGTCGGCGGGTCGGTGCTGATCGGCACGCCGGCGATGGCGCAGCCCTTCGACTGCAAGGAGTCGCCGGAGCCCGACCGCCCCGGCACCGGGCTGGTCGGCTCGCTGGACCCCCCGGTCTACGGCGTCGGCGAGCCGGGCAGCGTCTACGACGAGGTCGGTTACGCCGGGCTGATCTGGCACAACTACGACCTCGGCTGCGCGGGCTCGGCCGTGTTCAACCCGGCGAGCACCACCGACACGTGGCTGGGCAACCAGGCGTTCAACGTCGCCAAGTTCACCGTGGGCGGCGTCAACTGGTCGCACTACCTGATCGCCGACGGCGGCGAGCTGCTCTCCCCGCTCGACGACCTGATCAGCGCGGGCACCACCGCCATGTACGACGCGGTGTTCTCCACCTTCATCGGCCCGGTGCTGGCGATCCTCGCCGTGATCATGCTGGTGATGGCGCTGCGCGGCGACCTCGCGCAGCAGGCCCGGCGCGGGGCGTTCGCGGTGGCGGCGCTGGTCGTCGGGTCGGCCGCGTACCTCACCCCGGTCGACTGGGCCAAGGCCGCCGACGGCCTGCTGCTCGACGGCGTCACCTCGATGCAGGAGGGCTTCCTCGACCAGGTGGGGCTGGGCAACCGCGACACCCTGCCGACCGTGCTCGTCGACAACGTGATCTACCAGAACTGGCTGCGCGGCGAGTTCGGCGCGCCCGACGTGCCGCAGGCCCAGGAGCTGGGCCGCGACCTGCTGCGCGCGCAGACCTTCACCAAGGCCGAGATCGCCGAGGGCCGCGACACCCTGGAGCTGGCCGAGCAGAAGAAGGCCGACTTCGCCGCGATCGGCGAGCGGATGGGCGACCGCTACCCCTACTTCACCGGCGAGGCGGGCAGCCGCACCGGCGCCGGGATCCTGGCCGTCGTGCAGGCCGTCTGCATCGCGCTGTTCCAGCTGCTGTCGAAGGTGCTGGTGCTGGTCGCGATGCTGCTGCTGCGCCTGATGGTGATGACGGCCCCCGCGATCGCCGTCGTCGCCGTGCTCAAGCCCGACATCCTGCCCGCGCTGCTGCGCATCGGCGGGGCGGCGATCGTCAACACGCTCGTGGTGGGCGCGCTCGCCGGGCTGCACGCGCTGCTGGTGGTGTCGATGTTCCGACCGGGCGCGGGGATCGACCTGTGGCTGGCCCTGCTGGTCACCGGCGTCGTCACGGTGGTGCTGTGGGCCGTGGCCCGGCCGTTCCGGCGGCTGGTGTCGATGGTCTCGCTGACCCGTGAGCAGTTCGGCGGGATCGTGCCCGGCGCCGGGTCCGGGCCGATGTCGCGGGTCTGGCAGCGGATGCGCGGCGGCGAGGCCGACGACCGCCAGTCCCGCTGGTGGGACGAGCGCCGCGGCGCCGCGGCCGGCGCGACGATGGGCGGCGGCAGCCGCCCCGAGGCCGAGGCGCCGATGCGCGTGCGGGCCACCGCCGAGCGCGTGACGCGCCCGCGCACCGAGATCGAGATCCCGTCCACCCCGACGCTCGTGCCCGGCGCACGCCGCCCGGCGCTGCCCGCGGGCGGCGGCGGGGTCGGCGGCACGGGGGCGACGCCGCGCTGGTCGGAGCCCGGCGAGGTCGACGACCGCACGATCTACCGCAGGCCCGACTCCACCCCGCTGCGCCCCGGCGCCGCCCGCCCGGTGCAGGCCGAGATCGTCGACGGCGTGCCGGTCTACCGCATCTACCGCCCGCGGACCCCCGCAGGCGGGGTCTACGACCGGACCGGCGGCGGCCGTGCCGATTAGGTCCCCGCGCGGCCGCGCGGCGGCCTACCGGGCGGTGTGGCAGTGGCCGCTGCGCTCGCCCGCGCGCCTCGCCGTCACCGGGGTCGCCGTCCTGGCCGTGGTGCTGGGCGTCAGCACGGCGCTCACCGCGATCAACCCGCCGGTGCCGCAGCCCGCGGGCGTCACCACGTCCGCGACGCCCTCCCCGGGGTCGCCCCGGGCGTCGCGCGCGCCGGACGGCCCGCCCGCGCCGACCGCGCTGCCCCCCGTCGCCGAGCTGACGCCCACCACGCTGCCCGTCTCCGCCGCCCCGCAGGCCGCGCTGCAGGCCGCCTCCAGCTGGTCGGCCGCGTGGATCCGGCCCCCCGACGGCACGCCCGCCGCGCAGTGGATCGACGGGCTGCGGCCGTTCACCACCGAGGAGTACCTGGGCGTGCTCGCCACCGTCGACCCGGCCGCGGTCCCGGCCACGGTCGTCACCGGCCCGGCGCGGGCGGTGCGGGTCGCGACCAGCTCCGTCGACGTGGAGGTGCCCACCGACGCCCTGACGCTGCTGGTCCTCGTGGTGCGCACCGAGGCGGGCGACTGGCGGGTCTCCGGCTACGACCGGGCGGCCTGACGTGCGCCTGCTGCGGCCCGTGCGCCTGCTGGTGCCGGCGATCGCGGTGCTCGCGGCGCTCGGGCTCGTGCTGGTCGTCAGCCTGATCGCGTTCACCGTCAACGGCGGCGGCGCCCGGTCGACCACCGCGTTCGGCACCTGCGACGCCGGGCTGAACGGCGGGGTGTCCCTCGCGGGCGCCGCGGGCGGCACGACCGCCGCCACGCTGTCCGACGAGCAGCGCACCAACGCCGCCACGATCATCGGCGTCGCCCGCGGGATGGGGGCCCCGCCGCGGGCCTGGCTGGTGGCACTGGCCACCGCCCTGCAGGAGTCGACGCTGCGCAACATCAACTACGGCGACCGCGACTCACTCGGGCTGTTCCAGCAGCGACCGTCGCAGGGCTGGGGGAGCCCGGCGGAGGTCACCGACCCCGTCTACAGCACCACGATCTTCATCGAGCGGCTGCTGGAGGTGCCGGGCTGGGAGACGATGCCGGTCACCGTCGCCGCCCAGACGGTGCAGCGCTCCGCGTTCCCCAACGCCTACGCGAAGTGGGAGGGGCTGGCCGCCGAGCTGGTGCAGGGGCTGGCCGACGTCGCCGACCCGATCGGCTGCCGGCCCACCGCCGTGCTGGCCGAGGGGGTGGCCGGCACCGCGATCGCGTTCGCGCTGGACCAGGTCGGCGACCCGTACCTGTGGGGCGGCAACGGCCCGGACCGCTGGGACTGCTCCGGCCTGCTGGTCGCCGCGTTCCGCGAGGCGGGCGTCACGATCCCCCGGGTGTCGCGCGACCAGTACAACGCGGGCGGGCACCTCCCCGTCCGCGACATGCAGCCCGGTGACCTGCTGTTCTACGCCACCGACCGGAACGACCCGCGCACCATCCACCACGTCGCCATGTACATCGGCAACGACCAGATGGTGGAGGCCCCCTACACCGGGGAGTTCGTGCGGGTGCGGCCCGTGCCGTGGGACTACGAGGAGCTCGTGCCCCTCGCCACCCGCCCCGGCACGGCCCCCAACCGCGCCTAGCGGACCCAGCTGTGCTCCACCTCGATGCCCACCGAGCGCGGCGGGGACTGCGGCGCCGCGGCCCCGAGGAGCTGTCGCAGGCCGGGACCGAGGTCGCGCTTCATGAAGGTCTCGGCGTGCTCGCGGGAGTCCCAGACCGCGACGATGCACAGCTTCCCGTCCACCGTGCCGGCGTAGCGGGCGACCAGCCGGTCGGGCTCGGGCAGGATCTCGTTCATCAGCCGGTCGAGGTTCTCGATCGTCCCGGCGGGCGAGTCGTCGACGACGGTGACGTAGGACATGGCGGCCTCCCGGCTGCTCCGCGGCCGGTCGGTCCGGCCGTCGGGGGAGGACGCTAGGAGCGCGGCGGCGCCGTGACATGGGTCGGATCGCTCCCCGTGCTGCTCATCCGGGGTGCCGCCCAGGCGGCGACCTGGCTGCGCGAGGTGAAACCGAGCTTGGTGAGGATGTGCGCGACGTGGTTGCCCGCCGTCCGCTCCGAGATCACCAGGCGCGCGGCGATCGCCCGGTTCGACAGCCCCTGCGCCACCAGCGCGGCGACCTCCGCCTCGCGCGCGGACAGCCCGCCGTCGCCGGGACCGAGGCGGCGCAGCAGGTCGGCACTCGGGCCCACCAGCGCCGTCATCCCGAGGGCCCGCACCAGCCGGTCGCTCCCGGCCGCCACCCGGCGCGCCCCTTCGCGGTCGCCGGGCCGGGCCCGGGCGGCCAGCGCCGCCGCCAGGTGGTGCCCGGCCTCGGCGAGGAACCCGGGTACGCCCGCGCGGTCGCAGGCGCGCATCGCGACGTCGAGATCGCGGACGGCGTCGTCGAGCCGGCCCCGGGCCAGCGCCCCGAGGCCGAGCGTCACCTCGGCGGGCCCGCAGTAGCTCACCCCGCTGCCGACGACGTGCTCCCCGCGGAACGCCTCCAGCGCGGCCAGCGCGGCGTCCAGCTCGGTGCGGCGGTCCAGCCCGATCGCCACGAGGGCGGCCAGCGCCGAGCCCGGCGCGACGAAGAACACCGGCCACGACCACGCCTCCGGCGGCCCGGCCAGCCGGAACTGGACGTCCGCCTCGTCGGCGTGGCCCGCCTGCAGCAGCAGGTACGCCCGCGAGACCCGGCCCATCGTCCGGAACCGGGGCGGGGGCTCGACCCAGGCGCGGGCGAACGCCAGGCCCTCCGGGGACGTCCCGACGTGCCGTGCCAGCACCCACTGGGTGCCCAGGAACACCCCGGTCGCCGACGACGGCTCGATCCGCCGCATCCGCTCGTAGCCGCGGGCCGCGGCCTGCGCCGCCTCGGCGAAGCGGCCCCGGGCCTGCGCGACGTAGGCGGTGACCCGGTCGAGGTGCCAGCGGCCCGCCGGGCCGCCGACCCGCTCGACGTCGGCGGCGAGCGGGCCGAGCTCGTCCTCCGCGGCGGTGACCTCGCCGTCCTCGACCAGGGCGTCGATCCGCCACAGCCGCGCCCACATCGCCGGCCCGGCGTCACCGGTACGGCCGGCCGCGGCGAGCAGCTCGGCGGCCATGGCGAGCCGCTCCGGGCGCCCGGCAGGGCCCGGGCAGGCGTCGTGGCGCGCGCGCAGGGCCGCGACCAGCGCCGCGTCGTCACCGGTGCCACGGGCCAGGTCGACGGCCGCGGCCGCCGCCGAGCGCGTCAGCTCCGGGTCGCCCGCGTAGAAGGCGAGCTGGCTGCGTCGGGCCAGCAACCGCGCGCGCAGCGCCGGGTCGCCGTGCTCGCCGACCGCCCCGAGCGCCTCGTCGCCGAGCCGCTGCAGCACCGCGGCGATCGACGGGTCGGGCACCGGCTCCACCGCGAGCGCCGCCTCGGCCAGCAGGTCCGGCCGGTCCGGGCGGGCCAGGTCGGCCGCGCCGACGGCGGCGGCCACCGCCCCGTCGAGGTCGCCGGCCAGCGCGCAGGCCCGGGCGAGGTCGAGCCGGGTACGGCACGGCCCGTCGCCGTCGGTCCACGGGTCGGGCAGCTCGAGCGCGGCGCGGTAGAGCCGCACGGCCTCCTCCGGGGCGAGGCGCCGCACCGAGGACGCGGCCGCGCGCAGCGCCCACTCCCTGGCCGTCCCGCCCCCGCCGTAGGGCGCGCACACGAGATGGTGCCGCGCCAGCTCGTCCAGGTGCTCGTCCAGCTCGCCGGCCCAGTGCGCCTCCAGCGCCGCCGCGGCGGCGCGGTGCAGCTCCAGCAGGTCGGCGGTGGGGATCGAGGCCCGGACGGCGTCGCGGGTCAGGGCGTGGACGAACCGCAGCTCGCCGGCCCCGGTGCGGGTCAGCAGCCCGGAGGCGACGGCCGCGTCGGCCGGGCCGGGCAGCTCGGCCACCGCGACGCCCAGCACCCCGGCGACGACCGCGGGCGCGAACCGCCCGCCGAGCACCGCGCCCGCCTGCACGAACCGCCGCACACCGGGGGCGAGCCGGTCGACCCGGGCGCGCACCGCGTCGAGGACGGTCCGCGGTGCGACCCCCGGGGTCCAGGTGCCGTCCAGGACCGCGCGGGCGACCTCCCGGACGAAGAACGGGTTGCCGCCGGTGGCCTCGTGCACCCGGGCCGCGTCGACGCCGCCGGCCCCGAGCGCGTCGAGCTGGCGGGCGACGTCGACGGGGCCGAGACCGCCCAGCTCGATCAGCTCGGCGTCGGGGGCCCGCAGCAGGTCGGGCGCGCCGCCGTCGCGCAGCGTCGCGACCAGCAGCAGGGCGGCCCCCGGCGCCTGGTCGGCGAGGCGCCGCAGCACCAGCAGCGACGACTCGTCGGCCCGGTGCACGTCGTCGAGGACCACGAGCAGCGGCCCGGCCCGCGCCACGACCGCGCCCGCCACCGCGTCGACGGCGTGGAAGCGGTCCTGCGGCGACGCCGGCTCGGCGGCGGGGAAGGCGACCTCCACCCCCAGTGTGCGCAGCACCTGCAGCCACGGCCAGAACGGCGGGGCGCCGTCGGTGTCGGCGCAGTGCCCCCACACGGCCCGCACGTCGCCCCGGGCCAGCTCCTGGGCGAGGCGGGTCTTGCCGATGCCGGCCTCGCCGCGGACCAGCACGAGCCGCCCCCTGCCCCCGACGGCGGCGGCGAGCCACGCGCGCAGCGCCGCCAGCTCGCGGTCGCGCCCGGGCAGCCCTGCGGTCATGGCTCCAGCATGGCGCACCCGGACCGCCGCGGGCGCCCGTCGCGGCGGGCTGGAACGCTGGGGGGACGTACGACCCCAGGAGCGAGAGATGTCCACCGAACCGTCCACCCCGGCGTCCACCACCCCGGTGGCCGACTACCTCGACCGCCCGGCCCGCGGCGCCACCGAGGACCACCTCGTCGTGCCGCGCTCGCTCGCGCAGTCGATGCCGCTGCGGTGGCAGCAGGTGTTCGTCGGCCTGCTCGCCGACCTGCACGACGCCTATGGCGACCTGCCGTGGCCGGACTACCGGGTGGTGCCCAGCCGCTGGGAGCTGCTCGTCGACCTCGACGAGGAGCAGCTCGCGGCCGCCGGCTACCACGCCGACCTGGGCCCCGACGGGGACCTGGAGTACCGCGACGCGCGGGACGAGCCGGTCGCGGACCCCGCGGCCCACCGCGTGCTGGCCCCGGTCGACGACCCGCTGCCCCGCCCGTCGGACGGGCGCGTGGAGCCCCGCCCGGCCGCCCCCCTCTGACGAGAGTCCGCACACACCTCCCGGGGCCCGCACACAGGTCCGGACCTGTGTGCGGGCCCCGCACCCTGTGTGCGACCTGCCGATCCCGGGAACGCGGAACAACCCGCGACCCTCCGCCGTTGGACGGATCGAGCAAGTTGAGCCGGGCCCACTCAACCCGAGTGGGACAGCCGTGGCAGACTTGAGCCGGACCAACGCAAGGCAGAGGAAGAGGGGCAACAACCATGGCTCGTGCGGTCGGGATCGACCTCGGGACCACCAACTCCGTCGTCGCCGTCCTGGAAGGCGGCGAGCCGACGGTCATCGCGAACTCGGAGGGCGCTCGGACGACCCCCTCCGTGGTCGCCTTCGCCCGCAACGGCGAGGTGCTCGTCGGCCAGTCGGCGAAGAACCAGGCCGTGACGAACGTCGACCGGACGATCCGCTCGGTCAAGCGCCACATCGGCAGCGACTGGAAGACCGGCGACATCGACGGCAAGACCTACTCCGCGCAGGAGATCAGCGCGCGCGTGCTGCAGAAGCTCAAGCGCGACGCCGAGTCCTACCTGGGTGAGGACATCAGCGAGGCGGTCATCACCGTCCCCGCCTACTTCGAGGACGCCCAGCGCCAGGCCACCAAGGAGGCCGGCGAGATCGCGGGCCTCAAGGTGCTGCGCGTGGTCAACGAGCCCACCGCGGCGGCGCTGGCCTACGGCCTCGACAAGGGCGACAAGGACCAGACGATCCTGGTGTTCGACCTCGGCGGCGGCACGTTCGACGTGTCCCTGCTGGAGATCGGCGAGGGTGTCGTGGAGGTCAAGGCCACCAACGGCGACAACCACCTCGGCGGCGACGACTGGGACGAGCGGATCATCACCTGGCTCGTCGACAGGTTCAAGAGCAGCCAGGGCATCGACCTGACCAAGGACAAGATGGCCGGGCAGCGCCTCCGTGAGGCCGCCGAGAAGGCCAAGATCGAGCTGTCGAGCCAGAACACGGCCACGATCAACCTGCCCTACATCACGGTCGACGCGGACAAGAACCCGCTCTTCCTCGACGAGACGCTGTCGCGCTCGGAGTTCGAGAAGATCACCGCCGACCTGCTCGACCGCACGCGCAACCCGTTCAACCAGGTCGTCAAGGACGCCGGCATCTCCGTCGGCCAGATCGACCACGTCGTGCTCGTCGGCGGCTCCACCCGCATGCCGGCCGTCACCACGCTCGTCAAGGAGCTGACCGGCGGCAAGGAGCCCAACAAGGGCGTCAACCCCGACGAGGTCGTCGCGCTCGGCGCGGCCCTGCAGGCGGGCGTGCTCAAGGGCGACGTCAAGGACGTCCTGCTGCTCGACGTCACCCCGCTGTCCCTGGGCATCGAGACCAAGGGCGGCGTGATGACCAAGCTCATCGAGCGCAACACCACGATCCCCACCAAGCGGTCGGAGATCTTCACGACGGCCGACGACAACCAGCCGTCCGTGCAGATCCAGGTGTTCCAGGGCGAGCGCGAGATCGCGGCCTACAACAAGAAGCTCGGCATGTTCGAGCTCACCGGCCTGCCGCCCGCCCCGCGTGGCGTGCCGCAGATCGAGGTCTCGTTCGACATCGACGCCAACGGCATCGTCAAGGTCTCGGCCAAGGACCAGGGCACCGGCAAGACCCAGGACATGACGATCACGGGCGGCTCGGCGCTGGGCAAGGACGAGATCGACCGGATGATGCGCGAGGCCGAGCAGCACGCCGAGGAGGACAAGAAGCGCCGCGAGGACGCCGAGGTCCGCAACCAGGCGGAGTCGCTGGTCTACCAGACGGAGAAGTTCCTCAAGGAGAACGACGAGAAGCTTCCCGCCGACCTCAAGGCCGAGGTGACCACCGCGATCACGCAGGCGCAGGAGGCGCTGGCCGGCACCGACACCGCCGCCATCAAGGCCGCCACGGAGAAGCTCGCCACCGAGTCGCAGAAGCTGGGCGCCGCGCTCTACGCCCAGCAGGAGGGCGCCGCACCGGCCGGGGACGCCCCGGGCGCCGACGGCGGCCAGGGCCAGGCCCAGGCCGACGACGACGTGGTCGACGCCGAGATCGTCGACGAGGAGAAGGACCGGAAGTGACCGACGACGACCGCTACACCGAGAACGCCCAGGGTGAGCCGGTCGTGGTCCGGGACCGGCGCCGGATCGACCCGGTGACCGGCGACGTGCGGCCCCCGGCCGGGGACACCCCGGCCGGGGGCGCCACCCCCGGGTCGACGGAGGAGGAGGACGTTCCCGTGACCGGGACCGACCACGTGACCGGGACCGACCTCGACCCCCGCGTCGAGGAGCTCGCCGCCGAGGTGGCCGAGCGCACGGCCGACCTGCAGCGGATCAGCGCCGAGTACGCCAACTACCGGCGCCGGGTCGACCGCGACCGCGAGTCGGTGCTGGTCGGGGCCCGCGTGCAGTTCGTCTCCGAGCTGCTCACCACCCTCGACGACATCGACCGGGCCGAGGCCCACGGGGACCTGAACGGGCCGTTCAAGTCCGTCGCCGACAAGATCGTCGCGGTGGCGCAGAAGCAGGGCCTGGAGCCGTTCGCGGCCGACGGCGACCTGTTCGACCCGGCGCTGCACGAGGCGGTGCAGCACGAGAGCGGCGAGGTGGACGGGCCCACGGTCGCGGTGGTGTCGTCGGTGCTGCGTCGCGGCTACCGCATCGCCGACCGCGTCCTGCGGCCCGCGATGGTCACGGTCGCCGACCAGGCCGTCGACCCCTCGGCCCCGGATCCGGTCCAGAGCCCCGAGCAGTAACGGGAGGAGCGAGGCGACGTGACCCAGCGCGACTGGATCGAGAAGGACTTCTACCGTGAGCTGGGCGTCTCCTCCGAGGCCACCGGCGAGGAGATCAAGAAGGCGTACCGCAAGCTCGCCCGCGAGCTGCACCCCGACGCCAACCCCGGCGACGCGCAGGCCGAGGCCCGGTTCAAGACGGTGTCCGAGGCCTACGGCGTGCTGTCGGACGACAAGAAGCGCAAGGAGTACGACGAGACGCGCGCGCTGTTCGCCGGGGGCGGGATGCCCGGCGGCTTCGGCGGCGGGGGCTTCCCCGGCGGCGCGCAGGGCTTCGACCTGAACGACCTGTTCGGGCAGGCGCAGGGCGGCGGGGCCGGGGCCGGTGGTCTCGGCGACATCTTCGGCGACATCTTCGGCGGTCAGGGGGGCGGCCGGCGCAGGCCTCCGCCCTCCGGGGCCCGCCGTGGCGCCGACGTCGAGACGGAGCTGCGCATCGACTTCGTGCAGGCCGTCCGCGGCGCCGACGTCCCGATCCGGCTCTCGTCCCCGGGCCGCTGCGACCGCTGCGGCGGTACCGGGGCCAAGCCGGGCAGCACGCCGCGCCAGTGCCCCACCTGCAACGGGGTGGGCCTGGTCAGCCGCAGCCAGGGCGCGTTCGCGTTCTCCGAGCCGTGCCGCGACTGCCGCGGCACCGGCCGGCTGATCGACGACCCGTGCCCCGAGTGCGGGGGCGACGGCGTCAGCACCCGCACACGCCAGCTCACCGTCCGCGTCCCCGCGGGCGTCGACGACGGCAACAAGGTGCGGCTCAAGGGCCAGGGCGAGCCCGGGCGGGGCGGTGCCCCGGCCGGCGACCTGTACGTCACGGTGCACGTCACGCCGCACCGGCTGTTCGGACGGTCATCGCGCAACGCCGACGACCTCACGCTCACCGTGCCCGTCACCTACCCGGAGCTGGCGCTGGGCAGCACGCTGACGGTGCCGACGCTGGAGTCCACGGTGTCCCTGCGCATCCCGGCGGGCACCACGTCCGGGCGGACGTTCCGCGTCCGGGGGCGCGGCGTGGAGCGGAAGTCCGGAAAGGGCGACCTGCTCGTCACCGTCGAGGTGGCGGTGCCGAAGTCGCTCGACGACGCCGCCACCGAGGCCCTGCAGGCCTACGCCGAGGCCACGAAGGGCTTCGACCCGCGGGCCGACCTGCTCCGGGACATCCGATGACGTTCCCGGGTCTGCCGCCGGGCACCACGCCGGACAGCCCCGTGTTCGTCATCTCCGTGGCCGCGGAGCTGGCCGGGCTGCACGCCCAGACGCTGCGCAGCTACGACCGGCTGGGGCTCGTGAGCCCCGGCCGGTCGGCGGGCGGCGGGCGGCGGTACTCCGCGCGCGACATCGCCCTGCTGCGCGAGGTGCAGCGCCTGTCCCAGGAGGAGGGCGTCAACCTCGCCGGGATCAAGCGGATCATCGAGCTCGAACAGCTCGTCGACGAGCTGCGTGGCCGGCTCGACGAGCTCGCGCACGAGCTGCTCGCCGCCCGCGCCGCCACCGAGCAGGCCACCGCCACGGTGCACGCCTCCTACCGCCGTGACCTCGTGCCGGTGGAGCGCAACCAGGCCCTCGTGGTGTGGCGTCCGAAGCCCCGGACGACGTAGCACCACCCGGGTCGGGGATGGAGGGCCGACGGAGGAGGCCCGGGGCGGGTAGGACTAGTCCATCGTGAACGGGTCGTAGCGGATGCGATCGAGCGGCGTGCCCGCCACCAGCATCCGCGACACCGTGGCCCGGATCATCGACGGCGAGCCGCAGACCAGCACGTCGTGGTCGGCCCACGCGCCGTACCGGGTGACGACGTCGGCCAGCGTGCCGCGCTCGGCGCCGGTCTCGTCGTCGTCGGACTCCACCACGGGGATGACGTCGAGCCAGTTGTTGGAGTACGACAGCTTGCGCAGCGACCCGAAGTCGTAGAGGTCCTCCCAGGTGCGCCCGCCGACGAACACCTGCGTGCGGGGCCGCTTGGGCTGGGCCGCGAGATCCTCCAGCAGCGCCTTGAGCGGTGCCATCCCGGTGCCGCCCGCCACCATCAGCAGCTCGCGCGGGGAGTCCTTGTCGATGCTCATGCGGCCCATCGGGGGGCCGATGCGCCAGGTGTCGCCGATGCGGGAGTGCGCCACGATGGCGCGGCTGACCCAGCCGTCGTTGACGGCGCGGACGTGGAACTCCAGCGTGCCGTCGGGGCGGGGGGCGTTGGCCGGGGAGAGGTAGCGCCACAGCCGCGGCCGCTGCGGGGTCTCGACGCTGAGGTACTGGCCGGCGCGGTAGGGGATCGGCTCGCTGGTCTGCACGGTGATGACGGCGAGGTCCCAGCCCACGCGCCGGTGGCCGACGACCCGGCCCAGCCACGACGCGGGCCCGCGCTCGGCCTGCGCCGCGGTGCGCATGGCTTTCGCGACGACGGTGTAGGCGTCGTGCCAGACCTTCTCTACCTCGGGGGTCCAGGCGGCGCCCGCGTACTCGCCGACGGCCGACAGGAGCGCGACGCCCACGGCGTCGTAGTGCTCGGCGAGCACGCCGAACTTGCGGTGGTCGCGGCCGAGCTGCTCGAGGAACGGCACCAGATCGTCGGGCTGGTCGACCATCTGGACGACGTGCACGAGCGCCCGGAGCAGGCGGCTGCGCTGCACCTCCATGTTGACCGGGAACAGGTCGCGCGTCTCGGGGGCGCGGCTGAACAGGGTGGCGTAGAAGTGCCGGCCCACGTTCTCCGTCTGCGGCTCCACGACGGCCCAGCTCGACCGGATGATCTCGACGGCCCCGGTCGCCTCGCTGCGGGACTCACCGACCGTGGGGAGATCGGCGGTGAGCAACTGTTCAGCGGTCATGGACGGCCGGCTTCCTCTGCTCGTGGTGGGCCTGCGTCGGGGAGCGGTGACGCGGGGTGCTAGGGGGGTCAGCCTAAAGCACGAGCAGGGGGGTGACGCCACCCGGCGACATCCGCCTCACGTGACCGGACGGGGTCGCGGGTGGCACGGTGGGGGGGTGACGCCGCGAAACCCCGCACTCGCCCGACGCCCGTCCACGGCGCCCACCGAGGTCACGGCGCCGGTCGACGCCCCGGAGCGGCCCGGATCCGACGGCGAGCACGCTCTCCAGTGCGCCTACGGCACTGAGGACCGGGCCGAGAAGTTCTACTCCGAACAGGTAAGGAACCGGCTACTCCCCGCGATGGTCGCCTTCGTCCGACGCATGGAGATGGTCTTCGTCGCGACGTCCGACGCCGGCGGCGAGTGCGACGCCTCACTGCGGTCCGGCCCGCCCGGGTTCCTCACCGTCCTCGACGACCGCACGCTCGCCTACCCGGAGTACCGCGGCAACGGGGTGCACGCGAGCCTGGGCAACATCTCGGAGAACGCCCACGTCGGGCTGCTGATGCTCGACTTCGAGCAGGACCGGATCGGCCTGCACGTCAACGGGTCCGCCCGGATCGTCGAGGCCGAGCGGTTCCACGCCGAGTTCCCGGACGTGCCGCGCGACCCGGCACGTGGCCGGCAGGCCGAGCGCTGGGTCGTGGTGTCCGTCGAGGAGGCCTACGTGCACTGCCGCAAGCACATCCCGCAGATGCAGCGGGTCCCGCTGCGCCGGGACTGGGGCACCGACGACCCGGCCCGCAAGGGCGGCGACTACTTCGGCGCGCGCGACACCCCCTGATCAGCTCGGCGTCCGGCGCCGCCGGGCCAGCCCGACGACCACCGCGACGATCGCGAGCAGCGCCAGCACCAGCCACACCAGGACGGCGACGACCCCGATCCCGGTCACCGCGACCGCCCCGAACAGACCCACGCAGACCGCGAGCGCGACGCAGGTGAACGCGAGCGGCCGGTCGGCCCGCACCGCGGCGAGCGTGGCGGGGCGGGTGCTGGCCGGCAGGTTCCGCAGCGTGCGCCAGGACGCCACAGCGACGACGCCCAGCACCAGCGCGCCGCCGATCCGGACCGGCACGGAGGGGGTGGCCCCGTCCCCACCGCCCGCCGCGATCACCACGAACACGCCCACCACCAGCACGATCCGCAGCAGCCACGCCAGTCGCCACACCACCGCGGCGATGTTGCGCAGCACCAGGGGCTGCGTCGGGTCCATCCGCCCGGCCTCGACGAGCCCGCGCAGCGCGTCGCCGGGGCGGTGGGCCTGCAGGTCGAGCACGGCGAGGTCGTGGCGGGCGGCGGCGTTGTCGGGATCCAGGCGCAGCGTCTCGGCGTAGGCGCGGCGGGCGGTGACCAGGTCGTGGCGGTCCGAGGCGACGTCGGCCAGCCGCAGGTGCGCGGCGGGCTCCGCCGGTGCCAGCTCGACGGCCCGCAGCGCCACCCGCTGGGCGTCGTCGAGGCGCCCGGCGATCTGCAGGACCGTGGCGTAGCCGAGCGCGGCGAACGGCTCGTTCGGGGCCAGGCTCACGGCCGCGTACCCGGCGTGCAGCGCCTCGGTGTGGCGGCCCAGCCGTGCCAGCAGCACGCCCCGGACGCGGTGCACGCGCTCGTCCTGCGGGGCCAGCGCGGCCGCGGCGTCGGCCGCGGCGAGCCCGTCGGCGTGGCGCTCCGCCGACAGCAGCACCGCGGCCAGCTCGGTGAGCACGGCCGCGTCCTGCGGGTCGGCGGCCAGCGCCTCCCGCGCGGTCCGCTCGGCGTCGTCGAGTCGGCGCAGCGTCCGCAGCTGCGCGACCCGCGACGCGGCGCCGCTCACAGCTTCCGGTTCTGCTTGAGGTAGGCGGCCAGGTCGTCGTAGCTGCCGTCGGTGTTGGCGAACGCGACGACGTTGCGGGCCGTGGCGAACCACGGCCCGGTGCTCGGGCGCACCTCGGCCAGCGCGGCGTCGAGGTCGGCCATGCCGACGGGGCGGACGGAGCCCAGCCGCACCGAGTCGGCCAGCGCCCGCTCGACGGCGGTGGTGCACAGGTGCGCCAGGTCGGCGCCGGAGAAGTGCTCGGTGGAGCGGGTGAGGCGGTCGAGGTCGATGCCGCTGACGGGCCGGTCACGCAGGTGGTGGCGCAGGATCGCCGCGCGCGCGGGCGCGTCCGGCGGCAGGACCAGCAGCATCCGGTCGAAGCGGCCGGGGCGGCGCAGGGCGCTGTCGACGTCCCACGGGTGGTTGGTGGCGCCGAGCACGAACACGCCCTCGTTGCGGCCGGCGTCGAGCTCGGCGAGCAGCGTGTTGACGGTGTTGCGCATGCTGGAGGAGTGCGTCAGGTGCGAGCGCTTCTGGCCGAGCGCGTCGACCTCGTCGAAGAACAGGACGCACGGGGCGTTGCGGCGCGCGGCCTCGAAGACCTGGGTGAGGTTGCGCTCGCTGGAGCCGGTGTACATGTCGAGCACGTCGGAGATGCCGACCTCGTAGAACGACGCCCCCAGCTCGCCCGCGACGGCCCGCGCCACGAACGTCTTGCCGCAGCCGGGGGGCCCGTAGAGCAGCAGCCCGCCCGCGGTGCTCGTCCCGAACGCCCTCGCCAGCTCCGGGTTGCGCATCGGGCCGAGCAGCGTCATCTCCAGCCGCTGCTTGACCTGCTCCATCCCGCCGACGTCGGCCAGGGTCAGCGACGGCCGCTCGACGTCCTCGGTGACGGCGTCGGGCCGGTACTCCTGCGCGAACCCGGCCTCCAGCGGCCCGAGCTCCTGCTCGGCGCGCCCCCAGTCGAAACCCGGCTCGACCGGCCGCGCGATCGCGGCGGTCAGCCGCTGCAGCAGCGCGACCGCCCGGGGGTCTCCGGGCGCGCGCGACAGCGCCTGCGTGCAGTGGGCCAGCGCCTCGGGGAGCCGGTCGCGGGCGGCGAGCAGGTCGGCGACGTGCAGCCGCAGCGGCACGTCGTCGGGTGAGGCGTCGACCGCTGCCAGGAGGCTGCCGAGGAGGGCGTCGTCGGGCACCTCCCCAGTATGGCCACGGCCGCGGGGTGCCCTCCCGGTGATAGGACTCCCCCATGACCCCGACGCGTGTGGCGCAGTTCTGCGACCGGTTCGGCCTGCGGGTGCCGATCCTCTCGGCCCCGATGGCCGGTGCCTGCCCGCCGGCGCTCGCCGTCGCCGTCGCGCAGGCGGGCGGGATGGGCGCCGCCGGGGTGGTGCTCGACGGCCCGGAGCGCATCGCCGACTGGGCCGACGCGTTCCGCGCGGGCTCCTCCGGGGCGTTCCAGCTCAACCTCTGGGTCCCCGACGAGCCCGTCGACGAGCCCGCGCGCACCGCCGCCGCGGCGGCGTTCCTCGACCGCTTCGGCACCCCCGGCGGGCCCGGCCCGGCCGCGCCGGTGTTCGCCGAGCAGTGCGACGCCGTGCTGGCCGCCCGGCCGACCGCCGCCTCGTCGATCATGGGGTTGTTCGACGGGGACTACGTGGCGCGGCTGCACGAGGCGGGCGTCGCCTGGTTCGCCTGCGCCACCACCCTCGACGAGGCGCTGGCCGCGCAGGAGGCGGGTGCCGACGCCGTCGTCGCCCAGGGGATGGAGGCGGGCGGGCACCGCGGCGTGTTCGACCCGGCCGCCGCCGAGGGCACGTCGGTCGGCCTGTTCGCGCTGGTCCCGCGCCTGGCCGACGCGCTGGAAGTGCCGGTGATCGCGGCCGGCGGCATCGCCGACTGCCGGGGCGTGGCGGCGGCGATCGCGCTGGGCGCGAGCGCGGTGCAGGTGGGCACGGCGCTGCTGCGCGCCCCGGAGACGGCGATCGCCCCGGAGTGGGCGGCCTCGCTCGACGGTCTTGCGCCCGAGGCCACCGTGACCACCCGCGCCTACACCGGCCGGCTCGCCCGGGCCGCCCCCACGCCGTACGTGACGGCCTGGACCGCCCCCGACGCCCCACCGCCCGCGCCCTACCCGGACCAGCGCGCGCTCGTCGCCCGGATGCGGCGCGGGGAGCCCGGGGGGCTCGACCGCGCCAACCACTGGGCGGGGCAGTCCGCGGCGCTGGCTCGAGCGGAGCCGGCGGGCGAGGTCGTCACGCGGATGTGGGCCGAGGCGCGGGCGCTACTCGGGTGAGATCAGCTCGACGGTCGGGAAGTACGTCCGGTACCGCCCCGCATCGCGGCTGAGCAGGCGCATGTCGAGGACGGCGGCGTGGGCGCCGACGAAGAGGTCCGGAAGGGTCGAGGTGCGGGTGCCGCCGCGGCGGCGGTAGTCACCGAAGCAGCGGGCCGCGAGGAAACCGGCGGCCCAGGGCAGGTTGCCGCGGACGAAGCGGGTGGACAGCACGTCGTCGAGCTCCTCGATCGTCGAGAACCGCAGCGAGATCTCGGCGTAGACGATCTGGTTGAGCACCACCGGGCCGCGGTCGAACGCCTCGGCCAGGTGCCGGGCCGACCACTCCTGCCAGTGCGGATCCCGCGTGAACAGGTCGAGCAGCACGTTCGAGTCGACGAGCGTGGCCCGCTCGGTCACCCGTCCTCGCCACGGGTCAGGGACATGATCTCGTCGGTGCTCAGCTCGACGTCGCCCCGTCCGATCAGGGCGTCGACCATCCGGTGGCCGCGGCCCGTGGGCCCGGTCGCCGGGACGATGGTGGCGACGCCGTCGCGGACGACGACGTCGACCTCGTCGCCCGGCTGGAGCCCGAGCTCGTGCCGGACGTGCTGCGGGATGGTGATCTGCCCCTTGCTCGTGAGACGCACGCGGTAAGAGTAACACCGGTAAGACTCTTACTACCCGTTTCTCCTTGAGCGGAACACACTCAACTTTCCTGACGTTGGCACAGTCGACGGGCACGATGGAGGCCCAGGCGACACGCAGGAGGACCCGAGCGGATGGACTCGTTCAACCCCACCACCAAGGCCCAGCAGGCGATCTCGGCCGCGGTGCAGGCCGCGGCACTGGCCGGCAACCCCGACGTCGGCCCCACGCACCTGCTCGGCGCACTGCTCGCCCAGACCGACGGCATCGCCGCCCCCCTGCTGACGGCCGTCGGCGCCGACCCGGCGACCGTGCGCACCGAGCTGACGGCGCTGGGCAACCGGCTGCCCTCGGCCGCGGGGTCCACCGTCAGCGCCCCCCAGCTCTCCCGCGACTCCCTGGCCGCGATCACCGCGGCGCAGCAGCTGGCCACCGAGATGGGCGACGACTACGTCGCCACCGAGCACCTGCTGGTCGGCCTGGCCTCGACCGGGAGCCCGGTGGCCGACCTGCTCAAGCGCCACGGCGCGGCCCCCGACGCGCTGCGCGAGGCGTTCGTCAAGGTGCGCGGTTCGGCGCGGGTCACCAGCCCCGACCCCGAGGGCACCTACCAGGCGCTGGAGAAGTACGGCGTCGACCTGACGGCCCGGGCGCGCGAGGGCGGCCTGGACCCGGTGATCGGGCGCGACACCGAGATCCGGCGCGTCGTGCAGGTGCTGTCGCGGCGCACCAAGAACAACCCGGTGCTCATCGGCGAGCCCGGCGTCGGCAAGACCGCCATCGTCGAGGGGCTGGCCCAGCGCATCGTGGCCGGTGACGTGCCCGAGTCGCTGCGTGGCAAGCGCGTGGTCTCCCTCGACCTGGGCTCGATGGTCGCGGGCGCGAAGTACCGCGGCGAGTTCGAGGAGCGGCTCAAGGCCGTGCTCAAGGAGATCACCGACTCCGCGGGCCAGGTCGTCACGTTCATCGACGAGCTGCACACGATCGTCGGCGCGGGCAACGCCGAGGGCTCGATGGACGCCGGCAACATGATCAAGCCGATGCTGGCCCGCGGCGAGCTGCGCCTGGTCGGCGCCACCACGCTCGACGAGTACCGCCAGCGCATCGAGAAGGACCCCGCCCTGGAGCGCCGGTTCCAGCAGGTCTTCGTGGGCGAGCCGTCCGTCGAGGACGCGGTCGGCATCCTGCGCGGGCTCAAGGAGCGCTACGAGGTGCACCACGGCGTGCGGATCACCGACGCCGCGCTCGTCGCCGCGGCCACGCTGTCCGACCGCTACATCACCGCCCGGTTCCTGCCCGACAAGGCGATCGACCTCGTCGACGAGGCGGCGTCGCGGCTGCGCATGGAGATCGACTCGCGGCCCGTCGAGATCGACACGGTCGAGCGCGCCGTGCGCCGGCTGGAGATCGAGGAGATGGCGCTGGCCAAGGAGTCCGACGCCGCGTCGGTCGAGCGGCTGGCCACCCTGCGAGCCGAGCTGGCCTCGCTGCGCGAGTCGCTGACCGCGCTGACCGCGCGCTGGCAGAACGAGCGCGGCGCCATCGAGGACGTCCGCGAGCTGAAGGAGCAGCTGGAGGCGCTGCGCGGGGAGTCGGAGCGGGCCGAGCGCGACGGCGACCTCGGCCGGGCCGCCGAGCTGCGCTACGGCCGCATCCCGGAGCTGGAGAAGAAGCTGGCCGCGGCGCCGTCGTCGACGGGTGAGGACCTGATGCTCAAGGAGGAGGTCGGCCCCGACGACGTCGCCGACGTCGTCTCCGCGTGGACCGGCATCCCGGCCGGGCGGATGCTGGAGGGCGAGACCGCGAAGCTGCTGCGCATGGAGGACGAGCTCGGCAAGCGCGTGGTCGGGCAGACGGAGGCCGTGCGCGCCGTGTCCGACGCCGTGCGCCGCGCCCGCGCCGGCATCGCCGACGAGAACCGCCCCACCGGGTCGTTCCTGTTCCTCGGGCCCACCGGCGTCGGCAAGACCGAGCTGGCCAAGGCCCTGGCCGGGTTCCTGTTCGACGACGAGCGCGCGATGGTGCGCATCGACATGAGCGAGTACTCCGAGAAGCACTCGGTGGCCCGGCTCGTCGGTGCCCCTCCCGGCTACGTCGGCTACGACCAGGGCGGGCAGCTCACCGAGGCGGTGCGGCGCCGCCCGTACACCGTCGTGCTGTTCGACGAGGTCGAGAAGGCCCACCAGGACGTCTTCGACACGCTGCTGCAGGTGCTCGACGACGGCCGGCTCACCGACGGCCAGGGCCGCACGGTCGACTTCCGCAACACGATCCTCGTGCTGACGTCGAACCTCGGCTCGGGTGCGGGACAGGACCTCGACGACGCGCAGCGCCGCGCGTTCGTCATGGAGGCCGTGCAGCGGCACTTCAAGCCGGAGTTCCTCAACCGGCTCGACGACGTCGTGGTCTTCCACGCGCTGTCCACCGAGGAGCTCACGCACATCGTCGACATCCAGCTCGACGTGCTGCGCACCCGCCTCGCCAAGCGCCGGCTCACCCTGGAGGTGTCCGACGCCGCGCGCGAGTGGCTCGCCATGAACGGGTTCGACCCGGTCTACGGGGCCCGGCCGCTGCGGCGGCTGGTGCAGAGTTCGATCGGCGACCAGCTCGCGAAGGAGCTGCTGGCCGGGGAGGTGCGCGAGGGCGACACGGTGCGCGTCGACCTCGACCCGTCCGCGGCGGGGGGCACCGGCGGGCTGCTGGTGGGCCGGGCGGTCCCGGCCACGACCCTCTGACCCCACCCCCTCCCCGCACCCCGCCCCCGCCGCCCCCACCACCCCCACCGGCCCACCGCCCCGGATCGCAGTGGGGTGGCTTCACTGCAACTGCGTTGGAGTGAAGCCACACCACTGCAAGGCGGGCGGGGGTGGGCGCGGGGGGTGGGGCGCGGGGTGTCCGGCCCCGGCGGCGGGCGGGCGTGTGGCGTTGCCGGGGTTTGCCCGGCCGCGGGGCTAGGGTGCGGCCGTGGGCATTCCGTCGGGCGTGTGGTTCGTCATCGCCGTGGTCGCGCTGCTGGTCGGCGTCGCGTTGCTGGTCCTCGACCGGCGCCGCGCCGACGGGGGAGCCGCGCGCGACCGTCGCCGCTGGGCGGCCGCGCGCGAGTGGGAGTACCTCGACAGCGATCCGGTCCTGCCCAGCCGCTGGCGCTACGGCACGATCCACCAGGGCGGGCCGGGCGTCGCCCGCAACCTGATCAGCGGCGACGTCCCCACCCCGGACGGCCCGCGCCAGGCCTACGTGTTCGACCACGAGCAGGCCGGGCGGCTCAGCTCCGTGCTCGCGGCGGTGCAGGTGCGCAACCCGGTGCCCGCGGCCGTCGAGCTGCGGCTGCCCTCGGCCCCGCTGCCCGACGACGCCGGTCTCGACCTGCTGGAGCCCGTCGGTGTCCGCTACGCCTTCGTGGCCGACGCCGACGCCGTGCGCCCGCTGCTGACCAAGCGTCTCGCCCGGGCCGCCGACGCGGTGGGCGACGACGTCGAGCTGCTGTGGGCCGAGGAGGCCTGGGTGCTGGCCACCGCGCCGCTGAACTCCACCGTCGACCGCCTGCAGGACCTGCTGGCCGACCTGTCGGAGGTCGCCACCGCCCTGGAACGCGCCGACCGCAGCGCCACCTCGCGCTAGATGCCCACGGCACTGGTCACCGGAGCCACCTCCGGCATCGGGGCGGCGTTCGCCTCCCGGCTGGCCCGCGAGGGCCGCGACCTCGTGCTCGTCGCACGGGACCGGCAGCGGCTGGAGTCCACCGCGGCGGCGCTGCGCGGCGGGGTCGAG
Source organism: Pseudonocardia hydrocarbonoxydans (assembly GCF_006539565.1). Classification (GTDB taxonomy): domain Bacteria; phylum Actinomycetota; class Actinomycetes; order Mycobacteriales; family Pseudonocardiaceae; genus Pseudonocardia; species Pseudonocardia hydrocarbonoxydans. The sequence continues at coordinate 115,528 of NZ_BJNG01000035.1, forward strand.
GTCGAGGTGCTGCCCGCCGACCTCACCACCGACGAGGGGCGCGCGGCCGTCGTCGCCCGGCTGGGCGGCGCCCCGGTCGACCTGCTGGTCAACAACGCGGGCATGGCACTGTCCGGGTCGTTCCTGGACTGCACCCCCGACGACCTGGCCCGCCAGCTCGCGCTGAACGTCGGCGCGGTGCTGGCGCTGACCAGGGCGGCCCTGCCGGGGATGGTGCAGCGCGGCCGCGGCGGGGTGGTCAACGTCTCCAGCGTCGCCGGGTTCCTGGCCGGGCGGGGCTCCACCTACAGTGCGGACAAGGCGTGGGTCACGTCGTTCACCGAGGGGGTGGCGGCGTCGCTGCACGGCACGGGGGTGCGGGCGATGGCGCTGTGTCCGGGGTTCGTGCGCACCGAGTTCCACCAGCGCGCGGGCATCGACGTCGGCACGCGGACCGGGCCGCTGTGGCTCGACGCCGACCGGGTCGTCGCCGACGCCCTGGCCGATCTCGCGAGGGGGAGGACCGTGTCCGTTCCGGGCCCGCAGTACAAGGCGATCGTCGCGCTGGCCGACGTGCTGCCGCGCGCGCTGATGCGCCGCATCACCGCCACCTTCGACCGGGACCGGACGTGACCTCGCCCGCGCAGGCGAGCGCGGAGCTCGCGGAGCTGGCCGCGCTGGTCCGCGAGCACGGGGTCGTGCACGGCCGGGTCACGCTGGCCTCGGGCGTCGAGTCCGACCACTACGTCGACCTGCGCCGGGTCACGCTGCACCACGCGGCGGCCCCGCTGGTCGGGCGACTGGTGCGGGTGCTCACGGCCGACTGGGACTACTCCGCCGTCGGCGGCCTCACCCTCGGAGCCGACCCGATCGCCGACGCCGTGCTGCACGCGGCGTCCGTCGAGCCCGACGCCGGACCCGTCGACGCGTTCGTGGTGCGCAAGTCCACCAAGGAGCACGGGATGCAGCGGCTCATCGAGGGCCCCGACATCACCGGCCGCCGCGTGCTCGTCGTCGAGGACACCTCGACGACGGGGGGCTCGGTGCTCACCGCCGTCCGCGCGGTGCGTGCGGCCGGGGCCGAGATCGTCGGCGTGGCCACGATCGTCGACCGCGACACCGGCGCCCGGGAGGCGATCGAGGCCGAGGGGCTCGCCTACCGCGCGCTGCTCGGACTACCCGATCTGGGTCTCTAGCTTCGGCTGCCCGGAAACCTGCTCGCAACCGTTCGGACGATCCGCCGCGCCGTTTCGTGACGCATACTCGTCAATCACGAGAAGGTCACGGCGGGAGGCTCCTATGCGGTTTCGCACTGGTCAGCGCTCCGCCGGTGTCCTGATTGCGTCCATTCTGTGCCTTCTGATGACCGTTTCGTGCGGTTCGCCGGAATACACCTACGTCGCCAACTCAGAGGAACGCACCTACGTCCGATTGCCCGTCGACTGGCGGGCCGTCGACGCCGACGAGCTGGCCGCCGCACTGGGCCTGGACACCGGGGCCGCCCTGTCCGAGCAGGGTCTGTGGCTGGAGGGCTACGACGCCGACCTGCTGCCGTCCGCGGCGCACCTGTTCGGCCCGCACGCCCCGGCGCCGACCGGGCTGCTGCTCGTGCAGGACGTCGCGGCGCCCGCCCGCGGGCAGTACTCGCTCGACCGGCTGCGTGACCTGTTCCAGCCCACCTCGGAGACCGGGCGCCGGGCGCTCGCCCAGAACCCCGGCTCGCCGCTCACCGACTTCGCCCTGCTCGCCGACGAGGTGCTCACCCCCGGCGACGGCATCCGCGGCGTGCGGGTCGTCTACCGCTACCGGGTCGGGGGCGGGCCCATGCAGGTGTTCGACAAGACCGCCTACGTCAACGACGACGCCAGCAAGCTCTACGTGTTCGTGGCCCGGTGCTCCTCGGAGTGCTACGGGCAGCACCAGGAGGAGATCGAGCGCGCGGTCTCCTCGTTCACCGTCCTGGAGGGTCCGTGACCGTCGCACCGGAGTCCGACGCCCCCGAGGGACTCACCCCTCCCGACGAGCACCCGGCGCCCGCACGCCCGACCCGCAAACCGCACTCCCTGTGGGACCGCGTCCGGCTGCTGCTGCTGTTCGCGCTGGCGTGGTTCGTCGTCGTCTGGGCGGCGATGGCCGACAACCCGCTGCTGCCCTTCGTCGAGGCGATGCGGCTGCACGTCGTCGAGTCGCAGTGGCTGCTGTGGCTGGCCGGGATCGAGGTGGTGCGGCAGGCGCACTTCCTGGTGAGCGAGCGGTCGGCGGCCTACCACGGCTTCTGGACCGACCGGGTGTTCGGCGGCACCGACCGGGCGCTGCGCAGGCGGTTCTCGGACTGGACGCGCTTCCGGCTCGCCCGGATGCTCAAGTGGCTCGCCTTCGTCGTGCTGTTCTCGCTGGTGGCGGCCCAGATCCTGGAGACGAGCCCGCCGCTGGCCCTGTTCGAGGCCCCCGCGCTGATCTTCGCGGCGCTGCCGTTCGTGCTGCAGCTCTCGTTCGGCTTCCTGTTCATCGCGGTGCAGTTCATCGGCCTGTTCTGGCTGCTCTCGCGCGGCGGCGTCGACACCTACTACCCCGACGACATCAAGACCCGCTTCTCCGACGTGTGGGGGCAGGACCACGTCGTCGAGCGGATCAAGGAGAACATCCTGTTCCTGGAGGACCCGGAGGAGATCGAGCGCAAGGGCGGATACGTCCCCGGCGGCCTGCTGCTCTGGGGCCCGCCGGGCACCGGGAAGACCCTGATGGCCGAGGCGGTGGCCGGGGAGACCGGCAAGCCCTACGTGTTCGTCGACCCGGGCGCGTTCATCAACATGTTCATGGGCGTCGGCATCCTCAAGGTGAAGTCGCTGTTCCGGAAGCTGCGCAAGCTGTCGCTGCGCTACGGCGGCGTGATCGTCTTCTTCGACGAGGCCGACGCGCTGGGCAACCGCGGCTCGCTCGCCTCGGTCGGGCCGGGCGGGGTGCGCGGCTTCGGGCCGTACCGGGCGGCGGGCTGCCACGGCGCGTCCTACCTGTCGAACGACACGCGCTGGATGCTCGCCCGCTCCGCCGCCGCGGCCGCCGAGCCCGAGCCGGAGACCGGCCGTAACAAGATCATCATGGGTGGGATGGGCGGCGGCGGGGGCGGCATGGGCACGCTGCAGGCGCTGCTCACCGAGCTGTCCGGGCTGAAGAAGCCGCGCGGGCTGATCAACCGGTGGGGCCGGCGCGCGCTCGGGATGCGGCCCAAGCCGCCGCCGAAGTACCGCCTGCTGGTGATGATGGCGACGAACATGCCCGAGTCGCTCGACGAGGCGCTGCTGCGCCCCGGTCGCATCGACCGCATCTACAAGGTCGGCTACCCGAGCAAGGCCGGGCGCATCCGCACCTACCGCGGCTACTTCGACAAGGTGCCGCACGAGATCACCGACTCCGACCTGGACAAGCTCGCCACGATCACCCCCTACGCCACCGGCGCCACGATCAAGGACCTGGTCAACGAGGCGCTGATCACCGCGATCCGCGACGGCCGGGAAGTCATCGAGTGGCGCGACGTGCTGCGGGCCAAACAGCTCAAGGACCTCGGGCCGCCCGAGGACGTCGAGTACATCGAGCGCGAGCGGCACGCCGTCGCCGTGCACGAGGCCTGCCACGCCGTCGTCGCCTACCGGATGCGGCGGCACATGGAGATCGACCTGGCGACCATCGAGAAGGGCGCCGACTACCTCGGCATGGTCGCCAGCATCCCGCCGGAGGACCAGTTCACGCGCTGGCGCTCGGAGTTCGAGGCCGACATCCTCGTCTCGCTCGCCTCGCTGGCCGGGGAGCGGATGTTCTTCGACGGCGACTCGTCGTCGGGGGTGTCGGGCGACCTGGAGTCGGCCACCACGCTCGCGACGTTCATGGAGGGCAACTGGGGCATGGGCGCCACCGTGTCGTCGTACAACACGGCGCGGCGGCTGGGCACCGGCGCACCCGGCAGCGCGGGCGGCGAGTCCGACACCCTGGAGGCGCTGGGCCGGATGCAGCTCGTCGACCGCGTGGAGGACTCGCTCGGCGCGTTGCTGGAGCGGGCCGTCGACATCCTGGAGGAGAACCGCTCGGCCGTGCTCGCCGTCGCCCACGCGCTGGAGACGCACAAGACCCTCTCCGGCGACGACATCGAGGCGGTCATCGACGGCCGGCGGGGCGCCACCGTGGACGGGCGGATCTACCGCGACGAGGGGTTCCTCGCCGAGCTGGAGGACTACCACAGCGCCGCGGCCGGGGCCCACCACGGACACAGCGCCGTGACCCTCGCCCTGCCGCTGGGCGACCGTCGGCCGGCGGCCGGGACGGAGGCGGCGGCCACCCCGCACGAGCCACCCCACTGATCCCCGCGGGTCGCGACGTCCGGGGTGCGGGGTGCGGGGTGGCCACCGGGGCAGCGCATCATCCTCGGGTGGACCCCGACGACTCGCGCACCCGGGCGGACGGCGACCGGGACGCGGACCCCGCGACCCGGGGGCGCGGAGACGGCGACTCGCGGGCGCGGGCGGGTGCCGGTCCCCGCGACGCGGCGGGTGGGCCGGGCGAGTGGGGCGGGCCGGAGCAGGTGGGGGTGGGCCCGTGGCCGGGCCCCCGGCCCGACGACGAGCACTACGACCCCGAGCTGCTCGAGCACGGCGACGCCCGCAACGTGGTGGACGCCTACCGGTACTGGCGCCGCGAGGCCGTGGCCGACGACCTGGCCCGGCGGGCGCACCCGTTCCACGTGGCCATCGAGAACTTCGGCCACGACCACAACATCGGCACGGTCGTCCGCACCGCCAACGCGTTCGGCGCGGCCGGGGTGCACATCGTCGGGCGGCGGCGGTGGAACCGGCGCGGGGCGATGGTGACCGACCGCTACCTCGACGTGCACCACCACGACGACGTGGCCGGGCTGCTGGCCTTCGCCGCCGCCTCGGACCTGACGGTGGTGGCCGTGGACAACACCCCCGGCGCCCGGCGGCTGGAGACCGCCGACCTGCCGCGCCGCTGCGTGCTGCTGTTCGGCCAGGAGGGCCCCGGCGTGACCGGGGACGCCCGTGCGGGTGCCGCGCTCACCGTGTCGATCGCGCAGTTCGGCTCCACCCGGTCGATCAACGCCGGGGTGGCCGCCGGCATCGCGATGCACGCGTGGGTGCGCCAGCACGCCGACCTCGACGCGGCCTGGTGACCCCGGGCGGGGCGCGGGCGGCGGCTCAGCGGCAGAACGCGCAGCCGTGGTCCTCCCCGGGGGTCTCGGTGAGGTCGTCGGCCGGCACGACCAGCAGCGCCGGGACCGGACCGCCGTAGAGGTCGAGCGCGGCGTGGAGCCAGTGCCCGGCCTCCGGGAACGCCAGCAGGTGCACCTCCCCGCTCGGCAGCGCCACCCGCTCGCCGGGCTCGAGGATCCGGCCCGCGCGCACCAGCTCGCCCAGGTCGTTGAGCACCGTGGCCGCGGTGGCCTGCGAGGTGGCGAACAGGATCAGCTCGGGGTGGCCGAAACCGTAGAGCCCGATCGTGTGGACGAACGGCGGCGACTCCTGCCCGCCCAGGACCGCCTGCAACGCCCAGCCGTGGCGGCGGATCGTCTCGCGCTGCCACGCGTCGTACTGGTCGACCTGGTGGATGAACCGTTCGGAGGTCATGGCGGGCACGGTAGGCCCGACCCCCGACAGTTCTAGGCTGTCGCGCGTGCCCGTCGACCCGCTGACCGCCCCCGCCGTCTCGTGCGTGTTCGTCTGCCACGACGCGCAGGGCCGGATCCTGCTCGCCCGGCGCGGTGCCGGTGCCCGCGACGAGCCCGGGACCTGGGACTCCGGCGCCGGGGCGCTGGAGCACGGCGAGGAGCCCGCCGCCGCCGTGGCCAGGGAGGTCCGGGAGGAGTACTCGGTCGACCCGGTGGCCATCGAGTCGATCGGGGTGCGCAACGTGCTGCGCGGCGACCCGCTCGCGCACTGGGTGGCCCTGGTGCACGCGGTGCGCGTCGACCCGGCGGGGGTGGCGCTCGGCGAGCCCCACAAGTTCGACGAGCTGGGCTGGTTCACCCTCGACGACCTGCCGCACCCCCTGCACAGCCAGCTCCCGGCCACCCTGGCGCTGTTCCGGGACCGTCAGCCGTAGGAGGCCTCGGCGGGCCGCAGGGTCGCGAAGGTCCACTCGTTGCCCTCCGGGTCGAGCACCCGGCAGCGGTAGTTCCACTCGGAGCGCCCGGGCTCCCAGACCGTCGTGGCGCCCGCCGCGGCCGCGGAGGCGTACACCGCGTCGACGGCCGCCTCGTCGGGCATGCTCAGGTAGGCGCCGCGTCCGGTGGTCTCCCCCTTCCGCGCGGGCCGGTCGTAGCCCGCGCCGTCGTCGCTGAACACCACCACCACGGCGTCGTCGCGGCGCAGCTCGGCGTGCGCGACGCCGCCGTGGTCGTCGGGGATCAGGTTGATCGTCTCGAACCCGAAGGCCCGTTCCAGCCAGGCCACGGCGGCGGGGGCGTCGACGTAGGCGAGCATCAGGTGCAGGGCGACGGGGCGCGGTGTCTCGGTCACGGGTCCAGGGTGCCGACCGCTGCGGTCGGTTCCCGACCGCTGTGCTCAGCGCGCGGCGTGCGCCCCGGGGGTGCGTCGCGACCGGATGATCTCGACGACGATCGGCACGACCGACAGGAACACGATGAGCAGCAGCATCAGCTCGACGTTGTCGCGGACGACGGCGAACTGGCCCAGCCAGAAGCCCAGCGCGGTGACGCCCGCGGCCCACAGCACCCCGCCGAGGAAGGAGTAGGTGAAGTACCGCCGGGCGTCCATCCGGCCCACGCCCGCCAGCACCGTGATGAACGTGCGGACGATCGGGACGAACCGGCCGAGCACGATGGCGCGGGTGCCGTACTTGTCGAAGAACTCCTGCGTGCGGACGACGTGCTTGGGCTTGAACAGCCTCGACTCGGGCTTGTCGAACACCGCGGGGCCCGCGGCACGCCCGATGTAGTAGCCGACGACGTTGCCGACGAACGCGGCGACGACCAGCAGCAGGCAGACCGCCCACAGCGGGTACGCGATCGCCCCCTGCGCGACGAACAGGCCCGCGGTGAACAGCAGGGAGTCGCCGGGAAGGAAGAACCCGAGGAGCAGCCCGCACTCGGCGAACACGATGAGCACCAGGCCGATCAGTGCCCACGGACCCAGCCATTCGATGATCACGGAGGGCTGGAGCCACTCCGGGCCGAGAGCGAGGGTGGTCGTCATCACGGCGCGGACGATACCGAGACCGCCCCGGCGTCAGGGAGCCAACCCGGAGAGGGTCAACCCAGCGCGGGCAGGACTCCGGGGGCGAGCAGCGAGAGCAGGGCCAGGCCGGTGCCCAGGACACCGCCGCCGAGCAGGGCCAGCAGCAGGGCCGTGCGGACCGACATCCCCGGGCGCCGGTCGGGCTCCGCCCGCGGTGGGGGCACCGGACGGCCGCCGCCGCGGGCCTGCGCCCGCAGGGCCTCGGCGAGACGCCGCTCCGGGTCGGCGGTCACCGGGCGTCCCGCGGCCGCAGGACGTGCGTGACGGCGTCGAGCGCCCGGCTCGCCGTCGACTTGACGGTGCCGCGGCTGATCCCGGTGGCGTCGGCGATCTCGGCCTCCGACAGCCCTCCGTAGTAGCGCAGCACGAGCACCTCGCGCTGGCGCGGCGGCAGCGTCGCCAGCGCGTCGACGACGGCCTGGTGCTCGGCCGAGAGCATCGCCAGCGACTCCGCGGAGCGGGCGTTGACCTGGTGCGGGGGCACGTACTCGCGCGCGGTGCGGCGCCGGCGCAGCACCGACCGCGACCCGTTGACGACGGCGGTGCGCAGGTACCCGACGGCCGCGGCCTCGTCGCGCAGGCCGGTCCAGTTGCGGTGCAGCCCGGTGAACGCCTCCTGGACGACGTCCTCGGCCGTGGCCGGGTCGTCGACGAGCAGCACCGCGAGCCGGACGAGGCGCAGGCGGTGGTCGCGGTAGAGGTCGGCCAGCGTGAGCGGCGCGCCAGGGGCGGGTGCGGGCGGGATCGGGTCCAGCCTGCGCAGGCCGCTGAGCGTCTGCTCCACGGCGCTCTCGATACCGTCGGCGGCCACGGGAGCCAGAGTAGTGCGCGATACTGCTCGCGAGTACGCGCACCGGTCAGACGTCGAGGAGGGCCACACCCGTGCCTATCGCCACGCCCGAGATCTACAACCAGATGCTGGACAACGCCAAGAGCGGCCAGTTCGCCTACCCCGCCATCAACGTCACCAGCAGCGAGACGCTGAACGCGGCCCTGCGCGGCTTCGCGGAGGCGGAGAGCGACGGCATCATCCAGGTCTCGACGGGCGGCGCGGAGTTCCTGTCCGGCACCCGGGTCAAGGACATGGTCGTCGGGGCGACGGCACTGGCCGAGTTCGCGCACGTCGCCGCGCAGCACTACCCGATCAACGTCGCGCTGCACACCGACCACTGCCCCAAGGACAAGCTCGACGGCTTCGTCCGCCCGCTGATCGCGATCAGCCAGGAGCGCGTCGACCGCGGCGAGAACCCGCTGTTCCAGAGCCACATGTGGGACGGCTCCGCGGTGGAGCTGGAGGAGAACCTGTCGATCGCCGCCGAGCTGCTGGAGCTGGCCGGCAAGGCGCGGATCATCCTCGAGGTCGAGATCGGCGTCGTCGGCGGCGAGGAGGACGGCGTCGCGAACGACATCAACGACAAGCTCTACACCGCCCCGGGCGACTACGAGCGCACCGTCGAGGTGCTCGGCGCCGGCGAGAAGGGCCGCTACCTGCTGGCCGCCACGTTCGGCAACGTGCACGGTGTCTACAAGCCGGGCAACGTCAAGCTGCGCCCGGAGATCCTCAAGCAGGGCCAGGAGGTCGCGATCGCCAAGCTGGGGCTCCCCGAGGGCTCCAAGCCGTTCGACCTGGTCTTCCACGGCGGCTCGGGCTCGCTGATCGAGGAGATCCACGAGGCGCTCGACTACGGCGTGGTGAAGATGAACGTCGACACCGACACGCAGTACGCCTTCACCCGGCCGATCGCGGGCCACATGTTCACGAACTACGACGGCGTGCTGAAGATCGACGGCGAGGTCGGCAACAAGAAGACCTACGACCCGCGCTCCTACCTCAAGGCCGCCGAGCTGGGCATGGCCGAGCGCGTCACGCTGGCCTGCGAGAACCTGCGCTCGACCGGGCAGAAGCTGACGTAGGCGGACGGGGCAGGATGGGGTCATGACGCTGCACGGCAACCTGCTCGGACCCGACCCCACCCTGCTCCCCGTCGACCCGGCCGCCGCCGAGCTCGACGGCGGCACCGACCCGGCGAAGGTGGCCGCCGCGCACCCGACGTCGGCGATCGCCTGGGCGCAGCTCGCCGAGAACGCGCTGGCCTCCGGCGAGACGATCGCCGGATACGCCTACGCGCGCACCGGCTACCACCGCAGCCTCGACATGCTGCGCCGCAACGGCTGGAAGGGCTTCGGCCCGGTGCCGTGGTCGCACGAGCCCAACCGCGGCTTCCTGCGTGCGCTGGCGGCGCTGCACCGCGCGGCCGTCGCCATCGGCGAGTCCGACGAGGCCGAGCGCACGGCCACGTTCCTCGTCGAGTCCGACCCGGCCGCCCCCGCCGCCCTCGGTCTGGCCTAGGACGTGACGGGCCGCCGCCTGCGCGCCCAGCTGCGGGCGCGCGGCAGGCGGGTCGCGGTCTCGGCGCTGCCGATCCTGCAGTGCGCGGTGGCCGCGGGGCTCGCGTGGTTCGTCGCGAGCGACCTCGTCGGCCACGCGCGCCCGTTCTTCGCCCCGATCGCGGCGGTGATCAGCCTCGGGCTGTCGCTGACCAGCCGGCTGCGCCGCGTGGCGGAGCTGGTGGTCGGCGTCAGCGTCGGGGTGCTGGTGGGCGACCTGCTGATCTCCCAGATCGGCAGTGGCGCCTGGCAGATCACCGTCGTGGTGGCGCTGGCGATGGCGCTGGCCGTGTTCACCGACGGGGCGACGCTGCTCGTCGCGCAGGCCGGGTCGTCGGCGGTACTGGTGGCCACCCTGCTCCCGCCCGGTGACGCCGGGGGCCTCGACCGCTGCGTCGACGCCCTGATCGGCGGGGTCATCGGCGTCGTCGTGGCCGCGCTGATCCCCACCGACCCGCTGCGCCCGGTGCAGCGGGGGTCCCGCGCCCTGCTCGACGAGCTGGCCGCCGTCCTCGCCCGCACCGGCGACGCGCTGCGCGAGCGCGACCCGTCGGCGGCGGCCGCGGCGCTGCAACGGGCCCGGGAGAGCCAGCCCCTGATCGACGAGCTGCGCTCGGCCCTGCGCGGCGGGCACGAGGTCACCACCGTCGCCCCGCTGTACCGGCGACGGCGACAGCAGCTGGGCCGCTTCGCCGAGCTGGCCGAGCGCGCCGACTACGCCATGCGCAACGCCCGGGTGCTCGCCCGGCGCACCTACCAGGCCCTGTGCGACGACGAGCCGGCCGCGCCCGAGCTGGCCGACGCGCTGGGCGAGCTGGCCGCCGCGGTCGGCACGCTCACCGCCGAGCTGGGCCGCGAGGGTGACCGGGCGCGGGCGCGTGAACCGGTGCTCGACGTCGTCCGGCACGCGGTGGTGCTGTCGGAGGGCTGGGTACCGGGGCCCTCCGAGCAGGTGATCGTCGCCCAGCTCCGCAGCATCGCCCTGGACCTCCTGCAGGCCACCGGCCTGACGCGCTCCGAGGCGCTCGCCGCCATGCGCTCCTAGCTTGCACAATGCCCCGATGACCGCCGACGCCGTCGCCGACGCGCTGGACCGGACGCTGGCCGCCGTCGATGCCGGGCTCGCCGCCACCTACCCGGGGGATCCGGGGACCCGTCAACCGGTGCACACCGTCTACCTGCCCGCCGACCGGTTCCGGCCGGGCGTCGCCGCGGAGTGGGGGACCACCGCGCTGGCGCTGTTCGACGTCCACGCCGCCACCCCCGCCGACGTCGCCGCGATCTGGGGGCTCGCCCCCGCGCTGGCCGAGGACGTGCACCGGCGGGTCCGCGCGAAGCTCGTCACCGAGCCGATCGAGGACCTGCGCGTCGACTTCGAGGACGGCTACGGACCGCGCCCCGACGACCAGGAGGACGCCGACGCCCGCCGGGTGGCCGGCGCGATCACCGGCGCCGCGCCGTTCACCGGCATCCGGATCCGCAGCCTGGAGGCCGCGACGCGCCGGCGCGCGGTGCGCACGCTGCACGCGTTCCTCGGCGCGCTCGGCCCGGTGCCCGACGGGTTCGTGCTGACGCTGCCCAAGGTGACGGCGCCGGAGCAGGTGGCGGCGCTGGTCACGGTGCTGGAGGGACTGGAGGCCGAGCACGGCCTCACCCCGGTGCGCTTCGAGGTGCAGGTGGAGACGCCGCAGTCGGTGCTCGGGCCGGACGGCACCTCGCCGCTGCCGCGGATGATCGCGCTGTCGCGCGGCCGGTGCAGCGGGCTGCACTACGGCACCTACGACTACTCGGCGTCGCTCGGGATCGCCGCCCCGCACCAGAGCACCGAACACCCGGTGGCCGACCACGCCAAGGCCGTCATGCAGGTGGCGGCGGCGGGTACCGGCGTCCGGCTGTCCGACGGGTCGACGAACGTGCTGCCCGTCGGCTCGCGCGACGAGGTCCGCGCGGCCTGGGCGCTGCACGGGCGGCTCGTCCGCCGCTCGCTGGAACGCGGCTTCCACCAGGGCTGGGACCTGCACCCGGGGCACCTGCCGAGCCGGTTCGTCACCGGGTTCGCCTACCACCGCGAGACCTTCCCGGCCGCCGCCGCCCGCCTGCGCGCCTACCGCGGGCGCACCGACTCCGGGTTCCTCGACGAGCCGGCCACCGCCCGGGCGCTGGCCGGCCACCTGCTGCGCGGCCTGCGGTGCGGGGCCGTGGACGCCGACGAGGTGACGGCGGCGACCGGCTTTCCCGCCGCGGACCTGACGGCGCTGGCCCGCTGAGCGGTCCGGTCAGACGAACCCGGCGATCCCGGCCCACGCGTGGTCGGCGGGCGGCACGTCGTCGCGCACGACGGCGGCCTCGATCAGACCGTACGGGCGGTCGGCGGCGAACCAGACCTCGTGCGGGTTGTCCAGGCCCCACTTCTCCAGGTCGACGAGGAAGTGGTGCCGGTTGGGCATCGAGAACCGGATCTCGGCGATCCCCGGGTGGGCCTCCAGCACGCCGCGGCCCATCGCGTAGAGCGTCTGCTGCAGCGAGAGGCTGTGGGTCAGCGCGAACCGGTCGAGCAGCACCCGGCGGACGTCGGCGTGCACGGCGTCCCAGTCGACGTCGGTGCCCAGGTGGCGCCAGCGGGCCGTCACCTCGGTGGCCAGGATGCGGTCGTCGGTCTCGACCAGCGAGGTGTAGGGCACGTCGGGGAAGCCGTGGAACTCGCTGCCCGTGCTCTTGAGCACCACCAGCCCGGAGATGCCGGAGACGACGATCTCCTCGTCACCGGTCTTGGTGACGACGGCCGTGCGCGTCTCGCCCGAGCCCCGGGTGAAGGCGTGGTCGTGCTCGCCCCCGCTGGTGACGATCCGCTCCCAGCCGTGCTGCTCCACCTCCTGGCGCGCGCCCGTCACCTGCTCGAACCCGTCGACGAAGTGCCGCGCCATCCGCAGCGCGAAGTCCTCCACCGCGCCGACCCCGCCGAGCCGCGCCAGCGCGTAGACGGTGTTCTTCTGGGTGTCGGTGGCGATCACGGCGCTGTTGTCGCCGGTCTCGTGCGTGGCGGCGAACTCGCCCCGCAGCAGGCTGGTGACCGTCACGTCGGTGATGCGGTGGCGCGGACCGGAGCGGTCGACGTGCACCATCCGCACCTCGGCCTTGCCGTACTGGTTGTCCCCGAGCGAGATGCCCATCGCCGCCTCCTCCGCGTCGCCCGGGGGAGACGGTATGACGTCCGGGGCGGGAGGATGGGCGGATGCGGCTGGAGACCTTCAACGCCCTGCCCGACGGGGACGCGCGGGCGCTGCTGCACGGGTGCTGCTCCTCGCGCGACTGGGCCGGGGCGGTCGCGGCCGGACGGCCCTACACCGACCTCGACGCGCTGCTCGCGCGGGCCGGGTCCGAGTTCGCGGCGCTCGACGAGACCCAGGTGCTCGACGCCGTGCACGGCCATCCGCGCATCGGCCAGCGGCTCCCCGACGACGACGCGCACGCGTCGTCGCGGCGGGAGCAGGCCGCGGTCGCCGACGCCGACGACGCCGTGCGGGCCGCGCTGGCCGAGGGCAACGCCGCCTACGAGGCCCGCTTCGGGCACGCGTTCATCGTGTGCGCCGACGGGCGGCCGGCCCGGGAGCTGCTCGCCGACCTGCACCGGCGGCTGCACCACGACCCGGCGACCGAAGCCGGCGTCCTGCGCGGCGAGCTCGCCGGGATCACCACCCTGCGCCTGCGGAGGATGTTCGCGTGAGCCTGTCCACCCACGTCCTCGACGCCGCGCTGGGCCACCCCGCCGCCGGCGTCGCCGTCACGCTGACCGGACCCGACGGGGCCGTGCACCACGGCGTCACCGACGACGACGGGCGCGTCGCCGCCCTGGCCCCCGGCGCCCTGCCCGGCGGCACGTACCGCCTCCGCTTCGACACCGGGGCCTACTTCGCCGCGACCGGCCAGTCCGGGTTCTACCCGGAGGTCGTCGTGGCCGTCACCATCGACGCCGACCGGCCGCACACGCACGTGCCGCTGCTGCTGTCGCCGTTCGCGTACACCACCTACCGAGGGAGCTGACATGTCGGACCTCGACTGGCTCACCACCGCGGTCGACCTGGCCGTGGCGAACGTCGCCGACGGCGGGGGGCCCTTCGGCGCGGTGCTCGTCGCCGGCGGGGTGCGGATCGGGAGCGGGCAGAACCGGGTGACGCGCGACAACGACCCCACCGCGCACGCCGAGGTGGTGGCGATCCGGGCCGCCTGCGCCGCCCGCGGCGACTTCTCCCTCGCCGGGGCCACGCTGTACTCCTCGTGCGAGCCGTGCCCGATGTGCATGGCGTCGGCGCTGTGGGCCCGGGTCGAGCGCGTCGTCTACGCCGCCGACCGGCACGACGCCGCCCGCGGCGGGTTCGACGACCGGGAGTTCTACGAGCTGTTCGCCCGCGACCGCGGCACCTGGCCGACGCGGGTGGAGGCCGTCGCGCTGCCGGCCGGCCCGGCGCCGTTCGACGCCTGGCTCGCCGCCGCCGACCGGGTCGCCTACTAGTGGACCTGCCCACCGTCACCGGGCTGCGCCGCCCCGTCGACCGGGCGGGGCTGGCCGGGCTCGGACCGGGCACGGCGGTGCTGGCCGGGGGCACCTGGCTGTTCTCGCAGCCGCAGGACCACCTGCACACCCTCGTCGACCTCACCGGGCTGGGCTGGGCGCCGGTCACCCGCACCGCCGACGGCGTGTCGGTCGCCGCCACCTGCACGATCGACGAGCTGGTCGCCGCCGGGATCCCGCTCGCTGACGAGTGCGCGGGCGCGCTCGCGGCCTCGTTCAAGATCACCTCGCAGGCGACGGTGGGCGGCAACGTCTGCCTCGCGCTGCCCGCCGGGTCGATGACGTCGCTGGCCGTCGCGCTCGACGGCGTCGCGGTGCTGTGGGGGCCCACCGAGGACCGGCGCGTGCCGGTCGTCGACCTGGTCACCGGGGTGCGGACGACGGCGCTGCGCCCCGGCGAGGTGCTGCGGTCGCTCGAGCTGCCCGCCGCGGCGCTGTCGGCCCGGCTCGCGTTCCGGCGGGCGGCGCTCTCGGCGCAGGGCCGCTCGGGTGCGGTGGTCACCGGCCGCCGCGGGGACGGTTTCGTCCTGGGCGTCACCGCGGCGACGCCGCGGCCGTGGCGGTTCGGCTTCCCGGACGTCCCGTCCTCGGACGAGATCGTCGCGGCCCTGGACTCCGTCCCGGACTGGTACGACGACCCGCACGGCTCGCCCGACTGGCGCCGGCACGTCACCGGGGTGCTGGCCGGGCAGGTCCGGGAGGAGCTGGCGTGAGGTTCACCGTCGACGGCGTGCCCGCCGAGGCCGACCCGGCGCCGGGCCGGTGCCTGCGCACGCTGCTGCGCTCGCTCGGGCACACCGCGCCCAAGAAGGGCTGCGACGCGGGCGACTGCGGCGCCTGCACCGTGCTCGTCGACGGCGCGCCGGTGCACTCGTGCGTCCACCCGGCGTTCCGCGTGGCCGGGCGGGCCGTCACCACCGCGGCCGGGCTGGGCACGCCGGAGCACCCGCACCCCGTCCAGCGGCGCTTCGTCGACGCGGGCGGGTTCCAGTGCGGGTTCTGCACCGCCGGGATGGTCGTGACGGCGGCGGCGCTGCCCGCGGGCGACCGCGGCAGGCTGCTCAAGGGCAGCCTGTGCCGCTGCACCGGCTACCGGGCGATCCTCGACGCCCTGGACGGCACCGTCA
Organism: Pseudonocardia hydrocarbonoxydans; assembly: GCF_006539565.1. Classification (GTDB taxonomy): domain Bacteria; phylum Actinomycetota; class Actinomycetes; order Mycobacteriales; family Pseudonocardiaceae; genus Pseudonocardia; species Pseudonocardia hydrocarbonoxydans. The sequence continues at coordinate 130,854 of NZ_BJNG01000035.1, forward strand.
CCACGCGGCGGGCGGCGAGCGCCCCGGGCGGGTCGCTGCCCGCGCCCGCGGGACCCCGGATCGTGAGCGGGCGGGAGCCCTACACCCTCGACGAGCCACCATCCGGGCTGCTGCACCTGGCCGTGCTCGGCAGCCCGCACGCGCACGCCCGGATCCGGTCGATCGACACCTCGGCGGCCGCCGCGCTGCCCGGCGTCCACGCCGTGCTCACCCACCTCGACGCGCCGCCCGTCGCGTTCTCCACCGGGCGCCACGACGACCGGCTCGACGACCCCGACGACACCCTCGTCCTCGACCCCGTCCTGCGGTTCCACGGCCAGCGCGTCGCCGCGGTCGTCGCCGACTCGGTGGCGGTCGCGCAGGCCGCGTGCCGCGCGCTCGTCGTCGACTACGAGGTGCTGCCCGCGGTGCTCGACCCGGCCGCCGCGCTGGCGCCGGGCGCGCCGAAGGTGCACGGCGACAAGGGCCCGGAGGCCCGGATCGCCGACCCGGCGCGCAACCTGGTGGCCGAGCAGCACGGCGAGGTCGGGTCGGTCGACGACGGGCTGGCCGCGGCCGACGTCGTCGTCTCCGGAACGTGGCGCACCGGGCGCGTGTCGCACGTCGCGCTGGAGACCCACGGCACCGTCGGCTGGCTCGAGGGCGACCGGCTCGTCCTGCGCACCAGCACCCAGGTGCCGTTCCTGGTGCGCGACGAGATCGCGCGCGTCTTCGGCCTGGCCGACGTGCGGGTGTTCACCGCGCGCGTCGGCGGCGGGTTCGGCGGCAAGCAGGAGATGCTCACCGAGGACCTGGTGACCCTCGCGGTGCTCGCCACCGGGCGGCCCGTCCAGTACGAGCTCACCCGCACCGACGAGCTGACGACCGCGCCGTGCCGGCACCCGATGAGCGTGTCGGTACGGGCCGGGGCCACCTCCGACGGCGTGCTGACCGCGCTGGCCATCGACGTGCTCGCCGACGCGGGGGCCTACGGCAACCACAGCCCGGGGGTGATGTTCCACGGCTGCCACGAGTCGATGGCGCAGTACCGCTGCCCGAACAAGCGGGTGGACGCGCGGTCGGTCTACACCCACACCCTGCCCTCGGGGGCGTTCCGCGGGTACGGACTGGGGCAGGTGATGTTCGGGATCGAGGGCGCGCTCGACGAGCTGGCGCACCGGCTGGGCATGGACCCGTTCGAGCTGCGGCGGCGCAACGTCGTGGTGCCGGGCGACCCGTTCGTCGCCTCCTCCGACGCCCCCGACGACCTCACCTTCGGCGACAGCTACGGGCTCGACCAGTGCCTGGACCTCGCCCGCGACGCCCTCGCCCGCGACGCCCTGCCCGCCCCCGACGGCTGGCCGGTCGGCGAGGGCATGGCCGTGGCGATGATCGCGACGATCCCGCCGCGCGGGCACCACGCCGAGGCGTCGGTGACGCGGGACGCCGACGGCGGCTACACCGTGCGCGTCGGCACCGCGGAGTTCGGCAACGGCACCACGACGGTGCACGTCCAGCTCGCCGCGACGGTGCTGGGCACCACACCCGACCGCATCCGGGTGGTCCAGTCCGACACCGACGCCGTCGGGTACGACACCGGGGCGTTCGGCTCGGCGGGGTCGGTGGTGGCCGGGCGCGCCCTGCACGCGGCGGCGACGGCGCTGCGGGCACAGCTCGCGGCGGGTGGCCCGGCCACCGCGACCGCCACGCACGCCGGCACCCCGCGGTCGGTCGCGTTCAACGTCCACGCGTTCCGGGTGGCGGTCGACCCCGACACCGGGGAGGTGGCGATCCTGCGGTCGGTGCAGGCCGTCGACGCCGGGGTGGTGCTCAACGCCGAGCAGTGCCGCGGGCAGGTGGAGGGCGGGGTGGCGCAGGCGATCGGGTCGGCGCTGTTCGAGGAGGTCGTGCTCGACGACGCCGGCCGCGTCACCACCGCGGTGCTGCGCGACTACCACGTGCCCCAGGTCGCCGACGTGCCGCGCACCGAGGTGCTGTTCGCCGACACCCACGACGCGCACGGCCCGTTCGGGGCCAAGTCGATGAGCGAGGCCCCCTACAACCCGGTGGCGCCGGCGCTGGCCAACGCGGTCCGCGCCGCGCTCGGCGTCCGCCCGACGGAGCTCCCGATGACCCGCGACCGCATCTGGCGGCTCACCCGGAGGCGGTGAGCAGGTCGAGCAGGCCCGCCCGGTCGGCGGCGCCGTGGGCGCGCAGCAGCGTCTCCAGGTGCGCGTCGGGCAACGCCTCGACGAACCGGGCCGCCGCGGCGGCACGGGCCGCGGGCGTCAGCTCGCCGTGGGCGCGCAGCCGGGCGAACCCGCCGTCGGGGTGGATGTCGACGCGCAGCCGGGAGACCGGCACGGCGCCGGGGGCGATCCGGAAGCGGTGCGGGGTGTCGGGCAGCACCGGGCGGCGGGGCACGACGACGCCCCCGGCACCGTCGGTGATCCCGACCCATCCGGGTGCGTTGCCCAGGAAGTGGCTGGTGTCGAACACGACCTCGCGCAGCCGGGTCTCCCCGGCCAGCGCCACCAGCACCCAGTCGTTCCCGTCGTCGCGGCGGCGCGCGGTCTCCCAGCCCTCGCCCATGTCGCGGGCCGGTCCGGGGCGCAGCAGGTTGGCGGGCGCGGAGTAGAACAGGTTCGAGCAGTCCTCGATCCGGCCGCCGAGCGCCGGCGTCGCCGCGTCGACGGTGCCGTGCAGGTCGCGCGGGTCGGGCACCGCCTCGCCGTGCACGCGGAACCGGGCGACGCCGCCGTCGGGGTGCATCGTCAGGCGCAGGTGGGTGAAGCGGTGGTCGTCGTCGACGGCGTAGGCATTGGCGGTGTCGCCCTGCGCCGCCGACGGCGCGACGAGCGGGGTCCACACCGCGCCGGTGAGGTCGTGGTCCTCCACGGCGGTGCCGTCGACGGAGACCTGCGGCGGGTAGTTGCCGCGGAAGTAGGCCGTGTCGACGACGACGCCGCGCACGATCCCCGGCGCGCCGAGCCGCACGATCGCGTGGTCGACGCCGGGCTCGCGCCGCCGCCGGGTCTCCCAGCCGTCGTAGACCTTGCCGCGGTACCCGAACTCCGGGTGCTCGCGGACCGGGTAGGGCTGTACGAGGGCGGCGCGGTCGGCGAAGAAGTCGTCGTTCGCCGCGACGACCGCGCCCCCGAGCGCGCGGGCGGCGAGGTCGGGCAGGTGCAGGAAACTCACGGCGCTCCTCGTCGCAGCAGGCGGCCGGCCGGCGGCCCGGTGACGTCGATCCTGCGCCCGCGCAGCCAGGTCCCGCGCACCACCCCCGTGAGCGCGCGGCCGTCGTAGGGGGTGACGGGGTTGCGGTGGGCGAGCCGGTGGGCGTCGACGACCCACGGCTCGTCCGGGGCGAACACCACGAGGTCGGCGTCGCGGCCCGGCGCGATCGCCCCCTTGGCGTCGAGGCCGGCGAGCCGCGCGGGCGCCGTCGCCGTCCAGCCGACGACGTCGGCGAGGGAGTGGCCGCGCGCGCGGGCCCCCGACCACACGGCGGCCAGCCCCACCTGCAGCGATGCGACGCCGCCCCATGCGGAGCCGAAGTCGCCGCGCTTGAGCTCGGGTGTGCACGGGGAGTGGTCGGACACCACGACGTCGATCACGCCGTCGGCCAGCCCGCGCCACAGCAGCTCACGGTTGGCGGCCTCGCGGATCGGCGGGCAGCACTTGTACTGCGTGGCGCCGTCGGGCACGTCCTCGGCGGCGAAGGTCAGGTAGTGCGGGCAGGTCTCCACCGTGACGTCGACGCCGTCGCGGCGCGCGGAGGCCAGCATCGGCAGCGCGTCGGAGCTGCTCAGGTGCAGCACGTGCACCGCCGCCCCGGTCCACCGCGCCCGTTCGAGCAGCCAGGCGATCGCGAGGTTCTCCGCGCCGCGCGGGCGGGACTCCAGGAAGCTGCGGTACGCCGGGCCCGGTGCCGGGGCGCGGTCGACCGACTCGGCGTCCTCGGCGTGCACGATCAGCCGGGCGCCGAACCCGGTCAGCTCGCGCAGCACCGGTTCGAGTTCCCCCGGCGGCAGCGGCGGGAACTCCTCGACCCCGGAGTCGAGCAGGAAGCACTTGAACCCGAACACGCCCGCGTCGTGCAGGGGGCGCAGCTCGGCCAGGTTGCCCGGGACCGCCCCGCCCCAGAACCCGACGTCGACGTGGCACCGTCCCCGCGCCGCCTCGCGCTTGGTCGCCAGTGCGGCCACGTCGACGGTCGGCGGGATCGAGTTGAGCGGCATGTCGACCAGGGTCGTGACGCCGCCGAGCGCGGCCGCCGCCGTCGCGGAGGCGAAGCCCTCCCACTCGGTGCGGCCCGGTTCGTTGACGTGCACGTGGGTGTCGACCAGCCCCGGGACCAGCACCTCGTCGGCGGCCAGGTCGACCACCTCGCCGTCGACGGGGGCCCCGATCGGCAGCACCGCGGCGATCCGCCCGTCGCGGACGGCGACGCAGCCCGGCCGCTCACCCGCGGGCGTGACGATCCGCCCCGCCCGGAACACCAGGTCGTGCACGCCGACTCCCTCCGGTGGTGCGTCCGTCGCGCCGATCCTCCCCGACGTGACCGGCAGACCTACGGCGGGTGAACGGACGTAGGATCGCCGGCGTGGCGCATCGGGAACCTGAACGGCGGCCCGGACGTCCTCCACGTGTGAATCCTCCCGTGCGTGCGAGCGGATCGGTCCGGCTGCTGGTCGTGGGACTGGCCTGGATCGGCGCCACGCTGTTCGGGCTCGCCGTCGCGGCCACCACCACCATCGGCCCGGTCGTGCTGAACGTCACCCGCAGCCACGGGGTGCACATGGGCGACCTCGTGGCGTTCTCCGTCGCCTACGTGGTGGCCCTGATCGTCACGCTGGTGGCGTTCTCGGTCTGAGGTCCAGCTCCCGGCCGCTCCAGCGGCGGCGCAGCCACCGGTCGTGGCTGGCGACGACGACCGCGCCCGGGCTCACGCCGAGCGCGTCCTCCAGCTCGTCGCACAGGGCCGGTGACAGGTGGTTGGTCGGCTCGTCGAGCAGCAGCAGCTGCGGAGCAGCGGCGACGAGCACCGCCAGCTCCACCCGCCGCCGCTGGCCCACCGACAGGACGCCGACGGGCCGGTCGACGTCGCGCGGGTGGACCAGGCCGAGGTCGCGCAGCGGGACCGGGTGCTCGCCGTAGTACTCGCGCGGGGTGCGGTCCGGGTCGGGGAGGCCGACGTCCTGGGCCAGCAGGCCGACGCGCAGGCCGCGCCTGCGGTGCACGGTGCCGTGGGCGCCGAGGTGCCCGGCCAGCACGGCGAGCAGCGTCGACTTGCCCGAGCCGTTCGCGCCCGTCACGAGCAGGCGGTCGGTGGCACCGACGTCGAGGGCGTCGAGGACGAGGCGGCCCGGCACCCGGATCCCGCGCAGCGCCGCGGCCGGCCCGGACACGGCGGCACCGAGGGTCCCGTCGAAGCGGAGCGGTACGGGCGGGCGGGGCACCTGGTCGCGCTCGAGCTCGTCGAGGCGGCGGCGGGCGTTGCGGACGCGGCGCGAGACCTGGCTCTGCACCCGGCCGCGCTTGAACCCGTAGAACATCTTGGGCTCGTTGCCCCGCGGACGCCCCGGCGCCACCTCCCGCGCCGTGACCGCCACCGCGACCCGCAGCTCACCCAGCTCGTCCTGCTCCGCGGCGTAGCGCTGCTCCCAGCGTTCCCGGGCGGCGCGGCGCTGCGCGAGGTAGGCCGAGTAGTTGCCGCCGTGGCGCACCGGGCCGCCGGCGGCCGGGTCGAGGTCGACGACGTCGGTGCAGACCGCGTCGAGGAACGCCCGGTCGTGGCTGGCCAGCACGACGACGCCGGGCAGCGCGCGCAGCGTCTCCTCCAGGAACGCGGTGGCGCCGTCGTCGAGGTGGTTGGTGGGCTCGTCGAGCAGCAGGGCGTCCGGGCGGCGGACCAGCAGCGCGGCGAGCCCGACGCGGCTGCGCTGGCCGCCGGAGAGCGAGCCCAGTGGGCGGTCGCGGGCGATCGCGGCCAGCCCGAGGCCGTCGAGGACGAGCTCGGCGCGGCGGTCGGCGTCCCAGGCGTCGTGGTCGCGGGCCCACTCCAGCCGCTCGGCGTACTCGTCGGCACGGTCCGGGAGCCGCCCCGCCAGTGCGTCCACCGCGGCGACGGCCGCGTGCGCGTCGCGCAGCGCGTCGTCGAGGACGTCGGTGAGGGTCGCGTCCGGGGGAAAGGGGGACTCCTGGGCGCCGAAGCCCAGGTCGGCGGGGCGTTCGACGGAGCCGGCGTCGGGCCGCTCCACACCGGCGAGCAGGCGCAGCAGCGTCGACTTGCCCGCCCCGTTCTCCCCGATCAGGCCGATCCGGCGACCGGGGGCCGCTGTGAGGAAGACGCCGTCGAGAACGATCCGGTCGCCGTGGACGCGGACGAGGTCGTGGGCGAGGAGGGCTGCGGGCACGGGCACACCACCGGGGAACGGGGAGGGGCATCCGCCGGGCCGGGCCGCGGGCGGGTGCGGGGTGCGCTCAGATCCACATGACGTGCCCGACCCTGCCCCGGCCGGGGTCGCGTCGCAACCGGTTTCCGGCCGGGCCCCCCGCGGCTCCCGGCGGCGCTGAGCCATCCGGGTGGGGCCGGGAACCGGCAGGTCGTGCGCGGCGTTCCCCGCCCGTGCAGCTCATCGTGCGCTACCTGCTCGCGCCCCTCGTCCGGCTGCTGTGGCGGCCCGCCGTCCACGGGGCGGAGCGGCTCCCCAGACGGGGGGCCCTGATCCTCGCGGCGAACCACCGCGCCGCCGTCGACACCGCCGTCATCGCGTTGACGGCGCGCCGTCCCGTCGCGTTCCTGGGCAAGGCGGAGTACTTCGTCGGGCGCGGGCTGAAGGGCCGGGCGCTGTCCCGGTTCCTGTCCGCGCTGGGCTACGTGCCGGTCGACCGCGGCTCGGCCAGGGCGGGGCTCGACGCGCTGCACGCCGGGCGCAGCGTGCTCGACGCGGGCGGTGCCTTCGCCATCTACCCCGAGGGCACCCGCTCGCTCGACGGGCGGCTGCACCGCGGGCACACCGGCGTCGCCACCCTCGCGCTCGGCACCGGCGCCCCGGTCGTGCCGGTCGCGCTGGTGGGCACCGAGCGGGTCCAGCCGGTGGGCACGCGGCTGCCGCGGCTGCGGCGGGTGGTCGTCCGCTACGGCCCTCCGCTGGACTTCTCCCGCTACGACGGCCTGGAGAGCTCCCCTGCGATCCGCCGCGCCGTGACCGACCAGATCATGGACGCCATCGCCACGCTCTCGCAGCAGGAGTACGTCGACACCTACCACGAGCGGCCGGCGGCGGCCTAGGTCCTAGCCCCGGCGTAGCGGCCGTACCGGGCGGCCGGGGTGCTGGTGACCAGCAGCCCGGCCAGTGCCGCCGCGACCGCCTCCGGGTAGCCCGCCGTGCGCAGCAGCCCCGCGACCCTGGCGCCGGACACGTGGCCGAAGAACCCCTCCAGATCGAGCCGGACGACCATCGCCCGGCCCGCGTGCATCGCGGCCAGGGTGCGGGGACCGGCCGCGGACGTAGCCGTGCGCGGCGTCGTGCACCGGGATCCGGGCCAGCACCCGGCGCCCGACGCGGCGCTGCAGCTCCTGCAGCCGCGGGCCCGGGGTCTCGATCAGCCGCGGCACCCCCGACCGCGACGGCGTCCACCGACGGCGGTAGTGGTGCAGCGGGCCGGGCCGGGCCGGGCGGGGCGCGGTGCAGCCAGCCGCCGCGGTCGGCGAACCGGTCCAGCTCGCCGCCGCGCAGGTCGAGGCCCCGCGCGAGGGCGTCGAGTCCGGTCCAGGGCTCGACCGGCCAGCGCCACTGCGGCCGGGGCGGGCCCTCCGGCTCGACGTGGCGGCGCCGCGGCCGGGCGGCCAGCAGCACGGCCACCTCCGCGACGACGGACTCCCGCGACGCACGGGGGGCCCGGCGCCAGCGGGCGAGCAGGCGGGCGACCACGTCACCCACCTCGTCCGGGCCGCCCCAGCCGGCGAGGGCGGCCAGCCGGGCAGTGAGGTCGTCGAGGGTCCAGCGACCGTCCAGGGCCGCAGCGGCCACGGTGTGCGGGTCAGGCGCCATCGGGCCCACCCCGCCGCACCGGGCGACCGGCACCCGACGGTCGCACCGGGTCGGAGGCGACCCTCGGGCCGGGTACGCGACGACCCGGGGCACGGGCATCGACGGACCCGGTCCCGCCGTCCGCGCACACCCGGACGGGCGCGGGCGCCGAATCGGTGCGCGGGGCCCGTGGCCGGGTGGCGATGCAGCGGACGCGGACGACCGGTGTTCCCGTCGGCCGCGCAGCGTGGGCATGCCGTACCTGCCTCGCCTGCGCGGGACGCCGTGCCTCGGAGAGGTGGTGCGCCCCGGGGTCGCCCCGGAGCCACGAGACCCGCCGTCGAGGCCGGGCGCTCGCCGTCTCGACCGCGCGCCGCTGCATCGCCCCCGACGCTACCGCGACTCCCCGACACCCCACCCGGCCCGAACCCGCACCGCGGCTCGCGCACAGGTTCCGGCTGCTCGCACGGGGACCGGGCTCGGTGTGCGAGAGGCCGGTGTCCGACCTGCTCACGCGTCGCCGTCCGCAGCCGGGTGTCCGACCTGCGCGGTTGCGCCGGGCCGTCAGGGCCGGACGAGCAGCCAGTCGGCGGTGTGGCGGTACCAGGTGCGGCGCTCCAGAGGGCGGGGGTGGGCCACGCCGTCGGCCACCACCGTGAACGGCAGCCCGCCGACCTGCACCGCCCGGCCCCGCGACGAGCCGCGGCCGGAACGCGCCGCCTGGTCCACCGGGTGCGGGGGGCCCGAGGGCAGGCCGGGGCCGCGGCCGGCGCGCACCCCGATCCCGTCCGGGCCCGCCGCCACCACCAGGCGGGGGGTGCGGCCGCGCAGGACCAGGTCGTCGTCGCAGTAGCACTCGCCGTCGAGGTCACGGATCTCGCCGCGCCCGACCAGCACCCCGCCCGTGTCGTCGCGCACCAGCGGGACCGGCGACGCGGACCCGGTCAGCGCGAGCGACGGGTCGCGGCCCAGCCCCCACACCGCCGCGGCCGCCGACCGCCCGGCCGCGACGAAGGCCACCTCGACGTCGAGCCGCTCGGTGCGCAGCAGGCGCAGCAGGACGGCGGCCAGATCGGCGTCGGTGCCGTGGACGACGACACGGCGGGGATCGTGCGCGCGCAGCGCCGCGTCGATGTCCGCGCGCCCGGCCGCGGCGGGCAGCGCAACGGTGGGGACCCCGCCGAACGCGGGGGGCCGCCGACTACCGTGGAAGGGGAGCCACCGCTCCCGGGTCGGGTCCCCGCAGGTCAGCACCAGCAGTTCCGAGTCGATCGCGCCCACCTGATCGGTTACCCTCCCGCCGCCACGTTGATCTCAGATCTGGAGTCAAACATGCCCGCGATCGTCCTGATCGGCGCCCAGTGGGGCGACGAGGGCAAGGGCAAGGCCACCGACATCCTCGGCGACCAGGTGCAGTGGGTGGTGCGGTACCAGGGCGGCAACAACGCCGGCCACACCGTCGTGCTCCCGGACGGCCAGAACTTCGCGCTGCACCTGATCCCGTCGGGCATCCTCACCCCGGGCGTCACGAACGTCATCGGCAACGGCGTGGTGGTGGACCCCGGCGTGCTGCTGGAGGAGCTGTCCGGCCTGGAGGCCCGCGACGTCGACACCAGCGGCCTGATGATCTCCGCGGACGCGCACTTGATCATGCCGTACCACGTGGAGATGGACAAGGTCACCGAGCGGTTCCTGGGCAAGGCCAAGATCGGCACGACCGGCCGCGGCATCGGCCCGGCCTACCAGGACAAGGTCTCCCGGGTGGGCGTCCGCGTGGCCGACGTGCTCGACGAGAAGATCCTGCACCAGAAGGTGGAGGCGGCGCTGCACCTGAAGAACCAGATCCTGGTCAAGGTCTACAACCGCCGCGCCCTCGACGTCGAGCAGGTCGTCGACACCGTGCTCGGCCACGCGCAGAAGTTCGCCGACCGCATCGCCGACACGCGGCTGCTGCTGAACAAGGCGCTGGAGGCGGGCGAGTCGGTGCTGCTGGAGGGCTCGCAGGGCACGCTGCTCGACGTCGACCACGGCACGTACCCCTTCGTCACCAGCTCGAACCCGACGGCGGGCGGCGCGGCGGTGGGGTCGGGAATCGGCCCGAACAAGATCACCCGGGTGATCGGGATCCTCAAGGCCTACACCACGCGCGTCGGCTCCGGCCCGTTCCCGACCGAGCTGCTCGACGCCATGGGCGAGCACCTGCGCAAGACCGGCGGCGAGGTCGGCGTCACGACAGGGCGCCCGCGCCGCTGCGGCTGGTTCGACGCCGTGATCGGCCGCTACGCCGTGCGCGTCAACGGCATCACCGACTTCTTCCTCACCAAGCTCGACGTGCTCTCCGGCCTGGAGACGGTGCCGGTGTGCGTCGCCTACGAGGTCGACGGCAAGCGCGTCGACGACATGCCGATGACGCAGACCGACGTGCACCACGCCGTGCCCGTCTACGAGGAGCTGCCCGGCTGGTTCGAGGACCTCTCGGCCTGCCGCACCTTCGACGAGCTGCCGGCCAACGCCCGCGCCTACGTGCACCGCATCGAGGAGCTGACCGGCGCCCCGGTGAGCGCGATCGGCGTCGGCCCCGGCCGCGACCAGACGATCACCCGCGACGTGTAGCCGGGTCAGTTCGCGCAGGCCCCGGTGCCGACCTCGTCGTCGAGCCGGGCCTGCGGGTTCACCGACGCCGCGACCTGCTCGTTGGTGAGCACGAACCCGGTCTCGCTGTCGTCGAGCGCCGCGCCGAACACCACACCGATCACCTGGCCGTCGCGGTCGATCATCGGCCCGCCGGAGTTGCCGGAGCGGACGACCGCGCGGACGGTGTAGACGTTGCGGGAGACGGTGGACTCGTCGTAGATGTCGGGGCCGTTGAGCGTGATCTCCTGGCGCACCTTGGCCGCCGACGCCGTGAACGGGCCGTCGAGCGGGTAGCCGAGGATGATCGCGTCCTCCCCGACCTGCGCCGGCTCCGGCCGGAACTGCAGCGCGGGGGCGTCGAGCTCGGGGATGCGCAGCACCGCGATGTCGACGGCCGGGTCGTAGAGCACGACCTCGCCGGAGAGCTCGACCGGGCCGCGGCGGCCGGCCACCTCGACGCCGACGTCGTCGGTTCCGGCCACGACGTGCGCGTTGGTCATGACCAGACCGTCGCCGATGACGAAGCCGGTGCCCTCCAGCGCCCGCTGGCACGACGGCGCGCGGCCGCGCACCTTCAGCACGCTGTCGGCGACCTCCTCGACCACCGGGCTCGCCAGCAGCGCCGGGTCGGGCGGGCCGACCTCCTCGATCGGCGTCTCGTCGAACGGGCTGAGGATCTGCGGGAAGCCGGAGTCGTCGAGCAGCCGGCGCAGCTCGTCGGGCAGGGCCCTGGCGCTCGCGGGCATCACCGAGTCGACGACGCGCAGCACCTCCGAGCCGCGGACGCCGGAGGCCAGCCCGGGGAAGCTCGCGGAGGCCAGCGGCAACGCCACCAGCCAGGCCGCGATGACGACGGTGAGCGCCTGCAGCACCGAACCGAGCGTGGAGTCGACGCGCAGCGTGTGCTCCCCGGTGATCCGGTCGCGGATGCGGCGACCGAAGAAGACGCCGGTGGTCTCGCCGAGCGCGACGAGCAGCACGACGACCACGATGCTGACGATGATGCGCGTGCTCGTGGACTCGATGCCCGACGCCAGCAGCGGCGCCAGGCGCACGCCGAGCACCGCACCGCCGAGCACCCCGACGAACGACAGCAGCGCCACCGCCATCCCGTGCCGCCACCCGGACACGCCGGCGACGAGCGCCAGCACGACGACGATGAGGTCGACCCAGCTCACGACGGTCTCCTCATGCTCCCGCGCGGGCACGTGTCCACGCCTCGTCCAGATCCAGCACCCGGGACGGCTCCCAGGGCCGCGCCCAGCCACCCAGATCCAACAGCGCGGACAATAGGCCCCCGGTGAAGCCCCACACGAGCAGGCCCGCCACCAGGAAGCCCGGCCCGACGTAGCCGGAGGGATGGCCCACCTGGATCCGGTTCGCCGGGTCGGCGAGCGCGGCCAGCGGCACCCGGGCGACGCCCGCGGTCTCCGCCGCGTCGACCGCGTGCACCGCGCTCGGGCGCTCCCACTGCGCGAGCACCGGCGTGACGACGAACCCCGACGGCGGGATGAACAGCTCCGGCAGCAGCGCCAGCGGGACGACGCCCGACGGGTCGAGCCCGGTCTCCTCCTCGGCCTCGCGCAGGGCGGTGGCCACCGCGTCGGCGTCGCCGTCGTCGGACCCGCCGCCGGGGAAGGCGACCTGGCCCGCGTGGTCGCGCAGCGTGCTCGCCCGCTCCACCAGCAGCACGTCCGGGCCGTGCTCGGGGTCCTCGCCGACCAGGATCAGGACGGCCGCGCGGCGCCCGCCGTCGGGCGGCGGGATGCGGTGGCGGCTCAGCGTGACGGCGTCGACGTCGCGGACGGCGCTGAGCAGCGGCCGGAGCCGGGCGGAGACCCGTTCGGGCCGCAGCGGGCTCACGACAGCTCCGCGACGGCGTCCGCGACGTCGTCGGCACCGGTGAACGGCACCGGGGGGTCGACGCGGGCGACCGAGCCGTCGGGGCGGGCGAGGAACGAGTACGGCAGGCCCGGCGGCACGGCGAGCGCGGTGCGCACCGCGGTGCCCGCGTCGAGCGCGGAGGGCAGGGCGACGCCGAGCTCGCCGAGGGTGCGCAGCGCGGCGCGCGGGTCGTCGTCGACGTCGACCAGCAGGACCGGCACCGCGCCGGGGCGGGCGGCGTACGCGGCGAGCGCGGGCAGCTCCTCGCGGCACGGCGCGCACCAGGAGGCCCACAGGTTGAGCAGTACCGGGCCGTCCGCCGCGACGGAGCCGAGGTCGACCGCGCCCTCGGCCCCCAGGCAGGCCACCGTGACGCCGGCCAGCGGCCCCCCGACGCCCGGTGCGCCGGGGGCGGGGCAGGCCGGGAGAGCGGCCGCGGCGCGCAGCGGGGCCAGCTCGGCGTCGGACACCGCCACCGCCGACGGGGCGGCCGGGCCGTCGGCGACGGCGGGACCCGCGGACGGGCGCGGCCACAGCGCGAACACCGCCAGCGCGACGAGGAGCACGACCACCGCCGTGGACACGATCTCGGCCCGGCCCGGGCCGACCCGGTCGCTCACCGGTCCCCGGGACGGGCACCCGGCACGTCCCGCGCGCATCCTGCGGCCCGGCGCGCACCGTCGAGGGTGCGCGCGGGGCCGGACGGTGCGCGGCGCGGCGTCACGGCACGTCCTGCTCGATCGCGGACGGGGTGGCCGCGGCGGCGTCGAGGCCCGCGGGCGAGTCGGCCGGGGCCTCCAGCGGGGCACCGTCGTCGGCCAGCCCGACCCGCGCGAGCAGGAACGGCCGCGACGGGCCCTTGACCAGCTTCGCGGCGAGGACGGGATCGGTGGGCCCCTCGCCGTAGGCGGGGCAGTCGGCGGCCAGCGAACAGGCCCCGCAGGCGGGCTTGCGGGCGTGGCAGACGCGGCGGCCGTGGAAGATCACGCGGTGCGAGGTCATCGTCCACTCGCGCCGGGGCACCAGCTCCCCGACCGCGTGCTCGACCTTGACCGGGTCCTCCAGGTCCGTCCAGCCCCAGCGGCGGACCAGGCGCCCGAAGTGGGTGTCGACGGTGATCCCCGGGACGCCGAACGCGTTGCCGAGGATGACGTTGGCCGTCTTGCGCCCGATCCCGGGCAGGGCCACCAGCTCGTCGAGCGTGTGCGGCAGCTCGCCGCCGTGCTTCTCCACGACCGCGGCACCCAGCCCGATCAGCGACGAGGCCTTGTTCCGGAAGAACCCGGTGCTGTGGATCATCTCCTCCAGCTCGGCCCGGTCGGCCTGCGCGTAGGCGAGCGCGGTGGGGTAGCGGGCGAACAGCGCCGGGGTGACGAGGTTGACGCCCTTGTCCGTGCTCTGCGCGGACAGGATGGTGGCGACGGCCAGCTCGAGCGGCGTGCGGAAATCGAGCTCGCAGTGCGCGTCGACGTGGGTGGCGGTGAGCTCGCGCAGCATCCGGCCGACCCGGCGGGCCCGCCCGAGCGACGGCTCGCCCGCCGCCACCCGCTTCGCGAGCGCGGCCGCCCGACGGGCCTGTGCGGAGGGTGCGGTCACGCCCCCGAGCCTACGGCGGGCCACCGACGGCCCGCCCCCACCTCACCGCCGGCCGGCCGTCCGAACACCCGGACACGTTTGGGTATCGGGACCACGCCACGTCGACCCCGGTCGGCCGTAACCCGGACGGGTGCGGGATCATCCTCCCTGACATGACTGCCTGGCTCTCCGTCCTCGTACCGCTGCTGGTGATGTTCTTCGCGCTCGGCATGGAGCGCGTCGAGTCCAGGCTGCGGGAGTCCACCGTGCGTCCCGAGGAGCTCGAGGAGCTGCTCGAACGCCCCCGCCCCGACGAGGTCAGCGCCCTGTTCCGGCAGGGCACCGGCCGCGCCCTCGAGCTGTTCCGGCTCCGCAACCGCGGGCCGCGCGGTCGCCGGCCGCAGAAGCGCGACACGGCCGCCTGACCTGCGTGGCATGGGCCGCCGCCGGGTCCCCGGGGCGGTCCGGGCCGCGAAGTCGCCCGGTCGTGGACGGAAAACGACCCGCGCGACGTCACGGCGTGTGGGTGCACCCCCTACACTGACGCGCCGGTGATCCGCCGCGGGGCTGCGGCTGGGACGAGGAGCGGTGAAGTGGACGAGATTCTGATCCGCGCAGGCATTTTCCAGGGGGTCGAGCCGCACGCGGCCGAGGCCCTGGCGCAGGCGCTGGAGCCGGCGGAGTTCCCGCGGGGGCACGTGATCTTCGCGGAGGGCGAACCGGGCGACCGGCTATACATCGTCGCGACCGGGAAGGTCAAGATCGGCCGCAAGTCCCCCGACGGCCGCGAGAACCTGCTGATGGTGGCCGGCCCGTCCGACATGTTCGGCGAACTGTCGATCTTCGACCCGGGCCCGCGCACGTCGTCGGCCACGGCCGTCACGGAGGTCCGCAGCTACACGATGGACCGCGCCGCGCTGCGGGAGTGGATCGGCAAGCGTCCCGAGATCGCCGAGCAGCTGCTGCGCGTCCTGGCCAGGAGGCTGCGCCGCACCAACAACATGCTCGCCGACCTCATCTTCACCGACGTCCCCGGCCGCGTGGCGAAGTCGCTGCTGCAGCTGGCGCGCCAGTTCGGGTCGCAGGAGTCGGGTCTGCTGCGCGTCACGCACGACCTGACGCAGGAGGAGATCGCGCAGCTCGTCGGCGCGAGCCGCGAGACCGTCAACAAGGCCCTCGCCGACTTCGCGCACCGCGGCTGGCTGCGCCTGGAGGGCAAGAGCGTGCTCATCCTGGAGCCCGAGCGCCTGGCCCGCCGGGCCCGCTAGACACGGCTCCGCCGAACGGCACTCCCGGGTCGGGGGTGCCGTTCGTCGCGTCCGGGGACAATAAAGTGGTACGGGCGTGCCAGATCGTGCGACCCTGGGGGACGTGTCCTCCTCGTCCGCGGCGCTGGCCGACTACCGCGCCGCCCTGACCTCCCCCGGCGCGCTCGTCCCCGCCCTCGCCTCGGCGCTGGCGCGGCTGCCGATCGCCATGACGACCCTGGCCGTCCTGCTCTACGTGCAGCGGGTCACCGGGTCCTACGCCGTGGCCGCGGTGGTGTCGGCGGGCACGCTGGCCGGGGAGTCGCTCGGCGCGGTCGCGCAGGGGCGCTGGATGGACCGGACGGGGCCGACGCGGCCGCTGCTGCTCGCCGCGGGCCTCTACGCGCTGGCCGGGGCCGGGCTCGTCCTGGCGATCGAGAGCGGGGCGGCGCTGCCGCTGCTGGTCGGCGCGGCGGCGCTGTCGGGCCTGGTGCGCCCGGCGATGCCGGGCGCCTCGCGGTCGCTGTGGGCCCGTCTCGTGCCGGCCGGGCCGCGCCGCGACGCCGCGTACAGCTACGAGGCAATCAGCCTGGAGACCTTCTTCATCCTCGGCCCGGCGCTGGCCGCGTTCCTGGTCACCGCGCCGTGGCCGGGCACCGCGCTCGTCGTGGCGATCGCGGGCATGGTCATCGGCACCACGATCTTCGCCCTCAGCCGCCCGGTCCGCACGCAGCGGCCGTCGGCGGGCGGGCCGTCGATCGGGATGCTCGGCGCGCTGCGCCCGCCCGGCATGCGCACCGTCACGCTGGCCTCGCTGGGCTTCGGCCTCGTGATCGGCTCGGTCGAGGTGGGCGTCAACGCCGTGGCCACCGAGCAGGGCTCCCCGACGCTGGGTGGCGTGCTGCTCTCCGCGTGGTCGGTGGCCTCGGTCGTCGCGGGCGTCCTGTACTCGCTGCGGCCCTGGCCCCGGCCGTTGCACCTGCGGATGCCGTCCCTGCTGGCCGCCTTCGCCGCCTGCGTCACGGCGATGGCGCTGGTCGGGCCGCTGGCGTCGCTGCCGGTGCTCGTCGTCGCGATGCTGGCGGCCGGGGCGCTGATCACCCCGCAGGTCACCGCCCACTCCCTCGGCGTGGAGGCCACCGCTCCCGCCGGCACGTCGACCGAGGCGTTCGGGTGGGTCGTCACGGCGGCGGTGCTGGGCATCTCGTCCGGGCAGGTGCTGGCCGGGCTGGCCGTCGACACCGCAGGGGCCGCCAGCTCGTTCCTGGTGGGCGGGGTGGCGGGCGGGATCGTGGCCGCGGCGCTGTGGTGGCGGCGCGGCACGCTGGCCCCGCGCCCGGCGGAGCACCTGACGGCGGCCTGACACCCGCGCCCCGCGGCCCCGCGCCCCCGTGAGTCGCAGTGGGGTGGCTTCACTGCAACCAGGTGGGAGTGGAGCCACCCCACTGCAACGCGGGGCGGAGCGGGCGGGGCCGCGGTCAGGGGCGCAGGTAGGCCAGTTGGGCCTGCACCGACCACTCGGCGGCGGGCCACAGCGACTCGTCGACGTCGGCGTAGACCAGTTCCACCACCTGGCGGGCGGTCGCGGCGGGCCCGAGCGTCGCCAGTGCGTCGCGGACCTGGTCGAGGCGCTGCTCGCGGTGCGCCAGGTACGCCGCGGCGACGGCGGGCGCGTCGGGCAGGTCCGGGCCGTGCCCGGGCAGCACCGCGGTGCCGGGGGCGAGGTCGGCGAGGCGGCGCAGCGAGTCGAGGTAGGGGCCCAGCGCGCCGTCGGGGTGGTCGATGACGGTGGTGCCGCGCCCCAGGATCGTGTCGCCGGTGAGGACGGCCTGTGCGGCGCCGGGCCCGTCGAGCAGGAACGACACCGAGTCCGAGGTGTGCCCCGGCGTGCCGACGACCCGCAGCTCGACGCCCGCCGCGGCCACCACCTCGCCCACGCCCAGCGCCTCGGACCCGAGCACCAGCGACGGGTCGAGCGCGCGAACCGGTGCCCCGGTCAGCTCGGCGAACCGGGCGGCACCGCCGGCGTGGTCGTGGTGGCGGTGGGTGAGCAGTACGAGCGCGACCGGGCCCTGCGCGGCGACGCGTTCGAGGTGCCCGATCTCGTCGTCACCGGGGTCGACGACGACGCACTCCTCGACGCCGGGCGCCCGCAGCACCCAGGAGTTGGTGCCCTCCAGCGTCATCGGGGACGGGTTGTCGGCCAGCAGCACCGACGCGAGCGGGGTGACGGGCCGCAGGACGCGGGGGGCGGGATGGGTCATCGCGGGTCGCCCGGCGTCAGGTGCCCGACGGCCACCTCGAAACCCTCGTCACCGGGCAGGACGACCACCACCTCGTCGCCCTCGCGCTTGACCCGCGGGATCACCGGCCGCACCGTCCGCGCGGCGGCCGCGGCGAGCACCGACGCGGTGTCGGGGTACTCCGCGATCTCCTGCAGCGTGCGGAACGTGGGCGCCATCAGCTCCATCTCCCCGGCCCGCCACCGCTGCAGCGCCTCGGCGGGGTGCCACCAGGCCGCCTCGACGGCCTCGGTCGTGTGCGCGTCGGCCTCCTGGCCGTGCGGCACCGCCGCGACGAAGAACGCCGTGTCGTAGCGGCGCGGCGACTCCTCGGGGGTGATCCAGCGCGCCCAGGCGTCGAGCAGGTCGGCGCGGAGCACGAGATCGCCCTGCGCGAGGACGTCGGCGAGCGTCCGGTGCCGGGCCACGAGGTCGGCACGGGCCTGCGCGAGCTCCATCGGGCCGGGGAGCGAGCCGTCGGGGCGCGCGGCCAGCAGCACCCCGCACTCCTCGAACACCTCGCGGACGGCCGCGTGCACCAGCCGGCCCGCGAGCCCGGCATCGGCCTCCAGGCGCTCGCCCCACCACCCCGGATCGGGACCGGACCACAGCCGCGGATCGGGGGTGTCGGCGGCGTCGACCCCGCCGCCGGGGAACACCGTCATCCCGCCCGCGAACACCATCCCGGCCACCCGCCGCTGCAGGAACACCTGCAACGGCCGGTCGCCGGGGGCGTCCCGGAGGAGCAGCACGGTGGCCGCGGGGCGGGGGACGGCCGGTTCGGGGGTCACGGGGGGTCACCCTATGTCCCCGGCATGATGACGCACGTGGGAGCGCTGCGCGTGGGGCTGGTCGGGGGCGGGCCGTGGGCGCGGCGGGTGCACGGGCCCGCGGTGGCCGCCCACCCCGGCACCGAGCTGACGGCGCTGTGGACCCGCCGGCCCGAGGTCGCCGACGAGATGTCCGGCGTGCTGGGCGGGCGCGCGGTGGGGTCGTTCGAGGAGCTGCTCGACGCCGTCGACGCCGTGGCGTTCGCGGTACCGCCTCAGGTGCAGGCCGGGCTCGCGGTGCGGGCGGCGCGGGCGGGCCGGCACCTGATCTGCGAGAAGCCGCTCGCCGCCGATCTCGACGGGGCCCGCGCGGTGGCCCGGGCCGCGGTCGGCGTCACCACGGCGCTGGTACTGACGCTGCGCTACGACCCCGAGATCTCCGCCTGGCTGTCCGGGGTGCCCGGCGGGGCGGGTCCCGACAGCGTCGGGGCGGTCCGCTGGCTGTCGGGCTCCCTGCTCGGCGGCCCGTACGCGGCGTCGACGTGGCGGGCCGAGCGCGGTGCGCTGCTCGATCTCGGCCCGCACGTCGTCGACCTCCTCGACGCTGCGCTCGGCCCCGTCACCGGCGTCGACTGGGCCCACCACGACGAGCCCGACCTGTGGCGCTTCGCCCTGCGGCACGCCGGCGGCGCGCACAGCACCGCAACGATCTCGCTGCGGCTGCCCGTCGACCCGTCGGAGATCGAGCTGACGGCCTTCGGCGGCGTCGGCAGGCACCGCCTCAGCGGGCGCGCCGCCGACGCCCCGGCCTGCTACGCACGGCTGCTCGACGGGTTCGTCGACGCCGTGCGCGGCGGCCCGCCGGTCGCCCTCGACGTCGCCCGCGGCCTGCGCCTGCAGGAGATCGTCGACGAGGTGGGCCGGGCCGCGGGCTGACCCGGCGCGCTCAGCCCGCCCGGTCCGGCGGCTGCGGCGCCCGGCCGTTCCCGGGCTCGCCCGCGATGCCGGCCCGACGGGAGACCCGCGGCTTCGGGGCGTCGCCGACCCCCAGCTCGGCCTGCAGGCGGGCGAGGAGGTCGCGGTCGGCCTCGGAGAGCCGGGCCGAGTCGTCCGGTGCCGGGCCGGGCGCGGGTGCGGGTGCGGTGTACGGGGCGGGCGACGGGCGCTCCGACGACGGGTGCTCCGACGAGGGGCGCTGGGGCAACGGGCGCTGGGGCAACGGCGCAGGCCGGGGCGACGGGGGCGGGCCTGCCTGGTGGGCATCCGTTGCGTCCCGGGGCCGGGGCGACCGGGCGTCGGGATCGGGCAGGACGGACGGCCCGGGCAGGGGCTCCTGCGGGTCGAGCGGGTCCGGGGAGCCCGCCGAGCGCGACATCGCCCAGTCGCCGGAGATCCAGTCGGCCAGCCAGTCGTCGGCGACGGGCGTGCCGTCCTGCTCGTCGGACCGGTGGTCGCCGCCGTGGTCCCCGGCGTCGTGCATCGGGAGCCGGCCCAGGCCGAGCGGGTCGGCCTCGTCGATCGTCGGCAGGCCGTAGGACTCGCGCTCGCCGGCCGGGGCGCCGAAGGGGTCGCCGATCGAGGCGAGGGCCGGGCCGTCGGACCCGGCGGCCGCGGGCCGGACCGGGTCGCGGGGGAGGTCCGAGACCGGGGCCAGCGGGCGGCGCCTGCCGAGCGGGATCGGGCTCGGCAGGGACCGCGGGGATCCGGGCAGGGCCGTGGGGCGGGGACGGGGCGGGTCGGTGCGGACCCGCAGCGGCGTGACCGGGGCGGGGGCGGGGTCGGCCGCCGGGTCCGCGGCGGCCGCGTCCTCACCCGGGCCGGCGTCCTCGCCCGGTTCGGCGTCCTCGCCCGGGGCGACCACGGCGTCACCCGGGGCTGCGTCGTCCGGAGCGGCGTCGGCCGGAGCGGCGTCGTCCGGGACGGCGTCGTCCGGAGCGGCGTCGGCCGGGACCGTCGCGGCGTCGGCCGGGAGGACGACGGGCTGCGGGGCGGTGCCGGACGGAGAGCTGGGGCCGGACGGAGAGCTGGGGCCGGACGGAGAGCTGGGGTCGGACGCACCGGAGGTGTCCGGGTGGGCGACGGCGGGGCGGGTGCCGATCGGGTCGGTGTCCGGCGCGTCGGCGTCGCCCGGCGCGTCGGGGGACCCCGCACGCGGCGACTCCACGAGGGGCGACCCCGCGTCGGGCTCCGGCCCGGCGGCGTCGGACGCACCGGGGGCCGACGCGTCGCCCAGGCCCGCACCGGCGGCATCCGGCCGGCCACGGCCCGACCCGAACAGGTCCGACCCGGTCGGGTCGGGCCCGGTCATGTCCGGCCCGGGCAGGTCCGACCCGGGCAGGTCCGACCCGGACGACGCCGACGTGGGCGAGTCCGGCCCGGGCGACTCCGAGCCCGTGCCGACCGGCTCGTCGACCGACGCCATCCCGCCGACGGTCACCGCGCCCGCCTCCGGGGCCGGTACGGCGGACCGGCCGACACCCGACCAGCCGAACAGCGGCGGGTCGGCATCCGGGGCGGACCGGCCGAACAGCGGCAGACCGGCATCCGGGGTCCGGTCGTCGGCCGGGGCGGCCGGGGCTGCCGGGGCGGGCGCCGCGCCGAAGTCCCACGACGTCTCGTCCCCGGGGGCGGCCTCGCGGCGGTAACGGCGGTGCTGGGGAGCGGGGACCGGCTGGTCGGGGGCGGGCGTGCGGGCAATCCCGGTCGGTGGGGTCTCGGCCTCGGCGGGGCCGGGGTGCTGCACGGCGATCGCGTCGGTGTCGAGCCCGCCGGCCGCCTCGTCCGCCCCGTGGACGGCCACGGCGGCGGCGAGGGCGGCCTGCTGGTAGCCGGGCCGGGCGGCGCCCGCGACGACGACCTCGACCGCGGCGGGGGCGCCGACGCGCACGCAGGCGATGGAGAGCTGGTAGCCCAGGACGTCGACGGGGCGCTGGTCGCCGGCCGGGACCTCGACGAGGACGACCGGCTGCGGCAGCGGGCCGGGCGCCGAGCCGGCGGGCGTGGTCCGGAAGGTCACCCAGGTGCGGCAGCCCGCGACCAGCCGCTCGGGCAGCGCGCCCACGGCCGCGGCGAGGTGCTCGACGCCGCGACCGGCGTCGAAGCGATGGGCGGTGGCGGCGTCGGCGGAGGCCGCGGGCAGGACCGCGTCGGGGTCGAGATCGGTGCGCGCGGCCCGGGCGGCGGCGACGACGGCGGCCCGGTCGCCCGGCGTGAGCGCGGTGCCGTCGGCGGCCAGGGTGCCCGTGATCAGCTCCAGCGCGCGGCCGTCCTCGCCGACCGCGACGAGCTCGCGGCACCAGGCGAGCAGGTCGTCGTCGACGCGGCCGGCCAGGGCCAGCAGGATCTCGTGGGGCGAGTCGCCCGTCGTCCGGTCGTCCATCCGGATCTCCCGTTCCATGCGTTGCGGGTCAGCGGCCGGCGGCGACGGCGTCCCGGGGGGAGCGCGAGGCCGTCCACAGCGGCGCCGATCCGATGATGGCCGCCTGGTGGTAGGCCGGGGGCTCCCCGTGCGCCGGGAGCACCTCGACGCACGGTGTGCGGTCACCGTGGGCGCGCAGGACCCGCTGCAGGGTTCCGGTCAGCTCCCACGGCCGCTCACCGCCGTGGACGACCAGCACCCGCTGGTCGCCGCGCGGGCCGGCACGCCAGGCCTGGCGCAGCTCGACGCACCCCGGGTGGCCGCGGACGACGCCGAGCACGCTGAGCGCGGCGGCGTCGGGCGCGTCGGGGCCGGAACGGAACACGACCTCGCAGTGCGGCGGCCCGTCCAGCGGCAGGACGGCCTCCAGCAGCCGCCGCGACGCCCCCCACTCACCCGCGCCTGCGACGAGCAGCGCCCGCTCGTCGTCGGTGAGGCCGAGGCGGTGGCGCAGCAGCTCGCGGGTGAGCATCGCGGCCAGCGGCTGGTGGGCGCCTGCGGCGAGCCAGTCGCGCAGCCGCC